>NZ_JAFLRG010000001.1:2400000-3600000 GCF_017315725.1 Trinickia acidisoli
TCGATTTCGGCTTGAGGCGCGCGTTGCGAGCAAGCGATGCGAGGCGCGTCGCGCAACCCGCGAGCGTCAACACGCATGCGCACGGTGCGAGCAGGCCGACGAGCGCCGGCGCGAGCCACGCCGCGCACGCGGTGGCGAGCGTACAGCCGGAGGCGCAGCCGAGCAGCACGAAATTGACGAGCGTGAGCGGGCTCGCCCATTCCTGCAGAAAGCGCAGGCACGCGTAGATCATCGCTGTACAGACGAATAGCGCGAGGCTCGCCGCCGCGCCGAGCGCACCGATCGCGAGCGTATCGCCGGCGCCAACGCCAGCCCAGTGCGCGACGCCGTATGCCGTCGCGAGCGCCAAGAACACCGGCAGTGCGATGCATTCGCGCGATAGCCAAGACGTGCGCCACATCGCGATTGCACGCCACGCGCGCTCGGGATGTCCGAGATGGAAAAACGACGCGAACAGGCCAAGCGAGCCGAATGCGACTGCCAGCGCGGCACCGAGCACGTAGAACGCCGAGGGCACGTCAAGGCTCGCCGCGCGCGATATCGCTTCGATCGCGACGAGCGTGAGCAGCAGGCCCTGCGCCGCGCCGCATAGCGTGGTGAGAAAAACGACTGAGAAAGCGGGCCGCATGAGTGCTCCGTCAATGCTGATGAATTGATCCGAGTCCCACGACTCAGCGCTGCACGGCCAACGCGGCGAGACCGATTTCGCCGCGCTCGAACCGCGCTTCGAGCGACTCGTCCGCCGCTACCGCGGTGCTGCCGCACCCGCCGCTTTTGCCGCAGCCGCACGACGGCTCGGTCTTCACGCGCGGCAGGTAGTGATTCGACGGCTTCGTGTCCCACTCCGGCATCAACTGATAACCGCCGCGTTCGCGGATCGCACGCGACACGTCCGATTCCGGATCATGGATGTCGCCGAAGATCCGCGCGGACGTGGGGCACGCCAGCACGCACGCGGGCTTGCGATCGCGTTCCGGCAGCGCTTCGTTGTCGATCCGATCGGCGCAGAGCGTGCACTTCGTCATCTCCTTGCGGCCTTCGTCGAGTTCGCGCGCGCCGTATGGACACGCCCAAGCGCAGTACTTGCAACCGATGCACTTGTCGTAATCGACGAGCACGATGCCGTCCGACTTGCGCTTATAACTCGCGCCGGTCGGGCATACGGGCACGCAGGGTGGATCCTCGCAGTGCAGGCAAGACTTCGGGAAATGGATCGTGTCGGTCATCGGAAACACGCCCGCTTCGTAAGTCTGCACGCGATTGAAAAACGTGCCGGACGGATCGTCGTCGTACGGGCGAACATCCGAGAGGCTGCCCGCCTCACCCGAAGTGTTCCATTCTTTGCAACTCGTCACGCATGCATGGCATCCCACACAGACGTTCAAGTCGATGACGAGGGCCATCTGAGTCATTGTTCGTCTCCCTTCAGCGTCGAGCCGCCATGCGTCCCGTCAAACCCGCTCGCCCGGCGCAACCGCGCCGCGAACTCGCCCTTGCCTGCGAAATAGGCCTGTACGCGCTGCAGCACGCTCGTCGAGCCTGGCATCGGCTGCATCGGTGCGAATTGAGGCAGCGTCGTCGTCGCATCGGCCTCGGCCGGATAGATCCGCACGCGCACGTCGTACCAGCCGGCCTGGCCCGTAATCGGATCGGAATTGGACATCCGCTCGCCGGCGCGCATATCGCTCGGGAGTTCGTCGGTAATCACGTGGTTCAGCAAAAAGCCGCGCTGCGATTCACCCGCGCCTGGGCCCAGATTCCACGCGCCGGCTGCCTTGCCGATCGCGTTCCAAGTCCAGACCGTACCGGGCTCGACCGCCTCGCTGTAGCGCGCGCGGCAGCGCACCTTGCCCCACGGCGATTCGACATAGATCCAGCCGCCGTCCTCGATGCCCTGCTTCGACGCCATCGCGGGATTCACGAACAGATAGTTCTCGCCGTGAATCTGCCGCAGCCAGGCATTCTGCGAATCCCATGAGTGATACATCGCCATCGGCCGCTGCGTGATCGCCGCCAGCGGATAGTGGCCGACATCGGTCACGTCTTGCTCGAGCGGCGCGTACCAAAACGGCAGCGGATCGAAATAACGTTCGATGCGCGCGCGCAAATGATCGGGCGGCTGGCGCCCTTTCGTCTTGCCTTGCGCGGCGAGGCGGAACGTTTGCATCACTTCCGAATAGAGTTGAATGACGACGGGCACGCCGAACTTGCGCATCCCGTTGTCGACAGCCCACTGCATGTACGGGCCATTGCAGTTGCGCATGTATTGCAGCGACTCCGGCAACCGGTGGTGATACACGCAGTTGTTGTTCGCGTACTGCTCCCATTGCTTCGGATTGGGCTCGCCGACGACGGCCTTCGTTCCGTCCTTGCCGCGCCAGCCGATCAGAAAGCCCGTGCCCGAATTGGGCGAAGTCTGGAAGTTGACGACGAAGTCCGGATAATCGCGGAACTTGCGCTTGCCGTCCGCCGTCGTGAAAGCCGGAAACTTGAGCCGGCTCGCGAGCTCGATCAGCACTTCCTGGAACGGCTTGCATTCGCCCGTCGGCGGCACCACCGGCACGCGCACCGAGTCGACAGGGCCGTCGAATTCGGAGATCGGGCGGTCGAGCATCGACATCACGTCATGCCGCTCGAGATAGGTCGTGTCGGGCAGGATCAGATCGGCAAATGCCGTCATCTCCGATTCGAACGCGTCGCATACGACGAGGAACGGAATCTTGTATTCGCCGTCCTCGCGCTTGTCGACGAGCATCTTGCGCACCTGCCCCGGATTCATCGACGAATTCCACGCCATATTCGCCATGAAGATGAGCAGCGTGTCGATCGGATAGGGATCGCCGCGCCAAGCGTTCGTGATGACCGAATGCATGAGCCCGTGCACCGCGAGCGGATACTCCCATGAGAACGCCTTGTCGATGCGCGCCGGCGAGCCGTCCTCGTGCACGAACAGATCGCCGGGTGCCGCGGGCCAGCCGAGCGGGCCCGACGCGAGCGGCGTGTTCGGCTTGATCACGGTGGGATCGTTCGGCGGTTTGGCCGACGGCGGCGCTGCGCGCGGATACGGCGCTTTGTGACGGAAACCGCCCGGCCGATCGATCGTGCCGAGCAGCGACATCAACACGGCCATTGCGCGGATCGTCTGGAAGCCGTTCGAATGGGCGGCGAGCCCTCGCATCGCATGGAACGCGATCGGCGCGCCTTCGACCGTATCGTGCGTTTTACCCCAAGAGTCGGTCCACTGAATCGGCAGCACGATTCGCTGCTCGCGTGCGACCGCCGCCATCTCGCGCGCGATCCCCGCAATGGTATCGGCCGCGATGCCGGTGATTTCCGCCGCCCATTGCGGCGTGCAGTGCGCGACTTGCTCGCGTAGCAGCGCGAACGACGGCGTAACGGGCGTGCCGTCTTCGAGCACATACCGCCCATCGAGCGCGGGCTCCGCGCCATCCGCGTGATTCAGTACCGCGCGATTCGTATGCGTATCCCACCATAGATGATTCTGCGGAAACAGCGCATTGACTTCGGGTGCATCGGGATCGCGCACGAACAGCCCGAATGTGTCGCGCTCCTCGCGCAGATCGACGAGCTCGCCCGCGTTCGTGAAGCGCTCGACAAAAGCGCGATCGTATGCGTTCTGCTCGATCAACTCGCGAATCAACGCCATGAACAGCGCGCCGTCCGTGCCGGGGCGGATCGCAATCCATTCGTCGGCGATCGCCGCGTAGCCCGTGCGAACGGGATTGATCGCGATGAAGCGCCCACCCGCGCGCTTGAATTTCGACAGCGATATCTTCAGCGGATTCGAGTGATGATCTTCCGCCGTGCCGATCATGAAGAACAGCTTCGCTTGGTCGAGATCGGGGCCGCCGAACTCCCAGAACGAGCCGCCGATCGTATAGATCATCCCGGCCGCCATGTTCGACGAACAGAAGCCGCCGTGCGCCGCGTAGTTCGGGGTGCCGTATTGCTTGGCGAACAAACCCGTCAGCGCCTGCATCTGATCGCGGCCCGTGAAGAGCGCGAATTTTTTCGGATCGGTCGCGCGCAGATGCGAAAGACGCTTCTCGAGCATGTCGAACGCCACCTCCCACGACACCGGCTCGAACTGCGCCTCGCCCCGCTCCGTGCCCGGCTTGCGCACGAGCGGCCGCGTGAGCCGCGCGGGCGAGTACTGCTTCATGATTCCCGACGAGCCTTTCGCACAGATTACGCCCTGGTTCAGCGGATGCTCGGGATTGCCGTCGATGTAGCGCACTTCGCCGTCGCGCAGATGCACGCGAATCCCGCATCGGCACGCACACATATAACAGGTGGTCGTCTTGATCTCGAGCTTTTCGTTCTGCGTACGCGCGTGATGGTCCATCGTCCTTCCTCGTTCGCGAGAGCGCGGCGGCCGAACCTCGATGAGGACGGAGCCGACCCGTCGGTATGTCTATGCTACGTGCAGCCGGTGCCGGCAAAAAGTCGTTTTCGATGATCGAAACTATCGGCCGGTGCGATAGTTCACACAGCGCCGATTCAACGCGGCGGATACGTAGCGAGTTCGTGCTCGTCGACGAACCGTTCTTGGCGGCGACGCACGAACAGCATGTACGCGACGAACAGCAGCCCCAAGCTCGCGACGCCGAGCCATAGCGGCTTGCGCTGCTCGGGGATGAACGCCATCGCCACCAGGATGCCGATCATGCCGACGATCGAGAGCCACGTTAAATACGGAAAGCACCACATCTTCACGCGCAGTTCGTGCTCGGTCGTACGCTCGAGCCGGCTGCGCAAGCGCAGTTGCGAAAACGCGATCAACACGTAGACGAAAATCGCGACGGTGCCGTACGAATCGACGAGGAAGGCGAACACCGTATCGGGCGACACGTATGACATGACGATCGATGCGTACCCGAACAACGTGCCGAGCAGGATCGCCCGAACGGGCACGCCCCGCTTGTTGACCTTGGCCAGCGAGGCCGGCGCATCGCCGTTGCGCGTCAGCGCGAACAACATCCGCGACGCGGCATAAAGGCCCGAATTGAGCGCCGACAGCACGGCGGTCAACACGATTGCGTTCATGATGTTCGCCGCGGCTGGCAAACCCATCACTTGCAGCGCGCTGACGTACGGGGTGGACATCGCCGCCGAATTCCACGGCACGAGCGCCACGACGAGCGCGACCGAACCGACGTAGAACACGAGCACGCGGGTGATCACCGAGTTCGTCGCCTTGGCCACGGCTTTCGCGGGTTCGCGCGCCTCGGCTGCCGCGATCGTTACGATCTCGGCGCCGAAGTAAAAGCCCGTCGCCGCCACCGCCCCGCTCATCACCGGCCCGATGCCGCGCGGCATGAATCCGCCGTGGCCGAGCAGCGTCGGCAATACCGCGGTCGTGTGCATCGATGCGGGCCAAAGGCCCAATACATAAAGGCCGCCAAGGAATAAAAATACGATGATCGCGCCGACCTTGATCGACGAGAACCAGAACTCGAACTCCCCGTAGCTACTAACCGAAATCAGGTTCGTCGCTGTGAGCAAAACCAGCAGCACGAGGCTGATGAGCCACCCAGGGGCATCAGGTAGCCAAAACTCTACGAGTTTCGCACCCGCAACTGCTTCGAGCGCGACCACGATCACCCAGAAATACCAGTACATCCACCCGGTCAGAAAGCCGGCGAGCCGCCCCGGCCCGCGCCAGGTTGCAAAGGCGAGCCGCGCATATTCGTAGAACGATCCGACGGCAGGCATCGCACACGCCATCTCGCCGAGCATCCGCATCACGAGCACGACCAAGCCGCCCGTGATCAGGAATGACAGGATGGCGGCGGGGCCGGTCTGCTGAATGACCACACCGCTGCCGACGAACAGCCCCGCGCCGATCACGCCGCCGAGCGCGATCATCGTCATGTGCCGCTGCTTGAGCCCGCACTTCAGTTTGCTGCTATCCATCGAAGGTTGCATGTCTTCTCCATATCGTAATAATTCGTGCGCCGTCCGCGCGGCACGAAAATGCGTGCGCGAATACGAACGTCGCCTGTGACGGCGCGTGCAAGGGCATCCGCGCCCTTACCGCATGGATTGGCTTATTGGTTTTGTAATCGATGATGCGACGCCCGAGTCGTTGTGCGACGGGCGTGCATGAATGAGCCGGCGCGGCAGGCCGGCGTTGGCCTCAAGCTTTTTCGTCGCGCCTGAAGTACTCGAGGTAAAGCAAGCGCTGTCCGATCCGGCGGAACGGCGCAAACGGATGCCCCGGCAGCGGGCTCGTGAAGATCGGCAAGGTCAGATGCGCACTCTTGCCCGCGATGCGTTCGGCCAGCCTACGGCCCGCCTGCTGCGAGTACGAGACGCCGTTGCCGCCGTAGCCGAGCGCGTAGTACACCGATTGATTCGGATCGGGCTGGCAAACCCGCGGCATCATGTCGTGACTCACATCCACCCAGCCCCACCACGAGTAGTCGATGTCCACGCCGCGCAGCACCGGGAATTTACGCGCCATGCCTTCCTTCAGCAGATCCAAGTGGCGCGGGTTCGGTGCGTCTTGGCCGGTGATCGCGCTACGGCTGCCGATCTGCAGACGCCGGTCGGGCAGGAAGCGGTAATAGAAACGCAGCGTGCGCGTGTCCGTCAGCACCTGCGTCGTGCGGAAATTGCACGCGCTGATCTCCTCCTCGGTGAGCACACGCGTCACCATCGAGTTGGACAGGATCGGCATCACCTTGCTGCGCAGCAACGGATGCAGCGTCTGCGCCGTATACGCGCCGGTCGCGATGCCTACCGCCCGAGCGCGAACGATGCCACCGGGCGTATGCAGATGATGAACGCCGTTGATGGTTTCCCATCCGATCACCGGGCTGCTCGTATGAACCCGGGCACCGGCCGCGCGCGCGAGGCGCAGATAGCCGAACGCAAGCTTCGCCGCATGAATGCCGATGCCTTCGGGTTCGTGCAGCGCGCCGGCCGCCTCGTGATCGTTCAAAAATTCGCGGCGGAACGTTTCCGCGCTGAGCAGTTCGGACGGGTAGCCGAACACGTCCTTCCAGACCTTCGCCTCGGCGGCGAGTTTCTCCATGATGCGAGGACGATGCGCGATCAGAAAGTGGCCACCCGGCTGCGGGTCGCAATCGATCTCGGTCAAGAACGATTTGAAGTGATTGAATCCTTCGAGGATTTCGTCGTGCATCTTGAGCGCGACGTCCTTGCCCCAGCGTTCGACCCACTGCGAACGCGTGAGGCGCCCCGACGCGTTCTGCGCCTGCCCGCCGTTGCGGCTGCTGCAGCCCCAACTCGTACGATTCGCCTCGAGCACGACCGCCTTGATGCCGTGCTCGCGCGCGAGGCATAGCGCCGTCGCGAGCCCCGTGTAACCGCTGCCGATGATCGCGACGTCGACGTCGATGTCTTTCACGATCGGGCCGTCGTCGGGCGGCGGCGTGCCAGCGGTCGCGACCCAATACGTCGGCGCATATTCCCTGCCTTGCCCGGGGCCAGGGGAAACGAGCGGATCGTAAGTCGGATCGTAGCGTCGATCGGCCGACGCACCGGTAGCGAAGCCGCTCGTCGCCCGCTCGACTGAGCTGTATTCCATGATGAGGACTCCTAAGATCTGTCGAAGAAAGTGTAGGTAGGCCAATTTCACGCAGGTAGAACCAGTGGCGTGCATTCGCTTGGACCAGCACGGCGACATGCGGCACGGCCGCGCGGTGCGGCGCGCGACTTGGCCTCGCCGGGAAAGCGAACACTAAAAATCCTGTACGTTTCGTCCCATCTTTATAGGCATAAACCAGCATATTCAAGCCGATCCAATGGGATCACGCTTTCAATGTGGTACAGAATGGTTCATTTTTTTCACACGGCAATTTCGGAACGGAGGAGATCCATGCACGCCACTGCTTCCGTGCCGCCCGATGCCGCGCCGGCCGACGATGCGCGCGTCCTGCGCGCGCTGGCCGTGCTCGATGCCCTGGCGGCGGCGGGACAGCCCTACACGCTGTCGCAGTTGTCCGCGCGTCTGCATATTCCCAAGGCCACGCTGCTGCGGATGATCGAATCGCTGGAAACTCGCGGTTACGTAACGCACATGCCGGACTCGCGCGGCCATGATCGGGCCATCGCGCTCGGCCCGCGCGCCGCGCAATTCGCGCTGGCTGCGCTCGCGAACAATACGTTCACGCGCGCGTGCCGCTCGGTGCTGCGCGCGCTCGTGGACGTGCTCGGCGAAACCTGCAACCTGACCGCGCTCGACAACGATTCGGTGCTCTACGTGGAGCGCGTCGAGACGACCGAGCCGTTGCGGCTCGAAATGCGGCCCGGTATGCGCGTGCCGCTGCACTGTACGGCGAGCGGCAAGCTATTCCTGTCGCAAATGACGGCACTCGAGCGCAACGCGATGCTCGCGCAGTTGACGCTCAAGAAGATGACGTATCGAACGCTGACCGAGCCGCAACTGCTTGCCGCCGAACTCGATCGCCTCGGCGCGCGCGGCGTCGGGATCGACAACGAGGAGTTCGTGCGCGGCATGGTGGCCGTGGCGGTGCCGGTTCGAGCAGCCGCCGACGGACACGTGCTCGCGGCGCTGGCGGTGCACGCGCCGACCGCGCGCGCGACGCTGGACGATCTGCTGAAGGCCGTGCCGCAGATGAAGCAAGCCGCCACCCGCCTCGCACCGCTGCTGCATATGAACGAAGCGTAGCGCTGGCTACAACGGTAGCCCGTGCGCCTCGCGAACGACGCGCACGGATCGCTTCGCGGCGCGCCCGCTCAATGCGCGAGGATGTCCATCGCGCGCTTCTTCAACTCCAGAAAATGCGGCTCGAACGCGACTTCAGGCGTACGCGGGCGCTCCAACTCGATCGGCACATCGAGCGCCACGCGCCCCGGCCGTGACGAGAGCACGACAAGACGCGTGCCGAGAAAAACCGCTTCGTCGATGTCGTGCGTGATGAACACGATGGTGCACCGCAGTTGGTCCCACAGCTCGGTCAGAAACGTCTGCATCGCGCTGCGGGTTTGCGCGTCCAATGCCCCGAAGGGCTCATCCATCAGCAAGACTTTGGGCTTCATGACGAGCGCCCGCGCAATCGCCACGCGTTGCTGCATGCCGCCCGATAGCTCATAGGTTTTGTGCTGCGCGAACGCCTCGAGCCCGATCGTGCGCAGAATGTCGGCCGATGCCAGCCGGCGTTGAGCCTTGGGCACCGAATGCAGCGACAGACCGAACTCGATGTTCTCCTCCACGCTGAGCCAAGGAAACAATCCGGCTTGCTGGAACACGACGACACGGTCTTCCCCGGGCTGGTCCTTGACCTCGCCGTCGATATAGATGGCGCCTCGCGAGGGCTGCGTCAGACCGGCCAGCAAGTGCAGCAAGGTGGTCTTGCCGCAGCCGGATGCCCCAAGCACGGTGACGAATTCGCCGCCCTGGAATTGCAGATTGATGTTCTCGAGCGCGGAAGTGGCGCCGAACGTCTTGTACAGGGAATCGATGACGATATTCAAGTCCGTCTCCAACTTGGGGGATAGTCTTTCAATGACTCAATGAGCCAGCGATTGCGAATATTGCGGCGCGACGTTGTTGTCGAAACTCGCCGGCACCGACTGAATCCGCCCGATCGTGTTGAGCACCTTAGCGGTATTGACCAAGGTTTCGTACGTCGCCGACGTTTTCACGCCCGCGCCGCTGCCCATGACTTTCGGCGTCGTTTGGTCCGCGCCGGAGAAAAGCTCGTAGCCGGCAAGCTCGCTTTGCGCGACGGGTACCGTGACACCCGTTTGGCGCGCCATCTCGGCGATCGCCTTATCGCGATCCTTCTGCGTCACCTGATAGCCGTCGTCGAGGGCGGCGACGAAGCCACGCACGAGATCCGGATGGCTCTTCGCCCAGTCGGCGTTGGCGATGCACACGTTGTAGCTCGACGCACCGCGCGGTAAATCGCCATCGGTCTTGATCGCGTTGCCGCCGGCCGCGCGCAGTGCCGAAAACACCGGGTCCCAAACGATGGCCGCGTCGATCGCGCCGGTCACCCAGGAGGTGCGCATCTGCGGCGGCGCCATGTTGATTTGCGTCACCGACGAATACGGCACGTGCGCCTGGGCGAGAAACGTAGCCAATTCGAACGATGCCTGCGAGCCCGCCACGATCGCGATCTTCTTGCCTTGCAGGCCGGCCACGTCGTGGATACCGCTGTTAGGCTTGACCACGATCCCGGCCGCGTTCGTATAGCGTTCCTGGTTGTATACGATCGTCATCGGCAAGCCCTGCGCGATCGCCGTCACGAGCGGGGGGACGCCGAGACCGCACATGAACGACAGGCTGTTCGACGCCAACGCGCTCATTGCCGCGGGCCCCGAGCTGAAGAGCTTGTACTCGACGTCGGCATTCATATGGTGTTCGAACAAATGCTCCGCCATCGACACCATGTACGGATCGGCACCGTTGTCCTCATAGCCGATGATGACTTGAGGCTTGCTCTGGGCATGAGCCATGCCCGCGATGAAATACCCCGTTACCAGCAGCACCGCCGTGGCGGCTTGAATCCCATATTTCGTTTTCACGACTCGTCTCCTCTGATGGTTCAACTCAATCATGTCCACGCCAGGGCACGATCCAATTCTCGAGCTTGCGAATGACCAACTCCATGGCATAGCCGATCACCCCGATGATGACGATGCCCACGATCACGACGGCAACCTGCAGCGCTTGCCCCGCGAACTGCACGAGCCAACCCAGCCCGCTGCTGGCCGCGATCAGCTCGGCTGCGACCAAGCAGGTCCAAGCCACGCCGATCCCCACGCGCATGGCGGTGAAAATCTCGGGCAGCGCGGAAGGCAAGACGATTTTGCGAAAGATTTGCGCGTTGGTGGCACCCAAGGTGCGGGCGACCGCGATGCGCAGCGGCGGTGTGCTCTTCACGCCCGACATGGTCCCGATGATGATGACCGGAATCGTGCCGACGAGGATCAGGATCGCCTTGGGCAATTCGCCGATACCGAACCAAACCACGAGCAGCGGGATGTAAGCGAGCGGCGGAACCGGCCTGACGAACTGCAGCAACGGGTCGATGAGGTCGAATATGATCTTGTTGCGCGACATCATGAGACCGATCGGTACCCCGATCGCGATGGCGCCGACAAAGCCGATGACAATGCGAAAGCAACTGATCAGGACGTCGCTGATCAATGTCTGTCCGCCGTACCCGTTGCGCAGGATATCGATGAAGGACACCCATACCGCAACCGGCGAAGGCAGCGCGAACGCGGGAAAGATCCCCGCCATCGACACCGCCTGCCATATTGCGACCGAGATCACCAGCACCGCGGCCGTCAATCCGTATGAATTCATGCTCGCGCGAACGCGGCGCAGCTTGATCCTCGGATCTCTCGGCGGCACCATGCGATGCTTGATCGTCTTGCCGTGGGGAAGTGCTCTCACTGCCGTCTCCTGAAGTTCCAGATACAGTGCCCGCGGCTCCGAATGCGCTTTGCGATGTCATGGATCGCATTAACACGTGGATCGCGCAGGTCGCTTGGTACTGATACGACTAACAAAAGATATCGACGAATAGCGCACGGCTTCACGCCGCCGACTGAAAGTTATGACTGAAAGTATAGTCAGCGCTGTCAATGTCCGACTTCGGTCTTGCACCTAGCACTCGCTTGCAAGCTCGCCCGTTTAGTCAAGCATTGTCAATCAATAAAGGACAGGGTAGTGCCAGGCGAAAGGATCCTATGGGTCCAGCCCGTAAGCCTCTCTCTCCCCCTCTCGTAAGCCGCGCGCTTGCCCTTCTACCTTCCCGCTGGCCCAAGCGAAACCGCCGAACTGGCGCTACCTCATCGAGCGTGCGCCGATTAACGTATAGATACTGTGCCGCGCCGCGCATTCGGGCGATCCGCGGCCTGACACCATCCCAAAGCTTTGCATGGAGACACGCATGACAAACACGCCCCTCGCCTCTTCCGCCGTCACGGCCGACACGCTCGCCGCGTTTTCCGACGCGTTCAACCGCCACGACGCGAACGCGCTGATGGGTTTCATGACCGAGGACTGCGTGTTCGACGCGGCAGGCGGCCCCGAGATACATGGCACACGCTTCGTCGGCCGCGCCGCCGTGCGCGCCGCGTTCGAAGCCGTGTTCAAGACGTTCCCCGATGCGCATTGGGGCCATGGCCGTCATTACGTGGCCGGCGAACGCGGCGTATCGGAGTGGGTATTCACCGGCACGCATGCGGAAGGCTGGCGCATCGAAGCCGAAGGCTGCGACCTGTTCGAGTTCCGCGACGGACTGATCGCCGTCAAACGCGCATTCCGCAAGGACCGGCCGAAGCAAGCCGCGTAAACGTAATCGCGTAGACGGCCTTCCACGAGCTACGCCGTTTTGAAACGAATCATTTCATTTCATTCCAAATTCGCTACCGGGAAACGGAATGACTTGACCCAACTTCGACATTGCATAGTATCTGGAACAATGTATTCCGTTAAATGAGGTCTGGAGACACCCTATGAGCGACCAATCCACTTCCAAGCACGCGACCGCCAGCGGCCCGCAAGACATGACGCCGTCCGAAGCTTTCGTCGAGACCCTCGCCGCCAACGGTGTGACCGACATGTTCGGCATCATGGGCTCCGCGTTCATGGACGCGATGGACATCTTCGCGCCGGCCGGCATCCGCCTCATCCCCGTGGTCCACGAACAAGGCGCCGGTCATATGGCCGACGGCTATGCGCGCGTGTCGGGCCGCCACGGTGTCGTGATCGGCCAGAACGGCCCTGGCATCAGCAATTGCGTGACCGCGATCGCGGCCGCCTATTGGGCCCACAGCCCGGTCGTGATGGTGACGCCCGAGGCCGGCACGATGGGCATCGGCCTCGGCGGCTTCCAAGAAGCGAACCAATTGCCGATGTTCCAGGAATTCACGAAATATCAGGGCCATGTCACGCACCCCGCCCGGATGGCCGAGTTCACCGCGCGCTGTTTCGATCGAGCACAAGCCGAGATGGGCCCGACCCAGCTCAACATCCCGCGCGACTACTTCTACGGCAAGATCAAGGTCGAGATTCCGCAGCCGCGTAAGCTCGATCGTGGCCCCGGCGGCGACCAAAGCCTGAACGAAGCGGCCGACCTGATCGCCCAGGCGAAATTCCCGGTGATCATCTCGGGCGGCGGCGTCGTGATGGCCGACGCCATCGACGAATGCAAAGCGCTCGCCGAACGGCTCGGCGCGCCGGTCGTCAACAGCTACCTGCACAACGATTCTTTTCCGGCCAATCATCCGCTATGGTGCGGCCCGCTCGGCTACCAGGGCTCGAAGGCGGGAATGAAGCTGCTCTCGCGTGCTGACGTCGTGATTGCGCTCGGCTCGCGGCTCGGGCCGTTCGGCACGCTGCCGCAGCATGGGATGGATTATTGGCCGAAGGACGCGAAGATCATCCAGATCGACGCCGATCACAAGATGCTCGGCCTCGTGAAGAAAATCTCGGTGGGCATCTGCGGCGACGCGAAAGCCTCGGCGACCGCGCTCACCCAGCGTCTGGCGAACCGCACGCTAGCGTGCGATGCCACGCGCAGCGAGCGTGCCGACCAAATCGCGACCGAAAAAGCCGCGTGGGAGAAGGAGCTCGACGGATGGACGCACGAACTGGACGCGTACAGCCTCGACATGATCGAAGAGCAGAATCAAGAGCGCACGTTCAACGGCGGCCATTACCTGCATCCGCGCCAAGTGCTGCGCGAACTCGAGAAGGCGATGCCGGAGGACGTGATGGTGTCGACCGACATCGGCAACATCAACTCGGTCGCGAACAGCTACCTGCGCTTCAATAAACCGCGCAGCTTCTTCGCGGCGATGAGCTGGGGCAATTGCGGCTATGCGTTCCCGACGATCATCGGCGCGAAGGTGGCGGCGCCGCATCGGCCGGCCGTGTCGTACGCGGGCGACGGCGCGTGGGGGATGAGCCTCATGGAAACGATGACGTGCGTGCGCCATCAAATCCCCGTCACGGCCGTCGTCTTCCATAACCGGCAATGGGGTGCGGAAAAGAAGAACCAGGTCGACTTCTACAACCGCCGCTTCGTCGCGGGCGAACTCGACAACCAGAGCTTCGCGGCGATCGCGCGTGCGATGGGGGCCGAAGGCATCGTCGTCGACAAACTCGAGGACGTCGGCCCGGCGCTCAAGCGTGCGATCGACATGCAGATGAACGAGGGCAAGACGACGATCATCGAAATCATGTGCACGCGCGAACTCGGCGATCCGTTCCGCCGCGATGCGCTGTCCAAGCCCGTGCGCCTGCTCGACAAGTACAGGGATTACGTCTGAGGGTTCCATGAAAGCCCTGAACCGTATCATCGAAGCGGCGCGCGGCTCGCCGATGCGCATCGTGCTCTGCGAGGGCGAGGACCCGCGCGTGTTGGCCGCCGCCGTGCGCGCCAGCCGCGAGGGCGTCGCCCGCATCATGCTGGTCGGCAACCCCGATGCGATTCGCCATGTCGCCGCGCGCGAGGCGCTCGTGCTCGACGACGTCGCACTCATCGATCCGGCCGTATCCGAGTGGCGCGAGCCCTTTGCCGACGAGCTCGTCGCGCTGCGAGGCAGCAAAGGCATGACGCGCGAGCTCGCGCAAAGCGAAGTGCTCAAGCCGCTCGTATTCGCCGCGTTGATGGTGCGGCGCGCCCACGCGGACGGATCGGTGGGCGGCGCCGTTCACACGACAGCCGACGTTGTGCGCACGGCGATTCAACTGATCGGTATCGAGCCGTCGTTCAAGCTCGTATC
The DNA here is from genome assembly GCF_017315725.1 of Trinickia acidisoli. Lineage (NCBI taxonomy): Bacteria > Pseudomonadati > Pseudomonadota > Betaproteobacteria > Burkholderiales > Burkholderiaceae > Trinickia > Trinickia acidisoli. The sequence continues at coordinate 2,414,761 of NZ_JAFLRG010000001.1, forward strand.
GAGCTTCTTCTTGATGATGCTGTGCGAGCCGTTTCACCGATACAAGGGCGGGCTCATCTTTTCCGATTGCGCGCTCGTCGTCGATCCCGATTCGGCGCAGCTTGCCGAGATCGCGATGGCGGCCGCCGACAGCGCGCGCAACCTGTTGATGGAAGAGCCGCGCGTCGCGATGCTGTCGTTCTCGACGAGCGGCAGTGCTCATCACGCACATGTCGACAAGGTGATCGAGGCGACGCAGCGGGTGAAGTCGCTGCGCCCAAGCCTTGCCATCGACGGCGACGTCCAGCTCGACGCGGCGATCGTGGCCGAGATCGCCGAACGCAAGATCGAGCACTCGCAGGTGGGCGGACACGCGAACGTGCTAGTCTTCCCGAACCTCGACGCCGGCAACATCGGCTACAAGCTCGCGGAACGCATCGGCGGCGCGAAGGCGATCGGTCCGCTACTGCAAGGGCTGAACCATCCCGCCAACGACCTATCGCGCGGCTGCAGCGCCGAAGACATCTATTACGTGATCGCGGTGACGGCGGTTCAGGCGCAAGCGGCACGCGAACGCGCCGCGCATCATTCGAAGGAACCCCACGCTGCATGACGCATGAGAAGTTGCTCCTGCTGATCGCGTTGATCGGCGCGGCCAGTTATTTTCAAACGGTTACCGGCTTCGGCCTCGGCATGATCGTCATGGGCGCGGCGAGCGGCTTCGGTCTCGCGCCTGTCGCCGGCACCGCCACTCTGCTCAGCCTCGTCACGCTCGCCAACAGCGCAACCGCGCTGCCCGGCAAGCTCCATCACATCGACTGGCGCGCCGTCGGCGCGGCGACGCTCGGCGTGCTGCCGGCCGTCGTCGCGGGCGTGATTCTGCTCGACTATCTGAGCGCATCGGCATCTAGCATGCTGCAATTGTTGCTCGGCTTGGCCGTGCTCTATGGTGGGCTCAGCGCCGCGCTGCACCCCAAGCCGCTAGAAGCGCGTTCGGGCAACCGCAGCTTCTTCGTGAGCGGCGTATTCGGTGGGCTGTTGAGCGGCCTGTTCGGCGTCTCGGGGCCACCCCTCATCTTCCAGTTCTATCGCCAGCCGCTCGCATTGATCGAGATACGCTGTGCGCTCATCCTGCTTTTCGCCGTGACGGCGGCCATACGTGTGTCGTTCAACGTCTATGAGGGGCAGCTCGGCGCACAGATTTGCCTTGAAGCCGCGCTCGCCGCACCGGTCGTGATGCTGATGACGGTCGCGGCACGCCATTTTCCGCCGCCGCTCTCCTCGCATGCGATGCGGCGTCTCGCATTCGGCGTGCTGGTCGCGATCGGCAGCTATTTGATCGTCTGCGCGGTCAAGATGCTGCTTGCGTGATGGGCGATGCGTGAGGTGTGACGCGGGGCGTGGCCCGCTAACGGCGCGCCCCGATCCATCGGGCAAGCTCGACGAGCCGCTTCATGTCGATCGGCGCCGTCGGATCGAACGTCATGCAGTGCCGGTAACACGCGCTCAAATCTCGCCCGATGCCTAATCCGATCACTTCCACATCGCCCAGCGCTTCGTGCCGCGCGAGCACATCCTTCAGATGATTGTCGAGATAAGCCGCATCGTTGGCCTGCACGGTCGCCGCATCCATCGGGCTGCCGTCCGAAATCACGACGAGGATGCGCCGCGCGAGCGTATGCGCGCCGAGCCGCGCGCATGCCCACTCGATCGCCTCGCCATCCACGCCCTCTCGAAACAGGTCGGCCTTGAAGAGTGCAGCGATGTCGGTACGTGCGCGGCGCCAGCTATCGTCGGCCCCCTTGAACACCATGTGGCAGAGCTCGTTCAAGCGCCCCGGATAGGGCGGCCGTCCCTGCGCAAGCCATTCGAGCCGCGCACGGCCGCCATTCCACGCGCCCGTCGTGAAGCCGAGCACTTCGGTTGCAAGCCCGGCCTGTTCGCCTGCACGTGCGAGCGTATCGATCAGCATCGCGATCGGTTCGATATGCGCTTTCACCGACGCCGAGCAGTCAGCTAAGAAACCGACCACGCAATCGACGCGCGGTCGCACCCGCTCTTGCCTGAACACGCGCCGCTCGGCGGGCGAGCTGATGATCTGCGCGAGACGTCGCCCGTCGATGCGCCCATCCTCCTCGCCGAACGACCAGCCGTCTCGCTGCGGTACGGCGAGCGCGGCCTGCAACGCACGCGCGATCCGCGCGACATGAATGCCGCGCGCGGCAATGCGCTCGTCGAGTTGCTCGCGGTACTCGCGCAGCAATGGCTTGCGCACGAGCGTGCCGGCCCGGACCTCACGGTCGAACCGCGCCGTGTACGCACGATACCGATGCGTATCGATGCATGGTTCGCCGCTGTTGCTCGTCATCGCGCCGGCCGACCGCACTTCGTCCGACTCGTCGAAGTCCAAATCGAAATCGACCCAGAGCGAGAACGACGTCAAAGCGTCGTCGGGGTCACGCGCTTTGTCGGCGACGTCGGCGGCAAACGCGGCACGCTCGTGGTCGAGCATCGACGCCACTTGCCGCGCCAGCCTGCGCGCGTCGTGGGCGTAGACGCGCTGGTCGTGCCGATGCCTGCGCAGGCCCACGAGATGCACGCCGATCGTCGGCACGATGCCGGCGCGCGTGGCCTCGATCAGATCCTCGCTTTCGGCAAGCACGGGCCAACCTGTCACGCGCGACCATACGATCTGCACGACCGTGTAGATGAGAATGCCGAGATGAGCGTCGACGAGCCCCGTGCGGCAGTAGGCTCGCGACCACGTTTCGAAGCGGTCGCGCAGATTCTGTGCAAGCCCGTGCATGCCGGGCGGCGCCAATGCCTCGCAGCGCACCTGCTCGAACAATTCGAACAAGAGACGCTCGACAGGATGCTTCGGCGACAACCGCCGATGCAACACCGCGTCGGAATGCACAAGCCGCAGCGCTGCGCCGTCGGCCGCGCCGCGCAACGAAGCCAAATCGTCCTCGTAGGCATCGCTACGCAGATGCGGGGCGTGGAGCGGCAGCGGCCGGAACTGCTTGCACAGACGCCCGCCACGATAGTGCAGCGCGGCGTCGCCCGTGAGCGCGCGCACGGCCGCCGCGCACAGCGCCTCGCGGCGCAGCGCCGCGCACGTCGTTTCATGCGACGCGGTCATCGGCGCGGCAGCGGCTCACCGCTGCCCGATTCGCTACCGGATTCGTTGCCAGGCGCCGATCCGCAAAGCTCGATACCGAAGCAGCGCTGATAATACTCGGCGACGATCGGCCGCTCGGCCTCGTCGCATTTGTTCAGGAACGTCAGCCGGAACGCAAGCGCAGGGTCGTGAAAGATCTGACAATTCTCCGCCCAGTTGATCACGGTGCGCGGCGACATCAGCGTGGAAAGATCGCCGGCGGCGAAACCCTTGCGCGTCAGCGCGGCCATGGCAATCATCGACTCAACGAGCGCGCGCCCCGCATCGTCGGCCATCTCGGGCACGCGCGCGAGCACAATGCCCATTTCCTCCTCGCGCGGCAGATAATTGAGCGTCGCCACCACGTTCCAGCGATCCATCTGCGCATGATTGAGCATCTGCGTGCCGTGATAGAGGCCGTTCAGATTGCCGAGGCCAATCGTGTTCGTCGTCGCGAACAGCCTGAAAAACCGATGCGGGCGAATCACGCGGTTCTGATCGAGCAGCGTGAAGCTGCCGTCTCGCTCCAGAATGCGTTGAATCACGAACATCACATCGGGCCGCCCCGCATCGTATTCGTCGAAGATCAGCGCGACGGGGCGCTGCAGTGCCCACGGCACGATGCCTTCCTGAAACTCGGTGATCTGGCGCTCGTCGCGCACGACGATCGCGTCCTTGCCGACGAGTTCGAGCCGGCTGATGTGACCGTCGAGGTTCACGCGCACGCAGGGCCAGTTCAGCCGCGCGGCCACCTGTTCGACGTGCGTCGACTTGCCGGTGCCGTGCAGGCCCTGAACCATCACGCGTCGATTACGGGTGAAGCCGGCAAGGATCGCAAGCGTCACTTCCGCGTTGAAGCGGTAGGCGGGATCGACATCCGGGACGTGATCGTCACGCTCGCTGAACGCCGGCACCGTCAGGCTCGAGTCGATGCCGAAGTGCTCGCGCACGGACACCATGCGATCCGGCGCATCCTGCATGAAATCCGTCGTCACGACCTTCTTCTCCTCGCGATTCGTTCATCGCATCAACATCCAAATAACGGTACAAATTGTATCGTTCTATTTTTACCCTCAGATAGGACCAGTGTTCGGATTTTTACTGGTACAGCCACGTTTTGATCCTGAATCGATGATTTCCGTTTCAGTTTCATTGCGCGAACGGGGATTGGCTTGCGAACGCTTTCGCCATCCGCGACATTGAAGCGAAACGCTTGCAACGCGACGGTGCGATGTTTCGCATCAGTCGTCAGGAGACGCTGTTCATGGAACTGGAAGTCGATTATCTGATCGTCGGCGCGGGATCGGCCGGATGCGTGCTGGCCAATCGCTTGAGCGCCGATCCGCGCAATACGGTCCTGCTGCTCGAAGCCGGCGGCGCCGACACCAACCCCTGGATCCACGTTCCCGTGGGCTATTTCAAGACCATGCACGATCCCGAGTTCGACTGGTGCTATCGCACGGAGCCGGACGAGAACGTCGCCGGCCGCCGGATCGATTGGCCGCGCGGCAAAGTGCTGGGCGGCTCCAGCTCGCTGAACGGCTTGCTCTACGTACGCGGGCAGCGCGAAGACTACGATCGATGGGCCGAACTCGGCAACCGCGGCTGGCGCTATGCGGATGTGCTGCCCTACTTCATGAAATCCGAAGATCAGGAGCGCGGCGCCGATGCTTACCACGGCGTGGGCGGCCCCCTGAAAGTCTCCGACTTGCGGTTGCGCCGGCCGATCGCCGATCACTTCATCGCGGCGGCGCAGGATATCGGCATTCCGCTCAACCCCGACTACAACGGGGCGAATCAAGAAGGCGTCGGCTACTTCCAGCAGACCGCGCACAAGGGCTTTCGCTGGAGCACCGCGAAGGGCTTTCTGAAACCGGCACGATCGCGCGGCAACTTGCGCGTCGAAACGCGCGCACAAGCGTGTCGCGTGCTGTTCGAAGGCAATGCGGCCGTCGGCGTCGAATATCTGCAGGACGGAGAGCGCAAGACAGCACGCGCGCGCGCCGAGGTCATCCTCGCGTCCGGTGCGATCGGCTCGCCGCAAATCCTTCAGCATTCCGGCATCGGCCCCGCGACACTGCTGCAAAGCGCCGGCGTGCCGGTGCGCCACGATCTGCCCGGCGTCGGCCGCAACCTGCAGGATCACTTGCAGGTTCGACTCGTCTTCCGCACGCGCGAGCGCACGCTCAACGACGAGGTCAACCATCCGCTTCGCAAAGCGTGGATCGGCATGCAATACGCACTTTGGCGGACGGGACCGCTGACGCTGGCCGCGAGCCAGGTCGCGATCTTCACGCGTTCCGGCCCCAACGTCGATCGCCCCGACATCCAATTCCATATGCAACCGCTCAGCGCCGACAAGCCCGGACAAGGCGCTCATCCGTTCTCCGCATTTACCGCGTCCGTCTGCCAACTGCGGCCGTTCAGCCGCGGCTGCATCGAGATCCAATCGCCCGATCCGCTGCAGTATCCGCAGATCCACGCCAACTATTTGTCCGACGAACGCGATCATCCGGTCGTGATCGGCGGGATCAAGGTGGCTCGACGTATCGCCGCCGCCCCCTCGCTCGCGCCGCACATCGTGTCGGAATTCGTGCCCGGCGCGCACTATCGAACCGACGCCGAACTGCTCGATGCGGCACGCCAATTCAGCCAGTCCATCTATCACCCGGCGGGCACCTGCAAGATGGGCCACGATCCGCTCGCGGTCGTGGACGACCGGTTGCGCGTGCACGGTATCGCACGGCTGCGCGTGGTCGATGCGTCGATCATGCCGGAACTCGTATCGGGCAATACGAACGCCCCCGTCATCATGATCGCCGAGAAGGCCGCGGACATGATTCTCGAAGACCGGACCGAGCCGACCGTCGCCCGGCATGAACACGCGGAAGCCGGCCTTTGATTCGATGCACGACGCGGCGTAGCGCACCGCACGCGCTCGACGCCGCACACGCAATACCGCCACGACTCAACGCCACCACCGAAGCGGCCGGCGCAGCGTATGCCGCTCGATCCGCACAGCCGGCACCGCATCGAGAAAGGCGAACGCACCGCCTTGCGCACTGCCCTCGCGCCGCTCGCGCTCTTCGTCGGCCTCGACCGTGCGACTGGTATTGATGAACAGCGCCGCGACGATACCGCACGCGAGCAAGCCCGCCGAAACCGCAAACGGCACGTTATAGCTGCCGGTATGTTGGATCAGATAGCCGAACGCAACGGGCGAGACCATTCCGGCAATGCCGAATCCCGTGTTCATCATCCCGCCCGCCGTGCCCGCATACTTGCCGGCGATATCGAGCGGCAACGTCCACAGGACCGGGTTCGTGATTTCCAGGAAGAAGAACGAACCGGTCAGCAACCACACCGCCGTCAACGGATTCCCCACCGAGATCATCGGCAGCAGGAACGCGAGCGAGCCGCCCATGCCAACCACGAGCACCGCACAGCGTGCAAAGCGCAGCCGCCCCGTGACTTTGAAGATCCGATCCGACACCACGCCGCCGAGCGTATCGCCCACCACGCCGGCAAGTAGCGGCAACGCGGTGAAAAGTGCAAGCTGCTTGAGATCGAAGCCGCGCGACTCCTTCAGATAAGACGGCAACCACGTCAGGTAAACCCACAGCAGCCAGCCGTAGCAAAAGTCGACGAAGGTGACGAGCCACATGCGGTGGATCAGCTTGCGCCATGGTGTCGCCGAGCGTTTCGCACGTTCGCAGTCGCCGACGCAATAGCCGATCTCGGCGGTTTCCTCCGGTGTGACGCGATGATTCTGCTCCGGCGAGTTCGTGAATACGCACAGATAGAGCATCGTCCACGCCAAGCTCACGATGCCGAGCGCGATGAACGCATCGCGCCAGCCGCCCGCGAGTACGACCGCGAGCACGAGCGGTGGTGTCACCGCGCCGCCCAGGCGCGCGAAGCTGTGCGTGATGCCCTGCGCGAAGCCGCGCTCGCGCACCGGCATCCAATAGGTAAACGCACGCGTGGCGGTAGGGAACGCGCCGCCCTCGCCGATACCCAGCGCGAAGCGCAACATCACTAGAATCATGACGCTGCCGGCGAAGCCCGTCGCGAGCGTGGCCGCGCCCCAAATCAGCGAGAGCACCGTCAGCACGAGCTTCGGGCCGTATTTGTCCGATAGCCAACCGCCGATGATCTGCATCGCCGCATACGGATAGGCGAACGCCGAAAACACGAGACCGAGTTGCACGGTCGAGAGCCCCATCTCGTGGCGGATCAGCGGTCCGGCCACCGCGATATTCACGCGGTCGATGTAAGAGATGAAATACATGAGGCACATGACCGCCAAAATGATGTGGCGCGTCTTCACGCGCTGCGCACGCTGTTTCATGCTGTTGTCTCCTACTGTCTCTTTTGTGATGACTGCGATGTCCGCGGCGAGCCGCGCGACGCGACGGCGAAGGTGCACGTCAATCGGGCTTCGGGGCCACCAGCTTCAGACGCTGCACCTTGCCCGACGGGCCGCGCGGCAGCTCACCGACGAAGCGGATTTCCTTCGGCGTCTTGTATCGGCCGAGTTCGCGCAGGCAGTGCGCGCGCAGTTCGTCGGGATCGGGCGGTCCGACCCAATGCGTCTCGCGCGGCACGACGAACGCCACGATTTCCTGACCGTAGGCGGGATCGGGCACACCGACCGCGGCGGCGTCGAGCACGCCCGGATGGCGCAGCAGCGCTTCGTCGATCTCGCGCGGCGCAATGTTTTCGCCGCCCTTGATGATCAATTCCTTCGTGCGGCCGCTGATGTAGAAGTAGCCTTCATCGTCGCGATAGCCGAGATCGCCCGTACGCAGCCAGCCGTCGGCCGTGAAGGCCTTCGCGGTTTCCTCGGGACGTTTGTAGTAGCCCTGCATCACCTGCTCGCCGCGCAGCACGATTTCGCCGGGCTCGTTCGGCGCGCACTCGCCGCCTTCGCGATCGATCACCTTGGCCTCGCCGCCCGAGGGCAGACCGATGCTGCCGATGCGCCGCCTGGCCGGTTCGTAAGGATTACTAAATATCGGCGCGGCGGTCTCGGTCATCCCCATCGTCTCGATGATGCCGATGCCGAACCGTGCTTCGAACGCGCGATGATGGTCGCTCGGTAACGCAGCCGATGCACTGCGGCAAAACTTGAGCGCCGAGAGATCCAAGCCGCGCGATTCCTCGCCGTTGAGCAAATACGCGACGATGGTCGGCACAACGTTGATCCAGGTGCAACCGAAGCGTGCGACGTCATGCCAAAACGTGCGCGCCGAGAAGCGCGGCACCATGCCCACCGACCCGGCGTGATAAAGCGGCGCGAGCAGCGTCACGACGAGGCCGTTGATGTGATAAAGCGGGAGCGACGCGAGCACGCGGTCTTGTGTGCCGAGCTGATGCTCGACGCTGATGTTGCGAGCATTCGCGAGCAGGTTGCGATGGCTCAGCAGTACGCCCTTCGGTGCACCCGTCGTGCCCGAGGTATACATCAGCAGGGCGATAGCGTTCGCGTTCGCGTCCGCATCGTCGCCCGATAAAACATCCTCGCAAGTGTCGGCATGCGCCGCCATGGGTGTTTCTTCGGCAAGCGCGACATCGAGCACCGGCAGCGCGGGCAACTCCACCGCATCGGACGCCGTACGAACGAGCGTGATCTCTCGCTGCGCGCCCTGCTCGCGCAGTTCGGTGCACACGGCGGTGAGCGCATCGATCGTCTCGTTGCACGCGAAGATCATGCGCGTATCCGAATGCTCGACGATATAGCGCAATTGCGACGGCTGGCACAGCAGATTGAGCGGATGCGCAACGAGCCCGCTGTACATCGCGCCGAGCAGCAGCGTCGCTGTTTGGGGCCCGTTGCCCATGAACACGGAGACGGTATCGCCGGGCCGCAAGCCCGCTTGGCGAAAGCGCGTCTCGAGTACGCGGCAGCGCTCGCGCAGCATGCCGAAGGTCATGACGGCGCCGACTGCGGCATCGTCGTCCGCGGAAGCAGCCAGCAAAAAAGGTTTCTCTGGATAGTGCGCGGCGCGCGCGTCGATCAACGCACGCAGTGTCATGAGCGTGCTCATCGGCCGATTCTCCTGAAGTAATCACCGAGCAGCGCATCGAGTTCCGGCACCTGCTCCGCGATCGGATACGCGACGCGGGTTACGTTGAGGTAATAACGAAAATCGAGGTTGCCCGAGAAGTTGTTGCGCCCCCAGGTACCGCAGCCCATCGATAGCGAGAAGGGCAAGCCGTTATCGAAGTTGCCGCCCGTCGCGAGGCAGTGCGCCTGATTGACGATCACGCGTGCAACCGGCAGCCGCTCGCCCAACTCGAGCGCGAGATTCGTGTCCCCCGTATGCAGGCCGACCGAATGGCCCGCGCCCATATATGCGTAGATCTCGCGCACGGTGCGCGCGGCATCGGCGAAATCGCGCGCGCGATAAACCGCAAGCACCGGCGAGAGCTTTTCGCCCGAGAATGGATGATCGGCGCCGAAGCCGTTTTCCTCGACCATCAAGAATGTCGGCTCGCGCGCGGCCACTTCGTCAAGACCGGCCGTTTGCGCGATTCGCGCCGCCGATTTTGCGGTGCAGCGTTCGGCGAGCTTGCCGTCTTGCCACATCGCGGCCTGCAGTTGCGCCTTCTGCGTGGCATCGAGCAATACACCGCCGCTGCGCTGTAACTCGCCGAGCATGGCGTCGTACACGGCGTCCTCGATCACGACGCTGTTTTCCGATGAACAACTCGTCGCATTGTCGAAGGTCTTCGACAGTGCGATCTTGTGCGCCGCATCGCTCAGATCGGCCGATCGCTCGATGATCGACGCGACGTTGCCCGCGCCAACGCCGAAGGCCGGCGTACCGCTCGCGTAAGCCATCCGCACGTTCGCCTGCGAGCCCGTCGCCACGACGAGATCGGCCTCGCGCATCAGCGCGGCGGTCGCGGCCTTGCTCACCGGCTCGGGCAGCACCTGCACGAGCGCGGTATCGAGCGCGGCCTTATCGAACTGCTCGTGGATGAACTCGACCAGCAACGCACACGATGAATGTCCCTTCGGCGAGGGCGCGACGATCACCGCATTGCCGCATTTGAGCGCGTTGACGATCTTGTTGGCGGGCGTGGCTGCCGGGTTGGTGGATGGCGTAACCGCAGCCACCACACCCACGGCGCGCGCGATCTCCACGATGCCTTGTGCCGGATCGCGCGCGATCACACCGCAGGTCTTCCGGCCGTGCAGATCGCGCAACAGCCCAAGTGTCTTACGGAAGTTCTTGCGGAACTTGTCGTCGGCGTTGCCGAGCCCCGTATCGCGCACCGCCAGCTCGGCAAGCCGGCGATTGCGGCCGGGCTCCATGATGGCCCATGCCGCTGCGCAGGCAGCCGTATCGAGCACCTCCTGACCGGCGAGCTCGAATGCTCGCTGCGCGTCGCGTGCGCGGGCAACGAGCGCGGCGACCCGCTGCTTCGCCTCCTCTTGTTCCGGCGCACCGACGGCTTCGGCTGCTGTAGCCCTGACATTCATATGCTGCACTCCCGATCGAAAGCATTGGCAATACAACCAATGTATTCAGGCGCCATTCGCTGCGAGTCCCGTTTCCCGACAATTCGTCGATTGCACCGATGCGGGTAACGGAAACCGTGAATTTCGGGACTTCCCCGAGTCCCGAAAACCGTGCAATGAGATGCACAATGAATCCGACAGCGGTGCGACCGCCATGGATAGGAGACACGATGTCGACGTCGAATCAATCGAACGCGGCGGCAGTACGGGCGTTTCGCGTGCTGGAAACCTTGGCGGAAGCAGGCTGCCCGCTGTCCATGATGGAACTCGTAAACACGCTCGGCCTACCCAAGCAGACCGTGCATCGCATCCTCGTGCAATTGACGGATGCGTGGCTCGTCACGCGCGGCGCCGGCGACAAGCGCTACGAATGCTCGCCGCGCGTGCGCATGCTGGCCGTCAACGTACTCATGCATGCGGGCCCTGCCGCCGCGCGCCACGTGTTGCTCGAGCAGCTCGTCGCGAAAATCGGCGAGACGTGCAACCTGACCATGCTGTCCGGCAACGACGTCGTCTACGTGGACCGCGTCGAGACCGAATGGCCGCTGCGGATGCATTTGCAACCGGGCTCGCATGTGCCGCTGCACTGCTCGGCAAGCGGCAAACTGCTGATCAGTTTCCTGCCGAAGGATAGGCGCGAACGCATGATCGAGACGCTGCCGCTGCGAGCCTATTCGGAGCGAACGATCACCGATCGCGAGGCCTTGCGCAAAGAGCTCGCGGCAACGCGCCGGCGCCGGCTCGCGATCAACGACCAGGAGCATCTGCAGGGCCTGATCGCAATAGCAGTGCCGGTGATGCTCGACCGCAATCGCGCTTGCGCGGCGATCGCCGTGCAAGCACCTGTCGGGCGCTTGACGCTCGACGATTTGCTCGCCTTCGAGCCCGATCTGCGATACGCCGCCGACGAAACCGCGAAAACGTTCCGCACGTGACCGCACCGCGCGTACCGGATGGGATTCATCCCTAGCCCCGGGCATCGATTGCGCGCGGCACGCAACGCGTGCCTTGTCATCCGTTACTACGCACTCACGACGGGTTTGTCGCCGGACGGCAAACGGTCGCTTCGCCCTCGTTCGATCGCACGCGCCGAGTAGGCCGACACGAGCGCCGAAAACAACACGTATGCGCACACGGTCCACCACTTGCCGCCGCTGAATTTCCACAGTGCCGTAGCGATGATCGGCGTCAAACCGCTCGCGAAGATGCCCGAGAACTGATAGACGAACGAGATGCCCGTATAGCGCACGTTGGCGTCGAACAACTCGGCAAAGAGCGCGGCCTCGGGCCCATACACCATTGCGTAGAAGATGCCGAACGGGATCACGATCGCCAGCCAAATCAGCAACGTGTTGCCGGGCTGGCTCTCGATGAGCCAGAACGCCGGATAGGCCGATGCGCCGCAGATCAGCGAGCCCCACATGTACACGCGTGCACGACCGATGCGATCGGAGAGACTACCGAACAGCGGAATGAAGAAGCACATGACGAGCGCCGCGATCATCACGCCCAGCAACGCGTCGGTGCGATCCATCTTGATGTGCTGCGTCAGATATCCGATCGAAAACACGGCGAATATGTTGAAGAACACGCCGTCGATGTAACGCGCGCCCATACCGATCAGCAACTCGCGCCGATAGTTCGCCATCATCTCGACGAACGGCAGCCGCGCTTCGCGGCGCTTGCGCTTGAGTGCCGTGAACTCAGGGGTTTCCATGACCTTGAGGCGGATGTACAGGCCGATCATGACGAGCGCGAGCGACGCACCGAAGGCAATGCGCCACCCCCAAGCGAAAAATGCTTGTTCCGACAGCAGATGCGAGACGGCCGCGACCATCCCGGAAGCGAGGCACAGCCCGATCGACAAACCGATCTGCGGCAAGCTCGCATAAAGCCCGCGCCGATGCGGCGGTGCGAACTCATAGGCCATCAGCACGGCGCCGCCCCACTCGCCGCCGAGCCCGATGCCCTGCAGCACGCGCAACGAGAGCAGCAGAATCGGCGCCCAGACACCGATCTGCGCATACGTCGGCACCAGCGCGACGCCCGCGGTCGAGATGCCCATGATGAAAAGTGTGAGGATAAGCGCCGACTTGCGTCCGACGCGATCGCCGAAGTGCCCGAACAGCACGCCACCGATGGGCCGTGTGACGAATCCGACCGCGAATGTCGTATAGGCGAGCAGCGTGGAAACGAGCGGATCGCCGGAGGGAAAATAGAGCTTGTTGAAGATGATGCCGGCGACTACGCCATAGAGAAAGAAGTCGTACCATTCGACCGTCGCGCCGATCACACTAGCCAGTGCGACGCGGCGAATCATGCGGGAATCGATACGTGGATCAGATGTCATGAAACGGCTCCTCCAGTGGATGCCCGCGCCGCGCGCTCGCGCGACCGGATTGGGGGCCCCTTGGTCGTCTCCTCCGGGGCGTTTGTTGTACCGCGTGCCATGCACGAATCGGTCGGTCGTTTCTATTTACTGATCCGAAATCGGCAGTTCAAGCGAATTTGGGCAAGGCGAACCGTTCTGGGACGAAAGAGGGAAATTCGTTTCAATTCGAGGGGTGTGCGGGGGGATGAGCGACGTAAACGAAGCGCGGGCCGTGAGTGCGTCAATACACTCACGGCCCGCTGCTGACGAAACTGCTACGCTTTGCTCAGTGGATGCTCTAACCGATACGCTCGCAGGGCCGCGTTTATTCTCGTTTACAAGTAACGCTGACACCCATAAAAAAAGCCCGGAAACACGGGGTTCCCAGGCTTGAATCCACCAACGACAAAGATGGCGGAGGAGACAACGTTCTCTCGGCTCGACGCCGCATCAAACGCGGCGGCGTCGAGCCGGAATAATCCTTAGATGGCCCAGCCGCCGAGGTAGAAGGCGGCCAGCACCACGGCAATCGCCACCACGCCGACATTGAGCTTGCGGAACTCGCCGCTCACCACACGGCCGATCACGAGCGTCGTGAAACCGAGCATGATGCCCGTGACGATGTTGGCCGTCAGTACGATGAACACGGCAGTCACGAGGCCGGACATCGAGTCGACCATGTCGTCCATGTGCAACTTGCTCACGTTGGACAGCATCAGCAAGCCCACGTACATCAGCGCCGGTGCGGTCGCATACGACGGCACGAGACCCGCGAGCGGCGAGAAGAACATCACGATCAGGAACAGCACGCCGACCACCGCCGCGGCAAGCCCCGTCTTCGCGCCTGCGGCCACGCCGACGCTCGATTCGATGTAAGCCGCCGCCGGCGCGCCGCCGAGGAAACCGGAGAAGATCGAGCTCAGCGAATCGGCGGTCAAAGCGCGGCCGCCGTTGATGATGCGGCCCGTCTCATCGAGTTGGCCCGCCTGCCCCGCCACGGCGCGAATCGTGCCGGTCGCATCGAACACGGCCGTCATCACGAGGGCGAACACGCTGGGCAGCACGGAAACCGACAGCGCCCCTTTGATGTCCATCGCGCCGATCAACGACGTGTGTCCCGGCGCACTCAGCGAAGGCAGTGCAAAGATACCTTGGAACTTCACGCTCGGATCGAGCACGAGGCCGATCGCCGAAATCGCCACGACGACGAGCAGGATTCCGCCCGGCACACGACGCTTTTCCAGCCCGAAAATCGCAGCCAGACCGATCACCGACATGATCACCGGAAAGGCGGAGATATGGCCGAGCGCGAGCGGCAAACCACCGCCCGGATTCTTGATGACGAGGCCGACGTCGTTCGACGCAATCAGCAGAAGAAACAGGCCGATGCCGATCCCGGTGCCGTGCGCAACGCCCGTAGGCAAATTGCGCAGGATCCACGAACGCACACCGGTAACGGAAATGGCGGTGAACACCAGACCCATCAAGAAGACGGCGCCGAGCGCCACCGTCGGTGAAATGCCCTTGCCGAGCACGAGACCGAACGCGGTAAATGCCGTGAGCGAGATTGCGCAACCGATCGCGATCGGCAGTTTTGCCCACAATCCCATCAACAGCGAACCGAACGCCGTGGTAAGACAGACGGCGACGAACACCGCGCTCGTGTCGAACCCGGCCTTGCCGAGCATGCCGGGCACGACGAACACGGAATAGACCATCGCCAGGAAGGTCGTGACACCCGCGACGATTTCGCGGCGCTGCGTGCTGCCTAGCGCGGAAATGCCGAAGTATTGATCGATGACTCCCTTGTTGCCGAAGTCGTCCGTTGCGCGGACGCCGACCACCGGCTGCGCTGGGGTATCACTCATGAGCTAGCTCCTTTATCAGCATGCTGAAACAGCCGCGGCCGGCCGTCGTCAGGTTTGTCTCGAATTGGTTTAGGCTTGTCAGCAACGTCTTGGGAACGGGCGAGTCGTCGACTGTCTTCTCGCTTCGGAACCGTGGGCTCGTTGTTCTCACGCGATACGACGCGCTGTTCTGTCAGCCCCGTCACTTGCGCTTTGCCGTAGCGAAGGTTAGTTGAACACGCTATCTCGTCCCATCAGACGGGGAACATGCAGCACATGTCACAACGCTTATATCCGCTTGAAACCGACCTTTCTCTTCGGTCACCGGGTGTTTACGCCTAGTGTGAAACCGTGATGACAACTATTTGGATGCGCACGCATGAACACTAACGACGAAAACCCGACGTCGGCCAATCGGCGTTCTCGCCCCGTGCTCGTATGGGATCTGCCGACGCGGCTATTTCACTGGCTCGCCGTAGCGCTGGTTTTGGCAGCCTACGTGACCATCCGATTGAACCTGCTCGATTGGCACGTGCGGATCGGCGAGACGTTGCTCGCACTCGTGCTGTTCCGGCTGCTGTGGGGTTGCGTCGGCAGCGAGACCGCGCGCTTTCGCAGCTTCGTCGCCTCGCCGGCGGCCGCGCTGCGCCATCTGCGGCATCTGTTTCAGCGCGAACCCGACCTGCAGGTGGGCCACAATCCGGCCGGCGGCTGGATGGTGCTGCTGTTGTTGGCGTTACTGCTCGGCGAGACGTTGAGCGGACTCTACGACTACAACGACGTCTCGGACGTCGGGCCGCTGACCGCTTGGGTGCCCGCGCCGATCGCCTACGCGATCTCGGTGCTGCACGACTCGCTCCTGTGGGATGTGATCGTCGCCGCTGTCGTGCTGCATGTGCTCGCGATCGCGCTCTACGCCATCGCCAAAGGTCACAACCTATTGCGGCCGATGGTGACGGGACGCAAAACGCTGCCCGGCCCTATCCTTCCTCCTCGGCGGACATCGGCGGGGCTGGCGCTGCTATGCCTGATCGTCGCAGCCGCCGCGGCGACGGCGCTCGCGACGTACCTATGAACTGAACCGCTGTCACACCGGCGACGGATTGCGCTTCGAGCGCGTCCACCACCCGGTAAAGGTACTCGGTACTCGTCCGGCACCGGCGGCCCGATGTCGGCTGTCTTGTGCGGCCGGCTGACCGCGGGATCGTGACGCCTGCGTCGACCTCTGCCGCTCGCACGTTCGCAACTGAAAATCGCCACGAATCCGGCGATTTTTCGCTGCTGCCCCCTAAATTTGCCGTCATTTGCGCCGTTATATCCTGTTGACTATGCTTGTTTCGGCCCTCTGACGAGCGGCTTTTATGCAGACAACTGATTTCGATCACGGCACAGCGGAGCCAGCCGGCCACTCAACCGACGACACGACGCTGCCGCCAACCCATACCGAATGCGAGGCAATAGCCCGTCTTGCGCGGATGCACTTCAGCGTCGCCGCTGCGTTGATCGCTACCGCAAGCGCGCAAGGGCAGCGTCTGCTGGCCGCCGACGGTAAGCCTTGCCGTCTTCCGCCCGCCGACCTGCTTTCCGACTCCGCCGGTACCGACACGCCAACGCTGATTCTCGTCGCCGACACGCACCAAGATTCGCGCTTTGTCGTCGAAGGCACCGCCACGGCGCAATGGCCGCGCTTTTTCGTGGCGTGCGCATTGACGAGTACGGATGGACGTCGCCTAGGTACCCTCTGCCTATTCGATGAAACGCCGCGCCCCTTCGACAACGAGCAATGCGAATTCTTGCGCGAGTTGTCGACCTTGGCCGCGCACGCGCT
The DNA here is from genome assembly GCF_017315725.1 of Trinickia acidisoli. Classification (NCBI taxonomy): domain Bacteria; kingdom Pseudomonadati; phylum Pseudomonadota; class Betaproteobacteria; order Burkholderiales; family Burkholderiaceae; genus Trinickia; species Trinickia acidisoli. Next base: position 2,431,477 of record NZ_JAFLRG010000001.1, read on the forward strand.
CGAGCGCGCCGGCGTCGAACCGGCACCCTGCAATCGCGCCCCGAGATTCGAAGGAAACGCCGAGCTCGTGACGCTCGCGCTGACGGGCAGCGGAACAGGCTTGTGGGACCGCAACGTCGTCACCGGCGAAATCCACTATTCGCCGGCGTGGAAAGCAATGCTCGGCTATGCGCCGCACGAGCTCAGCAACCGCGTCGAAGACGCCTACCTGCGCGTGCACCCCGACGATCTCACGTATGTGAAGGCGACGATGCAGGCCCACTTCGAGAGCAAGACCGATAGCTACGCGGTCGAGCACCGCATTCGCTGCAAGGATGGGTCGTACAAGTGGATTTGCAGCCGCGGCAAGGTGGTCAGCCGCGACCGCACCGGCCGCGCGCAGCGCATGGTCGGTACGAGCACCGACATTACCGCGTTGCGCGAGACGGCGGCGAACCTGCAGCGCACGATCGACCTCGTGACGAACCTGACCAACGAAGTGCCGGGCCTCGTCTTTCAATATCGACAGTCAGCCGACGGAGAAGCAGCTATTCCCTACGCGAGCGACGGCATCTGCGACATTTACGAGTTGACGCCCGAGGACGTGTTTCGCAGCGCTGACGCGATCGAATCGCGGATCGATCCACGCGACCTTGCGCGCTTTAGGCAATCGCTGCGCGATTCGGCGACCCATTTGACGCCGTGGCACCTCGAATATCGCGTGAATCTGCCGCAGCAAGGCCTGCGCTGGCGCCAAGGCGACGCTCGCCCGCAACGCATGCCCGACGGCGGCACGCTATGGCACGGCTTCATCACGGACGCCACCGAGCACAAACGCATCGAGTCGGAACTGCATGAACTGGCTACGATCGACCACCTGACGCAGTTGTCGAATCGCCGCCACTTCACGATGCAAAGCGAAGCGGAACTCGCCCGGCTGCGGCACGACGACGGCACCGCCGCGATGCTGATGCTCGACCTCGATCATTTCAAGGCATTGAACGATCGATGGGGCCACGCGCTCGGCGATCGCGTACTGAGTCACTTCGCTCGATTGCTGCGTATCGAAGCGCGTACAAACGACCTCGTCGGCCGAATCGGCGGCGAAGAGTTTGCCGTCGTGTTGCCCGACGCGACGATCGACGATGCCATCGCCTTTGCGCGGCGTGTGCAGCGGCGCATCGATGAAATGCCTTTGATCGACGGCGACCAACACGTCGCGCTGACGGTCAGCATCGGGATCGACTGCATGCGTTCAACCGATGTCGGCGCCTACCAAGCGCTCTCGCGTTGCGACAAAGCGCTCTATCTCGCGAAGGCGCGCGGGCGCAATCGGATCGAGTTGTACGAGGAACAATCGACAGATACGGCTTAGGGACAACCCGCTCGAACATCGGATCGAGCGTCGTTTCGGCCGATGCGTCTACAGCGCGTTCGAACTCAAGCAATCGAACAAGAACGAACGCAGCGCGAATTGGGTCTCGGCGCTGACGGTCTCGAATTCGAGGCCATGCGCGACCACCCCGTCGGTGCTCCGATCGTCCTTCACGTTGCGCACCACGGCCGAGGCTTCGAACTCGATATTGACCTGTGCCGTGCTGATCGGGAACGACACGTGAACGCGCGCGCCAACCTCGCCGAGCATGCGCGGACTGACGAGCGACATGCCTTGCACGCTCAAATCGCGACCGAGGCCGAGCCCTTGTACTTCGCCGTCCGCGAGCGATGCGCGATACCTGACCGCAAGCCGGGTCTGCACTCTCGCGGACTTGCGCTCGCGCAATATGTGGATATTGCCGGGTTCGGACAGCACGAAGTAGTGGAAAGGCTGATTGCATGCGGCCAGCACCGTGCAAGAGAACGAAAAAACCGCATGCGCGCCGATCGCGACCGCTTGCACGTTCTCGCCCGCTCCCAACACGAGCGGCAGCTTGCCTACCCTGGGGGCCGTGACGAACAATGCGTGGTCGGGGCTGAAGCCGATCACTCTGCTTCGCCGCATGGGGCTGCTCGTCGCAAAGAAGCTACGAATCCCGACCTGCGCACCGATCGCGAGCCGCATGTCGGTCAACGTGAACACCGAGCCTTGGCCTTGGCCTTCGCTCGAGCCTGCACCTTGAGGCGTTCCCGCTTTGGCCGCGCCGGTATAGAACGTGAAGTGCTCGAGGAGAAAGCGGCGTTCCTCTTCACTCTCGATCACCATGCCCGCGCGTAACAATAACCTGCCTTCCTGATCCAATAGCGGCCAGGCAAGCGCGACGCCTACGGGGATTTGTACTTCACCGCTCTGCTCGTGCTGCTTGGGTTCGGGCGAATCGCTCATCGGTTTGCGCCGCACCGCGGCTAAAAAAGACATGGCTCCGATGCTACTCCAATTGCGGTTCGCGATCGCGTGCACGGCAGCCGTATTGCGCGTCGATTGATCCATGTCAATCGCGACACCCTCGTATCCGTTTGCTTGGGTCGATGCTCGACGTCAGCGCAACCGAACGAACTCGGTATCCCGCGCTCGGCGTTTCGCTGCGCCGCATCGATTCGCCTGCATCACGGGTCGGCTTGCGTCCGCTTGCGTCGGCTTCCGTCCGCCTGTTACACCGGTATCGTGCGCTGCCTCACAGCCGCGCCATGCCAACCGCATGACAATGGGTGCGCTGGTGACCGACGTCCATAAGTTCATTCAATAACTCGTCAACGAGGTCGCCCGCATGACAACTTTGCTGGGGGTGAGCCGTGCGTAGCCAGACTCCGAGGGTCGATGCCCTAACTGTGCGCCGCACCGCAGCGACAATCGTATTGCTCGGCGGCGCGGCCTTTCTGTTTCTTCCACTCGCGGCATCCGCCGTGCAAAAGGGAGCGCCGCCGGTGCGAGCCCTGCATGCACCGCCACCGATGCTCAGTCCCGCACCGATGGACTTTTCCGCCATGGTCGCGCGCTACGGACCCGCGGTCGTCAACGTCAGCACCGCGGCGCCGGCCGATCCGCCCAACGCATCCGACCCAGGCGATCCGAGCGACCCGTCGGCCGGTGCGCCGGGACTCGACAATCTCAATCCGGACGATCCGGTGTTCGGGCTGTTCCGCGCGACGGCGGCCCAACCGCCAAAGCAGCCGGGCGTTCCCGATCCTCCGCGCGTCGTCTGGGGCATCGGGTCCGGCTTCATCATCAGCGCGGACGGCATCGTCGTGACGACGGCCCACATCGTCAATCAGGCCGAGCAAGTCACGGTGACGTTGACCGATAAGCGTCAATTCAAAGCCGACGTGCTGGGCGTCGATCCGCAAACCGATATCGCCTTGCTTCAGATCGAACACCCGAGCAAGCTACCGGTCGTGCGACTCGGTGATTCGTCTCGTGCGCGCGTTGGCGAGCGCGTGCTCGCGATCGGCGCTCCCGACGGCCCGCAAAACGCGGTGACGTCGGGGCTCATCAGCGTCACGCCGCACGTGTTGCCCGATGGCAGCGCTTTCTCCTTCCTCGAGACCGACATTGCCGCAGACCCCGACAACTCCGGCGGTCCGCTGCTCGATCGCAACGGCACGGTGATCGGCGTCAGCATTCAGATCTACGCGGACGACGGCCGATCCCGCAGCATGACGCTCGCGATCCCGATCGACGCGGCCATCAAACTTCGTGCGCAACTCCAGGAACAAGGCAAGCTGGCCGGCGGCAGCTTGGGCGTGCAAACGCAGGACGTCGACCCCGGCCTAGCCGCAGCGTTCGGCTTGCCGCGCGCGACGGGCGCACTCGTCACCGCTGTCAATGCCGCCGCCGCCATCGCTCCGGCCGCGCACGGCAGCGTCGCGGGCGGCCTCAAACCCGGCGACGTCATCACACGGATCAACGGCAAAACCATCGAGCATCAAGCCGATTTGACCGAATATGTGTCGGCGCTGCAGCCGGGATCGAAAGTGGCACTGACACTCGTTCGCAACAAACGGCCGATGATATTGACGACCACGGTGGTTGCCTCGCACGCGGATGGCGTCGCGCCGGCGCCGACCGAAGGCAGCGTGCTCGAGCATCTAGGCTTGACCGTGCATGCGCTTAGCGATGCGGAGCGGCGAGCGTCCGGCTTGCCGTACGGCGTCGTGGTCGATGCCGCCACGGGCGCAGCGGCAAGCGCCGGCATCGCCGCGGGCGACATCGTGCTCTCCGTCGATAGCGAATCGATCGACACGCGCGAAGCGTTGAATGCGTCGATCGCGCGCGGCGGCAAGGAGGTGGCGCTGCTGATTCAGCGTGATAACGCACGCAGCTTCGTTTCGCTTGCGGTTAGGTAGTCGCGGGCCGCGCGCATGCGCGGCTCTTTGACGAATGCCTGCCACGAAATTTGCGATGCCGCTCAGTGATTGGGGGCAACAGACTAACCACCGTTGCCCTGACCGTTATCTGCGCTCGGGTCATACGCTACGAGCTTCCAGATCGTGTTGACGCTGTGCTTTTGCTGTCGGCCCGTCATCCGCTCCACGAAGGACTGCTTGCCAAGCACTTGCACGATCGGCATTGCGGTGCCCGCCTCGAAGCGTTGACGGCCTCCGCCCTCGATCTCATTGCCAACCGCCTCGGGACAGGTCCACCACCCCGTCTGCGGACATGGGGTGCCGGTTTGCGCAAGCGTGCCTAGTGGTGCCCTGGGCGAAGCCTCGCTCCCCGAAACCTTCGAGGCACTCACTGGCCTCAACCGAACGGAGTTAGCTACGGCGTTGAAGAGCGCAATCGCTTGCTCATCCGTCAGTCGCGGGCGAACCGGCACGCCGTTTTCTCGCGTCATTCCGCTTTCAAGCTCGACCGTAATGGTCGGCTTCATCCCATTGCCAAGCTCCGTGCCCTGCGCCTCCCACTCGTATTGGTGCAGACGATAGCCGCCGTCCGTCGGGAGGGTCGCCAGAATCTCTTCGCCGGCGCACCCGCTGATCGTGCGTTGTCCGCGTCGCAATAATTGAATCTGGCTCACCAGATCCTTGAAAGCGTCTGGCACCCCACCGCTATCGATACGCTGAAGCACGGTGGGTTCACCCCATTCCATTACACACATGCATGTGTGTAATGGAACGCATTGAGGTGAGGTGCCATCTAGTGTCAGCCAGTCGAGCACCCGGCATCCGATCCCGCCTTGACATGGTTTTGACCGCATGGACACTGTACGGGATCGTTGTCAAGCACGCTGGCTCGCCCATCTTCGTCCATGTCCATGCCTGTCCCTTGGATTGGGTGTTCTCCAGGACAATTACCACAGGTGGCCATCTCTCCATCGAGTGCGATACGCCGATCACCATCGAACATGGTCGACGCAGTTGCGATGACCTTGCCACCTGTGGTGGTGGGATCGTCGTGGCAAACAGATGCTTTACTCATCTAAGAAAACCTGAATATAACTTTTTAATCAACAATAAAAATAATCACTCGGTTCTAAAATGACTAATAACAGCCCTCTATATTCCCACATTTTTCCCGGATAAAATCGATCATTGATCACCTCCCTTGCGATCCTCAACAAAGCTTACACTTCGAAGGATGGGCAAAATAGCTGGCAAGTAATTCCCCTTTGGCTCCTCAAGCTTCATCGATTGACCCTCACCACAAACCGCCGCTTTTTCATGAAAAAGACAAAACGAATAGAAGCGAACGCGCTGATCCTCGTCACCACTAATTTCATCGGTCGTTCTCAAAAAGCCGGCTGCATTAGGTGATTTTAACTGATAAATTCGAGAGACAGGCGACAACAGCTTTCTATCGCTCGCATCTTCGTCATACAATTTCCAAGTTCTCTTACCCTCATCCCACTGAGCCCCATGCGTTTGCGCCGCACCATCAAATTGTTGATCAACTCGGCATTTAAATCGAATTCCAAAATCGCCAAGCGCACTCTGCACCGGGGGCACATCAGTCCAATAGCCAGCCGTCATCTTCATTCGACTTGCTAGATGCCCATCAAAATAGTCGATGACACTGATTGCGCAACCGGGCTGCCCCATGTCCACAGACAAAACCTCATGCTTTACCGTAATCGTCGATTGCCCAAATGCGATCTGATCTGAGAAAATCTGAGCAAGGAATAGAGCAACGACTGGCAGTTTTCGTCTCATCTTTCAATACAAACCGACTAAAGATCGAGGAAATGACACGTTCCAACGAAGGTGCCTCGTCGCCCCACTCTCTGTCGGCATCGCCCTCACGAGGAATCTCACACTAGCGACATTCGACATACTAACGAGTGCCACAATACGAACTCAAAATCGGAGTAAAGATGCTCATTGGTCAGGGTCGCTCTTTTTATCATCGACAAAATTTACGCTCCGAAGGACGCGCATAATGAAAGGCAGATAATCCCCTTTCGGCTCCTCAAGTCGCATCGATTGGCCGGTCCCGCAAACGGCGGCTTTATCATGAAACAGACAAAATGAATAAAAGCGGACACGTTGATCCTCCTCACCACTAATTTGATCTGTCGTCCTCATAAAACCAGAGGCATTGCGCGATTTTAGCTGATAGATCCGAGAGACAGGCGGCAATATTTTACTGTCGTTCGCATCCTCGTAATACAAATCCCATCTTTTCTTACCCTCATTCCACTGAGCCCCAAAATTATGCGATGCATCAATAAAATCTTGATCAGTTTGACACTCAAAATTAATTCCAAACCTTTCAAGAGTACTGCGGACCGGCGGCACGTCAGTCGAGTAAGAAGCATTTTTCGGCATGCCACTTTTTAAATATCCACCATAAAGATCGGCAATATCAATTGCACACCCCGGCGCCCCCATATCCACCGATAAAATATGATGCTTCGCCTCGATGCTCGATTGACTGAATGCGACATGCGCGCAACAACACTGCAGAATGACAAGCAGCATTGCCGTCATTATCTTTTTCTTCATTATTCAACCCTCTTGGTTGTCGACCTTCGGGAAGGAAAGAGTGGCCGCATGCGCATCTAAAAACCATGGCTCGCCCACCACTGCCAATGTCTGGGCAAATTCCACACAGTGGGCCTAACCTTGCCCACCCGTGGTGGTCGGATCGTCGTGGCAGACAGACGCTTTACTCATCCTAGAGAATCCGAAAATTGCGCTCGAGTCACTAAGATTTCGGTTTGCAGTGCCAATACGATGACATAAGAACCGCTGAAAAATCAATGCGTTATCGCGCGCTTTAAGTGAAGCCACTAACTGAAAACTTAGTAGTAGAAAGCCATCATTTCATCAATGACCCATTGTTAAGCCGCGATCAACACTTCCGATTTCTCAAGCAACCTATCAAGGAAGCCTATATCGATCGGCCTGAACTGCATTGCGAAAGGGTGCAACATCATGTCGACTCAAATGCAGCGGAGGAAAACACGCACTTGAAACGTCAGGGACAGCATAATACAAGACAAGCGAACCATCGGATTCAGGCAAAAAGGTCAACGGAAAATTCGCCAATCCTTCCTTCCAGTCTGGGTTATTGAGGCATGAAGCATTGTTTGCGTTCTCTTGCTTGTAACTGCTCCCAACGGACTCAACAAGATCCGACCGAAGAAAAAGATGGGCATCCTTGCGATCCACAATGTCATAAATTCGACTCAAATCGATCCGCCCCCCAGTTTTTTTATCAATGGCAATTCCATAGCGATAGCTCGAAGAATGTACACCATCGCAAATCATTACACCGGAAATCTCCAAGGAAACCAACTGAGGCGTCTCTACGTCTTTTTTTATCGATGCTTTATAGTTTCCAGTAGCATCCATGCCCTCGGCAGCCTCGATGCAGTCTCGCGCATCAGCATCAATATGCTGGCGCAAAGCATGGAGCGTTTTCACGAGGGCCGGAGATGCATCGGCAACTACCGGAATGCTCCCGATTTGTATTAGGCCGTCCGCCGCACTCACAGGAAACGGCAACATTACCACCAAAATCAACGCAACAATGGAAAATTTCATTTTTGATCACCAATCCTTAAGATCCACGCTGAGGAGTAAAATCAACGTAAACGTGAGCGATATCTGGATATTCACCCCATTCAACGTGCCTATGCGGATGAGAGACGGAAGTGATCCTCTGCTTTCGATATGACAACATTGCACTTGCTTCTGCGTCCGTTGAATCGCTGAGATATCGCAAAAGAAATGCGGCATATTGCTGCCGATCGTCATAGCCGGACCCACCGCCGTTTACGAGAACCGAAATCCGACCGACCGTCGTTGTCGTAATCCCCTCATCCGCGATGCGAAGAATGTTAGTGGTCCCCATGTAGTGCTTCCAGAAAAGAAAAAATCCTGCACTGTCGCATGCACTCATTCCGTCTGAAGCGACCAGATCTGGGTCATACCGAGGATACCAAACCCGCTTGTCCTCGCTGACCCGTCCCTCCTTATCGATACTTGGAGGTCCGGACCAATCATGTAGCGACGTCGAGGTAATTCGCTCATCGGTGTAATGTCCGGAATTATTGTTCTGAAAGCCCCTGAATTTCCCATAGTCATCATAGAGGACTGGCCAAGTGAGCTGCATCAACCCTCGACCATAAAACGCCCGGTAGTATTTTGCATTCCCGCCTGACCCCGTACCACGGCCATCCTCCGCAGTCGTACGCAACAACCCAGTCTCAATGTATGCTTGCGAAAGGTATGCGATCCGGCGATTCGCAGTGGAAATGCGGTACTTCCTGAATGCCTTACTTATATCCGCATATGAAATCGGATTTCCGCTTAGCCTCCCTTGAGCGACATGCCAATCCAAGGTGCTACGAGCCTGATTCAATCCGTAATGGCGCGGCAGGAGTTGCGTGAGCTCATCAAGGCTCAGCCATTCGCACGTTTTGAGGTGACTTAAAAACGCTGTCGGTGGAAAGTGCCAGCATTCATTGGCTGGCGGAAGATCGGGATCGACAATATCTTCCCAGAAACCCAGAACACGCGCGTGCTCCATCAACGTGAGGAAATCCTGATCGGACAGCGGATTTTTCAATGCTTCATGCGGACTCTTTAACCACATATACCGATCGAATCGCCCAATCCTGCTCCATTCAGTCGGGAATTTGCAGATAGCGTACGCAAGACGCTGCCTGACAGCGTCAGTTCTTAGTGCTCCTACTGCGTCGGCGTGAGTGACATGCCCCGACTGATTGACATCCAGCCATTGTTTTATCGTGGGCGAGTCGCACAAGCTATCGGGTGTCGGGTCATCCTTGATAAAGCTCCATCCCGCCCACTCAGGGAAATCGGCATCGCTATAAACCCGCACGCCGGCTATAGATAGATTGACCCACCCCTCGCCATCCGGCGTATTGACCTTTCTCCAGTGGTTAAAGCGCGCGCCGTTGGGGATCTGCTCACCAATGCAGCGTCCAAAGCGGATCATTTCAAAAATCGCGCTTGGTGAGGGTGTGGTCAACCCGTTAACACCTCTGAGACTGCCGTCGTTATAACGGCCTTGCAGATCGGTAGCCCGTTTGTATAGGTTGTATTCCGCATCGCCTTCTGTTTCCAGTGCGCCGGAAGCCGACCAGTTCCCGCCTGCGTCCTGAACATAGGCCGTCAACGCACAGTCCTTTTCGTAATGCATGCGGATCACAAGATCGCAGCTGGTTCCCGCCTCGATAAGAGATGCCTGCGAGTGAAGTCCTCCCACGGCCGGAGCACTGTCGTCATCACGGTAAGGGTGGGGCTCCTTGGCGAACAGCTTCGCGCCTCGCGGCACGAAGAACCAGATGTCCCCATAGACCGCATCGGTCCGCCCTGTTTGTCCAACCGGACCGGGCTCGCGACCTATGATCTTCTTCAGATTCGCCTCGTCGCACACGATCTCGAAGTGGATCTGCGGAAACTGTCCGTAGATCTGGCCGGGAGTGCCCAGAATGTCCTTTCGATAGATTTTTTTGCCCACCGCCAGCGTTGGCATGACGTTTTGCAGATGCATGTACACCGAATAGAAGGTGATCTTCGCATTGTCGCCCTCGCCAATTTCGGTGTCGTGCCGGATGACGACGCACCCGTCATCGGTGCGCACGCCACGGTATTGAAGTGCTGGGCTCTTGGTCGTATCCGTTGCGCGCATATGCACGACCTTCCCGTCTGCAATGGCACGCACCGACGCGGGCTGGTTGCCGTCAGTCGGCGCGATCAGGTGCGCGCCGCCATGCCAGCCGAGGTTAAAGCTGACGGGATAGGCTCCGTTGCCGGGTGAGCATTCGAGCATGTTCGCCGCGCACACATCGCCATCCGGCACAACCGTATTGCCTGCGTCTGCCGTGGACATGGCATCGTTCTGCTGCGGCTGTGCCGCCGAAAGAAAGGGAGGACTGATAATCATGGAACGCTTGCAAGCTGATTAGAGTGAATGCGAGTAATCGTCGGTGGGTTTGCCCGTTCCGAACGGCGGAAAACTGGGCATCTGTGCGTCGGCGCCTTGTTTGCTCCACTTCGGGGTCTTTTCGACGATCGGCCCCGACGAGCCGTTGACGATCCCGTTGCCGTTTATTTGGATATAGGAGCCGCCCGCACCGATCCAAACTTCCTTTGCTGCCGTGATAACGACCCGTCCGTCCGTACTGGAAATCGAGAGGTCCTTGAGGGCCGCGAGCGCCATCTTGTCACTCTGGGCCTGGATTTCGACCGCTCCTTTTGCCGCGAACAGCTTGATTCCGAGGCTTTGTGCGAAGAGGCTGATCTTATCGAGCACGCTCACTAACAACGATTTTCTGGCGGTAACCGACACATTGCGGCCCGCCGTAAGCGCGATATGCTCCTCGCCATTGATATGGACGGTCGCCGGCGTCGTTGCTTGCAGTCCGCCCGCTCCAGCAAGCAGCAAATGCGGTTCGTTCAGTTCGGGAAACGACCCGTCGCCGCCGCGAGCCGTGCGTCCCTTGATGCCTTCGACCTGGGTCTGTAACGCATCGGCCACGCCGCTCTGGTCGCCTCCGCTGTCCTGTGCCTGATGCTGTTGGGCCAGTTTGCCCAGCTCGTTGTGCTGTCTTTGCGCTTGTGTGAGACGCGACGCCGGCTCACTCACGTCTGCGACATGCGAATTGCCCTTCGGGCGAGCCTCGGTACTAACCAACATGCCTTTGCCAGAGCGAATTGCCCCGACTGCATCCGTCCGCAACTCGAACCCTTCGCCACGCGCGTCCTGCCGGCCCTGCCAATCTTCGATCCGCGTAATGCTCCCCAGCGACAATTGACTTGCCTGATGGTCGCTCCGTAGCTGGGTCTGAATGGCGTTGGCCGTATCGTCAAAAACCAGGTGATTGCTGCGCCCGCCACCGCGATTGCCGGTATCGCCCACGAGTTCACGGCTGCGAATGCCCGTCAGTGCCCGCTGATGCGGCAACCGCCATGCCGGCAGGTTCATCGCGCTCCCCACGCGACCCGTTACAAGGGGATGGTCAGGGTTCCCGTCAATCCATTGAACGACCACCTCGGACCCTATCCGGGGTAGCGCACTCATGCCTTGACTGCCGCCCGCCCAGCCGCTCGACACACGCACCCACGTCGTGTACTTGCCCTCTCGATCCCAATGGAATTGCAGTAGCACACGCCCGTACTCGTCGGTATAGAGGCTCTCGCCCTCGGGGCCGACCACAATCGCCGTCTGCGGCGCCAAGATGCGGGTATCGACGCTGTTGAATCCTCGCATCGGCCGCCACGGCGTGCGTTTGCTCACGCACGTAAACCGGTTGCTGTACGTCGCCTGCGCGCCGACACCCTGAAGGTAGTTGTTCGTCGCGACGTGATGCGCGAAGGTAATCAGATATTCATCGTCGTAGAAGCTGGCGCTGATCGAATATCCGAAGTGATCGGTCAGTTGAAACCACCGCCCCGGCATGACGAAGCGGTTGTTGCCGGTGGCCTCCCACTGCCGTGCCATCGCCTCGATGGCTTCGATGCGGCGGCTCGTTTGCCACTCCCCATCTTCCAGGTCGCGGTGCGCATACTGGCCCGCATAGTCGTACCATTCCAGCTTCTGCCCGCGATCACTTGCCCATGCATCGGTACGCGCGTCGACGAAACCGCCGGTACGCGCGTTCAGATGGGGCATGGCCTTGAAGTCGGTGGTCGACTCACCAATGTGCGTGGACGTGACTTGTTGAATGAATGACCACGATCGGATCCCGTCCGCTTCCTGTGAACCGGCTTTGTCCTGATAAGGAATCTTGGGACTGTCACCGTCGATGACCGGCTCCTGGCGCCCCGGATCGGAGATGATCAACTTGTGCTCCGTCGCCGTGTGCTCGTACCAGTAGCACAGCCCCATGTGCTCCCAGCGGCGGTGGACGTAGTTATGGTCGTGCTCGCCGAACTGGCACGCCATCGTCATCGACGGGTCCTTCTGATAGACCTTCCACTGCCAGACCGCCAGCGTGCCGTAATCCGAGAAGATCGTGGCGGTTTGGCCACGGATACTCTGATCCAAGAACAGCCGGTTGTTCTGGCGCAGCGTCAGGTATCGCGTCCACGGGCCCATCTCCGCTTCGTAAAAAACGATGCCCCCGTCGGTTCGCACCAGGCGGAATGAGAAGATGTGGCCGTTGAAATGCCGGTAGCTGCCGTCGTCGCGCAGCAATTTCACCGCAATGAGCTTGCCGACGAAGTCGTTGGGGTCGAGCTTTGCGTTATCCGACAGGATTTCGATCACGAATCGGAAATCGCGTGAGAGCGATTCCTCGCCTTCAAGGCGATTCACCAACAGGATCTCGTACGGGGCATTGCCCTGCGGGAACGACAGCGTCAACAATCGATTGTGCTGCATCCCCGCGGCGATCTTTCGAAGATCTTGGACAGACAAGTTCGTATTCATTGGCAAGCCTGACGGAGTAGTCGGCATTCAGAGGCGGGCGATTTTACAGAGATTTTCTTCAAACCCGAATACCTCGAAGCATTGTTAGGATTGATCGAAGCTCGGAAAGCAAATATTCCCGACGCATTTAGAATGCGCGGCAATTATTGCTAGCCAACGCCCCCCATCTTCACAACAGCGCAGTTCCGCCGCGCACCGGCTCGCCCCGCCATAAAACGATGCCCCTTCTACTGACGGATTCGATAACCAATTGAACGAAGCTGTTGGACGGCGCGTACGGCGCAAAGAAGCGCTCCATGACGCGCGCGAAGACGGCGACGCTATGAGTGACGAAGCGTTGCTCGTCGATTTCCAGCGTGATTTCGATCCCGCGAACCATCGCCGGCTGCGGGGCTCTGGCCATAAGCGTCATGACCGATCGGTGCTTTAGGCCCGCGATGCCGTCGATGTGCTGCGCCTGTGCAGGCGAGAGTTGGGCGAATTGCTGAAACAGTTGCTTGAGGGCCGGCAACCCGGCCTGAGTCAACCGTAGTGCGTGGGGTGTCTGCTGACCGATGAGTCGCCACAGCGCACCGTTGGTACGAGAAAGCTGAACGACCGCCGTCGGCGCGCGGAGCAACGCGATCTTCTGAGTGGCCGATTTCTTGGCGGCCAGCCGCATGTCCCCGCCCGATGCGCCGAACGGCAACGAACGCGGCAGATCCCCATTGGTGCACGTCACGTCGGCCACCAGTGTGTCCATCTCGGGCCCCGTCCTCATCGGACCATCGGCTCCGTCAAGACGCAGCGCCGCAGCGAACCCGGCCTCAGGCGATGCGTGACTACTACGCTGTATGAATGTCCATGTCGGGTGTGCGTGACTGGTCATCAGCGCGGCCGATGAGCGCAGCGGATTGCCTTGCTCGGTGCGCACCTGATCGACCGACCAAACCTCGGTGTGTGCGTCGTTCTTGGCCTGCGCGTGGATCGGCCACACACCACTTTTCCGATCGTACCTGAGCGAGACACCCTTCCTTTCAAATAAATTGACGATCGGCGTGCAAAGGAGCTTGAGGTGATCCGCGGAAAGATGCGCGAGCTCCTGAGCGGCGCGCGAATTCGGCGGCACGCCCGTCACCACCCAATGCAGCGTCAGTTGTTCGCCCAGCGGTTCGCCTGGTGCAGCGGCACACACCGACGCAAAATCGATGTCGACGAAATGAAAGCGCTCGGCATACGCGAAGTATTCGCCTAGCAGCCCGAACGGCTGGCCGGGCTCTTTTGCGTCGGTGACGAGCCAATCTTGCGGACCGAATCCCACCGGGGCAACTGCAATCGTCGGCAAGCGGGTCCAGCGTCCCTCGTTGTCTTCAACATAAGCCCTCGCCGTGTGCAGCAACATGGTATCCATTAGCGCCGCGACCACTGATGGTTGGCCGGCGAGATGGACGCGTAGCGTGGCGGGGGCAGTCACATCGAGGCCGCTGCCGACCTTAACCGAGCGGAAGGTCACGGAGAGCATGCCGCTGGCATCGGGCGGCAGCTTGACGCTTAGCGGGGCCGTTGGCGTGGTCGCATACTGGGCACTCGCGATTTCCACCGGCGCCAGCACGACGTCATACGTGGTCCGAAACAAGCACCCGCCTTCCGTCGTCTTCAACTGCGTCCCACGCTCAATCCGGACGGATTCGGTCAAGCTGTCGAACCTCCCTGCCATGTCGAATTGCGCAACCGAGCACGAAGGGAAGGATCGAAGGTACTGCGGAAAAGTGCGTTCGATCAGCGCCTCGGACAACTCGGGATAGTCGTCATCGATTTTTGCGCTGTGGCGGGCGTGCAAAATGGCTGTCGATTGCACTATGCGTTCCACGCCCGCGTCATCCGAACGTCCGTCGCTGTTGATCGACAATCGCGTGGCCGCTTCCGGATTTCGCTGTGCGAACGCGCGCAAATCCCGGCGCAAGATCTCGAGTTCGCGCTCGTAAAAATGTCGAAGCAGATCGTCGTCGAACTCATCGTGGTGGGTCGTCATCGGCACAGGTCTCCTTCTTCCATTACCAGAGAATCAAGTCGCTGCTGCGCTGCTTGCATCGCACGATCTGTTCGTCCGTATGCATCGAGACGACGACCAACTGAACAAAGCTATTGAGTTGAACGTAGTAACCGAGAAACGTATTAATCGCGCCCGCGAACGTTGCAATGCTGGCACCGACGAAATGCTTCTCGTCGATGGTCATGCGCAATTCAATTCCTTGCACTACCGTCATGAACGGGTTGCCCGGCAACTCGATTGCAGCATCGCGCACCTCGACGCCTACGATGCCTTCGATATGCCGGGACGACACCGCGGAGCGCCGTAGGTCGTACAACACCAGCGCCGCCTTGAGCGCTTCGACATTCATATCTGCAAGCGAGAGATGATCGAGTGCAAGGTGCGTCGCGAGCCGCAAACGCAACGCATCGTTAGCCTCGAAGCGCAGCGTCTGCGTGGGCCGACGCAGCATCGCGGCACCGATCGACAGGCCGCCGTCGTGGTCGCTGTCCCGTAAGAACAAATCGCCGCCCTCAAGGCCGATGGCGAGTCTCGACGGCAGATCCCGATTCGTGCATGTCAGCTCGAGACTTAACGTATCGGTCTGCGAGGCCATCGGATCGAAATCGGTGTCGATCACCGAAATCTCCGTTTCGTAGCCGGGACTTGCCAACGCCACCGCCCGGTCGCGACGAACGAACCAGTAGCGCAAGGACCTTGGATCGTCGCCATAGCGCTGCGAGAAAATCGGTCGGAACTCGATGACGCGGCTAAGCGATGGCGTTTGGCGCACGAGGTGCACTGAATCGATCGAATAGACGTCGTAAGAAGCCGCGTGACTTGCATCCGCCACGACCGGATACGCGACCTCGCGGTGGGTGACGCGGATCGGTTCGCCGGGCCGGCGAAAGACGTTGATGACAGGCGTCGAGAACAGCCGAAAATGCGTGGCCGACAACGAGTCCAGCAGGCTTGCCGCGTGCGGATTACCGTGGCCCTCCTTGAGTACCACGTGGAGGGTTACGCGCCGGCGCGCCCCTGCCGTATCGAGCATCGCGCCAAGATCGATGTCGGCGAAATCGTGTTTCTCCGGGAAGCCGAAATATTCCGCCAGGGGGCGGAATGCCGGGTGCGACTTCCACGGATAGTCGAGCAGCGCATCGTTCTCATCGAAACCGGCATGCACGACGGGTACTGTCCGCAGCGGCTTCCAGCGGCCATCTCCATCAGCTTCCACATAGCTTGCCAGCGCATGGATGAACAAGCCATCGGCGAGCGCGGCAATGAACGAGGATTCGCCATTCAAATGCGTGCGAACGGTACGCAGGGCCAGCGCTCTCAAATCCAAGTCTGACGCTGTCGATTCGAATGTCATCGACACGATGCCAGCCGCGTTCACGGGCAAAACCACGGGGGCGGCAGCGGCCGGCACATAGCGCGCCTCGCTAAGCGCAAGCGGTGCAAGGGTCACGTCGTAGGCGGTCTTGAATCGACATTGGACACCGTTGATCGACCGGCTGAGCAATTCAGTGCCCCGTGCCAACTTGTGGGTGTTAGGCTTACCGTCTGTGGCAGTCGTGACGGAAAATTGCGCGATCGAGCATGCCGGGAATGGTCGCAGATAGTGCGGCTGCATCACATCCAAGAGCGCTTCGACACACTGCGGATAGTCATCCTTGAGCTTCTTGCCAATGCGTGCATCGAGCATCGCTATCGCCTGGACCAATTGCTCGACGTACGGATTGTCGCTGCGCTCATCCGCCGGCAAAAGCTGCCCCGCAATCTTGGGATAGCGCTGCGCGAAGTCCCCGGAATAATGTCGCAAGTGCGATAGCTCGCGCTCGTAGTACGGCAGCAATTCTTCCATCTAGGTCTCAGGATTCATTTGTTACTCGGCCCGAGCGCCGCTCTCGTGTTCGTGGCCTTTTGTTAGAGCCTTTTGTTAGGACCTTTTGGGGCGCGCGCGGGTGACCGAATATTGCAATGTGGACGGTTGCAGCATGGCGTCGAAGTTGACCGGCTCCGCAGCCGGATGCACAACGAGCATCGCCTTGATGGCGAAGCACAGCACGTTCGTCGACTGCGCGTTCACCTCGAGCTTCACGTCGACCTGCTTGAGCCTGCGTTCGTGGCGCTCGATCGCGCGTTGAATCGAAGTGCAGATGGTCGTACGGTCGTCATGGCTTGCAAGGCTGAGCCCCGCGAAATCATTCAGCCCGTAAGTCAGCACCGACCGCTGGCATTCGTCGAACCCAACGAGGCGATCGTCGGTAAAGGTGATTCGGGCGTTCAGGAGCGACTCGATGTGGCGCGCGACCGTGCCTTTGAGTTCATCCAGCGATAACTGCCGCACGACGGCCGGCGCCGCCTGATTCGGGCCGTCGCCGAATAATTTATCGAGCAGACTGGGTTCGAAACGGCTCATCTATTTTTTTGAAAGAATCGGTAGGTGATGCACCCTCTCAAGTGCGAGCCGTATGATACAGGACTACATCTCATCCCGAAATGCTCGTCACTCGCAACGAGTCCCAGGCGAAGCCGCCCAGGACTGCCCGCCTATAATGGCCATACAGCCACGGCGCGCGATGGCGCCCAGCATTGACCATGTCGTCGGATTTCCTAAGAAATGAATTACCACGTCGCCTACGAGCACAGCCTGAAAATCGCCCCCGATGACTTTGTCGTGAAGGTTTCGTCGCAAGTTGTCGAAGACGTACCAGTGAGTGTTCCGCGTGCGCTGCTTCCCGAGTACATCACCGAATTGATCCTGAGCCGCTCGCCCCAGATTGGAAAAATTCGGAATTTGCGGATCTTGTAGCGACGTCGAGGCAGCGTGCTGCGAGCCCTCGCCTCGTCGACCAGATCTGCGTAGACGAGGGAGGTTCGGCTATCGAGCGGACTATACGTGGGTAAGGCAATCAACGGCCGCGTTGGCGCTTGGATATTCCCAGAGCGACTCGAAATCTACCCCTCGCTCCTTAATCAGCCCCGCAGCCTCGGCTTGCCATGCAAGGTCGCCCTGCTCAAAATCGTGCGTCGTCCCGAGACGCGTCAGTTCCGCGCCGATTCGTTCGACTTGCCGGCGCAGGGCAAGCTCGGCGGCATCACTCACCACACATCCTTTGCTTCTCGCCGAGCGAACTCGATCAACCAGCTGATATCGGGTGCGCATTTGTATGCCTCCCGGAAGTAGTGTCTGGCCTTCGATTCGAGCGACGCTATGCCCTGCCGTGCCCCCTGGTAACTTGCTGCGCCCGCAAGACAATTCCACAAAGCCCGATACCCGCGCAACGACGGCGCCGCTAAAATTCCTAGTACACGCTCGGCAGCACCGACAGCCAACTCGTAGTCGTGCCGCCATAAGGCATTCCGTTACGCACGCGAGCTTGAGCAGCACACTTGTGTGTAATGGAATGCATTTACGCGCCTCATCGTGCATAGCCCGCTTGCCGCGGGTCGAGCCCGAGTCGACATTGAATAATGTTGATCCTACTTCTCCCCTCCATGCGTCACCTTCAAATCCCCCCAGGCCATCCTCCCCCCAACTTCCCCCCCATAGCAACACCCCCCGCCACCTCGCAGAATCGATCCCAATCGCGAGCGAGCAGCCAATTCGATCACCTACCGAACTGACCGCATCGCCGCATCCGCCATTCAACGATGAAACCAAAACGGGATCGGCGCCGAAAGCGCAGGTTCGTTCGAAACACCGATATGCGTCGAATACTGCCCAAAGTAAAACACGCGCGCGCATGGATCACCGCTTCCGCGCTCGGTGTCCTTCTCTATGCGGCATTTCATGTGCAACCGTCTCGACACATTCGTATTGCGGCAGGCCCGGTCGACGGCAGCTTTTACGCAACCGCACTGCAATACAAGGCGTTGATCGAACGCAAGGGCTACCGCGTCGACGTCGTGCCGTTCGAAAACACCAACGAAATCGAAGCGCACGTGGCCGACGATCGCGCGCACCTAGACCTGGGCTTCGTCGCCGATAGCCGCGGCTCGGCAGGCAGCGCCAAGCTGATGTCGCTCGGCGATATTCAACTGCAACCGATCTTCATCTTCGAAAACCGTCACGCAGCAACGGCCCACGCCGTTCGCTCGTTTTCGGACCTACGCGGCTTATCGCTCGTACTGCCGCCTCGAAACAGTCTGACGAGCGAAACGCTGCTGCGCGTGTTCGCTCTGAGCGGAATCGATACGGCCAATACCGGCATTACGTTCCTGCCGCTCAAGGACGGTATTGCGGGCCTTGAGCGAGGCGAATTCGACGCGGGCCTATTCATTCTCGGTGCGGACAGCGATCTCGTGGCCAACCTCGCCAAGGACGACGATCTCGTCATGGTTCAAATCGCGCAGCAAGACGCGATCGCCGCCAAGCTGGCGTATCTGAGCGAAGTGAAGTTGCCGGAAGGCGTCTACGACGTCTCGCGCGACGTGCCTGCGCACGACGTGAAGCTACTAGCCGCCACGATTTCCGTCGTCGCGCGGCGCGATCTGCCCCCGGCAACAGTCTATGCGGTACTCGAAGCCTTGCGCGACGTGCATCGCCGCCGCACTTACGTCAACGATGCCGACGCCTTTCCTCGCGATTCGGACGACGCCGCGCAACCGGAGCACCTCGTCGACGACTTCTATCGCAATGGCACGCCCTGGATTTTTGCGCACCTGCCAGTCGCGATCGCCAGTGTCGTCGATGCCTACCTGGGGCCGCTGCTCGCACTTTGGGTCGCAACCGGCGCGCTCAACGTGGTCTATGAGGTCGAGCGCGTGCGTCTTCTGCTTTGTCTCGCGCTCGCGCATCTCGCGCTTTGGTGGATACGACGCCGCCGACGCAAAGGCGTACCGCCGCCGCATGCGCTGCTCGCACTCGCCCGCAAGCTGGCAGCCGTTCTCACACCCGACGAGCGAGGCGCCGCGCGCATGCTCGCCGAACTACGTCGAGCCATCGGACATGAGCTTGGACATTAGCCGCACGCGACACCCAGCCGCGAACGATCGAATCTTTCCACCACGGGGATCGAAGACGTGAAACGCAATCCTATCGCCGATGAAATGGCTCATACCTACGACCGATATTTTCAAAGTGACGGCTATCGCGCCCGCTATCCGCAGCCCAACCCGTCGACGCTCGATTATCTGCTGCGCAACGGGGCGAGCGAAGCCAAACACATCCTCGACTTCGGCTGCGGCAACGGCCGCTATGCGCTCGCCCTACTCGCTCATAGCCGAGCCGACATCACGGGCTACGATATTTCCGCGGCATCGCTGGCGGATTTCGAGCATCACTTGGATCACACGCCCGACGCCGCACGCGTGCGGCTCGTCCACGGCAATTGGTCTCGACTCGGTCGAACACCGCGATACGACATGATTCTGATGCTGTTCGGCGTGCTCTCGCATTTGGGCGATCGTGCCACCCGCATCGGCGCACTGTCGCGGCTGCGCGCCTTGATCAACCCGAACGGACGCCTCGTGTTATCGGTGCCGTCCGCCCTGCGCAGGCGTCCTCGCGAGTTGATGAAATGGTCGATCGCTCGCCGCCTGGGCGTCGCGCTGCCGCCCCTGAGCGAGCAGGGCAACATCTATTTCACGCGTCACGTAGACGGCCAATCGTTGACGTTCTTCTACCATCTCTATTCGCCCAAAGGATTGCGCGCCGAACTCCGAGCAGCGGGCTTCGCCCTCGAAGCGTGCGAAGCCGAGAGTCTGTTGCCGGAATGGTGGATCGCACAATCGCGCACGCTGTCCGGGCTCGATCGGATGGCCTCGCATCTTTTACCGCCCGCGCTCGGCTACGGCATCCGCGTCCTCGCGGTACCCGTATGACAATCGACGTTCGCACCCTCGAGCGCCGCTGCACGCCGCGATGGCGACGTTGCACTACGCTCGTCTCGTGCGTGCTGCCGCTCATCGTCGGCATGGCCCATGCCGACGACCGTCTCGACGCGATCAAAGCGCGCGGCGTACTCATCGTCGGCGTCAAAACCGACTATCCGCCGTTCGGCATGCTGGCGAGCGACGCGAGCCATGAAGGTTTCGAAGACGATCTGGCCGCCGACCTGGCGCGTCGTCTCGGCGTCACGCTGCGCACCCTATCCGTCAGTAGTACTAATCGTTTGCAAGCGCTCGACGAGGGGCGCATCGACGTCACGATCGCCACGCTCGGCGACACCGCCGAGCGCCGAAAAATCGCCACACTGATCGAACCCGACTACTATGCGTCGGGCGTCACGTTGATGACGAGAGCCGATGCAAAGATCGGTGCGTGGGCCGACGTACGCGGCGCAACCGTATGCGCGACACAAGGCAGCTATTTCAACCGCGAGATGGCGACGCGCTACTTGCTGCACCTGCAGATCTACGCGAACGGTCGCGATGCCAAGCTCGCGGTGCGTGACAGCCGCTGTATCGGCTGGCTGTTCGACAACACCGCCATCGAAGGCGACTTGCAAACGAGCGAATGGCGCGACTACCGGATCACGCTACCGCCGCAGTTATCGACGCCGTGGGCCATCGCCGTCGCACGCAGCGAGCGAGGCAGCGCCCTGGAACGCTTCATCGGCGATGCCGTCGCCGACTGGCATCGAACAGGCTTCCTGATTGCACTCGAACGCAAATGGGGGCTGCCGCCCTCGCCGTTTCTCGCCGATATGCATCGGCTCTGGACAGCGCGAGATGCAGACGGGCGCTATCTCTGTTCGCGCCACGCCGATGGGCAGTGGCCCGTTGCATGCCGCAATCCCGCCTTCGTCACGTCGACCGACGTCACCGGCTTGCGTCGCTGGGGTCTTCGCTTTGCCGAGCGCACGGGCATCGATTTGACCTATGTTTACGACGACTACGAGCGGTGCCAATTCCTTCAGGCCATCGCCCTCTCGTTGGCGCTCACCGTTTGCTGCGTATTGGGCAGCCTCGCTTGCGGCATCGTGCTGGCATTGCTCGCGGCAACGCCGCCTCCCATGGTGGGACCCGCACTGCGCACGGTCGCGCTGCTCGCGCGCACGACACCGCCCTTGCTTCAAATCTACGTCTTGACGTTCGGTGTCGGCAGCGTGCTGGCTGCACGCTGGCACCTGCGTCCGAACGCGTTCTGGATCGTCGTCGCATCGCTGAGCATCTATACCGGCGCCGGCATCATGCGCACGCTCGAAGACGCCGCGCGGCACGAACGCATGCGCAATACCGAATTCGCCGTTCGCCCATCGACACTGGGCTTGCTGCTGCGTCACACGTCGCCGTCGATCCGATCGCTGCTCGTGAACGTGACGAAAGCAACGATGATGGCAAGCGCCGTCGCGGTGCCTGAACTGTTGTCGGTGTCGACGTCCATCATTGCAGACCATGGCAACGTCGCGACGATGATGAATACGTTGATGATTCTATTCGCGTCCTTGGTGTGGGCCGTATTGCGTCTGCTTCGAGCGGTCGAGCGGAGATGGGTCGATGCACGAGATTGAGGCAGCAAGCAAGGTGCTCTATACATGGACGCCGTATTTGGCCGGCGGCTTCGTCTGGAATATCGTCATCTCCGTCGTCGCGCTCGCGATCGGCCTACCGTGCGGATATGCGCTTGCCCGGCTGCGGTTGTCTTCTCGTCGAACCGTATCGAAAGCAAGCGAATGCATCACGAGCTTGACGCGCAACATTCCAACGTTCGTCTTCCAGTATTACTTGATATTCATGTTGCCGAACTCGGTGTCGTTACCGTTCGTCAATCTCGCGATGCCCTTGCCGTCCTGGGTGAAAGCGGCGCTCGCCCTCGCGCTTGCCGTCACCGGCTTCGTCTCCGACAACGTGCTTGTTCCGCTGCGCGAGTGGCGCGCCGGATCGCGGCGCGGCGCGCTGCTGTTCATCTCGCATCTGGTCAATTTCTTCGTCGTCATCGTCATGGCGTCGTCCACCGCCTCCGTCATCGGCGTCGCCGAGATCGTCAGCCGTTGCAACACCGTCATCAATGCCCTGGGGCGCACCGACGCCATGCTCTGGATATACCTCTACGGCATGGCCTGGTTCTGCGTCTTTAGCCTGATCACAGCGGTGCTGCTTCCGAAGCTCTTCCGTCGTTTGGTGAATCATTAGGATACCGAACGATACGGCGATAGACTCCGACGATAGCTATCGCCGCACCTTCGATCAATCGTGCTCGCGCATCGTTAGGAGTACTGCGCAACCGCTTGCCACGAGCAAGATCGCCAACACATAGAGCGCATCGTTCATGCTGCCCGTGTGCACCTTGATCTGGCCGATCACCCACGGGCTCACGATGCCGCTCGTGATGCCGATGCTGCTGACGAGCGCAATGCCGGGCGCCGCCGCGGCTTTCGACAGGCAGCGCGAGGGCATCGTCCAAAAGATCGGCAGCGCCGCGAAGATCAAGATCGTCGCACACGAGAGCATGGCCAGCATCGCGGCAAAACTCGGCAAATGTACGGTCAACAAGAGCAACGCCACCGCGCCCGCGATCGTACAGAAGGCGAAGTGCCCGCGGCGTTCACCCGTCCGGTCGGAATGACGCGCGATAGCAACGAGACCGATCACGCCCAACGCATTCGGAATTGTCGTATAGAGGCTGATCGACACAACGTCGGTGATGCCGAAATCGCGAATCATCAACGGCATCCAAAAGTTCAACGTCAACGACGCGCACGTCAAGGAAAAGTAGATGAATGCCAGTAGATAAACGCGCGGTGTACGAAGCGCCTGACGCAGTGCGCCCGCCGAATGCGCATGCCGCGGCGTGCCGCCGTCGTCGTCAGCCAACGCCTGCGCCACGCGCGCTTTTTCCCGTGCGCTGAGCCAAGTGGCCTGTGCGGGGCTGTCGACGAGCCGCATCAGTGCGAACAAGCCCAGCACGATTGCCGGCATCCCTTCGATCGCGAACATCCATTGCCACCCGGCCAGCCCGAGCGTGCCGGCCAAGTCGCGCATGAGCCAGCCGGAAAACAGGCCGCCCAACACGCCGGCCACGGCAACGCCGGCGAAAAAGATCGACAGGATCGCCGCCCGCCGCGGCGCGGGAAACCAATACGTCAGGTACAAGACGATGCCGGGAAAGAAGCCTGCCTCGAATACGCCGAGCGCGAATCGGAGCAGATAGAAATGGCCCGGCGTCTTCACGAGCATCGTGCCCACCGAAGCGATGCCCCACAGCAACATGATGCGTGCGAACGTGCGTCTTGCGCCGAAGCGGGCAAGCAGCATGTTGCTCGGTACCTCGCAGAGCACGTAGCCGACGTAGAACACAGCCGCTCCGAGCCCGTACATCGCGTCGTTGAAACCCAGATCGTGCTTCATCTGAAGCTGCGCGAAACCGATATTGATCCGATCGAGAAACGATATGACGTAACAAAGGAATAGAAACGGCACGACGCGCAGGGAAATCTTGCGGTAAAGCGCATCGTCGGCGGGCAAAGCGCTGTCTGCCGCATCGACGGCAGCATCGATTGAATGAGTCATGTGTCTCGCTCCAGATCCAGAAAATGAAAAATTTGCCTCGACGTCTCACGCGCCGATTGGCGGAACAACGTGATGAACCTGTCTCAGGCGGCTGCGGGCAGCGCCTCGTACGGGGAAATGCCGAACACGCCATCGCGCGCGATGCGCATCGCCTCGGCAAGCACTGCCTGATCGCCGATGTGATTAGCAAGCAATAAAATGAACTGCGCGTTCGCGCTTAGGCTTTGCGCATCGCTCAGATCGCGATGCATGTCGATCAGCGCTTCATAGAAGTCGTCGGCCCGCGTGAGATTGGGCTGTAGATTGAGTGTCATGCAGGATTCGCCTTTTTTAAATTAATTAGGATTCCTAAACAAATGAACCGAGACTCATTCGTTCATATGCATTGCCGCCAGCTACGCCGTGCCGCTCACGTCCAACGCCCGCGCGAGCCCTAGCACCAAATCCTCCGGCTGCAGTTGGCGCCAGCGCGCACAAACATGCTGATCGGGGCGAATCAGGTACGCCGTTCCCGGTGCCGCGTCGTAGCGCTGCGCCGCAAGGCCTTCGACGTCGGCGAGAACCCGACCCTGGGCTTGCGCGTCCACCGCCGCATCCGCGCTGTGCTGCGACGCGCGACCAGGTACGACCACAACGACATCGACGGGCACACCCAGCGAACGGACGCGATCGATCGCGGCTTGCTCGTCCGCGCGTATTTCGCCTGTGGCGCCGAACAGCAATACCGTGAATCGTCCACTGAGATGCGCAAGCAGCCAATTCGGCGAACCGTTGCACAGCACCGGTGCATCGACGCAAGCCGTGCCGGGTACGAGGCCGCCGTCGAACCGATCTCGATCGGACGTATTGAGCGTCGACTCGCGCAGCACGGCCGGCAGCGAAAGCCGCCCGCTATTGACGAGACGCCGCGCAAAATCGTAATGGCGCGCAAGGCTCAGCACGGCATCGCGAAACACGTGGCTCACGGGGCTTTTCGGCGTGATGAAATCGGTCGAGCGCGTGGAGTTCAGGATGTTCTCGTCGGCCGCGTATTCCCGCTCCTGCGCGTAGGTGTCGAGCAAACTGTCGGGCGCGCGGCCCGTCAGGACCATCTCGAACTTCCATGCGAGGTTTTCCGCATCCTGAATGCCGCTGTTCGCGCCGCGCGCCCCGAACGGCGAGACGCCATGCGCCGCATCGCCGGCAAAAAGCACGTTGCCGTGGCGAAAGCTGTCCATGCGCAGGCACGAGAACGTATAGACGCTGACCCACTCGATCTCGAACTTCACGTCTGGCCCCAGCAGCGCGCGCACGCGCGGAACGACACGCTCGGGCGATTTCTCGAGCACGGGGTCGGCATCCCATCCGAGCTGGAAATCGATACGCCATACATTGTCGGGTTGCCGATGCAGCAGCACCGACTGATTCGGGTGAAACGGCGGATCGAACCAGAACCATCGTTCCGACGGAAAATCCGCTTCCATCTTGATGTCCGCGATCAAGAAGCGATCCTTGAACGTGCGGCCGTGGCTTTCGAGCCCGAGCAGACGACGCATCGGGCTGCGCGACCCGTCGGCCGCCACGACATAGCGTGCATGCAGCGCGTATTCGCCGCCGGGCGCGTCGATCGTCAGCGTCACGCCCGCATCTGCCTCTCCGTCCGCCTCTGCTTTACGCACATGCGGTACCCGCTCGATGCCAACCACTTTGCTTTTCCAGCGAATCTCAAGATTCGGCAGTTGCTGCGCGCGCTCGATCAAAAAACCTTCGACGTAGTACTGCTGAAGATTGATGAACGCCGGCCGGCGATGCCCGCTCTCGGGCAGCAAGTCGAACGAGTAGACGAGCTCGCTTTGCAGAAACACCTTGCCGACGTGCCAGCGCACGCCCTTTTCGACCATCGCTTCGCCGCAGCCGAGCCGATCGAAGATGTCGAGCGAGCGCTTGGAAAAGCAGATCGCACGCGAGCCCGTCGAGAGACAGTCGTCATCATCGACGAGCACGACGTCGATCGAGCGCTGCGCCAAATCGATCGCCGTCGCCAGTCCTACGGGCCCCGCACCGACGACGACCACGGGATGGGTCCGTCTAGGCGTGCCGCTCGCCTGCTCCACGGCAGGCCGATAGTCGAAGCGCATGCGCTGGTAGTCGATTGTCATGTGAGTCTCCCCCATCGCCCGCTCAGCTTTGCAGCGCGGCCCACATCGCTTGATCGCGCTCCGCCGTCCAAATGCGCGGATGAACGATGCCGCTCGCTTCGTCGTAGGCCCGCGTGACGTCGAACGGCAGGCAGTGCTCGTAGATGAAGACCTGTCCGAACTTCGGATCCATCGCTTCGCGCGTGAGCGCCATGGCACCTTTGAGGTCGAGCCCGCGCGCCACCGCTTCGCGGCCCTGCGCGAGCAGCGTCGTGACGAAATCGCGCGTATAGCCGATACCGGCCTTCACTTGCGCCGGATCGAGTAGCGCGGGGCCGCGGCCCGGCACGAGCTTTTCGGCGTTCATCGCATCGAGCGCATCGAGCGTCGATGGCCATGCCGCAAGCTGTGCATCGCCGCAATAGCAGGCGGCGTCGTATTCGACGAGGTCGCCGGAAAACAGCACCTTCTGCGACGGCAGCCAAACAATCGTGTCGCCTTTCGTATGGCCCGCGCCAAGATGCATGATCTTGACCTCGAGCTTGCCGAGATAGAGCGTGATCTCGCGCTCGAACACGAGCGTCGGCCACGTCAGGCCCGGCACCGTCTCCACGCCCGCGAAAAGACGCGGAAAGCGCTCGATTTCCGACTTCATGTCGGCTTCGCCGCGCTCGACGATCATCTCGTAGGTACCGCGGCTCGCAATGACGTTTTGCGCGCCTTCGTCGAAGTAGGCCGATGCGCCGAGCACGCGCACGGCGTGATAGTGCGACAGCACCACGTGCTTGATCGGTTTGTCCGTGATCGAGCGAATCTTCGCGATCAAGTCGCGCGCCATTGCCGGCGTGGCCGTCGTATCGACGATCAGCACGCTGTCGTCGCCAATCACGACACCCGAATTCGGATCGCCTTCCGCCGTATAGGCATAGGCGTTTTCCGAGAGCTGCGTGAACGTGATCTTCTTCTGTTCGAGATCGGCCTGCGATGCGAATGCCTTTGCCATGTTGCTTGTCTCGCTGGTTGAGAACGTCGAGCGACGAATGCGCGAGCGCGGCACGATGCGCGCACGGCGACATGCCGCGCGGCCGGAACTGCGTCTCGCCTCCATGTTTTGTCAGGACTGCTTACTTATTTGCCTCGGTTGTGCGCCGAGTGAAGACCATAGTAGGCTTCGCGTTATCGCTTTGTCAACAGCAAATACATTTGCTATACGCAAATCATAAAAATCGCAGAAATCGCGAATCCGCCCGGCATCATGCGTTTCGTCGGATAAGATCACCGGTTTCGATTCCCGAGAGGTCGGCTTGGCCACGCGTTCCCTTCCCCCCACCGAGAGCAAAGCGTCACGCGGCGTGCAAAGCGTCGAAGTGACCGGCAGGTTGCTCGACGTACTGGCGCGCCGCGGCTGCGTCGGCTTGGCGGAGCTTGCGGCGGTAGCCGGCATTGCGCCGGCTCAGGTGCATACCTACCTCGTGAGCCTGGCGCGGCTCGGCCTCGTCAAGCGCGATGCCGTGCTCGGCGACTACGAGCCCGGACCGTTATCGCTACGCCTCGCCTTGCATCACCTCGAGCATCGCCCCGCTTACCGCGCCGCGGCGGCCGAAGTCGCGTCGCTCGCCGAACGCTCGGGATGTTGCATCGCCGTCTGCACGTCCGGGCCGCACGGTCCGACGATCGTTCGTTACGAGCACGCGGGTGCATCGCTTCACGTCAACCTTCACGTGGGCTCGGTCATGTCGTTGACGGCCACCGCAACGGGCCGCGTGTTCTCCGCGTTCTTGGACAAAGCGCAACGACGCGCGATGCAGCCGCGCGCCGAGGGAAAGCGCAAAGAAGGCGAGGCGTTCGAGCGCGAACTCGAAGCGATTCGCGCGCGCGGCATCGAGCGCGGCATCGATGCACCAACCCCGGCGGTCAGCAGCATGAGCGTGCCCGTCCTCGATGCATCGGGCACATTGCAATTGACACTGACGGCGATCGGGCCGTCGAGTACGACGGATGTCGAATGGAACGGAGGCGTCGCCGAGGCATTGCGCGCATCGGCCCAGCGCATCGAACGCGCGCTGCGCGCGCAGTTGCCGGACGATCGTCGCGAACGCGCGCGTGTATGGGACGTCGAGCCGGGCGTCGAAGACACGGGGCAGCGCGGCATCCGCACGCTCGATACGACCGGGGAGCTACTCGTCGCGCTCGTGCGCGCGGGGCGCCCGCTGATCCTGCGCGATCTCGCCACGGCAGCGGGCATGCCGGCCGCGAAGGCGTTTCCTCATTTGGTCAGCCTCGTCGGCGCGGGCCTGCTCTCGCGCGACGAAGCAGGTGCCTTCGATACCGGACCGCTCGGCTTGCAACTCGGATTGACGGCACTGCAACGGCAAGCACCCGAACGCGACGCGGAGCGCGAAATCGCCCGCCTCGCCGCGGATACGGGGCTGACCGTCGCGGCAGCCGTGCTCGGCCCGCTTGGGCCTACCGTCATCCGGCTCGAGGAATCGACGCACCCGATCCATATCAGCTTGCGCGTGGGCACGGTCCTCTCGCTTCTGCATACTGCGATCGGACGCGTGTTCGCCGCCTACCTAGGCAGCGACGCGCTCGCCGACATGCTCGCGCTCGAACCGCTGCGTCTTGCGGGGGTACCGTCCGATTCGTCCGCCAAGCGCCAAGGAAAGGGAAACGCGTCGGGAAAATTGCTCAGTAGTCCTGACGAATCGCAGCTCGCACGCATTCGCCGCGAAGGCCTCGATCGCGCGCTGAGCTTACCTATTCCA
This sequence comes from Trinickia acidisoli, assembly GCF_017315725.1. Lineage (NCBI taxonomy): Bacteria > Pseudomonadati > Pseudomonadota > Betaproteobacteria > Burkholderiales > Burkholderiaceae > Trinickia > Trinickia acidisoli. The sequence continues at coordinate 2,460,595 of NZ_JAFLRG010000001.1, forward strand.
AGCATCGATGCCCTTGCCGCGCCTGTGTTCGACCATACGAACACCGTGCGCCTCGTCGTCGCGCTCATCGGATCGACGGGCAGCTTCGACAACGCCGATTCGGCGATGCCGGCACAGCGGCTGCTGCACGCAACGCGGCAATTGTCATGGCGGCTCGGATGGGCACCCATCGTTGATACCGATGTGGCAACTTAACGTCGCGGCTGAATGCGTCAACGTGCAGACGCGACCGCGTCGCGCGTCGCGCTTGCCGGCGGTTGACGCTTGGCTTCCTCACCTGGCACGGCGCGGCCGAAGATCGCGCCCAGCAAGCCGGTACGCCAAGCGAAGACGAGCAGCGTCGTCGATAGCGTCCCTTCGCCGATAACACGCGCAAGCGCCATCCCCAGGGCACCGTAATGCGGCGCGAGTAAAAGCGCCGACGTGAGATTGGCCGCGGCGGACATCAATCCCGCGATGGCCATCAGGCGATCCTTCTTGCGCGGCAGCAAGACGTAAAAGCCGACGAACTGGTTGAACGCCGAGAACGGGAACATCCAGGCAAAACGCTGCAAGACGTGCGCACTCGGGGCAAACGCCTTGCCCAAGATCAGCGGCAGCACGTACGGCGAGAGCACGAGCGCACCGCCCAATGCGAGAAACCCGTAGCCGAGCAGCAGTGCGGCACCGCGCCGCGTCGTCACGCGCGCGCCATGGTGATCGTTTTGCGAGATCTGCCGCGAGATCGTCGGAATGAACACCTGCGATGCGGGCCCCATGAGACTCAAGCCGATCGATGCGAAACGCTCGGCGGCACCGTAATACCCCACTTGCGTGGGCGTCGAGAGCAGCGTCAGCAAATACGTCGACGCGGACGTCAGCACGACCGAACCGGTCGAATAGAGAAACAACATCGTCGAATCGCGCATGAGACCCGGCACACCGCGCAATTGCAGGCGCGGCCAACCGATGTCCTTCACCGTCAGGCGGTACGCGATCGCCGTCGAGCAAACGCCGGCCGCTAGCAGGCTCGCAAGCACCATCGTCGAATCGGACGGCCCATGAACGAGCAAGAGCACGAGCACGAGGCTCATCACGAAGCCGATCACCTCGATGATGATGGGCGTGCGAAAGTGCTGCCGTCCTTGAAACAGCCAGCTCACGTTGCATCCGTTGAGCACCCCGAGCAACGTCGCGAAGATACCGATGAGCGGATGCTGCGACAGCACGGGCGAGCAAAACGTCGCAATCAGCCCGATAAGGCCGACGCCGCAGCCCATCGACATGCGCGCGCTCAGATGCAACGAAAAGATATGGTTGTGTTCGTGCTTCTCATGCACTCTCGACGCGTCGCGCATGCCGACGAACGTGAAGCCGAAGCTTACGAGCATCCATATGACGTTCATCAACGACATGGCCGCGAGCACGCGGCCGTACTCGGTCACGCCGAGCACACGCCCATAGAACGGGATGACCACCAGGAGGTACAAGTACCTCATGATGTAGCCGACGTACACGAAAACGAGTACGCGCGTGTTCTCTTTCTTGTCCATAGCAATATTTCATAGGCCGCCGCCCTTGAAGCGACGAGAACGCCGAGCTTCGCTTGCGCACTCTCTTCAGTGTGCCGCGGTGCTCCGACGCGCTAGTGGATTGGAAATGAAGCGCACCACATAGTTCGACAGCGGCGCGTAGGGAACGAGACACAGGCACGACAAGCCGATCGTACCGACCTTTTTTGCCACGCCCCAGAACGGATTGGCTACGATCGAGTGCAAGTAATCGCGGGACTCGAATGCGAACCAGCGCCAGCGGTCGATCAGCGGCGCACCGTAGACCTCGCTGCAAAAAATGGCCTTCTCGTGCGAGAAGTCATGAAACGACGGTGGCAATTCCACGTCGAGGCGGTCACGCACCACGTAGCGCAGCGCGCTCCAACGCGCCGCATAAGCCTTGGGTGCTTTATTGTTCTTTTCCGAATTGGCGAACGATACGTCCTGGGGCGCGGAATTATGGACACGATACGCGCCGAGCGACCGACCAATCGAGGCAACTCGACCGACGAGCGCAACGCCGTAAATCGCAAAAAAATCGGCGCCGTAGCGGCTTTCCGACGTTTCGGGAATCGGGAAGAACCGGCGCAGCGCGCTTGCCTTGTAAGCGTTGCCCGATGCGGGCGGCGACGGATAGAGCCAGCCCTCGCGCAGCAACGTTCCGCAATCGGACGGCGCATCCGAATGCGGCACCGTCACACCGGTGCCGGTGCCGTCCTGGGAAATGACGTCGAGCCGAAACTGCACCTTCGCGTAATCGCCGGAATCGAAACGCCGCATGACCTCGGTCACGGCGTTCGGGTACAACAAGTCGTCGGCATCGAGCAAGATCGCGTACTCGGTGTCGATCTCATCGAGCGCGCGGTTGTATGCGGACACCTGCCCGCCGTTCGGCTTCAACACCGCTCGAATACGGGAGCCATAGCTTGCAATGATCGCGCGCGACCCGTCGGTCGAACCATCGTCGACGACGAGCACTTTCGTCGCGGCATAGTCTTGTTCCAGCGCCGAATCGATGGCGTCGACAAGAAACCGCTCGTAGTTATAGTTACAGATCGCGATCGTGACAGACTTCATCTGAACCCTACTCCTCTTGGCAACCACTCACTGAAGGATCATCATTCGTCGGCAGTCTCCGCGTCGCCACGCTCCCTATCCTCGCCAAGCGGATAATTCGGCAGCCCTCTTGTGTTGCATTGCAGAATAATCGACAGAAAAAGGTGCGATACGAACGGGGCTGAAAATCCCGAGGTCTTGACCGAATAGGTTGAGCATAAACATGCGGTGCATCCAAGCGAGCAGCAATTCGTGTGCCACCGCTTTCGTGTGCACCGCTTCGTTTGCACAGCCTATCGGCGGTCTACCCCGCACTCGGCGGCAGCGTGACGACGCCACACCAAAATTCGCGTATCGAGCACACGACCTGCACGAATTTTTCGAAGTCGACAGGCTTCGTCACGTAGCAATTGGCGTAATGCGCGTAGGTGCCGAGAACGTCCTCTTCGGCGGTCGATGTCGTCAGAATCACGACAGGAATGCACTGGAGCACGGGATCTCTTTTGATCTCGGTCAGCACTTCACGGCCGTTCTTGCGCGGCAGATTGAGATCGAGAATGATAAGGCCCGGAAGCCGGCAATCGGCATACGCGCCCTCACGGTGCAAATAAGCGAGCGCCTCGACGCCGTCCTCGGCGACACGCAATGGGTTGAGTACCTTGTGATACGCGAACGCCTCACGCGTCATCATGACGTCGGTGGGACTGTCTTCGACGAGCAAAATCTCGACGATCTCGCCGCCAATGCCGGTAGTCATCGCAGGTCTCCTTCGCCGGCACGTCCCTTGTATCGATGCGTGCCTTTGCTGCGGATACTAGCAGATGGTCCTACTTTGACAAGGTCGCATTACATCGATCGCCTATGTCTCGCGTCGTCGCTCGAAAAAATAAAAACGCGCCACGTGCGCGCTCACGCCGGCTACGAAACCGGCTTGAACGACACGTGGCGCGCCGCCCCAGCGCCTATCAGTGTGCAACACACATGAAATGCGCGGGGGCCACCGACCCACCGGACAGCGAAGCGGTCAAAGCGCCAATTCCAAGCACGGCTGCAACAAAGTAGACCAACAGCGGCATCGCTCACCTCCATTACATCGATTAATTAATCAGTTGCTTGGTAACGCTGCATCCACGCATATTTCCGGCTCACGCACCAAAATCTCAGCGCGTGCGCCCTTTGATTCGGCAAAATTTCACGACATGCCTCGGCGAGATTAGCGAGTCAATTTCGCATCATTTTTCCTGCGGTCGCGAAAGCACGAACAGTTGTCGCATTTCCCCGATGCCGAAATGCAACCTCAAAAGCAGCCGGTGCGCCGCATGCGCTCGAACCCCTCGGCCGATTCCTTCAGCATGCGTCCCCACCTGTAATCATGGCTCTCGGGCATGAAGCGCAGCAGGCCGGCGCCCGGCGTGAAGGTCAGTTCGCCGAAATAAACTTCGCTTTCCAGCGAATAAAGATCGACACGCACATAGTCGAACCCTTCGGCCAGCCGCAAGCCGAGCCGCTCGAGCTCGCCCCAGTTCGCCGGCCGCGGTATCGGTGCGTCGCTGGGCCGATAATCGCCGAACGAGACGTCGATCCGGTGCCAATGCTCGTCGTAAAGATCGCCGCGCACATCGCCGAAGCGATCCGCGATCACCATCGTGTGGATACACGGCCCTCCAGGGCGACCCCCGAATATATGAAGCTTCAGGTCGGACGGGATCATGCCGGAGCCATCGACCAGCAACTGCTCGAAGTAAATCCGCGGCTTGATGTAACGGTAGTGCCGCTCGCGCGACGAACGATAGAAATCGATCGACAACCATTTGTCGGCGAGCTTGCTCAGCGTGTCGAACGACGTCGCCGATTTGTCGCGCACGACCTCGACGAATGCACAGCCATGATTGGCCTTCATGACGAACGATGACGGCAACGCGTCGAAGACTTCGCGCGTGAATGTCTCAGGCGCCGCGATCAGCGGAATCAAATGTTCATCGCCGATTTTTTCTCGCACGTACTCGCGCACGGCGAGCTTGTCGGTCAAGTCGACCCATCGCATCTCCGGATGCAGACATCGCAGCAAGATCGCCTCGTTGAATGCCTCCGGATGCCGCATATTCGGCCACCGGCCAAGCAGGCGACGATGCTGAATCTGCATGAACGCATAATCGGGCAACAGCCGCTTCGCGCCGTGCCAAGCTGCCTTGACCGCGCCGCGAAGGCCCTCGGAATCGTGCGCTGTCGCATGAGCCAACGGCGGCGCCGACCGTTCATACGCAGGCGACGCCGCGCCCGGCGTCGACCGGCCTGTGGCGGCGAGCGGGCGCCGTCGTACTTCGACCTCGTTCACGTCGATCCTCCTTAGTAGTCCTAACCAGCGCGCATCGCCCGGCTGCGCGCGGCTGCCTTCACGCTCTCTGAGTCACGACGAGGTAGGCGAGATGCTCGGGCGTCGCCCCCTCGCCTCCGTTGACTGCTTCCGGAACGCTGAAATCGATCGACAAAACGCCGTCGCTCGAGCGAACCGACACGGCGCTCGCATCGGCGGCCTCGCCCGTCAACGCATCGATCATGGATACGCCCAGACGCTCCGGCTGCATCCCGGACCCGCCGCTGATGGTTGCCGTTCTCGGCCCGGGACTCGCCCGCACTTGGAGGACGAGATCGGAGCCCGAGCGCAACGCGAGTCCCGATGCGCTCTGACCGAATCCAAGGCGGCCGTCGAAACGCGAGAGCGCCCCGCCGACCGTCTTGTTCAACACGACGAGCGACGTGCCCGAGACGTTGTACGTGCGCGGATTGCCGCGATGCGTGAGACGGAACGATTCGAAACCGTCCCAGTGGTACACCATCGAGACATATTTGTTGGGGTCGTCCCATGCATGGTCGAGCGCCCATACCGCGAACTTGAAGAAATACATCGGCAGGTAATGCGGATCGATCATGTAGCGATCGCCGATTTCGGTCTGCCACACGCCGCGCACAGAGCCGTTGGCGACATAACGCTCATAGAGCGGCGTCAGCGCATCGACGCCTAGGTAATGCGTGTCGAGATAGTCGACCCAATCGAGCATGCGTGCATTGACGACGGGGCTCCGATACTCGAGCCACTTCATGTAGGTGTCGAGCCCACCCTGATCGGGCCAGCCGCCATAGACGACATATCCGCCGTACTTGCGCACGATGCGCGCAGCCGGCACGTGCACGAGTTCGACGTAATCCTGCATCGCCCGGTCATAGGGCTTGGCCAACGCTCGCTGCCGATTGAAGTTCTTGCCGTGCCAGAAGCTCGCTTGCGGAGCGCCGCCCGATAACCGGCCGGCCGCCTCATTCCAGATTTGGAAATAGCGCACGTTATAAGGCGGCGCGATATAGGTGCGCACGACCGTTTCGACATAGCGTTGCCAAACGCTGTCGTCCTTGGGTGCCGAACGGCCGTCGCCGGAAACGCTCGCGTTCCACTTCGGCGTATAGCCGAGCAGCAGCAGCGACTGAATGCCGTTCCGATTGTTCTGCAAGATGGCCGGCGGCAGATCGTGATCGAACGCGGACCCGGTCTTGTCCACCTCGATCGGATCGTTCGGCGAATTGCGCTGGCCGGGCCCGACGGAATCGCGGCCCCAGCTCAAGCCCATCGCCTTCCACATGGCGATGTCGGCTGACGTTACCGGCCAGCCGTTGGCGCCGATCAACTGCGCGATACGGCGCTCGCCGGTGCTGGATGCGCTCGCACGGCGCACAGATCGCACAGCCTGCGCGGCCGGCGCACCCACGCTCGCTGCAGCGCCCGCGGCGGCCATCGCAGCCAGCAGCGCTCGCCGCCGCCGCGAAAATTCGAAACGCTCCGTCATGCCTCACGCTCCTTCGTCGCGCAATCGTCACGCAACCGAACGCACGGCAATCGCCGGCTCGATTTCATACGTCTCCCCCCTCAATATCTTCATCAACTCGCACGCCGATCGATCCCAACCGTGCGCATGAGCATGGAGCAAACCTTTTTCCTTATAGCTCGCGCGCAGCGCGTCGTTGGTCAACATGCGCTCGATCTTGTCCGCGATATCCTCGACCGACTCCGCATCGCAGTACATCGCCGCGTCGCCGCACGCTTCGGCCAGCGCCGGATGTTGCGACACGATCGCCGGGCATCCGCAAAACATCGCTTCAAGCGGCGGCAGCCCGAATCCTTCGTACAACGAAGGAAATGCGAGACAAGCGGCATGCTCGTAAAGCGCCTTCAACTGGCCGTCCGATACATAGCCGGCACGCACGATCTGCGCGTTCGACTCATGCGCAGCCGCGCTATCGGGCGCCTCGCCGGACTGCGCGAACACGCGCGAGTTCGCGCCGCCCACGACGACGAACTTCACGCCGCGCAGATAGCCGAGACGCCCGACAGCCGCTAGTACGCGCGCCAAGTTCTTGCGCGGATCGAGGCTGCCGACGATCACGCAGTACTTCACGTTCGCGAGCGCGAGACGATCGACGATCGACGGGTCCGATTCGATCCGACCGAAATGATCGGTGCCTGGCCGCACGACGCGCACGCGCGATTCATCGACGCCGAGCAGCGCGCAGATACGCGCTTTCGAAAACGCCGACACAGTCAGCAAGATCGGCGCATGGCGAATCAGCATCGCGAACTTCACGCGATACCACGTGCGAAACATCCAAGAAAACGTGAGGGGCGTGTCGTAGACGGCCATATCGTGAACCATCACGACATGGCGCCGCTTGAAGATGGGCCCGCTATTGCACAAGCTGAGCAACAACTCGCCGCGCGTGGCCAGCGGCAATGCAATCTGCTCCCACAAATCGCCCTTCAACCACGGCACCCGCCGTTGCCGCTCGAGCGGCGATGCCGCTTCGAGTGCATTCTTGGGTACAGCCATTTCGATCTCGTTCGCCGCTGCGCAGGTCGACCGGACAGCGCGCAGCAGCTCGTAAGCCACTCGCTGCACGCCTGTCAGACGCTGCGCGGTGAACTTGCCGTTGACTACGAGACGCATAGTTCTCCCGAATAGGTGAAACGATGCGGCCGCGTACGCACGCGGCCGCACACGTCATGCCGTCGCGTCGAACATCGGCTCGGTGTCGTCGCTCGAGCCGTAGTAGCCGTAGTAGCGATAGCTGCGGCTGGGCGGAATGGCGTTGAACACCGCACCCGTGACGCGCGCCTCGGACCGCTCCAGCTTCCTGACGGTCTCGGCGATCTCCTCCTCGCTTTGCATGCCCGAGCGCAGCACGAGCACCGTTGCGCCGGCGTCGCCCGCGATGATCGCAGCGTCCGTCACGACGAGGAACGGCGGCGTATCGACGATGACGAGGTCGAACTCCTGCGAGAAGCGCTGCAGAACGTTGCGGAAGTTCTGGCGCATCAAGAGTGCCGCCGGATTCGTGATGCGGCTGCCGCACGACATCAGCGTCAGGCCTTCCACGCTCGTACGCCGTAGCGCCTCGTGCGGCTGCATCGCGCCCTTGAGCACCTCGGACAAACCGCCACGATTCGGCTGGCCGAAGTAGTAGGCGAGATGACCGTTGCGCATGTCGGCATCGATTAGGAGTACTCGCGATCCCACCTCGGCGTGCAAGACCGCCATGTTCGCCGCGACAAAGCTCTTGCCGGCGGACGGCGTCGGGCCCGCCATCATGACGATGTTGTTCGGCGCGTGCGCGAGATCGAGCGAGAGCGCCGTACGCACGCCTCGCAATGCCTCGATCGAGGGATCGTCGGGGTAGCGGTCCGCCAGCACCTTCGATACGCCCGCACCCGTTGCGGCAACCCGCCCGTCGACCCGAGCCTGCTGGCCCAAACGCGCAGGCACGCCCGGTCCACCGCCGCGCGAGGCCAGCGAGCGCCGCTGCAACGCGCCGATTTCCTGGTTCAAACGCACCTGCTGTTGGCTATAGAACACCTCGCCCATCAACGGCACGCCAAGACGCGCCTCGACGAACAGCGGATCGGTGACACCCGTCATCACGTGACGGCGCACGAAGACCGACGTCACGCCCAGCAGCAGACCCAGTACGACCCCACCGGGCAGAATCAGCAACGGCTCGGGTTTGACCGGACGGAACGGCACCTCGGCATCGTCGACGATATGCGCACCGCCTGTCGTGCTCGCGCGCCGCACGGACAACTCTTCGGCCTTTTGCATCATGCCGAGATAAACCTGCTCGGCCACCTTCGCATCGCGCGTCAGATCCACGTTCTTGCGCTCGGACACCGGCATCGCATTGAAGCGCGAATTGAACTGATCTTTTTGCGCCTGCAATTGACTCAACTGCTCGTCGATGTTGCGTACCCAGCGGCTATCGGGCGTATAGCGATCGAGCAACTGCGTACGCTGAATTTGCAAATCGGCGATGCGCCGGTCGAAGTCGATGCCCCCCTGCAAGTAGGCTTGCGCCTCCGTGGTCGGCTGCATCGATTGAGCGCTCGTCTGATAGGAGGACAGTGCTTGCTCGGCCTTTTCGAGCTCGGTGTGCAAACGCGGCAGTTCTCGATTGATGAAGGACAGCGTAGCGCTGTCGTTGCGCTGCTTCGCCGCGATCGCGGTCGCCATGTACTGCGCGGAGATCGCATTCGCCACTTCCGCGGCCTTCGCGGGCTGCGTATCGGAATACGTGATCTCCACGAGCCCCGTGTCCTTGACCTTGTCGCTGACCTTCAGATCTTTGCTGAAGCGCTTGATCGCATCGAGCATCGCCCAGTGTTCGACTTCGAATTGCGTCCCGGGCCGCGCAACGAGCTGAGTCACGAGCATCGAAACGCCGTTTGCCGAGTGCGCAAGCTCGCCCTCCTTGCCCGTCAGGATCGACGCACCGTCGGGGCCGCGCAATTCATAGCGGCCGCCGTCGAGCACGGTGAGCGTCATCTTGCGTTCTTCGAGCGAATGCGGCACGTCGAGCTGGCCGATGTGTACTTTCTCGCCGCCCCACGCATACGAGCTCATGCCGAACCAAGCCGACGACGGCTGTCCCGGCGTGGCGAACTTGCGCGAGAGGTTGCCGAGCAGCGGCATCGTCTTCGGCGTAATCGTCACGTCGAACCGGTACTTGTCGATGATGGGCTCCAGCACCGAGCGGCTTTGCATCACGGCCATCTCCGCCGACGGAGACGGCGCCGGCGGCACGTATTGCTGCCCGTCCGACGAAATGCCGAGTGCATTGGGCTCCGGCGGATCGACGCGCACAAGCACGTCCGCGTCGTACACCGGCGTGGCGAGAAACACATAGGCAAGCGCAAGCGCCGTAACGAACAACGCTACGCCCAACACCTCGAGGATGTGGTCGCGCAAGAGCTTGAACATGTCGCGTGCCGACAGTTGGCCGCGTTCGCCTCCTGTCTGCACGTAAAGGGAGTTGAGAGCCAAGTCGTTCACTGGCGTCGTCCTCGAAAATGTAGCGTGGTGTGGATCGCGTCCGACTTTTATCGCGCCTTCTGTTGCGTGCCGCTCTGCTGGTCGCGCGACGCGTCTTCCAGCATCTCGAGCAGGATCTTCAGATCGGAGACTAGGATCGCGCAGGACTTCAGCCCCAGCACTTCCGCCGTCCCGATCGAATTGCGGACATGCTCCAACGCAGCGTCATAAACGTTCATGGATCGAGTTCAAAAACGGTTGCCACGTATGCTCCGCCGGCAAACGCATCGCGACCGCTCGCAAAATTTCGCCAGCGGCCGCGCGCTTCAGTTCGCGCGTCCATAGACATCCTCGAAGCGAACGATGTCGTCCTCGCCGAGATAGGCACCCGATTGAACCTCGATCAGTTCGAGGGGCACCTTCCCCGGGTTTTCGAGCCGATGCTTGACGCCGAGCGGAATGTACGTCGATTGATTTTCTCCGAGCAGGAACTGTTCCTCGCCGCGCGTCACGAGGGCTGTGCCGCGAACGACGATCCAATGCTCGGCGCGATGATGATGAAGCTGCAGCGAGAGTTGCGCACCGGCTTCCACGACGATGTGCTTGACCTGGAAACGCTCGCCCTTGTCGATCGAGTCGTAACATCCCCACGGCCGTTGCACTTTTCGATGCGCGTCGACCTCCGGGCCCTGCTGATCGGCGATGCGTCCGACGATACGCTTGACGTCCTGCACGCGCGAGCGATCGACGACGAGCACGGCATCCGCCGTTTCGACGACGACGAGATCGGACACGCCCACGCACGTCACGAGCCGGCTTTCGGCGCGCACATAGCAAGAGTTCGCGTCTTCCATCAACACGCGGCCCGCTGCGACGTTGCCGCTCGCATCCTTGCCGAGCGCATCCCACACCGAATCCCACGAACCCAGATCGGACCATGCCGCATCGAGCGGCACGACGACGCCTTCGACGTCGCCGCCGCGTGCGAGGTTTTCCATCACGGCGTAGTCGATCGAATCGGACGGCACATTGGCGAACAACTGCTCGTGCGGCTTATAGCCCGTCGCACTGTCCTGCCCCGCTTCGTACGCGGCCGAGCAAGCCGAGTAGGTCTCGGGTTGCATCTGCTGCAAGGTCGAGAGCCAAACACTCGCGCGCATGACGAAAATGCCGCTGTTCCAGAAGTATTTGCCCGAGGCCAGGTAAGAGCGCGCCACTTCGAGCGGCGGCTTTTCGACGAAGCGCGAGATCTTGCGCGCCGTGCCGTCGATCTCGTCGCCGGGTTCGATATAGCCGTAGCCGGTTTCGGCACGCGTCGGCCGAATGCCGAGCGTGACGATCGCACCGCGCTCGGCGTGACGCGTGGCAACTACTACGGCGCGCTGAAACGCCGCCACGTCGCCGATCATGTGATCGGCCGGCATCACGACGAGCACGGCGTCGCCGCCGTCCTCCAGCGCATGCAGCGCGGCCAGCGACAGCGCGGGGGCCGTATTGCGCCCGCTGGGCTCAATGATGAAGCGGGCACCGACGCCAAGCTGCTCCAACTGCTGGGCGCTGACGGCACGATGTTCGGCGCCGCAAACGATGATGGGCGACTCGTCGATCGCCAACTCGACATCGGCAAGGCGCTGCAGCCGCCGCACCGTCATCTGCAGAAGCGATCCCGCCCCGAGCACATCGACGAGCTGTTTGGGAAAATGCTTGCGCGAGAGCGGCCAGAGCCGCGTGCCCGAGCCGCCCGCGAGCACGACGGCACGCGTGCGAAGGGCCGATTGCGGGGCGAGCGTATGGGGGGCGCGCAATTGTGTCGCGGCACCGACCGCACGTGGTCGCTCCCTCGTTTCAACAGGAGTACTCATCAGCTTGTTCTCCTAATGGGTCCGAAAGCATGAAAAGGCAGCGGGCAGCGTGCAAATAATCCGCCCCACCAGCCGCTTCGGTTCATGTTGCTGTGAAGCATAGCGAGTCAACTTGATGCGAAATCCCCAAGGTCGCAAAAGCCCGAAGTGTTGGCGCATTTAGTTGAAGCAGAACAAACATTACGAATGACCTAACGCTTAAGATCGGTAAATGGCAGACCGCCGCAATTACTCTCGCCGACAATATTTCCGATTAATAGCCGATATTTTTTACCGGACGCAGTCACACAAGGCCTCCCGCCCTGGCCCTAGGTATGCCGAAGGGGTGCACAAAAAAAATTCGCGATTGTAAAAATTTATAACAAAAATATAAAAAATACTTCAGCGAATATATTTCGACGACACGACGACCCGCGCCAAATGCACGTCGATTTCGGACAGCTTTTTCTACAAAAATCGTCGTGGCATCATGATGATTACGATGATGCACCGCAACACTCACTGTGTGCTCACCATGCGGAGGAATGCTTCGTGGATCGCGCCACTGTTCTCACTTCACCGCACGTCATGAGACGGGAGATGACCTCTCTCGCGGACGCGCGCCATATCGGAATCCTCATCTTCGATGGTCACTGCCTATTCACTACGGGCGTGATCAGCGAGGTCTTTCAATTGGCCAACGCACTGATGCGCTTCTCGAGCGGTCAGCCCCCGTACCGAGTGTCGTTGCTCTCGAAGCTCGGCGGCCCCGTCACCAGTTCCTCGTCCATCGCCGTCATGACGCAGCGGCTCGACGCCTACTCGGTCGGCGATTTCCATGCGTTGTACGTCGCGAGCAACGACGTGCGTGTGACATCGGGCTTCGACGTGCAACTCGCGCGCTGGCTCTCCGGGTCCAACGCCTCCGTGCATGCCGCCGCCGGCCGCCACGCTTCGGCGTTCGGCGTCGACATGGGTGTGCACGTTCGCCCGAGCGTGCCTGTCTTCTGGATCGGCTCCGGCTCGATGCCCTCTTGGGCGCTCAATCAAAAAGCCGCGCAGATGGCGTTGACGCAAATCGCGTCCGATCACGGCGAAGACATGTCGCTGCGAATCGCGAGCAGCTTGCCCCCGTCCGTGGGCGAAGTCGTCAAATCGCGCAGCGAAACGCCGAGCCTGAACACCACCGTCGACAAAATTCACGAGTCCACGCGCTGGATGCGCGAGAACTTCGGCGGCGATATTTCGGTGTCCGATGCGGCCGCGGTAGCCGCCATGAGCGTTCGCAACTATCTGCGGCGCTTCAAGAGCGAATTCAACGTCACGCCGCTCGAGTACCTCATGCAGCTCAGATTCGAAGCGATCTGCGCAATGCTCGTGGGCACCAAGCTGCCCGTCGACAAAATTGCGCGACGCTGCGGCATGGGCAACGGCGATCGCCTTGGGCGGCTGTTCCGTAAGCGATACGGCGTATCGCCCACGGTCTATCGCAAGCATGCGCTGAGCCAGTAAGCCGGCGCAGCGGTCGGACACATACCGGTTGGGAGTGAACAAATGCGAGGACTGCAAGACCTTTGGGCGCGCGTATTTGACGTCGGCATGATCGTGCTGGGCGCGCTGATCGCATCGCGACTGCGATTCGAAGACGTCGCCGATGGCCGGCTCTACTGGGCGTTCGTCGCCTTCTCGGCCACGTTGGCACTGCTCCTGTTCCCCACGTTCGGCGTCTACGAATCGTGGCGCGGGCGCTCCAAACGCGCGCTCGTGCAACAAGTCGCGTTCGCCTGGGTACTCGTGCAGGTCGGCGCGATGGCGTTGATGTTTTCCCTGCACATGGTCAATCTCGTCTCGCGCCTCTGGTTCGCTTACTGGAGCGCGCTGTCGTGCGTTGCGATGATCGCCGGCCGGCTTTGGATGCACGCGGTGCTCGGCCGCATGCGCACCGCCGGCATGAACTTGCATCAAGTGGCCATCGCCGGATGCGGGCATCATTGCGACGACATCATCCGCAAGATCGAAACATCGCCGACGACGGGCTTTCGCGCCGCCGCGATCTATAACGTCAATCCCGGCGCCGCGCCGCTCGCGCACCCCGAAATTCCCGTCTTCGAAGGACGCAAGGCCTTCGCGGCGTTCGTGCGCGAGCGCGACCTCGACGAGGTGTGGCTCGCGCTGCCGTTGGCCGAGGAAACGGCGATCCTCGAGCTCGCCAACGAGTTTCGCAACGACCTCGTCAATATCCGGTTCATGCCCGACGTGCGCATGCTTTCGCTATTCGAAGGCAGCGTGACGAATTTGTTAGGACTGCCGACGATCAACCTGATCGCCTCGCCGCTGCCGCCGAGCGCGCTGATCAAGAAAGACCTATTCGATCGGTTGTTCGCCGCCGCCGCGCTACTGGCGCTGGCGCCGCTGATGTTCGCGATCGCCATCGCGGTCAAGCTGAGCTCGCACGGCCCCGTCTTCTTCAAGCAGCGCCGCAAGGGCGTGGATGGACACGTGTTCACGATTTACAAGTTCCGCTCGATGCGCATGCACGAGCAAAAGGCCGGCGTACTCGAGCAGGCCAAGCGCAGCGACCCGCGCGTGACGCGTGTCGGCGCATTCCTGCGCCGCACGAGTCTCGACGAACTGCCGCAATTTTTGAACGTGTTACGCGGCGAGATGTCGGTCGTCGGGCCGCGCCCGCACGCAATCGAGCACGACGACCTCTATCAGCAGATCGTTCAGGGCTACATCCATCGCTACCGCATCAAACCGGGCATCACGGGCTGGGCGCAAGTCAACGGCTTCCGCGGTGAAACGGAACGTGTGGAAAAAATGGAGCAGCGCGTTGCCCACGATCTCTATTACCTGCGCAACTGGTCGTTCCGGCTCGATATGCGGATCATCCTCGCGACGATCTTCAAGGGCCTGCGCAACACGAACGCTTATTGATGCATGGAGTGCCGACAATGAAAACGACTTTAAAACTGCTCGCCCCGAACGGTACGATGACGCGCGGCCTTGCCGCCAAGACGTGCACGACGGCATTCGCCGTGCTCTCGACGCTGCTCACCGCGTGCTCGGTCGTTCCAGGCCAGCATATGGAGACACCCGCCTCGCTGCCCGTTTCGTCGACGCCCGACGGCGCGGTGCAAACCGCCGAGCAGATTCCCATCCAACCGATCGACCTCGACCTCATCAAGCAGTTGCGTGCCGGCACCGAACAGATGAAGATCGCCAACCAGCTCGACTTGTTCGCCAAGGCCGGCCCGTACAAGCTCGGCAGCGGCGACGTGCTGCAGATCACGGTTTGGGATCACCCCGAACTCGCGGCCGCGCTCGGCCAGCAGGTGCAAACAGGCAAGCCGAGCGACCCGACCCAAGGCTTCGTGATCGACGGTCAAGGCAACCTCAATTTCCCTTACCTGTCGCATCCGATCCACGCCGCCGGTCAAACGCTCGAACAGGTTCAGCGTGAAGTGCGCACGGATCTGGGCAAGGAATTCCGCGACCCGCAGGTCACGGTTCGCGTCGCCTCGTACCGTTCGGCTCAGGTCTATGTCGACGGCGAAGTGCGCGCACCCGGCGGCCAATCGATCAACGACATTCCGATGACGCTGACCGAAGCGATCAATCGCGCAGGCGGATTTACGGCTAATGCCGATCGCGCCCATCTCACGTTGACGCGCAACGGCACGTCCTATCCGATCGATCTCACGCAAATGATCGCGCTCGGCAAGAACCCGCAAGACATCATGCTCAAGCCTGGCGACATGCTGCGCATCACCGGCCGCGATGAAAACACGGCCTACGTGATGGGCGAAGTGAACAAGCCGATCGCGGCGACGCCGACCACGGACGGCAAGCTCACGCTCAGCGAAGCGCTGAGCCAAGCCGGCTTCATCAACCAGGGCACGTCGAACGCGAGACAGCTCTATGTGATTCGCGAGGAGAACGGCAAGCCGCAGGTGTACCACCTGGATTCCACGTCACCCGTCTCGATGCTGCTCGCCAATCAATTCGATCTGCAGCCGAAGGACGTCGTCTACGTCGACAACGGCCCGCTCGTCCGCTTCAACCGCGTGCTGAATTTGCTGTTGCCCGCGATCAATGCCGGCTTGACCGCGGCAATCGTCACCAAATAAGTCGAGGGCGAGCGAGCGTGGCTTACGTCTCCTTGATCGCGCTGATTTTCAGCGTCACGAATTTCATCCCGGTCAGCGCGATCGGCTTCGCGCCGATCCTGTTGTGCGGGTGGCGGTTCTTCGGACGCCGCTATCCCGCCTTCATGACGCCGCTCGTGATGTTCGGCGCGTTCGCGATCCTTTCGACCCTCTATTACGACCCGGAGTCGTTCCTCGAATTCGACTTCTACCGGCACGACGGGAATTTCTTCGTTTCGTACGCGCCGATCCTGGCGGGCTGCGTCTATATGCACCGCTGGGATTTGAACAAGGTGCTGCGGCGCTTTTATTGCTTCGCCGTGCTCGCCAACGGGCCGTTCTACCTCTGGTATATGGCGCAAAACGGCCTGTTGACGATTCTTCGCCATCCGGCCGACACGTACGGCAGCTACTTCATCGCGCGCAACGCCGCGGGCGGGTTCTTGGCAATCTTGCTGTGCCTAGGCCTTGCCTGCTATTCGATGAAACGCAGCCGCGGCATGCTTGCTTTGATGGCGCTAAACGCGCTGATGTTGTTTTCGACCTACAGCCGCGGATCGATGTTCGGCATTCTCGTACTCGCGCCATATGTGATATTCGGCCGGAAGCGTTGGATGCTGGCGACGATGGTTGCCGGCCTCATCCTCGCGTCGCTCGCGATCGCGGCCTATCACACGCATAGCTCGGTCGATTACATGGGCTACCAGTTCAGCATCGAAAATGCCGACGAGAAGGTTGCCAATCTCGACATCCGATACGAATGGTTATGGCCGCGTGCCCTCGCCTACTTCCGTCAAAGTCCGATCTTCGGCATCGGGTTCGGGTCGTTCGACGACCAGATCGCGCTCGTGGTCAATTATTTCGGGCTGTTCGGGCGGGCAGTCGGCGTCACCGCAGCACATACCGATTCGCATGCGCACAATTCGTATCTGAACATACTTGCCGAATTGGGCATCGTGGGCCTGACGCTGATGATGATGTTCTATTGGCGCCTCGTTGCGTGGTGTCAGCAAGGCGCTCGGGCCGCGATGCGTGAGAACGGCCGCAATTTCATCGCGTTCCGCTTCATCGAATTGGGCTCGGTCTGTTTGCTCGCGATGTCGGCTACCGAGCATCGTCTGACGACCCCGTCCAATATGTTGCCGATTGCGCTCGTCATCTCGTTGCTGCTCGCATCGCGCGCCCGTGTAACGTTCCCCGCTTTCATGCAGCGGCCCGTGCCGGCCGCGCCGGCGCGCGTGCCGATTCACAAACGTGGCCCGCGTGTCGCTCCAGCGCCGGGCCCTAGCCCGGTCCCGACACCGACCACGGGCCGCTGACGCGACAGACGAGGTCACCCTTCCAACGGAACAGCCCGAGGCCTGTGCGCAATGCGCCTTGGCCTCGGGCTTTTTTCGCTTTCGATCGCCGTCGAACGAATCGATCCGTTGATCAGTCGTCCGGATTGCTTTGCACGAACGATTGGAACGAGCCGTACGTCGGCTGAATCGGCACGAGGGCGTTCGTCACGATCCCATACGTATCGTCGCCGCTCGTCAGTTCGTAGTACATCACGGACTGAAGGCCCTGCGTCTTGCGCGCCGCGTAGAATTCGCCGAGTTGCTCCGTCACGTAGCTCGAACGGAACGTTTCGGTCTGCGTGGGGCTCGCGTTCCATTCCGTGATCATGAACGGAACACCGTAACGCGCCTTGCAATACGCCGGCAAGTTGAAGCCGGGGCCCGCGCCGTCCGTGCCGATGTCGAAGATATCGCCGTACGGCTCATAGTTGTGCCACGTCGTGATGTCCCAGCGCACGGTCGGGTAGCCGCCCGAGCCGTCCGGCGCGATGCCGTCCCAGAGCATGTCCGATGCCGCGATGTCGGCCACGCAAAAGTTCACGCCGCACTTCGCGCTAGGCTGCACCGATTTGATGCCGGCGATCATCCCGCGAATCGCCCCACGCAGAATCGGCCAGTTCGTGACGTTGAAGTCCGCGTTGTTCGTGCCGGCTGTCGCCGAATTGAGGATGATGGCCGCATCGCGCGAGAGCTCGTTGCCGCATTCGTACATCGTCACGCCATACGGCGCGAGCGCCGTGGCAACCGCCGCCGCGCCCGCATAGTTGGCGCTGTAGGCAGCCGATTCGCTCGTGTAAAGCGTGTTGGTCGAATCGCGCAAGCCGTAGTTGACGAGCGTAAACAGCGTCATGCCCGCGGTTTGGAATGCCTTGGCGAGCGCGATGACCGGGTTCAACTGCGAAGACGTATTGATGCACCCGACGCGATATGTCGTGCAGCCGATCGCTTGCAGCGCCGCCACGACCTGCGTCGGCGTGAACGTGTAATCGTAGTGACCGTTCATGCCGTAGAACGAACCGGGCGTCGCGGCCAAATTGATGCGCGGATCGCTGCAAGGCTTCCAGGTGTTCATCCACGTCAATACGTAGAACTGGCCACCCGTGCCCTCTTGATAAATCATGCCGCCGTACCAGAGCAGCATGCTCACGTTGTACGAGTACGGATCCTTGACGCCGTTCTTATAGATGTATCCGCCCGTCATCGTCCACTCGTTGCTTTGCTTGTCGATGATGTACGAGGCCGGAGGAATGGCCGTGCCGTCGGCCGATGTACCGCCCAGACGCGGATCGAGGCACTGGATCCAGGTCGTGCCGGTGTACTGATAAAACGCCTTGCTCGTGTTTTCCTGGTAGACCGAACCGCCGTACCACAACAGCATGACGACGTTGTACGAGTTCGGATCCTTGACGCCGTTCTTGTAAGGGTAGCCGTTCGACAGTGTCCAAACGTTTGCGCTGTTGTCCACGATCGAGGTGGCCGAGGGCACGGTAGTGCCGTTCGGCGAGGCCGTCGACGTCGCCGCACTGCTCGCGTTCGCGATAGCGCCCATGCCGCTTGCCGCGTTCGCGCTGCTGCCAGGATTGGAACCGCCACTCCCGCCGCCCCCGCAGGCGACCAGAACGTAGCTGCTTGCCGCTGCCGTCAGGCAGCCGAGAAATTGACGTCGTTTCATGATGCAGGTCTCTCTACAGCGTCGAGGGCGAACTCGAGCCGAACGTGTGGTAAACGGGTCAGCCAGCGGCTTTGCGAAGCGAAACCAAGCTTTCCCAGCTAATGCACGAACAACGAATATATTTAGGTGTCCTAACTAAACCCCGAACCTGCAAGCCACAGCCTGGTGCATCGCTTCGTGGGAAGACCCGCTACGTTCGACCCTTCTTCAACACGTCCGAAATGTCTCGATGGGTCAAAGCTGCAACTTGTTGATGCGCAGTATGGGCGAGCGCACAGACTGGCGAAATCAGCGTAGGAGGAACATCACGTAGGTCGTTCGCAAAATGTGTAGGATTCATCCGACATTACGACCCCATGAACCCCCATGAAGTCAAATTTGCCGGAGTGGGTATTTTCGTATCATTTTGTTACGTTTTGGCGGCGATTTCTTACCGATACCACACGGGGTATGCCCTACTTTTCGATTATTGTTTGTAGGAATTTCGGAAATTATTTCGTCTATCGCGCCTGCTTATGCAGGTCGAATTAAAAGATAACGACCCTATATACGGCAAATATTCTCGGGAGGAATGACGATTTCAGTCGCTTTGAAGCGCGTGGGTGATTTTTTTGGGGTACGGGCTTATGTGATCGAACGCACAGAGCCCACATTGTAAGCAGCGGTGCCGCTCGCCACGCTACGTGCCATGCTCTCACCCGCAGCACCGCGGCCGTGCCGGCAAAAGGCACATAGAATGGCCGGATACTCCCGCAGGCATCGAATACCAACGCTAGCGAGGTCATGTTTGATGCAGGCTGCCCAACAACAAGAGCCCCCGAAGAAAGCTAAGCCGAAAGATCGAAGGCCCAAACTGGCTCATGCGTCGCGTCAAGGGAAGCTGACGAAGGCCGCAGCGAAAGAATTCGATGTCGGCCGATTCGCCGAAAGACTGGCGTCGATAAATTTCGCCGGCCACTACAACGAAGCGATCGCCAACAAGCCGCACGAGGTCCGAAGGTGGATGGAGGATAGACTTCCGGGGGGCCCGACACGCGACGAACTCGTGCGATGGGTGAACCAGTGGATCGAAAAATGGCCCCACCAAGACTACGACGACAGAAACGACCGCGATATTAGAAAGCTGATCAAAGACGCCACCAAGTATTTTCTATACGAAGACGAGGCGCTGCGCTGGAGCACGATAGGGCTTGCCTCCTATATGACCGGCGACGTCCCCACCTTGGCCGCAGCCGCCAAGTATGACCCGAAGCTAACCATCAAGATATTGAATGGGCCGAAAACGCCCACGAAGACGGTCCGCACGCTTCACGATGACGAAGGACTGAAGAGCCTGCTCGGCGAAGCAGAAGGCCGCGGCCAATTTCTCGCCACCACGGCTGAGAAGCGCAAACGCAAAGGCACCGCCGACTTATACCGGACGAACTACAATCCGCACACCTCGAACAAAGTGAAGCCATGGAACAAAGAGACGTATCGTGCCACTGACATCGTCGCCGCCAACCTGCCGCACAGGAGAGACGAAATCAGCGGCCTGTTCTTGCCGCGCGATCCCGCTATCAAAGATCAGATCAAGCGCTATAAAGACGAGACGTTTGGTGCGAAACCCTGCATTTTGATCTGGCAGCGGCTCAGCGGCGTAGCTGGCGGCGCGCACCCGGAATTGGACTCGCATCCCAAGGTACTCAAGCAGATCATCAAGTTGCTCTTCAAGAAGTATCCGGATAGGAAGTTCGTCCTGCTCGGCGATCGCACGGACGTCGAGGCCGACGTGAAACACTACACAACGAACGAGTTGAACCACAGCAAACCCATCGACATCGTCGCACTCAATGAATTTTGGAAGGACACGTCGGCGCCCCTCAAATCCCGCAAGCACCAGAACTATTTGATTTCCCTCCTGAGCGAGGAGAGCGACGCACTGTCGATTGGCATGCGCAGCGGCAGCTTGGAGGCAGCGGCCATACTCGGCGTCAACACGATTTATCTCGACGACCGCGGCAGTAGCGCAGCGCCGCGAATGGAAATGTTTGCCGGGGAGCACGCTGCGGTTCGGGACGTTCTAGCCAAACGATATTCCGGTGAGGTGCACGCCCGCGAGCGAGCAACGCGCACCCCACTGTCCAACTACAAACGAGTCGGCACCCGCAATCTACTGGGCGTCAGCGAAGCGGAAGTGGGAAGCACCGCGGGCGAACGCGTCGCCTTCCTCAATAAACTCCTGAATGCAATCGATCAGTACCGCGGCAACGGCGATCACGCTGCAGGAGAAGACAGCATCGAACGTTCAAACAAAGATAACGAAATCAATGACATTGCGCGATCACTCCAAAAATTCCAAGATAGGCCAATGGATTTTGACGACCAGCTATATCGAACGAACGAAATGAGTCAGTACAAAACGCTTAGATCCAAGCTTGAGCATTCGAAGAAAATTTTTGAAGAGAAGACCCATTACGTCTCGCCAGAAGCATCCAACACGTTTCGCGAAGTGATCAAAAGCCAAATCAAGAAAAGCTTTCTGACAAAGCGAGAACTCGATCAAATCGGCTTCCTCGCCGACCACTTGCTTACTCAACCTGCGCTGTCGCTCCTCTCGGTCCGCGACGCGACCCGTGCGGTTTCGAGCGGATCGAAAGACAGCACCCCTCCTTTTTCGCCAACGCCGCAACCGACACCGAAAAATTCGTCGGCGATCGCCCCGGACTTCGTGCAGCTCCAACGATTCTTTTCGGAAGGCCCGCCTCACAAATAGCGACAGGGCGTGGGGAAGCCAGGATTTACGCCAAAACCCCCGCTCTATGCGCCACATAAGGGCCCGAACGAGCCCGCGGCCTTATCGTTGAGCATTGCGGCGCGCGGCGCCGACAAGCAGACGAGACGATGAAGCTACTGACGGCATTCACACGACACTTCTTCATGAGCCTCGGCAATGCGATGCCGACGTACGGCCCTTTCAACCGTATACGCCCTGCGTTCTATCGCAGGGCTGGGATGGCAATCGGCAAAGACGTCACGATCATCGGACCGTTGAGCGTCGAGCTGAGCCTCAATGAGGAGACGATCCGCGGCATCTCGATCGGAGACCGCGCGTACCTGAACGCCGATACGCGGATGGCCTGCCGCAACAGCAGAATTTCGATCGGCGCCGACGTGCAGATCGGGCCGCGGGTATCGTTCGAAACCGCCACGCACGGTCTCGTGTTCGCACCCGAGGTTGGGCGTGGGCTCGACCATCATGAAATCCACGTCGAAGACAAAGTATGGATCGGTGCGGGCGCAACGATTCTGCCCGGCGTGACCATCCATGAGGCGGCAGTCGTCGCCGCGGGTGCCGTCGTGACGAAAAACGTGCCGGCCTATACGCTCGTGGGCGGCGTGCCGGCCCGCAAAATCAAAGACATCGCGCAGGCGTGATACGCACGCTTGTACGAGATGACGGGGGCGACCGACATGACGCAGCAAGCATGCGCATGAAGCGCACTTTGGGAGCAGCGCTGAAATGCGCGAGGCTCACGCTCATCCTGTGGAGCACAGCCGCCTCGGCTCAGTCGTATCGCGACGTGGCCCCCACACCGCCCCCGGCGCCGAGCCGCGCTACTTCGCCCCCCGTCCCGCCGGCCCCGGCGAGCAGCTCGCAACAAGTGGCGGTTACACGATTGAACGGCCTGCTGTTCGTCAGGGACGATGGGCGCACCCTCGTGCGTTCTCAGTCATTGCCCGCCGGCAAACAGATCGCCGAACAGGGCTTGCCCGCGCTCGACGACGCGTTCCTTTCCGGCTTCGCGCACGACATCGGCCAGCCCTTGACGTTCGCGCGACTCGCCGAGATACGCCGCACCGTCATCGAGCGGTTTCGCGCGGCCGGCCAACCGCTCGTCGACGTGTACGTGCCGGAACAGGACGTCAACGACGGCGTCGTGCGCATCGCCGTGGCCGAGTTTCACGTAGGCCAAGTTACCGCGCGCGGCAATCGCTACTTCTCGCAAGCGCAGCTCGTTCGAGAAATGCCCCTGCACCACGGCGGGCCGATCGAGGAATCCGACGTATCGACAGGGCTTGCATTGCTGAACGCCAACCCTTATCGAAGTGTCGACGTGGTCTATGCGCCGGGCCAAGGAACGGACGCAACCGACGTCGTTCTGCAAACGCAAGATCGCCTGCCGCTGCGCGTGAGCGCGGGCTACGACAACGGCGGCGTTGCGCAGTTGGGGCGAGACCGTTTTTTTGCGGGTTTCGACTACGGCAACCTATTCGGCCTCGATCAGCAGATCGCCTATCAATACACGGCGAGCAACGATGTGTTCGGCGGCAACCCCTCGATCGAGGGCCGACCGGATCGGCCTCGCTTCGAAGCGCATTCATTCAACTATTCGGCACCGCTGCCGTGGTTCGATCGCATCGAACTCTTCGGCGTCTATGCGCAGAGCACGCCGCGGCTCGACAACAGCTTCAATCAATCCGGGATTTCCTCGCAGTTCAGTTTCCGCTACGACCGGCACTTGCCCTTCGTCGACGGCTGGCAGCAACAAGTACAGGTGGGCTACGACTTCAAGCGGTCGAACAACGACTTGGAGTTTGGCGGGGTGCAAGTCTTCAACGCCAATACGCACGTGCATCAGTTCCTCTTGACCTACGACGCGACGAAAGCCGATGCGTTGGGCCAGACGCATGCGAACGTCGCATTCGTCGGTAGTCCCGGACATTTGGACGGCGACAACGACGACACGTCGTTTCAGGAAACGCGCAACGGCGCGACGGCACGCTACACCTATTTGCAGTTGCTTGCCGAGCGCAGTCAGTCGATTGCGGCGGGCTTCAGCATTTCTGCCCGCGGGCACTTTCAATGGACGCCCAATACGTTGTTGCCGAGCGAGGAGATGGGATTGGGCGGCGACGATACCTTGCGCGGCTACGAGGTATATAGCGTACAAGGGGATCGCGGGTGGAACGTACAGACCGAGTTGCGCACGTCGGCGTTTGCGTTCTTCGGCAACAGTGGCCCCGCTTTTCAGCCATTTGCGTTCGCCGATGCGGGGCATGTTTGGAACAAGATCGATCAGCCGGGCGAGGTGCAAGCGGGGATGTTGGCGAGCGTCGGCGTGGGCGTACGGTTTCAGTGGTCGAGATTCGTCAATGCGCGGCTGACGTTCGGGCAGCCGTTGCGGGCCGTAGTGCCAGGTGGATCGAGAGCGCCGATGGCACAGGTATTCCTCGTGATCGGGAGCTGATGATCTTGGCCCGATGATTGGCGGTGTGCGATTTTATTGCGGCTGGCGTTGACAGTTGCGCCGGAGTGGCTAGAATAGCGCCTTCGCTTGCAAAGCGAGCCCAGGTGGCGGAATTGGTAGACGCACTAGGTTCAGGTCCTAGCGGTGGCAACATCGTGGAGGTTCGAGTCCTCTCTTGGGCACCAGAAAAATAAATCCAGATCAGCGCTGGATTTGATGTTCGTGAAAAAGCCTGCTTTTGCAGGCTTTTTGCTTTTGGGGCGCACCGAAACGTGCTCGCGTTCTGCAATAAGCCAAGGTCGAATGAGCACGTTTTTGAGTACATGAAAGTTCGGGTCTTGGAAATGTACTCACCGCACGCGTCGCATCGACGTAGCGCTCAAAGTCATGTTTGGGACGGCGAGCCTTGTCCATCGACACAGTACATCGAGAACAGCGCGTTCAGCCCGATACAACGGTTCTCCCGCAATTAGGAAAATCACGGCCCGGGCCAATCTATCAGCCCGATCCTGAATTCAGCCAGCAGATTCTCAACTGCTCCTACCGGATCGCCGGGGCGAGACTCGCCCCGCAGCATATGCATTACCAGCCGACCATGCAGTTGGGGATCAGCCAGGATGTGGACGATCTGTTGCTTGCTCTGCGCAGAAGCGACAGACGCTATATCCAGTCCGAGCAATCTTGAACCGGCGCGCTCGAACACATAATCGCATGCCGCCAGCAACGGCAACTCTTCTCCATAAAGCCTATCGACGTTGCCCGCAGCAGCATAGTTCTCCAGCAGAAATCGGAAATCCACCGCGTCTTTCGGATTGGACTGTCCGCGGTCCAGCCATGCGATCAACTTCGTCATCACGAGACCCGGTATCGACGCAACGGGGATTTCGCAATGATCTGCAATGTGTATAGTCACCGCACTATCCAGCGCTTCGGCGTAGCCCGCTACATTCATCACGATTGCCATATCCGGTGGCCACGCCACCTGCGAGGGGAAAGTCTCGATACCGCCGAACGGCACTAGATCGACCGGAAAGCCGTCCCCGACCGCCGGCGAATAGTGAAGCCGATGCAAAATCTTCGCGTCCGGTCGGAAGGTGGGCTCCTGAAGAAGCGCGGCTCTGAGCGCTTCGAATGCCGGCCAACTCCCGATGGCCATCGCGAAATCGATGTCAGGACTGGCGCGGTTGAGAGGGAAGCCATGAAGGTGGTACATCAGAATATCTCGCGCCGTCGCGCCGACAACGAAGTACTGTAGGTTCGTCAGCCGTGCAACGCGGTCCATGATTATGAGCACAGCCCGCTTTCCTTCCGGCAGCGGCGTCTTGAGATGTATCGCCGTCATTCGTCCTGCTCCATCTGGTCGCGAATCAACGCCGCCGCCTCCGCGTTGCGAGGGTCCCTCGTACGCTGGAGATCTGCGTACACGAGCAAAGGTGGCGCCGTCAGTTGTTTCGCCCGCGTCTCGTCGAGACGCCAGAACGCATCGATGATTTCTAGCGTGCCGGCGGGATCGGCGCGCAAGCGGTGTCGCTTCGCCAGAGCCATCATTACAGCCCCTCTTGCCGCAGGTTCGACATAGAGCGTTTGCGAAGCCGGCCGAAGCTGCCCAGCCAGTTTTGCAGCAGCAACCTCCCCGCTCCACCACGCTTGCCGCGCAGGAAGTTCTGCATGCTGCCACCACGACGGATCGCCCACGGCGAACCGTTGCACGTTGAGCTTCGGCAACAGGCGAAGCGGGTAATTGATCGCCCACTCATCCCTCAGGGCGGCCGGGTCGAGCAATCGCCGGTCGTCCGCGCCTGCCAGAAGACCGCGTTCACGTAGATCGTCGAATACACTGCCAACAGTACCAAGCGCCACACCTGCGGACGACGCGATTTCTCGGTACGGACGGTTGACCAGTTCCTGGGCGGATAACAACACAAAAATCATTCGGAGCGCGGAGGCACTCGCGGAGCTGGCAGGTTTTCCCGATCTCGAGGCGAGATGCTTGATCTCTGAGTTCGCCGGCCTGCCTGTCACGAAGATGTACTGACCAGGCGCATGCACATACAGATTACCGGCAAGGTCGATGAACTGTAGACCTTGTTCGACACATTCATCCGCTAATGCCGGTGTCAGGTAGGGAGTGGCTAGAAGGATCGGAAAGTCCGCGATGGCGCCTTTGGCAACGATAGCCCTCACATCCTCCCGCGATTTGATCCGGCCGCAGGCCGCAAGCGTGTATGGCTGGGCAATACCGTTCACTTCCAGCGTGACCCTCCCCTCCCTTGCCGACGCAACGCTTCGCCCTGCCGGACGGAGATCGATGACATGCAACGGAACGCTGAGACGTCCGGTGGCCGCATTAACGAGTTGTCTGAGCAGCGTTTCGGTTGGGCGGTCAAAGTTCGGGAGCCCGGACTGGTTGTCGTTGTTCATAAATCCTGCTTGTTCAAAAAAGATGAGCACACAAACATTATGAACAGGAACGGCGGGGCGTTCAACTTTTCCTTCCGTTCATATATGTCGAACAACAGCGACTGATGAACAAACGCCTTCGCCCCATGGGTGCCGGGGACCGCCGCCTACTCAACGCTCCGTGCCCTAGCGGCCGCTTCGCAGCGGGCACAAGGCCTGTCAATGGCGCACACGTTGCGCCCACGAAACGAAACCGCCATTTCTGAGGGGTCTGCAAATGAGTACATCCGTGATGTTCGTGGCCATGCCACGGACCGGCATGCGTGGCCGCCGCTCTTCTCGGCGAATCGCCCAACTCGGCAAAAACCTCCATCTGGGCCAGCTCGCATAGCTCGTCGCCGGCCATGGACGCGCGGGCCATACCACGCACGCCCTCCGTCGGATATCGCGTTGCTGCGGCATCATCAGATAACGATATAATCAGACAAATTGAAGAATACTTTCATATCAACTATCGCGCGACGCGTCGAGATCACGCGACGCCGCATCGGAACACACAACATTTCTGCCTCGGGGAAAAAGATGATCGTAAGACAACCATTCAAATGCTGCACGTGCGACGCTTCATATGTCGCACGGATTCAAATAGGCTACGGCAGCAATCAAGAACACGTGCTCAATTGTGATCATTGCAATGAGCCAATGATCATTCGACTCGATCTTGATCAAGAAAATGCCGGCATCAAGCTTGGCAAATGCGACAATGTATCTCTCACCGACGATCAAAGTGGAAAACCAATCTATATGTCGTCCGATTTCGTGGCCGACGGAGACAAGGTCAACAATCCGCTCTACTTCGGCTCGTTCGATTTTATGAAAGGAGCATGGGCAGCTCGCCAGGCAAATTCCGACAGCCCAGATAATATTCCGCACCCACCTATTGCCCCCGTCGCCATGGCTGAGGTATGGGAGGATTTGAAGAAAATATGGCGACTCGACAATTCGAAGAAGTTCGCTGTTTCAAGCAAGCTGAAATCTGCATTCGCGCACAGCTATCGCATGGACGAATCGAACCTGGATGACATCATTTACTGGTTCATCAGAAAGCTTTTCAAGGACGCCGGACCCCTTATCCCAGAGGCTAAGTTAGCAATATCGAAAAATGAAGCGGAATTCAAACGCTTCCTTCATTATTACGCACGCAACCTGAAGGAGCACCACTATCGAAGTCATTTCGATATATTTTCTCAATTTTTTGATTGCTTCGATCAATTCGCACAAATCCTGAGTTACACGAGCGAGGGTATAACGCTTCCCAAAAACGCAAAGATCACATCCACGAACTTCGAGAAGGCAAAAAAATTCTACGCAAGCGCGTACGAGTTTTACGCCAGCGCCATTGAGATAATTACAGAGATAAATAACATCTTACTTGATCGTCCATACGATAAGCTTCAAAATATCGATCTCGCGAAATTCGTAATAACAGACAAAGCCACTCGTCGAAATAATCTCTCGAACAATACGACATTCACCGACGCAACCAAAGAATTCGACCATCAAATCCGGAACGCATCATTCCACAACTGGTTTCGCATACTCGACGACAATATGACTATCGAATATCGTTCAGGCGGCACCGGCTCCATACAGAAAATACAATATATCGACTACTTATTAAAGTGTGCCCGCCTATTTCATCAGGTTTGCGAGCTACTCGTGTTGGAAATCTTCTTAAATCATTTGATGCGAAAATGGGCGCTGGTTACCGTAGCCGATAGCTCGCAACCTGCAGCTTAGAATATCTGGCGCAAGCTTCCCCATCCTCATAGCGCGGCGGCTACGGTGTGCGATTTCTCGATGCATGTGGAGCATGCAACGTGGGGCAGGCCAATGGCTTAGCCCGAAATACGGAACGGTTCCGGACGGACAAGCGACAGACGCAAGCCGAAAAACGGATTTCGCTCGCCGTCGATGGTCAGCCCCGCGATCGGCTTGTCCCCGCCTGCATCGAGCGTGCGCACGATGACCGGCCGCCCAGTGGCCCAATTCAGCATGCGGCGATACACGTCGTACTGAAAATCTTCGATCGGCTGCGCGAATTCATCCGCAAAGAGCAATTCCGTGCGGGCGGGACCCGATGCCATCGCAAATGGCGAGAGCATGCGCTGCGCGTCACTAAGATTTTTACGGTGACTCGCGGCGACGAAATTTAGAAGGCCGAGCAGTGATCCGCTCACGCATGGCAATTGCGTGAGGACTTGAAGGGCCGCGCTGCCGAGGTGCGACACTCGCGCTCAATGAGCCGTCTTCGGGGCTTCGATGATTTCGATGACGTCTAGCGCGCGGAAATCATCAGGGTTGCTGGTGAGAAGCGGCAGATGATGTTCATGAGCCTGAGCAGCGATCCAGAGATCGTTATAACGCGGACGCGGGCTACGACCCGCCGCCTTCATCATGATCGCGAGCAGCCCGAATGAACGAGCGGTCTCTCGCGTCACTGCGAGCACCGACATCCGTTCGATGGCACGCAGAAATGCAGTGCGCTGTGCTCGCTCGCGGGCGTCGCTTGGAAGTTGCGCGCCGAGTTCCAATTCGCCAAGCGAGATCGCGGAGACATGGACCAATTGGGACCCAGCGACGTTGTAGATTGCTTCAGCGTCGAGAGCACCTTTACTGAGATCGATCCAAACACATGTATCGACGATTACTTCTGCCACGGATCACGCACCTCGTCGTCGAAATCGGCATTTCGGATATCAGCCATGTACCGATCGGCAACGTCGGGCGGCATCTTTGGGATGCGCTCGAAGGCATCGCGAAGTGTGACAGCCCGCTCAGGCGGGCTGATCGTGCCAAGCACGGTGTTATTGCGGGTGATGGTGACCGATTCCCCGCGCGCCAAGGCGTCGAGCACCTGGTTCGTGCGGCGGGCGAGATCGGTGGCGGTTACTGTGGTCATAAGGGCCTTTGGCACAGGATAGTACGCATTTTACGTAATTTGCGTAATTTGTCCACCGCCATGCCTACCTAGCAGGCTTCTGCGCCGCTCCCAGCGTCGCGTTTGCGCGACAAGTCTGGGCACGATCAATCCTGCCTTGCGCTCCCACGGCCACCCTCCACCCTCGGTGCAAAAAAATCTTTGCATATATCTGATTAGTCAGATATAGTCTGCATCAGAAATGGAGGTATCAGCTATGAGTCACACCCACGAAGACTGCTTTTTCCCGGTCCAGCGCATCATCTTTGCGCTGGACAAAGCCCGCCACCTACTCACCGTGGAAATGGACGTGGCGCTTGCGGGCACGGGCGTCAGTAGTTCGTACGTCGGCGCGCTGCTGCTCCTTTCTCCGGGCATTGCGTGCTCGTCGGCTGGGTTGTCCAAACTGCTGGGCATCAATTCGGGATTTGTCACGCGAATGGTCGACCGCCTGGAAATGCGCGGCTTCGTGCGCCGGGAACGCAACCGTTCGGACCGGCGCGTGGTCAACCTGACGTTGACCGAAGCCGGTCGGAATCTTGCCGCGCGGATAGCGGAGATCGCGCCGGCGGTGTTGAACCGGCGTCTATCGGGCTTTACCTCGCGCGAATTTGCAACCTTATGCCGCCTCCTCGGTAGGTTGCAGGATGAATGAGTTTTTTTGATCAAATATCTGACATATCAGATACATGACGGCAACTTGAGAACAGCCGGCCACCAAGCCTCTTAAAGGACGCAACATGAACCCTTCAACCACCGCGAGCGCGCCTGCCCCATTGACCGGCTGGCAGTTCGCACTGGGTACGTTCGCCGTGGCCCTCGCCACCTTCATGAACGTGCTGGACTCGTCGATCGCCAATGTCGCGATCCCGACGCTCTCGGGCGACCTTGGCGTGTCGGTCGACGAAGGCACGTGGGTCATCACGCTGTTCGCGGCGGCCAACGCGGTATCGATTCCGCTGACCGGCTGGCTCACGCAGCGTGTCGGGCAGGTCAAACTTTTCGTGGCCGCGATCGTGCTGTTCGTGATGGCGTCCGCTGCATGCGGGCTCGCGCCCAACCTGCCGGTCCTGCTCTTGGCGCGCATCGTGCAGGGCGCGGTGGCGGGGCCGCTGGTGCCATTGTCGCAATCGCTCCTGCTTTCGTCGTTTCCGCGGAAAAAAAGCGCGAGCGCGCTGTCGCTATGGGCAATGACCGCAACGGTCGGTCCGATCGCCGGGCCGGCCTTGGGCGGCTGGATCACCGACAACTACAACTGGTCGTGGATCTTCTACATCAACGTGCCTGTAGGCCTCTTCGCCGCCGCGGTGATCTGGGCACTCTATCGAAAGCGCGAAACGCCGTCGCGCAAACTACCGATCGACAAAGTGGGGCTCATGTCGCTGATCGTCTGGGTGGGTGCGTTGCAGATCACACTCGACAAGGGGAAGGATCTCGACTGGTTCAATTCACCGGTCATCTGGACGCTCGCGAGCGTCGCGCTGGTGGGGTTCCTGTTCTTCTTGATCTGGGAGCTGACCGCAGCCAAGCCGATCGTCGACTTGCGCCTGTTCAAAGGACGTAACTTCCTGGGCGGCACCATTGCGATATCGATCGCGTACGCGGTGTTCTTCGCCAACCTCGTGATCCTGCCGACGTGGATTCAGGAATACCTGGGCTACCGGGCCGTCGATGCGGGGCTCGTGACAGCGCCGCTCGGCATCTTCGCCGTGCTTCTCGCGCCGGTGATGGGCAAGATCATGCCGAAATCGGACATGCGGGTACTGGCGACGCTCGCCTTCCTCGGCTTTGCGGGCGTATTCCTGATGCGCTCGTGGTACACGACGGGCATCGACTCTTACACGCTCGTTCTGCCGACACTGCTGCAGGGCATCCCGATGGCGCTATTCTTCACACCACTCACGGCGATCATCCTGTCCGGCTTGCCGCCGGAGAAGATCCCGGCAGCCGCGGGCCTGTCGAACTTCGCGCGGATCTTCGCCGGCGCGGCGGGCACCTCGCTCATGAGCACCATCTGGAACGACCGGACGATCCTGCACCATGCTCGGCTCGCCGAGCAGACTAGCGTGAATAACCCGAACTACATGCATGCGCTCGCCGGTATTCAGACGATGCTGCACGCGAGCCTATTCAAAGCCCAGACCTTTTTCGAAACGCAATTGAGCGCGCAGGCGTCGATGCTCGGTCTGAACGATGTGTTCTGGCTATCCGCCGTGATCTTTGTCGTGATCATTCCGCTCATTTGGATCACAAAGCCCAGCAAGGACGGCGCGACGAGCGCAGCGGGCGCGGGTGGTCACTGAGCAACGCGCCGCCTGGGCAGGGGAAAATCCCAAAAATTGTTCTTGCATAAATCTGACTTTGCAGTTATTGTGTGAGTCACACATCCCGAGGATTTGCCATGAAGCACTACACGTCCGAAAATTTCTCGCTGACGCAAAGCGTCGGGTTCTTGCTGACCAAAGCTCGCAACCTGATCACGGCGGAAATGGATGCGGCCCTCGAGGACCTCGACATCACTGGGCCGCAGATGGGCATCCTCCTCGCGATGCAGCGCGGCCTGGCCTCCACACCATTCGAGCTCTCGAAAATGTTGTCCATCGATACCGGGCTGATGACGCGAATGCTGGACAAACTGGAAACGAAAGGATTGCTGGAGCGCTCGCGCAGCGCGGATGATCGCCGGGTGGTTAACCTGATGCTAACGAAGAAGGGCGAAGTCATTGCGGCCGAGATTCCGAATGTTGCGCCGCACGTGCTGAACGCGCGGTTGAGGAAGTTCACGAAAGTGGAGTTCGAAGAACTGTGCCGTCTGCTCAATAAGTTCATCGGAGAATGAGCACCGCGGTGCTCCCCCTTTTTTTTAATTATTAATCTGACAGGTCAGAAAATGAAATTGCAGATTACTGGATCCGGCAGCGGTGTCCGTGCGATGAAGGTTGGACTGTCGGCGATCTTGGTGGCGGTGCTCTCGGCATGCGCCAACTATGCAGGCATTCATAGCGACCAACGGATGGCCCAGCCGCAAGAGTTCGCGACGACGCAAAGCCTGCCGGCCGAAAGCGGTCACTGGCCGACGGCCGATTGGGCCGACCAGTTCGGCGACGCGCAATTGAAGACCTTGATCGAAGCAGCGCTCAAGGGTAGCCCGACGATTGCGCAGGCGCGCGCCCGCATCGGAGCGGCGCAAGCCTATTCGGAAACCGCGAAGGCCAGCACGATGCCGAGCGTCAATGCCGATTACTCACTGACGCACCAGCAGTTCAGCGGCACGGCGCAAGTGCCGCCGCCCTACGCCGGCAGTTGGCAAACCCAAAACAACGGATTGTTGTCCGCTTCGTACGATCTGGATCTGTGGGGCAAGAATCGCGAGGCGATGAAGGCCGCGCTCTCTCGGGTGCAGGCAAGCGAAGCCGATGCGCAAGTCGTCAAACTCACGCTCACGACCGCAGTCGCCCGCACCTATAACCAGCTTGCGCGACTTTACGTGCTGCACGACATCGCGCAACGCGAAGTCGAGCGTCGCGAACAGATCGATCGCATCACGGCCGATCGCATCGCAACCGGGCTCGATACCGAAGTCGAGCGTAAGACGGCGCAGGCGAATCTCGCGACCGCCCGCTCGGCGCTCGCCGCGATCGACGGCAGCATCCTGACGACGCGCTACCAATTGGCCGCGCTCATGGGCGCAGGCCCGGACCGAGGGCTCGCGATCGCACGGCCTGCGCTGGGCGTTGGCAACGCGGTGCAACTACCGAACAACCTGCCCGCCGACCTCGTGAGCCGCCGCCCGGACATCGTCGCGGCCCGTTGGCGCGTCGATGCATTCACGCACGAAGTGAAAGAAGTCAAGGCCGAGTTCTATCCCGACATCAACCTGAGCGCCGCGATCGGCCTAGACGCGTTCGGCTTCGGCCGCTTCCTGACCGCGGCGAGCCGCACCGCCGGCCTGGGTTCGGCGATCCATCTGCCGATTTTCGACGCGGGTGCGCTGCGAGCGCAATTGAAGGGCCGTTACGCCGATTTTGACGACGCCGTCGCAACCTACAACCAGACGCTGATCAACGCCTTGAGCAACGTGGCGACGCAACTCGCCCATATCCGTTCGAGCGACGTCCAGCTTAGCGATGCGCAAACAGCGCAACGAGCCGCGCGCGAAGCCGACGATCTGGCAATCACGCAATACAAGGCCGGCCTGACGAATCAACTGACCGTACTCAACGCCGACATGAACGCGCTGCGGGCGGATCAGGCCGTCGCCAACTTGCAGATGGACCGGCGCGACCAGCAAATTGCCCTTGCATCGGCGCTCGGCGGCGGCTACGTCGATACGTCGGCCAATACGACACGCAGCGCGAAGTGTGCTGCACCTTCCAACTCCGTCGTCGCCGCGCATTGAATCGGCACGTTCGCAAACTCCCTAGAGAATTGACATGAGCGATACCATCACGACCAACCGCACGAGCGCGGCCCCGGCGCAATCGAACCGCAACGATGCACACGACGCGCCCACCGGAACCTTGCCGAACGCGACACCGCCCGGCGCCTCAGGCAAGCGCAAGCTGTGGCTCGCCCTCCTGGGCATTGGGGTCGCGATCGCGGGTGCAGCGTATGGCGCCTACGACTTCACGTATGGGCAGTATCACGAGGCGACCGACGACGCGTACGTCAACGGCAACCTCGTTCAAATCACGCCGCAAGTGACGGGCACAGTCGACGCCGTCGATGCGGACGACACACAGATCGTGAAAGCGGGCGCCCCGGTCGTCACGCTGGACCCGGCCGATTCGAAGATCGCACTTTTGAACGCCGAAGCGGCGCTCGGCGAGGCCGTGCGAAAGGTGAGCGCGCTCTACGTGAACAACGATTACTACGCAGCCGACGTCGCACAACGCGCGTCGGACTTGGCCCGCGCGCAGGACGATTTGCAACGCCGTGTCGCGGTGGCCAACACCGGTGCGGTGTCGGCGGAAGACGTCGCGCACGCTCGCGATGCCGTGGCCGCCGCTCAGGCAGCGCTCGACGCGGCTCGTCAGCAGGCGCGCTCGAATCGCGCGCTGACCGCCCGCACGTCCATCGAACAGCATCCGGACGTGCGAGCGGCCGCCGCAAGGCTGCGCGACGCCTACCTCGAGTACGCACGCAATACGCTGCCTGCGCCGGTGACGGGATATGTCGCGCAGCGCTCGGTGCAAGTGGGAGAGCGCGTCGCCCCGGGCACGCCGCTGATGTCGATCGTGCCGCTCGACGGCGTATGGGTCGATGCGAACTTCAAGGAAGGACAACTGCGCCGGATGCGCATCGGTGAGCCGGTTACGATGACGTCGGATGTCTACGGTTCGAGCGTCAAATACCACGGACGGGTAATCGGCTTCTCGGCCGGCACGGGCAGTGCGTTCGCAACGTTGCCGGCGCAGAACGCGACCGGCAACTGGATCAAGATCGTGCAGCGCCTGCCGGTGCGTATCGAGCTCGACCAGAAGGAGCTGGAGGTGCATCCGCTTCGCATCGGGCTCTCGATGCAGGTCGACGTCGACACGCATCATGATTCCGGCACGCAGCTCGGTGCGGCTGTCAACACGACCTATCGCACGAATGTGTTTGCGCGGTACGGCGAACAAGCCGATGCGGATATCGCGAAGATCATCGAGCAGAACGAGATGACGGCACAGGCAAAAATTGCAAAGCCGGCCGAGACGAAAGTAGCGATGGCAGCGAATTGATCAACCGCCGCGCAAATCCTCGCGCACGAGACGATAACGCCCGTATCGCATGCCGTCGCTCTCGTCATGGCCCACCCACTGCATGC
This sequence comes from Trinickia acidisoli, assembly GCF_017315725.1. Taxonomy (NCBI): domain Bacteria; kingdom Pseudomonadati; phylum Pseudomonadota; class Betaproteobacteria; order Burkholderiales; family Burkholderiaceae; genus Trinickia; species Trinickia acidisoli. Next base: position 2,495,950 of record NZ_JAFLRG010000001.1, read on the forward strand.
CCAGTTTCTGGGCCACGCGCAGCGAAGCCTGATTTTCCGCAGCGATATCGGCAATCACGCGCGGCAGTCGAACCGCGCCGAACGCATGCGCCACGAGCGCCCTCGCCGCTTCGCTCGCGATGCCTCGCCCCCACGCCGAACGAATGAGTCGCCATCCAATTTCGACGTCGGGCCCCGCGCCGTGATCGGGGATCAACAAAACCCAGCCGACGAAGCGCTCGGGATCGCTGCGCTCGTACAGGCTCCAGTAACCGAGGCCCGAGGGGTATCGGCGCACGATCCGGTGCTCGACGAATTGCCGGTGAGCGATGGGGTCGCGCCAAGGGCCGACAATGTGACGCGTCACCTCGGGGTCGCGGTCCATTGCGAGGCACGATTCCAGATCGGCGAGCGTACGCTCGCGTATCAATAGCCGGGCAGTGTCGAGCGCAGGAAGCATGGTAGGTGGCGAGGATCGCAACGAATCGACATTATGCCGGGGCAGCGAGCTAGCCTTCGAAGCGTGAGTTCATCGGCCCTCCTCGTCCCTCAAAACTCCGATTCCGAAAAAAGTTTTCCGAGCTTCTCGTATTCACGGCCAACCGACTTCACCAAGTGCATCATCTTCACGTTCGTGCCATCCCGCGCAGCGAGAAACGCCGCGCTGATCGCCGCGTTGCGGATATGTCCGCCCGCAAGCGATGCCTTCTGGGCCAACAATCCCAGATCGACGTCGGCGTCCAACCGCACCTGCGCCGGAAAGATCTGCCGCCATAGGCGTAGCCGCTCATCGCTCGTTGGAAACGGAAATTCGATGATAAAGCGAAAGCGCCGCAAAAACGCCTTGTCCAAATTACTCATCAAGTTCGTGGACAAGATCACGAGCCCCGGGTACGACTCGATCCGCTGCAATAAGAAGCCCACCTGCAAGTTCGCGAAACGATCGTGAGAATCCTTTGTCTCGGTGCGCTTGCTGAAGAGCCCTTCCGCTTCGTCGAACAGCAGTACAACGTTCAGCAACTCGGCACGAGCAAACAACTGCTCGATGTTGCGCTCTGTCTCGCCGATATATTTGCTGAGCACGGCCGACAGATCGACGCGGTATAGGGGCAATGAAAGTTCGTTCGCAAGAATCGACGAAGCCATTGTCTTACCCGTGCCCGGCGGGCCATAGAACAGCACGCATAAATTGGTGATGCCCGGATACTTGGCCCCGAATCCCCAGGCATCGATCACGTGCGACCGGCAACGCATTTGCCCCAGCGTCTCTTGCAGGAGTCCCATCGTTCGCTCAGGCGCGACGAGATCAGAGAGCCGATACGGTGCATCCACGCGCTTTGCCACGCCGATCGGCTGATCTTCGGCCGCGGCGCGGCACGCGTCCCACAACAACGGCTCGAAGTTACCGTCGCCGTTCAATGCCTGTCGCCCCGCGACGGCGTCGACAACGGAGGCAATACGTGCTTCCGTGAACGCATAGGCGCCGGCGATCGCGGTCGATAGCGTGTCGTCGAGCGGCAGATCGTGATAGGTCGCGTGCTTTTGCCATGCCTGTCTGCGTAATTCGGCCGTGGGCGGCGGTACGCGCACTTGGAACAATCGCACGCCCTGTTGGCGCGCACTCGCGACGATATCGACCACGCGCCGTGCGGGGCCGTTCAGGATAACGACATACGTCGACGTCTTCAGCAACAATTGGAGCGTGCTGTCGAACAAATCGATCTGTTCGCGCTCCTCGTTGCCGATCAATGCCTCGCTCTGGGTCAGCATCAGCACTTGCGTGCATAGCGCGGCATCGCGGCAAGCCATGCGCAGTTGCTGCAGCAACGTCGCGAGCCGTTGATCGGCGCTTTGATGCGCCCAGCGAAGAAAGCGGGCATCCAATTGCGCGATGCCATAGCCGAGATCCGCGAACGCGGCGGCCGCCAATGCACCGGCAAGCGTGACGTCGTCGGTCTCGATGTGAAGCACGATGGAGCCGGACCGAGCGCTCGACTCCGCGCAGATATCGACGAAGCGTCGCCATTGACGTTTCACGTTTTGGTCGACGATCAGTTCGTCCAGCCCCTCCTCGGCGGTCACGTCGATCGCCAGATGGTCGCCGATCCGAGGTTGCGGCGCCGCAAGGCCGAGCAGGTATGCGGTGAGCGCGTGGGCCAAGCGATAACCGCCGTCGAGCGTCGCGACGTTGACGTCGACGAGATCGATCAGTTGACGAGCGCACAAGGCGCTATCGGAGAATAGGCAAGCGCGCATGTCGCCTAGGAGATAGGTAGCAGTCCTAAGCGATGTGTGTTCGGCAGTATCGGCCGTCGATCGTCCGTTGGTGTCATCGTCGTCGGTCTCTTGCAGGGAGCGTGTCAGCGATGCGAATGCCTCATTGATCGATCGATCGGTTTCTACCATCAGCGCAAGCGTCAATAGTTGAACCTCGCGTGCATCGAGTTGGAACGCGAGCGCGACATGGGCAAGTGGGATGAAAATCTCCGATGTGACCGTCGCAGCCATTCGTGCGGCGATGGTGCGCCAGGTATATGAGGCATCGTACCGGGATGCAATGGCGGGGTCAGCCATGTCACCATGCGCCTGCGCGAGCAGGGATTCGACGAAGCGCCGCAAGTCGTCGAGGAAAGCAGCGTTGTCGTTGTACGGCAGTGCTAGGTCTGCAGAAAGATCGCTCATCTCACGTCCTTGCGGGGTCTCGCTGACTCAAACCCATCAACGCATCCCGCCGATGACAAAACGAACAACACACGTCAAGGAAGCAGGCTACCCTGCAAACGGCGTAAAACGCACAATTAGATTAAAAGATTTATTTACCACACCTTGCTGGTAGTACTGAACATCGATCGCATCACCCTCGGAAACCGGTACCGAAATAAACGCTGAACCAGCGGCACCCGGCCCTCCCTTAGTGTGATAGCTCGTCTCGAATGCACTTGAATAGTAAGATGCGACGCCAGCAGATCCATTGACCTTTACTTCAAACGTATAATAAAAGAAGTTATGACTTCCTCCGGAAATATAATCCCCGCTATTCACATTATCCGTTGTCAATATAAACATCCCATCACTTGAAGCGCTATGTGAAAAACAAGGTATGGGACCGCCCTGATTTTGCGCAGTCCCTACCGCACTGTTGTATATCGTTTCCGGCGCACCGAAGACACTGCCTGATTTTGTCGAGATAATTTGACCTTGTACCGTCAGGTTGCCCTCAACCACCACATCGTGACCGAACGTAGCGGTCTGCCCTTTTACCTGAAGCGCTCCCTCCAGGGTCGAGTCGCCCTTGACGTCCAACGTTCCGTCGAGCGTCGAGGCACCCTTGACCTCTAGCGTTCCGTCAAGCGTCGAGGTGCCCTTGACCTCCAGTGTTCCATCGAGTGTCGAGGCACCCTTGACCCCCAGCGTCCCATCGAGTGTCGAGGCACCCTTGACCTCCAGCGTCCCGTCGAGCGTCGATGCGCCCTTGACCTCCAAATCATGAGCGACCACCACCTTTTGCCCGCCACCATCCAGCGTGCCGTCGAGCGTCACGTTGCCTTTCACTTCCAATTGTCCCTGAAGCGTCGAGTCGCCTTTGACATTCAGCGCCCCATCCAGCGTGGAATCGCCTTTGACCTCTAGCTCCCCTTCAAACATCGAATCGCGCTTGACATCCAGGCGCCCCTCAATCGTCACATCGCCCTTAACGTCGAGTGCACCATCAACATCAAGTGCCCCCGCGAAACTGATTGGCCCATTAACCTGCAGCGCGTAATTGCTATCGATCTTCACCGCGCTGTCATCGACATTGATCGCCACGGTATTAGGCACATTGCCGTTGTTTTGCACCACTGTCAGCGCCGGCGGTAGGCTCGGCTGCGTCCCTCCGCCCACTTGCATCAGCGGCCACGATGTCTGCACGAACGACGACATCATCGGCAGCAACGGCGTGCCGTCATCGATCGAAATCTTATGCATCGTCAAATGCGTCGGATCCGTAACCGAATCCACCCGCCACGTCTGCGGCGCGCTGGCCACGTCGAGCGCGATTTCCGCTCGCAGGGTTGCGCCATCGGGCAATTTTGTAAACGTCGTCCCGGCGCCCGTGACCTGCGTACCGTTCGACGTTATCGTGCCAGCCCCGGTGGTCCATCGCCCCGGCTCGGTGCTGTACATGTATCCGCTGTTGGTCACGTTCTCCGAAAACGCCTGCGTCAACGTCAGTGCCGTATCGCTCGTGACCGGCGGTGCGATTTTTGATTCGATTACTTTTTGCTGCGGCACGAACCGATCTATCACCAGTACATCGCCGCTTTGAAGCTTCGCTTGGCTCTGGAACTGCGTACCACCGCTCCCTCTCACGGTATTGCCATCCGGTGTAATCAAGCCCGTGCCCGGTGCTTCATCCTTCGCGCCGCTGCTCACGCTGACATAGCCATACTTCGTCGGACCGAGCCCCAGCGGGAACGACGCCTCCAACGTCAAGCCATCGTCGCTCTCAACCGATGCGATCTTCGCCTCTTGCTTGAGCACGACCCCGAACTGCAGAATCTTGCCCGCCAAATCTTGTGTAAAGTTCGTCTGATAGCCCTGCAACGTAACCACGCCGTTTTCCGCCGACACCGCCGTCACTAGCCCGATACCTATTAGCGAATGCATCGGCTGCCCCACGCTAAGCACCGCCGAAGGTTGGTTGTCGTTTACGCCGACATTGCCGCCCATATAAAACAGACTGTCGTCCGCATTGTTCCGAGTCCAGTAGTTAGTCGAGGGTAGGTTCAGTTGGGAGCCGTCGCCTTCGAACGTTCCCTTGAACGATCCGTCGAACGTTCCCATGAAACTCCCCGCAGCCGTCATTGAATCCGCTGTCACCGCGCCGCTCAACTCAATCACGGGTGCTTCGATCTCGAGCGTGCCTTGCTCCGTCGCACCGATCGACATCGATGGGGGCGGCACATCGGACAACGGCAGGGACTGCACACCGTCGGCGTTCGGGCCGACAAATTCGACCGACCGCAGCACCGCGCTCACATGGCGCCGCATGTACTGACCGTAGCAGTAATAGATACTCTGGATCGCCCCGCCCGAAGCGCCGATCACGGCGAGCAAGATCGCCGGCCCGTTCGGATCGTAGTCTTGCGTGCACTCGATTCGATTCGTTTCGACCCAGCGCTTGTAGCCCTGCCCGTAGGTGTTCTGCACCAATCGATCCTGCACCTCGTCATAACTGATCGTTAAAAAGTTTTGCTTTCCGTCGACGAGTGGCGACGGAGCGTAAGGCGTGTCTTCCGTGAGGGCGATGAGCTGGCCTTGTGAGTCGAGCGCCGTGCCGGCCCGCACCGTGACCTGGCTATCGCCGTGGCTCCACTCGATGTCGAGCCCCTTCAATATCCCCGGCGTGAGTAGCCCCTGGCTCAACCGCTCCCGCATCTCCTTGTGATATTTCTGCTCGTCCTGGAAATCAGCGGTCAGCAATGCCTCGCCGGAGAAATACGCGACACGGGAAATCGGGTTCGTACTCATATGCCCTCGTCAACGTTGTGAAAACTCATTCGCGCGCTGCCGTAGCGGATCAACGCTAGGTGCTCTGTTGCTCCAACGCGATTCGCACGACGTATGTCGTCAGCGCCGGCTTCACGGCGTCCAATATGGTTCGCATGAGCCGGTAGTACCCCTGCACGGCAGCCTTCTCGTCGCTTATCGCTACCCCTTCGCCGATGGAAAGCGTGACGTCGATCTCGAATCGCGCCGGCACATGGGCCATGAGCGTGGAATCGTCCACCGTGAAGGTAATGCCGTCGCGCTCGATCGCCGGGCGAACATCGTTCGAAAGGATCACCACGTTTTCCGGGCCGGGATAGGCATTGAAGAGATGAAAGGCGGGTTGCTCGATCGAATCGGTATCACGCACGATCAATGCGGGTTGTACGCAGTCCCCAACCGTCGCTTTCGTGAATGTCACGCCATCGACTGGCGATGGGTTTGCGGTGAGATAAGCGTTGATCAACCACTCCATTCCCATCGACGTGCCCCGTGCACGATCGAATGCGAAGGTTTTTCCAATGATCTCGCGCGAGGCGTCGATCGGCCAATTCTTGTCGACGTCGAGCCCGATCGTTGCGCCGAGCCACTCGAAAAACGTGCGGGCCCAACGCTCCACCGGGGAAAGTGAACCCTCGAGGTCTTCGTACTGCGGCAAGCCGAAATAAGTGGCAAGCAGATTGAACAACGTTGCTTTGTCCGTGTCGTCGGCGCTCGACAACGGCGGCATGAACAACGTGGCTTCTTTCGCAAAGGCTTCGCCCTCGAACAGAAAGCTCCAGCGCGGATAGAACAACTCTCCCATAACGCCTGCATCGAGCAGGTCTCGAATGCCCGCGCGATACGCAACGAGGGCATCCAGGCCGGCGCCCTCGAGTTCATCGCCGTCCGCAATACCCGAGAGCAACTTCTCGAATGCTTTCAGGTAGGCCGCGATGAATGGCGGCGCACCGGCAGCATCCGCATCGGCCAAACAAGCAGGCAGGTAGCTCAGATAGCCGGATGCCGCGTTCAGCGGCATTTCGTCGTTTTTCCCGTTAGCCATCACTCGCCTCAAGCGCGGTCACGCGTGCGCAATAAAGACGCGGCAATCCGGCCGTCACGCCGTCCGGCGGCAATGGACGCCCCAACGCCACGATCGGATGGCCAATGAAGCTGACGTTGAGATTTTGAACCCGATCCACACCGGGCGCGGCAGCAATAATCGGTAGTACCGTCGCGGCATCGATGCCCGCACCGTACGCCCAATCGCGCCCGCCGTCCGAACGAATAGGCTGCAATGCCCGATCGAGCTCGCCCAACACCGCCGTCGCCACTTCGTCGACACGCTCTCGCGCAAAGCAGCGGACCTCGCATTGCACGTAGACATCGTGCAAACAAGCGTGTTCGATCGACATCGCACTACCCAACAACGTGCGAGCGGCGAAGTACTGCCGTACTTGATCGAGCAGTGTCGCCTCGCGCTTCATGAACTGCGCATCGCCGACCGGCGATGCGAGCGAAGTCGAAAACGTTCCGCCTCCCTCGTCGGTCGGCGCTGAATACGTACTGGCGGCGTCGTTCACGAGCATGAGTTCGGTCACCTCGTCGCGTTGCTGCAAACACAATCGGGCGACGTGCAGTGGTGCCGTTCCTCCTTGAGCTTGTGCGTCGACGAAGCCGCTGAGCTCAACCGTCAGCGCCGATAGATCGGCGGGGGTAACCGCAAGGAAAGGCGCGCGACGTAACGCAACCAAAGCCTCCTGCAATGCGCCATAGTCGAGCACTGCGCCCAATTCCACTTGCTCGAGCGTTTCTTTCAAAACTTCGTATGCGGGGTCTTGCGATCCGGTGTCGGCATATGCCGCGTAGGGAAACGCGGTAGCGTAATCCTGTTCTTGTGGCAGCGCCAAAGCCGACGATAGCCCCACAACCCACCGCAGCATGTTTCGGTATGTTTCGAACGGCACCGCGTTCGCCGTGTATGCCGTTCCCTCGCATAGCCAGACCAACATTTGCAGCAGCGCGATGCCGGGGTCCGATGGATTGTGATCGGTCCACCCGGGCGCATAGCCGGGAATGCGGCGCACCAGTCGATCGAGGACGGGACCGGCCTGCAAAACATCGAGATTGGGCAACTCGAATGTCATGATTGCGATGCCTCCGTCAACCGTATATCGATTGCCCCGACTGCGCTCACCTGATCGGGATCGAGCGAGACGTCCCCCGTCTTTCCGCATAGCGTCATTGCCACGACCGCCGTTACCATCGCACTGGATCCAAGCAAAAACAGATGAATCGCCACATAGCGCATCGGCTCGCCTATCGGCCAACCATTCGCTGCCGTCCCGCCTAGCGTCGGATGAAGAAACCGCGTCAACTGCGCGGTGATGTTCGCCCGCAGGGCAGCCCATTGCGATTTAGGTGCATTGGTTTGCAGCAATACAGTCACGTCGATCGGCTTGAATGAAGGCCGCCGCGCCGTTGTGCGCGCGGCTAACCACGGCATGCTCCGCGCGCGGACGTAGCTCACGACATCGTCCAGCATCGACATAGGTGTCAGCGGTTGTGCGTCACTCGATTTCGCCAATACGATCAGTTCGAGCCGCGGCCAGCGACGCATATCGGGCAATATTTGCGCGCTATGGAGAGCCGACCATTCAATCGGCAACGGGTCCGGTTCATGAAGCATTGGCGCCGCAGCGTACTCGATCGCTCGAACGCGGCATACGCCCGCGTTCGCCACGCGAGCCAGCGCCTCGATATCCGCGGCACTGACCGCGCGATCGTTTGCACGCACGAGCGCGGGCCCGCTTTCGATCAAATCGTCGACTCGATCGGCATCGGCGCCGCCGCGCGCGGGAATCGGGTTCGTCACTTGCGTAATGCCCGGCACTGCGCTGTACAACACCGAAAGCGCGCCTGCGGCAAGGTTTCCTACCGCACCACGCGTCGTGGCATAGCATGTCGCAATGATGTTGTTGCGGCCCGGTGGAGGAACGGCACCGTGGCTGCCGTCGCCGAAGACGATCGTTCCTGTGACGACATCGACCATAAAAACGCGGTCATTCGGGCCATGACCGACGAAGCTATCCACGCGTGTCCAAGCAAAAACTGCAGTCTGCTGTGTCTGGCTCCCGCTCATTGCGATCGCTATCGGCTCGGAAGTCACCGGCTCGACGACTTGTACTTGAACCGCGGAGTGCGGATCGGCGCTGATAGCAAGCAGCACCTGATCCGTTCCGGAGGGTGTTGCCGCTATTGCACTCAACGAAAACCGCTGCCCGGGTTGGCCATTGCTCGAGCCGAGCACCTCGTTGCCGTAAGTCGCACGGTTACACGCGTTGACGGTATTCGGATAGATGCCGCGTACCTTGAGCGCATGCTTCCGATGCGGACACAGTACGCGAAACCAACATGCGGTCTCGGAAAATAAAGCAGCAGCTTGCAATTGACTGGGCACCGTAAAACGAATGACTCTGCTTCGCGCCAAACCTACTTCGGAAACATCGATTGCGAGCGGCCGCCATACCGACCTCGTCGCATCGAACCATTGCCATTCGCCGGGGCTACTGTGGCCAAGATGCTCATCGGCCGGGTCGACGTCGATATACAGAGTCAGTTGTTGATCAAGACCGTAGGTCAGAAGATCGGAGGCAGCAAAGCTCAAGTAAAGAGCGGCGCCCCCTTCCGCGAGTGAGCGGTATGGCTCGTAAGGCCGAGCCGGCAACGCAATCAACTCGAACGCGTTGTGCGCCCAAACAGCAGACGGCGCACCACCGCATGCGTACTCGATCACGAGCGAGCGCACGAACGGCGGCTCGAAGCCGTTTTTGACGTCACCGTATCCACCTGTGTTGAGCACAGCGCGTATCCACATGCCCTGGGTGCCCGTCACCGACGTTTGCACGACCACCGGACAAATGAACGAAACCGAGCCCGAAGCGATCGTGAGATTAACGGTCCCATCCACGAACTGATATGGGTCGTTCGCAGCGGTCAACGTAGACCAGCTAGCGCCGCTCCAGTATTGCCATTCGACTTGCGCGTCGGGATCGTTCGCCAACGGCCGAAGGTCGAACGTCATCTTGATCGGCACACCCGGACGTGAAAACGCCGCATCGCAGCGGATGCAAAAGCTGGCATCGAGCGTCGGCGTTTGTCCGAACGGGTACGCGCCGTTTCTCAGATCGACCCCTAACCCGTTTGCGATCGCTTGCTGCGGCGCCACCGATAGCGTGCCGAAATCACACCAAATCGCGTCGATCTTTGGAAGGTACCCATTTAGCGCAGGGACCACGCGCGCGGAGTCGATTGGCTTGCAAACGAGCCAATACATCGGTGTAGACGGACAAAGCGCAAGCGATGGATCCGTGGCATCCAACCGACGGCCCGCACTCGCTGCCAACGAAACGTGCAACGCCGCAACGGTCTGTGTCGCGGCGACAGGTAACGCACCGAACGCTACCGTGCACGACGTCCCATTGGACGAGCCAACTACAGTGGGATGCAGTGGATTCAGGGCTGCGTCATACCAACATCGGAAGTAGTCGGGGTCGAGTCGCTCACCATGCAGCGTCAACGTCATGCCACGCGCCGCGGAACTTGGCTTGAAAAGCGCAGCGTCGCCAAGTAGCAAAGCATGAGCGAAGCGATGTTCGACCTCGCCGTTGGCTCGCCCTGGAAAGGCCGGTGCGGGCTCGCCGGCTGCCCATGACGATTGAACGTCGAAATATCGATCGAGCCGGGGCTCTACCGTCAATACAGTACGCAGCGTCGCCGGCAGTACCTGTAAGTCGCTATCGGTTTCGAAACGCAAGCGACGGGTAGACGCATCGACAACTACCGTACCCCTTGGCAAGAAAACGGATGCATGCTTCGGCGCGAGCGAAAAGCAAAGCGGCGCCGACGCGCATGCGGCGGGGCGCAACCTCATATCCAAGAAGCGATACAAGGCAAGCTGACGCTGCATCGGAATCGCATTCTGGACGTTCGCGAGGTCTTGCCCCAACAGCGAAAAAAGCTGCAGCAGGACCAAACCCGGATCTTGCGCAATGGCGTTCGCCGTCAACGCATCGTCGGCAGGCAGCCCCCATTGCGGGCAATACAACTTTGCCAACGCAATCGCGTCGGCAAAGAATGTCGCGGCCGTGCGTTGATCGAAAATCGGCGCGCTCATTCCCGCCTCATTTGAGGTAAAAGGGATAGACGAGATTGCCTGCCTTGTTCGTCTCTCTGACAACGTAGTCGATGCCGATCAGCAAGGCGCTCGGTACTGTGGGATCGACTTTGACCGCGACATTCGGCGGGTCGATGCGCGGCTCCCAGACTTGCAGCGCCTCTTTGACGTAGGTTTGTGCCAGCGCACGCGTAGGACCGTCGTTCGGTGCAAACACCAATTCGCCGATGCGGCAACCGAACGCCGGCATCAGCACACGCTCGCCTGGTACGGTGCGCAGGATGATCAAGATCGACTCGCGAATCTTTTCGTCGCCGGTGCTCCATTGCAGCCGACCGGAAGTCGATAGCCCGATCGGAAACGACCAGCCCCTTCCCAGGAAATCGCCATTGACGAGCATTAGGCGTCGCCGGGGCTTGGCGTACCGACGTACACGCGAACAGGCTGCCGAACCTGCACTTGCGGGGGCGGCGCCTGCGGAATCTCAGTGCACGTCCGGCATAGATCCGTCGCTCTTGCTGCTTTTTTGCCGTTGACTCGTACTTTGATGTTGCATGTCGCGATCTCGCCCAAGTTCGTGGGCGGCTCGACGAACGAGTAAGACGGCGGCGGTATGTGCGGAGGATCGTTATGAACCTCCGACTCGATCGTCGCTACCGCCATTCCGTTGATTCGAACATTCGCTTCGAGCGTCGAAGGATAGAACACCCCGTCGAACGGGAACGGCTGCTGTTGCGTTTCGCCGGTCGCACCGTTGACTACGGTGTGGGTATCGATCACCGGTCCTATCCCGTCGCCCGCCTTTGCAATGCGTTGTTTCATCCTCGGCTCCGCTCGATGCTTTGACCGTCCATCAACCCTCTTGCGCGTTGAGGTCGATCTCGTTTCCCTCGATCGTGATCGTTCTCGCTGCCTTGATCGACAAAGCATCTTTGCTTTCGATCGTGATCTTTCCCTCCGCGTTGATCGATAGGTCTCCTTTGCTTTCGATCGAAATCGAATTCTTTTCGCTATCGATCGTCAGTGCGTTTCCATTCTTGTCTTTGACGATCCACACCTGCTGTTGCTTTGCCTGGTCGGCGATAGGCGGCTTCGACTTGCCGCTCCATAGAAAGCCGATGACGTATCCGCAAGTGCGGTCGTCCGTAGCGAAAGCAACCAATGCCGGCGTGCCCTCCCGCGGCAACGCGAACATGCCGTATTCGGGCCCTGCAAACGGACTGGCTACCTGCAGCCAATCCGAAATCAAGCCGTCCGCGAACCTCACTTTGACGCAACCGAGGTTTGCCCTGTCGTCGGCGTCTTCTTCATCGTCCGCGTTCGCCACTTGTGCGAGTTCGAGTCTCAGGTGCGCGCTCACATCGCGCTCCGTTTCAAATCCAAGGCGGTGACATCGTTATTGCGATCGAATCTATGCGTGCTTTTCACGACGTAATACGGGCCGTCGAAACTCGTGCTCGTCCCGACGAGCCTGATATTGATCCCAGCTCTTGCTTGAAGATTGACACCTCTGAGCGTCGCCGTCCCCTCGATAAAGGCATGCTGATGATGGGCGCGCTCTGCCGCGGACACATAGTCGAGCGAACTCGCATCATTCAGATCGGGACGCCTCAGCGTGATCGGCGACGAGCCAAACGGACTCGCCACGTCGAACCCGGTCTGATTCCCCATTGCTTTGTCTCGCCGCGAATCCGAGCTGCAAGACCCAGCATCCGTCTCGCCGCTCGAAACGTTGTACCCCAGTGACGTAACCGTCGATCCGAGCGTCGGCACACGCATGTCGAGGTTGATCGCTTCCACGTCTTTCTTATAAGCCAGCGTCATGAACGTGCTTCCACCCTGATGATTCGAGCGCACGATCAGCATTTCCTTGCCTCCCTGCGTCTCGATCATGCACTCGTAATTCGCCTGTTTGCAGCGCCGCAAAAGAAAGTCGTAGCGGGTTTCGTTGTCCTGAAGAACATAGGGATAAGGTTCGGCCCTCAACTCACTCACGGAAAGCGTCAAGCCTGTTACCGAATTGGCCACCCATTCAAAGATGGCCGCGTCGCTCTTCTTCGCAAATGGCGTCGTGTATGCGCCAAACCGCAGGAAATGCATTTTGTCGAAGGCGGTTACCGTCAACATTACGCGCCCAGCGCTGGCGTCGAGCGTCATCCCGCTCACATACATCGGCGCTAGCAACGCGTCTTTCGCCCCCTCGCTCGGAAGCTCCAGCTTCGCGCCGGGCTTGAACTTGTCGAAGTCCTCTTGTGCCCACCGCTCGCCGATGTCGAAGACGATCTGGCACATGGCCGGCACGTTGATCTCTTGCACGACGACGATCGAAGCCACGGCAGCTTTCGCCACGCCTGCGATCGCATTGCCGTCACAGGTAAGGTTGCGCAATTCGTTTGCGTTGCGCGCAACGCCATACGTCGAACCGGAATCGCGCGTCTTCGATGCCCCGGCCCCTTCGGCGGCATTGTGTGCGGTAGGCGTATCGCTGCCGCCTATCGATTCAGACATAGTCCGATGCTCCTAGCGGCTCGAACGTCTCGTTCCTCGTATCGGGGATGGCGATCGTGACGCCAGTCCAACGACGTCCCGGGAAACCGATCGGATCATAGATACCGTTTGCATCCGCAATCAGACGCCACTGGCTCCGGTCTCCCAGAACGTCGTAGGCGATCAAGTCCAGGCGATCGCTAGCCGATACGGTCCATAACCGGCGGCAATTATCGAGACCTTGCGCCTTGATCTCCTCCGCATCGGTCAACACCTCCTTCAGCGTTACGGTGAGGTCGGCCCGTACGGGCACCCCCGACGGCAAAAACATCGTGAACTTTTGTGCAACGTGAGTCACGATGCCGGTGAACAAGCGATCCGCCCATAAGAAACGCACCGTCGGCGGTACCTTCGCTCCCGCTTTCGCGGGCCAAGGCTCGGTCAACGCGAGAATCTCATTGGTTTTCTTGCGAACGTCGGTCCGCTTTTCGTAGGTGTCGAAAAGGAGCGTCACCACCAAATCGTCAGGCTCGGTTCGCGAGAACCATACGTTGTTGCCCTCGCCCTGCACCACCGCGCGTTGATTGAGCGACAACTCCGCGGGGTTGTACATGACGTCGATCGATTTGCCGCTGAGCCCCATCGCAGCCCAATTGGAGTTCTCGACATGAATGTAGGCATGCTGCAAGCCGCTCGGCAAAATAGCCAACAGCGCGCTTGATTTGCTGTTTCGCTCGAGCATCAGCGTCCTCCCGATTTGCGATACTGCTCGGAGCGATCGCGCCGATCGATCGCCGTTGCCACGCCGCTTGCCAGGCCGCCTATCGTCCGCTCGGAAAATAGCGCTTCCTGTACGAGCGGAATCAGAATCCGACGAGCTGCCGCTATAGCCAACTCATTCAGCGGGTGGTCTCTTGCCTGTTCGTCTTCTCGCGGGAGAGAGGAGCGATGCGTGTCGCTCATTGGGTAAGCATGCCTCGCCGCGGCCGTACGCTGCCGAGGCGAGGCCGCCGCCATAGCGCGTCGTTGCAGGATCAATCGCGCCGTGGCGGGGGGGCGCGGAGACTCGGACGAGGTAAGAACATCGCTCGGGCGCCGCATCCGCCGAAGTGGCACCGCTACAAACGACAGACTGCGCGCGGCGGGAATGCGCACCAATGCAGCGATATCGTTCCGATCGATCCGCCGTAACATCGATCCGAGGCTTGGCGACCGACTCATGGCTGCGTGGGCAGCAAACCGCACGCATGCTACTCGCGCAGTCGATGCATGCATATCGATGCGAGGAAGATCGAATATCCGAACACGCTCGCGATTCGAGCGCTCGCCGGCTCGATGCAGCCGCGCGTAAAAGCGCCTACGCTCGCTGTTGTGATCCGATGGTATCGACCGATCGAGTGAGCGTAGATCGCGCCATGCTTGTCGATTTTGGGCGACAGTGCGCAACCGAGCCGTTACCGTCAGCCCTCGACGCTCGACCTGACGCGCAACTTGCGATGCTCGCGTTCGGCCACGCGACAAATGCAAATCCGGTACGGACGATATGCGACGTAGCCGCCCGATCGAAACACGCACTGCGCCGGTCCTGCTGTCAACGGAATACTCACTGATGCGTCTGACGCGCGAGTATGCACGTATCGTCGCTTCAACGATCTCTCGTGCTGGTATTCGGTCACGCGGCATCTGCGCAATGCGAGGCGCCTGCCCCATCGACATGCGAGCTAAACCAAGCCCATCCCGCACCGCACGATCACTCGCACGCGCGAGGCGTTGGTCATCGGACACAGTCTGCACGCGAACGATACGAAACACGCGCGGAGTAGCAAGCGCGGAAGCAATGACTTGCACGGTCGTTGCGTGTATCGACATTTGTTTGGACCTGGCCGGAAAACGGCCCATCGAAGCGGCCATGCGCACGACTTTGATCACAGCCTCCCGCCGGCTCGACACGCTGCGCAGCACCGGGCCGCCATAGCACCGCGCCCTCTCCTGCGCCGCTCGATGCGTGCGCCATCGCGTAGGCAGCGCGAATACGAATCGTGGCGCGAATTGTCGCGGCCACGGGTAACGTGACAGCGCACCCATGCGCCAACGCTCCCACCCGCTCGCCTTCCACCGAAACGCGAGTCCCGTTTGCAAAGGTGCAATCGACCGTCGTTCGAAGTTTCGTGCCATGGCTAAAGTAGCGAACCGAGACTGATCGTCTTTTCTATCCGATCAACCGCGAGCGTGAGTTGTTGAACGGCAATCAGGCTTTGCGACGCATCGAGACGCGCCCCCTCGAGCGCAGTCGGCCATGCATGATAGAAATTCCACGCCGCAACCGGCACCCCAACCGCAGGTACGGCACCGATGTTCGGCGTGTGGGTATCCGACATCAACACGATCGTGCCGTTCATGCGCTTTACACGGCCGGTAAGCGTAAAGCGGTACCACTCCCACATCGGATCCAAAAGCGTGAGGCCCTTCGTGAATAGCAGCTCGTTACACGTCGTTTGACCGGGTAGCTTATGCTCGCGATCATTGACGCCACCTTCACGCACCGTGCGCACTTCCGTCTTCCAACCGATACCTGCCACCGAAGTGAAACTGCCGAGCGCGACACTCGCCAACGCACCTGCGCCAACGGCACCCAACACGCCGCTCGTGCTGAAGTCGGGACTCAGCATGACGCGAAAGTTGTAGGCCTTGAACGGATCGAATGCTGCGCCTTCGAGCGCCTTCATTGCCCCGCCGACAGAAAGACTCATGCCTCACCACTGAGAGATATTTACGCCGATCGCCCCACCCCATTTCGTCAACCCAACTCGCGAATATCGATTCCGATCGGCCGTTCCGGCTGCTCCGCCGCATTGATTTTGTCGTTGATCCTGCTGATCTCTTCGCACCAGCGCCACCGGTCTCTATGCGCCAACGCCATCACCTCCGCAAGCGACCAGTGAAAGTGATAGGCGATGAACGCTATCTCTTCGTAAAGTTCGCTTGAACCGGCAGCGCTTCGACGTTTCCCGGGAACGCTCCTGCCGATTCGAGCGACGAATGAGGCGAATCGGCGGAAGCGTCGGCATCATCGACTCCGTTGATTTCGTTATAAAGCTTCTGCAGATACGTAAAGTCACGAAGAAACAACTCCTCGATAACGGCCGTCGACATCGCTTCGAGCTGGTCGAGCTTGACGACGCGCGCAAGCGTCACGACGGCGAGGTACGCCGCATTGGCTTGCACGCGGTGATCCCGCATCGCATAGATTTCATCGCCCGCCGTGGCCAGGCGCATGATGCCCTCGCGATAGAGATAGCCGTCGGAACCCCGATAGCCAATCGGCAACGTGAACGCATACTCGATACTGATCGGATCCATCGCTTCCTCCAAAGGACCGCTACTTCATCCGCTTCATGTATTCGATCGAGAGTTCGAGCGTCTCGATCATGACCTCCGCGCTGCTCGCATTCAGGCCGCTCGTCTGATAGGTCGTGGGCCATGCGTTGAACAGCGACCACTGCGCGGCCGTCGAGCCGTCGCTATCGAGCAGCGTGATGGAAGCATTGCGTCGCGCGTTCGACGTGGACGTGCCTTTTTGCACGACCTGGTAGTGCCAGTTGTACAGATCCAGCGAGTACGTCATGCCCTTCTTCAACGTCACCCGCCCGTAAGAGGTCAAGCCCGAGAGCGTTCGGCGAAAGGCGGGATCGGTACCTTCGCGGTAATCGACGGCATCGACCGTGACGTCCGGAACGTTCACTTCTGAAAATGCCGCGACGATGATGCCGGTGATCTCGACACGAAAACGAAAACCGCGATAGGGGTCACGCTGCTGCTGAGTAGCCATGAAATCACTCCATCAAGATCCCGAACTTTGCGACGAGGTCATTTGTGCGATGCGTATCACCACGAATTCCGCGGGGTAGAGAACAGCCAAGCCCACGTCGATATTGAGCACGCCTTGCGCACGCAACGCGGGAGGGTTGTTCGTGGAGTCGCAGGTGACGAAGAAAGCCTCGTCGGCCGTCGAACCAAACAATGCGCCTTGGTGCCATACCAAGGTCAAGAACGCCGTAATTTCGCGCACGACGGTTGCCCAAAGCAGTTCGCTATTGGGTTGGAAGACAACCCATTGCAGACTCGTCTTCAGGCTCAGCTCCACGAACGTGACGAAACGGCGGACCGCGATGTATTGCCATTGGCCCGGCCCAGCAAGGGTGCGTGCCCCGTAAATCGTGACGCCGTACCCCGCAATGTTGCGGATCGCATTGATGCCGTGAGGGTTGAGGTCGTCTTGATCGCTCTCAGTCAACCATCCCGTTAGGGCCGTCGCCGTTGCGATTCGCCCCGTGCGCACGCCCGCCGGAGAAACGTGCACGCCAGCAGTGAGGTCCGTGGTCGCATAGCGGCCGAGCACGGGACCACTCGGGGGAATCGGCACGCTGGTGCCGGTGACTGGGTTCAAAACGAACGTCCACGGGTAATAGAGCGCGGCGTTTTCATAGATCAGCGCGGTGTTGTTTGTCGCTCCGCCGGCAACGAATGCGACGATGTTATCGGTGTCAGTCGAGTCGTCGACGTAGGGCGCATCGATCACATAGAACAGATTGGGTAGTTTTTGGCAGTGTGTCATCACATCCGTGATCACGGATGTGAGCGATTGCGCCGATGTTGAATCGCTTGTTAGTTCAACTACAGCCGCATCTGGCGTCGCCAGTAGGCTCGCGTCGGGAATCGATGCAAGCGCGGGTAGCGCACCGTCATAGATCGAACTGTCGTACGTGACTGGATCGCCGCCATCGAGCTTCACGGGTGTTCCCGCACGAGTTTGCTGGCCCACGTCGCCCGGCTGCGGCGTCGACAATACGCGAATGAACATTGATTTGGCGTTGATCTGCGCCTGCAGGGGACAAGGTCCGCCGTCGCCGGCTGGCGTCAAACTCATTGCGGTAAATGGCCCGAACGATTCCAGGACGTACCACGTGCCGTCCTGACCGCTGAGCGTCGTCGCCCTTATCGAGTTATTGGCGATGTATAGGGCGAAAAGCTTGCGCCATATGGTGCCGTCCTGATCAGTGGACTGGAGATCGGCATTGCCGATCACGACATTGACGCTGAAGTAGTTGGAAGCTTGCGCGCCCTTCGGGATGGGCCCAACGTCCGTCACCGTGACTTGTAAAAGGCTGTTAGGCCAATCGCCCTGACTTGCCGCAGTGACTTGATAGTTTCCATTACCATCCGTCACAGTCGCTAGGGCAAGCTTTGGCGGGGTGTCTGGGCAAATGCCTATGACATAGCACACCGCCCCACCTTCAGCAAAGAATTCGTAGGCCGCCGCGCAGGCGCACGCCCCCCAAACGAACCCGCCATACCTGCTTTGATATTCCGCCCAACTGCTAACCCTTCGAGCTACGTTGCGGTCCGACGAGTCGAGCTTTTCCGTCGCCCCAATGATTACCGGAATCGACGTCGACACGCCCTGAATCGACGGAATGCCCGGAAGTTCTTGTATGTAGACGCCGGGATGCGAATAACTGTTGCCATCTGCCATGCTTGCATCTCCTTCCGCGTTCGCTGGCCACGACTCAATGCGTGGCACAACCGTTCTCGTTGATCGCAACACGTCTACGCCGCCGGCATCTGGCGCTACGGAGTCGCAGCCTCCGCTTTCGGCGAAGCATTCAAGTACCACCGGCGCGGCACAAGCTCTCCAAGTACAGCGTTAGGGTTCGACATCGCCAATCTTATTTGCCAATGGATGCGCGTTGACGTCGACTTGCGCCACCACGTCCACTGGCGTTGCGATCGGCGACGGAATGCGCACCGCCGGCACTTTATAGAGCTTCGTAAAGTGATACTAAGTTTTTAGAAAGTAATTTCACATCCGTGAGACAATGGCTGGATGAAATGCAAACGTTCATCAGACGGCCGCAAGCTGGATCACCACACGCTCCAGGTCATGCGCCAACAAGCGGTTAAGGCGGCGCACGAAGGCACAACGGTGGCATCGATAGCGGCTGCGTTCGGTGTGAGCACTCGCACGGTTTTTAACTGGCTCGCCCAGTTCGCCGAAGGCGGACAGAATGCACTTTTGGCCAAGCCGATTCCGGGGCGGCCACCGAAGATCAGTGCCGACGAAATGCGTTGGATTGCCCAGGCGGTTCGCGACAACTCTCCCCAACAGTTCAAGTTCGAATTCGGTCTGTGGACACTGTCGTTGATCAGCGAACTGATCAAGCGCCAGTTCGGCAAATCTTTGGCGTTGGCCTCGGTCAGCCGTGTCATGAAGCTGCTTGGCTTTTCCGTCCAAAAGCCGCTGTATCAAGCTTGGCAGCAAGACACCCAACTCGTGCACGAGTGGGAAACCAAGACGTATCCGGCGATCAAGGCGCAAGCCCGCGCGCAAGGCGCGGTGATCTATTTTGCCGATGAAGCGGGCATTCGCTCCGACTACCATACCGGCACGACCTGGGCTCCGGTCGGCCAAACGCCCGTCGTCGAGGTAACTGGGCGACGCTTCTCGTTCAACATGATCTCGGCGGTCAGTCCTGGTGGCGAATTTCGCTTCATGATTCACGAGGGATCGGTGAGGGCGACGACCTTCAAGGAATTTCTCGCTCGTCTGATGGTCGGTGCAAGCAAGCCAATCTTCTTGATCGTCGATGGTCATCCGATCCATAAATCCAAGCTCGTCAAAGACTACGTCGCATCGCTCGATGGGCAGCTCACGTTGTTCTACCTGCCGCCCTACGCGCCGCAGTTGAACCCCGATGAACAAGTGTGGGCACACGTCAAACGGCGAGTCAGCCGGCAGCTTGTGCAAAGCCTGGACGACATGAAGTCGCTCGCCCTCGGTGCGTTGCGACGCATTCAAAAACTGCCCGACCTCGTCAAATCGTTCTTCCGTCAGCCCGAGTGTCAATACGCTAGCGAGTGAGGCTACTTTCTAAAAACTTAGTAGCTCTTTTGAGAAAAAGGGGCCCATAAATCACGAAGCTCGTGAAACGACGTGGTCTGGGGTACCACAGCAAGGGCATCATTCCCGCTTAACTTGAGCCCGCGAGTAAGGTAGGTATCCGGTATATAGCCGCACGTATCCAGCATATTAATCAGCCCATTGGCGATAATTTGCTCATTCTCGCCGGAACTTCCATATGCAACCATCATGTAGGTCAGATCCACCACGAGCGGCGCCGGGACAGACATTAGCGCCGGCGCTTGATTGTCGATCGATTCCTTCGCAAGTATCGTTGGCGGCAAATTACGCAAATATGGATTTACCTCCGTCTGATAAAGGTAGATCAGCAAACTGTTTTGCTTGGCTCCATCCCAATCGGCCGGGGAATCGAACGAAATCCCACCTTCCGACAGCAGAGGAACGTTTTCGCAGATAAATTTACGCAACGCCTCGCTGATCGAAGGGATGATGAGTGCGGAATCGCCAGTGTCGATCATAGAGCGAATGGCGTAAAGGCATCAACCACGTATTTCGGCGATTGAATTCCAATCTGCGCGATCGCAGTAACTTCGGGATCGCGCTCCACCATCAACGACAACCAATCCGGCTGATTTCCCGCATCATTGCCGCCCCGAGTCGACGAGTCGCCCATTTGCACGCAAAGCTCCAGCGCTAATTCACGCGTACTCGCAGCAGTCATCGAGGGGCCGCATACCAGCTCTATCGCCGACTCACTCATGAGGAGTTGCGACACCCCCGGAGAACTCCCGTCCGACATTCGCATGCCCAAACCTCGCCCCAATACGAGCGGTGGCCCGAGAGACCATCTCACGCTTCGCCCCAGAAACGACTGAGGTTGAAGCCTCACGACAACTGACTTTCCCGCCTTCAATCCGCGTAAAATAAGCCTGACTGCTGTGAAATTCTCACTTTTCTCCATCAATGCGATGCTAATAGGGCCGCGACGCCACTCAACAGGTTGCTGGCCCGGAAGGGTTGCCAGTATCTTTCCTTCAATATTGAGCGAGCAGTAGCCATCTACGTTTTTCAAGTCATTTTGGCACCGCAAGAAGGCGCTAAGTGTAAACGAACCACTCGCGGCTTTTTCACCCGTTTGTATTGCAAACACCGACTCAGCCAATTCAACGCGCTGTATGCACGAAGATTGCGATCCGCCCAGTGCCATCGGATTCAATGAAAGCCCGACCTCACTATCCGTGGCATCTCCCATTGACCACGTGATGCCCGGCGTATTCAGTTCGATGCTCAAATTCTCGTCGCGCGCAACGCTGCTAAACTCCAGCACGATCGGTACGAGTGTCGCTTGGCCGCCCATCGGATTTTCCCTTTTTTCAGCGCAAATTCAGACTAAAAGATCCCCGGACATTTACCACTCGATCAATCAGAGACTCCATCTCCATGCGAGCACCAGGCGGCAAGCTGATCGTTCCAGCGATACGAGCATCAGAGTCATGAACGTATAAGCGAACACGTATCTCAGCGCAATCCTGATTGTTGGAGATTGAAATCGCTTTTCTATTTATAACAAATCGATTCACACACAAGAGGGCGCCGGGCGGCGATGCCGTCAGGGAGATGCCCACACGACGATTCCCGGCGAACGCATCCCCCCAAAAGGCGGGCGAGGTGTCATCCAAGCGAACTTGCACCTGTTCATTGGCCCGGAGGGCATAAAAAGTAAGGGTGACAGGATGAACATCCACTCTTGCCGCATCTGCCCCCGTATCTTCCGTCCACGCCGAGTCCTCGCCCGCTACTCGTTGCATAACCGACTCCTTCGACGCCTTAGCCCAAAACGTCCAACAGGTGGCTCGCGAGGATTTGACCTCAGCAGTCATGTCTTATCCTCGCATAACGACCGACAGTCATTCATGACGGCACGGAAAAATAGATTAGATTCGCGTCTTTTATGACTTTGGTGCTTCCGTTGAAAGTCGCGCTAGCATACACGTCCGCCGATCCCTGAATACCGATGTTCTTCACCCCGGTTGCCCACCAAATATTCAAGGCGAGACCGATCGACTGCGGCGAAGTGATCGTATCGGGAAACTGGAGCGTAATGGTGTCCCACTCCACCAGCAATTGGCACGCATCCAAACCCTTGGTAGCGTCGCTACCATACTTCATCGAAAATTGCTTATTTGCATCAAAGGTCAATGGATACAGTCCATACGCAAATGTCCCTGGATCTCCGTCGCCATCTTGGGTCAGCAAAGTAATCGTGCTTTGATCATCAGCTACGGCGCTATGAATAATAAAAGTAATTGGCGCCGATTTATCATAAGGTAATTTTGAGAAATTCTTGATACGAAGACCATTGGCACTCATGATCGCTCCTAATATTTCAATATTCGCAGCAATTTATTCCACACCTCAAGATGAAATCAAATTGAAGCATCGCTCAATTAATTAGCTGTTACGACGAAATCGGATACTCTACGGTGCCGACCCCTTCATTGAAATTCGTTGACGTCGTGTTGTAATCTCCATTCGCATCCACCCACCACGCCAAGACACTTGAGTTGGTCTTCCCGCCATTACGCTTCATTGTAAGATCGGTAACCAATTTCTTATACCAGACGTAAAATGTCAGGAAGTAAGCATTGGTATTCGATGTGGAAAAATTGCTTGCCAGGACGATTTGTATTGATCTAGGCTTAACGTCAAACTGAAAAATTGGCACGCTGATATCTTGAAGCGTGGCATCGCCCGTTGACGACCCCCACAACTGGAAAGCGATGGGCCCAACACTCGAGGTCCAAGGCGCCCCACCATTTGGGCGGTACGGTCCAAATACAACCGAATCAGCACTTTTATCATCCTTGCTACCAGACGACGTATTCTCGAGCAGCAAGTTGATTACCTCGCCTTTTTTGAGAGACTCCATCTTGAGAACGAAGCCTATCCCGTCCACCCAGGGCATCGTTGCCGCAGCGGTCGTATCGCGCTGATTTTCAGCTTGAGTTGACATGCTCTTCTCCAAATAGGTCTTTCGCACTTACCTCATCACATAAAAAGCAATGAATATGAGTACGAAAGTTACGAACATTAGCCGTCATTTAATGGCAACGGCACGCCATCGCTCTCGCCACGTAAACGTTGGTAGCGATCCAAGCCTTCGTTGCATTATGGGTAAACCATCGACAACAAAAAGTGCACGCCCTTGTAGTGCTTGATCGCGGCATGCCAACGTATTGTGCAGATACTGACACGTCGGTGCCCAACTCGCGAAAACTGAAGCCCTGCGCGAGGTGGCGAAGGTACGACGAGGTAGGAACCTACGTTCTCGCCCGCCTCGCGCCAAGCGATCGACTAAGCGCCGGCACTTTAGTCCCCTCGAATGCCAATATATGAGCCGACTCTCTACAAGCTGCACAACAAGTGGACTTCATAACGCCGCAGCCGCATAAGAGTAAGTATCCTGAGGCTCGGCGATGCGGTAATGGTGGGGCAGGCAAGCTCCGCAGCCGATCGCTACCTGTCAGCGCAGGCTCACAACATTCGATCTTCGATTCGGGGCTGTCATGACCGTGAATGCAACATGTGAACGCTCGGTATCTACCAGCACGCCGATGCAGCGCATATTACGGATAAGCGATTGCAAGAGCGAAGCCGAACTAACGCGTGCACTATCCGACGTCATCAGTTCTACGGGATTCGACTATTTCCAGTATGTGGGCGATTTCATGCTCGACAGGCATGGGAGCATTCGTAAATCGCTTTCCAACTTTCCCACCGAGTGGGTTGCGCGGTATACCGCTTCTCGATACGAAAGCGTGGATCCGGCATTTCGGCACGCACTCACTCATGTCACGCCGGCGATTTGGTCGAGCGTTTGCGTACGAGAAGTGTCAGCGGAGCAACAAGAATATTTGAGCGACGCACGCAACCACGAAATCGGAGATGGCGTCAGCTTCCCCATTCAAACAAAGAACGGCGACAACGCCATACTTAGCTTCGCCAATCACATCAGCAGAAGTGACACCGACGAGATCGTGGTCCGCACGCTGGCGGAAGGTAGCCTCACTGCGGCGTACGCCCACGACGCCATGCGACGAATCGTCGACAAAGAGCGCAACGTCCTGCAGGCACCGCTCACCAGTCGCGAACTCGAATGCCTCCGGTGGATCGCCGTCGGCAAATCGAACTGGGAAATCGCGATGATCTTCGGGATGACCGAGCATGGGGTGGTGTACTACGTGCGCAAGCTTCTATGGAAGCTCAGTGTCCACAATCGCCACCAAGCGGTTGCGCGCGCAACGGCCTACGGCCTGCTCTGAAATTCATGCCACATTCCAATTCTTTCAATTAACCAACAACCCACTCAAATGAAACGTGCGCTCACTCCCGCCTCTCGCCTAGGTATTACCCCGTAAACGCCCCCACCCAACCCTGCGTCCACTTAAAGACCGCGTACACTTCAGCTACCCACGGGGTGTCGCTGCGCTGCCTTCCCTCGCAACTCGCACACGAACGGGAAGTCCACGGCGCTCAAGGTCACAAGCCAGAAGGAGAACCAATCAAATGAAGTGGACAAAGGAACAACGGAACGTGACGATCGCCGCCTACCTGGGCTGGACGCTCGACGCATTCGATTTTTTCCTCATGGTGTTCGTACTCAAGGACATCGCAACCGAATTTCATACGAAGATCCCCGCCGTCGCTTTCGGCATCACGATCACGCTGGCCATGCGCCCCATCGGCGCGCTCATCTTCGGCCGTTTCGCCGATAAATTCGGCCGCCGTCCAACGCTGATGGTCAACGTCGCCATCTATTCGCTGCTCGAATTACTGTCCGGCTTCTCGCCGAACCTGGCCACGCTGCTCGTGCTGCGCGCGCTGTTCGGCATCGCCATGGGGGGCGAATGGGGCGTCGGCTCGGCGCTCACCATGGAAACCATTCCGCCGCGCTCGCGCGGAATCGTCTCCGGCCTCCTGCAAGCGGGCTACCCCAGCGGGTATCTGATCGCGTCGATCGTCTTCGGCGTGCTCTATCAATACATCGGCTGGCGCGGCATGTTCTTCGTCGGCGTCGTCCCGGCGCTGCTCGTGCTCTACATCCGCGGCAACGTCCAGGAATCGCCGGCCTGGAAGGCCATGGAGAAGAAGCAACACAATCGCATAGGTTTGCTCCAAACCTTCAAGAAGAATTGGACGCTCGCGCTGTACTCGATCATCCTCATGACGGCGTTCAACTTCTTCTCGCACGGCACGCAAGATCTCTATCCGACGTTCCTGCGCGAACAACATCACTTCGATCCGCATACGGTGTCGCTCATCGCGATCGTGCTGAACATCGGCGCGATCGTCGGCGGCCTGTTCTTCGGTTCGCTCTCTGAAAAGATCGGCCGCCGCCGCGCGATCTGCATCGCGGCATTGATCGCCCTACCCGTGCTGCCCTTGTGGGCCTTCTCGAGCGGCGCCGTTCTGCTCGCGGCCGGCGCGTTCCTGATGCAAATCTCGGTGCAGGGCGCTTGGGGCGTGATCCCCGTTCACCTGAACGAGATCTCGCCCGACGAAGTGCGTGCGACGTTCCCCGGTCTCGTCTATCAACTCGGCAATCTCATCGCGTCGGTCAACGCGACGATGCAAGCATCGGTGGCCGTCGCCAACGGCAACAACTATGCCTTCGCGTTGGCCGTCGTCGCGGGTATCTCCTGCGTGGTCATCGCCGTGTTGATCCTGTTCGGCCCCGAACGGCGCGGCATCGATATGACGCGGTCGGCAGAGCAAGTCGCGTCCTCTTCGACCGTGTGATACCTTCGCTCGCTCAACAAAGAAAGGCGCTCCATGCGCCTTTCTTTTTTCTCCCGTCGCACGCAACCGCTCGAGTTCCGCATAGGATTGGACTAAGTGCTTAAACGCCCAATCCAATCAGTACATGCTGCGATGCAGCGCAATGCAGCCACCACACTCGCTCTAGAGGAGTCCATCGATAAACAACGCTTGCCGCGATTTCTGAGCGTTTTTATCGTGCTAAAAATAACAAACTTCAATCAGAGGCTTGAATCGCTTGTTCGCGGCCGGGCTACCGGCATGGGAGGCGTACATGACAGTTCGAACATCTAGCCGGAGCACCGGCGATACCAAGGCACGCATTCTCGATGCAGCCGAAGACATCTTCATCGAATACGGCTACGAGGCCATGTCGCTGCGGCAAATCACTTCGCGCGCCGACGTCAATCTTGCCGCCGTCAACTATCATTTCGGCAGCAAAGAGGCCCTGATTCATGCCATGCTTTCTCGCCGCCTCGACAAGCTCAATGTCGAGCGTTTGAAGCTGCTCGAGCGTTTCGACGCGCAGCTTGGCAAGCGCTTGACCTGCGAGCACGTGCTCGGCGCCATGTTCATTCCGGCACTGCGGCTTTCGCGCGATCCACGCGCGGGCGGCCCCGCTTTCCTACGGCTGCTCGGCCGCGCTTATACCGACCCGTCCGCCTTTATTCACGATTTCCTCAACGGGCATTACGCCGATGTGGCCGAGCGCTTCTTCACCGCGTTTCAGCGCGCATTGCCGCATCTGCCGCGCGAAGAACTCGGCTGGCGTCTACATTTCGCGATCGGCGCACTCTCGGGTGTGCTCGCGGGTGCCGATACCGACAACCTCATCGCAGAATTCTCCAAGGGGCAAGCGATCAGCGATCTGCATTTGATCGCACGGCTTGCGTCGCTCATGGTTGCGGCGCTCAAAGCACCGCTGCCCGACAGCGCGCAGCTCGCCGCGTTTGCGGCTGTGCTCGGCGATGCCGGCGACAGTTGCGACGCCGCCGCAGGCATCAGCGCATGCGGTCCGCTCGATGCCCCAGCGCACCACGCTAGCGAACACAGCAGCCACGACGTGGCCGATAAGCTCGACGAGCGCGAATCGCCGCCGCATGTGGCCGCTTCCGCGTTGCAAGCGGCCGGCTCGTTGCCCGCGCAACTGCAAGACGGCTCGCGCCCCGCACTCTAACGACGGACGGCGCGCGCCCGCGCGCCTCGGAAAGGAACGATCATGGCATGGCTCGTCGTGGCGCTCGCCGTCGCGGGTGCGATCTTGATCTTCAACGAAGCCGCCGCGCTCTGGTGGCTCGTTACGCTTTGCGTATGGATCGGGCTCGCGTCGCTGACCGATGCGGCCGGCTTCGCCGGTTCGCTCGTGCTCGGTATCGTGCTCATCGTGCCGGCATTGATCGTCACGCTCACGCCGTTGCGTCGCGCGCTCGTCAGCAAACGCGTGTTGACGCTCTTTCGCCGAGCGTTGCCGGACATGTCGCCCACCGAACGCGACGCCATCGAAGCGGGCACCGTCTGGTGGGACGCCGAGCTCTTTACCGGTCGGCCCGATTGGGATGCTTTGCTCGCGCATGGGCCACCCGTGCTGACCGACGAGGAACGCGCGTTCGTCGATAACGAGTGTGCGAAGCTGGCCGACCTCGCGAACGATTGGGAGACGACCGCGCGTTGGCAAGATCTGTCGCCGCAAGCCTGGCAATACATCAAGCAGCAAGGCTTTCTCGGCATGATCATCGACAAGCGCAACGGCGGCAAAGGGTTCAGCGCCTACGCACATTCGCAGGTCGTCATGAAGCTCGCGTCGCGGTGCTCGGCTGCAGCCGTGTCCGTCATGGTGCCCAATTCGCTCGGTCCCGCCGAATTGTTGCTGCATTACGGCACCGACGCGCAAAAGGCGAACTATCTGCCTCGTCTCGCGCACGGCGAAGAAATTCCTTGTTTCGCGTTGACGAGCCCCTATGCCGGTTCGGATGCGGCCGCGCTTCCCGACATCGGCATCGTCTGCAAAGGCAGCTATGAGGGCCGTGAGACGTTGGGCTTTCGCGTGACGTGGGATAAGCGCTATATCACGCTGGGGCCGATCGCCACCGTGCTCGGTCTCGCGTTTCGCGTGCACGATCCCGATCACTTGCTCGGTACCGATGACGAGCCCGGCATCACATGCGCGTTGATCCCGACCTCGCACCCCGGCGTATCGATCGGCCGCCGCCATTGGCCGCTCAATGCCGTCTTTCAGAACGGTCCGAATTCGGGCAAGGACGTCTTCATTCCCATCGATTGGGTCATCGGCGGCCCCGCGCAAGTCGGCAACGGCTGGCGCATGTTGATGGAATGTCTCGCGGCCGGCCGCGCGATTTCGTTACCGTCGGCTGGAGTGGGCACGGCGAAACTCGCCGTGCGCGGCACGAGCGCCTATGCGGCACTACGCCGGCAGTTCAAGACGCCGATCGGCAAGTTCGAAGGCATCCATGAAGCGCTCGGCCGCATGGGCGGCAACCTCTATGTGATCGACGCGATGCGGCGGTTTTGCGCGCAGGCCGTCGATCTCGGTGAGAAGCCCGCCGTGCTCTCGGCCATCGCCAAATATCACGTGACGGAGCGCTCGCGCCGCATCGTCAACGATGCCATGGACGTCGCCGGCGGTAAGGGTATCTGTCTCGGACCTTCGAATTTTCTGGCGCGCGCCTACCAGCAGTTGCCGATTTCGATCACGGTGGAAGGCGCGAACATTCTCACACGCTCGCTCATCATCTTCGGGCAAGGATCGATTCGGTGCCATCCGTATCTGCTCAAGGAAATGACGGCCGCGCGCGATGACGACGATGAGCGCGCGCTGATCGCGTTCGACCATGCCCTCTTTCGTCACGCCGCGTTTCTCGCCTCGAACGTAGTGCGCAGCGTCGTGCACGGTATGACGTGCGGTGCACTGATCAAGAAACCCGGTGGGGCCAGCCCGGTTCTAGCCGGCTATTACCGCGCCGTCACGCGCTATTGCATCGCCTTCGCCTTCGTTGCCGACGTATCGATGCTGCTGCTCGGCGGCGCGCTGAAGCGGCGCGAGCGATTGTCCGCGCGTTTGGGCGACGTGCTCTCGCAGCTCGTGCTGATGTCGGCCACGCTCAAGCGCTTCGAAGACGAAGGGGCGCATGCCGAAGACCTCCCATTCGTGCGCTGGGGCGTCAAGGATGCAATGTTCGCGGCCGAGCAAGCATTCGAAGGGCTCTTCGCGAACTTTCCGAACCGGTTTGCCGCCACGATCATGCGTGCCCTCGCCTTTCCGTTCGGCTTGCGTCGGCGCCCGCCTTCCGATGCGCTCGTCAGCACGATTGCATTGCTGATTCAAACACCGTGCGACGCACGCGCGCGGCTACTCGCCGATTCGCACGTGCCGGCGCAGGCCGAAGCGGACGATCCGATCGCCTGCGGCGAGCGTCTGCTCGAGCTGTGTCAGCACGTGGCCGAGATCGAAGCGAAGCTGCACGACGCGGTGCGCTCGCGGCGCGCCGTGCCGATGCCGCAAAGTCTCGCAGCGCTGCCCGGCTGGGCGCTGATGGCCGAAGAACGGGGCTGGATCGACAACCGCGAACGCGAGTTGCTCGAGCGCTTTGCCCGCGACGGCGCGGTGCTCGTCCGAGTCGATGACTTTCCGGCCGATTTCGACCATTCGGCAGCCTCGCAGGTTCGACCGGACGACGCCGCACCGCAGGCGGCGCGCAGCGACGGCGAAGGATCGGCGGGGGTCTCGACATCCGCCGATCTTTCGATCAACGTTGATCGACATTGAGCGATTCGGTCGACATCGACATCGTTGCATCGTCGATATGACGCATTGATTGCTACGGCGAAGACAACTCAGGGAGAAGACGACATGGATCAACCCATCACCCCACAGGGGGCGCCCGATGCCTTAGGCCCCGTAAGCCCCGCCGGGGACGAACGCCCGGCGCCGCTCGACGCGCCCAATACCGACGGCATTTGGTACGCCTCGTATCCGAACGGCGTACCTCGCGAAATCGACGTCGCGCAGTATCAATCGGTCGTCCATTTCTTCGACGACTGCACGTCGCGCTTCCGCGGCCGGACGGCCTTCGTCAGCGTCGGCTCGGACATGTCGTACGACACGCTCGCGCGCAAAGCGAAGGCGTTCGCGGCCTATCTGCAAAGCGTCGGTATCAAACGCGGCGATCGCGTCGCGATCATGCTACCCAATACGTTTCAATATCCGGTTTCGTTGTTCGGCGTCCTCAAAGCCGGCGCCGTCGTCGTCAACGTCAACCCGCTCTACACGCCGCGCGAACTCGCGCATCAATTGAAAGACAGCGGCGCGACGGCAATCGTCGTATTCGAGAACTTCGCCAAGACGCTCGAAGAGGCGCTACCGGGCACCGCGGTGGAGCACATCGTCGTCACGGCGCTCGGCGACCTGCTCACCGATGGACTCAATGCCAAGGGGCGTCTACTCAACTTCGTCGTCAAGCGCGTACAAAAGATGGTGCCGTCCTATCGGCTGCCCAACGCGGTACGGATGCGCCGGGCCCTTGCGTTGGGTGCGAAGTCGCCCCTCGCACCGACGATCCTCTCGCACGACGAGATCGCCTTTCTGCAGTACACGGGCGGCACGACCGGCGTCGCCAAGGGCGCGATGCTCACGCATCGGAACATCATCGCCAATCTGCTGCAGGCGAAGGCATGGGCCGAGAGCCAATTGGGCGGAGACGTCGAGACAGTGCTCACCCCGTTGCCGCTTTACCACATCCTCTCGCTCACCGTGAGCGCGCTGATTTTCCTCGGCCTGGGCGGGCGCAACATTTTGATCGCCAATCCGCGCGACACGAAGCGCGTCATGCACGTTCTGCGCCATCAAACGTTCACGAGCATTCTTGCGATCAATACGCTCTACAAGGCATTTCTCGGCAATGAGGAATTCTGCAAGCGCGATTTCTCGAACCTGAAGCTCGCGATGGCGGGCGGGATGGCAACCCAGCGCACCGTCGCCGAGCGCTTCAAGGCCGTCACGGGTAAGCCGATCGTCGAAGGATACGGACTCACCGAATGCTCGCCGATCGTCACGTTGACGCCCATCGACTTGCAGCATCTGCGCGAATTCGACGGTTCGGTCGGACTGCCCGCGCCGTCGACGATCGTGCGCTTTCGCAAGGACGACGGCAGTTGGGCCAACGTCGGCGAAGCGGGCGAATTGTGCGTCAAGGGCCCGCAGGTCATGAAGGGCTACTGGATGCGGCCCGACGAGACAGCCACGGTACTCGACGAGCAAGGCTGGCTCGCGACGGGCGATATCGGCATCATGAATTCGGCCGGGTTCGTCAAGCTCATCGATCGGAAGAAGGACATGATTCTCGTGTCGGGCTTCAACGTCTATCCGAGCGAAATCGAGGACGTCATCGCGATGCATCCGAGCGTGCGCGAGGTGGCGGCTATCGGCGTCCCCGACGACGAGCAGGGCGAGCGCGTGAAGGTGTTCATCGTGCCGCGCGAGCCAGGGCTCACGCGCGACGAAATCCTTCAGCATTGCCGTCAGCATCTAACGGGCTACAAGGTGCCGAAGCTGATCGAGTTTCGCGATGAACTGCCGCAAACGAACGTGGGCAAAATCTTGCGCCGGGCGCTGCGCGACGAAGAACTCGCGAAGCTCGGTGCACTGCGCAATGCTGCCGGCACCGCGGCAGCGGCAATGGCAGCAGCCGGCCGCGACGGTAACCGCCCTGCCGCTCACTAGCCCGCATGCCGGTGCGTGCCAGCGCCCCGAGAGACGTTTGCTTCGCGCGCCGGCAAGGCGGCATCGATCGCGAATGCGATCGCCCGTCCCCTCATGAGACGTCCATCAGTGCGCGAGCCGATCGTCATCGAACGAAAGGCGCGGCCATCTGCCATCGAACAGTTTCGGAGAACGAAACAATCCGACGGACGCAGCGCACCCTTTATCGCTCCTGGCCAACCACGCAATTGCTCGTGCCACACGGTGCCGACGTCGTTGCCGACTTCGACGCCCACCTCGATGCGACGCGCACCCACCTCGCCTAGAACGGCCGCCACCTCGCGGCCGTAATCGATGCGGCGACCACGGCCGTAATCACTCCCGTGAAACAGCGTCGAATCGACGAGCAAGAGGGCCGGCGAATCGATTAGGACACCGTAACAATCGAACCACGGCATCGCGCACCCCATCGCGGCAACCCCTAGGCTCACGGTCATGAACGTGCGTCGGTCCATCGTCGATCTCCGTGCCGGACGGCATGTCCTCGAATAGTGTCCTAGCGTCCTCAAATATCGCCGCGCCTGCCGCGCCAGACACGCGGCCAAACACCCGATTTGCCCGGTGCGAGAATGCCGTCGGGATCGAGCGCGTCTTTGATCGTCTCGGACATCCGCAGTAGCACACCGTCGTTGAAGTCGTATTGCGAAGCAGCGAAATCCATCGTCGCCAGATGCGTGCGGTACACACCGTAACCCTCCGAACGCGCATCGCTCATCAAGACGCGCTGCAAATCGGCCGCCGCATCCGTTTGCTTGGGGTCGGTGCGATCGAAGATCGTGGCGACGATGTGATGCAGATGTCGCTCGCCGGCCGTGAAGCCGCCGTAATAATCGAAGCCGTATTCGGCAAGACGCGCCTTCGCGACCGAGTATTGGCGCATTGCATCGCCCCCTTTGAACGGACAGATAGGGGAGAAATCGACGTGTGCCCCAGTCCCGCCGCGCCAGTCGAGCATGCGAAACGCGCTCATTGCGGGAATGCCGGCCATATTGCCTTCGCCGCCCCCCGCCGGCTCGGTATGGGGCCCATAGCGATTCGCTTCGATTCTCGCGCCGGGCAACCGGGCAAACGCGCGCCGGGCAATGGCAAAGCGCGCCTCGACGAGATTGGGTTCGCCATAAATGGCGAAGTGCACGTTCCAGCGCCCGATATCGAGCCGCGCGACGATCTCGTCGACGACGGAGTCGGGCAGCGGCCCCGCGCCGTCGTACCAATCGCTGCGTGCCGATACGCCGGCCGCATGGCGTATCGCGCCTTCGATAACGGCGTGATTACGAATTGTTTCATCGAGCTTGAGCGGCCTGAGCGTTTCGACGGCCGCGTCCAAATCCCCTTCGCGCGGCAGCTTTACGTGCGCAATCAGATAGGCGTCAGGCCGCGGCATCAGCCATAGGCCCATCTTCGTCACGATGCCGAAATTCGATTGCATGAACATCGTGTCGTAGGACGGCCCGAACCCGGCCTTATAGAGCTGCCAGGCGCGCCCGATCTCGATCGCACCCATGCCCGTGCGCACGAGCTCTCCGCTCGCGAGCATGACCTCCATACCGCACTGGTGCGCCGCGTGATCGCCGTAGGCCGTGTAGCCGAACCCGCGCTCGAGCGTGTTGCCGATCACACTGCCCCACCCCGCCGCGGCCGGGTCGATCCATAGATGCGAGTCGCGGCCGCGCAAGTACGAATAAAGGTCGAAATAGGTCACGCCTGGTTCCACGAGTGCGTACGCCAAGGTCTCGTCGACTTCCAAGATCCGATTCATGCGCCGCAAATCGAGCACGACCGAGCCCGTCAAGCGCGGTGCCCCGCCACCGTAGGCGAAGTTCCGGCCCGTCGAAACGGGCCACAGCGGCAGCCGGTAGGCGCGCGCGATCGCCAGCACTTCGCGGATTTCGTCGGCAGATCCGGGCAGTACGACCGCGGAAGCGGCAAAAGCGCGCGCCATCGGCTGAGGCGTGAAAGGATCGGCGTAATCGCTCAAGCGATCAGCCGACGTCTGCACGTTCGGTGCTCCGACGATCGAAGTCAGTTCACGCAACGCCTGCGAAAAGCGGGCATCGGACAAGTTCGGGGGGCGCACGTTCGTCATTCGGTTGCCGTCCGCATGAGGTGAGACCGGCTTCACGGCGCGCGATTGACGCGATGCCGTTCGATTTTTCCTCATTCATGATAGACAGCGCGGCGGGCATCAGGGAAACGTGCCCACCGCATACAACTTTTACGCCGCGAAGCGGACATTCCGGCGCCGGTGGGATATATCGCGCGCCGAGACAATGCAGAACATCGTCGAAAAACGACTTCGCGACGTTTGCGGGCAGTCGATCTCAGCCAAATCGTTACGCGCTTCGCGCACCCGGGGTAAAATCCCGCCAAATCGTGCGCGTAACGAAGTCGCGCAGCCGCCAACCAACCGTGGAGCAGCCCACGCTGCTGTCCTAGCAATGCCGAATCCGTCCGAATCGCATCCGCAGAACGACTTCATGAACGCCGCTCGCAAAGAGCGCAAGCGTGTCGAGATCTATCTCGTTAACGGCATCCGCCTGACGGGCTGCATCGAATCGTTCGATCAATATCTCGTTATGCTGCGCACGCCTGTCGGGCTGCAAGGGATTTACAAGCGCGCCATCTCGACGATCCAGCTCGACACAGGCACGCGCCCTGGCCCGCGCGGCCCGCGCACGGGCGGATATGGCGAGCGGCATGGTTCGCGCGAAGGGTCGGGCCCGCGCGAATCGCGCGAGGGACGTGAGCCGCGCGAACCGCGTGAGCCGCGTGAGAATTACGGCGCGTCTTCGGCGCCCGAGCATCGTTCCTCGTCGGACGGCCCGGTTGTCGTGACGCGCCGGCGCCGCCCGTTCAGCACGCTGCAGAACAGCTCGCCTACCGATACGAGCGGGCCGGAGCATAACGACGACGAGTAAACGCGCGAGCGCCGTTGCTCGCCACACCGGCCGCAACGACGCAATCACGCCTTCTTGGATGCTTGGTCGCACGCGATTCTTGCAGATGCGCAAAGGCACTCGATCGCGAGGCATCGTCGGCGCGGTGCGCGCTTCGGATGCCCCGGCGGCATCAATGTTTGCGACGACGCTGATGCGTATGCGCGTGCGAACCCGGCAAGCCCTGGTCCGTCTCACGCTGCAACAGATGAATCTGTTGCTGCACCGAGTTCAACTGCTCCTGAGCGGCGAGCTTTTGTGTCTGCAACGCCGCGGCTTCCTCGCGCGCCTGCTTCTGGCGGCTTACCGCCAGCGCCTGCTGCTTATGCGCGACGTCTAAATCCGCTTGCAGGCGATCGGCGCGCGCTTGCGCCTTGGCGATCAGCTCGTCCGTATAGACCTTCTGGGCCGCGAGGATCGTACGGTTGATCTCGACGTCCGCCAACTGCGCGCTCCGACGCACGAAATCGCCGTAGACGGCTTCCGCGTAGTCTTCGTTCGTCGTCTTGATCACGCGCCAGAAATTCTTCTGCTGAAAGAGCACGACGTAGTACGTCATGTCCTTCCCATGCAGCAGCAAGCTCGCGCCGTAGGTGCCGTTGTATGCGGTGCGCAACTCCGAGAGTTCGGTGCCGTGCATCAGCCGTTGTAATTCGGCAACATCGCCTTGGCCATCCGTCGCTTCGTCTGCTGCCGGCGCCTGGTCCGGTGCCGTAACCGGCGTCGACAGTTGCGTCGAGGCGGGCGGCACGGCGGCTACGACAGGGGCGGCAGGCGCCGAAGCAACCGTAACCGCCGGTGCAACGTTTGCGGCGCCGTCCGCAGCGGACTGCGCCGTGGCACAACCATTGATACCCAATCCCCCGATTGCGATAAGCGCTGCAAGCGCGGTCCCCCGCATACGCGAATAGTGGCTCATTGTCGTTTCCTGCGATATTAGTTCTACTTTTGAGACAGCTTGACTCAAGCGCGCCATTATCCCTCACTTTCTCGCGTTTCGGGCTCCTCATCGAATATCTGGTACTTCGGTTTTTCGCACAAGATCTCGCGGCGGATTCCGAGATCGTGTGCCGTGTCCCGCCTTGGTCAGGCGTCCGAGGCGAGTGCCCTCGTCACCCACCTGGCCGATTAGAGGTACCACTATTAAGTGAGTGGCGCGTTTCGCGCGTATCCTGCGCCGATCAATAGAAGACGCGACCGACCCGTTTCGCCACCGCGCATTTCGAACGACAGACGATTGACCAACAGGAGGAAAACATGACGCACTTCTCGCATCACGCCAAGACGAAGATATGGAGCGCCGTCAAATGCGCGGCGGTGGCGGGCGCACTGCTGACGGCCGCCGGCACGGCGTTCGCACAAGGCACCGACTCGCCGGTGGGTGTATGGCAGACGATCGACGACAATACGCATCAACCGAAAGCACTCGTGCAGATCGCGCAAAACGACGACGGTACGTTAAGCGGCAAAGTCATCAAGGGGCTCGACCCGCACGACAAGCCGGGCAAGCTGTGCACGGCCTGCACCGACGAGCGCAAGGACAAACCGGTCCTCGGCATGACGATCATCAAAAGCATGAAGCACGATGGCGACAAGTGGGACGGCGGCAACATCCTCGACCCCGAGAACGGCAAGGTCTACAAGTGCAACATGCACCTCGAGGACGGCGGACAGAAACTCATCGTACGCGGCTACATCGGCTTTTCGCTGCTCGGCCGTTCGCAAACGTGGCTTCGGCAGGACGCAGCGGCGCAAGCGAAGAACTAACACGATGCGCTGGGCCGGGAACACCGACCGGACGCGCCAATGCTCAAGCCGACAACGCATCGGTGGCCCGCGCAACGCCGTCGCGCGCGCAGCAGGATCTAGCGGATATGACGTGTGCCAGCCGTGCTGATTTCTCTAAGCTGCGCGACGCAGCGAAGCGAGGTAAGCAAGTTTCGGCACATCGACGGTGACGAATGCCGGCGACGGTGACGCATGCGGCTTGGCCGGACTCCTCGCGCGCACGCGTGCTTTGATTGTCTCGCAAAGCGCGACACCAGCCTCGCCGTACAAGCGCGCGAGCACCTGCTTGAATATGCCTGTCGTGTACCACGCCATGAAGCGCCGATGGCACGTTTGGTAGGCCGGGTAGCGCTTGGGCATCGAGGCCCAAGCGGCGTTGCTGTAGATCACCCAGAGCACGCCGTTGAGCACCGAGCGTGTATCGGTCACGGGGCGGCCGCGAACCCGCCGGAGAGCGCAGAGTTCCGGCAAGAGCGGCACGACCCGCTGCCATTGTTCGTCTGTCATGTCGCTATAAGGGGTCATAGGCGCCTCCTTCTCGATAAAAGGAGAAAGCACGATATGCCCCGAGCCGCGCGATGACTATCGGAATACTCCGAAAATGCATCGCGTGGCGCGACGCCGCTACGTCAACGTGGCGTCGACCATCCTGCGCGGCGTCTCGAGGTATTCCTTCGACTGCATTTCGACGATGCGCGAGACGGTCCGGCTGAACTCGTTCGCCATCGGCCCTTCGACATAGAGCGCCTCGGCGCTGACTGCCGCGGACATCAAGAGCTTGACCTTATGATCGTAGAACACGTCGACGAGCCATGTGAAACGGCGCGCCTCGGACGCCATGCGCGGCGACATTTGCGGCACGTCCGACAGGATCACCGTATGAAAGCGGGTCGCGAGTTCGAGGTAGTCGTTTTGCGAACGCGGGCCGCCGCATAGCGTGGCGAAGTCGAACCAGACGACGCCATCGGCACGCCGCAATGCCTTGATCTCGCGCTTCTCGATGTGGAGGATCGGGCTTTCGTCGGGCACGGCCGCCAATTGGGCGAATGCCGCGCGCAGCGCGCGATCGGCCTGTGCGCCGAGCGGCGTGTGGTAGACGCTGACCTGCGCAAGCGTGCGCTGCCGGTAGTCGATACCGGCATCGACGTTCAGCACGTCGAGTTGCGACTTGATGAGTTCGATCGCCGGCAGCAGGCGATCCCGATGTAGGCCGTCCGGATACAGCGTGTCGGGATCGTAGTTGGACGTCATCACGAACTGCACACCGTTCGTAAAGAGCCGATCGAGCAGGCGATAAAGAATCATCGCGTCGGCGATATCGGAGACGTGAAATTCGTCGAAGCAAATCAGCCGGTAGCGCTTCGCGATACGCCGCGCAAGTTCGTCGAGCGGGTCGGCCTGCCCCTTCAGTTCGTCGAGCACGCGGTGCACTTCACGCATGAATTCGTGGAAATGGATGCGCGTCTTGCGCTGCACCGGCGCGACGGCATAGAAGCTGTCCATCAGGAAGCTCTTGCCGCGCCCCACGCCGCCCCACATATAGACGCCGCGCGGCAACTGCGGATGAAGGATCAGCTTGCGCAACGCCGTCGAGCGGCGCGCCTTGTAGGCGACCCACGCTTCGTAGCATTGCTGCAGGCGGTCGACGGCCATGCGCTGGGCCGCATCGGCCGCATATCCCCGCGTCTCGAGCTCGCGCTCGTAGTATTCGATGACGTTCATCGTGCAAATACAAAAAGACAAAGGCGGGAGGGGTGTACCCCGCCCGCCTTTGCCGTGGCGTCTTGCGCGCCGGCTGAGGCCAGGCGCAAGCGCGTTACTTATTGAGCGAGCGTTTGTCGACGTCGAGCGCCGCTTCGCGCATCACTTCCGACAACGACGGGTGCGGATGGCAGATGCGGCCGATGTCTTCCGACGCAGCCTTGAACTCCATCGCGACGACGGCTTCGGCGATCAAATCCGACGCGTTGGCCGCAATGATGTGCACGCCGAGCAATTCGTCCGTCTTCGCATCGGCGATCATCTTGACGAAGCCATCCGGCTTCGCGATGCCGAGCGCACGGCCGTTGATCGAGAACGGGAACTGCCCTTTCTTGATCTCGCGGCCTTCGGCCTTCAATTGCTGCTCCGTCTTGCCGACCCATGCGATTTCGGGTTCCGTGTAGATGACCCACGGAATGCAGTTGTAGTCGATATGCGGCTTTTGGCCGTCGATGACTTCGGCCACGAGCACGGCTTCGTCTTCGGCCTTATGCGCGAGCATCGGCCCACGCACGACATCGCCGATCGCGTAAACGTTCGGCACGCTCGTGCGGCAGTGGTCGTCGACGTCGATGAAGCCGCGCTCGTTCGCCTTCAGCCCGATCGATTCGAGGCCGAGGTTGTCGGTATTCGGCACGCGGCCGACCGACACGATCAAGCGATCGGCTTCGAGCGTTTGTGCGTTGCCGTCCTTGTCCGTGTAGGCGATCGTCACGCCGCTCTTCGACGTCTTCACTTCACCGATGCTCACGCCGAGGTGAATGTCGAGCCCTTGCTTCTTGAAAAGCTTCGCCGCTTCCTTGGCGAGCGCTTCGTCGGCTGCGCCGAGGAACTGGGGCAACGCTTCGAGCACCGTGACGTCGGCGCCCAGGCGGCGCCATACGGAACCGAGTTCGAGGCCGATCACACCCGCGCCGATGACGGCGAGCTTCTTCGGCGTGACTTCGAACGCGAGCGCGCCTTCGTTGTCGGCGACGATCTTGTTGTCGACCGGCACGTTCGGCAAGTGGCGCGCTTTCGAGCCTGTCGCGATGATGACGTTCTTGGCCGTGACGACTGCGGTTTCGCCTTCGCCGCTGACTTCGATCTGTACGCCGCCGTCGTTCTTGCCGACGAACTTGCCGTGGCCTTTGAGCCAGGTGATCTTGTTCTTCTTGAACAGGTACTCGATGCCGCCCGTCATCTTCTCGACGATGCCGTCCTTGCGCGCCATCATCTTCGTGACGTCCATCTTCACGTCGCCAACGCTGATGCCATGCGCTTCGAGATGGTGCGATGCGTTTTCGAACTCTTCCGACGAGGCGAGCAACGCCTTCGACGGAATGCAGCCGACATTCAAGCAGGTGCCGCCGAGCTTGAGCGCGCCGGCCGGGTTCTTCCATTTTTCGATACAGGCGACGCTCTTGCCGAGCTGTGCGGCACGGATCGCGGCAACGTAGCCGCCCGGGCCCGCGCCGATCACGACGACGTCAAATTCTTGGGACATGAC
Source organism: Trinickia acidisoli (assembly GCF_017315725.1). Taxonomy (NCBI): domain Bacteria; kingdom Pseudomonadati; phylum Pseudomonadota; class Betaproteobacteria; order Burkholderiales; family Burkholderiaceae; genus Trinickia; species Trinickia acidisoli. The sequence continues at coordinate 2,535,589 of NZ_JAFLRG010000001.1, forward strand.
GATCCTTTTACTGGCGCAGCGGCGCGCGATCTAGCACGCGGGCCGCTGCGGTTTCGGTCATTGCGATTGAAACGCCCGCGCGAAACGCGGGCGCGCACATTACAGGTCGAGCAGCAGGCGGGCCGGATCTTCGAGCGCATCCTTCATCGCGACGAGCGAGAGGACGGCTTCGCGACCGTCGATGATCCGGTGATCGTACGAGAGCGCGAGATAGTTCATCGGGCGGATGACGATCTGGCCGTTCTCGACGACGGCGCGTTCCTTCGTCGCGTGCACGCCGAGGATGGCCGATTGCGGGGGGTTGATGATCGGCGTCGACAGCATCGAGCCGAACACGCCGCCGTTCGAAATCGAGAACGTACCACCCGTCATTTCCTCGATCGACAGCTTGCCGTCCTTCGCCTTTTGGCCGAACTCGGCGATCTTCTTCTCGATGTCGGCGAGCGACAATTGATCGGCGTTGCGCAGGATCGGCACCACGAGGCCGCGCGGCGACCCGACGGCGATACCGATGTCGAAGTAGCCGTGGTAGACGATGTCGTTACCGTCGATCGATGCGTTCACGAGCGGGAATTTCTTCAGCGCGTGCACGGCGGCCTTGACGAAGAACGACATGAAGCCGAGCTTGACGCCGTGCTCCTTCTCGAACTTGTCCTTGTACTTGTTGCGCAGGTCCATGACGGGCGCCATGTTCACTTCGTTGAACGTCGTGAGGATGGCGTTCGTTTGCTGCGATTCGAGCAGACGCTCGGCAATACGAGCGCGCAGACGCGACATCGGCACGCGCTGCTCCGGGCGGTTTTGCAGCCATGCGTCCGCCGATGCGGGTGCCTTGACGTCCGGCAGCGACGGCCTGGCCGGCTTCGCGGCGGGCGCGGCAACCGGAGCGCGCGCAGCGGGCGCGCCGGCGGAGAGCACGTCGCCCTTCGTGATGCGGCCATCGCGACCCGTGCCTTGCACTTGATCGGCAGCGAGGTTCTTCTCGGCCATCAGCTTGCCGGCGGCGGGCGAGGCCACGCCTGCGGCAGCGGTGCTTGCCGCGGCGGGCACTGCAGCCGCAGCAGGCGCTGCGGCGGGAGCGGCAGCGGCCGCCGGGGCGGCGGCGCCTGCCTTGCCTTCCGTGTCGATCTTCGCGAGCAGTTGCTCGGACGCAACCACGTCGCCGTCGTTGACGAGAAGTTCGGCCAGCACGCCCGAATCCGGTGCCGGCACTTCGAGCACCACCTTATCCGTCTCGATCTCGACGAGGGTTTCGTCGCGCGTCACCGCTTCACCGGGCTTCTTCTTCCACTGAAGCATCGTGCCTTCCGAAACCGACTCCGAAAACTGCGGAACCTTGACCTCAACAATAGCCATTTGATCTTTCCTGAACTCTTTTATCTGGTGTGGGAGGCGAACCAGGCCTCGTCGCGTCGCGATGCGCGCTCATTGCGCGCTTGAGACGACGCGGGAAAGCGCACTTACGCTTTCCCGGTTCGCCCTCAATCTAGTTATTTAGCGATCTGCGCGCTCTTGAGCCGGCCGAATGCGCCTTCGATCAGCGCCTTCTGTTGCTCGTAGTGCTTCGCGTAGTAGCCGACCGCGGGCGAGGCCGAAGCCGGACGTCCGCTGTATGCCAGCTTCTGCCCTTCCTTCATGCCTTCCTTCAAATGGTGCTCGATGTAGAACCACGGCCCTTGGTTTTGCGGCTCGTCCTGCACCCACACCACTTCCGTCGCGTTGTCGTACTTCTTCATCTCCGCTTCGAACTGCTTGTGCGCGAACGGATAGAGCTGCTCGATACGGACGATCGCGACGTCGTTCACCTTCGCTTCGCGGCGGTGTGCGACGAGGTCGTAGTACACCCGGCCCGAGCAGGCGACCACACGCTTGACCTTCTTCGCATCGATCGCGCCGTCCACTTCGCCGAGCACCGGCTGGAACGAGCCGTTCGCGAGTTCAGACAGATCCGACACCGCTTCCTTGTGGCGCAGCAGCGACTTCGGCGTAGCGACGATGAGCGGCTTGCGGAACAAGCGGATCATCTGGCGACGCAGCAAGTGGAAGATCTGCGCGGGCGTCGTGGGCTGCACGACTTGCATGTTGTGCTCCGCGCACAGTTGCAAGTAGCGCTCGATACGCGCCGACGAGTGCTCGGGGCCTTGACCCTCGTAACCGTGCGGCAGCAGCATCGTCAGACCGGAAACGCGGCCCCACTTCACTTCGCCCGACGAGATGAACTGATCGATCACGACTTGCGCGCCGTTCGCGAAATCGCCGAACTGCGCTTCCCAGGCGACGAGCGTATTGGGCTCGGCCGTCGAGTAGCCGTATTCGAAGCCGAGCACGGCTTCTTCGGACAGCACCGAATCGATGACCGTGAACTTGGCTTGGCCATCAGCGACGTTTTGCAACGGGATATACGTGCCGTCGTTCCAGCGTTCACGGTTTTGATCGTGCAACACCGCGTGCCGGTGCGTGAACGTACCGCGGCCCGAATCCTGGCCCGTCAGACGCACGGCGTAACCCGAGGCGACGAGCGACGCGTAGGCCAGATGCTCGCCCATCCCCCAATCGAGCGGGGCTTCGCCGCGGCCCATCGCACGGCGGTCGTTGACGACGCGCTCGACGAGCGGGTGCACCTTGAAGTTCGCCGGAACCGTCGTGAGGCGCTCGGACAGACGCTTGAGTTCGGCGAGCGGCACGGCCGTGTCGGCCGCGTCGGTCCACTTGCGGTTCAGGAACGGCACCCAATCGACGGCATACTTGCTCTTGTAGTTCGAGAGCACGGGATCGATCGTATGGTGGCCTTCGTCCATGGCCTGGCGGAACGCCTTGACGTAATTTTCCCCGTCTTCCGCCGTGATGATGCTCTGCTGCACAAGCTTTTCCGCGTAGAGCGCGCGGGTACCCGGGTGCTGCGCGATCTTCTTGTACATCAGCGGTTGCGTGACGGCCGGCGTGTCCTGCTCGTTGTGGCCGAGCTTACGGAAGCAGACGATGTCGAGCACGACGTCTTGATGGAACTGCATCCGGTAGTCGATCGCGATTTGCGTGGCGAGCACGACGGCTTCGGGGTCGTCGCCGTTCACGTGCAGCACGGGCGCTTCGATCATCTTGACGACGTCCGAGCAGTAGAGCGTCGAGCGTGCATCGCGCGGATCGGACGTGGTGAAGCCGATCTGATTGTTGATGACGATGTGCAGCGTGCCGTGCGTGCCGTAACCGCGCGTTTGCGCGAGGTTCAGCGTTTCCATCACGACGCCCTGGCCGGCGAATGCGGCATCGCCGTGAATCTGCACGGGCAGCACTTGCAAGCCCGAGTCGTCGCCGCGGCGATCCATCCGCGCCTTCGCCGAACCCTCGACGACGGGATTCACGATTTCGAGGTGCGACGGGTTGAACGCGAGCGACAGATGCACCGGACCGCCTTCGGTCGCGACGTCCGACGAGAAGCCCTTGTGGTACTTGACGTCGCCGGCCGGCAGGTCGTCGACGTGCTTGCCTTCGAATTCGGCGAACAGGTCCGACGGCATCTTGCCGAGCGTATTGACGAGCACGTTCAGGCGACCGCGGTGGGCCATGCCGATCACGATTTCCTGCACGCCTTGGGCGCCCGCGTGGCGAACGACTTCGTCCATCGAGGCGATGAAGCTTTCACCGCCTTCGAGCGAGAAGCGCTTCTGACCGACGTATTTCGTGTGCAGATAGCGTTCGAGCCCTTCCCCGGCCGTCAGGCGATTGAGGATGTGCTTCTTCTTGTCGGCCGAGAAGCTCGGCGTGGCGCGGATCGACTCGAGCCGCTCCTGCCACCAGCGCTTTTGCTCGGGATCGCTGATATACATGAACTCGGCGCCGATCGTGCCGCAATACGTGTCGCGCAGCCCCTTGACGATGTCGCGCAGCGACGCTTGTTCGAACCCGAAATAAAGGTTGCTCGCGCTGAACGTCTGGTCCATGTCGGCTTCGGTGAAGTCGTAGAACGCAGGTTCGAGCTCGGGAATGGCGGGACGCTCACGGCGCTTGAGCGGATCCAGATTCGCCCATTGCGAGCCGAGGAACCGGTAAGCGCTGATCAGAGACTGAACGTGGACTTGCTTTCGCGCGGTGGCAAGATTTTCGCCGGCTTCGCGCGGAACGAAGGCATTGGCCTTCGCGCGTTGGGCGAACGATTCGACGATGGGGCCGTGGGCCACGTCGCTCGCCGCGCTGCCGTCCGAGGCAGGCACGTTTTGCAACGCATCGAAGTATTCGCGCCAGTTATCGGGGACCGACGCCGGATTATCTAGGTATTGCTCGTACATTTCTTCAACGTACGGAGCATTGCCGCCGAACAAATACGAGTTCAGCTGGAATTGCTTCATCATGTTTACGCTCACCTTTCTTCGAGCTTCTCGAGAAATAGCGGGTTACTCAACCTTCCGCGACACGGCCTGACCGTTTAGCGGATTGCGCGAATCAAGTCTTGCTTGGAAGGACCTAAAACTAGCTTCGCGGAGCATATCACAGAACGAATAGTCTAGATCGCTGCAAGCCCGTCCATCAACGAAAAAGCCGCCCTGAAAGGCGGCTTGTCGGATGCTTGGACGCCATGCGGCGCGTCGGGCGATCGCTTCGCGCGATTTAATCGAGCGAAGCCTCACGGCTTGCGCGACGGCGCTCGTGTTCCTTCAGATGGCGCTTGCGCAGACGAATCGAGTGCGGCGTGACTTCGACGAGTTCGTCGTCGTCGATGAATTCGACCGCGTATTCGAGCGACATTTGAATCGCCGGCACGAGGCGGACGGCTTCATCGGTGCCCGACGCGCGAACGTTCGTCAACTGCTTACCCTTGATCGGATTTACCACGAGATCGTTGTCGCGGCTGTGAATGCCGATGATCATCCCTTCGTAGAGCGCATCGCCGGGCTTCACGAACATGCGGCCGCGATCCTGCAGCTTCCATAGCGCGTAAGCGACGGCCGCGCCGTCGTCTTGCGAGATCAACACGCCGTTGCGGCGCTCGCCGAGCGTCCCTTCCTTCACGGGCGAATACTCGTCGAACACGTGGCTCATCAAGCCCGTGCCGCGCGTGAGCGTCATGAATTCGCCCTGGAAGCCGATCAGCCCGCGCGCCGGAATCTTGTACTCGAGGCGCGTGCGACCGCGGCCGTCCGACGCCATGTCGAGCAGCTCGCCCTTGCGGCGGCCCAGCTCTTCCATGACGCCGCCTTGGTGGCCGTCTTCGACGTCGACCGTCAACTGCTCGTACGGCTCGTGCTTGACGCCGTCGATTTCGTGCAGCACGACGCGCGGACGCGACACCGCCAGCTCGTAGCCTTCGCGGCGCATGTTCTCGATTAGGATCGTCAAGTGCAACTCGCCCCGGCCCGACACTTCGAACACTGTTTCGTCGCCGGTGTCGCGCACGCGCAACGCCACGTTGTGATTCAGTTCACGCATCAGACGATCGCGGATCTGACGGCTCGTCACGAACTTGCCTTCCTTGCCCGCGAGCGGCGACGAGTTCACGAGGAAGTTCATCGTCAGCGTCGGCTCGTCGACGGTGATCATCGGCAGCGCCTCGGGCGCGTCCTGCGCGCAGATCGTCGCGCCGATGCCGATGTCTTCGATGCCGTTGATGAGAACGATGTCGCCGGCTTGCGCTTCGTCGACCTGCACCCGGTCGAGCCCTTCGAACGAGAGCACTTGATTGATCTTGCGATTGAAGACTTCACCCTCGGGCCCGAAACGCAGCGCGACCGCCTGGCCGGGCTTGATGCGGCCGCGAGCGACGCGCCCCACCCCGATGCGTCCGACGTATGTCGAGTAATCGAGCGAGGTGATCTGCAATTGGAGCGGGCCGTCCGGGTCGGCGGCGCGCACGGGCACGTGCGCGAGAATCGCCTCGAACAGCGGGCGCATGTCGCCCTCGCGTGCGCTCGCATCGAGCGACGCGTAGCCGTTCAGCCCCGACGCGTAGACGATCGGGAAATCGAGCTGTTCTTCGGTCGCGCCGAGCTTGTCGAACAAGTCGAACGTCTGGTTGATGACCCAGTCGATGCGCGCGCCCGGACGATCGATCTTGTTGACGACGACGATCGGCTTCAGGCCGAGCGCGAGCGCCTTTTTCGTCACGAAGCGCGTTTGCGGCATCGGGCCTTCGACGGCATCGACGAGCAGCAGCACCGAGTCGACCATCGACAGCACGCGCTCGACCTCGCCGCCGAAGTCGGCGTGGCCCGGCGTATCGACGATGTTGACGTGCGTGCCTTCGTATTCGACGGCGCAGTTCTTCGCCAAAATCGTGATGCCGCGCTCTTTTTCGATGTCGTTCGAATCCATCACGCGTTCCGCGATCTGCTGATTTTCTCGGAACGTGCCCGACTGACGAAGCAGTTGGTCGACGAGCGTGGTCTTGCCGTGGTCGACGTGGGCAATGATGGCAATGTTGCGGATAGCGCGAGTCATAGAAATAAGGGGCGGTTGCGTGCGCGAAACAGAATGCGACGAAGCCAAAAACGGGTGCGCGCACTTTCTGGGTAACTGAAGATTCTAGCACGCGGGCGTGACGCTCGCCTGCCGCCGCATGACATATGCCTCCCTCTTTGGCATGCCGTCGCGGCTCGCCGCCTCATCGCAAGCAAGGTTGCTCGGAAAGGCTCATAATAGGCGACTCGCTTTAAGGAATTGCTTAAATACTACGGCTACTTGCTTGCCGCAAATAGCCGATGGTTGCCGGACAGTGGCTTTGCGCCTACAATCATGCCTAGTCAACTATTGCAATCGCACGGAAATCGCCATGACCAAATCGCCTTCGCCGCTGCCGCCTGAGGTATGCAGCTACCAGTTGGACGAAAGCGTCGGCTATCTGATCGCTCGAGTGAAGTCGAGCCTGTCGAACCAGGTGACGCAACGCACGCTCAACGAGCTGGGCATCACGAGCACGCAAGCGAGCATGTTGTTCATGATCGCGAGCGGGCGGTGCTCGCTGGCCGCAGAGCTCGCGCGCGACTACGGAATTGACGCAAGCGCGGTGACTCGGCTGATCGATCGGCTAGAAAAGCGTAATCTGCTGTCGCGCGTGCGCAGTTCCGAGGATCGCCGCGCCGTTCATCTGGCCGTGACCGACGAAGGCAGCAAGCTCGCCGCGCGGATGCCCGATATCTTCGGCGGCGTCGTCGACAAGGCGCTCGCGGGCTTCACGCCGGAGGAAGTCGGGTTCTTGAAAAGCATGCTTCGGCGGATTCTCGCCAATACCGGAGACCCCGCCGCGGATTGACGGCACCGGGGCGTTTTCGTCGGCGCAAGTTGGCTGACACGGCAACGAGTTTCGAACTTCATTCGTCAAAAATAAGTTGCAAAGTCCATGATTACACTCACATCGAAAGGCCGCGCGATGACCTTCTCCTCCGCATCGGCTAGCGCTCACGCTTGTCGCAGCGCGATCGCAATCGCCGTTGCCGCGCTCGTGATGGCTGGATGCGCCAACTACGCCGGCATCAAGAGCGACAAGCAGCTCGCGTCGGCCACCGCGCTCGAGGCGACGCGCAGCCTCCCGAACGAAGGCGGCACGTGGCCGTCGCTCGACTGGGCGAGCGAGTTCGGCGACCCGCAACTGCCCAAGCTCATCGACGAAGCGCTCCAAGGCAATCCCTCGATCGCCCAAGCGCAGGCGCGTATCGCCAAGGCGCAGTCGTACATTGAAAGTGCGCACTCGGATCTGCTGCCCAAGGTCAACGGCAGCTACGCCATCACGCGCGAGCGCTTCTCCGCCAACGGCCTCTACCCGGCGCCCTTTGGCGGGGGCTGGTTTACCGAGCACAACGTGCTTGCGAGCGCGTCTTGGGACCTCGACCTCTGGGGCAAGAACCGCGCGCGCTTGAACGCGTCGGTTTCGCAGGAGAAGGCGGCCGAGGCCGACATGCAGGAAGCGCGCATGTCGCTCGCTTCGTCGGTCGCGCGCACCTATAACCAACTCGCGCAGCTCTACGCCCTGCGCGACATCGCGGCGCGCGAGATCCACAATCGCCAGGAAGTCGGCACGATCACGAATGGGCGCGTCGCGGCGGGGCTCGACACGAACGTCGAAAAGGAAACGGCGCGCGGCAACATCGCTACGAGCCAGGCGACCGTGTCCGACCTCGACGGGCAGATCAAATCGGTCCGCTTTCAGTTGGCCGCGCTGCTCGGCAAAGGCCCCGATCGCGGGCTCGCCATCGCCGATCCCGTGCTCGCACCCGGCGGCGCCGTTACGCTGCCGTCCAACTTGCCGGCCGATCTCGTCTCGCGCCGCGCCGACATCGTCGCGGCGCGCTGGCAGGTTCAGGCCGCGCTCGCGAACGTGAAGGAGGCGAAAGCCGAGTTCTTCCCCGACATCAATCTCGCAGCCGGGATCGGCTTCGACGCGTTCGGGTGGGGCCGCTTCTTGACGGCGGCGAGCCGCCAGCTCCAAGCCGGCCCGGCCATTCATCTGCCGATCTTCGACGCCGGCGCGCTGCGCGCTCAGCTCAAGGGCCGCTATGCCGATTTCGACCTCGACGTGGCGAACTACAACCAGACGCTGATCAACGCGATGTCCGACGTCGCGACGCAAGTGGCTTCGATCCGCGCCATCGACAACGAAATGAGCGACGCCCAGCGCGCGCTCGACGCGTCGAGCGAGGCCTACCGCCTCGCGGTCATTCGCTACAAAGCGGGGCTGTCGCCGCAACTGCAGGTCCTGACGGCCGACAACGACCGCCTTGCAGCCGAGCAGACGGTGACGAACCTGAAGATGAAGCGCCGCGATCTGCAGTTCGCGCTGATCCAGGCGCTCGGCGGCGGCTTCGATGCGCGGGCCGCGGGCCTGGCCGAGCCGGCGTCGGGCGGCGCGGCCGCTGCGGCGCCGTCGGCAAGCTGAGCGACAGTACGCAACGAACGAATACCCAGCAAGATTCAACGATAGAGCTTCGATAGATCGAGACTCGAGAAACGGAGAGCATTTCCATGAGCGACACTCAACAAACCGCCGCGAGCGCGCAGTCGCAGAACAATAACAGCAGGCGCAAGCGCCTGATGACACTGCTCATCGGCGTCATTCTCATCGCGGCCGTCGCGTACGGCTTGTATTACTTCCTCGACGCGCGTTTCCATGAGGACACCGACGACGCCTACGTCAACGGCAACGTCGTGCAGATCACGCCGCAGGTGACCGGTACGGTCATCGCCGTCAACGCCGACGACACGCAAACCGTCAAGGCCGGCGATCCGCTCGTCGTGCTCGACGGCGCCGACGCGCACGTCTCGCTGCAACAGGCCGAAGCCAATCTTGCGCAAACGGTGCGGCAAGTGCGTGGCCTGTTCGTCAACAACGACGAATACCAAGCGCAAATCGCCCAGCGTCAAGCCGATCTGTCGCGCGCACAAGACGACCTGCGCAGGCGCATGGCCGTCGCACAAACGGGCGCAGTCTCGCAGGAAGAGATCTCGCACGCACGCGATGCTGTCAAGGCCGCGCAGGCCGCGCTCGACGCCGCCGACCAACAACTCGCGTCGAACCGCGCTCTGACGTCGAACACCACGATCGCGACGCACCCGAACGTGCTCGCCGCCGCAGCGAAGGTGCGCGATGCCTACCTGAACAACGCGCGCAACGTGCTGCCCGCGCCCGTCACCGGCTACGTCGCCAAGCGCGCGGTGCAAGTGGGCCAACGCGTCTCGCCGGGCACGCCGCTGATGGCGATCGTCCCGCTCGAATCGGTGTGGGTCGACGCCAACTTCAAGGAAGTACAGCTCAAGCACATGCGCATCGGCCAGCCCGTAGAGTTGACCGCCGACATCTACGGTTCGTCGGTCGTCTATCACGGTAAGGTCGTCGGCTTCTCGGCCGGCACGGGTTCCGCGTTCTCGCTGCTGCCGGCGCAAAACGCAACGGGCAACTGGATCAAGGTCGTGCAACGCCTGCCCGTGCGCGTCGCGCTCGATCCCGCGGAACTGCGTACACATCCGCTGCGCATCGGCCTGTCGATGCAAGTCGACGTCGACATCAAGAACGACACCGGCAGCCAGCTCAGCACCGCGCAGAACACCGTCTATCAGACGAACGTGTTCGACAAGTACGGCGACGAGGCCAATGCGGAGATCGCGCGCATCATCGCCGAAAACGCCGGCGGAAACAGCGGTCTCGCGCAGCAAAAGCAATCGGCCGGCACCCCGCGTGCGCAGGCCGGTCGCGCCACGAAGGTCGCGAGCGGCAGCTCGATGATGTAAGCGGCGCCGCGCCCCATTGACGAAAACTAGGAAGGTTCCGAGGTCACTCGCGTAATGGCTCAGCCCCAAGCCTCTCACCCGCCGCTCAGCGGCGTCCCGCTCGTGATCGGCACGATCGCCGTATCGCTCGCCGTGTTCATGAACGTGCTCGACACATCGATCGCGAACGTGTCGATTCCCACGATTTCGGGCGACCTCGGCGTATCCTCGGATCAGGGCACCTGGGTCATCACGTCGTTCGCCGTCGCCAACGCGATCTCGGTGCCGCTGACCGGCTGGCTCACGGAGCGGCTCGGGCAGGTGCGTCTGTTTCTCGCGTCGATCGTGCTGTTCGTGCTCTCGTCGTGGATGTGCGGGCTCTCGCCGACGCTGCCGTTTCTGCTCTTCTCGCGCGTGATCCAGGGCGCCGTGGCAGGCCCGATGATTCCGCTGTCGCAAACGCTGCTGCTCGCGAGTTATCCGCGCGCGAAAGCGCCGCTGGCGCTGTCGATGTGGTCGATGACGACACTGATCGCGCCCGTCGCCGGGCCGATTCTCGGCGGATGGATCTCCGACAACATCTCGTGGCCGTGGATCTTCTACGTCAACATCCCCGTCGGCATCGTGGCGGCGCTCGCCACCTGGGCCATTTTCCGTACGCGCGATTCCGTCATCAAGAAAGCGCCGATCGATAGGGTCGGCCTCGCGCTGCTCGTGATCTGGGTCGGCTCGCTGCAAGTGATGCTCGACAAGGGCAAGGACCTCGATTGGTTCTCGTCCGCGACGGTCGTCGCGCTCGCGCTCACGGCCCTCATCGGGTTCGCGTTCTTCGTCGTATGGGAATTGACCGCCGATCACCCCGTCGTCGATTTATCGCTGTTCAAGAAGCGCAACTTCACGGGGGGCACCGTCGCGCTGTCCATCGGCTACGGGCTCTACTTCGGCAATCTCGTGCTGCTGCCGCTTTGGCTGCAAACCGACATCGGCTACACGGCAACCGACGCGGGGCTCGTCATGGCGCCCGTCGGCGTGTTTGCGATTCTGCTCTCGCCCGTCACAGGTAAATTTCTGCCGCGCACGGACCCGCGCAAGATCGCCACGGCCGCGTTCGTCGTGTTCGCGCTGTGCTTCTGGATGCGCTCACGCTATACGACAGGCGTCGATACCTGGTCGCTCGCGCTGCCGACGCTCGTGCAGGGGATCGCGATGGCGGGATTCTTCATCCCGCTCGTCTCGATCACGTTGTCCGGCTTGCCCGGCCATCGGATCGCCGCGGCATCGGGGCTCTCGAACTTCGTGCGGATCATGTGCGGCGGCATTGGCACGTCGATCTTCACCACGGCATGGGATCACCGCACGAGCTTTCACCATGCACAGTTGACCGAGCGCGCCAGCGCGTTCGATCCGACCTTTGGTCAATCGATGTCGCAACTCGGTTCGCTCGGCCTCGATCCCTCGCAGGGCTATGGGATGTTCGATCGACTCGTGACGCAGCAAGCAGCGCAACTCGGCGTGAACGACCTGTTTTATATCTCGTCGGTCATCTTCCTCGTGCTGATCGCGCTGATCTGGATCACGCGGCCCGAACGCAGCGGCGGCGGCGATTCGAGCGCCGCGGCGTCGGCGGCGCACTAGCGGCGCGCGCTACCGCCTACCTCGCATATGCAAACGCCCGGTCTGCCGGGCGTTTGTTCATCTTCGCGTCGATCCGATCGCGAATTGCGGATCGTGGATCGCCGGTCTGCCGGGCTAGGTCGGCGACGGCGCGGTCACGATCAGCCGCTCGGGTGCGAGCACGCCGTTCGCCGCTCTCGCCACACCGAGCAGCGCACCGTCTTCATCGCGGTACACACGCACTCGCGTCTCCGCGGTCGTGTTTTGGTCCGCCGACTCCAACGCCGGCGCGGGCGGCAAATCCGCCAAGCGCAACCGTTGGCCGTGCAAAAAACGCTGCGCTTGCGCAGGACCGAGACGCACTACCGGGAACGTCGAGAGCAGCGCATCGATCGGCCGCAAACATGCATCGCGCGCGGCGCCGTCCATCTGCTCGAGCGCCTCGAGCGTCACGGCATGATCGAGCGTCAGCGCCCCGACCCCCGTGCGCCTCAAGGCGACGAGATGCGCCCCGCAGCCGAGCACCGCACCGATGTCCTCGGCCAGCGTCCGTACATAGGTGCCCTTGCTGCAGGTGACGCGAAACGTCACGTCGGGCAATGCGGCATGCAGCAAGTCGAGCGCGTGGATCGTCACCGCGCGCGCCGCGCGTTCGACGACCTGGCCCGCCCGCGCGTACTCATACAGCGGCTTGCCGTCGCGCTTGAGCGCCGAATGCATCGGCGGCACTTGCGAAATCGGTCCGCGAAATCGCGCGAGCGCCGCCTCGATCTCAGGCATGCCGGCTTCGACCCGGCGCGTTTCCAGCACTTCGCCCTCGGCATCACCCGTGCTCGTGCGCGCACCTAAACGCATCGTCGCTTCGTAGGTCTTATCGGCTTCGAGCAAGTCTTGCGAAAACTTCGTCGCCTCACCGAAGCAAAGCGGCAGCAAGCCCGACGCGAGCGGATCGAGCGTACCGGTATGGCCCGCCTTCTGGGCAAGCAACAGCCGCTTGGCGCGGACTAGCGCATCGTTGCTCGACAATCCGATGCCCTTGTCGAGCAGCAAAACGCCGTCGAGCGCGCGACGCGGCACGCGCGGACGTTGGGGTTGTTTCATTGGCCTGTCTCGCGCGAGCGTGTTCAATCGTCCTTCGCGCGCGTGGCGTTCGCTTCGTCGATCAGACGCGACATCTCGACGGCTTTCTCGATCGTCTTGTCGTAGTGGAAATGCAGCGTGGGCACCGTATGGATGTGCAAGCGCTTGAACAGCAGATTGTGCAAATGCCCGGCCGCATGATTGAGCGCGGTTTGGGTAGCCTGCGCATCGCCAGTCAGCGTCGTGAAGTAGACCTTCGCATGCGCGTAGTCGGGCGTGAGCTCTACGCTTTGGATCGTGACGAGCCCGATGCGCGGGTCTTTGACCTCGCGTGCGATGAGTTCGGACAGATCGCGTTGAATTTGATCGGCGATCTGAACGTTGCGATTGGGAGACGTGCGTTTCTTCGGCATGATGAACCCGCTTAGCGGTTAGGGCGCGCGAGCGCGCGGCCCGGCGAGGGCACGACGCGAGTGAAGGCCAACCGGCCCGCGCGCCGATGCGCCGCCATAAAAACAACGGGGCGGAGGAGGCTTACCGCCTGCTCCGCCCCGAGCCGCGCGCTTGCGATCAGAGCGTACGCGCGACTTCCGTGACTTCGAACACCTCGAACTGATCGCCTTCGACGATATCGTTGAAGTTCTTGATCGACATCCCGCACTCGAAGCCTTGCTTCACTTCCTTCACGTCGTCCTTGAAGCGCTTGAGCGAATCGAGTTCGCCCTGGAAGATGACGACGTTGTTGCGCAGCACACGCACCGACGACGAACGCTTGACGATGCCGTCCGTGACCATACAGCCGGCCACCGCGCCGATCTTCGGTACCTTGAAGACTTGACGCACCTCGACCATGCCCGTGATGACTTCGCGCTTTTCGGGCGCGAGCATGCCCGACATCGCTGCCTTCACCTCATCCACGGCGTCGTAGATGATGTTGTAGTAGCGGATATCGATACCGTTCGTCTCGGCCAACTTGCGGGCCTGTGCATCGGCACGCGTGTTGAAGCCGATGATGACCGCCTTCGACGCCGTCGCGAGGTTGACGTCCGATTCGCTGATGCCGCCGACGGCGCCATGCACGATCTGCACGCGCACTTCGTCGGTCGACAGTTTCTGCAACGACTGCACGAGCGCTTCTTGCGAGCCTTGCACGTCGGCCTTGACGATGAGCGGTAGCGTTTGCACTTCGCCTTCGCCCATCTGCTCGAGCATGCTTTCGAGCTTGGCGGCCTGCTGCTTCGCGAGCTTGACGTCGCGGAACTTGCCTTGACGGAACATCGCGATTTCGCGTGCCTTGCGCTCGTCGGGCAGCACCATCACTTCCTCGCCCGCGGCCGGCACTTCCGACAAACCTTGAATCTCGACCGGAATCGACGGGCCGGCCTCCTTCGTGGCCTTGCCCGTTTCGTCGAGCATCGCTCGCACGCGGCCGTAGGCGCTGCCCGCGAGCACGACGTCGCCGCGCGAAAGCGTACCCGACTGGACGAGCACGGTCGCAACCGGGCCCTTACCCTTGTCGAGCTTCGCTTCGATGACGAGACCCTTGGCCGGCGCCGCCACCGGTGCCGTCAACTCGAGCACTTCGGCTTGCAGCAGCAGATTCTCGAGCAGATCGTCGATGCCCGCGCCCGTTTTCGCCGAGACCGGGACGAACGGCGAATCGCCGCCGTATTCTTCCGGCACGACGCCTTCGGTGACGAGCTCTTGCTTGACGCGATCGGGGTTCGCCTCGGGCTTGTCGATCTTGTTGATCGCGACGACGATCGGCACGCCGCCGGCCTTCGCGTGAGCGATTGCTTCCTTCGTCTGCGGCATCACGCCGTCGTCGGCCGCCACCACGAGAATGACGATGTCGGTCGCCTTCGCACCGCGCGCCCGCATCGCCGTGAACGCCTCGTGACCCGGCGTATCGAGGAACGTGATGACCCCACGCGGCGTTTCGACGTGATAGGCGCCGATGTGCTGCGTAATGCCGCCCGCCTCGCCCGCCGCCACCTTCGCGCGGCGAATGTAGTCGAGCAGCGACGTCTTGCCGTGGTCGACGTGGCCCATGACCGTGACGACCGGCGGACGCGGCAGTTGCTCGGCGTCGGTCGCTTCGCCTTCGACGAGCAGCGCTTCAGGATCGTCGAGCTTGGCCGCAACCGCATGGTGGCCGAGCTCCTCGACGATGATCATCGCCGTTTCCTGATCGAGCATCTGGTTGATCGTGACCATCTGGCCGAGCTTCATCATCACCTTGATGGCTTCCGACGCCTTCACGGACATCTTGTGGGCGAGGTCGGCCACGGTGATCGTCTCGGGCACGTGCACTTCGCGCACGATCGGCTCGGTGGGCGCTTGGAACGACGTGGCCGCATCCTGATGCTTGCCGCGGCCCTTCGGACCGCCGCGCCAGCCGCGGTCGACGCCGCCGCTCGAATCGCCGCGCGTCTTGATACCGCGACGCTTCGCGGCGTCGTCCTGCCAGCCGCCCTTGCCGCCTTGCTTCTTTTTGTCCGCACCGGGCGCCGCCGCGGGCTGCGCCGTCGTGGAAGGTGCCGCCGCGCCTGCGGCCGGCTTGCGTGCCGCCGCGGGGCGCGGTGCCGCGCCTTCCGGACGCACCGGCTTGTGCAGCGTACCCTTCGCCTCGGCCGCCTTGGCAGCTTCGACCGGCTTCGCGACGGGCGCCGGCTCCGGCGCCTTCACCTGCGCCTTGCGCGGCGTGTTCATCATTTCGCGGATAGCGCGCGCCTCGGCCTCGGCCGCTTCGCGGCGCTTGCGAATTTCTTCCTGCTCGGCGCGTGCCTTCTCGGCAGCCTCACGAGCCGCATCCTCGGCCTTCTTGGCCGCTTCCCGCTGTGCGGCGCGCTCGGCTGCGGCGCGCTCGTCCTCGGCAGCGTTGCGCTCGGCCTGCTCGCGAGCCACGGCCTCGGCATTCGTCTTTGCCGCCTCGGCGTGCGTCTTTGCAGCGGCTGCCTCGGCATGCGTCTTCGCAGCCTCTTCCTCGGCGCGGCGACGTTCGGCCTCAGCGGCCTTCTCACGCGCCTGGCGCTCGAGTTCCTCGCGCTCGAGCCGCTCTTGGCGCTCGCGCAACTCCTGCGCTTGTTGCTCGAGCAACTCCGCCTCGCGGCGCGCTTCTTCCTCGCGACGCTGCAACTCGATGCTCTCGTCGACGTCGGCCGCTTGGTCTGCTGCAGCCTCGGCCGTAGCGGCCCCGTCGCTCGTCTCGTCGCGTTTCACGAACACACGTTTCTTGCGCACTTCGACCTGAATGGTGCGAGCCTTGCCCGTCGCGTCGGATTGCTTGATCTCCGACGTGTGCCGGCGAGTCAGCGTGATCTTGCGCTTGTCGGTATCGGACGAGCCGTGCGACTTGCGCAAATGATCGAGCAGGCGCGCCTTGTCCGTTTCGGACAAAGCATCGTCCTCGCTCGCTTTCTGGACACCCGCCGCCTGGAGCTGCTCGAGCAGCACCCCGGCCGGCATTTTCAGTTCCGCGGCAAATTGGGCTACGTTGTTACTCGCCATTCATTCCTCTTAGTGCAAGGACCGATTCCTTGCGGTTAGCATCGGGTCGTGCGATCGTCCGATCGCTGTGGGGTCAGTGCGCCATGGTCATTCACTCACTGGAACCAGTGTTCACGTGCTTTCATGATCAACGCCTTCGCGGCTTCCTCTTGCATTGCGGTCATTTCGACCAATTCATCGACGGCCAACTCAGCCAGCTCGTCGCGTGTCTGGATCTGATGTTCAGCGAGCTTCGCCAGCAGATCGGCATCCATCCCTTCCAGGCTCTTAAGATCGAGGGCGATGCCCTCGACCTTCTCCTCGTTCGCGATCGCCATCGTCAGCAACGCGTCGCGCGAACGGTTGCGCAGTTCGTGAACGGTATCTTCGTCGAACGCTTCGATTTCGAGCATTTCGTTGAGCGGCACGTAGGCGATCTCTTCGAGGCTCGTGAAACCTTCGTCGATGAGGATGTCGGCAACTTCCTCGTCGACGTCGAGCCGCGCCATGAACAGATCGCGCAGAACGCCGCGCTCCTGATTCTGCTTCTGCGCCGACTCGTCGGGCGTCATGATGTTGATCTGCCAGCCGGTCAGTTCGCCGGCGAGGCGCACGTTCTGGCCGCTGCGGCCGATGGCGACCGCGAGTTCGCTTTCGTCCACGACGACGTCCATCGAGTGCTTCTCTTCATCGACGACGATCGATTGGACCGCAGCCGGGGCGAGCGCGCCGATCACGAACTGGGCGGGGTCTTCGGACCACAGCACGATGTCGACGTTCTCGCCGCCAAGCTCGTTGCGAACGGCCTGAACGCGCGAGCCGCGAATGCCGACGCAGGTGCCGATCGGATCGATTCGCTTGTCGTAGGCCACCACGCCGATTTTCGCGCGCACGCCGGGGTCGCGCGCCGCCGCCTTGATCTCGAGCAGGCCTTGCTCGATCTCGGGCACTTCCATCTCGAACAGCTTCATCAGAAACTCGGGCGCCGTGCGCGAGAGCTCGATCTGCGGGCCGCGCGCGGTGCGATCGACCTTGGCGATATACGCACGCACACGGTCGCCCACGCGCAGGTTTTCCTTCGGAATGAGCTGATCCCGGCGCAACAGCGCTTCGACGCGTCCCGATTCGACGATGAAGTTGCCCTTGTCCAGACGCTTGACCGTGCCGGTCATGATCTTTTCGCCGCGCTCGAGAAAATCGTTGAGGATTTGCTCGCGTTCGGCATCGCGCACCTTCTGCAAGATGACTTGCTTGGCGGCCTGCGCGCCGATGCGGCCGAATTCGATCGACGGAATCGGCTCTTCGATATGTTCGTCGATTTCGATCTCGGGCTTTTGCTCGCGCGCTTCGAACAGCAGGATTTCCTGATCAGGCTCTTGCAGGCCGGCTTCGTCCGGTACGACTCGCCAACGGCGATATGTTTCGTGTTCACCCGATTCGCGATCGATATGCACGCGAATGTCCACGTCTTCTTCGAAGAGCTTCTTGGTGGCCGAAGCAAGAGCGGCTTCGAGCGCAGCGAACACCACATCTTTATTGACGTTCTTTTCGCGCGCTAGTGCATCGACCAGCATCAGTACTTCGCGACTCATTGTTTACGGCTCCTAAAGTCAACGTGCGGGACCAGGCGTGCGCGGTCCATGTCCGCGAGCGTGAAATCGAGCATCGCGGCGCCTTCTTTTCCTTCAATTTCCAAACCAAGCGTCTCGCCGTTCGGTGCATGCAGGATGCCCCGGTACGTCTTGCGTCCGTTCAGCGGTTTTTTCAATGTCACGACGGCCTCGCTGCCCGCGAAGCGCAAGAAATCCGCCAACTTCTTCAGCGGACGATCAAGCCCCGGCGACGATACTTCGAGCCGTTCGTAGTCGATGTTCTCAACCGTCAGAACGTGCTGGAGCTGACGCGTGACTTTTTCGCAATCCTCGATCGCGATGCCGGCGGGCTGGTCGATATACACGCACAGCATGCCGCGCCCGGTTCGCTCGAGGTCCACGAGCTCGTAACCCATGCCCGAGACCGTGGTTTCTATCAGTTCCGTCAGTTGCACATTGCCCTCTAAGGTGTTCGCGCATGCGCACGAGCACCTCCGGGGCCGCGCGCCGCGCCATGCCGACGCGCGAAAAGGAGCGCTACCCGAGATGCAGAACCGTTACCGCCAAAAAAAAATGGGCTTCACGCCCATCATCTTCTTACCGGTGGTCGCACCTGAGCCGCACTAAAAAGCCGCACGCCCAGCGACTTTGTGAGTTTAGCATTTTTCACGGCGCGTTGCAAAGCTGCCCGCCGCGTGTGAGGCTCCCCGCAACGGAGCCTCACACGCGGCGGGCGAGCGCAATGCAATTGGCCGGGCACTCGCGCGAAGACGCGCCGGCCCATGCAAGCCCACGCAGTCCCTGCGCGCCCGTATCAACGACCGCGCGAACGACCGCGCGCAGCCGGGCCCTGGCCGCCGCTGCGATTGCCACCGCCCGCACGGTTGCCGCCCGGCCCGCGGTTGCTGCCCGGTCCGCGATTGCCGGCCGGATTACCGGCCGCATTGCCGCCGCCGAACGCACGCTTGCCCGCACCGCCCGACGTCGGTGCGCGATTGCCGTCGACGTCGCCGCGCGGCTGCCGCCCCTTCTGACCGCCGCCGCTACGATTACCGTAGCCGCTACCGCCTGTACTGTCGCCGAAACCGCCCGTGCCCGCCCCGAACCCGCCCGGGCCACGCCGGCCGCCGCCGCGTCCGGGCTGATCGAAGCGCCCGTGCGCGGTCAGCACCGGCTCGCGATTGATAAAGCCCATCGACGTCTGCATTGGATCGGGTTGACGACGCTCGGGGCTCGGGCGGCGACCGCCCTTTTCCTCGGTGGGCGCTTTGAGGCCGACAGCCGCCATCAGGCTGCGCACCTGGTTTTCCTCGAGCTCTTCCCAGCGGCCGCGGTGCAAACCGCGCGGCAGCGAGATCGGGCCGTGGCGCGTACGGATGAGCCGGCTGACCATGAGGCCGACGGCCTCGAACATGCGCCGCACCTCGCGGTTCCGCCCCTCGGCGAGCGCAACGTGATACCAGTGATTGGTACCCTCGCCGCCGCCATCGCGGATACGCAGGAAGTTCGCGGGACCATCGTCGAGCTCGACGCCGTGCAACAGCTTTTGCCGTGAGCCTTCCGTCAATTCGCCCACCACACGCACCGCGTACTCTCGCTCGACGCTGTAGCGCGGGTGCATGAATCGATTGGCCAAGTCGCCCGAGGTCGTCAACATGAGCAGACCCTCGGTATTGAAGTCGAGCCGGCCGACGGCCAGCCATTTCGCCGTTTTCATCGGCGGCAGCTTGTCGAAGACGGACGGCCGCCCCTCCGGATCGGCATGACTGACGATCTCGCCGGTCGGCTTGTGATAGAGCAGCACGCGCGGCGGCTTCGTTTGCACTCGGCGCTTGACGGGCTTGCCGTTGATGCGCACCTGATCGGTCGGCATGATCCGCTGGCCGATGTGCGCAGGCTCGCCGTTGACCGAGACGCGGCCCGCCACGATGAGCTCCTCCATCTCGCGCCGCGAGCCCATTCCGGCTTCGGCCAGCACCTTGTGCAGCTTGGGCGCATCGTCGTCCGGCGCGAGCACGCGCTTTTGCGGCGCCGGACGGCCACGCCGCAGCATCGGCGCACGCACGCCACCCTCGGTACTGTTGTCCGCATCGAACGCAGGCGAAGTCACGTAAGAGAACAAGTCGTCCTGTGCGCCCGGTGCGGGTTCGCCGCGCTTGCTCTGCTTGGGCTTATCCTGCGCCGCCGCTTGGCCGCCCGTCTCGTCCCGACGGTTGGCCGTTTGTTGCCGGCCGCCCTTTTGCGCGCCCTTGCGCGGCGCACGCGCCGGTGCGGGCGCAGTGGCGTCCGCAGGCGCGGTAGCCGACGGCTCGACGTCGGCATCGTCCGGCGCGCGTTCGCCCTGCGCTTGCGCGCCGGCTTCGCTTTTGGTCTTGGCCGCGGCGCGCCGCCGCGCGATCAAGCTGCGCGGACCGCGCCGCAAGCCGCGGCGGGGACGCTCTTGATCGCCCGCTTCCGCGGCATGAGCGCCATGTTCGGATTCGCCCGCCTGCGCAGCTTGCGCCTCGTCGCGGCCCGCGGCGTCTACGGCATGCCCGGATGCGGACAAATCGGTATCGTGGGTATTCGTCAAAACAACCTCAGATGTCAATCGCGTACACCCGTTGCAGGTGCAGCGTGCGTTCGGTTTCGTCAGGCACTTCGCGACGCGGGTTCGTCGTCCGTCAACGCCCCCGTGTCGTCGGCCAATTCTTCGCGAGCCGGTGCGCGCTCAGACACCGCGTCCGTCGACTGCGAATCGACGGTGGGTGAAGCGCCTTCTTGCGCGCGCCGTTGCGGCTCGATGCCGGTCTCGTTCGAAATGGCGTCTCGCGAGCCGCGACCTTCGTCTCGGCTGCCGTTTGCGGCGTGTACCGTGCCGCCGTCGTCAACGATGCGCTCAGCATCGAGCAAGTCATCGGCCCGCTCGCCGTCCATCGCATCGTGCGCGCCTTCGTCGTCGGCATCGACCCGCGCCATCTCGGCCTCGCCCGCCGCGGCTTCGGCCAGCGCCGCATCCTCGGGAAACTCGATCGCATGCTGAGCGAGCAGATCGACCGCGCTCTGCGTCGTCGGATCGGCTAGCGGCGGCAATTCGTCGAGCGCCTTCAGCCCGAGATCGTCAAGGAACTGCTTGGTCGTCGCATAAAGCGCGGGGCGACCCGGCACATCGCGATGCCCGATCACTTCGATCCAGTTGCGGTCCTCGAGCTGCTTGATCACTTGCGTGTTGACGGTGACGCCGCGGATCTCTTCGATATCGCCGCGCGTGACCGGTTGCCGGTACGCGATGATCGCCAATGTCTCGAGTACGGCGCGCGAATACTTCGGTGGCTTTTCCGGGTGCAAGCGATCGAGATAGCTGCGCATCGCCGGCTTGCTTTGAAAGCGCCAGCCGGTCGCGAGCCCGACGAGCTCGACGCCCCGCCCGGACCATTCTTTTCTCAAATCCTCAAGTAACGCACGGACTGTATCCGCCGTAACGGCATCGGCGAAAAGCTTACGCAGGTCACCGACCTTGAGCGGTTCCTGCGCGCAAATCAAAGCAGTCTCGAGGACGATCTTCGCCTCTTGGGTATTCATGCAGCTAGGTCAGACCCTGTGGTCAACGAACCGGATCAAACAGACGATATGGAACTGAAAGACGCGCTCGCCCGATTTTGATCGGTCATATTGATGGGAGCACGGACCGGGGGGTGGCGAATCGAGCAGCGCTCGAGCCAAATCCAGCCGGACAAAGCGGCGGTTTTCCGGAGAAGGCGCCGCGTGACTGAACGCCATCTTACGCAAAAAGCCGGAGAGCGTAAACAACGAATGAAGCCGCGCACCGTGGCGTCGAGCGCACTGCCGCCCAAATATTGAACCGTCTCGCCGGGGCTCGGACCGATAGACGGAACGAGCTGTCTTGCTGCAATCGCAAAACAAACCGCATAAGTCGCATGCACCTGTCACAAGTGAGCCGGGCGTATTCGCGAGCGCGTATTCGCAGCTCATTTATCGCATTGCAATAACCGAGCGCAAGCGCACTTCCGAAGCGCGGCCCTGCACTAGATTGGTGATTGCCCTGATTTCCGGCCCCGTCGTTTTGGCGTCTTATACGCCCCTAGCTGACGTCCCCGCAACCCCGTTATGACGGGGCTTCCAGGCATTCGCCACCGGCATGGCACGCTTAATGCACGGCCTGGCGCGCTGCGGTGGGCGCGTCGCTCGATGTTCGACATCGTTCGCGGCGCCCTCCGCCTCGCTCGACACCCCATGAGGGTGTCTGCAGAGTGCGCGGCACGGGGCAGCGCACCGGGGTCAGTTTCGCTGAGGGTGAGGACATATGGTGTTCGACGATTTGAGAGATAACGAATGGGCGCTGGTCGAAGCTCTGTTCTGTGCCGAGCCTGCGCGCAGCGAACGGCGTGGACGTCCGCGCGTCGAAGCGCGTGCGGTCGTCAATGCCGTTCTTTGGGTGTTGTCGACAGGTGAGGGATGGTCGAAGTTGCCGGGCCGCTACCCGTCGCCGCCGACGTGCCGGCGCCGCTTCGACGAATGGCAGGCCGACGGCACGCTCGTTGAAATCGTCAAGCGGCTGGGCACCTGCGGCCGCCAGATCTCGCTGCGTGGGCGCATCGGCACGACCGCGGTCAAGCCGCCCGCACCGCGTACTTCGGACCGCTTGATCGGCGCCTTCTGGACAACCCCTGAATCGTGGCGCGCGCCGGCCAAAGTGGCTTGACCGCTAGAGCATCGAACGACGAGACGACACCGCGCGATTGCTTCTGACGGACGCGCGGTTCGTCGAATACACCACCCCGATGCGCGAGCCGCGCACCCTTGCATCGGCGGCAGCGTCAAATACAGGCCATCGCGCCTGCCCCTGCGTTTCGCACTGCACGGCAACGTTGCGGCCGAGCGCTTCCGAAACATCCATTTACTAATATTTACAGCAGCCTTTCATTCACACGCCTATCGTGTCTTCATGCGGACACGCCTCCGGCATCCGTGCCGGACCTCGATAATGAAGGCAGCGATTCACACAGCGAGTTTGCTCGTGTGCGGCGCCGTCGCGGCGCATACCGCGCTCGCCCACGCTCAGCCTCCTCGCCCCCCTCCCCCCAACCCGCCGGCGTTCTCCGCGGGGTGGCGTACTGCTGCACCCGCAAATCCACCTGCCGCCGCATCGGCCCCGCGTGGAAACCTGCGCGGTGACATCGAAAGCAATGCGCGCTGGAACGATAACGGCACCCGCCCACGCTCGCCCCCACGGCGCTGAGTCGCTCGCTTCACGCCACGCATGCAATTTGAATTGAATCGAAGGGAACCACTAGCGGTTCGGCATAGTCGGAGTGAATGCCATGAGCACAGCGTGGCAGCAGAAATATCCGGTACCCGTATCCTCGCGATACGGGTTTTTTTTGGGGCTATTCGCGGTGGCGGAATGGATGCAGTAGCCTGCGACGCCACAAATGAGCGCTACCTACGCTACCTAAGCTACCTACTGCCGCAGTTCGATCGCGGCGGCAGCTTCGCTCGGGGCGTACTCGCTCGCTCGCGCGTCCACCCAGGTCAGCGCACGTTCTTCACGGGCAAGGCGATTGAATTCGGCGCGCCCTTTCTCGGTCAGGACAGCAATATCGACAGGCGCATGAAAGCCCGCACCGGGCGCAACCGTCCGCTGACGCACGGTTTCCATCAAACCGAGCCGTCGCAGATATTCGAACACTCCAGGACGCTTGGCCCATGGAACCTGACGATATTGCACTCGCCTAAGCGCTTCGAGCACCGCTTCGTTGGAATACGTGGTCATCTCGATTCTTTCTTAAAGTGCGGCCGCCGCCACGCGTGACGACGTTTGCCTTGCGGCGACCGGTACAGATGAGCGCCGGCCGCTGCGCCGGGGCGGCGGCCGGGTGTACCGGTGCCGTCAAATTATACGTACTGCCTATAATCGGGCCCTTTGCCGCGCATTGGAATGCGCGATTGCCCGTGGTCCATTCAGTGCATCGCCGCTGTGTGCGACGCGATCCCCGAAACCATACGTTACCCTATCTCAATTGATCATATTCACTTTATTCGCGCTTTTTTCGGCGATTTTCGTGCTGTGGCGCCGTGCGCGGAAGGCGATCGCCGTCGCGGCGCTCGTCGTGTTTTGGCTCCTGTCGTCCGGTTGGCTGACCGCTCCGTTACTCGCCGCCGTGCAGCACGACGCCTTGCATTCCCCGCCCCCTCGGTTCGGCCGGCGCACGGTCATTGTCATGCTCGGCGGCGGTACGAGATACGATCGCCACGGCGCGCTCGTGCCCAAGCGCGATGTGTTGCCGCGCATTGCAACGACGGCGTCGCTGTATGCGCAATGCAAGCAGCAGGCGCAGTACTGCGAAGTCATCGTGAGCGGCGGCAACCCGCAGCGACATATCGCCTCCGAAGCGGATACCTACGCGCCTTATCTGCTCGGAGCGCATGTCGCGCGCGACGATCTCGTTCTCGAAAACACGAGCCGTACGACCTATGAAAATGCCGAGCACGTCGCACGTATTTTGCGCAGGGAACATTACGATTCGTTGATGCTCGTGACGTCGGCGTACCATATGCCGCGCGCACTGATGGATTTCCGCCGATTCGCGCTTGCGCCGGACCCGGTTGCGTCGAGCGGCCGAGTCGCTCGACGCGGCTGGTTGCCGCGCTGGTCGAATCTCGTGGCCGCCAACATCGCACTGCATGAACTGATCGGTATGGTCCAGTTCCACGTCTACCGCGCGTTGGGCTGGTTCTAACCGGAAGTCCCGACATGTAACGAGACGTAACGGAGCGTCGCATTTGCTCCACACGAATCGCGTACTTGGGCTTATGCTGGCTAGAATTTGCAATGTCCAGCCGGACGGGCAGCATCTGGACCACAATCCATCCACTTTTCGCACGGAGGCAATAATGAAGAAAGCGTCCCTGACTGTCTTGTTTTCCCTGTCGCTGCTGGCCGGCGCGGCTTACGCGCAAACCGATGAGGGCGGTGTCATGATGAGCACCGATCCAGCCAAGGCCGCCGACGTCGAACAACGGGCGCAGACGCTGCAGCAGCAACAACAAGAACAACAGCAAATGCCGATGCACGAGCACGAGCACAAGGCCATGAAGCACAAGGCCATGCATCACAAAGCCATGCATCATATGAAACCCATGTCGAAGAAAGACGAAAACGCGGCGCCGGCGAAGGGCGCAAGCCAATAACCGCATCGCTCGAGCGGCGCGCGGCCGCCGGCGCACGACGAGCCGAAACCGGTCCTGCCGGCTTCGGCTTTTTCATTGGCGAAACGCTTAGGCCGGTGTGCTAAAGTCCCGCACCGAAACATTTCGCAACCGCGCGCCCCCTGGTGCGGAGAGGACAGCATGAGCAACATCCAGTTGGATATCGAATGGACCGAAGCGGCATCGCGCAAGATTGAAAAACTGATGCCGCGCGGCTCGCAAGAAGCATTTCTCGCATTGCCGCCTGTCGAATGCCTACCGATGGAAGGCGACGTCCTATTCCTTGGGCCCACCGGCAAACAGCAACCGTTCATCGTCGTCGAACGCCAATACCATCACGACGGCGACGCCGATTGGACCATCGTCTTGATTCTGGACGTACCGCAAGCGGCTCACTGAGCGGCCGATTGTTTTTCGTTCGAAGGGCGCCTCAGCGTCCCTGCATTTTTTCCGACACCGCTTCAACGGCAGTTTGTGCGGCATCGCAAAGCGCACACGCAAGCCAAAAAAGAAACCCGCCGCGG
Organism: Trinickia acidisoli; assembly: GCF_017315725.1. Taxonomy (NCBI): domain Bacteria; kingdom Pseudomonadati; phylum Pseudomonadota; class Betaproteobacteria; order Burkholderiales; family Burkholderiaceae; genus Trinickia; species Trinickia acidisoli. Next base: position 2,561,285 of record NZ_JAFLRG010000001.1, read on the forward strand.
CGGGTTTCTGTGGATGCATCAGGTGCAAGTGTGTCGAACGCGATTAGCGCAATTGATCGACGAGTAACGACATGATCTCCTTTGCCGGTCGCGTACTCTCGACATTGCCCTTGTCGTCGACGACCGAGACGCGCGTTTGGTCTTCGGTCACCGCCTTCACGTTGACCCGGTACTGCTTCGCGACCTTTTCCTTGCGACCGTGGAAGACTTGGCTCCAGAAGCCTTGCTCGTCGGAGCTCTTGTCTTCCGGATCGACATAGCGGATGAAATAAAGGCCTTTGAGGCGATCTTGGTCGTCGACGGTGAAGTTCGAACGATCGAGCGCGATACCCACGCGCGACCACGCCTGATCGTACGACTCGCCCAACGTCAGTTCGGTCGACGTATATTGCGCGCTCGTGCTTCCGCTTTGCGTCGCCGACGATTGCCCGGCAAGCGTGGCGTTACGGGCCGCGATCGCGGCAGCGGCGGCATCGGGCTTGCCAGCCTTGGTTGCCGCGGTAGCGCTCGCCGCAGTGGGCGCCACGTCGGCCACGACCGGGCCGGCCATATCGCCGCGCGCGTCGGCCAGCGCGAGTGCCGCCATCAAGCGCTTCAAGTACTCGAGTTCGAGCGCCGGGTCATTCGGCTTCGCTTCCCATTGGGTCGTATCGTTATTGGTGTCCGCCAGCGCTTCGCGCATGCCCTTTTGGCTGATGAACACGTAAGTGCCGCCGTCGGGCGCCGATTCGAGACGCGTGCGGAACTTGTTGCGCTCGGCCGCAACGTAGGCGTTACCCATCGCCTTCGAGAGCGTATTGCGCAAGATGCCCAGGTTGATTTGCGGGCGCGTTTCGTTCCAGTCGGTCTCGAGCACGTGCTTGTCGCGCTGATCGACGACGAGCAGGAACCCCTGCTCTTGCCAGAAACGGCGGATACGCGGCCACTCCTCATCGGGCGTGCGGTTGTCGATGACGAGCCAGCTTTCCGTGCCGTCACGCTGGATATGCATGCCCTTGACCGGCGGCATCACGGCATTGTCGGGCGGAGCCGCCTTTTGCACCTGTGCCAGCGCCAAGGCGGATGTCTCGCCGCCTTGGGGCGGCAGCGAGCGTTGATCGGCCGCCTCATCGAGGAAATTCGGTGGAACCGCGAGCGAAACCTCCTTCGATTTCGAATCGCTCTTGTAGTCGACCTTGGTGGGCGACGGGGTACTGCAACCGGCAACGAGGCCGCCGGCCAAAACCAAAGCGGCGAACCGCGAAGTAAAACGAAGATCGGTCATGTTCGGGAAATCCTTGCGCTTTCGCCGCCAGTATGTGAATGGAACAGCCGAGCATTTTACCGGGCCCGGCGGGGCATGTGTAAAAACACACCCCACCGCGGTTCGATATTGCTCGTCCAAGCGCGGCCCGGCGACTTCAATGCCCCGGAGAGCCGCCTTGCTCGAGGATGTGTTCCAAGGCTGCGGATTTCGCCGCTTCCTCGGCTTGTTGTGCGGTCGCAAACGGGCCTTTGGCAACATGGACGATCGGCCAATCGGCTTCGTCGCCCGGCTCGCCCGAGATCCGGAAGCGAGCCGCATATCCGCTCGGCGCCGCGGGTACGACCTGAATGTCGACCGAAACGCCTTCCATCTGATGCCGTACGAAGCCATCCATGGCCGCCTCCTCGTCGTTTTCGAACGGACGCAGCGGACATGCTAGCACCGCGCGGCGCACACTCAGTCCTTCGCGGCTGCCGGCACCGGCGGATTGGCGAGCTCGGGCGGCGCGAGCCAGTGCAGTGCCGTGAGCTTGTTGCCGTCGAACGTGCATTCGGCCGCGGCGATTTTGACGGCGGGCTTGGCGGCGGGCCGGGGTGCCGTTGCACCCGATGCGCCGGCGGAAGCTGCCGCGGTTGCAAGCGTGCCCTCGACGACGACGCGCGTACCGTCGATGCCTACGCCGACATGCGAGACCGACAGCGTTTCCGGCGGTACGGCCTTGCCGGCCGCTTGGCGCATTTGCGCCTTACACGCGCTCGGATTCGAGTACAGCGTGCAGCCGCCGGCCAGGAGCGACGCGATCGAGAGCAACGCGAACACAGGGAGCGAGAGCTTGTTCATCGGCGATCCTGATTTCCGAAGGGCGCCATTTTAGCCGAGGATAGCCGTATCCGCGCCCGGCCACGCGCGGATACGGCGCTGGGCACCGCGGGCCTAGCTGAATTGGGCGCGACCGGTGGTAGAATCGCGTCCGCCCTGCCCGGGTGATGAAATTGGTAAACATAGCGGACTTAAGCAATTGAGTGCCCGGCTGGAAACGGCCGATGCAGAACCCTTCAAATTCGGTGAACCCCCTGGCCCCCGTGTTCGCGTAAGCGCGGCAGCGGCGCCGAGGCAACGCCGAGCCAAGCCCGAAAACGCGGTCCGTCACGCAAGGCCGTTTCGCGGAAGGTGTAGAGACTAGACGGGGGGCGCCTAATGCGGCGCGCACGAACGAGCTTCGAGCGCACCGAGATGGCGAAGGCATAGTCCAGCGCACGAACGGCAATGCACGCATCGCCGGCATCGAAAGATGCAGTGTGACGAAAATCCGCCGCCTCGCGGCTTGCCGGTTCGAGTCCGGTCCCGGGCACCAACGACTGATTGCACGGCGTCAAGCCTTGTTTGGTTTCGAGGTGGTTTCGTGCGGCGGTTCGAGCGCCGTTCACAGCCTCGACGCGCGGGCATCCGCGACGCCCCAACCCTTTTCCGCTCTCGTTCATGCTGATTGCCCTCGTCGTCGTAGCCGGCCTGTGGGCCGGGCTGCAAAATGCACTAGCCGGCGGCGGCTCGTTCGTCACGCTGCCTGCGTTGATCCTCACCGGCATGACGCCGCTCGCAGCGAATATCACGTCAACCGTTGCGTTGTTTCCCGGTCAGGTGATGTCGGGCGTCGCGGGTCGGCGCCTCGTCAGCGGCGCGAACCGGCTACCGTTCTCCGTGCTGTTCGGCGTGAGCGTGATTGGCGGCGCGCTCGGCGGGGGTCTTCTGCTCGTCACGCCATCGTCGGTGTTCGCGCGGCTCATTCCGTGGCTCGTGCTGTTCGCCACCGCCGTCTTCGCCTGGGGTAGCTTTTTTCGCCGAGCGAAGGAGACGACTTCGCATCTCTCGCCGCGCACCGCCGCGTTCGTCCAATTTCTGATTGCGATTTATGGCGGCTATTTCGGCGGCGGAATCGGCTTCCTGATGATGGCGGCGCTGACGATGGCGGGGTTGCCCACGCGCAATGCGGGCGCCACCAAAAACGCGCTGGCCGGCGTCATGAACGCGGCAGCCGTGGCGATTTTCGTGACGTCTTCGCTGCTTCACTGGCGCGAAGCGATCGCGCTCGGCATCGGCGCCTTCGTCGGCGGCCTGGCCGGCGTATGGGCCCTGCACCGCGTCAATGAACGCGTGCTGCGCATCGCCATCATCTGCATCGGCGTTGCGCTGACGATTGGCCTCTTCCTCAAGCCGATTAGCTGATTGGTCCTGCCGTCGACGCCAGCCCCGCCTGCGCACGCTGCAGCCACTCGCGGTTATGCTCACGCGCGTATCGCGGCCAGTGCTTACCGTCCTGCAAAATCTCCGCGAACAACGCAGCGGCACGCCGGCGATCCGCTTCATCAGGCTGCGCCGCGAGCCAATCGGCGAACAAGCACCGAGGTGCGGCGTCGCTCGCGCATGCCAATGCCGCTTCGAACGCCGCACGCGTGCCCGGCGCGTCAAGCGCCGCGAGCGTGCGCGCATAAAGCAAGGCCGGCTCGGCTTGGTTACGCTTCTGCGGATCGGCCTCGAATAGACGGGTCAACGTCGTATCGGCTGCAGCGTAACGGCTCAGTGCGAACTGCGCCCGCGCCAAGCCGAACAAGAGCGCGGGATCGTTGGCGAAGGGGCCATTCGCAGCCGCCTGATAATGCTCCATCGCCTCCTGCGCGTTGCCGGCCTCCAGCAGCGCAGTGCCGAGCCGCAGGCGGTTCGCCACCGTGGGCGCGCGATCGAACTCGGCACGGCTCTCGCGCACCGCGCGGTTTGGGTCGACGAACTGCGTGATCGCCCGCGCGGCAACGTGCGCACCGCGCGACCGACGCAGGCTCGGCAGATAGACCGCGAAGAAATACACGAGGCTGCCGAGCATCGGGAATGCAAAGAGCACGAACAGCCAATAGACGTTCTGCTGGTGACGCACGACATGCACGGCGAAGTAAATCGCGACGATGACGTCAAGACCAATTCCAAAGTAAGACATGTGTGTTCGTTCAACTCTCGAGTCGGAACCCGTGGCGCGCAAAACACGCCCGCTTTTCGTAATGTGGCGCGAGCCGCTTAAGCCACACTTAAGGGACCTCTGACAAAAGGCACCCACCTGCAAAGCAACGTCTGAACGGCCGCCGCATTGCCGAACTCCTCGGCATCGACGGTGTCGAACAGCACACCGCCGGAGAATTGAAATGAAGGGCTTTCGTTACGTTATCGCGTCCATCGTCATGGGTGTCGTGTCGACCACGTCATGCTACGCCAACCCTGCGGCGACTCAGCAAACCGCGGCCGATGCCAACGAGTGCACGGTAGTTGCCGATCGGTCCGCTGCGGCGCCGAAACCGCCGGTGCTCAGCATAGGTGTCAGCGATCCCAACACGAAGCTGAACCTGCCTTGGTTTCTGACTGACTTCGTGAACGCCGTGAACACGCACCAATCCGCTCACTGCTTGCTGCACGCGCTTCGAAGCGGGATTTAGCCGCCGCTCGTTGGCTTCGCCTCGGCCAACTGCTCGAAAGCGGCGAATTCAACGGAGAGGAGCGATGACGGACGTCCCCCTTTTCCTCGGTACGTTCACGCCGAACCGGGTGTGGGCCGCCCGGCCCGAGCGGGTATTCGCCGCATGGCCGGACCCGCTGCTGGAAGCCCAGTGGTTTGCGGGCCCGGCGCAACGTCGGTCGTTGGTTCGTCGGTCGTTGGTTCGTCGGTCGATGGATTTTCGCGTGGGCGGCGTGGAGGTACTGGAAGTCCGATTCAACGAGAGCGGCATGGGAACGCTGTACGAAGCCCGCTTTCACGTGATAGAACCTGCCCGGCGCCTCGTCTACGACTACGATCTCCATCACGCGGAACGCTTCCATTCGGTGACGTCATCGAGTATCTCGACCTGTTCCATGGACACGGGAGCCCGATGGTGCCGCAAGATCCGCGTGAGGCGCTCGATGCACGCATGATGGCCGACGTGTTCGACGATTATGTCAGCGCGCCGATGCAGCGTATCGTCGCCGACGCTTTACGTAGCCAAGACGAGCACGATCCGCGCGGCGTCGCCGATGCGCATGCGGTGCTCGATCGAAGCTATGACTGGCTGAACGCGCGTCTGAAGGGGAACGAATGGGCAGCCTGCGGGCAATTCACGATTGCCGATTGCGCCGCGGCGCCGGCGCTTTTCTACGCCGACTGGGTTCATCCGATTACCGAGCGCCGCGCGGCACTCGCCGCATATCGAGCGCGACTCTTGTCCCGCCCGTCTGTGGCGAGGGTCGTCGACGAGGCTCGTCCTTATCGACGTTTCTTTCCGCTGGGTGCGCCGGATAGAGACTGACTTCGCATTCGCGACAACCATCTAAAGTCGCGGCAGTCATCCAACGCCCGCAGCGAGTCCTCTGCGCTAAGCCATCAAAGGCGTCGGCACGGAGTTCCGCCTACGACCTTTACGGCTGCGCCCCCATCTCACGGTGCCGGCTGAAAAGTCATGTGCCCGAGAACGCGAAGCTACTCACGCTCCTCGTTGATCGCGCCAAGCTGCAATCGGAATCGGCTCAGCACCGTCGCAGGCTCTTTGTCTGAAATTCGTGCGATCACGCACCTCACGAGAAAGCTGAAGCATAGGATCGGTGACCGCGGCCCAGCATCGTCGCTTGGACAGAGCGTGCGAACCGCCCCGCTGACGAGACGACATCATGCGCTCCGAAATTGATCAACTTGACAAATTAACCTTCTTGGTTAAACTTCCTAGTGGAAAAGAACACACCACACAGTAAGCTGCCTAGCGTAAAGGCGCTCATCGAAGCAGGCAAAGTGCGCATGACCACGAGCGCGGTGATTGGTGCGCGCCAGCTTGGTTTCACGGAATCGGCAATGCTGGCAGTGGCCATGTCTCTCACGAAAGCTGATTTCTACAAGAGCATGACGACATACGCTGATCACACGGTTTGGCAGGATGTGTACCGACCGAGCACCGTGTACGGCGAGGTGTATCTGAAATTGACGGTGATCGACGACGTGTTGATCGTGTCGTTCAAGGAGTTATGGATATGAAATGCCCGGCATGTGGTGCGGCAAAACTAAATCGCGACACGCGAGACGTCCCCTACACATACAAGGGAGAGTCAACAGTGATTCCCGACGTGACCGGCGATTTCTGCCCGGCATGCGGCGAAGCGGTGTTAGAGATGGCAGCGTCGATGCGCTTCGGCGAGGCAGTAACTGCATTCAACAAGCAGGTGAACGCCGCGATCGTCGACCCCAAATTCATCGCGACCGTGCGTAAAAAGCTATCGCTGGATCAACGTGAAGCGGCGGAGATTTTTGGGGGTGGAGTCAATGCCTTTTCCCGATACGAGACCGGTAAGACGAAGCCACCGCTTGCACTTGTGAAGCTATTGAAGGTACTGGACCGTCATCCCGACTTGCTGGCGGAAGTGCGAGCGGCCTGAAATTCGATGGATCGTTGCCATCGCGGCTGGTTCGTCGCCGTACGGGCCCCGGCGCCATCACCCATCTACACCTTCATATTCGCAGCGGCCGCGGCACGCATCCGCACGGCCGGCACGAAGTACCACACCGCGGCGGCAATCTGCATGGCAACCAACACCGCCCATACGGTTTGATGCGCCGCCGCAGGGTAATGGCCGTCGCGCACCGGCCAGCGGCCGAGCGCCGCCCCGATGGCGATTTGCAGTGCGAAGATCGCAAGGAAGATGACGAGCGTAAAGGAGGTGTTCACGCGCCCGAGCAGCCGTGCCGGGAAATGCTCGGCCAGCACCGCGTAAGTGAGAATGCCCGTTCCGCCCAGCGCGCCGTATGCCGCCCACAGCACCGCGTCGGGCAACGGCACGCGCGCGGCAATCATCGCCTGCACCGCAACGAACAGCAGCATCGTCACGCCCGACGACAAATAAACGCTCACACCCCGTCGCTCCAACGCCCGCGCCAATGCCCCAAAGCCGAGATTGCCCGCGATGAAGGCCGCCCCCAGCAGCGACACGAGCGTTGCCGCACGTGCTCCCGCTGCGGCGGCGTCGGCACCGGCCAAAGAGAAATTGCGCAAGGAGACGTCACGCAGAAAGGCCCCGACCCAAAGCGATTGCATCGCATAAAACACGCTTTGCGTGAGGCCGGAAAACGCCGCTAGTTTCCAGAATGCCCGGCTGCTCAGCACATGCCACGTACCCTTGAACTGGTCCACCAGGCTGGTTTGCGGATGCGCCTCGCGCGCAGACGGCGCCCCGATCCAAATCGCCGCCGCGGCCACGGCCGTGAGCACGGCCAGGCCAGCCCCTACCGAACGCCAACCGGCGATCGACAACAGCCACGACAGCGGCGCTCCCACGGCAACGCCGCCCAGCCCGCCGGCCGCCATCACGATGCCGTTGACAAACGTGAGTTGACCGACCGCGAAATGCTGCGCGGTCGCCTTGAATGCGCCGCCGAGGCACGCCGACACGCCCACGCCGATCAGAAAGCGCCCCACCATCATGGCGCCGAGGCTACCGGCCGAACTGAAGATCAGCGCGCCCGCCGCGGCGATCAGCATGGTGCACGCGGTCACACGGCGCGCGCCGAAGCGGTCGAGCAACACGCCGACCGGAATCTGGGCCCCCGCGAAGCCGAGAAAATACAGGCTCGTCAACGTCCCCAAATCGGTAGCCGACAGGCGCAGGTCATGAATCAGGAACGGAGCGAACCCAAGATTGACGCCGCGGAACAGGTAGGAAACGAAGTACCCGATCGAGAAGACGGCCAGCAGGCGCAATTGAGTCGAAGTCATCACGAAATCACAATACCGTCGTCGAAGATGTGGCTCGATTATTCGCGACGATCCACGCCCATGCCAGCGAGAGATTTCATCATGTAATGTGAGTAGAATTTGACGCCATGGCCACCTCACTTCCTCCGCTTCAGGCATTGCGTGCCCTCGAAGCCGCCGCGCGCCGGCGTAGTTTCAGCCGCGCCGCCGAAGAACTTCATTTGACGCACAGCGCGGTCAGCCACCATTTGCGCGGGCTCGAGGAACAGCTCGGCGTCGAGTTGTTCCGCCGCGCGGGCGCACGCATGATCCCCACGGCGGCGGGCGCGCAGTTGGCTGAGCGCGTGCGTCACAGCCTCGACGACCTACGCGACGCGCTCGACGCCACCCGCCGCGGCGCGCAGGGCGCTCGCGGTGCGACGAGGCTCGAACTGAGCGCGATGTCGGACTTTCTCTCTATTTGGCTGATCCCTCGGCTTGGCGACTTCTACGATCGACATCCGCTCATCGATCTGTCGCTGCGCATGCATGCCGATGTCATACCGCCCGATCCGTACTCGGTCGATATCGGCATCTGGCACCGCCGCGTCGACGAACCGGGCTTCGAAATCCGCAAGCTGCTCGACGATCAGGTGATCGCCGTCTGTAGTCCCTCGTTGCTCGCGCGATATCCGAATTTCCGGATCGAGGATCTTCCGTCGATGCCGCTGCTGCACTTTTCTCGCCGGTCTTGGCGCGATTTCTTCGAAGCGGCCGGCCTGCAAGCGGGGGAGCCCGAACGCGGGCCCGTCTTCGACGACGCCGGCATGATGTTGCAGGCGACCGTCAACGGACAAGGCGCCGCAACGGCACGACTGCAACTGGCGCGCGGATACTTGGCCCGCGGCGAACTGGTACAACTCGGGCACGTGCGGATTCCGGCCTCGCTCGACTATTTCTTCACCTGGCGCGAAGGGCATCCGCGCGAAGCGGCGATCTTGCAGTTTTATCGCTGGCTCAAGGGGCAACTCAGCGGCTGAGCTCGCGCGCGACTCAATACTGCACGAGAATCGTGACGCGGCGGTTGGCCGCGCGCGCGGCTGCGTCGTCGCCGAGCACGAGCGGCTCGTTGTCCGCGCGGCCGATCGCCGAGAGCCGATGCGGCTCGATCCCCTTGTCGACGAAGAATCGAACGACGGCACCCGCCCGCGCGGCCGACAGCTCCCAATTGGACGCATACTTCGCGTTCGAGATCGGCACGCTGTCGCTGTGACCTTCGACGAGGATGTTCTTCGCCGAATGCGTCGCCAGCACCTGCGCCACTTGATCGAGGACGCCGATCGAATCGGGCAGCAAGCGCGCGTCGCCCGAGTTGAAGAGGACCTTCGCGTTGATCGCGATCTCGACGCCTTGCGGCGACGGGTCGACCGTGATCGCGTGCGCGTCGCTGAGCGGCTTGAGCAAGGCGACGAGCGCCGCTTGGGCGGTGCGGCGCGCGTCGACCTTGGTTGTCGTCGCAGCCTGCGCACGCGTACTCGCGACCTGCGCTTCCAACGCCTTCGTCTGCAGATCGTGGTCCTTCGCGAGCTCGAGCACATACAGCGCGAGGAAGAACACCATCAACGTCGTGATGAGATCCGCGTACGAAATCAGCCAGCGCTCAGCGTGCTCTTCGGCTTGATCGTGCGCGTCGTACCCAGCCTCGCTCGAGACGAGGCGTTTGCCGTCCGCCAGAATACTCATCGGCGTTCGCTCCTTTCTACTGTGCCGGATCGACCGGGCCGCGCAATGCGGCCCCGACCGACCTTCGAACCCTATTCGCTCATCGCTGCATCGCCGCGCCGTTCAGGCGAGCGACTCGGCCGCGCGCTCGCGCACCTCGGCCGCGAGGCGCGTCTCGATCGTCTGCGGCGACTCCTTGCGCGAAATCGCGAGAAGGCCGTCCATATAGAGTTTGCGGAAGCGCAACTCGCTGTCGACTTGCGCCTTGATCTTGCCGTATAGCGGCAGAAACACGAGGTTGGCCAGCGCAAGACCGTACAGCGTCGCCGTGAACGCCGTCGCGATGCCGCTGCCGAGCTGCGCCGGCTCGAGCACGTGCCCTGTCACTTGGATCAAGCCGAGCACGGCGCCGAGAATACCGAACGTCGGGGCATAGCCGCCAGCCTGCTGCCAGATGCGCGCGGCAGCCATGCGGTTGCGCTCGTATGCCGCGATCTCGCGATGCAGCGAGTCCTCGAGCACTGCCGTCGTCACGCCGTTCGCGAGCAGTTCCAAGCCGCGCTTGGCAAAGGCGCTGATGCCCGTCGCGTCGATCGATTCGAATGCGAGCATACCGTTGAGCTTCGCCTGATCGCCCCATTCGAGCAGCATCGTCAAGCTGTCCCGATCGACGTGCCGCGCCTTCATGAACGCGAGGTGAAGCTGTTTGATGCCGTCGAAGAAGCGCGCCCACGTGTTTTGAATCATGACCGCGCTCAACGTGCCGCCGAACACGATCACGAACGCTTCGCCTTGAATCAGCGTCGTGAAGTGCCCGCCTTCGAGCCAAAAGCCCACGCCGATAGCCGCGGTGCCGAACAGCGCGCCGATGACGGTTAGCAGATCCATAAGTACTCCTAACTAATACGATTTGCTTAGCAGTCCGAATCGATGATCGATGACGCCGGTACGGCCATCGAGGCCGCTGCGCGTCAGCGCATCATGCTTCGCGGCTCATGGGCGCCGGCGCTTGGCCGCTGGCCGCTTTGATGGAGCGAATGGTGTCGACGAAGCGCTGCTCGATGTCGTCCACTTCGGCTTGGTCGATCTTGAGATCGCGCCGCATGACCCACGACACTTCCTTCTTGCGTGCTTCCGTCATCACGGAGAACAGCTTGTCGACGACGGCCTGGTCGCCGGACGACGCCGCCAATTTCGCCAGATCGTAGGTATCGGTCGTGCTGACGGCATCGAACAGCGTGCGATGGTCGACGAAACCGATGTCTTCGAGCGATTTGAATTCACCACCGCGTGCGCGCTTCGAGAAGTAGCTCACGCCCTTCTCTTCCACGTAGTGAAGCACCTTCGTCTTGCGGAAGGCGAACACGTCGTCGGCGATCTCGTCGTGCGACAGCTTGTTGAGCAGCATCTTGCGCTCGACGCCGATCAGCGCTTCGAGATCGGCAAGCTCGATCAGCTCGAGCTCGCTGTTGATCGCGATGTCGAGATCCTGATCGGCCACTTGCTGGGCACGCTCGGTAATACGAAAGGGGTCGAACGTGACGACTTGGCGGTTCGATGCGGCGTCTTGGCCCGCGTAGCGCGAATTGCCGCTCAGATGCTCGGCCCGGCCGGTACCCAACGACACCAGGTTCAGCTTTTCCATACGCCCGAGCATCGTCATCACGTGCGGACGCGAGTGGCCCGCGATCGCGCGGCATTTCTTGATGACTTCGGGCAGCGGTACCGACACCTCGTCGGGCTGGCCGCGACGCATGCGTCCGTCCATCGAGTCGGCGGCCTCGCTGCCCGCCATCAGCGCGAGCACGTGCGCGTACGACACGACGCCGGGCAGGAAATCGGCATGCGTATAGGTGGCGAGCAGATCGTCCTTCTTGCGGCTGCGGCGGATCGTCGTGCGCACGATATGGCGCAGCAGTGGCGACGCGCGTTCGAGCTCCTCCTCCACCATGCTCACGTGCACGACCGTCAACTGGCAAAACGAGAGGGCCTTGGCCGTATGCGCGCGCGGTTCGGCCTGAAGCAGCACGGCCTCGCCGAAGAACTCGCCCTTGGCGAGCGTGGCGATGACGACCTTCTTGTCGTCGCAGCGTGTCGAGAGTTCGACCTTGCCCTCGGTGATGACGTAGAGGACGGCCTCCCCGGCGAAACCTTCGGAATAGATCACTTCTCCGGGCGCGGCCGTACGCGTCCAAGACGATCGTTGCTGGTTCAAGATGCTTTCCCCGTTCAATTCTTTTATTGCTCTCGAGCGCGCCGCGCAGCAGGCGGACGAGACACCGAGCCGCGGAATGACGCCGCTCATGCACCGGTTTACGACTCGTCGTTGAGATTTCTTTAGATTGCAGCCTCGAATCGAGCCGGTTTTTTCGATCAGGTAAACGCGCATCGACGCCTCGTGCGAGTCGATGTAATCATCTGACGGATCGATCAACGCAAGCGCGCACCTCCCGTTGATGTCGATCAAACCGGAGGTGCGCGATGGGTGGTGGTGCTGCTGAGTGGCGCTCGCTCGCCGAATGCTGGGCCTTGCACTTCAAACGTCAAAAGTACTACAAGTGCCCACTAACAAAAAAAACCGCCCGCGCGCGAGAACCGCGCGCGGGCAGCAAAACCACTACGATCGAACCGTTATCGAAACCCTTATCGGCCGCGATCGGCGCAGTTACTCACGCTGACGCTGCTGTAGGTACTGCCTGACGTCGCTCATCGTGACGCGCCCGCTATGTGCCGTATCGATTTCGTCGAAGTGCTTGGCGATATAGCCGAGCCCGTTCGCTTGCGCCTGAGCCTTCGTGATCGCTGCCCCATTGCCGAGCACCGTGTTCGCCCCCAGGTGTTCGTCGAGCCGCTGTTGCGCCTGCTGCGCCAGGTCGTTGCCGGTACTCGGTATCACGGCGGCCGCGCGCGTACGCGGGAAGTACGGGCCGTCCACCCCGCTGCCGCGGTTCGGCAATTGAACAGGCGCCACGGACTGCAGTGTCGCGGCGTGGGCAGCGCCGGCCAGCAGGCCGAACGCGATCCAAGGAGAGAGTCGTCGCAGCATATCGATTAGTGACATGATCCGCTCACAAGTAAAAGGTAGCCGAAGCAACTAGCAATCGCCAGTTACTGAGTCGTGGACTGCGTCGCCGCCAACGTCGGGGTGCCCGCGGGGCTTTCGTCGCGCCACGGCGGCGGCAGCATCCACAAGCCGAGCGCACCCGGTGCAGGCTGATCCGCATAGAAGTCGCGCAAATCCGATTTCATCTTCGGGCGAGCCTGATCGTCGAGATAGATCATGTGGCCGCCGGGGTAGAACGTCACTTGAAGATTCGGATTGAAGCCCTGAACCGTTTGCAGACGCGCGAGTTGCTTCTCCGTATTGAAGAACGGCGTGGCGAGATCGTGGTAGCCGTTCAGCGAAAGCACCTTCAACTGCGGATTGAGCTCGATCGCCGCCAACAGATCGGGGATCGTATCGGGCAAAGGCTGCCCCTCGTGCGAGAAGTCCCATACGTCGATGATGTTGTCGTTCAGCGGCATGTACGTCGCATTCGGTGCCGTGTAGCCGAGGTACGTCGGCATCTGTGTCGCTAGCGCCGTCGTGAACGGCTGCGAGATCAAGATGTCCGACGGATCGCCGTCGCTTTGCAAACGCGGATCGGAATCCGGCAACGACACGCGCCCGTCGTAACGGCCGATCGTGTAACCCGGCAGCAGCGAGGTATTGAACGGGTTGGCGTTGAAGTAGCCGGTCAGCGATTGCATCGACAAGCCCGATGACCACGTCCACGAAGCCAGTGTCGGCGCGCTCGGGAACACTGGTGTGCCGAGGAAGTCGGGCACGCCGAGCTGGCTCAGCACCCACGACTGCGCGTATTGCTTGAAAGCGGGATAGTGGGTGGACGAGAACAATTCCGACTGGAACGCGAACAACGCCGGATCGACCTGGACGCCCGGCACCGCCAGTTGATTGAAGTAAGCCGAGACCTCGGCGTAGCCGGGGTAGTAGCCGCTCACGGTATCCGTGTCGAGCTTCAACGCGTTCATGTCGATCGTGTTGCCGCTCAGAATGGCGACGGCTTCGATCGCATCGGCGAAGTAGTTGAGGATCGACGATTGCAGCGTGATCCCCGTCAGATGGACGCCGGCCGATTCCAGCGAGAGCGCGAGCATGTCCGTGCGCGGCGTGCCGTACGATTCGCCGTACAAATAGAGCGGCGAGTTCGTCCGGCTGTTGACCGCGATATAGCGCCGGATGAAATCACGCATGACGACGACGTCGGGATCGCTGCCCCAGTACGTCTGGTTCGTGTTCGGCGCGATCGCTTCCGAGAGGCCGGTGCCGGGCGGATCGATGAAGACCATGTCGGTCGTATCGATCAAGCTCTGCACGTTGTTCACGAGCGGGAAGTTCGGCCAATTCGTCATCAAAGGGTCGGGCGTGGAAACGCGCGTGGGCGCGAACGAGCCGAGCCGCAGCCAGATCGACGACGAACCGGGGCCGCCGTTGTAGAAGAACGTCACGGGACGTGGCTTGCCGTTCGTGCTCGGCGCCGTATAGGCGACGTACGACATGGTCGCCTCGGCGTTGCCGCCGAGATCGGATGCCGTCAAGTGCCCGGTCGTCGTCGTGTAGTTGATCGTCTGGTTGCCCGACGTCCACGTGTGATGCATGACGGCAGCCTTTTCGCTGACCTGGGTCGGGTCGAGGCTGTCGCCCGCGTTCGTCGAATAGGCGACCGGGTCTGTGTAAGGTTGATCGGTCGCGCTTTGTGGCTGCTGATTGGCGAGTGCCGATTGCGCGGCCACCACCTGCTGCGCGTTCGCGCTCGTCGCCGCCGACGAGCCGCCGTCGCCACCGCCGCAGCCCGTCAACGCTAGCGTCGCCGCGGCGATTGCACTGAGCCAGAACCCGCCGCGTACGCGGCGCTCGAGGCCTGGGGTACCACTCCTATCTCGCTTCTTCATTTTTGTCCTTGGTAGTTGAGTTGCCGTTTCTCGAGGGCCGCGCCGTTTTTCCGCGCCGTTTTATTGCAGCGCGCAATATCCGACGACGGCCGACATTCAGCCCTCTTCTCGATCACGACCAAGAGCCTTACTATCGAACCGCACGAAATAAATACTGCGTGATGCGAAACGTCTTTGGAGCGCTTTTACTACAGAATTTCGGAGGGTGGAGCAGATATGCCGATCACATCGGCGCTAAAAAACTAGGCGCGAACGCGTGGCTTGTCAAGGCACACTACGGCACTAGCAGCGCGCAGTCCACCGATGGCCCCGGCCTGCCAAGAATCGACACGGGAATTTTTTTATTGTCAATTAAACTACCGTGCGATTTAATTTTTTTACGAATCGTATAGCAATATTCGATTCAAAAATATAAAGGTCGTTCTATCCGCTTTATCGATATGAAAGCGATAGCGGGTGGCGATACTTAAACGTTTAAAAGCTCCCCGGATGCACCCGAGGGTATTTCTTAGCGTTCGCGGCACAAAGATTGCGCCATGCCGTTCGTCTATTCATCGTCTACGAGGAGCGAGCCATGCCCTCGTGCTTTCACGGGCCGTGGTTCGAGCACGATGAGCGCCGCCCGCTTGCGCGGAAAATCGAACTCCTTCAACGTGTAGCGCCCGAGCCGATGCATGTAGGCGATGTTGCGTGCATTGTCGATGCGCGGCTCGCCAACGATGCGTTGCGTGCGCGGATCGTCGATGAACATGTCGTGCAAGACCGCATTGAACCAAGCGTTCAGCTTGCCGGTGCTGTGCGCACCGCACTCGCCGACAAGCAGATGCAGCCCGCGATCGAAATCGTGCGCGTCGTAAAACGGTGCAATGCGGTCCTCTTTCGCCCAGTAGATTTCGAAGTACGCAAACGGCCGATCGTCGAAGCAGCCGATCAGCGGATGCACGTGCGCGTCGGCGCATTGCGCTTCGAGATAGGCCGTGTGCTGCTCGAGCGATCCCTTGTTGACGGAAATCCGCTCTTCACCCGTTTTCTCTCTCAGTCTCAAATTCAAAGAATCGGCGCGTGGGAAATGATCTCCGGTCACTACCGTTAGCCGCTTCATGCACTACGCTCTCTTCACAATAGTTTTGATCTGGATTGCGCATCGGCCCATAAGATGCTCCCATCGTTTTCCAGGCGAAGCGCGCCGAAGCGGGCCAAGCGAGCCGAAACGCTCCGCTTGCGCCACTCTCGCCATTTCATTCGGAGTCCTAACTATGAAGATATCGATTCGAAGCTACGGCGCCGAGTTCGTGGGCACGTTCTGGCTCGTCTTCGGCGGTTGCGGCAGCGCGCTCGTCGCGGCCAATTTCCACGCACCCGACGGCAGCAGCCTCGGCATCGGCTTGCTCGGCGTGGCGCTCGCGTTCGGCCTCACCGTCTTGACGATGATCTACGCCATCGGTCCCATCTCGGGCGGACATATGAATCCGGCCGTCACGATCGGGCTGACCGTTGCGGGCCGATTCCCGGCACGACACATCGCGCCCTACGTCGTTGCACAAGTGATCGGCGCCATCGCCGCTGTCTTCATCTTGTCGCTCATCCTCGCCGGCAAGGCTGGGTTCGATCCCGCGACGAGCCGGTTCGCGGCGAACGGGTTCGGCCCATTCTCGCCCGGCGGTTATTCGGCGCAAGCGGCATTCATTTGCGAAGCGGTCATGACGGCATTCTTCGTGTTCGTCATCTTGGGCGCCACCGACAAACGCGCACCGGCCGGCTTCGCGCCGATCGCCATCGGCCTGTGCCTCACGTTGATCCATCTCGTGTCGATTCCGGTCACGAACACGTCGGTCAATCCCGCCCGCTCGACGGGCCCCGCGCTCTTCGCCGGCCAAACGGCGATCGATCAATTGTGGCTCTTTTGGGCGGCACCGATCGTGGGCGCCGTCCTCGCCGGCGTGATCTACCCGCTCATCGCGGGCCGCGACGATGCCACGCAGCGAGAGCGAGAGGTCATCCTCGAAAGCGAAAAGCTCGCCGCGCGCGGCGATTGATGTCCGCGGCTTGCATCTGCGGCTTGCATCTGCGGCTTGCATCTGCGGCTTGCATCTGCGATGCATCCGCGATTGACATCCGCGTGCCAATACGCGATCCTTAGCCGCATGAACTGCCGCCAATCGCACATCGCCGCTATTATTCGCACCATTCCAAGAATGGTGGGTTAGCGCGCATCGGCAGCAAACACGAAAACCCGCCCAATAGGCGGGTTTTTTGTTTCCGCCTTCTGGGCTCTCTTGCAATGCACCGCTTTACACGGAGCCTTTATGCAAACGTCGCTCGCCCCGCTCATGACGGACGACACCGCGGACGACACCCAGCACCGAGACGACCAAGCCGACTACCTTCAAAAGATCTTGACCGCGCGCGTGTACGACGTCGCGCGGCAAACCGATTTGCAGCGCGCGCCGCAGCTATCGGCCCGGCTGCGCAACGATGTCTACTTCAAGCGCGAGGATCAGCAAAGCGTCTTCTCGTTCAAGCTGCGCGGCGCCTACAACAAAATGGCGCATCTCTCGCCCGAGGCGCTCGCGCGCGGCGTCGTCACGGCTTCGGCCGGCAATCACGCGCAAGGGGTCGCCCTCGCCGCGGCCAAGCTCGGCGTGCGCGCCGTCATCGTGGTCCCGCAAACGGCCCCGCGCGTGAAAGTCGACGCCGTGCGCGCCCACGGCGGCCCCACCGTCGAAGTCGTGCTCGTGGGCGAGTCGTACAGCGAAGCCTACGCGCACGCGCGGCACCTGCAGCACCGGCACGATCTCACGTTTATCCCCGCGTTCGACGATCCCTACGTGATCGCGGGCCAAGGCACCGTCGCGATGGAAATCCTACGGCAACATCAAGGGCCGATCCACGCGATCTGCGTGCCGATCGGCGGCGGCAGCCTCGCGGCGGGCATCGCCACCTATGCGAAGGCCGTGCGGCCGGAGATCCGCATCGTCGGCGTGCAAACCGAAGACTCGTGCGCGATGGCGCAATCGCTTGCGGCCGGCACTCGCGTCGAACTCGACGAAGTGGGACTGTTCTCGGACGGCACAGCCGTCAAGCTCGTCGGCGAGGAAACGTTTCGCCTGTGCAACGCTTATGTCGATGAAGTGATCACCGTCGATACCGATGCGCTCTGCGCGGCGATCAAGGACGTCTTTCAGGACACGCGCAGCCTGCTCGAGCCGGCCGGCGCCCTGGCCGTCGCCGGCGCCAAGCGCTATGCCGCTCGTACGGGCATTGCCGGCGAGACGCTCATCGCCGTCACCTCGGGCGCCAACATGAATTTCGATCGGATGCGTTTCGTCGCCGAACGCGCCGACGTCGGCGAAGCACGCGAAGCGCTGTTCGCGGTCACGCTGCCCGAGCGGCACGGCAGCTTCAAGCGCTTTTGCGCGCTCGTCGGCGAGCGCAGCGTCACCGAGTTCAACTACCGCATCGCCGATGCCGACCGTGCGCACCTGTTCGTCGGCGTGCAAATCGCGCATCGCGGCGAGTCGGCACAACTCGCGAATGCGTTCGAAGCGGGTGGATTCGCCACGGTCGACCTGACCGGCGACGAACTCGCCAAGCAGCACGTGCGCTATATGGTGGGTGGCCGCACGCCGCTCGCGCAGCACGAGCGGCTGTTTCGCTTCGCATTTCCCGAGCGCCCCGGCGCACTGATGAAGTTCCTATTGGCAATGGCGCCGAACTGGAACATCAGCCTCTTTCACTATCGCAACCAAGGCGCCGATTACAGTTCGATTCTCGTCGGCATGCAAGCGCCGCCCAAGGAGCACGATGCGTTCGACCGCTTTCTCTCGTCGCTCGGCTATCCGCACCGCGAGGAAACGGACAACCGCGCTTATCGCATGTTTCTGTCGTAATGCGCACACGTGCCGATCGATGCGGGCGCGCGTGCGCGTCTATCGGGTGCGTGCGGGCGTGCGGGCGTGCGTGCTGGCCGTCTTCGCCGTCTTCGCGCGCACCCGCCCGTCGCCCGTGGAGGCGATGAGCGGTTCGCGCAGGAAATCGATGAACGCGCGCAGCTTGAGCGGCAAGTAGTCGCGTTTGGGGAAATAGATGTAGAAACCGATGAGCGGCGCGGCGTGCGTTTCCAACACCGGGACGAGCCGGCGCGCGGCCAGATCCTCGGCAATGGCCGCCTCGAATTGCTGCGCCAGCCCGAACCCCGCTCGCACCGCGTCACGGCATAGGTCGTCGTCGACAAAAACGAGCCGGCCCGTCACGTCGATTTGCAACGCCTTGCCGCGCTCGGTGAATTGCCACGGATATAGGCGTCCCGTGCCCGGTAGCCGAAATCGAATGCAATCGTGCTGTGCGAGATCGGCGAGCGTGTGCGGCACCCCGTGCCGCTTAAGGTATGACGGCGTCGCCACCACCGCGCGCCGTTGCCCACGATCGAGCGGCAGCGCGATCATGTCTTGTGCGAGGTGATGGCCGGGCCGAATGCCCGCGTCGAAGCCACCTCCCACGATGTCGGCCAACGTGTCGTCGGTGTACAGATCGAGGTCGACGCGCGGATAGCGCTCGAGGAATTCGCCGAGGCGCGGTTTCACGAACAGCGTATTCGCGAGTCGGGACAAATTGATCCTTAGGAGTCCTGAGGGTTCGCCGTCGCCCTCGCGTAACCGCTGCATGGCCGCTTCGATACGCGCGAGCGAGGGGTCCACGTGTTCGAGCAAAAAGCGCCCCGCTTCGCTGAGCGACACGGTGCGGCTCGTTCGATTGAACAGCGCAACGCCGAGCCGCGCCTCGAGTGCGTGCACGCTCTGCGAAACGGCAGACGCACTGATGCCGAGCACGTCCGAGGCACTGCGAAAGCTGCCGGCTTCGGCAACCGCGCGAAATGCGCTCAGCCCGCCGAGCGGCTCGGGCTTCGTCGTTAAGTTTTTCTTCATGGTTCATGAACCATAGCAGACTTTTTCTTATGCGGACGATTCGTTACATTGACCGCATTCAACGACGCTCCGAGGCCCAGCCATGTCATCCGTCTTCACCCCCATCCGCCCTACTGCCGCTCACGTCGACCGCGCACCCGCCTTCGATCGCCGCGCCATGGTTGCGCGGCTCGACCATGCGATCGACCGTGCGCTCGGCGAGCACCGCATCGTGGGCGGCGTGGTGCTCGTCGCTCACCGCGGCGAGCTCGTTTATGCGCGCGCGGCGGGCCTTGCCGATCGCGAGGCCGGCGTGGCGATGCAAATCGATAGCCGCTTCCGGCTTTCGTCGGTGACGAAACCCATCGTTGCGCTCGCGACGCTCGCGCTCGCCGAGCGCGGCGTGCTCTCGCTCGACGACGCGGTCACGCGATGGCTGCCGGCCTTCGCGCCCCGCCTGGAGGACGGCTCGCCGGCACGCATCACGCTTCACCATTTGCTGACGCATACGGCCGGACTCGGCTACGGCTTTCAAACGGCCCCCGACGCACCCGACGGTCTCTACCACCGGCTCGGCATTTCGGACGGGCTCGATCTCGTCGATTTCGACCTCGACGAGAACCTGCGCCGCATCGCGCAAGCGCCGCTGGGGTTCACGCCGGGGAGTGCGCATCGATACTCGGTCGCCTACGACGTACTCGGCGCCGTGATCGAACACGCAACCGGACAGTCGCTGCCCGACGCCATCGAAGCGCTCGTCACGGGGCCGCTCGGCATGCGCGGCACGGCGTTTCACGTGCCGCCCGGCACACCGCTCGTCGTCCCGTACGTCGACGCCATGCCGCAGCCCGAGCGCATGAACGGCGACACCACCGCGCAACTGCCGCCGGAGATCGGACACTGCGTGAAGTTCTCGCCGGCGCGCGCGTTCTCGGCCCAGGCATTCGCTTCGGGCGGCGCCGGCATGATCGGCAGCGCCCCCGACATCTTGACGCTCTTCGAAGCGATTCGGACCGGCGGCGCACCGATCGTCGCGCGCGCGACGGTCGCGCGAATGACGCGTGCTCACGTCGGCGGACAGGCGCAAACGCTGGGTCCCGGCTGGGGTTTCGGCTACGGTTGGGCCGTGCTCGACGACGCAGCGCTGGCAGGCGGCGCGCAAAGCGCGGGGACGATCCAGTGGGGCGGCGTGTACGGACACGCGTGGTTCGTCGATCCGACGGCCGAACTGACCGTCGTCGCACTGACGAATGGCGCCTTCGAAGGCATGCGCGGACCGTTCACGACCGACGTGCGCGATGCGGTCTACGGCGCGTAGCGCCGCTTGCATCGAGCGCCATCGGTACGCCGATCAGCGCGGGAGGCGGTAAAAGAAGAAGACCGTGCTGCCGGCGAAGATGCCGAACAGCGCAAGGCCCATTGCCATGGCGAGATCCATGCTGGCTCCGGAACGGTTTGCAGTTGAAACGGGCGCGGACAGAAGCGGCCGAACGATGCCACGCTACAGGCACGGGCACGGCACAAAAAGACGAAATATCCGCAGGCGAGGCCATTATGGGGTGACCGTGGCGGCCTCGGAACCGGGCAATTTCCCCAGCAGGGTTTTTCCCGAGGCGAACCCGAGGCACAATCGCATGTCGCCCGCCGCGACGGCGCGGATACTTCGGACATCGTCCCGAGCATCGGCCGCCCTACTCTCAACTTCATCCTCGAGCATCGTCCCATCATGACCGACTCCCCGCAGCAGGCTCTCGTCGACATCGCGCATGGCGCGTCGCACCTCCAGCTCGCCCCGCAATTCGGTGCGCGGCTGCTCAGTTGGCGCATCGGCGACGAAACCGTCATCTATTGGCCCGAGCACCCCGACTGGAGCAACGTGGCTCGCCTACGCGGCGGCAACCCATTGCTGTTCCCGTTTCTCGGCCGGCACCGCGTGGACGGCCGCATCGGCGAGTGGCGCGACGAGCAAGGCGCCGTGCGCGTGCTGCCGATGCACGGCTTCGCGCGCGATCTGCCGTTCTCGCACGAGTTGGACGCCGATGCGCAAGGCGTACGCATGACGCTGACCGATACCGCGGCCACGCGCGAACAATATCCGTTCGCCTTCCGCTTTCAGGCCGCTTACCGGCTGGCCGACGCCCACACGCTCGACGTGACGCTGACCACCTCGAATCTGGGCGATGCGCCGCTGCCCTACTATGCGGGACATCACTTCTATTTCGCCTTGCCGCACACGCTGCGCGGCGAGACGACGCTCGCGCTGCCGCCGACGGAGCGCCGCCGCCAACTCGCGGACGGATCGATCAGCGCGCCCGAACCGGGCGCGCCGCGCTACACGCTCGACGACCCGCTCATCCACGACCGCTTCCACTGCCTGCGCGGCGCGCCTGCGCAGCCGGTGCGGCTCGAATGCCCGTCGCTGCGCCGACGCATCGACATCGACCTGGACCGCCCCGATTCGGCGCCCTGGTATGCGGTGACGACCTGGACCGAAGCCGACACGTCCGACTTCTATTGCGTCGAGCCCTGGCTCGGCCTGCCCGATGCGATCCACAACGGGCTCGGCCTGCGCTGGCTCGAGCCGGGCCGCACCGAGACGGCGTCGCTACGTATCCGCGTGTCCGAACTCGGCTGACCCAGGCCGACCGCGGACCTAAGCGGACCTAAGCGGATCTGGGCGGACCTCGGCCACATACTGCCAAGTTCGGCTGACAGCGCGCTGCCGCCCGTCTGATTCGTCGGCCTACCGCCCCTCTGCCCGCATGGCTTCGCTACAATCGGACGTTTTGTCCGCCGCGCCGCACACGGGCGCAGCGGCGCGTTTCGAAGCTGTCAAGCGAGGTTCAATGTTGCGGAAAACGATGATGCGGCTCGCGTGCGTGCCGCTGGCGGCGGCGCTTGCCGCATGCGGTTCGGCACCCGTCGCGCCCGGATACTATCGGGTCGAGCGCGGCGACACGATCACCAAGATCGCGCGCGGCCACCGCGAATCGGTTCAAAGCATCGTCCGGTGGAACAACCTGACGAATCCCAATTCGATCGAAGTCGGTCAGTTACTGCGCGTCGTCCCTCCGGGCGCCAGCACAACGGCAGGCGCGCCCATCCGCTCGAACGCCGGCACCGCGCAAGCGCCGGCGGGCAACGCCGCCGTAGCGCGCGCGGCCCCCGAGGCGGCGGCGCCCGTCAACGGCATCTCGCTCGTCTGGCCGGCCGCCGGCAAGGTCGTGCACGGTTTCGACGGCGTCGACTTCAAGGGCATCGACATCGCCAATACGGCCGGCACACCCGTCGTCGCGGCGGCGCCAGGCACCGTCGTCTACGCAGGCAACGGCTTGCGCGGCTACGGCAACCTGCTGATCGTCAAGCACGACGCCGATTTCCTCACGGCCTACGCGCACAATCGGAAGCTGCTCGTGAAAGAAGGCGAGCACGTCGCCCAAGGTCAGCAGATCGCGGAAATGGGCGACACCGACAACGATCGCGTCGCCCTGCACTTCGAGCTGCGCTACGGCGGGCGCTCGATCGATCCTTCACGCTACCTGCCGCCGCGTTAAAGTGCAGGCTACAGGGCGGGCGTCGGACAAAAAAAGAGGCCCGACTCGAGGCCGGGCCAACGGGGGTTCGGCGCAGTGAGGCAAAGGACCGGTTCGCCGTGCGCCAATTACAAATTTAACGATTCTGCAATATATCTACAATCGATTTATTGAGGAAAAAGCGGTAGTTGGCACATAGTACCGAGATAATGTCATAGAAATACGGCGTGTCGCCGCAAATTGGGTGCCATGCCGTCAGTGAAAACCCGTGGCGTCCGTGTGACGCGCCACAGGCAAGGTGCGACCGACAACATCTGCAATCGCCGATTGCCGCTCGATTAATCGGCAATCGCCTGACTTAATCGGCCGAACGGCAATTGTTCTGTATTTTTGTCGATTTTTTTATCGACGAATTAATCGAAGCCGACCGAAGATAAGAGGATTGGAGGAGACGCAGCATGCTTACCCGAACCAACAGCTACGAAACGCTCGCCGACGGTTTTGCGTGGCGCATCCCCGAACGCTACAACATCGGCGTCGATGTCTGCGACAAGTGGGCCGACGGCAGCAACCGTCCGGCCCTCGTCTACGAACGGCGCGACGGCACCGTGCTGCGCTACAGCTTCGACGAACTCAAGGCGCTGTCCAATCAGCTTGCGCACAGCTTTGCGCGGCACGGCGTGGCCCGCGGGGAACGCGTCGGTATCTTCTTGCCGCAAGCGCCCGAGACGGCGCTCGCCCATCTGGCCGCCTACAAGCTCGGCGCGATCGCCGTGCCGTTGTTCGCGCTGTTCGGCGTGGAGGCATTGCAGTACCGCCTCTCCAACAGCGGCGCCGTCGCGCTCGTCACCGATACGGCCGGGCTGCAAAAGATCGAGCAGATTCGCGGCGCGCTGCCGGAACTGAAGACGATCTATTGCATCGACGGCGATACGCAAGCGCTCGAGGCGGCCGGCGTGTTGCCGTTTTGGTCGTCGCTCGAGCATGAAGGACGCGTGCTCGAACCCATCGACACGCGTGCCGACGACCCGGCCGTCATCATCTACACGTCCGGCACCACGGGCAAGCCGAAGGGCGCGCTGCACGCGCATCGTGTGCTGCTCGGGCATCTGCCGGGCGTCGAGATGCCGCTGGCGTTCTTCCCCGACAACGCGCGGCTCATGTGGACGCCGGCGGACTGGGCTTGGATCGGCGGCCTGCTCGACGTGCTCCTGCCTGCGTGGCATCACGGCGTGCCCGTGCTCGCCCGCCGGTTCGAAAAGTTCGATGCCGACGCCGCGTTCGATCTGATGGCGCGCCACCAGGTCACGCACGCGTTCCTGCCGCCGACCGCGCTCAAGATGCTGCGCACCGTCGAGCGCCCGCGCGAACGTTACGCGCTATCGCTGGTCGCCGTCTCGAGCGGCGGCGAATCGCTCGGCGAGGAACTCATCGAATGGGGCCGCGCGTCACTTGGCGTCACGCTCAACGAGTTCTACGGCCAGACCGAATGCAACGTCGTCGTCAGTTCGTGCGGCGCGCTGTTCGAGCCGCGCATCGGTTCGATCGGCAAGGCCGTGCCGGGCCATCGCGTCGAGATCGTCGACGATGCCGGGCAAGTGCTGCCGGTCGGCACCGAGGGCAACATCGGCATCCATGCGCCCGATCCCGTCATGTTCCTCGGCTATTGGCGCAACGACGAAGCCACGCGGGAGAAGTTCGCGGGCGAGTATCTCGTGACGGGCGACGTCGGCGTCATGGATGCGGACGGCTTCATCCGCTTCGTCGGGCGCAACGACGACGTCATCACGAGCGCGGGCTACCGCATCGGCCCCGGACCGATCGAGGACTGTCTGCTGGGGCACCCGGCCGTGCGCATGGCCGCCGTCGTCGGCGTGCCCGATGCCGCGCGCACCGAGATCGTGAAAGCGTTCATCGTCCTGAACCCGGGCTTCGCGCCCAGCGATGCGCTCGTCCAAGAGATCCAGCAGCATGTGCGCACGCGTCTGGCCGCCCATGAGTACCCGCGTGCGATCGCATTCGTCGAGAGCTTGCCGATGACGGCGACGGGCAAGATCGTGCGGCGCGACCTGCGCACGCTCGGCTGACGAGTTGGCCGACGGCACTGCGCGCGCGGCGCTACGCCATCCGGCGCAGGACGCGATCGCGCAGCACAAAGTGATGGTAGAGCGCGGCGAGCACGTGTAGGCCGATCAGCGCGAGCATGACCCAGGCGAGCAGCCGGTGGGCGTCGCCGAGCGTATGCCCGATCGCCGCGCCCTTCGGCAGGAGCGACGGCAGGTTCACGCCGAACAGCGTCACCTGCCAGCCGCGCGAAGACGCATTGGCCCACCCCATCGCCGGCTGTACGATCAGCAGCAGATAGAGCAAGCCATGCGTAAGGGAAGCCACGCCCCGCGTGAACGGCGTACCCTCGACCGCATCGGGCCCCGTGCGCACGAAGCGCCACAGCAGGCGAACGATCATGATGCCGAGGATGAAAGCGCCCAGATCGAGGTGCACGACGATGAGTCCGACCGGCTGCGTGCCGCGATGAATGCCCGGCATCGTCCATGCGACGACGTACTGAGCGGTGAGCAGCAGCACGATGAGCCAGTGAAGCAAGCGGGCGAACGGGTCGTATTTCGAAACAGCAAAAGCGCCGGACATGCGTACCTCGTGAGGGGAAGGGATGAAATCGTGGTTTATAGTAACGCCCCTCTAGCATAACCGCCGTCAATGACATGACCTCCTCCGAGCGCCCCGCCGCCGATACCGGCCACAGTCCGCTTTACCTGAAGCTGCTCGCCGAGACCGCGAAGATCGCATGGCCCGAGCTCGAACGCTTTTTCGCGCGCGGCATGCTGCTGCGCGTCGCGCGTGACCTCGATCTCGTGACCGTGGCCGCCGCCGTCGCCGAGGACGACACGGCGCAGGTCGCGCAATGGTTGTCGTCGGGGCTTGTCGAACGCATGCAAGCTAAGACCGCCGCCGACTTCGCCGCGCGCGATCCCGAACTGTGGGCCGTCGTCGTCTCGCCGTGGGTATGCGTGCAAGAGCGCTCCTAGCCAGTGCACGCCGGCGGCAGCCCCGCACACGCCCGCATGCTCCATTTCGCGCAGCGTGTTCTAGTATGTAGCTACGCGACCCCTATCGCGAAAGGAGGCTGCCATGGACGCTGAATCGATCGCCGGCCTGACCGGGCTAGCCGCCGGACTGCTGGTGCTGCTGGCGCTGACGATATTCGAATCGCGGTCCTACAAGCGCGAGCACAACGGCGAAGGCATGATTCATCACTGGCTGGCCGAGCATCACATGCTCGACTGGCGTCACACGAAGCACTGAACGAACGCCTCGGCGGCGGGAAAAGTCGGTTCGACGCGTCGGCCTGCGCGGCTCCCGCATGAGTCGCGCGCGGCGCGGCGGCTATGTGCGCGCGAATTTCCGCAGCGCGGCCTGCTCGGCGGCGAGCGTCGCCGGCAATTCGTCGCGCAGAAAATCAACCCACGTGCGGATTTTCGCGTCGAGATATTGCCGCGACGGGTACAGCGCGTAGACGTTCAACGGCATCGACGTGTACTCGGGCAATATCCAGACCAATTCGCCGCTTTCGAGCCAGCGCATCGCCGCGTAGGTCGGCAAGACGGCGATGCCCATCCCTTCGCGCACGGCGACGGCCATCGAGTCCGCGCCGTTCACTTGGAACGTCGGCGCCGCGACGGTGTAGGTCTCGGTACCGGTGGGGCCGTCGAAATTCCATTTGTCGAAGACCGATGCCGGGGTGACGATGCGCAGACACGTGTGATTGGCCAGATCGGCCGGCGTACGCGGCACGCCGCGGCGCTCGAGGTATGACGGGGACGCGCACGCGATGCTGAACACGCTGCCGAGCCGCTGGGAGATCAAGCCCGAATCGGGCAGATCGTAGCCGACCACGACCGACACGTCGTAGCCTTCGTCGAGCAAGTCCGGAATTCGCTGGGCGAGCGTCATGTCGACGGATACGTCGGGGTAGCGCCGCTGATACCGGCCGACCGCGGGCACGATGTAGTGCGCACCGAAGCTGGCCATCGCATGCACGCGCAGCTTGCCCGACGGCCGCGCGTGCGCGTCGCTCGCCTCGGCCTCGGCTTCCTCGACGTACGCGAGAATCTGCTGGCAGCGCTGTAGATAACGCTCGCCCGCTTCGGTCAGCGCGATGCGCCGCGTCGTACGATTGAGCAGGCGCGTGTGCAAATGCGCTTCGAGATCGGAGACGGCGCGCGAGGCATAGGCGGTCGTCGTATTCAAGTGCTGCGCTGCCGCGGTGAAGCTGCCCGATTCGACGACGCGCACGAAAACGCGCATGTTTTGAAGCGTATCCATACCCACCCCCATGTGTTCCTGCGTCGCGATTGTTACATGTTCCGCAACATCGATTAGCTCAAAAACCGTAAGAATCCATTGCATCCTTACGGCTTATTCGACAATAGGCTGAAAAATATAATCGATTGCGTTCAATAACGTCGCCAAGGGAGAAAATCGTGCGCTTGCCGAGCGGCAAAGTGCGTGTCGCATCCGCATTTCTTGCACTGTCGATAATAATGTCCGGATGCGCGAGCACGGGCGGCATTGCGCCGCAACAAACGGCGCTCGATGCGGCGGCGCTCGATACCGGCGCCGCCGTGCGCGCGGCTGCTCGCAGTGCTCGCTGGCCCGATGCCGACTGGTGGCGCACCTATGGCGACACGCAGCTCGACTCGCTCGTATCCGCCGCCGTCGCCGGCAATCCGACACTCGCGGCCGCCGATGCGCGCGTGCGCGAAGCGCAATCGCTCGCGGGCGTGGCTGCCGCGGCGCTCGCGCCGCACGTCGAGGGCAACCTGTCGATCACACGCGAGCACTGGGCCGACAATCCCCTTTATTACGGGCCCGGCGAACTCGCCGATCAAACCACCTGGAACAACACCGGCACGCTCGGATTTTCCTACCATCTCGATCTATGGGGCGGCGATGCGCACGCACACGAACGAGCGCTCGATGCCGCGCATGAACGTGCAGCGAATGCGCGCGCCGCACAGCTCGAGCTCGAGGTCAATCTCGTGCGCGCTTACGTCGACTTTTCGAAACAATACGCGCTACGCGACATCGCCACCGATACGCTCGCACGCCAGCGAGAACTCGTGGCGCTGGCGCAGCGGCGTCTTGCGGGCGGGGTCGGCACGCAACTCGAGGTGAGCCAAGCGCAGGCCCCGTTGCCCGAGTACGAGCGTCGGATCGAGGCGCTGAACGAAGCGATCGAACTCGACCGCAACCAGCTCGCGGCATTGACCGGGCAAGGCCCCGGCGCGGGCGCTGCCTTGACGCGACCCGCGCTGTCGCTCGACGCGAGCGTCGCCCTGCCCTCGGCGCTGCCTGCCGAATTGATCGGCCACCGCCCCGACGTCGTCGCCGCGCGCTGGGCCGTGGCGGGCGCCGCACGCGGCATCGATGTCGCCCATGCGGCCTTCTACCCCAATATCAATCTGATGGCATCGCTGGGCGGCTTCGCGGCCGGGGGCCCGCTGTTTCAGTTTCTGCACGCGGCCAACGGCAGTTGGACCGCCGGGCCGGCGCTCTCGCTGCCGATCTTCGAAGGCGGCGCGCTGCGCAGCCGGCTCGGCGCGGCGGACGCGGGCTACGACGAGGCCGTCGAGCATTACAACGCGACGGTCGTCGCCGCGCTCAAGCAAATCGCCGATCAGATCGTGCAGTTGCACTCGCTCGCCGCGCAGCAAGGCGACGCCGAGCGCTCGGCCAGCTTTGCCGAGCGCAGCTATCGGCTCGCCCAAGTCGGCTTCAAGCGCGGGCTGAGCGACTACGTCAACGTCGTCGTCAGCGAAACGCAATGGCTCGGCGCGCAGCAGAGCGTGGCCCAGGTGCACGCCGCGCGACTTGCCGCCTACGCGTCGCTGATGGGTGCGCTGGGCGGTGGACTCGCCGCGCCGGCCGACGGCCCGAACGCCGGCACGATGCAGCCCTCGCCGCACGGCACGCTCGGAATCGATGCGCTCGGCCGCCATGCGAGCGTCGCCGCACACGGCGCCGGCGAGCCGCGATAGGACGAACGTCATGGCCGATCCCCTGCTTCGCGAACCACGCTCGTTCAATGCGCTGCAAACCGCCTTCGTCGACTGGGCACGTACGGACGGGCTCACGTGGGTCTATCTGCTCAAGGCGCTGACGGCCGCGTTTCTCGCGCTCGGCATCGCGATGCGGCTCGATCTGCCGGGGCCGCGCACCGCGATGACGACGGTCTTCATCGTCATGCAGCCGCAAAGCGGCGCCATCCTCGCCAAAAGCTTCTATCGGATCGGCGGCACGCTCGTGGGCCTCGTCGCGACGCTGTGCTTGATCGCCGTTTTCGCGCCGCAGCGTGAGCTGTTTCTCGGCGCGCTCGCGCTGTGGACCGGCATCTGCACGGCCGGCGCCGCGCGCAACCGCAACTTCCGCTCATACGGCTTCCTGCTCGCGGGGTACACGGCCGCGCTGATCGGCATTCCCGCCGCTCAGCATCCGGACGGCGCGTTCTTATCCGCGCTCACGCGCGCGGCGGAGGTGACGCTCGGCGTCCTCTGCGCGGGCGTCGTCGGCGCACTCGTGTTCCCTCAACACGCGAGCCTGCAAATGCGCACGACGGTGCGCGCGCGCTTTTCCGCTTTCGTCGAATACGTCGCGGCCACGTTGTCGGGGCGCGTCGAACGCACGCAGATCGAACGCACGAATGCCCGCTTTTTGGCGGAGATCGTCGGCTTCGAAGCGATGCGCAGCGTCGCCGTGTTCGAAGGGCCGGAAACGCGTGGCCGCAGCGGCCGTCTCGCGCGCTTGAACAGCGAGTTCATGACGGCCTCGACGCGCTTTCACGCTCTTCATCAACTGATGAACCGCCTGCGCGGCGCCGGCGCGACGCAGGCCGTCGCCGCGCTCGAGCCTTACTTCGAAGAACTGGCGCCGCTGCTGCACATGCCGGGCGAGCCGGTACTGACCGCCCTGGATGCCGCCGGCTCGGCACGCAAGCTCGAAGCGTTCAAAGCCGCGCTACCGCGCCGCGTGCGCGAAAAGCGCGCGGCGCTCGCGCGGCGGCACGACTTTCCGCTGCTCGACTTCGACACCGCCTCCGAACTGCTCTACCGATTCGTCGAAGACATGCACGCCTATACGCTGACCTACGCGTCGCTCGCGGCCTCGACGCACGAACGCGAACGTTCGCCCGAGCGCTACGAACCGAAGACGAACGTGGCCCTCACGCTCGTGGCCGGCGTGCGCGGCGCCATCATCATGGCCGTGCTCAGCGCGTTTTGGATCGCGTCGGCCTGGCCGAACGGCTCGATGCTCGTGCTCAACGCCGCCGCGGTCTGCGCGCTGGCGTCCTCGTCGCCGCGGCCGACGCGCATGGCCTACCAGATGGCGGCCGGCACGGTGCTCGCAACGCTCCTCGGGTTTCTCGTCGTGTTCGGCATCTATCCCCACATCGACGGTTTCCCGCTGCTGTGCGTCGCGCTAACGCCGGCACTCGCGCTCGGCATCTGGATGACGACGCGCCCGAAGCTCGCGGGCTATGGCGCCGGCTATTGCATCTTCTTTTGCGTGCTGGCGGGCCCCGACAACCTCGTGCGCTACGATCCGGCCGGCTATGCGAACGACGCGCTCGCGCTCGTGTTGTCGATGGTGGTCAGCGCGATCGCCTTTGCCGTGCTGCTGCCGCCCTCGACACCCTGGCTGCGCCGCCATCTGCTCGGCGACTTGCGCCGCCAAGTCGTGCTGGCCTGCACAGCACCGCTCGCGCGCGTGCGTTCGCGCTTCGAGAGCCGTGCGCGCGACCTCGCCTTCCAGGCCCACGCGCTGATGGAGCACGATGCGGCCGGCCAGCGCGACGCGCTCGCTTGGCTGATTGCGGTGCTCGAAGTCGGCCAAGCCGTCATCGATCTGCGCCGCGAGCTAGCCGCGCTGCCGAACGACGCGCGCTATGCACGAACGATGCCGTGGCGGCGCAGCATCGCGCAGTCGGCCAAGACGCTCACCGCGCTGTTCGCGCGCCCGACCGATGCGCGCCTGGACGCCGCCCTCGCCGCGAATTTCGACGCGATCGCAGCCGTGCAGCAAGCGCTTGCCGCATTCGCTCCGCCGCGCGAAGACCGGCACCGTCTGCAACGTATCTTGAGCTACCTGCACTTCGTGCGCACGGCGCTCATCGATCCTCAATCGCCGCTCGCGCACTACGCGGGCGGGACGCGCCGCGACGCCGCGGCGCCGGCATGAAGGAGCCGCCCATGCATCGCGAAATCGCCATCCTCGGCGCCTACATTCCCTCGCTCGTGCCGCTTTGCATCGGCGGCGCAGTGCTGACCTGGTTCGTCGACCGCCTGCTCGCGCAGATCGGCCTTTATCGCTTCGTCTGGCATCCCGCGCTCTTTCGCGCGAGCCTGCTCGCCTGCATCTGCGGCGTGCTCGGGCTCGCTGTCTATCGTTAGGCACACAGGCCCCGCTTCTTTTCGACTCCTCATCATGACGCTTCGACAACTCATCGGTTTCATCGCCACGGCACTGCTGCTCGTGCTCGCGCTGGCGATCGGCCATCGGCTCTGGGTTCATTACATGGACGAACCGTGGACTCGCGACGGCCGCGTGCGCGCGCAGATCGTCAACGTGGCGCCCGACGTCTCGGGCGCCGTCGTGGATCTGCCGATCACGGACAACATGTTCGTCAAGAAAGGCCAAGTGCTGATGCGAATCGATCCGGCGCACTATCAGGTGGCCGTCGAGCAAGCCGAGGCGGCCGTGGCCGCGCGCCGGGCCGAGTGGCAGATGCGCCGGGCCGATGCCGCGCGGCGCGCCGACATGGACAGCCTCGTCGTGTCGAAGGAAAACCGCGAGAACGCCTCGAGCGCCGCGGTGAGCGCGCAAGC
This sequence comes from Trinickia acidisoli, assembly GCF_017315725.1. NCBI lineage: Bacteria > Pseudomonadati > Pseudomonadota > Betaproteobacteria > Burkholderiales > Burkholderiaceae > Trinickia > Trinickia acidisoli. The sequence goes on from NZ_JAFLRG010000001.1 coordinate 2,593,274, forward strand.
GCAATATCAACAGGCCGTGGCCGCGCTCGACGCCGCCAAGCTCAATCTCTCGCGCACGACGCTCGTCTCGCCCGTCGACGGCTACGTCACCAATCTTTCGGTGTTCCGCGGCGACTATGCGACGGCGGGCACGCCCAAGCTCGCGATCGTCGACAGTCACTCGTTCTGGGTCTACGGGTATTTCGAGGAAACGAAGCTGCCGCGCGTGAAGATCGGCGACAAGGCGGAAATCCGCCTCATGAGCGGCGGCGTGCTGCAAGGCCATGTGGAGAGCATCTCGCGCGGCATCTACGATCGCGACAATCCGCAAAGCCGCGAACTCGTCGCCGACGTCAATCCGACCTTCAACTGGGTGCGGCTCGCGCAGCGCGTGCCCGTGCGGATTCACCTCGACAAGGTCCCCGACGGCGTCATGCTCGCCGCGGGCACGACCTGCACGGTGATCGTGTCGCCGGCGCGTTGATTGGGAACGCTGATCGGATGCGATAAGCCACACCATCCGGCACAAACGAAAACGGGCCGGAGAACCGGCCCGTTTCCGGGTAGACGCTTAGGTCACCGCTGAGGCTGCCGCTCAGGTCGTCAGCCCCATCGATGTCATGCGTGCAGCTTGAACTTGCCGACGAGACGCTTGAGCGCCTGGGCCTGATCGTCGAGCGAGCGCGCGGCGGCCGTCGCTTCTTCGACGAGCGCGGCGTTCTGCTGCGTGCCGGAATCCATCTGCGTCACGGCGCGGTTGACCTCCTCGATGCCGGCGCTTTGCTCGGACGAAGCCGCGGAAATCTCACCCATGATGTCGGTCACGCGCCTGACCGCCTTGACCACTTCATCCATCGTCTGCCCGGCGTCCTGGGCGAGGCTGGAGCCGTTGGCGACGCGCTCGAGCGACGTGTTGATGAGCGTCTTGATTTCCTTTGCTGCCGCCGCGCTGCGCTGCGCGAGGCTGCGCACTTCGCCGGCAACGACCGCGAAGCCGCGGCCCTGCTCGCCCGCGCGCGCCGCTTCGACGGCCGCGTTCAAGGCGAGGATGTTGGTCTGGAACGCGATGCCGTCGATCACGCCGATGATGTCGCCGATGCTCTTGGCGCTATCGTTGATCTCGCCCATCGTCGTGACGACGCGCGAGACGACGCCGCCGCAGGTCGACGCGATTTCCGACGCATTGTTGGCGAGCGCGCTGGCCTGCTTTGCGTTGTCGGCGTTTTGCTTCACGGTCGACGTGAGCTGCTCCATGCTCGTCGCGGTGCGCTCGAGCGAAACCGCCTGCTGCTCCGTGCGTTGCGACAGATCGAGGTTGCCCATCGAGATTTCGCCGGCGGCCGACGAAATCGCCTCGGCACTCGCCGTGATTTCGCCGACGGTACCGGCCAGCCCGGTTTGCATCTCCGTCAGCGCGAAAAGCACGCTCGAGTCGTCCTTCTTCGCGAGCCGAATACGGTTCGACAGATCGCCCGCCGCGATATGGCTCGCAATCTCCTTGGCGTAACCGGGCTCGCCGCCGAGCTGGCGCGCGAGGCGCCGCACGACCCATTCGCTGACAACGAACGCCACGACGATCAGCGCGATGGTCATCCCCGCGATCATCACGAACGACGACTGGAAGATAAAGGCGGACTCTTTGATCGTGGCTTTCGCTTCGGTGCCGCGCAGGTCCACGAGTTCGTCGACGGCCTTTTCGAGCTTGCCTGTCTCGACGAGCAGCGAGACGTCTTGCATGCCGACCTGCCAGTTCATTTGCGACAGGTCGAGCGACTGCTCCTTCACGAGCGTCACGAACGTGCGCAAGTGGCCGGCCCAAGCATTGATGCCGGCCGCCAACGCCTTCTGCTTGGCAATGCTTTCGGAATCGGAAGCGTCGGTGTATTTCTGCAGGATATCGAGCTCGCCGTTGATGGCCGTGAGCCCCTTCTCGATGTCGGCGCCGAGATCGTCGCGCTCCTTGGCCGTGGTCGCCGTCAGCAGCATCTTCTGGGCACGGCTCGCGCGCAGCACGTTGGCACGCACTTCCTCGGCGGCTCGGCTCGCGACGTGACCTTGGGCGTAAATCGATTTCGCCGAGCCGTTCAAACGCTCGATCTGCGTCAACGAAAACACGCCGATCACGAGCGTGCCGATGAGCACGATCGCAAACGCCAAGCGCAGCGAGGCTTTCACCGACAGCCCGTGCAGCTTCGACTTCGCCCCGCGCTTTTGCGACCTACCGCCGGCCCCCGTGCCGCCCGGAACGAAACCTGGCTCCGAACGCCCGCCCAGCGAAACTGCCTTCATATGAATCCCCCTTCTTATCACTCCGCCGCCGTGGGTTGGGCGACGCAATCCTTTGATTACCTTTACGGGTCAACGGCAGCGTCGCTGTCGTTCTTTAGTGCGGAGCGCCCCATGTAAACCCGGTATCCAGCGGCTCGTGGCGCGCCGACCGCTTTATACCCCGACAAAAAGGCTGCGCGGTGACAACGCCGCAACAACGCGGCGATAGGTCCCGGCCCCGCTTTCCGTTCGCCGATGGCCGACTCGCTCGACGGCGCGGCCACGGCATGTCCCATTTACGACAAACTTTGTCCGATTATTCTTTATAGGACACACTACACTCAACTCATCGTCGAACCCGACGCATCGAACTTTGCGCGCCGCACTCCTGCGGCGCGCGCCGTTTTCTCTTTTCCCAAAGTGCCCACGATGCAAACGAGTATTCCGAAAAATACCCTTGCCGCGGCCGCGGCAACGACCGAGCCGGCGCCGACGCAAGCGCCGGCAGGCCCCGTTTCGCGCACCGTGTACTCGGTGCTCGGTGCGATCAGCTTCTCGCATCTGCTCAACGACATGATCCAGTCGTTGATCCTCGCCATCTATCCGATGCTGAAGCAGAACTTTTCGTTGTCGTTCGCCCAGATCGGCCTCATCACGCTGACCTACCAAATCACGGCCTCGCTGTTGCAGCCGCTCGTCGGCTTGTACACCGACAAGCGTCCCCAGCCGTACTCGCTGCCGGTCGGGATGGGTTTCACGCTGACGGGGCTCGTGCTGATGTCGATGGCGCCGAACTTCGGCGTGCTGCTCATCGCCGCGGCGCTCGTGGGATGCGGCTCGTCCGTCTTTCATCCGGAATCGTCGCGCGTCGCGCGCATGGCCTCGGGCGGGCGATACGGGCTCGCACAGTCGCTGTTCCAGGTGGGCGGCAACGCCGGTTCGGCGCTCGGGCCCCTGCTGGCCGCGCTCATCGTCATCCCGCACGGCCAACGCAGCATCGCTTGGTTCTCGGTGGCCGCGCTCGTCGCCATGGTGGTGCTCGCCAACATCGGCCGCTGGTACAGCCGCCATCCGGCAACGAAGAAGAAAGCCGGTGCCCGCGCGCTGCATCCGTCGCTGTCGAAAGCGCGCGTCAAGCTCGCCATCGGCGTGCTCGTGCTGCTCGTGTTCTCGAAATATTTCTACCTCGCGAGCCTGAACAGCTACTTCACGTTCTATCTCATCGACAAATTCCACTTGTCGGTGCAGGCCGCGCAGATTCACCTGTTCGTGTTCCTCGCCGCCGTGGCCGCGGGCACGATCATCGGCGGCCCGATCGGCGATCGGATCGGCCGCAAGTACGTCATCTGGGTATCGATTCTCGGCGTCGCGCCGTTCACGCTGTTGCTGCCCTACGCGAACCTGTTCTGGACCGGCGCGCTCACGGTCATCATCGGCATCGTGCTCGCCTCCGCGTTCTCGGCCATCATCGTCTACGCGCAGGAATTGATTCCCGGCAACGTCGGCATGGTCGCGGGCCTGTTCTTCGGCTTCGCGTTCGGCCTGGGCGGCGTGGGCGCGGCCGTGCTCGGCAATCTGGCCGACGCGACGAGCATCGGCTTCGTCTACAAGGTGTGCTCGTTCTTGCCGCTGATCGGCATCCTGACGATGTTCCTGCCGAATATCGAGAGCAAACGCGCCAAGGCGTAGCGCGCTGGTCGCCGACAAAACAAAGCGCCGCGGGACGTCAATTCCGCGGCGCTTTGTTTTATGCGAGACATCCGCTCAGTTCGGTGAGCGCCGTCGAAGCCGGCGTGGCCGCTACGTGAGGCTAGGCGATGGCATACGCCGCCAGGAACCGCCGCAAAATCCCTGACGAATAAGCGCTGGCGATATCGGTCAGGAATGTCGTAAACGAAGCCGTCGCGTGATCATCCGCCGTGTCGGAGATCGTTCGCACGATTGCGCATGGCACGTCGTGCTCGTAGCAAACCTGCGCCATCGCCGCCCCTTCCATCTCGACCGCCATCGCTTCGGGCAACGCCTGCGCCAACGCGCGCACCTCGCTCGCGCTCGAGACGAAGCGATCGCCGCTGATGATCAATCCTCGATGGACGCGCGGCGCTTGAAACGCAAAGCGCTCGGCGAGCGTCTTACCTTCGTCGGTCACGAAACGCTCGCAGGCGGCGGCGAGCGCGTCGGCCAGCGGCGCGTGCGCCGGAAAGCGGGCGCGATCGAGCAGCGGCACCTCGTAGCGCGGAAACAGCGGCGAGGCGTCGAGATCGTGCTGCAGCAGCGAATCGGCAACGACGATGTCGCCCACGCGCACGCCTTGGCCGACACCGCCGGCCACGCCGGTAAACACCACCGCATCGACACCGAAGACATGAATGAGCGCGCTCGCGCTCGCCGCCGCCGCGACCTTGCCCACACGCGCGAGCGTGACGACGCAAGGCACGCCGTGCGCCGTGCCCACGTGATAATCGCGCCGGCCCAGCGTGACCGTGCGCATGTCGCCTTCCGCGCGCATCGCCTCGACGAGATCGCCGAGCTCTTGCGGCAGCGCCGCCAATATGCCGAGCCGGCGCACGGCGCCGCTACCGTTATCGCTATCGTCGTGATGGCTATCCATGCTCATCGGAATCGGATCGTATTCAAAGTCATTTTGGACCCTCGCCCATGCAGTGCCCCGATCTCTCAGGGGCTTCTATCCGAGCGCGGGACTGCCTTCAGTGTGCAGCCAAGCGGATGGCGCCGCGAGAGGACATCAATCGACGACTTGCAGCTTGGCCACCGATAGCGCGAGCCATTTTTCGCCGTGCCGCTTGAAGCGAACTTGCGCGCGCGCATCGGCGCCGGTGCCTTCGAGCGCCGTGATCGCGCCTTCTCCGAATTTCGTGTGAAAAACTTGCTGACCGACGCGAAAACCCGTCTCGGCCGCGCGCTGCTCGTTGGCGAACGCGGGCAGCGGCGCCGCTTCGAAGGCGGCCGCCGGACCGCCGCGATCGGGCCGCGCGAACCAGTCGCGGCCCCAGCCCGAGCCCGATTGATCGGCGCGCCCGCCCCAGCGCGATCCCGCCTCGGCTTTCGGCGTCAGCCATTTCAGCGTCGTTTCGGGCAACTCGTCGAAGAACCGCGAGCGCACGTTGTAGCGCGTTTGCCCGTGCAGCATGCGGCTTTGCGCGAGCGACAGATAAAGCCGCTCCTTCGCGCGCGTAATCGCGACGTACATGAGCCGGCGCTCTTCCTCGAGCCCGTCCGTCTCCTTCGCGCTGTTCTCGTGCGGAAACAGCCCCTCTTCGAGCCCCGTGATGAACACGGCCGTGAATTCGAGCCCCTTCGCCGCGTGCACTGTCATCAATTGGATGGCATCCTGCCCCGCTTGCGCCTGGTTTTCGCCGGCCTCGAGCGACGCGTGCGACAAAAAGCCGGCGAGCGGCGTCATCGTATCGGGATTTTGCGCCGGATCGATCAGGCTGGCCGCGTCGAGCACGACCGTGTCGTCCGCCTCCGACGAGACGGCCAGCTCGGGCGCCGACGTCGCCCCCGGCGCGAGACGGATCGACCGCGCGGGCGTATCGAGCCCGTAGCCTTCTTCGCTGACGAACGCCGTGGCGGCGTTGACGAGTTCCTGCAAGTTCTCGAGCCGATCCTGCCCCTCGCGCTCGTTTTGATAGAACTCGGCCAAACCACTGACGCGCACGACGTACTCGACCGTTTCGGGCAAGCTCATCCGCTCCGTCTCGGCGCGCATCTTCGCGACGAGATTCGCGAACGAGCCGAGGCTCGTGCCGGCTTTGCCCGTCACATAGGCAATGGCCGTGGCCATCGAACAGCCGTAAAGGCGCGCCGCATCCGCCAGTTGCTCGATCGAGCGCGCGCCGATGCCGCGCGTGGGGAAGTTCACGACGCGCGCAAACGCCGTATCGTCGTTCGGGTTGTCGATCAGGCGCAGATAGGCGAGCGCGTGCTTGACTTCCTGCCGCTCGAAAAAGCGCAGGCCGCCGTAGACGCGATAGGCGATGCCCGCGTTCACGAGCGTGTGCTCGATCGTGCGCGACTGCGCGTTGCTGCGATAGAGCACGGCGATCTCGCTGCGCGACATGCCGTTGTTGATCAGCGCCCGGATTTCCTCGACGATCCAGCCGGCCTCCTGCGAATCGGTGGCCGCCTCGTAGACGCGCACGGGCTCGCCGTGCCCCGCATCGGTCCGCAAGTTCTTGCCCAGGCGCCGCGCGTTGTGCTCGATGAGCGCGTTGGCCGTATCGAGGATGTACCCGTGCGAACGATAGTTCTGCTCGAGCTTGATCAGATGGCGGACGTTGAACTCGCGCTCGAAGTCGAGCATGTTGCCTACGTTCGCGCCGCGAAACGCGTAGATCGATTGGTCGTCGTCGCCGACAGCGAAAATCGCATTGGACTGCCCCGCCAGCAACTTGAGCCACGCGTATTGGAGCTTGTTCGTGTCTTGGAATTCGTCGACGAGAATGTGCTTGAAGCGTGCTTGATAGTGAGCGCGCAGCGGTGCGTTGTGCGCGAGCAGTTCGTAACAGCGCAGCAGCAGCTCGGGAAAATCGACGACGCCCTCGCGCTGGCACTGCTGCTCGTACGCGCGGAAAAGCTCCACGAACTTCAAGTTGAAGCTATCGGTCGCGTCCACCTGATCGGGGCGCAGCCCTTGTTCCTTCGCATTGTTGATGAAGTACTGCAGATTCTTCGGCGGGTACTTTTCGTCGTCGACGTTCAGGCCCTTCATCAGGCGCTTGATCGCCGAGAGCTGATCGGCGGTGTCGAGGATCTGAAACGTCGCGGGCAACCCGGCATCGCGGTGATGCGCGCGCAGCATGCGATTGCACAGGCCGTGGAACGTGCCGATCCACATGCCGCGCGTGTCGATCGGCAACAGCGCCGACAGCCGCCCCATCATCTCGCGCGCCGCCTTGTTCGTGAAGGTGACGCCGAGCACCGTCGGCGGCGACGCGAACCCCTGCTGGATCAGCCACGCGATGCGCGTGATCAGCACGCGCGTCTTACCGCTGCCCGCGCCCGCCAGGATCAGCGCCGGTTCGTTCGGCAGCGTGACGGCAGCGTATTGTTCGGGATTGAGGTGGGCGAGCAGTTCTGGCATGGAGGGAGCGATTCTCTACGACGGAAGGAGCGGGCAATGCCGTATGCGGCAACGCTTTGCGAGCCCGCCATTATAAGGCCGTGCGCCGAACGCATCGGCCGTCCCTTTATAATCGACGGTTTCGAACCTGAAACGCCGAACCGGCTTCGGCTTCGCACGGGTTCTTGACAGCGGACACTCCACATCACCTCAGGCATTTTTCGGCGGATTTCCACCATGACCGACACCACGCTGGCGAAGAGTTTCGAGCCCCAGACGATCGAGGCCCAATGGGGCCCCGAATGGGAAAAACGCGGATATGCGCAGCCGGCCTTCGCGCCGAACGCACCAGGCGTGCCGGACGCACCTACCGCGGCCCCAGCCCATTTCTCGATACAACTGCCGCCGCCGAACGTCACGGGCACGCTGCACATGGGGCACGCGTTCAACCAGACGATCATGGACGGTCTCACGCGCTATCACCGCATGCTCGGCGCGAACACGCTATGGCTGCCGGGTACCGACCACGCGGGCATCGCGACGCAGATCGTCGTCGAGCGCCAGCTCGATCAGCAAGGCGTGTCGCGCCACGATCTCGGCCGCGAAAAATTCGTCGAGCGCGTATGGGAGTGGAAGGAACGCTCGGGCTCGACGATCACGAATCAGGTGCGGCGCCTCGGCGCGTCGATCGACTGGTCGCGCGAATACTTCACGATGGACGACAAAATGTCGAAAGTCGTCAGCGAAGTGTTCGTGCGGCTTTACGAGCAAGGCTTGATCTATCGCGGCAAGCGGCTCGTCAATTGGGACCCGGTCTTGATGACGGCCGTCTCCGACCTCGAAGTCGCGAGCGAGGAGGAAAACGGCCATCTGTGGCACATCCGCTATCCGCTCGCCGACGGCGGCGGCCACTTGACCGTCGCCACGACGCGTCCCGAGACGATGCTCGGCGACGTCGCCGTGATGGTCCACCCCGAGGACGAGCGCTACGCGCACCTGATCGGCAAAGCGGTCAAGCTGCCGCTCTGCGATCGCGAGATCCCCATCATCGCCGACGACTACGTCGATCGCGAATTCGGCACGGGCGTCGTCAAAGTCACGCCGGCACACGATTTCAATGACTACCAAGTGGGCCAGCGCCACGCGCTGCCGCAAATCGAAATCCTCACGCTCGAAGCGAAGATCAACGACAACGCCCCCGCCGCCTATCGCGGCCTCGATCGCTTCGAGGCCCGCAAGCGCGTCGTCGCCGATCTCGATGCCCAGGGCCTGCTGGAATCGGTCAAGCAGCACAAGCTGATGGTGCCGCGCGGCGACCGCACGAGCGTCGTGCTCGAGCCGATGCTGACCGATCAATGGTTCGTCGCGATGAGCAAGCCGGCGCCCGAAGGCACGTTCAATCCGGGCAAGTCGATCGCGCAAGCCGCGCTCGACGTCGTGCGCAGCGGCGAGATCCAGTTCGTCCCCGAAAACTGGACGACGACCTACTACCAGTGGCTCGAAAACATCCAGGACTGGTGCATCTCGCGTCAGCTCTGGTGGGGCCATCAGATCCCGGCTTGGTACGGCGAGAACGGCGAGGTATTCGTCGCCCGCACCGAGCAGGAAGCGCGCGAACAAGCGGCCGCACGCGGCTACACGGGCGCGCTCGAGCGCGACGACGACGTGCTCGACACGTGGTTCTCGTCGGCGCTCGTGCCGTTTTCCTCGCTCGGCTGGCCGCAAGACACGAAGGAGCTGGCCGCGTTCCTGCCCTCCTCGGTGCTCGTCACGGGCTTCGACATCATTTTCTTCTGGGTTGCGCGGATGATCATGATGACGACGCACTTCACGGGGAAGGTGCCGTTTCACACCGTCTACGTGCACGGGCTCGTTCGCGATCACGAAGGCCAGAAGATGTCGAAGAGCAAAGGCAACACGCTCGACCCGATCGACATCGTCGACGGCATCGATCTCGAGACGCTCGTCGCCAAGCGCACGACGGGCCTCATGAATCCGAAGCAGGCCGCGTCGATCGAGAAGAAAACGCGCAAGGAATTTCCCGAAGGCATTCCCGCCTTCGGCACCGATGCCTTGCGCTTCACGATGGCCTCGATGGCGACGCTCGGGCGCAACGTCAACTTCGATCTGGCACGCTGCGAAGGCTATCGCAATTTCTGCAACAAGCTGTGGAATGCCACGCGCTTCGTGCTGATGAATTGCGAAGGGCACGACTGCGGTTTTTCGAAGCCCGGCCCCTGCGCGCCCGGCGACTGCGCCCCCGGCGGCTATACCGAGTTCTCGCAAGCGGACCGTTGGATCGTCTCGCTGCTTCAGCGCGTGGAAGCCGAAGTCGAAAAGGGCTTTGCCGACTACCGCTTCGACAACGTCGCGAATGCGATCTACAAGTTCGTGTGGGACGAGTATTGCGATTGGTACGTCGAACTCGCGAAGGTGCAGATCCAGAACGGCACGCCGGAGCAGCAGCGCGCAACACGCCGCACGCTGCTGCGTGTGCTCGAAACGGTGCTGCGGCTCGCGCACCCGATCATTCCGTTCATCACGGAAGCGCTCTGGCAAAAAGTCGCGCCGCTGACGGACGCGTACCCGCAAGGCGCGGCGAGCGGCGAAGCATCGATCATGGTGCAACGTTACCCGCGCGTCGAGGAGAAAAAAATCGACGAAAATGCCGAGCGCTGGGCCGCGGACTTGAAAACCGCAATCGATGCTTGCAGAAATTTGCGCGGCGAAATGAACCTATCGCCCGCCACGAAGGTCCCTCTGCTGGTGCACGGCAACGCAAGCCAATGGCAGACGTTCGCACCGTACGCCCAAGCGCTCGCGCGTTTGTCGGAGGTGCGGGTCATGGCCGACGAAGCCACGCTCGACGCGCAGTCGCAAGGCGCGCCGATCGCGATCGTCGGCGGCGACAAGCTCGCGCTGCTCGTCGAAATCGACGTAGCGGCCGAGCGTGAGCGGTTGGGCAAGGAAATTGCTCGGCTCGACGCGGAAATTGCCAAGTGTTCGGCGAAGCTCGGAAACGAGGCTTTTGTCGCAAAAGCACCGGCTGCCGTTGTAGAGCAAGAGCAGAAAAGGCTGTCACAATATCGCGACACCATTGCCAAGCTCAGCGCACAGCTCGCGCGTCTGCCGGTTTGACAGCGTCGATGGGCACGTGGTCCCACAGTACTCGAGAATTAGGGTAATGCCATGCTAAAAGTCACTAAGGCAGTCTTTCCCGTTGCGGGCCTCGGCACGCGCTTTCTTCCTGCCACGAAGGCCAGCCCCAAGGAGATGCTGCCGATCGTCGACAAGCCGTTGATTCAATACGCCGTCGAAGAAGCGATGGCCGCCGGCATCACCGAAATGATCTTCGTCACGGGCCGCAGCAAGCGCGCGATCGAAGATCACTTCGATAAGTCCTATGAGATCGAAGCGGAGCTCGAGGCGCGCGGCAAGGAGAAGCTGCTCGAGCTCGTACGCAGCATCAAGCCGAGCCACGTCGATTGCTTCTACGTGCGTCAGCCCGAGGCGCTCGGGCTAGGCCATGCCGTGCTGTGCGCGGAGAAGCTCGTCGGCGACAATCCGTTCGCGGTCATCCTCGCGGACGACTTGCTCTATGCCGAGCCGCCCGTCATGAAGCAGATGATCGACGTCTTCGATCACTATCACAGCTCGGTGATCGGGGTCGAAGAGATTCCGCGGCAAGAGACGCGTTCGTACGGCATCGTCGACGGCAAGGAGTGGGAAGACGCCATCATCAAGATGTCGGGCATCGTCGAAAAGCCGGCACCCGAAGTGGCGCCGTCGAACCTCGGCGTCGTGGGCCGCTATGTGCTCAAGCCGCGCATCTTCGATCATCTGCGCGCGCTCAAGCCGGGCGCGGGCGGCGAGATTCAGCTCACGGACGGCATCCAGTCGCTGCTCGGCGACGAGCAAGTGCTCGCCTACAAGTATCACGGCACCCGTTTCGACTGCGGCAGCAAGCTCGGCTATCTGAAGGCGACCGTCGAGTTCGCGCTGCGCCATGCGGAAGTGGCCGAAGACTTCGAGCACTATCTGCGCACGCGCGCGCCGGTGATGGATAGCTGACGAGGACGATAGCCGACGCAGTCCGTCTACCTCTGCGTCGGCACCGACGTATACGTCTACGTCGGCTCCGTTGCGCGCGATCGTCGAATCAGAAGCGGTAGGTCACACCCACCTTCACGCTCGGGTAGACGCGGTAGCGATCGATCTTGCTCTGTAGTTGCTGCTCTTCGGCGTCGACGTTCGCTTGGCCGGCTTCGGCCACGATCGCCGGCGGCACGTCGAAGTCCAGATGCGGGCGAACCTGCCGCCAGGACGAAACCCGCGGCAACGGCGCCAATCCAATTCTTCATTGTCTAATGTCCTCTTGTCGATCGGGGCCGAGCGTCCGTTTCGCGACGAGAACGAAACGGCTACCCGGTTGCGCACACGTTTGCGCAGTCGCGCATGCTCGCGGTCGATTCGCTACCAACCCGCGCGGCGGCGCGCACGTGCACAGGCAGGTCTGCGACATGCGCGGCGCGCACTTGAGCCGTGCGTGCGAAACATTCGAACCGGCGCTTAAGCCTCATCGGATCGAGCGCGTTGGTCGGACGAAACCACCGCGCTGGATGGGGACTCGGAGGGAAGAGAATGGCGCCGTGCATCGACCGACCAAGCAGCGGTCGAGCATGCGCCGTGCCGCGGTAGCGGCGTGGCTTATCGAGGGGGCTTAATAGACGTGGCTTAGCGGCGACGCATCAGAAAGACGAACGTCTTGTCTTGCGTCGAGCTTTCGACGATTTCGTTGCCCGTTTGCTTGGCGAACGCGGCAAAATCGCGCTGCGAGCCTGGATCCGTCGCCAGCACTTTCAGAATCTGGCCGCTTTGCATATCGGCCAGCGCCTTCTTCGCTCGCAGAATCGGCAGCGGACAGTTCAATCCGCGTGCATCGACTTCCTTATGAATGTCCATCGGCAATTGGCCTTCCTGTGAAGCGCCCGGCCGGCCGTCGACGTCTCGCATTCGAAAACGCGGCGCCGCTCGACCACTTCGAGCGCAAAGAAACGAATTTTACCGCAGCGCGCCGACCGCCCTCCTCCCGCCACGCACGCAATACGGACATTGACTAGTCGCCGCACAGAAAATGCGCGTTCGATTCTGGTTGCACTACGAGTGCAACCTCACCTCACGCCGAATCGGCGATGAATACTTCATGAACTTGCGCTTTCGGTAAGCCGACAGAAATCTCACGGCCCGGCCCGGCTCGTCGAATGGCTCCGTCAAACGCCATGCTCGTGGAGTATCCCATGCAAAGAATCGAACTTGCCGACGGCGGCTTTGCGCCGCTGCAGCCGGTCACGTCCCCGCAAACGCCACCGCCACCGGCCAAGCCTGCGTCGGCCGGTACGGCGAGCGATAAGACGGCGCCGGCAACCTCGGCCGCATCGCCCCCATCGCCCAAGGCTCCCGCAATCGCCCCGCTGCCGTCGAACGATGCGACGTCCGACAACCAAGTCACGGTTCAGCCCGGCGATACGATTTGGTCCATCTATCAGCAACTGGGCCTATTCGCGAACGCGACCAACCCCAATACGACCGTCGCGAAAAACTTGCCCGCAACGCCGTGGCTGGATCCGAGCGCATTCGGCAATCGCCCTGCCAATCCGGCGAACGCGGTCAACGACATCCAGCCAGGTTCGACGGTCACCGTGCTCGACGGCAAGCGGCTCGACTTCCTCTCCGCGGAACGCACCGCATTGCAAAACTACGATTCGATACGCGGGCCCCTGCTGAAGCTGTACACCCCGGAGGACCGCGAAGCGGCGTTCGATGCCGTCGTGGCGCCCGTGCAAAGCGAAATCGAGTATGCGACGCTCGGCACGCCGGCGCCCACGCAAGCCGATCTCAATCGGATCGCCGGCATCATCGAGCAGCGCGCGCCCAACGATTCTCAATTCGCAAGCGCAGTCGCCACGGCAGTCGACAATGTGAATGCGGAACTCACAACGTGGGGACGCACGCCCGATCAACTCGGGCAGATCATCAGCGATGCGAAGTCGGGCAACGTGCAGCAGTTGACGGCCGACATGCAGAAACAACTGGTGGGCGTGGGCCAAGCAACGCTCAGCAGCACGGGCGGCGACGCGGCACAAGCGGACACGGCGATCCGCGGACGGGTCGGCGTCTATGTCACTTATCTCGGCACGCAGAACGCGTCGCTCGTCACGAAGGCCATGAATGCCGCCGAGCAGCAGCTTCTCGTGAGCGAACCCGAGCAACGCATTGTCAGCGCCTATAACAACGCCTACGCCAAAGGCGGCAACAACGCCGCGGCGACTGCGGCGGCAGCCGCCGCCCATCAACTGCGCGTCGAGCTGGACCCGAGCACGAAGCTGCCGGCGAGCGTCGCGCAAATCGCGGCTTCCCCGCAGGTGCAGGACATCATGCGCAAGATCACCAGCGCGATCGGCGATGAGCTGCATCAATATGGCAAGAACACGACCTCGCTGGGCAAAACAGTGATCGATTTTTCGTTTGCGATGCAGAGCACGTTCGACAGCGACAATCCCTCGCTCGGTATGTCGGAGGGCAAAAACACCGTCGACAAGATGGCCGGCTACTTGATAGACGCGATCGACAAGGGCGATTCAATGCCCGGCGACACGATGGTCGAGCACGGCTCGCTGCTCGTCGATTGGCTCGTGGATGGCCTAGGGATGGACGGCAGCGCGGCGCTGCCCGCCGCGCTCGCGGCACAAGGCAACGCCACCGGCAACGTGCTCTTCGCGAAAGCCGGCGACGCGGCGCTGGCCGGCGGCATCGATGCCTACACCGGCACGAATCTGCAGCCGCTGCAAACGAAGGCGGCGAAGGCGTTCGTACCGGTCGTGCTGGGCCCGACCGAATGGGGCGGCTTGCAAAACGCGAACCAAAAGAATACGACCGTACAAGCGCTTGAAAAGGGACCCCTCGCCGGTGACCTGACCGATATCGCCAACAGCCAGGCGAAGGCCCTTCAGTACTACGCCAAGTTCGAGGGCGTGTTGAGCCGCTATGGCAAAGCCCTCAGCGGCCAAGGTTTCGACTCTCCGATCGGCCTCAATAGCTGGTGGACGTCCAATTCGAACAGCGTGACGAGCACGGTCGACTCGTTCGCCAAAGCCGCGGGCTTCGACACGGCGAAAACCCAGGCATCGCAGGTTCCGATCACACAGTTCTGGTGGCAGTCGCGCGTAGCCACGGGCTCGGTCAAATTCTTCTCGCAACAATTGGCTAAGTCGGGGTTGCCGAGTTCGGCGACGCCCAACGACCCATCGGCTGTGCTGAGCGAGGCTGAGTCGGAGGCGTCGAGTTCGGAGGCGTCCAGCAGCGGATCGAGCCTGCTGAACACCCTATTCGGCACGGCCGAGACGGGGGGAGCCGGCCTCGTGCCGCGCGCCGTGTCCGGCTTCATGGCGGGGCTTTTTTACGGCAACTCCCTCGTGGCCGCGAGCGCGGCGCAGCAGTCGACCGGAAGCAAGTGGGCGGCCAGACTCTCGACGTACGACAACGACGGCTTCGCCGCGCTCTACAGCATATTCAGCGTCTCGCAGTTGATGAATTTCGTCGCGCCCAGTTGGAAGTCGAGCCTGTTCGGTTTGACGGCCACCCACGCGGCCGCGACGCCCCAGCGCAGAATACTCGAAGCGGCGCTCGAAAAGGTGATGGCATCGAGCATGTCCGACGCGGGCAAGCAAATGACGTCAGCGGCCCTCAAGACGGCACTGAGCGGCACCGGCGACCTGGCCGGTGCTGCCGTCGCATGGTTGGGGCTCATCCCGCAGATCATGAACGACAGCACGACCAACCCCGCGCACGACGTTGCTTACGGACTGGCCGGCACGGCAGACCTGGGCACCTACTTCGCGCGCTCGATGATCCAAGGGGCCGGCACGACCGGCCTCGACGACATCGCCGGCGCAACGTTCGCGAACCTGACGGCCGACGGCTGGACCGGCGCGGGCTTCGTCATCAACATCGGCGCCGCGAGCATCCAGTTTCTCGCGAACCAGGACGACATCGTTCATCAAGGCGATTCGGTGACGAAGTATCTCGAGGTGCAGGGCGTGCCATCCAATCTCGCCGAGCCATTCGCGCGGCATATGATGAACGGCACGCTCGGCGCAACGAGCGCAGGGCCCGCCATAACCGCTTATTTTCGCGCGAAAGGCAAGACGAACGCCGACATGATCGACTGGATGAAGACGGTCAAGAACGGCAGTGTCGCGGACTACATCGCCACCTACTTCAAAGAGCTCGACATCTATCATCACGACAAGAACGGCAATGCCGAACTCACGCCGGACCAGATCGCCGGCATCGATGCGTTCTTGGACGACGACGTCGGCCCGAGTGGCTTTAAAGCGGGCGCGCAGGTCCACCCGTGAGCTCATGCGTTCGCTGGCTACGATAACGCGCGAAGCCGGTCGAGCGTGCGACCGGCTCCGCACGTGCCAACACCTACAGCGTCACCGGCAATCCGCTCGTGCACGCCTCGCGCAGCGCCTTGCCGATGCGCGTCGCCTCGAGCGCATCGGCCAACGTCGCCCCGACCGCCGTCGCGGGCGATGCGCCGGCCATGCGGGCCGCCACGGCCTGCACGAACGCTCGCGCCTCGTGCAGAAACGCGTCTTCGAAACGATCGAAGAACGTCGGCGTGCTTTCGCTGCGCACCCCGCCCGCCTCGTAGATCTCGACCCGATTCTTGCGCGGGTTGTGGCCGATCGTGAGCGCCCCGCCCGTGCCGATCACTTCGCTATGCGTGTCGTTGCCATGCGCCATCGTGCGCGAGGCATAGAAAACCGCAAGCCGCCCACCCTCGAATTCGACGACGCCCACGCCGTTGTCGACATCGCCAAACTCGCGCAACCCTTCATGCATGGCGATCGTGCCCGTCGCAAACGCGCGCGTGGCACGTGCACCGCCGAAGAACCAGCGCGCAACGTCGATGTCGTGCACGGTGCAATCGAGAAAGATACCGCCCGAGGTCGGCGCGAAACGCACGAAGAAGCCGTCGGGATCGTTCTGGTCGGTCGTTTGCGAGCGCACCATGAACGGCCTGCCGATCCTGCCCGCCGCCGCCTGTTCGTAGGCGTCGCGATAGCTCGGATCGAAGCGGCGCATGAAGCCGATCGTCGCCTCCAAATGCGGATACTCGCGCGCCACGCCTAGCACGCGCTCGCATTCGGCCACGTCGAGCGAGAGCGGTTTTTCGCAGAAGACGTGCTTGCCCGCGCGCAATGCCTGGGCGATCTGCTCGGCATGCAGCGATGACGGCGTGACGAGCCAGAGCGCATCGAGCTCGCGATCGGCCAGCAATGCTTCGTAGTCCGAATAGAGCCGCGGCTCCGGCAATGTCTCGCGAGCCCATTCGAGTTCTTCGTCGACAGGGCTGCATGCCGCCGCCAACACCGCGCCCGGCACCCTGTACGCCAAATTCGTCGCATGCCGCTTGCCGAGGCGGCCCAATCCGGCGATGCCGATCCTGACCGGCCCGCGCTTTGCCATTGCAGTCACTGTCTCGCTCCTTGACGTTTATCCGCCAGACTCGCCCTACTCGCCCAAACTGACGACCCGCCCTTCGTGCCATGAGCGCGTCGCGGCTTCGGCCAACTCGAGCGCCTTCACGCCGTCGGCGATCGTCGTGCGGATCGGCGCGTTCTGCGTCACGGCATCGAAGAAATGCGCGACCTCGCTCGCATAGGCGGCGCGATAGCGTTCGAGGAAGAACGCCTCGGGCAGATCGCTCGACACCGCGCCCGCGGTATAGGCGACGACTTCGGTCGGCCGCACGTTGCCCGCCTGCAACATACCGCCGCTGCCGAGCACTTCGAAGCGTTGGTCGTAGCCATAGGCGGCACGGCGCGAGGTGTTGATTTGGCACAGGCGTCCGCGCTTCGTGCGGATCGTGACGGCCGTCGAATCGATGTCGCCGGCATCGAGAATGGCCGGGTCCGTCAAGCAACTGCCGCTCGCGTGGACGGTTTGCGCTTCGTCGTCGAGAATCCAGCGGAAGATGTCGAAGTCGTGTATCAGCATGTCCTTGAAGATGCCGCCCGAGCGGCGGATGTACTCCACGGGCGGCGCACCGGGATCGCGGCTCGTGACGACGAGCATCTCCGGCGTGCCGATCTCGCCCGCATCGAGCCGCGCCTTGACGGCGGCGAAGGTCGGATCGAAGCGACGCTGGAAGCCGATCATGCAGACGACGCCCGCAGCCTCGACGGCGCGCGCGCATGCCCGTGCGCGTTCGAGTGCGAGATCGACAGGCTTCTCGCAGAAGATATGCTTGCCGGCGGCGGCCGAGCGTTCGATGAGATCGGCATGCGTATCGGTGCTCGAGCAGATCACGCTGGCGCCGACGGTTTTGTCGGCCAGCGCCACGTCGGCCTCGACCACCATCGCGCCGTACTGCGCCGCCAGCTCGGCGGCCGCAACGCGATCGACGTCGACGACGTACTTGAGCCGCGCGCCGGGATGGCGGGCGAGATTGCCCGCGTGAATGCGGCCGATGCGGCCCGCGCCGAATACGGCAACGTCGATCGCGCCGGTTTTGCTGTTATTGCTAGTCATCGTATCCTCCGGTGTCCTTGGATTCTTCAACGGTCAACTCGAGCCGGTACGCAAGCGCGACGAACAGCGCCTGGCACAGGCAAATCGTGCTGGTCAGCGCGCGAAACGCGAACGCGCTGCCTTCCTTGACGAACAATTGCGCGGTGGCGTACCGCGCGAGCGGCGACAGACGGCTGTCGGTGATGACGAGCGTCTGCGCTTGATGATGATGGGCGATGCGCAAGCAGTATTGCGTCTCGCGCCCGTACGGCTCGAAGCTGATGGCGATGACGACGTCGCCCTTCTTCACGCTGCGGATCTGCTCGCGGAACATGCCGCCGAAGCCCGAGATGAGATGGACGCGCTTGGCCGTGTGCTGCAAGGCATAGACGATGTAGCTCGCCACCGCGAACGAGCGCCGCACGCCGATCACGTAGATGTTCTCCGCATGCTGGAGCATCGAGACGGCCGCCTCGAACTGCTCGTCGTCGAGCGTGGTTTCGAGCTCGTCGAGGCCGTTGCGGCAGGCTGCGACGAATTCACGGGCGACGTTGCCGCCCGACAAGCGTCCCGGCTTTTCGTCGATCAGCTTGCGAATGCGCTGCTTATAGGTCTGCCCCGACGGGCTCTGGCCGGCGTACGCCTGCTTGAACACCTCCTGCAGATCCGAAAACCCCGAGAACCCGAAGCGCTGCGCGAACCGCACGACGGCCGACGGATGCACGCCGCAACTGGCGGCGATGTCGCTCGTGCGATCCATCATCACGCTCGAACGATGCTGCTCGAGATACGACGCAACGCTCTTCAATTGCCGCGGCAGCGAATCGTAGGCGTCGGCGACGCGCTGCATGAGCTCGTCGACGCTCGGCAGCTCGTCGGTGGTGTCTTCCTGCATGGCTCTTGTCCTTTTTAAACGGGTACGGGGCGCCGCTGCGCCGGCCGTCGCCGCAGGGCGCAACGGGGGCATCGGCAGCCCGTCCCGACGATGGCGATTATAGGCACGCCAGAATCAAAATGGAATGAATTTTCCATTTCTATTTGCAATGAAATTTTCTTTGCAATCACGAGCGACTTCGCCTACTCTGTTTCGTGAGCGGCGCCGCCGGTCTTGTGCGTCGCTCCCAACGACATAACTTCGAATAGGTGGAGACACATGAGACTTTGCACCCGCAAGGCCGCCCTGAGGACGTTCGCCGCGGCGGTCACTTCCGCGCTCGCATTCGCGTTCGGTCCGTTCGCGGTCACGTCGGCCCATGCGGCCGAACCCCACTTCGTGCTGATCAGCCACGCGCCCGATTCCGATTCCTGGTGGAACACGATCAAGAACGCGATCAAGCAGGCCGACGAAGATTTCAACGTTCAGACCGACTACCGCAATCCGCCGAACGGCGATTTGTCGGACATGGCTCGGCTCATCGAACAGGCGGCGGCGCACAACTATGACGGCGTGGCCACGACGATCGCCGATTTCGACGTGCTCAAGAGCTCGATCCAGAAAGTCACGGACAAGAAGATCCCGCTCGTGACGATCAACTCGGGCACGCTCGAGCAGAGCAAGCAGCTCGGCGCGATCATGCACATCGGCCAGCCCGAATACGTGGCGGGCCACGCGGCCGGCGAAAAGGCCAAGGCCGCAGGCATCAAGTCGTTCCTGTGCGTGAACCACTATGCGACCAACCCGGCTTCGTTCGAACGCTGCCGCGGCTTTGCCGAGGCGCTCGGCGTCGACTTCAAGTCGTCGACGCTCGATGCGGGTCAAGACCCGACCGGCGTCAAAGCGAAGGTGGAAGCCTATCTGCGCAACCACCCGAATACGCAGGCGGTGCTCGCGCTGGGGCCGCTGTCGGCCGATCCCACGATCGCCGCGTTGAAGGGCATGGGCCTCGCCGGCAAGATCTGGTTCGCGACGTTCGATTTCGACAACGACATCGCCAAAGCGATCAAAGACGGCACGATCCAATTCGCGATCGATCAGCAGCCGTATCTGCAAGGCTATTTGGCCGTTGCCGTCCTCGCGATCGTCACGCAGGACCACACGCGCGATCCTTTGAAGATCGAGAAAGCGCTGCAACACAATCCGAAGTTCCAAAAACGGCTTGAAACCTACGGCCTCCAGCCCGTCTACCAGCCCGACACGATCCTGTCCGGTCCGGGTTTCATCACCAAGGCCAACGTCGACAAAGTCGTGAAATACGCGGGGCAGTACCGCTGATTCTCGCGAGCGCCCATCGCTCGCGCGTTAGCCAGCGGCTTTTGCAATCCAGCTATCCAGCATGACAGCGCGGCGCGAACCGCTTTCCCCTGACGGTTCGCGCCGCGCCCCAAGGAGACATTCGATGGGCGTCGCCGATCACTTCCACGCCAACAACTTACGCAAGCACGGGCAAGCGAACCCGCGCGAGACCAACCCGACCGAACTGGCCGACTCGGCTACCTCGGCCAGTTCGAACAGCTCGGCGAGCTCAGCCATCTCGTCCGACGAGCGCGTGCGCCGCGAATCGCGGCTCAAGCAGTTCTTGAGCCGCCCGGAGTTCGCCTCGCTCGCGGGCACCGTCATGGTGTTCCTCGTCTTTGCGATCGGAGCCGGCGACTCCGGCATGTTCAATCTCGACGGCATCATGAACTGGTCGCAGGTGGCGGCCTATCTCGGCCTCATCTCAGTCGGCGCCTGTCTGCTGATGATTGCCGGCGAGTTCGATCTGTCGATCGGTTCGATGATCGGCTTCGCGGGCATGATGGTCGCGCTGCCGACGATGTACTTTCACTGGCCCATCGCGCTCGCGATCGTATTCGCGTTCGTGGGCTCGATGCTGCTCGGCGCGATCAACGGCTACCTCGTCATCCGCACGAAGCTGCCCTCGTTCATCGTCACGCTCGCGTTCATGTTCATCCTGCGCGGCTTGACACTGGCGCTATCGGTCATGTTCGCCGACCGCACGATCATCTCGGGCGTGGGCGACGTCGCCGCGAAAAGCGCCTTCGCGCACGTGCTCTTTCAAGGCGTGGCGTTCCATGGCCTGTTCCGCTGGTTCGGGCACGTGGGCCTGCTCAAAATGCTCGACTCGGGCGAGCCGCTCGTGCCGGGCGTGCCGAAAGTGATCGTCTGGTGGCTCGTGCTGGCGGCCGTCTGCGCATTCACACTCGCCAAGACGCGTTTCGGCAACTGGATCTTCGCCGTCGGCGGCGATGCGAACGCCGCCAAGAACGTCGGCGTGCCCGTGCGGCGCGTGAAGATCCGCCTGTTCGTGCTCACCGCGTTCTGCGCGTGCCTCTTCGCCGTGCTGCAAGTGTGTGACATCGGCTCGGCCGCCGCCGACCGCGGCCTGCAAAAGGAATTCGAAGCGATCATCGCGGCCGTCATCGGCGGCACGCTGCTCACGGGCGGCTACGGCTCGGTCATCGGCGCTTGCTTCGGCTCGCTGATCTTCGGTGTCGTGCAGATCGGCATCACGTACACGAGCATCGATTCCGACTGGTTCCGCGTCTTCCTCGGCCTGATGCTGCTGTTCGCCGTGCTCTTCAACCACTACGTGCGCAGCCGAGTTGCGGCGTCGCGCTGATCGACGGAGGACACGATGAATTCCACTCCCCCCACGCAAGACCAGAACGCCGATTACATCCTCGCGCTCGAAAACGTGAGCCGCTATTTCGGCAGCGTGATCGCCCTCAAAGACGTCACGCTGCGGCTGCGGCGCGGCGAGGTGCATTGCCTGCTCGGCGACAACGGTGCCGGCAAGTCGACGCTGATCAAGACGCTGGCCGGCGTGCATCAGCCAAGCGAAGGCCAGTACTTGGTCGATGGCCAACCGGTGCAATTCGCCTCACCCAAGGATGCGCTCGATCTGGGCATCGCCACCGTCTATCAGGATCTTGCGCTCGTGCCGTTGCTCTCGGTCGCGCGCAACTTCTTCATGGGTCGCGAGCCCAATCGCAAATTATTCGGACTCCTAAACGTTCTCGATATCGAGACGGCTGCGACGACGGCCCGCGAAAAGCTCGCCGAAATGGGGATTCACGTGCGCGATGCGCATCAGCCGATCGGCACGATGTCGGGCGGCGAGCGCCAGTGCCTGGCGATCGCACGCGCGATTCATTTCGGCGCGCGCGTATTGATCCTCGACGAGCCGACGGCCGCGCTCGGCGTCAAGCAAAGCTTCAACGTGCTCAAGCTCATCCACAAAGCGCGCGAGCGCGGCATCTCCGTCATCTTCATCACGCACAACGTGCACCACGCCTACCCGATCGGCGATTCGTTCACGCTGCTCAATCGCGGCCGCTCGATGGGCACGTTCACGAAAGACACGATCAGCAAGGACGCCGTGCTCGACATGATGGCCGGCGGTGCGGAGATGCAAAAGATGATTGCCGAGCTCGACGGTGCAACGATCTAACGCAGTTCACGACGCTCATTCAGGATTCCTTTCATGGCTGCCTCTCCCACTTCGAACCTCACCGCCAGCCGCTTCGCGCCGGGGCGCGTGCGCGACATCATTTGCCTCGGCCGCCTCGCGGCCGACCTCTACGCGCAGCAAATCGGCGCGCGTCTGGAAGACGTCACGAGCTTCGCCAAGTATCTCGGCGGCTCGTCGGCGAACATTGCGTTCGGCTGCGCGCGCCTCGGGCTCGCGTCGGCCATGCTCGCGCGCGTCGGCAACGACCACATGGGGCGCTTTCTGACCGAAACGCTCGAGCGCGAAGGCTGCGACGTCAGTCACACGCGCATCGACGTCGACCGCCTCACCGCGCTCGTGCTGCTCGGCATCAAAGACCGCGACACGTTCCCGCTCGTGTTCCATCGCGAGAACTGCGCCGACATGGCGATCGACGAAAACGACTTCGACGAAGCGTTCATCGCGTCGAGCAAGGCGCTCTTGATCACGGGCACGCATTTTTCGACCGAGCGCGTGAACCGCGCGAGCCGTCGCGCGCTCGAATATGCGCGGCGCAATCAAGTGCGAACCGTGCTCGACATCGATTATCGCCCCGTGCTGTGGGGGCTCACGGGCAAGGCCGACGGCGAGACGCGCTTCATCGCCAACGAAAGCGTAACCGCGCATCTGCAACGTATCATGCCGCTGTTCGATCTCGTCATCGGCACGGAGGAAGAATTTCGCATCGCCGGCGGCAAGCACGAACTCATCGATGCGCTCGCGATGGTGCGTGCCGTCACGCCGGCCACGCTCGTCGTCAAGCGCGGCCCGCTCGGCTGCACGATCATCGAAGGCAAGGTACCGGCCTCGATCGACGAAGCGCCGACCGAGCACGGCATGGAGGTCGACGTATTGAACGTGCTCGGCGCGGGCGATGCGTTCGCCTCGGGCTTCCTCTCCGAATGGCTGCGCGACGCGCCGCTCGGGCGCTGCGCACAGACGGCCAATCTCTGCGGTGCGCTCGTGGTGTCGCGTCACGGCTGCGCACCGGCGATGCCGACGCCGGCCGAGCTCGACTACCTGCGTGCTGCGCTCGCGACCGATCCGGCGCGGATGCGGCGGCCCGATCTCGACACCCAGCTCGCGCGGCTGCATCGCGTGAGCGTCAAGCGCTCCGAGCACGACGAAGTGCTCGGGTTCGCGTTCGATCACCGCAATCAATTCTTCGAACTCGCCCAGCAAACCGGCGCGAGCGAGACGCGCATCGCCGAACTCAAGCGGCTATTCGTCGATGCCGTTGCGCAGACCGAAGAGGCGCTATCGTTGCAAGGGCGCGTCGGCGTGCTCATCGACGATCGCTACGGCCAAGACGCCCTCAATGCGGCCACCGGCCGCGGCTGGTGGATCGGGCGGCCTGTCGAACTGCCGGGTTCGCTGCCGCTCGTGTTTCAGCACGGGCGCTCGGTCGGCACGGCGCTGGTCGCTTGGCCGCGCGAGCATGTCGTCAAATGTCTCGTGCACTATCACCCCGATGCGCCGATCGACGAACGCGTCGAACAGGAAGCCCAGCTGCGCGCCCTCTACGACGCCGTGCAGGCAAGCGGGCACGCGCTGCTGCTCGAAGTCATCCCGCCCAAGCGGGACACGCAAAGCGCGGCGCCCGACACCGTCTTGCGCGCGCTCAAACGACTCTACAACCTCGGCATCCAGCCGGAATGGTGGAAACTCGCGCCGATGCAGGCCGAGCAGTGGCAAACGATCGACGCGCTCATCGCCGAGCGCGATCCCTACTGCCGCGGCGTCGTGCTGCTGGGGCTGTCGGCCGGCGTCGACGTGCTCAGCGAAGGCTTTCGCGCGGCGGCCGCATCGCGCACGTGCAAAGGCTTCACCGTCGGCCGCACGATCTTCCACGAACCGAGCCGCGCTTGGCTTGCCGGCGAGATCGATAACGCTGGGCTCATCGCGAACGTGCGGGCGACGTTCGAGACGTTGATCGTCGCCTGGCGAGCGGCGCGGGCCGACGGCGGCGCCGCGACGCAGCCGCGCTCGACGCGGCGGGAGGCGGCTTGATGAACGTGGTGAATGTAACGAACCTGACGAACGTCGGCGCCGAGGCAACGACGATGAACCCGGCCGTGCGCGATGCCGGCAATGCCGGCGAGACGGAAGCGTCGACGATTCGATTGACCGCCGCACAAGCGCTCGTGCGCTATCTGGCCGCGCAGCATGTCGTGGACGAAGACGGCGTATCGACGGTGCCGCTGTTCGGCGGCGTATTTGCGATCTTCGGCCACGGCAACGTCGCAGGCCTCGGCGAGGCGCTCTATCAGCATCGCGACGTGCTGCCCACGTATCGCGCCCACAACGAGCAGGCCATGGCGCACAGCGCGATCGCCTACGCGAAAGCGCACTTTCGGCGCCGCATGATGGCCGTGACGACCTCGATCGGGCCCGGCGCGACCAATCTCGTCACGGCCGCGGCGCTCGCGCACGTCAATCGCCTGCCCGTGCTGCTTCTGCCCGGCGACATCTTCGTTTCGCGCGCGCCCGACCCGGTCCTGCAGCAAGTCGAAGACTTCCATGACGGCGGGGTCTCGGCGAACGATACGCTCAAGCCCGTCTCGCGCTACTTCGATCGCATCGTGCATCCGGCGCAATTGCTCAGCGCGTTGCCGCGCGCCATTCGCGTGCTGACCGATGCGGCACTGGCCGGCCCCGTTACGCTCGCGCTGCCGCAGGACGTGCAAGCGATGGCCTACGATTATCCGCGCGCCTTCTTCGAACCACGCATCGTGCGCTTTCATGCGCCGCCCCCGAGCGAGGACGAACTCGACGCCGCGCTCGAGGCGCTGCGCCGCGCCTCGCGGCCCGTCGTCATCGCGGGCGGCGGCGTCCTGTACAGCGGCGGCGGCTTCGATGCGCTGCGCAGGTTCGCCGAGCGGCACGGCATCGCCGTCGGCGAAACGCAAGCGGGCAAAGGCGCGTTGCCGTGGGATCATCCGCTCAATGCGGGTGCCGTCGGCGTAACGGGCGCGAGCGCGGCCAATGCGCTGGCGCACGAAGCCGACTGCGTGATCGCCGTCGGCACGCGCCTGCAAGACTTCACGACGGGCTCCAACACGCTGTTTGCGCAAGCGCACGTCATCGGCATCAACGCCAATGCTTTCGACGCGCTCAAGCTTCACGCGACGACGATCCTCGGTGACGCACGCGCCGCGCTTGACGCGCTGAGCGAGCGGCTCGGCGGATGGCAGGCGAGCCCTGCTTGGACGCAGCGCGCCCGCACGCTCTGCGGTGCCTGGCGCGAAACGACACTGGCGCGCACGCACGCGCACGGCGAGCCGGCGACGCAACCGGCTGGGGCCCTGCCCTACGACGCTGACGTCATCGGCGCCGTGCAGCGCTCGGGCGCGCGCTCGCCCGACACCGACATCGCCGTCTGCGCGGCCGGCACGCTACCGGCGGAGTTGCACAAGCTTTGGCGCGCGGGGCGTCCCGGCGGCTATCACGTCGAGTACGGCTATTCCTGCATGGGCTATGAGATCGCGGGCGGCCTAGGCGCGAAACTCGCGCGGCCCGAGCGCGAGGTGATCGTGTTCGTCGGCGACGGCAGCTACCTGATGCTGAACAGCGAGATCGCAACGTCAGTCATGCTCGGCGCGAAACTCATCGTCGTCGTCCTCGACAATCGCGGCTACGGCTGCATCAATCGCCTGCAGCAAGCCTGCGGCGGCGCCCCGTTCAACAATCTGCTCGACGATTGCCTGCAAGGCCCGCTCGGCGCACCGAAGATCGATTTCGCCGCGCATGCCCGTTCGCTCGGCGCCCATGCCGAGCACGCGGCCGACGTCGGCGCGCTCGAAGCGGCGCTCGTGCGCGCACGCGCGGCCGAGCGCACGTCGGTGATCGTCATCGACACGGACCCGGCCCGTACCACCGACGACGGCGGCTGGTGGTGGGAGGTGGCCATACCCGAAGTGTCGACGCGCGAGGCCGTGCGCAATGCGCGCGCCGCCTATGAAGCGCGGCTCGCCGAACGCAGCGGCCGACCCATAGGCAACGGCAACGAAAGCGACAACGACGGCCACGGCCGCTGACGCCAACATCGAATCGCAATACCCAAGCGAACAAAGGAACGCAGCATGACCGATTTTCAAGTGCGCATCGGCGTCAACCCGCTCTCGTGGATGAACGACGACCTGCCCTCGCTCGGCGGGGAAACGCCGCTCGCCACCGCGCTGACCGAGGGCCGTGCGATCGGCTACGAAGGGTTCGAGCTCGGCAACAAATTTCCGCGCGAACCGCAAGCGCTCAAGGCGCTGCTCGCGCAATACGAGCTGGCGCTCGTCTCGGGCTGGTACTCGGGGCGCCTGGCCGAGCGCAGCGCCGAGCAGGAGATCGAGGCCGTCGGCCCCCATCTCGAACTGCTCGCGAAAAACGGCGCGAACGTCATGGTGTACGGCGAAGTCGCCCAAACGATCCAAGGCTCGCCCGTGCCGCTCTATCAGCGCCCCCGCTTTTTCACGGAAGCGCAATGGGACGCCTATGCAGAACGCCTCGACCGCTTCGCGCGCTACACGCTCTCGCGGGGCGTGCGCGTGGCCTACCATCACCACATGGGCGCCTACGTCGAGACGCCGGCCGACCTCGACAATCTGATGCGACGCACGAGCGATGCGGTGGGGCTGCTGCTCGACACGGGCCATATTACGTTCGCGGGCGGCGACCCGCTGGTCACACTCGAAGCCTATGCGCCGCGTATCTGTCACGTACATTGCAAGGACGTGCGGCCCCACGTCGTCAAGCTCGCGCGCAATCGCGATTGGAGCTTCCTCGAAGCCGTGATCAATGGTGCGTTCACGGTGCCCGGCGACGGCGCGGTGGACTTCCCGGCCGTAATCGCAGGCTTGAAGCGCCACGGGTATCGCGGCTGGCTCGTCGTCGAAGCCGAACAAGATCCGGCCGTCGCGCCGAGCTTCGAGTATGCGCAGCTCGGCTATCGGACGCTGCGCTCGCTCGTCGACGCGGCGATTGCGCCCGCGGGCGCGAAGGAAATCGCATGAGCCTACTCGTAAAAGCCCAGCGCGAGGGCATGACGATCGCGCGCGTGACCCCGGAGACGGCCGCGTGGCGTTACGTCGGCTTCGCCGCCTATCGGCTCGAGCAAGACGAAGTGCTCTATGTTCATGAAGGCACACGCGAGTCGTGCATCGTCGTGCTGTCGGGCGCCGTGACGATCGAGGCCGACGGCGCGCGCTATACGAGCATCGGCTCGCGCGACAGCGTCTTCGAGGACACCGCCCCGTACGCGCTCTACGTGCCGCCGAACGTCCGGGCGACCGTACGCGCGGAGCGCGATGCCGAACTCGGCGTCGCGAGCGCGCCGGCGCAAGGCCGCTACCCGACTCGTCTCATCGAGCCGTCGCAGATGAAGCGCTCGGTGCGAGGCAAAGGCGCAAATACGCGCTACGTCTGCGACATTCTTCCACAGGCCGATCCGGCCGAATCCCTGCTCGTCGTCGAAGTGCGCACGCCGAGCGGCCACGCGTCGAGCTATCCGCCGCACAAGCACGACGCCGATCGGATTCCACTCGAAAGCGCGCTCGAAGAGACGTACTACCATCGGCTCGATCCGCCCCAAGGCTTCGCGTTCCAGCGCGTCTATACCGATGCGCGCGACATCGACGAATCGATGGCTGTCGAGGACCACGACGTCGTCATGGTGCCGCGCGGCTATCACCCCGTCGTCGTGCCGTACGGATACGACTCGTACTACCTGAACGTGATGGCCGGCCCGCAGCGCGTTTGGCATTTCAAGAACGATCCGGCGCACGAGTGGATCGTGAAGCGGGATGCGGGGTGAAACGCGCGTTCAGTCCAACATTTCGACGTTCAGCGCTCGCCGCCCACTGCAATCCATTCGTCGACGGTATGCGCATCGAGCATCCCGACCGCGCCGTCGAAGACGATGCGCCCGTGGCCCATCACCGCCGCGCGATCAGCCAAACGATGTGCCATCGTCAACCGCTGCTCGATCAATAGGACCGCGCCGCCTTGCTTACATAGGCCCCTCAAGCATTCGGCCACGGATTCGACCGCCTGCGGGGCCAGCCCCTCCGTTGGCTCGTCGACGATGAGCAAACGCGGCGCGCCCATCAGCGTGCGTGCCAGCACGAGCATTTGCTGCTCGCCGCCCGAGAGCACGCCCGCAGCGGTCTTGCGTCGCTGGGCCAGCATCGGAAAGCGCTCGAACGCGTCGGCGAGCGCTCGCATCGCTTGACGCCCCGCTCCTGGCTTGATGCCAAGCCGCAGATTGTCTTCGACCGACAGCATCGGAAAAACCTCGCGCTGCTCGGCCACGTAGCCGACGCCGCGCCGCGCGATCTCGAACGTGGGCCGCGCCGCCAATTCTTCGCCCGCGAACCGAATCGAGCCCGCGCGACGCACGAGACCGACGAGCGCCTTCGCGAACGTCGAGCGTCCGGAACCATTACGTCCGCACAGCAACACGAGTTCGCCCGCATCGATGCGCAAATCCACGCCGTGCAGCACTTGGGCCTCGCCGTACCAGGCACGGACCGAACGCGCGTCGAGCAACGCCGTCATCGAGCCTCCCCCTCCGGCGGCGCGCCGAGATAGGCTTCGCGTACGCGCTCGTCGGCGCGGATCTGCGCCGGCGTCCCGGTCGCGATGATGCGACCTTGCACGAGCACCGAAACGCGATCGGCAAGCGCGAATACGGCATCCATGTCGTGCTCGATCACGAGCAGCGTCTTGCCGCCGCTCATGCTGCGCAGCCGCTCGATCGTGCGCGCCGCCTCGTCGCGGTTCATGCCGGCCGTAGGTTCGTCGAGCAACAGCGTGCGCGCGCCGCTTGCCAGTGCGATACCCAGATCGAGCCTACGCTGTGCGCCGTATTCGAGCGCACCCGCCGGCATCTGCGCCGCGTGCTCGAGCTCGAGCTCGACGAGCATGCCCCACGCACGCTCGTCGATCTCGTGCGAGCGCCGCCACCAGCGCGTCCATTTCAGCGCTCGAGCGCTATCATGCGCGGCGCCGACGCCGCACCACACGGCACAACGCAGATTCTCGAGCACGGTCAACCGCGCGAATACACACGTCGTCTGAAAGCTGCGGCCGAGCCCCGAGCGCGCCAGGACATGGGGGCTGCGCCCAGTCACGTCGACGCCGTCGAGCCATACCGTTCCCGCATCGGGCTGCAACATCCCGCCGATTACGTTGAACAACGTCGACTTCCCGGCACCGTTGGGCCCGATCAATGCGTGGCGCTCGCCCTTTGCAACCGATAGATCGACGCCGTTCAGCACGCGCGTCGCACGAAACCCCCGCGCAATGCCTTCGAGCCGGAGCGCATAGCGCACCGTCATGATCGCGCCTCCCGGCGTGCCGTCACGCGCAGACAGGCGCGCATCGCATAGCACGCCACGGCGCCGCTTAGAACGAGCATGGCGAGCGTCGACCAAGTCGCCGACGAGCCGAGATCGAACCCGAACGATCCGATGCGCCAGACCCCGCCCGCATCGGCGGCGAACCGGCGCGCGTAGAGCGATTCGACGCCGATGACGAGCGCGGCGAACCACGCCGCACCGGCGACGGCACCGAGCGCATAAACGAGCGGAAGCCGCCGCGCGCCATATCGTTCGACGCGCGAACGATGCTCGGACCACGATCCCGCGATGCCTTCGGGAAAGCGTAAGACGACGCCGACGAACAACAAGCCCAAATACACCGGCCACGCCCGCGTAACGCTGGCCAGCGCGACGCTGAGGCCCGTCAGCACGAACGCCCCGACCACCGGCCCGAAAAACGTCGACGAGCCGCCGATCACGGTCGCGATCAGCACGGCGCCCGAGTGCGCCATCGACACGCTTTCGGGCGACGCGAGCTCGACGTCGATCAACGTCAACGTGCCTGCCACTCCCGCAAAGAAGGCGGCGAAGACATACATCGCATGGCGAACGCGTCGAGGATCGACGCCGAGCGCCGCCACGCGCGTGGCGTTGTCGCGCACGGCGTTGGCCATCCGCGCGAGCGGCGTGCGCGTCACTGCGAATATCGCGACGACCGACAGCGCCGTCCAGCAAGCGATGACCGCATAGGCTTGGCGATCCGCACCGAACGTCAGGCTACCCCACGCCGGGCCGCTGCCGCGATCGATCGCCACGCCGGCCGCCCCGCCGAACCCTTCGGGCAGCGTCCACGCGGCGGCGGCGACGAGTTCGCCGATGCCGAGCGTAATCATGGCGAACGCCGTACCGGCACGCCGCGTGGCGATCGAACCGAACAGCGCGCCGAACGCCGCGCCGCCCGCGCCCCCCACGAGCGGCAGCCATGGCAGCGCAATTGCGCCGTGATTGAACAGATGCGCCGCGACGAACGCCCCTAGCCCCGCATAGGCTGCGTGACCGAACGAAAGCAGCCCCGTTTCCCCGAGCAGCAGGTTGTACGAGAGCGCGAACACGATCATGGCGGACGCTTGCGCGAGATAGGCGAACAGCGAAGCCTCGCGCACGACGAACAGCGGCCCCGCGAGCAACGCGGCCAAGACGATCCACGGTATGCCGCGGGCGATCGAGCGGGCGTGCGGTGCGCGCGTTTCGCGTCGATCGCGTGCAGGCTCGGGCACGGACTCCGGCATAGACTCACGCATCGTCTTCTCGTCTTCCGAAAAGCCCCCGTGGACGGCAGGCCAACATCGCGACGAGCAGAACGTACGGCAAGAGCGGTGCGACCTGCGAGAGCGCGAGCGCGTCCCAGACCGCCGGTAGCCGCACCCCGGCCATCCGCGCGAACGTGCCGAGCGACGCCGTGCTGCCCACGGCCCATGTCTGCATGCACCCGATGAGCAGCGAAGCGACGAACGCCCCGCCGAGCGATCCGAGCCCGCCGACGATGACGACGACGAACACGATCGAGCCGACAGCCTCGGCCATGCCGGGCTCGACGACGGCGAGCGGCGCGCCGATCACGCCGGCCAGCGCCGCGAGCGCCGTGCCGATCGCGAAGACGAGCGTGCCGATACGCGCGACGTCGTGGCCGAGCGCTTCGACGGCGCGCGCATGCGTCAATGCCGCGCGCAGCACGAGGCCGGTGCGCGACATGCGCAGCAGGGCGTACAACGCCGCGAGCGTGGCGACCGATACGACCATCATGAATGCGCGATAGCGCGAAAAGGTGACGTCGCCGAGCGCGATCAATGGCCCGTCGAGCGCGGACGGCAACGCCAGCGACACGCTGCCGAGCCCCCAGACGAGCTTGACGAGTTCCGCGAGCAGATAGGCCAAGCCGAACGTCAGCAAGAGCTCGTGCAGTGGGCCGTTCGCCCGAGCGCGCCGCAGCAGCGTGCGCTCGACCGCGGCGCCCGCGATGCCGACGGCGAGCGGCGCCATGACGAGCGCCGATCCGAACCCTTCGTGCGCAGCGATGCTGTAGCCGAGATAGGCCCCGAGCATGTAGAAGCTCGCATGCGCGAAGTTCAGCACGCCGAGCATGCTGAAGATCAGCGTGAGCCCTGCCGACAGCATGAATAGCAGCAGCCCGTAGCTGATGCCGTTCAGCGTCGCGACGGCGAATGCCTGCACCTTAAGCGCGCTCCTCGCTCGCCGCGGCAATGAGCGGCACGAGCGCGGCGCGCAGCGGCTCGGGCAGCGCGACGGGGCGACGCGTCGCCCGATCGACGTAGACGTGCACGAAATGCCCCTGCGCGGCAGCTTGCCGCTCGCCTTCCTTGAACAAGCCGACTTCGTAGCGCACGCTCGACCCGCCGATGCGCGCCACGCGCAGCCCCGCATCGACGCGCTCCGGAAAAACGAGCGGCGCAAAATAGTTGCACTGCGTCTCGACGACGAGGCCGATCGTCGTGCCGTGCTCGACGTCAAGTACGTCAGAGCGAATCAGGTACTCGTTGACGACCGTATCGAAGTAGCTGTAGTAGACGACGTTGTTGACGTGCCCGTAAACGTCGTTGTCCATCCAGCGCGTCGTGATCGGCAAGAAATGGCGGTAATCGTCGCGCAAGGCGGGAGTCGGTTTGCTCATGGTGCGGATAAGCCCTACTGCCCCGCGCGCTCGACGAACTCGAACGGCAAGCCGCGGCGGCGCATCCAATCGCCGAGCGCGGGTCCCGTGCCGGCTCGCCACGGACGCAGCTTGGCCGGCTCGACGAGCCGATATTCGAGCAACTCCGGCGATAGCGCAACGGTGCCTTCGGCCTTCACGTGGTAGGCGATGATGAGTTCGTTCTTGCGAATGAACTCGTACACGCCGACGAGTTCGGTCTCGCGCACGTGCAGCGACGTTTCCTCGAGCACCTCGCGCGCAATCCCTTGCTCAGGCGTCTCGCCTTGCTCGAGAAAACCCGTGATCAGCGCGAACGTCCCCTCGGGCCACGCCGCGTTGCGCGCGAGCAGGATTTTGCCCTCGTACTCGACGATGGCCGCAACGACGGGCAGCGGATTGTTCCAATGGACGTAGCCGCAGACGTCGTCGGGGCAAAGGTGGCGCATGCGGCCGCCGTCCGCGGCGGAATCGGCCCGCTCGACGAGCGCGCTCGCGCAGCGCGGACAGAATCGATAGTCGCTCATAGGTCGTGGAGGATGCAGACAAGCGGCGCCGGATGGCGCGAAACGCGCCCATTCTAGCGGCTTTGCCTCTGCCCGAGCGATCACCCGCGCAGCATGAGCGATAGCGCTTGCCGCAGTGCTTATCGCAGCATCTAGCGCGACTTGCTCGCCAGCACGACGAGCCCCGCCGCGCCGGCCATCAGCACGAGCGCCGCCAGCCAGAGCGATGGCGCAAACGAGCCGACACGCGCGGCGATCGGCGCGGCCACGAGCGGCCCCACGATCTGGCCGACGCCATAGGCGGCCGTTGCATAGCCCATCAGCCCGGCTGCATGCTCGCCCCGCAACCGCCTTGCCTCGCGCATTGCGAACAGCGTGATCGCCGTGAACGGCAGGCCGATCAGCACGCTGCCGATCGCGAAGCCCGCGGCCGTCGGAAATACGATCCCGAGTGCGATTCCGACGGCCTGCACGACATAACACGCCGCGAGCAGCAGCCGGTTGTCCCACCGCGCCGGCAAACGCGCGGCGAACAGCGAGCCGGGGATCAAGGCCGCGCCGAACATCGGCCAGAACAGATCGGGCCAGTTCGATCCCGGCAGCGCATGGCGGGCGATGACGGGTAAGAACGTGGCGGTGATGATGTAGCCGAAGCCGGGCATGCCGTAGAGCACCACGAGCCAGATCCCCTGCCTGCGCCGCTCGGCCTCGCTCAGCGACGAAACGCCCCCCGCATCGGCATGCGGCCGAATGCTCGATGCGGGAGCCACCCGCGCGGCAGCAGATGGATTCACCGCCGGCGCCGCCCGCCCGGATCGCCACGACCGCCAAGCTTGCCCCGTCGACGGCGCAAACGTGCGCCACACGCAAGCCGTCGACACCACGCACAAAACGCCGAACAAGACCCAGCCGAACGGCGCCCCTTGGTGCGCCGCCGCCCCGGCCATGAGCCCCGTCGCGACGATGCCGATGCCGGGCCCCGTATAAATCACGCCGCCCCACGCCGGCGCGCCGAGCCGAGCCAGCCGCGCGAGCCCCCACTGAGAGGCGAACACGAAGGTCCAGGCGCTGACGACGCCGGCCACGAACCGGACGGCGATCCAAATCGGAAGGCTGTGCGTCACGCCCATCGCAAGCGTAAGCACCGCGGTCGTCGCCAGCCCCACACGCACCATCCGCGCATGCTCGATGGGCAGGAGCGCGCAGGTCAGCGCACCGATGAAATAGCCCGCGTAGTTGGCCGACGCGAGCAACCCGCCGGAGCGCAGATCGAGCGCACCGGCATGCAGCATCAGCGGCAACAACGGGGTGAACGCGAAACGTCCGACACCGAGCGCAACGGCGAGCGCAACCATACACGCGAGCGCAACGTGCCCGGCGCCTGCGGCGTCCCCGCCGCGACGCAACGCGGTATCGCCTATCGAATCGGAGTGCTCCATCGAAATCCTCGCAAGCGCCAATGAGACGAGCCTACGCAATGCCGCAACCGACAGCGCCTACGCCTCTACCCACACATACTAGCTCGCAGCATCAATCTAGAAAAATGATTAATATTGATGGAATCCATCCTCTGGAGAGAATCATGGATCTAGCTGCACTGACGATTTTCCGCGCCGTGGTGCGGGAGAACGGCGTGACGCGCGCCGCCGCGAAGCTCAACCGCGTTCAGTCGAACGTCACGATGCGCATCAAGCAGCTCGAGCAGCAGTTGGGCACCGAGCTGTTCGTCCGCGATGGGCGCCGGCTCGTGCTGACGCCGGCCGGGCGGACGCTGCTGCCGTACGCGGAGCGGCTGCTGGCGCTGGCCGACGAGGCTCGCCACGCGCTACGCGAAGATCGGCCGCGCGGCCGGCTCGCGCTCGGCGCGATGGAAAGCGCGGCGGCCAGCCGCTTGCCGCGTGTGCTCGCCGCCTACCATCAGCGCTGGCCCGAGGTCGAACTCGAACTCGTCACGGGCACGACGGGCTGCCTGATCGAGCGCGTGCGCGAATTCGAAATCGACGCGGCGCTCGTCGCCACGCCGCCGGATGCATCGGTACTGACGAACGAATTCGAATCGGTGGCGATCTTCGACGAGGAATTGGTGATGGTAACGCCGCGCGGCCACCGCGCCATTCTTGCCGCGAACGACGTTGCCCTGTCGACGCTGATCGCGTTCGAGCGTGGCTGCGCTTATCGGAGCTATGTCGAGCGCTGGTACGCCGAGCACGGCATCCGGCCGGTGCGCGTGCTCGAACTCGGTTCGTACCACGCCATCATCGCCTGCGTGGCGGCGGGCGCGGGCGTGGCCGTCGCGCCGCGCTCCGTGCTCGACATGCTGCCGGGCGGCGCGCAGGAAGTCGCCGTTCATCCGCTCGGGCCGCTCGGCGCCGTTCCGACGCTGCTGATCTGGCGTCGCGGACACGACTCGGCCGCGCTCCATGCGTTGCGTGAAGCGCTACTGGCCGAAGTGGGCGGAACGAGCGCACCCGTCGAACCGAACGGGCGCACGGCTACGCCGGACGGCGACGGCGAACGTCAATCCACCTCCATCGCCGCCGGTTGATTCAATTCAGCCCGCAAGCTTCCTGAAGGTGTCGAGCACCGCCTCGCCCTTGAAAGGCTTGACGATCCAGCCCTTGACACCTGCCGCCTTGCCGCGCTCTTTCATGGCGGGGCTGCTTTCGGTCGTCAGCATGATGATGTTGACCGCGCCGTTCGCGAGTTCGCCGCGAATCTTCTCGGCCATCGTCAAGCCGTCCATGTTGGGCATGTTCACGTCGCTGATCACGAGCCGCACGCCGGGGTTCGTCTTCACTTTGGCGAGCCCATCCTTGCCGTCCACGGCCGTATCGACGTCGAGACCATTCTTGCGGAGAAACCCGGCCACTTCATCGCGCACGGTGCTCGAATCGTCCACCACCAGAATCTTTGCCATATCTCATCTCTCGCGTTGATGTCGTAAGTCAAAACAGCTCGAGCTCGCCGGCGCTCTCGTGTACGTCGGCCACTTGAGCGACGAAATCGAGCGGCGCGCTCGCGCACACGCACAACGTCGCGCGTAGCCGCACGGCATGCTCGATCGTAACGTCGTAGGCCGCGACGTAGCCCGGCGCGAGCTCATCGAGATAGCCCATGCAGTCGCTCGACAGCGCATAAGGCGTCGACATGCCGAGGTCTCGGAAATGCTCGATGAGCTGCTGATTGATGGCGCCGCAGCAGAGGTTGCCCACTTCCATCGCCGCGTCACGCAGCGTACGGTCCGCTCCCGGGCCCACGTAGTAGTCGCGCGTGGCCTCGTCGTCGGCGAACTGCAGCAAGAGCACGATGCGAAACGCGATCGATGCGATCGTCAGCACGAGCATCTCGGCGCGCGGCCCTCGCTCGGTGTCGCTGTGCGTCGCCGCGCGAACGATGTCGCACGCGTGCGTCGGCTCGGCAGTCAAACGTGTGCGCGCGGCTTGAAAGAAAATGCGCTCGAGGCTGTCCTTAGCGGCTTGGCTGATCACGTCGGATTCCGTTCGAGCTTCGTTTGGAATTGGTGGACGAGCGCCTCGACGCCGCCGAGCGCCGCGGTGATCATCTTGCCGCCGGCTTGAATGTCCTGGAATGTTGCCGTCGTGACGAGATCGTTGCGATCGAGACTGTCGCGATAGCTCTTCGAGAGCTCCTGCGAGCGCGTCGCGAGCGCACGCACTTCGCCCGCCACGATCGAGAAGCCGCGGCCCGCGGCACCGGCGCGCGCCGCCTCGATCGACGCGTTGAGCGACACCATCAGCACGTGATTGACGATATGCGCGAGCTCGTGGTTCTTGCGGTGCATGTCCTGGTTCTGCGCCATCAGCGAGATCATCTGCTCGTGCCAACGCTCGAACGTCGCCGAAAACTGCTTGAGCCGCGCGGCCTCGCCCTCGATTTTCTTTGCATGCGCAAGCAGATCGTCGTGGTGCGCCAATGCCGCGCCGAGCGCAGTGCGGGCCTCGCCGAGGTCGCCCGATTCGTGCCCGAGCGCATCCGTCAGCCGTTCGATCTCGGCCGACAGTTCGCTCACGCGCGCCTCGTGCGTCGCGACAACCGCGACACGATGCGCCATTTCTTCATCGTGCGCATCGGTCAAACGCGCAAGCGCGTCGTCGTACCGCCGCGCCGCTCGCACGCTCGCGCGTTTGTGTGCGGCCCATGCGGCACACGCCGCGAGTGCCGCGACGGCCGTCGCCGCCGCAGCCACCATCCCATTCGTTAGAACCACAGCTTTCCCCGACTCGACCCGCTATATCTACTCGATCCCATTGCCCATGCCTGCACGCCGCTCATGCGAGCGCATCGTCGCGCGCCGCTTTCGCAGCCTGACCGACCGGTGCGCCGAGACTATCGACCACCCACGATTCGGGCAGATGCACGATCGTCTGAAAGCGCCGGAAATCGGCGCCGCGACGCTCATCGGTGAAACGCAGTTCGATGCGACCGTGTTCGCGCTCCAGCATCTCCTTGACGGCGTCCATGCCGACGCCGCGCCCGGACACTTCCGTCACGGCCTTGGCCGTGGAAAAGCCCGCACGGAAGATGAAACCCGCGATGGTTTCATCGCCGACCTCCTCATTCGGTGCGATCCAGCCGCGCTCGAACGCGATCGCGCGAATCCGCGCTAGCGCCAGGCCGCGGCCGTCGTCGCTGAGCGTCACCTGCAGCGCGCCGGCATCGACGCCGACTTCGATGTCGATCATCCCGGCCTCGCGCTTGCCCATCGACGCGCGGTCGTCGGCCGGCTCGATGCCGTGATCGACGCTGTTGCGCAGCAGATGCATGAAGACGTCGCGCAGCGCGGCACTCGCATGCCTGCGCAGACGGTAGCCGTTGTCGTCGATCGTGACGCTCGGCGCGCGCTTGCCGAGTTCCTTGGCAAGCGACGGTAGCGATTCGAGCGGACCCGACAGCGCTTGGCCGAAGCTCTCCGTATCGAGCAGACGCAGCGTGCGGCGCACGGCATCGCGCATGGCGACGAGCCCCGCAACGTCGGTTTCGTCGACCGATTCGACCTGATGCAGGCTGTCGTCGATGTGCGAGCGATCGACCACCATGTAACGGCCGCTCTGCGCGCGCTGGGCGAACTCATGCGGACCTTTGCGGCCGAGATTGACCTCGTTGATCGTCGCGTAGTGCTCGACGGCCTGCTTCACGCGCGCAAGCTCAGCGATCGACGCTTCGCGGTCCCACACCTCGCCCACGCCGAGGCGACGCATCTCGTCGTAACGCTGCTCGGCCTCGTGCACGATGCTCGTCAAATGGCGCAGGCCGTAGGTGCGTGCATTGCCCTTGATCGTGTGCATGTTCCGGAATAGTTCAGCCAAAGCCGATTCGTCGGCATGCTCGTGCTGGCCGATGATGCGCTCGTTCTCGTGGATGAAGCCCTTCGCGCTCTCGACGAATTGATGAAACTTGTCTTGGCTCACGGCCAAAATCTCGCCGATCATCTCGAGCTGCCGCTTTTGCTCGGTCGATTCGGCCGTCAAGCGCCGCAGCTCGGTCACGTCCCGCACGCACAGCATGAGGCGCATGACCGTGTCGGTTTCATCGGTAATGGCCGACCAGCTCAGGTCGAGCGTCTTCACGCGCCCGTCCGGCATCGTCTTCGCCACTTCATTGACGAGCAGATGCTCGTTGAACGCGAAGTTGATGGCGTCTTCACCGATACAGGCGTGAATCGCGGCTTCGACCTGCGAACGCGTGTCGGCATCGAGGCTCGTACCGTCGAAAACGAGCGCCATCACGTCGCGGCCCGCGATGTCCTCAGTCTCGAAGATCGCCTCGAGATACGCCGAATATTCGCCGTGGACCACGCTGTCGCCGACGACGGTCAAGATGCCCTGCTGCATGTTCTGCAGCATCGCCTGGATGTCGGCCGTCTTTTGTTTGAGTTGCAACGCGCTCTGCTCGATCTTCTCGATCATGTCGTTGAACGCGACGATCGAGCGACCGATCTCGTCCATGCGCGCAACGGGCACGCGCCGCGTGAAATCCTGGCTCGATGCGATCTCGCTCATCTCCGCTTGCATGCGCGTGAGCGGCCGCGTGATCTGGCGATAGAGCAGCATGCCGATGACGGTCAAGAGCGCGATGGCGGCGGCCGTGGCTCCGCCGATCGCAGTCGTCGTCGTGGCGAGCATGCCGTTGAGCGCGCCGATCGCGTCGTCTTTCTGACGGTTCTTCTCGATCCGCATCGTCTCGACGATCCCTTCGAGCTCGTTGCGATATTCGCCGACGTCCGCGAACAAGAACGCTTGAGCGAGTGCGTCCTTGCCCGTGGCCTTCATCTGTTCGGTTTGGTCGATGGCGGAGAAGTAGTTCGCAAGGCTCTCGCGCGCCTGCGCGACGAGTCCCTTTTGCGCATGACTCGCCGCGGCCTTCGCCTGTACGTCGAGCGCCTGACGCAGCGCGGCCTCCTTCGTCTTCAACTGCTCTTGCGCTTGCGCCACCATGTTGGCGTCGGGCGCATAGACGAGCGTCATCGTCGCGAGCTGAACGTCCTTCACTTCGGACACGAGATCGGCCGATGCGAGCGCGCTCGGCACGACACCTTGCGTGACTTGCCGCACTTGCCCGGCACTGCGGCGCGCTTGATAGGTCGCATAGCCGCCGATCGCCGCGAGCGCGACGAACATGAGCAGCACCAACAACGTGATGCGATGACGAATCGTCATGGAGAGCCCCGATGCGTGGTTTGTCGCGCGTGTCTCCTCGCCGCGCGAAACGTATGTTTTTAGTGAATCTTTACTTCGTTATGGACGCGATTATCGAGGCACGCTGATGACGACTTGATGACTGGCACATAGGACGGCGGCGCCATGCACGTTAGCGCCCATGCAAAGCGTCGCACCGGCACGCTGGACGTGAAAAAGGCCGCCCGCAGTCTCGCTGCGCGCGGCCTTCTAGTTCTTTCGACAAGGGTATGGGGCGGTGAACGAACGGTGCGAACGGCAAGCGCGTGCTTTTGATGCGCTCGGCGCGCGCTTCACCTCGCTCCGATCAAAGCTGCGCCTGCACCCACCCCGTCACGCCCGCGAGCGCGGCGGGCAGTTTTTCGGGCTCGGTGCCGCCGGCCTGGGCCATGTCGGGCCGGCCGCCGCCCTTGCCGCCCACTTGCTGCGCGACGAAGTTGACGAGCTCGCCCGCTTTGACCTTCTTGCTCGCATCGGCCGTAACGCCGGCGATGAGGCTGACCTTGCCGCCATCGACAGCCGCCAGAACGATCGCCGCGTGCTTGAGCTTGTCCTTGAGCTTGTCCACGGTCTCGCGCAGCGTCTTGACGTCGGCGCCTTCGAGCGTCGCGGCGAGCACTTGCACGCCCGCCACGTCGACGGCCTGCGCCGCGAGCTCATCGCCTTGGCTCGACGCGAGCTTCGACTTGAGCGCCGCCAATTCCTTCTCGAGCGACTTGACCTGATCCTGCACCTGCGCGACGCGCTGCGTGAGTTCCGACGGCTGCGCCTTCAGCGCGGCCGCCACGGCATTGACGCGGCTCTCGAGCCCTTGCACGTAGCGCACGGCGTTATCGCCCGTGATCGCCTCGACACGGCGAATGCCCGCGGCCACACCCGTTTCGCCGACGATCTTGAACAGGCCGATGTCGCCCGTGCGGTGCACGTGGGTCCCGCCGCACAACTCGCGCGAAAAACCGAGATCGAGCACGCGCACTTCGTCGCCGTATTTCTCGCCGAACAGCGCCATCGCGCCGCCCTTCACGGCCTCGTCGTACGGCAGCACGCGCACGACACCCGGCGCATTGGCGAGCACCTCGGCGTTGACGATGTCCTCTACGCGGCGCACTTGCTCGTCCGTCATCGGCGCGTTGTGCGCGAAGTCGAAGCGCGTCTTTTCGTCGTCGACGAGCGAGCCCTTCTGCTGCACGTGGCCGCCGAGCACTTCGCGCAGCGCCTTGTGCATCAAGTGCGTCGCGGAGTGGTTACGCGCCGTGCGGGCGCGGCGAATTGCATCGATTTCCGCCTTGACGACGTCGCCCACCTTCAACGTGCCTTGCTCGAGCGAGCCGTGATGGCCGATGACGTCGGCCTGCACCTTCAGCGTATCGGCCACGGCAAAGCGCACGCTCGCGTTCGCGAGCACACCCGTATCGCCGACTTGACCGCCCGACTCCGCATAGAACGGCGTGTGATCGAGCACGACGACGGCGTGCTGGCCGTGTTTCACTTCATCGACAGCCGTGCCCTCGACATAAAGCGCGATGACCTTCGCATCGTCGAAGATCGACTCTTCGTAACCGTGAAATGTCGTTTTCGCGCCCGAGTATTCGAGCCCCTGGGCCGCCTTGAACTTACCCGCCGCGCGCGCTTGCTCGCGCTGACGCGTCATCGCCTCGTCGAACGCCGGCTCGTCGACGGTCATGTCGCGCTCGCGGCAAACGTCGGCCGTAAGGTCGAGCGGGAAACCGTAGGTGTCGTGCAGCTTGAACGCGAGATCGCCCGATAGCGTCTTGCCGCCCTTGGCATCGAGCGCGGCCAGCGCCTCGTCGAGGATCGACATGCCGTGCTCGATCGTTTCGAAGAAACGCTCCTCTTCCTGACGCAGCACGTCGGTCACGCGCGCCTGCGCATCGGTGAGCTCGGGATAGGCCGAGCCCATTTGCGCGACGAGGTCGGCCACGAGCTGATGGAAGAACGAATGCTTGCAACCGAGCTTGTAGCCGTGGCGAATCGCGCGACGCACGATCCGGCGCAGCACGTAGCCGCGCCCTTCGTTGCCGGGAATGACGCCGTCGACGATGAGGAACGAGCACGCGCGGATGTGATCGGCGATCACCTTCAGCGAGTTGTTCGTAAGATCGGCCACGCCCGTTTCGCGCGACGCCGCTTGGATGAGCGCCTGGAACAGGTCGATCTCGTAGTTGCTGTGCACGTGCTGCAGCACCGCCGCGATACGCTCCAAACCCATGCCCGTGTCGACGCAGGGCTTGGGCAACGGCGTCATGTTGCCTTGGGCATCGCGATTGAACTGCATGAACACGAGATTCCAGATCTCGATGTAGCGATCGCCGTCTTCCTCCGGCGAGCCCGGGGGCCCGCCCCAAACGTCGGGGCCGTGGTCGTAGAAGATTTCGGAGCAAGGACCGCAGGGGCCCGTATCGGCCATCTGCCAGAAGTTGTCGGACGCGTAGCGCGCGCCTTTGTTGTCGCCGATGCGGATGATGCGCTCGGTCGGCACGCCGATTTCCTTGGCCCAGAGGTCGTAGGCTTCGTCGTCTTCCTGATAGACGGTCACCCAGAGCTTTTCCTTCGGCAGCTTGTAGACGCTCGTCAGCAACTCCCACGCGTAATGAATCGCGTCGCGCTTGAAGTAATCGCCGAACGAGAAATTGCCGAGCATCTCGAAAAACGTATGGTGCCGCGCCGTGTAGCCGACGTTTTCGAGGTCGTTGTGCTTGCCGCCGGCGCGCACGCTGCGCTGGGCCGTCGTGGCGCGCGAGTACGGACGCGACTCCGCGCCGAGGAACACGTCTTTGAACTGCACCATTCCCGAATTGGTGAAG
Source organism: Trinickia acidisoli (assembly GCF_017315725.1). Classification (NCBI taxonomy): domain Bacteria; kingdom Pseudomonadati; phylum Pseudomonadota; class Betaproteobacteria; order Burkholderiales; family Burkholderiaceae; genus Trinickia; species Trinickia acidisoli. The sequence continues at coordinate 2,635,661 of NZ_JAFLRG010000001.1, forward strand.
AGCAGCGTCGGGTCGTTGCCGGGCACGAGGCTCGACGAGCGGACGATCGTATGGCCCTTCGATTCGAAGAACTTGAGGAATTTCTCGCGGATTTCGGCGGCTTTCATAGAAAACTGAGGGGGACGGTCTCGACTGGAAACCGGCCGCGCCTGACCGCACATGGCGCCGGGCCGTTTTCCCCTAAACGGCTCATTATACGGAATTGTCGCGCGATCGCCGCTGCCGGCCCCGTTTCTGCCGTCTGCATATGGGCTATGCCGTACGGCCAGCTTGGGAGGCCCGCCGAAAAGCGCTTAACATGCTTGCGACGCCCGCCGCCCGGCCGGCGCCGATCAAATCGAGGAGACACTGATCGAATGGGAGCGCTCAGCCATATCCGCGTGCTCGACTTGACCCGCGTGCTCGCGGGCCCGTGGTGCGCGCAAACGCTCGCCGATCTCGGCGCCGACGTCATCAAGGTCGAGCGCCCCGGCGCCGGCGACGACACGCGCCACTGGGGGCCCCCGTACCTGAAGATGCCCGACGGCGCCGACACGCGCGAGGCAGCCTATTACCTGTGCGCGAACCGCAATAAGCGCTCGGTCACGGTCGACATCGCCACGCCCGAAGGCCAAGAGATCGTGCGCGAGTTCGCGCGCACGAGCGACGTCGTGCTCGAGAACTACAAGGTCGGACAGCTCGCGAAGTACGGGCTCGACTATGAATCGCTCAAAGCGGTCAAGCCCGATCTCGTCTACTGCTCCGTCACGGGCTTCGGCCAAACGGGGCCGCTCGCCGAGCGCGCCGGCTACGACTTCATCGTGCAAGGCATGGGCGGATTCATGAGCATCACGGGCGAGCGCGAGGCGTTGCCTGGCGGCGGCCCGCAAAAGGCCGGCGTCGCGATCGCCGACCTCATGACGGGTATGTACGCAACCGTCGCCGTGCTCGCGGCGCTCGCGCACCGCGACCGCACGGGCGAGGGCCAAGCCATCGACATGGCCCTGCTCGACGTGCAGGTTGCCATGCTGGCCAACGTCGGCTCCAACTATCTGGCAAGCGGCAAAGCGCCGCCACGCTGGGGCAACGCGCATCAGAACATCGTGCCGTATCAGGCGTTCCAGACGAGCGACGGTTGGATCATCGTCGCCGTCGGCAACGACGGGCAATTCCGCAAGTTCGTCGAAATCGGCGGCCGGCCCGCGCTCGCGGACGACGTACGTTTCGCGACGAACCCCGAACGCGTGCGCCACCGCGACGTGCTCGTGCCGATCGTCGCCGAGATGGTCAAGACGCGCGGCAAGCGCGAATGGATCGGGGCGTTGGAAGCGGCCGGCGTGCCGTGCGGGCCGATCAACGATCTGGACGAAGTGTTCGACGATGCGCAGGTGCGCGCGCGCGGCATGCGCGTCGAGGTGCCGCATCCGAGCGGTGCGATGGCTCCGCTCGTGCGCAACCCTATCCGCATGAGCGCGACACCGCCCGAGGTGCGCAGCGCGCCGCCGACGCTCGGCGAGCATACGGACGCCGTGTTGCGCGAGGTGCTCGGCTACGACGAAGCGGCTATCGCCGCGCTGCGCGGCAAGTCGGTGATCTGAGCCGGGGCGGGTGCGCCGGTGTTGTCCGGCACCGCGCCAGGTCTGCTCAAGGCGAGGCGGAGGAGAAAATCGGTCAGGCGGACAACGACGCGAGCAGCCGCCGCCCTTCTTCCCACTCACCGAGCCCGCTGTCCGCATTGATATGGCCGCGCGGGCCGATCTCGATCAGGCGGCTGCCCCACGCGCGCGCGCAGCGCTGCGCGAAATCGAGCGAACCATACGGATCGTCGCTGCTCGCGACGACGATCGACGGAAACGGCAGCGGCGCGAGCGCGACGTCTTCATAACCGCTCGCGTCAAGCGGAAAGGCCGGCCCGCGCGGATCGGGCGGCGCCACGAGCAGCGCGCCGGCGATCTTATCGAGTTGCACGGCATCGGCGCAGCGCAGCGCCCAATACACGGCGGTCAAACAGCCGAGACTATGCGCCGCAAAGCAAAGCGGCCCGCGTGGCGCGGTCGCGACCGTCGCGTCGAGCGTCTCGCACCAGGCCTCCTGCACCGGGCGCTCCCAATCGGGCATCGCCACGCGAACGAACGACGGATCGCGCGCTTCCCATTGCGTTTGCCAATGGCCGAGGCCCGAGTTCCCGTATCCGGGCAGCACATAAGTCTTCGTCTGAGTCATGGGGTGTCGCGTGTGATGGCGTTTGCGCGCTTGCGCAAACGGTTCGAGGGTTCGCGCGTAGTATAAGCGCTCGCCCCTTTTTGATCGCCACACGCGGAACCGGGGTGCGACGCCGGCTCCGCTCCTCGGGAGACTACCCATGGATCAAGCCAAATGGACCGCCGTCGATGAATACCTTTGCGGCACGCTCGTCCCCGCCGATCCCGCGCTCGACTCGGCGCTCGCCGCGAGCGCGCAAGCGGGACTGCCGGCGATCAACGTATCGCCGAATCAAGGCATGCTGCTGCAGTTGATCGCGCGGATTCACGGTGCGCGGCGCATCCTCGAAATCGGCACGCTGGGCGGCTACAGCACGATTTGGCTCGCCCGCGCGCTGCCGGCCGACGGCTCGCTCACGACGCTCGAAGTCAATCCCGATTACGCCGCGCTCGCCGGCAAAAACCTCGAGCGAGCGGGCCTGACCGCACGCGTGACGGTGCGCGTCGGCGACGCGGCCTCGTCACTGACGGCACTCGCCGCCGAGCAAGTCGCGCCGTTCGATCTGATCTTCATCGACGCCAACAAGGACGGCTGCCCCGCCTACCTGACGGGCGCGCTCGCGCTCTCGCGTCCCGGCACGGTGATCATCTGCGACAACGTCGTCCGCGAAGGCCGCGTTGCCCAAGCCGGCAGCCGCGACGCCGACGTGACCGGCGTGCGCCGCTACTTCGAGATGGCGGCTGCCGATCCGCGTCTGACGACGACGGCCATCCAAACGGTCGGCAGCAAAGGATGGGACGGCTTTGCGATCTCGATCGTGTCGGGTTAAATGGGCTGCCGATGCCGCGCAATTGGAGCGCAATTGCCGCGCCAAGCCCGGCAGCGCGTGCTTTAGGTAGAATGGTCGAATCGCCGCGGGCCCGCCCCGTGTACTTTCCGCCGATTTCCGACTTTCGCATGAACAACGAACGCAACGACGCTGCGGCGGCTTCGCCGTCCAATTTCATTCGCAACATCATCGATGAAGACAACCGCACGGGCAAATGGGGCGGCCGCGTGGAAACGCGCTTTCCGCCCGAACCGAACGGCTATCTGCACATCGGCCATGCGAAAAGCATCTGCCTGAACTTCGGCGTCGCGCGCGACTACGGCGGCGTATGCCACCTGCGCTTCGACGACACGAACCCCGAGAAGGAAAGCATGGAGTACGCCGAGTCGATCATCGACGCCGTGCGCTGGCTCGGCTTCGACTGGGAGAAAGACGGCGCCTCGCACCAGTACTTCGCGAGCGACTACTACGGCAAGCTCTATCAATACGCCGAACTGCTGATCGAGCGCGGCAAAGCCTACGTCGACAGCCAAACGGCTGACGAGATGCGCGCGAACCGCGGCTCGCTGACCGAGCCGGGCAAGAACTCGCCCGATCGCGACCGCACGCCCGAGGAGAACCTCGATCTTTTCCGCCGCATGAAGGCGGGCGAGTTCAAAGACGGCGAGCACGTGCTGCGCGCCAAGATCGACATGGGCTCGCCGAACATGACGATGCGCGACCCGGTGCTCTATCGCATCCGCTTCGCACACCACTACCGCACGGGCGATATCTGGTGCGTCTACCCGATGTACGACTACGCGCATTGCATCTCGGATGCGCTCGAAAACATCACGCATTCGCTCTGCACGCTCGAATTCGAGGATCACCGGCCGCTTTACGACTGGGTGCTGAACGAGCTTTCCGACGCCGGCGTCTTCACGCGGCCGCTGCCGCAGCAAATCGAGTTTTCGCGGCTCAATCTCACCTACGCAATCACGAGCAAGCGCAAACTGCTGCAGCTCGTGACGGAAGGCCACGTCGACGGCTGGGACGATCCGCGCATGCCCACGATCGTCGGCGTGCGCCGGCGTGGCTTCACGGCCGAAGGGGTCAAGTTGTTCTGCGATCGCGTCGGCGTGACGAAGGTCGATTCCTGGATCGACATGAGCGTGTTCGAGGGCGCCCTGCGCGACGATCTCGACGCCAAGGCGCCGCGCACGGTGGCGGTGCTCGATCCGCTCAAGCTCGTCATCGACAACTTCCCGGCCGACCTGTCCGAGCCCTGCTCGGCACCCGTCCATCCGCACCACCCCGAGCGTGGCCAGCGCAATTTCCCGATCACGCGCGAGCTGTGGATCGAGCGCGACGATTTCACGGAAACGCCGCCCAAGGGTTACTTCCGGCTCTTCCCCGGCAACAAGGTGCGCCTGCGCTACGGCTATGTGATCGAATGCACGGGCGCGGAGAAGGACGCGCACGGCAATATCGTTGCCGTCCATTGCAACTACTTCCCCGACAGCAAATCGGGCACGGACGGCGCGAACAACTACAAGGTGAAGGGCAACATCCATTGGGTGAGCGCGGCGCACGCCGTGCCGGCCGAAGTGCGCCTCTACGACCGCTTGTTCAAGGAACCCCAGCCCGACGCCGGTGGCCGCAACTTTCTCGAAGCGCTCAATCCCGATTCGAAGCGCATCGTGCAGGCATATGCGGAGCCCGGCACGGAAGCGCTCCAGCCCGAGGATCGCTGCCAGTTCGAGCGACACGGCTATTTCGTCGCCGATCGCTACGATTCGAAGCCGGGCAAGCCCGTGTTCAATCGCATCGTCGGTTTGCGCGATAGCTGGGGCAAGTAAGCGCGCGGCGCCCTATAACGTTCGGTGCAATTCGGTCAGCGAAAGCGTCGTCGCAAATAAGCGCGCGAGGCTGCCGCTTGCATACCGGCCGACGGCATCGGGCGCCGCCCATCGAAAGGCATCCATTTCGGGAATCGGCGTGCCGTCCCTGCGACTGGGAAACAGGGACGTGCAGACGCAGCGTGCCAGATCGACCTCCCCGTCTTCCACACGCGCCGCAAACAAATGCAGGTCTTTGTCACGGCGATAGGCAAAGCGGCCAAGCTCCTTGAGCCGCGGCGGTGCCAGCGTGATACCCGTTTCCTCGCGAAGCTCGCGCAACGCGGCGTCGATGGGCATCTCGCCCGGATCGGGCTGGCCTTTCGGAATGTCCCAATGCGTAGTCTCGGTTGCATGGGCGAGGAGGACGCGACCGCCAGCATCGAGCAGGATCACGCCGCATGAAATCGTCCGCTCGCTCATCGGCGCCACCCACGTTTGGGCTGCTCCGGCTGACCACCCGCCCTTACCTTCGGTTGCATGCTTTCTCCGATCGCAACGCCATGCCCGGATGATAACGATAAGCGCAGCGCTGTGAACCGCGCGATCGGCAGCGAGGCGCCGCGCGCGATCTTTCCTTGATGCCGTTACGCGCGTGACGACCGGAGACGGTCGCATCCGGCAATCAAACATCTTCGTGGGTCGTCGTGCGCTCGATCGCCGATTTCAATGCAAGCACCGATGCCTGCGGCCATCCTTCTTCTTCGAGATCCTGTTGGAGCCGCATCGCCGTCGCCGCTAGTTCCCGAAGCTGAAACCAGGCGGCCGTGCCCGCAATCGAGTGTGCAACGTCGCGCACCTGATTGCGGTCGTTGTCCGCGGACGCCGCGAGCAGCGCATTCATATCCGCCGCGAGCGCTTCCTCCAATTGTCGTCGCAGCGCGCTATGTCCGTCGACTTCGACGATGCCGCCGCTCGGCGCGGCAAGCAGGCGGTATCGCGCGAGCAGCGTTCGTAGCTGTTCGAGCGACAGCGGCTTCACACACACCTCGTCGGCCCCCGCCTGGATGCACGCCTCGCGCTGCGCCGGCGTGGCATCCGCCGTCAAGGCAATCAGTACCGTGTGGCGCCCGGTGCCGCGCTCGCGCTCGCGAATGCTCGCGATCAGCGCGGCGCCGCCGAGCAAAGGCATCGCGCAATCGGTGATGATCATCGCGTAGTTGCCTTGCGCGTACGCGCTTAGCGCTTGTGCGCCGTCCTCGGTCAAGTCGCAGTCGGCGACGTTCAGGCTCGCGAGTTGCCGGCGCAGCACCTCGCGATTGATGGCCTGATCCTCCGCGAGCAGGATGCGCGGCGCCGATCGCGCGGACGCATCGAATACGTCGGACGCGTCGGACGCGCCCTCGCGCATCTCGCGAACCATGCGAGCATCCGGTCCGCCGGGGGGCAAACCGCGATCGACCAATAGGTTCAGCGTCAGCGAAATCGTCGTACCGCGACCGAGCTCGCTCTCGAGCGCGATCGAGCCTCCCATTTGTTCGATCAATCGTTTGCAGATGGCAAGCCCCAGGCCCGTTCCGCCATAACGGCTCGCGAGCATGCCGCGAGCTTGCGCGAACGGAGAGAACAAGCGCGCCTGATCGTCGAGCGAGATTCCGATGCCGGTATCGGCAATTTGCACGGACAGCGTTTGGTATTCGGACGTGTCGCTCACCACACCGACGGCGATCGACACGGCGCCTCGATCGGTAAACTTCACCGCGTTGCCGAGCAAGTTGAGCAGCACTTGGCCGAGCCGCTGCACGTCGCCGACGTGACGCTGCGCGACAGCGGGCGAAATATCGACGTGCAAACGCAGCCCCTTGCGCTCGATGTCCGGCGCAACCAAGCCGGCAGACCGGTGCACGATTTCAGCGAGGCTCATCGGCGCCGATTCGAGCGACAGCTCGCCATTTTCGCTCTTCGCGAAATCGAGGATATCGTTGAGGATTCCGAGCGACAGCTCGGCGGCCTTGCCGGCCATCTCGACCAGATGCCGATCGTCGACCGACAGCCCGTCATGGTCGAGCAACTGCAAAATGCCGACGATACCGCTCATCGGCGTACGAATTTCGTGGCTGACGGTCGCGATGAACGAGTCGCGAAGCTGCGCCGCCGCCTCGGCATCGACCTTGGCCGCGATCAGCGCGGCATGCGCTTGCTTGGCTTCGGTGACGTCGTGCAGATAGCCGTTCCATTCGATGCTGCCGTCCTCGCGCGCCTGCGGCGCGGCCTCGACGTGAAACCACGCCTGATCGCGGTTCGGCCGTTGGAGCATGAACTCGTCCCTCACGCTGTCCAATCCGCGCGCGGACCGCAGGAACATCTTCGTCAAACGGCGCCGCTGCAGCGGCTCGAGCGCACGCGCGAACGCGCCGAAGACATCAAGCGCGGCGGCCCCGTGCGATTGCAGCAGTTCATCGGCGCGACGATTCGCGAAGACGAGCTCGAACCGCGGGCGCCCCGCGCGCGCGAAGCGCAATTGAAACACGACCGACGGCAACGCCTGCGTCAATTCGGCGAGGCGCCGTTTGTGCTCGAGCTCGCGCCGCTCCATGCGTCGCAGATCGGACACATCGACGAATGCACAGAGGGCCGCCGCCCGATCGTCGTTTTCGTTGCCACACGGACGCACCCAATAGACGGCTTCGTGCATCGCTTCATCGGGCCCACGGTAGCGAATCTCGCCTTGTGCCGGACGGCCCGTCTCGATCACGGCCAGCGCCACGTCGCCGAGCACGTCGGTATCGATCCCCGCCGCTAAGTATGGCGCTGGCGGCGCTTTACCGACGACATCTTCGGCTCGTACACCCGTGGCTTGCTCGTAGGCCGGATTGACCGCTAGATACCGGCCATGCGCGTCTTTGACGCATATCGGGATCGGCACGGTGTTCATCAGCAACGTCTTGAAGCGCGTCTCGAAAACGAGCTCGCGCTCGGTCCGGCGCCGCTGACGCACCTCCTTTCGCAAACGCAATAGATTGAGCGACAACAACACCAGGAAAACGAGTGTCAGCGCACCGACGGGCGTCAGCACGAGCCAGAGCGTGCGACGCGCCACACCGAACGTGAAGCGCGTGGACAGCCAGCTATTTTGGATGTGTTCGCGTTCGACTTCGGGGATGGCCTGCAGCACACGATCGATCAGCGGCAGCAGCGGAGCAAATTGCGGCGCGACGCCAAACGACAGGTCCTGAATACGATCGGCCGGCGCAGCCACGCGCAGCGTGCCCGCGTAGCGCTCGCGCACGATCCGATCAATGACGCCGAGATCGCCGATATACGCAAACGCATGCCCCTGCGCGACCGCTTTGAGCCCATCCTCCGCCGAGCCGACCGTCGCCGTATGGATGCCCGACAAGCCGGAGAGCCCCGCGCGCGCGGTCTGCAAGTCGCCGACGACCGCCACCTCGGCACCTTCGAGATCTTCCAAACCACCGATGAACGGCGCAGTCTCGCGCGTGACGATGACGAGCGGATAACGAACATACGGTGTCGATAGGCCGAACGCAGGCACCAGCCCGTCGAACTTCGAGGCAGCGACGACGACGTCGATACGGCCATCGTTGGCGAGCCGGATCGTTTCGGCCCAAGAGTGTGTCGGCACGACGCGAAAGCGAATATGCAGCGTATCGCGTAGGAAATCGAGATAATCCGCCGAGATGCCGTCGATTTTGCCCTGCGCGTCGACGAACGCCATCGGCGCCCACTTCGGATCAACGCCAACTCGCAACGGCGGCAGCGATTCGAGATAAGTGCGATCGGCTTGAGACAACGGTAGCCGCAGGTCCCAGGCCGTGCGCGGCGGCTCGCCGCTGCCGTCCCGGCGCGAACAGGCAACGAGCGCCATCGCGGCAAGCATACATCCCGCGCAAAGATACGCTAGGCGAGCGGCGCGAAACCGCCGACGCGCCTTCACGGCGAACCGAGATCGTGGGCTCGACAGTACTCGAACAATTCTTTGTTGGTCGAAAGCCCGAGCTTGTGCTGCGCCCGCCTCTTGTGCGCGCTGACGGTTTTTACGCTGCGATTGAGCCGCTGCGCGATTTGACTTGCAGTCAGTCCATCGGCGGCAAACAGGCGAACGACTTCCAACTCGGCGGTCGTCAGCGCAGCTTCCTTGCCGACCCGCGCGCCCACGAGACTCGCGTGCGCCAGCAGCGCTTCTACCCCAGGGCTCACGTAGGTGCGCCCCTGCCCGGCCGCGACGACCGCGCAATGCAACTCGTTGACGCCGCCAGCCTTCTCGACGATGGCGGCCACGCCCTTCTCGATCAGCTTGTTCAAAATCGCCGCGTTTCGCATAGCGGTAACGACGACGATCGGCACCCCGGGGCGGATGCGCCCTAGCCGATCGATCAACGCAATGCCATCGCGCGTGCGCGTACCTGGCATCGACAGGTCCGTTACGATCACATCGCAAGCCTGCGCTTGTACGACCGCAATCAACTCGTCGGAATTGGCGGCTTCGGCGACAACCTGTGCGACATGGCCTGCCTCGATGGCCAGCCGAATGCCATAGCGGACCAGCGCATGGTCTTCCGCCAATACGATCTGCAAAAGTTTGTTCACGACGTTTTATGCCTCTATCAACGACCGCGATCCCAACGCGGATGCCGTTTCACCCGGCCGGAGGGAGTGCAGCAATCGCGGCCTTCGGCGCCTTATACTTCGCGGCCAAACGAGCGGTCCCGCTCCTGGCACTGATCGAAAGATCGTCGTTGCGGCCGGCCAATTGCCGAATTGTAGGGACGTGACGCCGATAGGCGGTCAGAAAATTCTCGAATAGTGGAACATAGGGGCGATTGTGCTTATTTCCGGCGTATTTCCCGCTTGCGTTTCGACGCTCGCCAACGCACACGGCGCAGCAACCGGTCGGCAAAATAGCCGAACGCCATCGAGCCACAGGCCAGGGCAACCAATCGCGACGCTGAGCGATCAATAGCTCGGTCCGCGGCGACAGCGGGCGCGTTGGCGATCGGCTGCTCAGGGACGAGCAGAACGGCGACGCGGTGGTCGTCCGCGCCCGCTAAACCCGGCGTGCCGTTCTTGACGAGGCTTGCAATGCCTGGCACGAGCGACGATAGATCGACGTCGGCGCGATGCTTGACGAGCACCGCCGCGGACGCCGAAGCGAGCGGTGCGCCAGGTGCCGGGCGCTCGGACGGGACGATGCGCACACGCGCGGCGATCACGCCGTCGATGTCCATGAGCGTCTCTTCCAGCCCGCGTTCGATAGCATGGACGCGCCTTGCTCGTTCCTCGGCCGGGCTCGGCGCGACCCCGCGCTTTCCCAACTTCTCGTCGATGCTCGGGCGATCAGGTCGCAACAAGCCGGCTTCGCGCAGGGCCCGCATCGCCCGAAAAAAATCGGCATGTGCCACGGAGAGCATCACACCCGATTTTTCGGCTTTACGCTCGACCTCGATCCCATGCGTGCCCAGAACCGCGGCGATCTCGCTAGCCTTGCGGACGTCCGGCGCCAACTCTAGTTCGACCTTCCGTTCACACCCCGATAAACCGAGCACTGCCACGACCAATGGCAGGTAACTCAACGCCACGCGCAGCGATGCGGCCCACACGGCAGCAATCATGTCGGGGCGTTCATGTCGCCGCCGTCAACTGCTTGAGCGCCCCCGCAGTCATGCCGACAAGCTTGGCGCCCCACATAACGCTCATGTTGTACGACGCCATGGCGCGCGCCTGTCGATGCATCGTCATCGCCAGCGTTCGCACGTCCATCCTCGACGCCCATGCGCCGGCCAGATCATCGGACAACATCTGCGCCTCGACGCGATGACGCCCAATGTCATCCAAATGCCGCGCCAGGGCCCCAAGTGCCGAACTGCGGGAGGACGCCGCGACGTCGCGAACCGCCACCGCCGGCAACGCTCGCTTAACGTCAACGTCCGCCATCGCCGCTGCAAACGATCCATCGCCGATGGACGAAACCGCGTAACGCGGCGCCATATGCGACGCTTCAAGCGACGCTTCAATGCCGTCGCCACCCGCCTCCGTGCGCCCAACGATCATGGTCGGAGTTGCTGCCCGATGCTGCGCAGCGCATTGATGAGTTCCGTCTTCGCGTGTCCTTGCACATAGGTGAGTGCATGTTCGGCATCCACGTTCCGCTTCTCGATCGCAAACGCGGTGCCGGCGTGTGCCGCCGACTGCGCCATACGCGCGTGATCCGCCGCTCGCGCGGCGAAGCGTTCCAAAACCTCGTTCATGTTCTCTGCCCCTTGCCGACGGGCATAGCACAGCCACGCCCATCGACTTCCCTCGAAACGTTAAAAGTGAATACCGTGTGCTGCTTTAATGCTGGCGTTCTGCACTTTCGCCCCGGAATCCAGGTGGCCGCTCGCGATGCTGTTCGCCGTGTCCGCCATCATCTTTTGAATGTTCGCCTCCGCTTGCATCTCCATTGCCTTCAACTGCATCGCTTCCTGCCGCTTCAGGACGTTCTCCATCTGATTCAAGCCCTCGCTGCGCGGCGAGCCTGCTGCGCCCGACGAATCGGACAGCGCCGAAACGACCGAGGAAGCAAGCGTTGCGAGCGCACCTACCGCATGCATTGCGGGGACTACGGCTGCTATGGTCATGACTAGGACTCCCTTTCCGCTGAATTCGCGCTACCGCTCTCCCGTGGATCAATCCCTCGAACGACGGAATTAGGGGCTTAGTAACGGCGGCCTCTATGCGGTTCCGCGGCGCGACGAAATCGGACGCATTCGCTCGGCACAGCGCGGCTCGCACGCGGGCCTCGCGTTACATCGTCTGATTTTCAGCCTCGCCATGAGTGATCGATCGCCGCCGCCGCGATCATCCGGCTGTTGCCACTGCCATGAGTATTCGATCCGAAGATGATGCCGACGCGCTCGAACACGGCAAGCTCGCTCGCCGCCGCGGATCGGTCCGTCGAATTCGACGACTGGTACCGCGCCCACGGCCGTGCGATCTACCGATTCATCGCCCGTCGGGTACGCAGTGCCGAGGATGCGGAGGACATTCTGCAATCGACCTACCTGGGCGCTTGGGAGAATCGCGCGGCGTATCGCGGCACCGCACAACCCAAGACGTGGCTGACGGCCATTGCGCTGAACATCGTGCGCAATCACATCGGCCGCACGTCCGACTACCGCTTCGTGATCGAGCCCATTGAAGATCACGCCGGTGAACTCGTCGATACGCGCGCGCCCGAACGCTGTCTGTCGGTCAAGCAAACCCTCGTGCGATTTCTCGAGTTCGCGCAGTCCTTGTCTGCCGAGCAGCAGCGGCTACTGGAGCTGCTGTTCGTCGACAACGTCAGCTATATCGAGGCCGCAACCGCACTTGGCATTCCTGTCGGTACCGTTCGGTCTCGCTTATCGCGTTTGCGCGCGAAGCTGGAGAAGCACTTCGAGCGAACAGGAGGGCCGTGACGCCCGCTTTGCCGATCCGTCGCGGCGCCGGCGAAGCGCGTTCGCCCCATTCATCGAATCAACCGTTGTCGCCTCATGACTCCACAATTTTACGAAACGCAACTGCTCAACGCACTCCGCCATACCGAACAGGTGCGGCAAAGCATGTCACCGTCCAATCCCGCCCAGTGGCAAGACTATGTCGAATCGCTGCGTGGCGTGTCGCTGGCGAACTGGGGCGCAACGATGGATCTCCAGATGAGATTCGCGTTGCTGCGTACGGTCATCAACGAAATTCGATGATCTGCATGTTGCAACACGCATACGTGCGCCGCATGTACTCATGCCGCACGTACTCGCTCCGCTTGTTGCAGGCCTTGTTGCAGGCCTTGTTGCTGGCCTTGCTTTGCTCGCTAGGCTGCATCGGCAGCGCGCGCGCCAACGCGAACGCGAACGCAGAGCTCGATGCGCCCTATGCGTTCCAAGCATCGGAGCAAGCCGTGCTCGACGTCCTTCGTCGATTCGCGACCGATCACGGCCTGGCGCTTCGCGTCGAGACAGGGCACCGGTGGCAAACGGCCAAGCTCGATGGATGGACGCGTGCGCCCACGGGCCGTGCGTTTCTCGAACAGCTTGCGCATGCCTATCATTTCTCGTGGTTCATCGCCGACCGCACCCTGTACCTCAACGACTCACTCGATTCGTCGGTTGAGCGGATCGCACTAAACGGCATCCCGGCTGACAGTGCGCGCACCGCACTTGCGGCGGTTGGAATTTACGATCCTCGCTTCGGCTGGGGAGAACTCGCCGGTCAAGACGCCGTGCTCGTCAACGGTCCGCGCGCATATCGGGCGCTCGTACGCCGCTACCTCGCGAGTCACGCGGCACCGGATGACCGGCGGCCCTCGGCGGAACCGATGATCTTTCCACTGCGTTTCGCTCAGGCAGCAGACACATCACCGCCAACCGGAGCGCCCGCCGTTCGTCCCGGCATCGCCACGTTGCTGCGGCAATTGCTCGCGCGCGAAATCCCGGCCACACAGCCGTCGTTCATCTTACCGGCGCCCTCCGATCCGCCTCCTCCGCTGCCCGGTACGACGTTTCCGCTAGCGCAGCGGATCGGCGGTCCCGCACCCGCCACCATGCCCGCGCTTGCAGTACCCCGTTTGGGAGCCGCCAGCGCGATCGGCTCACCTGACGTCGCGCCGGTCGGCATCGTCGCCGACGCCGCGACGAACTCCATCATCGTGTGGGCCGATCGCGGTTGGCGCAGCGCCATCCAGCAGTTGGTCAATACGCTCGATCGTCCGTCTTCGCTCGTCTCGATGGACATCCTCGTCATCGAATCAGATTTATCCACGGTCGCGACGCTCAGCGCTGCTAGCGAAAGCGTCTATGGCACCGCCCCGGCGTCTTCCCCCCCGTTCGAACACCTCGTCACCGAAGCCATTGCCGATCACCGAGCTCGCCTGCTCAATCGTCAAACGCTCGTCGGGCGCATGAATAGGCGTACGACGCTCTCGATCGGAGGCGAGGTGTCTCACGCCGACGCGACGCTCGAACAGCAGGGCGACGTGCAAGTCAGCGGCCGCAGCGGCCAGCGCGGCGATCGTCTCGATCTAACCGCCCGCATCGTACCGTCTGAAAAAGCCGGCACAACTGCCATCGCCGTCGATATCGACTTGCTGATGGCGCAACCGACCGGCTTGCCGGGGCAAACCTGGGCGAATTCGAGCAGCATCCAATTGGATACCGCCGTCACGCTCGAAAGCGGCGCGCCACCGCGCTTGATCGCCAGCTACCCCATCGCCACGACGCGTAGCCAGCAACGTGCTATTTTCATCAGCGCCAAAGCGCTATAGGACGAATCGACCGACGCCGACATGCTCGAACTTCGCATCCTTACCGGCCTGAATCGCGGAGCGGCACTTCCGCTCGAAGGCGAGACGATCCGCTTCGGCAGCGGCGCCGAGAACGACATCGTTCTGCTCGATCCTGGCATGCCGCAGCACGCGGGCGTCCTCGAGCGATCGGGAGACAGTGCCTGGCGGTATCGCACGTGCGCATCGTCGGAGTCGTGCGGCGATGCCATCGTGAGCGCGACGTTGGCGGAAGGCAAGGCAATCGTCTCTGGTTCCCGATGGTTCGCCGGCCCCGTGTTGATCGGCTGTGACGACGAAAGTACGCCCTGGCACGCCAAACCCGTGCCACCGGAGGCGCGGTCGCCCCACAAGCGCGCCATCGCATTGAGAACGAAGCGGACCGCGGCCGCCATTGCAGGGATCGCTGCCTGCACGATCGTCGCCTTGCTCTTCACGTCAAGCGGTGCAACGCCAGGCAGAAACGTCGCCGCCAGCGAATCTCGCTCCGCAATCGGGCCCGTCGAGGCCATGACGCCGAAGCCCGAGCCATCCGTACGTACCGTGAAGGGAACCGTCTATCCGAGCGGCCCAATCGCGCGGCCTCCCTTCTCGATTCGCAGCGCGAGCGCCGGCCCATACGCCTTCGTGGTAACCGATGACGGCCGCGTCCTTACCCCTGGCAGTCGTTGGCAGGCATTCACGCTCGAGCGGATCGAACCGGGCCGTGCCACCTTTGCGGGCCCGCACACCGCGGAGTTGACATGGTGATGGATAAAAGCGGGGTAATCGCCACGCCGCGCGCCGGCACCCCGTCGCCGCTGCCATGATCCTCGACCAGCATCCGTTCGCGCTGCTTGCGCTGCTCGCCTTGCTTTCGTTGCTGCCGCTCGCGGCGATCACCACCACCTCCTACCTCAAGCTATCGATCGTCCTCGTACTGGTTCGCAACGCGCTCGGCGTACAACAAGCGCCCACGACGCTTGCTCTCAATGCGATTGCACTCGTCGCGACGCTGTTCATTATGTCGCCGACGCTTTCCGCCTGCATGGACCGAGCGCGCACGGTTACGTTCGCGCCGGCATCGGGTGCGTCGCAAATCGAAGCGGCCCTCGAGGTCGTCGAACCCCTTAAGCAATTCGTGCTTCGCAACGGAAAACCGGACGAACGCGAGCGGTTCCTCGAATTGGCACGAACGAGCTGGCCCGAGACTGCACGCGCGTCCGCCCATGCCGACGACTGGAGCATCGCCGTCCCCGCGTTCGTCGTATCGGAACTGCAGGCCGCATTCGAAATCGGCTTGCTGCTGTTCGTGCCGTTCGTCGCCGTCGACCTCCTCGTGTCCAACGTGCTGCTCGCCATGGGGATGCAAATGGTTCCGCCGATGATCGTCGCACTGCCGATCAAGCTCTTGCTATTCGTGGTCGCCGACGGTTGGGGCAAGCTGCTGCACGCGCTGGTCCTCTCCTATCACGGATGACGTCATGCCTGAATCCCTCGTCCTGTTTCAGCAAGCGCTTCTGTTCGCATTCAAAGTTTCGGTCGCTCTCGCACTTGCCGCCTCGTGCGCCGGCATCGCGATCTCGCTCGCCCTATCGGTCTTTCAAATTCAAGATCAAACACTGCCGTTCGCGGTCAAGCTCGTCGTCGTCGGCCTCGCCGTCGTGATCACGGGTCGCGCCGTCGGCCTCGAACTCGTGAGGATGGTCGATCAAGTATTCGAGTTGGCAAGCGTTCCGCTCGCTTGACGGGTCGCTCGATGGCTGGCCCGATTCATTTCGCTATGCCGTTCGCGGCCGCACTTGCGCTCTGCGCGCTTCGATGGCTTCCGACGATCATGCTCGTGCCCGCGTTTGCCGGACACGCGCTCAGCGGTCTTGCCCGCACCGCCGTCGCACTGGCGTTCGCGTTGCCGGTCGCCCCAAGTGTCGCCGCCGCGCTCGCTCGTGCGCCGCTACCGCTCGCGCACTGGGCCGGCTTGGCCACGAAGGAGGCGGCACTCGGTATCGTGCTCGCCAGCCTCATCGCCGCGCCGTTTTGGGCGATACAGGCGGCCGGCACCTATCTCGACTACCAACGCGGCGGCAACCCGCAAGCACTCGATCCCGCGGCGTCGGTGGACGCATCTGTCCTCGGCGCCATGCTGCAGCAAGCACTCGTCGTCTATCTCATTCATACGGGTGGGCTGCATGCCCTGTTCGACGTCATTGGGTCGAGCTACGCGTTATGGCCGGCGCTCGACGCGCTGCCACCACTCGGCCTTCAAGCGTGGGAACCGATAGGCGCGCTGGTCGTGTCGACGATGCGGTTCGCGCTGTCGCTCGCATTTCCGTACCTGCTTGCCCTCGGTGCGATCGAGTCGTGCTTCGCGGTGCTCTCGCGCGTCAACTCGAAGTTTCCCGCCTATGTCGCGGCGCTGCCATTCAAGAGCGTGATGCTACTGTTGATCATCGCCATCTCGATGCCTCGTCTGCTCGACGCAGCGGGGGACATCGTCGCTCGACACGCCGTCGACGTCCGACGGCTCATGCAAGAAATCGCAACCGCGGCGCAGCGCGTAGCAACCGAAGCGCAAGCAGCGTCCAAGCAATCATCGATCGCCGATGAGCGATAAGCCGCTGCCGCCGACCGACAAGCGTCTGCGCGATGCGCGTGCCGAAGGCCAAGTCGCGCGAAGCGAAATCCTCGCAGGGCTCGCGGCGCTTGCGGCGGCAACGGAAGTCGCCTTTGCTTGCGTCGATGCCGGCATCGAGCGCGGGCTCGCTCTGCATAATGCGGCACTTGCGCAATTGGAATCGCCCGACCGCATCGCAGCTTGCGTGCGTCTGATCGGGCAGAGCATTCGCCTGATCGCCGTCGCATCGGGTCTCGTAGCCGCGGCAGCCATTCTCGGCACCCTCGTCGCCTCGTGGGCGTGCGGCGGCGTGTCGTTCGCGCCGAAAGCGATCAGGCCGTCTCTCAAGCAGCTAAACGCCGTCCAACATATCAAGGGACTCTTCAGCGCAAAGCATCTCGCGGGTATCGCGCTCGCGCTGGCGACGGCCGGCATCGTGGGGGCCACCGCCTTTTGGCAGCTATGCGATCGGCTTCCGGTCATCGGCGCCATGATCGAGTGGCAATCGCTCGCGTTCGATCGGCATGCGGGTATCGCCAGCCTGCATGCGTTCGTTCGGATCGTGCTGATCGCGTTGCTGGTGCCGGCGCTTTTGTCCGCGATCATCGCGAAGCAGCAGCATCGGCGCGCGCTATGCATGTCGCACCGCGATCTCAAGGACGAGTCGAAGCAAACGAGCGGCGATCCCCATGTGCGGGCCCGCCAGCGTGCGTTGTTCACCGAAACCATCGTAGCGCCGCGCACGCGCAACACGCCCGGCAAACGCGTCGTCATCACCAACCCGGAGCACTTCGCCGTCCTGCTTCATTACACGAGCGACGCATCCGAGCCGCCGATCGTCGTCGAGAAAGCCATCGACGACGATGCATTGCACCTGACGAACGGCGCCCTCCTAGCACGCGTGCTCGTCTTCCGCTTTCGACGACTCGCGCGCCATCTCTATCACCACGGCGAGCGCCAAGCCGCCATTCCGCCCGATTGCTATCGCGCCGTCGCGATCGTTTTTCGAATCGTCGAAGAAATCGAAACGCTCGACGAACACCCCAGCGTGCCGATCGAAATCGACGATCTCGCATTCGATTCCTAAAATTCGATTCCTAAAAGCACACCATGCCTAAGGACACTCGTCTTGCCGCGCGACATCCGCCTTCGCATCGAGCCGTGCCATATCGCCCGTCCGAGCGTCGAGCGCGATGCTGCCCTGCACCCGTACCCGTTGCGTCGACGGCAGCTCGGCATACGACAACACGTGCGTCTCGAACAGATCGTCGGCCAGCAGTTGCCGTAACGGCCGCCGCAATGCGTGCGTGGTGAGCACGACAGGCACGACCGCGCCGGCCGCACGCATTGCGTTCAGCGCCCGAATGCGCCGCACGATCTCTTGCGCGACATCGTGGCCGGTCGCGAGTATGGCGCCAAGCGGCGTCTGCTGCAACGCTGCGCTCAGTTGCGTTTCCAGCGCGCGCTCGATGAGCCACACATGCAGCACGGCGTCAGCCGAGAATTCCTGACAGATCTGCGCGCCGAGTGCGACGCGCACGTGGTCGGCCAGCGTCGCCGCCTCTTTCTCGCGCGGCGCCCAGAGCACGAGCGTCTCGGCGATCTCGCGTACATTGCGCAAGGAAACCCGTTCGCTGACGAGCAACTTCATGACCTCGGCGAAGCGGGGTAGCGTCAGCGCTTGGGAGAGCTCCTTCGCGGTGGCCGGCATTTCCCGTTGCAGCCAATTGAAGACGAGTTGGGCTTCGTGTATGCCGACGAATCGCCGCGCGTGCCGATGCAACAATCGCCGCAGCAGCAGCGCGAAATAGCCGTGCGCGTCGAGCCCCGCCTCATCGTCAGGTCGGGCCAATCGTTGGGGGTCGATCCACACCGCACCTTCGATCAGCGGAAACGATTGCGCCGCTCCGTGTTCGGCCGCAACGGCCTCGATGTCGCTTGCGACCGTGATGCAGACCCGATCCCAATGAAACCGGCCCGAGGCGACTATCACTTCGTGAATGGAGATTTCATACGAATCGAGATCGAGCCGATCGACGCGATCGAGTTCCACGACGGGCACGGTCACCCCATAGCGCAGGACGATCTCGTTGCGCACGCGCCGGACCGTGCGGGTCAGCGCTGCGACCTGATCGGCCCGCTCGGTCGCTCCGTCGCTCGCCTCGCGCGACGAAAGAGACACGACAATTGCCCGCATCGGCACGATCTGACGCACGTCCGCATCGTCCGGCACCACGTCGAGCGTGGGTGTTTGTGCCATCGCTTGAGATCGCGCTTGCGCACGCGCCTGCTCGCGTAACCCCGATACCGCGACAGCGAGCATCGAGCCGCCGACCGTCAAAAAGACGAGCCACGGCATGCCGGGCATCGCGGCGAATATCGCCATCAGGCAAGCAGCCATCAACCAAGCCGCCGGGGCGCCGCGCAGTTGCCCCGCAATCTGGGCGCCCACCGTCGAGCCGCGCTCGGCCGCGTCGGCACCGCGCGTAATCAGTATCGCCGCAGCAATAGCGATCAACAGCGCGGGAATTTGCGCGATCAAGGCGTTGCCGATGGTCAGAATCGAATAGCGTTCGAGCGCCTGCTCGAACGACAGCCCACGCTGGGCGACGCCGATCGCGATGCCCGCTGTCAGATTGACGACGACGATGACGAGCCCGGCGATCGCATCGCCTTTGACGAAGCGCATGGCGCCATCCATCGCGCCGTGCATCCGGCTCTCGCGCGCCAACTCCGCCCGCAGATGTTGCGCCATCTCAGGACGCGTGAAGCCCGCGCGCAAATCGGCGTCGATGGCCATCTGCTTGCCGGGAATCGCGTCGAGCGTGAAGCGCGCCGCCACCTCGGCCACGCGTTCCGCCCCTTTCGTGACGACGAGAAACTGCACGATCGCGATGACCGAAAAGACGATCAGGCCCACTACCAGATTGTCGCCGGCGACGAAACGGCCAAACGTGTCGACGATCTCGCCCGCGTCTGCGCGCAGCAGAATCGAACGGCTCGTACCGACCTCGATGCCGAGCCGAAACAACGTCGTCAGCAGCAACACCACCGGGAAGCTCGAAAACGAAACGGCGCTTGGCAGATAGAGCGCAAGCGCAATCAGCAATATGGCAGCGCCGATGTTGACGCCGATCAGCGCATCGATGACGAGCGTGGGCAGCGGCAAGATCATCATCGCCATCACGAGCGCGATCAACACCGCCGCGACGGTATCCGCGCGCGCGCCGGCGCTCATTAGCCAGCGCGCGAGGCGACCGTTCACCGCGTTGCGCAACCACAGAAACGGCGACGATGCCATCGCCGACGAAATATCGATCATAGAGCGGGCAGAGAACGAAGGAATGGTTTGAGTAACGTAATCCTCGACGGCGGTTCCGCAGACGAGCGACTCACCCGCATCGAACGTCAAACGTCGAACGTCGACATACTCAGGCCGACGGAGGCTAGATGCCTGAAGGGCAGCGAAACGCGCGCACCGCTGGCAGCGCGAACGGATTGGTCACGCTCGATGCCAAGAGATCGAGCGTCACGCCACGGCCGTCGAGCGCAAAGGTCAACTCGAAGCGATCGGCTGCTCGCGCGTCGAGTTGGCCTCGGTCGAGCAAGCGGAACAGCGACCACGCTCCGTGTGTCTCGACGCCATGACGACCGTCCGTACGCACCGGCGCGTAGTCGATGCTGGCGACCTGCGGTCCGGTGCGATCGGGCCAGTCGAACGTCGCCGCCTGCGGCGGACCGTGCGTGTAATCCAATGACTGCCCACCGTACGACAAGGCGAAGCGCGTCAACCCGGCGTCCATATCGCGCGGCATCACCGTGAAGCGCACCTCCATCGTCTTGCCTTGCCCCGGAAAAAACGCCTCTCGAATACGTGCCGCACGCTCGAACTCGTGCAGCGCGGCGTTCGACATACCTGGCGGCGCGAGCTGTACTCGCCAAGTCCAGGGAACGGTCGCGGTGTCGACATAGGGCTGCAGATACGTCCGGAAAAACGTGTCGAGAAGCCCGCCGGATGCGAACAACCGAGTGAAGTCGTCGGGCGTGACGTCCGCGTCGCCGCTCGAAACGAACGGGTATCGGCCGTCGGTCGCGGTGCGGCAGAACGGACCGATATCGGCACGCCAACGCTCATCGATACGCGTGCGCTGTGCCGATTTCGCCGTGGCGGTTCCGTCGCGTGCGAGCGCATCGAGCATATCGCCGAGCGGCGCAGGCGCCGCGGCCGGGCTTTGTTCGAGGCCTTCTAGCGCGTCGCCGGGCGGTGCCGGCAATCCGCTCGCGCGGGCAATGCCGGCCGCTCGCAGATAGACGGCCACCTCCCTCAATTGCGCTTGGACTCGGTCCAGCGCGCCCGCGCCGCTTGCGACGCTTGCACTCGCGCCGCTCACGAGACGGTGCAGCGCATCGAAATGGCGATCGACGAGCGCGGCCGTCTTCCGGCTGTATTCGCCCGGTGTGGGGGTCAACGTCTTTGGCGTGCGAAACCATGCTCGTACCTTGCGCCCAACGGCGTCCCAAGCGCCCGACGCCGCGCGCGCCGCGACCGGCGCGCGCGCGGTATGCTCGAGCGTCGTCTCCTTCGCGGCGCGCACGAGAAACAGGCGCAGCGGCGATTCGGGCCCCGCGAGCAGCGCCACGAATGCGACATCGTCGCCAGCGCGCGGCAGTGGCAGCGGCCGCAGGGCGATATCGCCGATCATCGCATCCCATGCTTGAACATATGCCGTGAAATAAAGATGGTCCACGTCATCCGCCAGCGTCCGCGAGTATGCCGGCCCGGCATGCGCCCCATCGAGCACCCAGGCATCGCGGCCCTCCTGCGCCAACGCCGCATCTCGCAGCACGAGGTAACGGTTGATGGCCGCCAGCGTGTAGGGGCCCGGGACACCGTCGCTGAGCCGCGCTCCGCTCTTTCGACTGAAAACCAGCGGCGCTCCGGGACCGGCCATGTCGGCAAGCGATAACGGCTCCGGCATCGCAGCGCTCAGGCGCGGCAGTATGGCGTCGAACACGCGCTGCGCTTCGGGTTGCGCGCGAAGCTGCTCCCGTGCAGCCGCGACGAGTTCCGCATCGAGCGCCACGTGTGGCGCCAAAGCGTCCGGGGCAGCCCACGCAGCGGCATGGGCCAGCCACGCCGCACGCTCACGCTCGGAGAGATTCATGCGCGAGGCATCGTCGTCGACCCATGCCAGGACGGTCATTCGATCGTAGCGAGTTTTCTCGCCGAGCATCGAATAGGCACGCAGCGCCCTGTATTGCGCCGACGACGTTCCGCTTGCTGCGCGCAATGCTTCGATCATGCGGGCGACGACATAGAGTTGCAGCGTCTCTCGCAAGATCGTTCTCTAGGCGGATCGGCATGCGGCCTCCAAATGCATCTCGCGCACGAGCCCCAGGCCGACGAGCCAAGATCCGTTAGGGTCTTGCCAGGCCTTTCCGCACGGCAGGCCATGCGCGGCATCGAGCAACGTCAGCATCGCGCGCGGCGCTTGCAGGTCGACGCCGTTTTGGGCCGCCCGCGCGAGCGCGAGCGCCGACGGCCCGGTGGCCACGACCGACGCACTACCACGCCAGTACGCCGTGATCAGCCCGGCAGCGGCGCAGGTCGCGAGTATCGCGCACGACGCGGCGAAGCCACGAGGGGTGCCAATCCGAGTTCGCGCACGAAGCCGGCCTTGTCATCGAGCGAGAGCAGCGTGTTGATGCGCGCGGTCGGGTCGCCGCCGTCGTCGGCATCCAATTGCGGATGAAGGTCGGCCCAGTACTGCGCGAGCAGACCTTCGATCAATGCGAAGCCGTCTGCGATGGCGGCCGCGCCATGTAGCGCCACGAGCGCTCGCGTCAGCCAGACCGCGAGCCGCAAGTCGCGGCTTTGCCCGAGCAGTTCGAGCGTTGCGGCCTTCACGCGCTTCCAATCAGGCTCGACGGCCTCGATGCGCATGCTGCCGTACTGAACCTCGGGGCACCCCTCGAGCGCCCGCGCGGCCTCGAGGTAAAGCGGCGAATACTCGAGATCCGGGCCGCACGGCGATTCGGCACCGATCGGTTGCAGCAGCGTCGAGACGTCGAGAAAGGTCATGTCCAGTCGATTCGTTCAAGAGATCGAAGTGCGCCGCGACTGCTGTGTGAAAAAGCGTATACACGGGGCTTCAAACAACGACTTGATTGTTCCCGCTCCGGCGTCGGCGCTCCTCCTGAAAATTCTCAGAGTGCGCACTCATCTAGTCGAGCGTCGAATAAAGACTTTCGGCCCGGGGGCAACGCATCGCCGACGTCGGGTGCGCGAGCCGTTGAGCGTGCGTGGCCGCGTCGCTCGAAGGCCGCCGGCCTAGCGTGCGTCGCGCAATTTGGCGAGTTCGTCGGCGAATGCGATCCTGAGCGCGGCGAGCGCCGCTCGAGCGCGCGGGACAGCTCGGTCGATCAGAGCGGCGTCAGCAAGACGGAGTGCCCGCTCGGCGCGATTGAGCGGCTCGAGCGTCCATTCGTCCCGCACAAAAAATGCCGCCGTGCCCGTCAGCCGATGCATGGCCTGCGCAGCCCGGGCCCATTGCCGGCGCACATGCGCGACATCGAATACGAGATGCTGGCAGTCGAACTCGTCGAGCGCGACGCCAAGCAGCGTGCGCAGGCCTTGCTCGCCGTAGAGCATCGACAGTTCGGACAAATCGAACGAACAGGCGCCATGCGCTTCGCGCATTTCGGCTTCACGCCGATTCTGCGTCGGCATTGTCCTTCTCCGCCCATTTTTCGAGTAATGCGACAAGCTTGATCCGCGTGATCGGCTTGGCGAGATAGTCGTCCATACCCGCTTCGCGACACGCGCGCACGTCGTCTTGAGTCGCGTTCGCGCTGATGGCAACGATGGTCGTGCGCGCCGAACGGTCGGCTTCCGTCCGGCGAATCTTGCGCGCGAGCGTGTAACCGTCCATGCCCGGCATATGACAGTCGAGCAGCACGAGCGCCGGCCGCACGCGGTGCCAGCTCGCATAGCCCTCGATGCCGTCGCTCGCCTCATCAGCACGCACGCCGAGCGCCTGCAGTTGCCGCACCATGATGTCGCGATTGATGCCGTTGTCCTCGATGACGAGCACAACGTAGCGGGCGAACGGCGATGCGCTGCCGCGGCACGGCTCAACCGTGCCGCTCGAGCGATCTTCGCTATCGGGCTCGCATATGCCACGCGCGTCAAAGCTGCTGCGGCCCGCGTCGTCGTCCGTCGTGCTCGAGCAGTGCAGCGCCGCGACCACCGCGTCCGCCAGATCGTCGACCGCGCGCACGGCCCGCTTCGCGCCATGGCGCGAAGCGACGACGATGGCCCCCGTGGCGTCGGCCGTCACCGCGATATCGGCGCTCTTTCGGGACGGGAAGCACCGAACGCCCATCTTCGTCAGAACGGCGCGCGTGGTACCGTCGATGGCGGGCAACGGGAGACTGACGGCCGCGCGCGCCGGGGCGACGCACGGCCAAACGCGCGAATCGCCGCCCCATTGGATCGGCAGGCGAACACGCACGCGCGTGCCTTTACCGAGCCGGCTCTCGATATCGATCGTGCCGCCCATGAGATCGACGAGGCGCTTGACGATCGACAACCCGAGGCCCGTCCCCCCGTGGCGGCGCGTCGTCGTGCCGTCTTGCTGCGTGAACGGCTCGAACAGGCGAGCGCGGTACGCTTCCGAGATGCCCGCGCCCGTATCGGCGACGGACAGAATGAGCCACGCACGGCCTCGCGCAGACTTGCGCCGGACCTCGAACAGCACGTGACCGCGATCGGTAAAGCGAATCGCGTTGCTGAGCAAGTTCGTGACGATTTGATTGACTCGCACTTCGTCGCCAACGAGCCGCCGGTCGAAGTGCGGCATGGCCGCCAAATACAACGCGAGCCCCTTGCGCGCGGCAAGTGGCGCGTGCAGTTCCGCTGCCGCCGCAGTCAATGCGCAGATATCGAACGGCGCCGCCTCCAGCGTCAAGGCACCCTGCTCGATCTTCAGGTAGTCGAGCGTATCGTCGACGACGCGCAGCATCAGTCGCGCCGAATACTGCGCAATGTCGAGATAGCGTCGCGGCTCGGGAGTCAACGCCATCGTATCGAGCAGGTCGAGCACGCCGACCACGCCGTTCATCGGCGTGCGGATCTCGTGACTCATCATCGCAACGAACGCCGACTTCGCGCGATCGGCCGCGAGCGCTTGTTCGCGTGCGGCGATGGCCTCCGCGCGCGCGGCCACCGCCGCAGCGCCCGCCGCTTGCGTTCGCCGGTAGGCCCAGGCGAGCGTCGCGATGACGGCCGACGCGACGGCGGCGGCAAGCAACGCCAAGCCGATCACGGCACGCTTCTCGTAGCCAAGCACGATCGTCAGCGGCCGCGCACGGCTGGCGATCCGCGCAAGCTCGCGCGAATCGTACGAGGCCACGTAGCGGTCGAGCATCGTCGCGAGTGGATGATTGGCCTGCGTTGCCGCAAAGGCAATGCGTTCGATGCCTGCCACCGTCGGATCGATCGTGAGCCCGCGATGTGCGTAGTGGTCGCCTAGATCTTCGGCCGCGATCACGTTGATGAGTGCAACGTCGGCGTGGCCGGCCAGCACGGCACGCAACGCGTCGGCTGCATTCGCGCTAGGCACCAACTCGGCATCGGCCAGCATCGAATCGGGTACCACCCGCCGCATCCGCCACGGCGTCGTTGCAACCCGGCTCGAGTTGGCATCATCGCGCTCGGCCCGAACGAACGACCAAGGGACGCTATCGTATGCGCGCGTCGTGACAAGCGAGCGCGTCGATTCGCCCCAAGATTCGCTCGAACCCAATGGAAACGAGGAAACGAGATCGACGGTGCCGCTACGCAGCGCGTCGAGTGGCTCGCGCGTGGAATCGAGCAGCACCGGCTCGAAGCGAAGCCCTGCCGGCTGCGCGAACTGCTTGAGCAGGGTTGCGCCGAACCCATGCCATCGGCCTTGGGCGTCGATGAAATCGTATGGGCGAGAGAGCCGCTGAACGCCGACGCGCACGACCGGATGCAGGCGAACCCAATCGCGCTCGACGTCGGTCATCGGAAACACAGCGGACTCAGAACCGCTAAGCATCCCCAGTGCCGGCCGAATCCCAAGCTCGCTGAACGCCGATGGCGAGATGGCTGCGCGCAGCGCGGCGGGTTCGCGCTCGCCCGCACCCGCCGCGCTCGGCATGAAGGGCACGACCGGCGGGAAGCCGGCTGCAATGATGCAGACGACGAGCCACCGCATCAGCCTTGACGATCGAAAGCGCTGGTGCGCGAACAGACGCCTCGAATGTAGCCCTCGATCCGTTGCCGCCCTCTTCGCTTTCAATTATCGGAACTTCTCTTTGAGAAACAGCGCGAGTCCAAAATCATCCGACACGCGCAGCTTGCGCATGGCGCTCCGCTTGTGCGTGCTGACCGTTTTCTTGCTGCGCCGCAGCCGCTCGGCTGTCTGCGTGACCGACAACCCTTCTGCGATGTGCCGCAATATCTCGACTTCGGCGGCAGACAGCGTGTCTTCACGCGGATGCGGAACCAGCGCGTCGATCTTGCCCTCCCGTATGACGAAGAACTTGCGCGGCGAGGCGACGGCGCTGCGGATCGTTTCGGCGATCAAAGAAAGCGGCGTCGATTTTTCGAGAAACGCATTGGCGCCCGCGCGGTGGCAAATACATTCGGCGTCGCTGGCTCGCGCCGCGGATAGGACGACGATGCCGAGCCGCGGCGCGTGAACGCGCAAGCGCTTGACGAACGTGGCGCCGTCGAGGCGGTCCTCCGGCAGGTAGAAATCGACGATCGCGACATCGCACCGGCCTTGGTCGATCACCGCAAACAAGTCGTCGATCGTCGCGACGTTCGCCACGAGTTCGAAGTCGGCATAATCATGCAGGTACGTTGTGACGCCGAGCGCGACGATCGGATGGTCGTCGAGCACCGCGATACGGATTCGATGCCGAGGGCGAGACAACAATAGGACTTGCCGGAAGGTCATGCGTTTTCATCCTCGCTATTGCCATTGCGACGTGAAATGACTGCCGCTGCCATGTAATAAACATCATTGAGCGGCGACGAAATAATGCACGAAACCGGTATAACAATTATTGCACCATTCGATGATTAGCAATTGTCATATGGCTTGCAATTTGTCTACTGGAAAATTCTTAATCA
Source organism: Trinickia acidisoli (assembly GCF_017315725.1). Lineage (NCBI taxonomy): Bacteria > Pseudomonadati > Pseudomonadota > Betaproteobacteria > Burkholderiales > Burkholderiaceae > Trinickia > Trinickia acidisoli. The sequence goes on from NZ_JAFLRG010000001.1 coordinate 2,662,565, forward strand.
ATTTCTAACGGATTGAACGCCTCTCCAGCCATACCGCTTGCAGAGCCGGTGACCGCTAGCACCGCTAGGATGCGCCCGATTCTAGCCCAAGCGCATCGAGGCAACAACGCTAAATTTGGCGCATTTTATCGGAATTTTATGGAACCGATAGACGTGATTTCTCTTGGTCCTATAAATTCGGATCTACGAAAAATTTAATAAGATTTATGTTATAGCCGCGCACGCATAGAAATGCGCCGTGAATGATTCGCCTCGCCACAGCGACCGAGCGATGAAAAAAGCAGACCAAGTGCCCGTAAGAGATGCGCCCGGCGTTCGTCATACCGATTTCACACCGCCGACGCGATGCGCGGCGGCGGATGGTGCTCATCGCGCTTCGACCCGGCAGAAGCGGTTCAGTGCCTAGCTAGCTTAGCCGCTGCGAACACAAAGCCTGTCAGGGCGATGGCCGTTCCGATGAACCACTTCAGGAGCGTTGATTCGAGCGTCGTGACGTCATTCTTGGTGGCGAGGTGAAGCAACCCGGCTTCGACGCGCGCCATGCGCTCGCGGATATCAGTCATCATTTGTTCCAATTCGATGAGACGTGCTTGATTGGCCGGATGATCGCCTGAAGCAGCATGAGGGGACACAGGGGAGGCGGGAAATAGGACTGGTTTCTGAGGGCGACGCTGGGCTCGCACATTCGACATCGTTCGATTCGCTCCGTGATGATATGTGGCACGGTAAAACTTGCACCGCTGGCGGACGGCGCGCGTGCGAACATCATCGGGTATGGGAAACGAATCGCGAAGTCGGCCGAACGGCTACGCGGTTCGGAACCACGCCAACAGGATAAGGAAGGCTGCGCTTTCGCCCCGTCGGATTAGGCATGGTTGTTCGACACGACGACTGACCTATTAGCTAAAAGACAGACGATCAGTTTTCGAGGTTTTTCTCGCAGTCTTCCCAGTACCGCAGTGGGTCGCGGTGCCGCGGATATTCCTTGTCGAGCCACGCCGACAGTCTGGCCCAATCCGGATGATTGGTGCCAGTCTGGGCGGACCAGATCGACGATCGCTCAAGGATCCTTCCGTGCTCGCGGTCACGAACAACCAGGCTACCAAGACCATTCGAGCTGTTTTGTTGCGGCTCGAGGCGATACCTCGGCAGGATCCTGACTTCGGCATCATCGGCCCAGCCATACACGGCCCGCACGACACCCAACCGGTCGCGCAACTCGACCGGCCCGCTTTCGGGTCGCGTGGCTGCCCAGCCTTCTGGAAATTCGGCGACGACCTCATGCTTGCCTTCTCTCACCCACCTCACCCGCCACGCGCGCTCCATCGCTTTGCGCACATGAGGCACCGACTCATAGCCAGGTGGCAACTCGACCGCCAAGGGCAGCGTCACGAGGTTGTCTTTCCAGAGCTTGGATTCTTCGTCGACGCGCTCGACTTCCTCGAACATCCCTTCGTCAAACGGATTCGCGGGCCGACTCGCCAAGCTGGGCTTCGTGCTATCCAGGCCTTCAAAAAGACGCTCGGCATCGGTGCGGGTCAATTTCGGTTTCGCTTTCGGCATCCGTTTTCCTCACTACGAGAACGGCGTCAATATACGCCCAAATTCGCCAACGATCGGCGCGCGAGCGCGCTTTGACGGATGGACCGTGGAAGGCGAAACGCTGTGGAATTTTGGGCGGCGGCAATGGTAGACGCCAGGAGCATAATTTGGCCCCCCCACGAGGAATCGAACCTCGATTTCAGGTTTAGAAGACCCGTGTTCTATCCGTTGAACTATGGGGAGGCGAAGGCGTGATTGTACGACGCGCCGGCAACGCCAGGCCGGGGGCCGAAATTATACTCGATCCCCCGCTTGCCCGAACAACCGCGTTACCGCGTCACGCCGTTACACAGGCTGGCCGTGCGTCACGAACCAGGCGAAGCAGGCCAGGCCCGCGAGCACGCAGTAGATACCGAACGAGGCCAGGCGGCCGCGTCCTTCGAAGTAGCGCATCAGGAAGCGCACGCTCAGATAGGCCGCCACGGCGGTCAGCACACCGCCGACGAATGCGGTGCCCAGTTGCCCCGGCACGTGAAAGAGCTTCGGAATCTCCAGCAGCCCGGCCGCGAAAATAATCGGCGTACCGAGCAAAAACGCAAATTCCGCCGCGCTCTCGGCCGTCAGCCCCGCCGCGTTGCCGGCAATCATCGTCAAACCGCTGCGCGAGAATCCCGGAATCAGCGCGCCGATCTGCGCAAGCCCAACGAGAAACGCTTGTTTGAACGTCAGCTTCTCAGGCGGACGATGTGCCCGCGAGCGCTGCAACCGATCGCCGAGCCAGAGCAACAAGCCGTTCACCACCAGCGCCAGCGCGACAATGCGCAAATCGTGAAAAAGCCGTTCGAGCCGCTTTTCGAGCACAAGACCGACGATGCCGGCAGGAATCGTGCCGATAATGAGCGCCCACATCATGTGGCCCTCTTCGCTACGACGCCCCGCCAACGAGCCGAACCACCCGCCGACGAGCGCGATCCAACGCTTGCGGAAGTACCAGAGCAACGCGAGCGCCGTACCCAAGTGCAGCGCGACCAGGAACGGGATCAGTTGGGGCGCATGCTTATCGATATGAATCCCGAGTAGCGCGGGGGCAAGCAACGTATGCCCGAGGCTGCTGACGGGGAAGAGTTCGGTGACGCCCTGCAGGACGCTCAAAAAAAACAAAAACCAAAGGCTCACGCGTCGATCCTTTCTTTTCTCAAGATGCGGGTTGCGAGGAATGTTTCGAACGTCCGCCTGCCGGCCGACGCCCGATCGCGACCGATTATGCCTAGCGACGAGGGCGCAGCCAAGCCGACAAAACATTTTTTTCCGCCCAAATATCGCGCAAAAACGTCATAGGTCAGTCATAATCGAACCGGATAATCGTTGCGGCGTAAACGTTTTCAGGCCCAGCACTACCGGACTGCACACACAGCAATGAAACATACCATCAAGGATGTAGCCGCCTACGCCGGCTTTTCCATCGCGACGGTGTCTCGCGCGATCAACGCGCCTCATACGGTGAACCGCGTCACGCTCGCCAAGATTCGCGAGGCCATCGAGGCGCTGCAATTCAGCCCCAGTCCGCTCGGGCGGCAACTGCGCGGGGAACGCACGCGCCTCGTCGGCGTCGTGCTGCCGACCCTCGCCAACCCGGTGTTCGCCGAATGCCTGCAAGGCATCGACGAGTTCGCGGCCGCCCAGGGCTATCGTCTCATGCTGATGACGACCCAATATGACGCCGCTCGCGAGCGTCATGCGATCGAGACGTTGCTCGCTCAACGCGTCGAGGGGCTGATCCTCACGGTGGCCGACGCCGACACGCATCCGCTGCTCGACGAGCTCGACCGCGACGGCAAACTCTACGTGCTCATGCACAACGACACGGTGCGGCGTCCGTCGGTGTCGGTGGACAACCGCCGCGCGGCCTATGACGGCGTGCGCATGCTGATCGAGCACGGCCACGAGCGTGTGATGATGCTCGCTGGCACGCTCGCCGAGTCCGACCGCGCGCGCCTGCGCTATCGCGGCTACTCCGAGGCGATGCAGCAGGCGGGGCTTGCGCCGGCGCCGGCACTCGAGGTCGATTTCAACGCCGATCAACTCGCGCCGTCGGTACTCGCACACCTCACCTCGGGCCCCACCCGCCCCACGGCCCTCTTTTGCAGCAACGATCTGCTCGCGATGGTCGTCATGCGCGGCCTGCGCCGGGCGCGATACAGCGTGCCCGAAGATATGTCGATCCTCGGCTTCGACGGGCTCGCGATGGGCGAGCTGCTCTCGCCGGCGCTCGCCAGCATCAGCACGCCGAACCGAGAAATCGGCTGCGCGGCCTGGCGCCGCCTGATGGCGCGGATCGAAGGCGCAGACGACGGCGAATCGCTCTCCCTCACGCTGCCCCACACGTTGCGCCAAGGCGCGACGATCGCCGCGCTCTCGGGCGCGTCGGGCACCGTCCTGCCCGCGCATCCTGCCGTGTAAGCGGCGCGGCCGCTGCTGCTTGCTGTTCCCGCGCCGGCCCTTCGGGGCCGGCGCCGCATTCCCACGACGTCCCCATCCTTCTCTTTCTCGTCCCGCAAGGAGACCTTAAGTGATACGTCGCTCAATTAGCCTTCGTGCACGCCTGGCGCGATTCGCCGGCACCGCCGCCGCGCTCGTCGCACTCGGCTGCGCGTTCGCGCCCGCCGCACACGCACAGCAAACGGCCATCTGCTACAACTGTCCGCCCGAATGGGCAGACTGGGCCAGCGAACTGAAGGCTATCCAAGACAAGACCGGCATTCACGTGCCGTCGGACAACAAGAATTCGGGGCAAGCGATCGCCCAGCTCATTGCCGAGCAAAAGAGCCCCGTCGCCGACGTCGTCTATCTCGGCGTATCCTCGGCGTTCCAAGCCAAGGACAAGGGCGTGATTCAGCCCTACAAGCCCGCCCATTGGGACGACATCCCCGCTGGCCTGAAGGACCCGCAGGGCTATTGGTTTGCGATCCATTCCGGCACGCTCGGTTTCTTCGTCAACAAGGACGCGCTCGAAGGCAAGCCGGTGCCCCGATCGTGGGCCGACCTGCTCAAACCCGAATACAAAGGGATGATCGGCTACCTCGATCCGTCGAGCGCGTTCGTCGGTTATGCGGGCGCCGTCGCCGTGAACCAGGCGCTCGGCGGTTCGTTCGACAACTTCAAACCGGCCCTCGACTGGTTCGCCAAGCTCAAGGCCAATCAGCCCATCGTGCCGAAACAAACGGCCTACGCGCGCGTCCTCTCGGGCGAGATTCCGATCCTGCTCGACTATGACTTCGACGCCTATCGCGCCGAATACAAGGATCACGCGAACGTCGCGTTCGTGATCCCGGCCGAGGGCACGATTTCCGTGCCGTACGTGATGAGCCTCGTCAAGGGCGCGCCGCACGAAGCGAACGGCAAGAAGGTACTCGATTTCGTGCTGTCCGACGAAGGCCAGCGGATTTGGGCCAACGCTTATCTGAGACCGGTGCGCGCAAGCGCGATGACCAAGGAGGCGGCCGCCAAGTTCCTGCCCGCGAGCGACTATGCACGCGCCAAACCTGTCGATTTCGCCAAGATGGCGGAAAAACAGCAAGCGTTCGGCGAACAATATCTGCAGGTCATGCACTAGGTAGGCCACCGGCCTCGATCCGCACCACCCGGTTGCGCATCGGCGCGCAACCGGTCGTTCCCGACACGGCCTCTCGACGGGCGGTCATCGCCATGCACGACATCACCTTTCCGCTACGCTGGCGCATCGCCTTGATCGCGCCGGCGCTCGCCGTCTTCATCGCCTTCTGGCTGTTGCCGATGGGCGTGCTCGTTCAGGTGAGCGCCAACGGTCACGCCGTGGCAACCTATCGCGCGCTGCTCACCAACGTGCGCTATATGGACAGCCTCGTCGCAACGGTCGTCCTCTCGGCCTCCGTCACGCTCGCCACCCTCGTCTTATCGATTATCTCCGGCTTGCTATTGGCTCGCCGCGAGTTTCCCGGCAAGCGCACGCTCGTCGCGCTGCTGACGTTTCCGCTCGCGTTTCCGGGCGTCGTCGTCGGCTTCATGGTCATCATGCTCGCCGGCCGGCAAGGACTCATCGGCACGCTCACGCAAAAGCTCACGGGCGATCGTTTGGTGTTCGCCTATTCGATGACAGGGCTCTTTCTCGGCTACCTGTACTTTTCGATTCCGCGCGTGATCGTCACTGTGATGGCGTCGGCGTCGAAGCTCGATCCTTCGCTCGAAGAGGCAGCCCGCTCGCTCGGCGCCTCGCCGTGGCAGATCATGCGCGACGTCGTATTGCCAGGGCTCATGCCGGGGCTCGTCGCGGCGGGTGCGATTTGCTTCGCCACGTCGATGGGCGCGTTCGGCACCGCGTTTACGCTCGCCACCGATATCGACGTGCTGCCGATGACGATCTATACGGAGTTCACGTTGAACGCGAACATGATCACGGCCGCGGGGCTCTCCGTGATCCTCGGCATCGTCACCTGGCTCGTGCTCGCAGTCGCACGCAGCGCAACGGGCGCCGCCGTTGCAGCCACCGCGTGAGGTCGAGATGAATCTATTCGCCGATACCGACACCGCAGCGGCCGCGCGCCACCGCACGCCGTGGCCGGCCGAGCGTCTCGCGCCGCGCAAGCTGCTCGCGCTCGGGCAGTGGCTCGTCACGTTCGCACTCTGCGCGTTTCTCGTCGTGCCCGTCGTCATGTCGATCATGGCGGGGCTCACCGTCAATTACTTTCGCGGCATCTCGAGCGGCCTGACGCTGCGCTGGCTCGCGCAAGTCTGGGAGCAGTATCACGGCTCCGTGTTTCTTTCGCTCGAAGTCGCCGCGGCGACGCTCGCCGTCACGCTTCTCACCGGCGTGCCCGCCGCCTACGCGCTCGCGCGCAGCAAGACGCGCGTAGCGCGCATCGTCGAAGAACTGCTCGTGCTGCCGATCGCGCTGCCCGGGCTCGCGTCGGCGCTCGCGCTCATCGTCGTCTACGGCGGCATCACGGCGTTTCGCATGAGCGCCGCCTTCATCGTCGTCGGCCACATCGTCTTCACGCTGCCGTTCATGGTGCGCGCCGTTGCGGCCGTCGCCGCGAGCGCGAACCTGCGCACGCTCGAGGAAGGCGCGGCGAGCCTTGGCGCCACGTTCATGCAGCGCTTTTTCACGGTCGTGCTGCCGAATCTGCGGCCCGGCATCGTCGCCGGCGCGCTCGCCGTCGTCACGCTGTCGGTCGGCGAATTCAATCTGACATGGATGCTGCACACGCCCGAAACCAAGACGCTGCCCGTCGGACTCGCCGATACCTATGCGTCGCTGCGCATCGAGGTCGGCAGTGCCTACACGATTCTCTTTTTCGCGATGACGATGCCGTTGCTCGTCGCGATGCAGCGCCTGGGCGGCGGACAAGTCGAACTCATGCGCCGAGCCGACGCGGCGCATCTCGGCAAGCCCGGCGCGGATTGAACACGGACTAAACGCGCACTTAAACGCGGACTCATTTTCGCTCCACTCGCTACGATGAAATTCACCCCCGTTCCCATCGCCCTCGCGCAGTGCGCGAAGACATTTCACGGCACGCGCGTGCTCGAACCGCTCGATCTCGCGATCGGCGCGGGCGAGACGCTCGTTCTGCTCGGGCCGTCGGGCTGCGGCAAAACGACGACACTGCGCATCATCGCCGGCCTCGAATCGCCCGATGCGGGCGGGACCGTGCGCTTCGGCGACGACGACGTCACGCGCTTGCCGATCGAGCGGCGGCAGGTCGGCATGGTGTTCCAAAGCTATGCGCTGTTCCCCAACCTGACGGTACGCGGCAACGTCGGCTACGGCCTCAAGATCGCGAAGGTCGAGCCCGCGCTCGCGCGCAGGCGCGTGGATGAGTTGCTCGCGATGATGCGGCTCGAGGCGCATGCCGACAAGCCGATCGATCAGCTCTCGGGAGGGCAGCGGCAACGCGTGGCATTGGCGCGCGCGCTGGCGCGCGAGCCGCGCGTGTTGCTGCTCGACGAGCCGCTGACCGCGCTCGATGCGCGTCTGCGCGACGCGCTGCGCAGCGAAATGAATACGCTGCTGCGCGCGCTCGGCGTGACGACGGTCTATGTAACGCACGATCAAGCCGAAGCGATGGAGCTCGGCGATCGCATCGTCGTCATGAGCGCGGGCCGCATCGAGCAAATCGGCACGCCGCGCGACATTTACTATCGGCCCGCCAATCGCGCCGTCGCGCAGTTCGTCGGCACGATCAATCGACTCGCGGGACAATGGCACGGCGGCACGCTCGCGACGGCCGGCGGCAGCATCGCGCTGCCCGCCGGACTCGGCAACGGGGGACCGCCCGAGCTGTTCTTCCGCCCCGAAGACGGTCGGCTCGTCGATCCGGACGGCGCCTCGCTGCGCGGCATCGTCGAAGCGGTTTCGTTTCTCGGCGAACGCACGCGCGTGACGGTCACGGCCGCCGCGCCGGAACCGCTCGTGATCGACATCGCCGGACGCAGCGAGTGGGCACCCGGCGCGCCGGTCGGTATCGAAATTGCGCCGGAGGGGCTAATCGCGCTACCTTGACGATGCCTCACCGACAAACAAAAACGATAGGACCCCACATGCTACTGGCCCAAATCAGCGATCTGCACATCAAGCGCCCCGGTGCGCTCGCCTACCGGCGTGTCGACACGGCGGCCTATCTCGAGCGCTGCGTCGCGCGCCTGAACGCGCTCGAGCCGAGACCGGACGCCGTCGTCGTCACGGGCGATCTCGCCGATTTGGGCAGTCTCGTAGAGTACGAAACGCTCAAGCGGCTGCTCGCGCCGCTCGCGATGCCCGTCTACCTGCTCGTCGGCAATCACGACGATCGCGCCGCGCTGCGCGAAGTGTTCGACGATCACGCGTATTTGCGCACCGGCGGCGAATTCGTCCATTACGCCGTGGACATCGGCCCGCTGCGGCTCGTCGCGCTCGATTCGCTGATGCCGAGGCAAAGCGGCGGCCACTTGTGCGAAGCGCGCCTCGCCTGGCTCGATGCGCAGCTCGCGCTCGCGCACGGCAAGCCGATCGTGCTCGCGCTACATCATCCGCCGTTCGTCTCCGGCATCGGCCATATGGACCGGCAGCGCCTCGACCCCGAGTCGGCCGAGCGGCTGGCCACGATCGTGCGCCGCTACCCGAACGTCGAGCGCGTCATTTGCGGCCACGTGCATCGGCCCATTTACACGCGCTTCGCCGGCACGATCGCCGCCGCCGTGCCCGCGCCGGCACATCAAGTCGCGCTCGATCTGCGCGAGGGCGCGCCGTCAGCGTTCCGGCTCGAGCCGCCCGCCTTCGCCCTGCATCGATACACGCCTGAAACAGGTGTCGTCACGCATCACGCCTATGTCGACGAAGGCGAAGGACCGTATCCGTTCTACGAGACGGACGGCACGCTGATCGATTGATCTCGCCATCGCGCGACGCCGACCGAGCGCTTAGCCCTGACGCGTGAGGGGTGCGATTAGAGACAAACCTCCAGCGTCGGGCACGCGCGGCGCGCTATCGTTCGCACGCATTCACTCTTGCGAAGCCCGCCCATGCCCTATCCACATTTGCTGTCCGAGCTGGACCTCGGCTTCACGAAGCTCAAGAATCGCGTCGTCATGGGCTCGATGCACACGGGTTTGGAGGACCGCTTCTGGCATTACCCGGCGCTCGCCGCGTACTATCGCGAGCGCGCCAGGGGCGGCGTCGGCCTCATCATCACGGGCGGCATCTCGCCCAATCGCGAGGGCTGGCTGCTGCCGTTCGGCGGCACGCTGAACACCGTGCTCGACCTGCCCAATCACCGAAAACTGACGCGTGCGGTGCACGACGAAGGCGGCAAAATCGCCTTGCAGATCCTGCATGCGGGCCGCTACGGCTATCACCCGTTGGTCGTGTCCGCTTCCGCGATCCGCTCGCCTATCTCGAAGTTCACGCCGCGCGCGCTGACCGAGGCCGGGATCGAGCGCACGGTGCGCGCCTATGCACGCTGCGCGCGGCTCGCGCAGCGCGCTGGCTATGACGGCGTCGAGATCATGGGCAGCGAAGGCTATCTGCTCAATCAATTCCTCTGCCACCGAACGAACCGTCGCACCGATCGCTACGGCGGCAGCCTCGAGAATCGGGTGCGTCTCGCGCTCGACATCGTGCGGCGCGTGCGCGAGACCTGCGGCACGCGGTTCATCGTCATCTACCGGCTCTCGCTGATCGATCTCGTCGCGGACGGCAACACGTGGGACGAGACCGTGCAAGTCGCGCGCGCGCTCGAAGCGGCCGGTGTCACGCTGATCAACACCGGTATCGGCTGGCACGAAGCGCGCGTGCCGACCATTGTCACGTCGGTGCCGCGCGCCGCGTTCGCGCCGCTCACCGCCCGCTTGCGCGCGGCCGTCTCGGTGCCCGTCATCGCCTCGAATCGGATCAATACGCCCGAGCTCGCCGAATCGCTGATCGCGCAGGGCAGCGCCGATCTCGTCTCGATGGCGCGGCCGCTGCTTGCCGATCCGCAGTTCGTCGTCAAAGCCGGCGAGGACCGGGCCGATGAGATCAACACCTGTATCGCCTGCAATCAAGCGTGTCTCGACCATACGTTCCGCAACGAACGCGCAAGCTGTCTAGTCAATCCGCGCGCCGCGCGCGAAACGGCGCTCGTCTACCGGCCCGCGGCCCGCGCACTTTCGCTCGCGGTCGTCGGCGCGGGGCCGGCCGGGCTGTCGGCCGCCTGCGTGGCAGCCTCGCGCGGCCACCGGGTGACGCTGTTCGATGCGAGCGAGACGATCGGCGGGCAATTCAACCTCGCCAAGCGCATTCCGGGCAAAGAGGAATTCGCCGAAACGCTGCGCTACTTCGGCGCGCAGTTGCGCAAGCACGGCGTCGACGTGCGGCTCGGCACGCGCGTGGATCCCGCGCTGCTCGCGCAGTCGCAATACGACGAAATCGTCGTCGCGACGGGCATCGTGCCGCGTCGTCCGGCGATTCCCGGTATCGACGGGGCCAACGTGCTCTCGTACGTCGACGTGCTGCAAGGCGCACCGGTCGGGCGAACGGTGGCCGTCATCGGCGCGGGCGGCATCGGGTTCGACGTCAGCGAGTTCTTGCTGCATCGCTTGGGCGACCCGCTGCCACAGCCTGCCGGCAAGTGGCTCGATGAGTGGAGCGTCGATCTGGCCGTGGCAACGCCTGGCGGCCTCGCCGCCTCACGGGACGCAGGAGAGCCCAAGCGGCGCATCTGGCTCCTGCAACGCAAGAAGGGCAAGCTCGGCGCGGGCCTGGGCAAGACCTCGGGGTGGGTGCATCGCGCGACGCTCACGCGACACGGCGTGCACATGCTCGACGGCGTCGCGTATCTCGAGATCGGCCCGCGGGGGCTCAAGATCGAACGAGACGGGCAAGCGCAATGGCTCGACGTGGAGACGATCGTCGTCTGCGCCGGCCAGGAATCGTTGCGCGAACTCGTGCCCGCATCGCCGCGCGCGGACGGTCCGCGCTTCCATGTGATCGGCGGCGCCGCGCTCGCCGGCGAACTCGACGCGGAACGGGCAATTCGAGAAGGCGCGGAACTGGCGGCAAAGCTGTAAGAAGCATGGCGGGCCACATTCGAGCCTATTTGAGCGGATGGGCAAGTCCCTAGGCAGCGCGTCGCCGATCGAACCAGAACGAAAGCGCGACGCTGGCGAGGATCACGCCTGTCGACACGAGCGTCGCACCGGTCACGGGCTCACCAAGCGTCAGGGCGCCGAGCGCCACGGCCACGATCGGATTGACGTACATGCAGCTACTGGCGACGATCGGGCTCGTGTGCCGAATCAAGAAACCGTAGGCGACGTACGCCGCCATCGTCGCGACGAACATCAGATACAGAAACGCGAACAGCGAGCCGAACCCGAGCGAGGTCACATGCTCGCCGCCGACCACGGCGATCAGGGTGGAGATCCCGCCGCCGAGACCGATCTGCAGGGCCGTCGACAGGAACAGATCGGCGGGCAGCGCAAGCCGGCTCGCAAGATGGGCACCGACCGCCCAGAACAGCGCGGCGCAAAGGATGACGATGCTGCCGCTCGTCGACGAGTTCGACGAGTTCGACGTGTCGCCGTGGCTGAGGATGAAGATGCCGATGAGCCCGAGCGCCACGGCCACCCACTCGCCCTTTGCGATGGGCCGGCCCGCCACGGCGGAGATGACGGTTGCGAACAAGGGCACTGTCGCAACCATCACCGCTGCCGTGCCCGTCCCGACACTGCGCATGCCGAATGCGAGCAGGCCGCTCGAGAAGCCGACGAGCAGCGTGCCGACGATGCCGGCGTTGCGCGTTTCGACGAAGGTCGGCCAGACGGTCGCGCGGCGAATTGCGAAGATGAATAGGCCAATGCCCGCGATCAGGTTGCGCAAGCCCGAGAGCAACAACGGCGGAAACGCTTCGAGCGCAACATGCACGGCGAGATAGGCGGAGCCCCAGGCGAAATAGACGACGGCGAGCGCGAGTGCGATGCGTCCGCCATGCGTGCGCGGCAGACGGATGCGCGTGAGGATGCGAAGCGGCGCGGAAGGCATCAGCCGACGCCTCGGGGCGAGTTCGCCGAGCGGCCGGATGCGGTACACGGCAAACTCGGCGGGCTCGGCGCGGGGCGCGAGCCGCGCAGGGATGCGCGTGCAAAGCGGGCGAAGCAAAGCGACATGTCGATCGACGGGGCTTCGAGAACGAGCGCGCGGCGAGGCTTCGCGCAAACGTCGTCATTATGCAACGGTCGGAGACGAAAACGGCGCGCGGACACTCCTTGCGAGCGGCCGCCGAACCGGCGCCGCATTGCCGCGAGACCCTACGAGCCTGGTCCGGCACCGAACCGAGCGATGCGAACACCGCGAACGCCGGTTGCCAAAGCCCGGCCGCCCGGTGTATCTTCTGCGATGCTAACGCGGGGGTCCTGCGTCGTACCGTCGCACTCGGTACGCGCGGGTGAGAAATACCCTTTGAACCTGATCTGGATAATGCCAGCGCAGGGAAGCGTACGGGCCTTGCCGCCCGGCGCATTTCTCTCATCCGCCCTCTCGTCTCCTGCATTAGCACCCCAAGTCAGGAGAAATGCATGAGTGCCAACCCGAAATTCATCTCGTCCGAAGCGCGCGTCGACGCCGCCGCGGTCGCCCCGCTGCCCAATTCGCAGAAGATTTACGTGACGGGCTCACGCCCCGACCTGCGCGTGCCGATGCGCGAAATCACGCAGGCCGACACGCCGACGGGCTTCGGCGGCGAGAAAAATCCGCCGATCTACGTCTACGATACCTCTGGCCCCTACACCGATCCGCAAGCGAAGATCGACATTCGCTCGGGCCTGCCGGCGCTGCGCCAAGGCTGGATCGAGGAGCGCGGCGACACCGAAGCGCTGTCGGGGCTCTCGAGCCAGTACGGCCGCGAGCGCGCCGCCGATCCGGCTACGTCCTCGCTGCGTTTCCCGGACCTGCACCGCACGCCGCGCCGCGCCAAGGCCGGCGCGAACGTCACGCAGATGCACTACGCGCGCCGCGGCATCATCACGCCCGAAATGGAGTTCATCGCGATCCGCGAGAACCAGCGCCGCGCCGAGTACCTCGAGAACCTGCGCGCGAGCGGCCCGAACGGCGCCAAGCTCGCCGCGATGATGGGCCGCCAGCACCCGGGCCAGGCGTTCGGTGCCGCGGCGTTCGGCGCGAATGCCGCGCCCGAGATCACGCCCGAATTCGTGCGCGAAGAAATCGCACGCGGCCGCGCGATCATCCCGGCAAACATCAACCACCCCGAGAGCGAGCCGATGATCATCGGCCGCAATTTCCTCGTGAAAATCAACGCGAACATCGGCAACTCGGCCGTGACGTCGTCGATCGGCGAGGAAGTCGACAAGATGACGTGGGCCATCCGCTGGGGCGGCGACACGGTCATGGATTTGTCGACGGGCAAGCACATCCATGAAACGCGCGAGTGGATCATCCGCAACAGCCCGGTGCCGATCGGCACGGTGCCGATCTACCAAGCACTCGAAAAGGTCAACGGCAAAGCCGAAGATCTCACGTGGGAGATTTTTCGCGACACGCTCATCGAGCAGGCCGAGCAAGGCGTCGACTACTTCACGATCCACGCGGGTGTGCTGCTGCGCTACGTGCCGCTCACGGCCAACCGGATGACGGGCATCGTCTCGCGCGGCGGCTCGATCATGGCGAAGTGGTGTCTCGCGCACCACAAGGAAAGCTTCCTCTACGAGCACTTCGAAGACATCTGCGAAATCATGAAGGCCTATGACGTGAGCTTCTCGCTCGGCGACGGCCTGCGTCCCGGTTCGATCTACGACGCCAACGACGAAGCGCAGCTCGGCGAGCTCAAGACGCTCGGCGAACTCACGCAGATCGCGTGGAAGCACGACGTGCAGGTGATGATCGAGGGCCCCGGCCACGTGCCGATGCAGCTCATCAAAGAGAACATGGACCTGCAGCTCGAATGGTGCGACGAAGCGCCGTTCTATACGCTCGGACCGCTCACGACCGACATCGCGCCCGGCTACGACCACATCACGTCGGGTATCGGCGCGGCGATGATCGGCTGGTTCGGCACGGCAATGCTCTGCTACGTCACGCCCAAGGAGCACCTCGGCCTGCCGAACAAGGACGACGTCAAGGAAGGCATCATCACCTACAAGCTCGCTGCGCACGCGGCCGATCTGGCCAAGGGCCATCCGGGCGCGCAGGTGCGCGACAACGCGCTGTCGAAGGCGCGCTTCGAGTTCCGCTGGGAAGACCAGTTCAACCTCGGCCTCGATCCCGACAAGGCGCGCGAGTTCCACGACGAGACGCTGCCGAAGGATTCGGCGAAGGTCGCTCACTTCTGCTCGATGTGCGGCCCCCACTTCTGCTCGATGAAGATCACGCAAGACGTGCGCGATTTTGCTGCGGCCCAAGGCGTCTCCGACGATGCGGCACTCAAGAAGGGCATGGAAGAAAAGGCCGTCGAGTTCGTCAAGAGCGGGGCGCAGATCTATCAGCGGCAGTAATGTCGTGACGTCGTGATACCTTGCCGCGAGCGATGCGATTCGGCTCGCGGCTTCAGTTCACGGTTCACTGGGTATGCAAGGGGCGCTCGCGCCCCTTTTCGTTTATGGGCGGGTGGATCCCACCATTCGTGCTCCGTTTCTTGCTGTTTCATCTCGGGCTGAAATATAGGCCGCCGTCCCGGTGCTACCATGCGTTTCGGTTATCCGACAATAAGCTTGCGAAACACCTCGAGACCCTCCATGAAGCCCAGCCACGCCGTTCAATTGCTCGTGCTCGCCGCGTTATGGGGCGCGTCCTTCTTGTTCATCCGCGTAGGCGTGGCTGAATTCGGCGTTGCGCCGCTCATGGCGCTGCGCGTGTCGATCGGCGCGCTCGTCCTGATCTCGATGCTGGCGTTGCGCGGCACGCCACGCGTATCGTTCGCGACGCTACGCTCGCGCGCGCTGCCGCTGTTCGTCGTCGGCGTGCTCAATTCCGCCGCGCCGTTTTGCCTGTTCGCGTTCGCCGAGTTGACGCTCTCGGCCGGCACGACGTCCGTCATCAACGCCACGACGCCGCTGTGGGGTGCGCTCGTCGCATTCGTCTGGCTCAGGGATCGCCTGACGCCGCTGCGCACGCTGGGCATGCTCATCGGTTTTTCCGGCGTCGTCTCGCTCGTCTGGGGCCAAATCGCGGCCCCGCATGGCGCCCTCGCCCCTTCGGCCTCGACGATGACCCTCGCCGCACTTGCCGCGACTTGCGCCGCGCTGCTCTACGGCATCGCCGCCAATTACACGAAGCGCTACCTGGCCGGCGTCGATTCGCTGACGATTGCAACCGGCAGCATGATCGGCGGCAGCCTCGCACTGATTCCGTTCGCGATCGCAACCTGGCCCCATGGCGCTATCTCGATGCATGCATGGGGCGCGGTGCTGAGCCTCGGCGTGGCATGCACGGGCATTGCCTATCTCATCTTCTTCCATCTGATCAATGCCGCCGGGCCGGCGCGTGCGATCACGGTCACGTTCGTGATCCCCGTCTTCGGCATCCTCTGGGGCGCCCTGTTCCTGAACGAGCAGGTGAGCGCCAGCATGGTCGAAGGCTGCGCCATCGTGCTTGTCGGCACCGCCCTCGCGACGGGCGTCATCAAGCGCATTCCCGGCCTGCGTCAGCGGCAGGCATAGCAGCGCCCCGCTCCCCCAGGCACGCGCCCGCGCCTGGGATGGCCCGTGCGCACCTGGCGCGCTTCCCCCCTCTCAAAGCGTGGCGCGCACCACGCCCGCCACGCGTCTTTCCGCCCCATCTCCCTCTGACCGTCTGCCGCCGCACAAAGGCCCATGCGGGCCGGGTTTTACGCTGAGCCCATTTCTTGTGCCCACTCTTTGTTACACTGCCCTTTCATCATATGGACTCCGTCCGACATGCCCGGTCATTTCGTTCGCTTCCGGTCGCGCGGCTTGCCGTGCGCGACAGGCACGATCTCTTTCCGCGTCTGGCACGCCGGCCGCCGCGATCGGCCAGGGCGCGGGGCCGCGCCTCGCTCGCCATGTCGTCCAAACGCGATCTGACGCTCGCCGGCATCCTGCCGCATCTCGCCCGCGACGATGGCGGGTGGCATGTCGTCTATCAAGGCGTGACGCTGCGCAGCGCCTTTCAGCCCGTCGTCTCGATTACGCACAAACGCGTCGTCGGCTACGAGGCGCTGCTACGCGCCACGCAGGCAAACGGGCAAAGGATCGCGCCCGATCATTTGTTCGCCCGCGCGCGAGCCACGGGCCCGGCGCTCACGCTCGAGCGGCTTGCGCGCTGCGTGCATTTCGCGAACTTCGCCGAGCAAGACGTCGAAACAGGCTGGCTGTTCGTCAACGCCTTGCCGCAATTGCTGCGCGTCGGCCCGAACTCGCGCGCATTCACCGACGAGCTGTGCGACTACTTCGGCATCCCGCATCACCGCATCGTCGTCGAGATCATCGAACAGCCGAGCGCCGACGAATCCAATTTCGATCGAATGGTCGAGGTGCTGCGCGAACGCGACCTGCTGATCGCGATCGACGATTTCGGCACGGGGTTTTCGAACTTCGATCGCATTTGGCGCATGCGCCCCGACATCGTCAAGCTCGACCGCTCGCTCGTCGCCCGCATCGCCGCGCCGAGCACCGATCATCAGTTCGCCACGCAGCTCGTGACGATGCTGCACCGGGCAGGCACGATGGTGCTCGGCGAAGGCGTCGAATCGGAGGACGAACTGATGACGCTCATGGAAGCCGACGTCGACTTCGTTCAGGGCTTCTGGCTCGGCAAGCCGCACGCGTCGATCGCGGAGGCAAGCGGCAAGGCGCCCGCCCGGATCGCATCGATGTGGCAGCGCTTTCGCGCAAATTCCGCCACCTCGCCCGGAGTACCCGTCGAATTCGCGAGCGTTGAAGAAGCCGTGCTCGGCGGAGCGCACGCCTACAAGGCCACCGACGATCTCGCGCTCGCCGCGCAGCGGACGTTTCGCAGCCCCTGGGCGCGGCGCGTCTTCATCGTCGACCGGCATGGCGATCAACATCGGCCGTCCATCGCGTCGGAGTCGCAGGGGCAATTGGCCCGCCTCGCTCCGCTCTTTCCCGACACGGCGAGCAACTGGTCGCGGCGCGCTTACTTCAAGCGCGCGCTGGCCGCGCCGGGACGCATCGCCGTCATGGGGCCGCACTACTCGCTGACCGAAGGCAAGGACTGCTACACGGCCGCCGTCACCGTCGACCGAGGCGGCGAACTCGAAGTGTTTTGCGTCGACTTCGTGGCCAGCGTGTCAGGGCCGTCCGCCGGCATCGACTGATCGCCCCAAGCACACCGATCACGCCAGTCGCACTGAGCGCACTGAGCGCACTGAGCGTACCGATCGCACGCTTGCCCTAGCGGCCGGCGGTGCACCGCCGTTATTCGTCGACGCGCCCACGCCCCGCTTTTACGCTCGAGCGGTGCGTCTTGCCGTCGAGGCGGCGCACCGTCGAGGCGCGCGTCGGCCGCGTCGGAATGCGCGGCCGACGCGTGACGCTGACGCTCGAGATCAATTCCTCGAGCCGCGCGAGCGCCGCCGTTCGGTTCATCTCCTGCGTTCGGTATTCCTGCGCCTTAATGACGACGACACCCTCGCGCGTGATGCGGCGATCCTCGAGCGCGAGCAGTCGCATCTTCAATGCCTCGGGCAGCGACGACGCGCGAATGTCGAAACGCAGATGAATGGCGCTCGACACTTTGTTGACGTTCTGTCCGCCCGCCCCTTGCGCGCGGACCGCCGTCAACTCGACCTCGTCGGGCAGTACGTGATGGCGTAGCGTCATCGTGCCTCCTGCATGCGGGCGAACAAGCCCGATTCGCGCCGCGTAGGCGTGGCAATTGCCTCGGCGAGCACCTCGCGCGCGCCGACGACGCGCACGGTCTTGCGCGCGCGCGTGACGGCTGTGTAGACGAGCTCGCGCGTCAGCACGCGGCTCGTCGACGCAGGCAGCACGAGCGCCGCGTGATCGAACTCGGAACCCTGGGATTTGTGGACCGTCAATGCGAACGCGGTATCGTGCGGCGGCAGCGCCGCGGGCGTCACGGCCCGCACGCCGCCGTCGGCCGTGCGGAAGTACACACGCAGCGCGCCTTCGCGCGTGGGCAGCGCAATGCCGATATCGCCGTTGAACAGGCCCAGCGCGTAATCGTTGCGTGCCACCATCACCGCGCGCCCCGCGAACCAGCTCGTACCGACCGCGAGCGGCACGCGCGCGGCCCGTCGCACGTGCTCGGCCATCTGCGCGTTCAGCGCTTCGACGCCGCGCGCGCCGAGCCGCGTCGCGCAAAGCACGCGAAACGCGTTCAACGCATCGAAGAGCGGCCCGCAATCGGGCTGCGGCTGCGCGAGCGCTGTCGCCAATGCCTGGACGTACGGCGCGAAGCCTTGCGCCAGGCGTTCCAGTGTACGGGGTGCCAGCGATGGGCCGGCGTCCTCGTCGAGCTGAGCCGGGGCGCCGTCGACCGGGGCGTCGAACAAATCGAGTTCGCGCGGCACGTCTCTACCGACACTCGCGTCCACGCCGAGCGCATCGAACGCGGCCCGCGCGTCGCCGCGGCGGATCGCGAGCGACAAGCGGCCGATCGCGGAGTCGAGCCCAAATCGATAGTTACGCTCGAGCCAAATCACGCAATCGACGAGCGGCGCCGCCTGGGGTGATGTGTTAGGCGACGGCGCGCCGTCACCCGCGTAGGCAACGGCCGATTCGTCGAGTCCCACCCAAGGCCAAGCCGCGTTGATCGATCCATCCGAGTCGACGGACTCGATGCTCCCCGGCAAATCGAGTTCATCGAACAAGTCCAACGCATCGTCCTCGTTCGAGAACGTATCGAAGGCCGCTGCATCGTCGCTCGCCGCGTCGTCCTGCTCGGGGCGGGGCAGCGCCGCTCGGACGCGTGCCGCGTCGACCCCCGCGGCCCGCACGATGCGCGCGATGCCGGCCTCGCTGAACGATGGGCGCGCGCTCAGCTCGGCAAAGACGGCACCCGCCTCGACGGCCGCAAGCTGGTCTTTATCGCCGAGCAGCACGAGACGCGTCTCGGGCGCGAGCGCATCGAATAGCTGCGCCGCCAGCGCGACGTCGATCATCGACGCCTCGTCGACGACGAGCACGTCGTAGGGCAGCGGATTGTCGGCTCCGTGGCGCGCACGCAGGCCCTGTCCGAGACCGAGCAGCCGATGCAACGTCTGCGACGAGCGTGGCAAGCGCGCGGCGATCTCTTCCGGCAAGCTCGCCGCGCGCGCGAGCAACGCCTCCTGCATCCGCTGCGCCGCCTTGCCCGTCGGCGCAGCGAGGGCAATCGCCAGCGAGGGATCGGAGTCGATCAGGCAGGCGAGCATACCGACGACGGTCGTCGTCTTACCCGTGCCGGGCCCGCCGCTGACGACGGTTAGCCGGCTCGACAACGACAGGGCTGCCGCTGCGCGCTGCCAATCGACCTCGCTCGCGTCGGGCGGACCGAAGAAGCGCTCGAGTCGCGCCACGAAAGCGGCATCGGCGTCAAACGCGCTTGACGCTGCGCGCGCCGTTGCGTGATCGACAACGGCCATCGCGAGCCGGCGCTCGTCGTCGTAGTAGCGCGCGAGGTAGAGCCGACCCGCCGCATCGACGACGAGCGGCCCCAATGCGGCTGCATCCAGCGCGCCGTCCGAGACCACGCCGCTCGCGCGCAATGCCGCGGCCGCAACGCCGAGCGTTTCGCCGTAACGCCGCGCGAGCCGCGCGAGCGATACGCAGACGTGCCCGGCGCTCGTCGCACGGCTGACCGCAAATGCGGCGCGACGGGCCCAGCGCACGGCGACGGCGTTCGCACCCAGATGCTGAGCCAGCACACCGATGCGGCGCGCGAATCCCTCGGCCAACGCCGTGCCGAAGTCGCCGCGCGCGCGTGCGCGCGCCGGCCGCGACGGTGGAGCGGCAGCGGTCATGCGGGCCTCCTGAAATACGTTGCGCTCATGATGTCCGCCCGGCGCGCATCATTGCATCGAGCGCCTCGATCAGCTCGCGCATGGGCCGGCGCACATGCACGCCCGCCGGCACCGCACCGTCGCGCCACGACGGACGCACACCGCGTACGAACAGATAGGCATAGCCGCCGATATGCGCGTCGTAGTCGTAGCCCGGGCGACGCGTCTTCAAGTAGCGATGCAGCGCGACCGTGTAAAGCAGCGCCTGCAAGTGGTATGCATGGTGCGCCATCGCGGCTTCGAGTGGCGCCGCGCCGTAGTCGGCCGAACTCGCGCCGAGATGATTCGACTTCCAATCGACGATCCAAAAACGGCCGTCGTGCTCGATCACCATGTCGATGAACCCTTTGACGTAGCCGGCCAGCGTCCCCGCTTCGAGCGCGACGTCAGGATAACCGTGACACACGAGCAAGCCTCGCAACGCCGACAAATCGAGCGCCGGCGACGCGAACAGGAATGGCCATTCGGTCAGCCTACGCGCCGGATCGAGCGCCGCGAGCGTGAGGCCCGCAGCAACCTCGGTGGCCGTAACGTCGGCGATCAGCCGCGCCATCATCGCCGGCAGACGCGCGGCCGTTTCTGCATCAGCGGCGACGGGCCGCTCGACGAGCGCGCGCTCGATAGCGGCAGGCCACGTCGCGGCGTCGGAAAAATCGGCCAATTCGAACATCCGATGCAAGCATTCGCCCGCTGCCGCGCCGCGTGGAAAAGCGAGGATGTCGTCGGCCACGAGCAATTCGGCGGCCGTGAGCGCAGGCTGCGGCGGCAGCCAAGCCGCTTCGGCCGCCGCGCTCGCCTCCTGCTGGGCGGCGGCGAGCGCGTCGTGATCGGGCCTCGGTTCGTCGTCGAGCGACTCGCTCGCGTGCCGCGCGCCGGCGGCTGCAAGCGAGCTGAAGCTCGCAATGCGCCAGCTCTCCTTCAACGCGCGGCGCAACGTGCGCGCCTCGAAGCGGCGACTCGATGCGGCCTCGCGCGAGAGCGGCACGCGCCGCTGCGGCGAAGGCAGCGGCGCGTGCGTGATCGCGCCGTCGGCCAGCGACGCCCATGCCGCCTCGATCGCGCCTTCCTCCGGCGGATCGTCGGACCACGCGTCGAACGCGCGGCCGTCGCCGGCGACGAGCCAGTTCAGCACGCTGCGACGCGACTCTTTGGTGGAGCGCGACGAGACATAAGCGCCGGCGACAAGGTAGCAGCGGTGAACCGCCCGTGTGAGCGCAACGTAGACCAGCCGTGCCCGCTCGGCCGCCTCCTCGCGCGCGGCCTCGCGGTCGGCACGCTCGGCATCGTCGCCTTCGCAGCCGTAATGAAGCACGGCGCGCGAGCCCGCTTGCGCATCGTCGTGATACTCGCTCGCATCGGGCAGGCCAGTGCTCGCTCCGACCCTACGTGCGCCATCTCCTAGAAACGGACAGAAGACGACGGCATATTCGAGCCCCTTCGACTTGTGGACGGTCACGATCTGCACGAGATCGCGATCCGATTCGAGCCGCAATTGCGCTTCCTCGCCGCCGCCGCGCGCGCGCTCGGCCGCGAGCCAGCGCAACGTCGGCGCGATGCCGTGGTGCACGGCCGCGCGGGCGGAGGCGAGCTCGGCCAGATGGTTGACGTCCGTGAGCCGCCGCTCGCCGTCGCGGCCCGCGATGAGGCGCTCGCCGATGCCGTTTTCGCGCGTCATCGTGCGCCACATCGTCGCGAAACCGCGATCGAGCCAGAGCGACCGGTAGCGCGAGAATCGCTCGACCCAAGCCGTCGCCTCGTCGGCATGCGCCAACGCCGGCGCATCGGCGAGCTGCGCAAGCCGCGCGAGCGCGTGCGCATCGAGCCCGAACCAATCGGCCGCGAGCGCCGCCCGCAGGCGCCTTAAATCACCGGGCGCATCGACCGCCGCCAGCACGCGTTCGAGCTGCTCGGCGTCGAGCGTCGCGAATACCGACGACTGCGCGAGCTCCACGCTGCCCACGCCCCAAGCGGCGAGTACGCGTTTCATCAAGCTGCCCTGCTTGTGCGTGCGCACGAGCACGGCGATGTCGGCCGGCGCCAGCACCGCCGCGCCGAGCGCAACGCTGCCCTCACGCGTGCCGCGCAACAACCGGGCGATCTCGGCCGCGCACGCCTCGGCCGCCTGCCGGTGCGCCTCGCGCTTGAGCAGCGCCGCCTCGCCCGAGGGCAGCATCCAGACGCGCAGCGCGCCGTCGGCATGGTGCGAACGCGCGGGATCGGCGGCGTCGACGAACGGCGCGCGTGGGCGCTCGGCCGCGTGCACGGGCGTGTAGTCGAGCCCCTCGAGCACGAACGCGCGCGGATTGGCGCCGAAGATGCGATTGCACGCGGCGACGAGCGACGCCGTCGAGCGTTGGTTGACGGCGAGCGTGTAGCGCGCCGTCGCCGCATGGCGTGCGGCTAAGTAAGTGTGCAGATCGGCTGCCCGGAAGCTGTAGATCGCTTGCTTCGGATCGCCGACGAGAAAAAGCGGCCCTGCCTGCCCGTCGTTGCCCGGCCTCGCGAAGATGCGCTCGAAGATCGCGAACTGCAGCGGGTCCGTATCTTGGAATTCGTCGATGAGCGCGGCGGGGTATCGCGCCCTCAGCGTCTGGGCAAGCCACGGGTGTGCAATGAGCGCGCCGTGCAGGTTCGCGAGCAAGTCGTCGAACGATGCGAGCCGTCGCGTGCGCTTCATGGCGGCCAGCGCCGGCGGCGCTTGTTCGAGCCAGAGCGCGAGCAACGCGAGCCAGCGCAGCCGATGCGCCGCCTCGGCCGCCTCGGCGGCCGCGGCAAGCGTGTCGGCCAACGCGAAGAACGGATGCTCGGGTGGCGCGAACTTGACCTTGGCCGCCTTTGCAAGCGCCGTCGCCGTCAGCTTCAGCGCCTCGCGCGGCGGCGGCGCGTGGCAGTCGCCTTCGGCGAAATACCGGCTCCACGCATCGAGCGCCGTACGGACCGCTTCGCGTTTGTGCGTCGTCTGCTTGAGTGCGGCCTGCGCGTCGTCGAGCACGCGCTCGATGAACTCGCGCTCGTCGCGCCACAGCGCGCATGCGGCATCGAAACGCGTCCGCGCATCGTCCCCATCGTCCTCGCCGACCGCGCCCTCGGGCTCGAGGGTCGGCGGCGTCGTACCCGAATGCCCCCAGCGCAACTGTGCGAGCGGCTTTTTCAAGCGGCGAGCGAGCTGCGCATCGAGTTCCAACGGGTTCGCGCCGCGTGCGACGAGCCATGCCGCGAAGGCCGGATAAGCGCCCGCGACCGGTTCGACACGCTCGCGCCAAAACTCGGCGGCCAGCTCGAATCGAAGCGATGCGTCGTCGGCCTCCATCTCGAACGCGAACGGCATTGCGGCAGCGAACGGCGCCTCTTGCAGCGCGCGCTGGCAGAAGGCGTGGATCGTGTGGACGGCAGCCTGATCGAAGGTCGACAACGCGCGCCGGATGCGCTTACCCGCCAAGTCTCGATCGAGCCCTTCGGGGCCCAGCGTCGTCGCGAGCAGTTGCGCGACGAAGGGGTCGCCACCGTCGTCGTCGAGCTCGATGGCGCGAGCGAGTTCAGCGAGACGGCCGCGAATCCGCTCGTGCAACTCGGCCGTCGCCGCTTTCGTGAACGTGACGACGAGAATCTGATCGGCGTTCAGGTCGCGCTCGAGCAGTAACCGTACGTAGAGCGCGCAGATGTTCCACGTCTTGCCCGTACCGGCCGAGGCCTCGATCTGATTGACGCCGGCAAGCGCGCACGTGAAGACGTCGAGCGGCTCCGGCGGCGGCGGTTCGGCGGCGAGGCAATCGTGCTCGCTCATGCGTCGCCTCCGCTCAGATGCGCGATCAAAGGTTCGAACACGATGCGCGAAAGCGCGCCGAAGGGCTCGTCGAGCGTCAACTCGACGCCGCGCCAAGCGATCGCGAGCGCCGCGTCGTCCGATTCGCCGCGCACGCGGTCGCTGATCCACACGCCGAGCGCGTCCGAATCCGCGCCGTTCGCTTTGGCCCACGCGCTCCTCGGAAAGAAGCGCAACGGCAGCCGGCGCCCCGCGACGAACAGCGCGACGAGCGGCGCAAGGTGATCGAGCGGCGCCTCGACGCGCGCGAACGCGAAGCGATCGGCAGCGCCGTACCAGATCGTGCGGCACGGCCCCTGAGGCTGCGCGGCGCAATAGGCGAGATGCGCGAGCCAAGCGTTCAAATACTCGCGCGCATTCGGGCTCGCATAGCGATAGAGCACCTGGCCGGCATCGGTCACGCGGTTCAATGTGCCCTGCAGATGCACGGGCGCCGCATCGAGCAGCGCGTCGCGCAGCGCCGCGTCGTGCTCGCCGAAGAGTGCGGCACCGTCGGTATCGGGCCAGCGCGCAGTGACGTGCAGCGCGAACGGCAACCGCGATGCGCCCGCCGCCAGCGCCTTGCGCACGTCGCCCGCGAGGCGGGTGAGCGCACCGAGTTCGCTCCGCTTGAGCACGTCGCCCGTCGCCCCGGCGGGCAACTCGGGGCTCGTTTGCGCGACCCGCCACGCGCGTGCGTGCGCCGCGTCGTCGTCACGCTCGATCAGCCGCGGCAGCAACCGGTCGGCAAGCGCATCGCGGCCCGCGTAATCGAGTTCGAACGGTTCGACCTCGAGCAGCTCGCCTTGCGCCTTCTCGAGCACGACGCCGAGCCGCTCGCGCAGCAGCGCGCGCGCGGGGTGTTGCCAGAATCGCTGAAAATCGACGAACGAAACGGGCCCGACCGGCTCGATCGGCAACGGCGCGGCAAAGAACGGCACGGCGAGGGGTTCCGCGTCGGCGGCCAGCCGCGAAGCAAGACGCGCGCGTTCGGCGTCGTAGGTGAACAGCGCGCGCGCGCCGTCGAAGTAGGCCGACGAAAACGGCTGCAGCGGATGCTCGACGATGAACGAGCGGCGCGCCGCCTGAAGCACCTCGGGCGCCGCGCCCTCGCCCGCCTTCGCCCGCGCCAGGTGATCGAGCAGTTCGTCGACGAGCGCCGCGGGCGGCAGCGGCGCGTTGTCCCGAATGCTGCGCCCCGTGTAGCTGACGAAGAAGCGCTCGCGCGCGGCGAGCAACAGATCGAGGAACAAGTTGCGCTCATCGGCGCGACGCTGGCGGTCGCCCAGTTGCGGCAGCGCCGCCATCAAATCGAACTCGTCGGCGCGCGCGAGGCTCGGCAAGACGCCATCGTCCATCCCGATCAAGCAGATCGCGCGATACGGTAAGCCGCGCAAGCTCGTCAGCGACGAAAACGTCACGCCGCCCCACGGCACACCGCCATGCGCCGCATCGTCGAGCGCAACGGTCAGCGCCGCGCGCAACACCGCGGCCGGCGCCTGCGTGTCATACGCGCCGTCGCGCATGGCTTCGAGCGCCTTCTCGACGGCATCGCGCACGTTCGCCAGCGCATCGGCGAAAGGCGGCGATCCATCGAACGAGCGCACGAGTAGATCGGCCAACAGCGCGCCCCATTCGTCGCCTGTCAGCGTCTCGCGCGAGCGCTTAACGAAGCCGTATAAATCGTCGACGAAGCACGCGAGCCGCCCGAGCAGCTCGGCATCGGCCCCGCGCGCGCCCGCGACCGGCAGCCATGCATCGACGGGCGCGCCGTCGTCGGGCATCGCATAGCCGAGAAAGAGCCGCGTGAGCGCATCGGCGAACGTATGGCGCGCGGGTGCCGCGGCCTGCGCGACGCGCGATTCGTCGCCCGCGGGCACCTCGTTCGCGAGCCCGCGCCGGGCACCGGCCGCCGCGAGCCACCCTTGAACCGTGTCGAGCGCCACGGCGTCGATGCCGTAACGCGCCGCGACCGCATCGACGCGCAACCACTCGACCAACTCCGGCGCCGACACGCCGCGCTCGGCGAGCGCCAGCCAGTCGAGCAGTACGCGAGCGATCGGATTGGCCTGCGACGGAGGCAGGCCCGTGATGCGATAGGGAATGCGTCCGCGCTCGTCGCTTTGCGTCGTGCCGAAAACCGCATCGATGAGCGGCGCGGCCGTCGCGAGATCGGGACAAACGACGAGCACGTCCGACGGGCGCAACCCCGGCAGCGCGTCGCCGCCGCCCGAGCGCGCGTCGTCGAACCAGCCGAGCAGCCGGTCGTGCAGCACTTCGAGCTGACGCGACAAGCTGTGACAAACATGGACTTCGATGCCTCGCTCGCTGTCGTCGGCCGCCGCGTCGAGATCGCAGCCGATGTCGCCCCCGCCGCCGGGCGCTTCGCCGAGCACTTCCGGCACTAAGTCGAGCATGGCGTTTTGCACGCGCGCGAGCCAGTTTGTCGCTTCGTTCGGCGCAAAACGCGTCGCCTCGCCCGAGGCAGCGCTTTCCGTCAATTCATGCAGCAAATGCAACTGCGCCTGCGTCTGCCGGCCCCACTCGGCCAGCAGCGGATGGCCGACCTCGTGATAGTCGAGCACGTCGGCGGCCTCGAGCGCGAGCGCTGTCTTTTCGGTGACGATGTCGAACCAGAACTGCCGGCACGGGTTCATGACGTAGAGCCGCACGTCGATCCAGCGCGACAGCTCGCGCAACAAGGCGATGTGGAGCGGCGCGATCGTCGGCAAGGCGAACACGCTGACCGACGCGGGCCAACGTGCGCGCATGACGGCGTCGAGATCCAGCGTGCGCGCAAGTTCGAGAAACCGGTGAGCGGGCGGTGCCGCCTCGGCCGCGCTCCCCGCGCCGTTCCCCTGCGCGAGCTCGGCCAGCACGGTGCGCCAGAGCGCAGCCTGCCAGCGCTCGTCTTCGCGCGCGGCAACCGTAGCGCTCGACAGCCGCGACGGCGCCACCTCGCCGGGGCCGGCCTCGAAGATCGACTGCCCGCGCTGCCAGCGCGCAAGCCACTCGGGGCGATAGGTCAGGTAGTGATCGAAGACGGTCGCCACGCGCCGCGCAAGCTCGTAGCGCATCGGTGCGTCGGCCGCGTCCAGATAGCTGCGCAGGCGCGGCGAGTCGAGCCACGCGGCCGGCGCGGCGGCTTCGGCTTCGCGCGCGCCGCCTTGACCGTGCACGCCTTGCGCGAACAGGCGATAGCAGCGCCAGGCAAGGCGCTCCGTCCCGAGCGGCGAATGCGCGGGCACGTCGATGACGCCGCCGATCTGCGTCCAGAGCCACTGCGCGAGGTAGCTGAAATCGACGTTCGCGCAGATGCCTCGGCGCGAAGCCAGCTCGAGTTCGAGCCGGCGGCGCACGGCGGCGCTCGGCACGACGATCGCCTCGCTCGTCCACGGATCGGCCGGCATCGCGTCGAGGTCATCGACGAGCGCTTGAACGAGCGTTTCGTAGCGGTTCGAATAAATGAGCTGAAGCATGAACCCTTTGCAGTTGGGCGCGACCCGAAGCGCGCGCAGGCGGGCAACGAAAAGCGTCAGCATAGCAAAGGCGCCGGGCGCTCCGCGCGCGGCTTGGCGGCGCGGCCACGCGCGCGGCCGCGTGGCGCAAGACGCGGCCCCGAGCGGCCATGTCCGGCGTACATGAAATACGTTAGACTTCCACGCCAATCCCCTCATGCCGTCCGCTTTCCGCTGCCCGCCTCGAGATCGATGCGCTACTCGAAAGAAATCGAAAAATTTCTCTACAGCCAATATTTCTTCGGTGGACTGCGCATGGCCATCGGCGTTTCGCTGCCGGCCGTCTTGTGTCTCGTCGTATTCCACCAGGCTGACCTGGGCTTCACGATCGCGACGGGCGCGCTCGGCGCCTGCGTCGTCGACATGCCCGGACCGCTCAAGTACAAGCACAACGAAATGCTCGTGTGCAGCGTGCTCGGCTTCGCGTCGGCGCTCGCAACGGGGCTGGCGACGTTCAACGTCGTCGCGTTGTGGGCCACCGTCGTCGCGCTGACGTTCGCGCTATCGCTGGCGGTCGCCTATGGCAACCGCTGGCCGCAAATCAGCTTCGCGACGCTGTTCATGATGGTGATGACGCTCGAGGACCACTTCACGCCGCTCGAGGCGCTGACCAACGCGGGGTGGATTGCGCTAGGCGGCCTGTGGTACACGTACTGGGCGACGCTGGTCTCGCAATGGCAGGCGCACCGGATCGAAAAACAGGCGTTGGCCGAGAACGTCTTCGCGAGCGCCGACTACCTGCTCGCGCGCGCCGATTTCTACGAGATCGATGCAAACCTGGACGACTGCTACCGCCATCTCGTTGAAAAACAGACGACGGCCGTCGAAATACAGGACGCCGCGCGCGCGATCGTCTTGCGCAACCTGCCCAAACTCAGGCGCGGCAAACTCGACCCGAACCGCGTGACGCTGTTCAACCTGTTCATCAACACGGTCGATCTACATGAACTGTTCGTCGGTGCGCACACCGACTACCCGCTCATGCGCAGCACGTTCGGCAATGCCGATCTGATGCTGTTCTTCCGCGACCTGATCCGCAAAGCGGCGGGCGATCTCGAGGAAATCGGCCTCGCCGTGCTGCAAAATAGGCGGCCCGCCTCGCGCATCAACATGAAGGCCGAAATGCGCGCGATCGAATACGAGATCGAGCTCATGCGCAAGCAAGGGCTGTCCGAGCGCAATCCCGAGGCTTATGCGGCGGCATCGGCCACGTTCCGACGCCTCTGGAGCGCCGTGCGCCTCATCGACAAGATGAAAAAGAGCCTCGCGAGCGAAACGCCGAGCGTGCGCACCGAGATGCGCATCGACCATACGCTCATGCGATTCTTGTCGGGCCGGCGTGTGCCGCTGCGGCAAATCTTCTCGAATCTGACGATGGCGTCACCGAGCTTTCGCCATGCGCTGCGCGTGACGATCGCCGTGGCCATCGGCTTTTGGCTCGGGCGCCTGCTCCCGCTCACCAACGCGTATTGGATCGTGATGACGACGCTCATCATCATGAAGCCCGGCTATTCGCTCACGAAGCAACGCAATACGCAGCGGATCGTCGGCACGGCGATCGGCTGCGCGGCGAGCCTCGCACTGATCTGGTTCGTGAAGGCGCCGCCGGTGCTGCTCGTCTTCATGTTCGCATCGATGGTGATGAGCTACAGCCTGCTGCTGTTCAACTACGCGGCGAGCGTCGTGTTCACTTCGTCG
Organism: Trinickia acidisoli; assembly: GCF_017315725.1. Taxonomy (NCBI): domain Bacteria; kingdom Pseudomonadati; phylum Pseudomonadota; class Betaproteobacteria; order Burkholderiales; family Burkholderiaceae; genus Trinickia; species Trinickia acidisoli. The sequence goes on from NZ_JAFLRG010000001.1 coordinate 2,691,613, forward strand.
TACGTGCTGCTGCTGTTCCACCTGCTGGCGCCGGGCAGCATGCGCATCATCGGCGAGCGGGCGATCGACACCGCCATCGGCTGCGCACTCGCCGTTGCGGCGAGCCATCTGTTCCCGTACTGGGAGTATCGGCTGATGGGCAAGCTCGTGACGGACGTGCTCGCCGCGACGCGTCAATACCTCGAAAGCGCTTGGTGGTGGGGCAACGCGCCGCGTGCCGCCGCCCAAGGCGCAGGTGCCGCCTCGGCGGTGGGGGATGTGGGCGCGACGCCGTCGGCGCCCGAATCGGCCGGCCCGGACGAGCGCGACTTCCGCTATCGGCTCGCGCGCAAGAACGTTCACATCGCGTTCGCGAATCTGGCGCAGGCGTTCCGGCGCATGATGCTCGAGCCCAAGGCGCAGCAGCGGTTCGTGCCCGAGCTCAACGACTTGCTCGTGCAAAGCCACGTGCTGGCCGCCCATATCACGGCGGCCGCGCCGTTGCTGCGTAGCATGGCGCAGCGCGAACCCGACGGCTCGCAAGCGCTACAGCGCGCGCTCACGGCCGTACGCGAGAATCTGACGCGCGCGCAAGCCGGCGAGGCCCCGCCCGCGGATCAGCCCGAGACGACGAAGCAACTCACGCGCGAACTCGATGCAATGGTGGTGGACGTCGAACGCGCCGGCACGCAGCCGGTGGAGTTCGTCGGCGAAATCAAGCTGCTCGCGCTGCAATGCAAGCAAATGCTGGCCGCCTCGTTTCTGATACGCAAGGATGCGGGCGCGATTCACCTGCCGCAGGCATGACGCGGGCGAACGAAGCGCGCTCGCCGCGCGCCGGCCTGACTTACTGCGACGCGCCGGAAGGACTCACGGCAGCCGCGCCGCTGGCCGTCAGGGCCGCGGCCGACGACGCAGCAGCCGCGTTTTGCTCGTCGTAGGCGCGCTTGCCCTTGATCGCATTGAAAACGAACGTGGCGATCACGATCAGAACGATGACGACGATAAGCACGGCAACGCGTGTCGTGGGATTCGATTTGTTCGATTGTTGCGGATCGTTCATGGATGAAGGCTCGCAGCACGCGAAAGCGCGGCAGAGCAAAAAAAGACGGGATGAAAGCCGGCATTCTACGCGCATCGGCGCGCACGTCACCTGTCACCTGACCGGCAGCGCCGTCGAGTACTTGAGCTGCTCCATCGCAAAGCTCGAACTGACGTCGAACAACGGCACCGCCCGGATCAATTGCTTGTAGACGCGATCGTAATCGTCGATGTCGGACACGACCACGCGCAGCAGATAGTCCGTCTCGCCGCTCATCCGGTACGCTTCGACGATCTCCGGAATGTCGCGCGCGGCCTGCACGAACTGGCGCGCCCATTCCTCCGTATGCTGGTTCGTGCGCACGGCGACGAACACCGTGGTGCCGACACCGAGCTTACGCGCGTCGCACAACGCCACTTGCGCACGAATGACCCCTTCTTCCTTGAGCCGCTGCACACGCTTCCAGCAGGGCGTTTGCGAGAGATTCACGCGGCTGGCGAGTTCGGCGATCGGCAGCGTTGCATCGGCCTGCAACAGCTCGACGAGCTTTCGATCGATAGCATCCATTCCCATCACATTCCTCTCATAGAAATTTTTTCTATTTTTTAGTCAGATCGAGGAATTATAGGGAAACTCTTTTTACCGACAAAACGATATAAATAGCCATCGATAGAACTCGACGGCCAGCCCCGCTCAGGCCGTCCCCGCCAACGGCCATGACCCACAACTTCGAATCCGTTTCGCTCGACCCGGCGCATGCCGCGGCACCGCTGCACACGCACGAGCACGCCGCAACGCGCACCATTGCCACACTCGACGCCGCGGCGTCGGCAGTCGATCGGTTACGCGACGCGTTCGACGAAGCGTTCGCGGCCGTGCCGCGGGGGCTCGACCCTGCGCGATCGCCCTGCCCCGAATTTGCTCGCCTCATGCGCGCCGCGCTTGCCCAAGCGGCGGCCGAAGACGACCTGCTCACGCCCGCGCAACGCGAAGGCGCAGCCAGCAGCTATCGACGCCATCTCTTGATCGCCGACCCTCGCGATCGCTATACGGTAGCCGCGCTCGTTTGGCAGCCCGGCCAAGCGAGCCCGGTACACGGCCATCACACCTGGTGCGGCTATGCCGTGCTCGACGGCGTGCTTCACGAGACGCTCTACGGTTGGAGCGAGGCGGCCGACCGCGCGGCCCCCATGCGCACGCAAGCGCGCGAGGCCGGCGCCGTTTCGTACGTGCGTGCAGGCCTGAGCGCCATCCATCGGCTCGCCAACGGCGGCACTCGGCCCGCTGTGTCCTTGCATGTCTACGGCGTGCCGAGTGAGCGCATCACCACGCACGTCAATCGCCTCGTGCCGACCGATCTGGAATCCGCGGCAAGCGCGGGGCGCCACTGACTCGATTGCGCGCACGTCGCACGCCCGGCCGCGCACGTAAGCCCGGTCAGTACGCGACGGTAGCGATGCGGTGCACGAAGCGGCCTGCCTCGATCTCGTCGACGAACGCGATCGCGTAGTCTTCGGCGGAAATCTTGCTGTTGCCGTCGGAGTCGACGATCAGCGCGTCGGCGCCGGTGCGGAACGTGCCTGTCTTCGCGCCCGGGGCAATCATCGCGGCCGGTGCAAAGAACGTCCAGTCGAGGTCGTCCGCCGTCCGATAGAGCGCAAGCGCCTCGCGATGCGCGAGCGCAACCGCCCTGTAGGCGTCGGGAAACCCTTCGGTATCGACGAGTTGCTTGCCCGGCGCCACCTCCAACGAGCCCGCGCCGCCGACAACGACGAGCCGCTTGATGCCGGCGGCACGTGCGAGCGCCACGAGCGAGCGCGTCGCCTCGACGACCTTCGACGCATTGTCGTGCGACGGACCATAGGCGCTCGCGATGACGTCGAAGCCCGCCACTCGCGCCGCACTCGCGGCCGCGTCGAACAGATCGCCGGGGACGACGGTCAACTGCGGCGCCCCTTCGACCGGCCGCGGACGGCGAACGATCGCCGTAACTTCATGCCCGCGCGCGAGCGCCTCTGCGGCGATACGCGACCCGATCGTGCCCGTCGCGCCGAACAGCGCAATCTTCAAACGTCGTTGCATCGAAAACTCCTATCGTGTTTTATGTAACTCTTTCAGTTACACTTTGTGATCAAAAAAGAGAGGCCGTGCCTCTCGCTTACGTCAACCCACTTCAGTAACGCTCGTCAGCCAACCCGACGATTCGTTGCACCGTGCGCTAACCGAACCATCGCAACTACCCTGCTTCTCCCGCACTCATTGCACCTTCAGCCTCGATCAAGCCGGCTGTCACGTCGGCGAGCGTACGCGAACCGAGCGAAGCCTCCATGGCCCGCTGCGCGTCGTCGACGATACCGACGAGCACCTGCTGAATATGGCGCCCCACGAGGCACGCCGGGTTCGGCGCCTCGCGGTGCAGCCCGAACAAGCGCGCTTCGTCGACGGCGCGATAGACATCGACGAGCCTGATCGCGCCGGGTGCGCGCGCCAGCAACGCTCCCCCGCCTGCGCCCAGTTGCGACGTCGTCAGCCCGGCCTGCGCAAGCATCGACAGCAACCGGCGGATCAGCGCCGGATTCGTGTTGACGCTGCCCGCGACGATCTCGGACGATAGCGGCTCACCCTGCTGCAACGACAGCAGCGCCAGGATGTGAACCGCATAGGCGAATCGGCTGCTCGTGTTCATCGCTGAAGGTCGACCAAAACTGTAACTATCATAATTACATTTCACCTCGTCCGCAACCCCAACCCATGAACGGCGAGCGCGTTGCGACACCGGCGGCGCTCGCTCATGCCGTTCGAATAAAGATCATGCGCGAGGAGTACACTGCCCGCTTCGTCCTAGGATCTATCGACGTTTATTCCCCTCACCCGAGAAGGAGAAGGTCATGGCCGCAAAGAAGATTCTGTTTCTGACGGGCGATTTCGCAGAAGATTACGAGACGATGGTGCCGTTCCAGGCATTGCAGGCGATCGGACACACGGTCGACGCCGTGTGCCCCGGCAAGCGAGCCGGCCAGAAAGTGAAGACGGCGATTCACGATTTCGAGGGCGATCAGACCTATACGGAAAAGCCGGGCCACCAATTCGCCCTGAATGCGACGTTCGACGAGGTCGACGCCGGTAGCTACGACGCGCTGGCGATCGCCGGCGGCCGCGCCCCCGAGTATCTACGCCTCGATCCGAAAGTGATCGAACTCGTGCGCCATTTCGCGCAGAACAACAAGCCGATCGCGGCCATCTGCCATGCGGCGCAACTGCTCGCCGCCGCCGACGTGATCCGCGGCAAGCGCATTTCGTCCTATCCGGCCTGTGCGCCCGAGGTTCGGCTCGCGGGCGGCGAGTATGCCGATATCCCTGTCGACGCGGCGGTGACCGATGCGCCGTTCGTCACGGCGCCCGCTTGGCCCGCCCATCCCGAGTGGCTGCGCCAATTTCTCGTCTTGCTCGGCACGCGCATCGAGCTTTGAGCGTGCCGCAGCTCAACTCGCTGCGTCGCCGATGAACGAGGTCGTGCGGCCCGCCAGCGCCGCCACGACCACGACGAGTTCGAGCGGATCGATCGGTTTGGCCAAATGGGTTTGGAATCCGGCCAGCAGCGCGCGGCGCCGATCTTCGCTGCGCGCGAAGGCCGTCAGTGCCGCAGCCGGCGTGGTACGCCCACGCTGCCCCTCCGACGTCCGCAAGCGCCGAATGAACTCGTAGCCGTCGACGCCGGGCAAGCCGATGTCGCTGACGATGACGTCGGGCGCCTCGGCCGTGCAGGCGACCAATGCGTCCAACGCGGACGCGAACGCAAGCGTCGTCGCGCCACGCTCTTGCAGCACGCGCTCGACGAGCTCGCGCGCATCGGGCTCGTCCTCGAGTACCAGCACGCGCAAACCCGCGAGCGCGGGCCGCCTGTCGAGCGCGAGCGTATCGCGCTCGCCGTCGCGCTCGCGCGTGAACTCCGCGCCCGTCGCGGGCAGCGTGACGACGAACGTCGCACCGCAGCCGGCGCCGTCGCTCGCCGCCGCGATCCGCCCGCCGTGCAAATCGACGAGCTGCCGCGCGATCGACAGACCGAGCCCGAGCCCCCCATGCTGGCGCGCGATGCCGGCGTCTTCCTGACAGAAGCGCTCGAACACGTGCGGCAAGAATTCGGACGTGATGCCCTGCCCGGTATCCGCGACGATCAGCTCGACCTCGCTCGCACCCCGCCGCAACTTGACCTCGACGAGCCCGCCCTTGCCCGTGAACTTGACGGCGTTCGAGAGCAGATTCCAGACGATCTGCTGCAGACGCGACGGATCGCCCATGACGGCGCCCGCCGCATCGAGCGACGAAACGATGCGGATATCCTTGGCCTGGGCCGCCGGCCCGACCGACCGAATGACATACTCCACGACGTCGACCAAATCGACGCGCTCGGTCTCGAGCCGCAATTTGCCGGCGAGGATGCGAGAAAAATCGAGCAGGTCGTCGACCATGCGCGCCTGCGCGCGGGCATTGCGATCGATGACGTCGAGCCCCTTGCGCAACGACTCCGACACGCTCGCGTCGCGCAGCAGGAATTGCGTCCAACCGACGATCGCATTGAGCGGCGTGCGCAGCTCGTGCGAGAGCGTGGCCACGAACTCGTCCTTCATCCGCGACGCACGCTCGGCTTCCGCGCGCGCCGTGCGTTCGGCGGCGAGCAGCGCCTCGCGCTCCTCCGCCAACGCCCGAAAATGCGCCTCGCGCTCCTGGGCGCGTTGCGCCAGCGCCAGTTCGCGCTCGATGCGCCGCTCGCGCAAGACGCGCTCGATCGCTTCGGGCAGGTAGTCGAGATAGCCTTCGCTCTTGGGCACGACGTCGGCCACGCCCGAGCGCAGCGCTTCGATCACGCGCGCTTCGTCGGCGAACCCCGTGCAGAGGATGGCGGGCAGTACGAGCCCTTGCGAGCGCAGCGCACGCAGGAAATCGAGCCCCGTCTCGGCCGCACCGAGCGCATAGTCGACGACGATCACATCGGGTGGTTCGACGTCGATCGCCTGACGGGCGGACGAAGTGCTCGCGGCGGTACCGACGCGGTAGCCCGCGCGCCGGAGCGAGCGAGCGGCAAGCCGCAGCAACCCTTCGTCGTCGTCGACGAGCAGCGCGTACGCGCTCATCTAGTGCCCGCGGGCAATTTGACCACCTGCAAGAAGAACCCCAGGCGGCGCACCGCCTCGATGAACGCGTCGTACTCGACGGGCTTGGTGACGTAGACGTTGCAGCCGAGCTCGTAGCAGCGCTCGATTTCACGCGGATCGTCGGTCGTCGTCAACACGATGACGGGCAGCGACGCCGTGCGCCGGTCCGCCTTCAGTCGCCGCAGCACTTCGAGCCCGTCGATGCGCGGCATTTTCAGATCGAGCAGGATCACCGACGGCGGAATCTCGTCGCGCAGGAACTGCGAGGGCTCGCTGAAGAAGTAATCGAGCGCCTCCTGGCCGTCGGCGAAACGCGTAAAGCCGTTCGTCAGGCCCGCGCGTCTCAAGTTGCGCTCGATCAGCGTCGCGTGGCCGTCGTCGTCTTCGATCAAGATGATGCCGACCGATTGCCCGACAGTAGGCAGGCCCATACCAGGCTGGCCCGAGGGCCCTGTTGGGGTATGCATGGTGTGCTTCCTTTGTTCGTTATGCGGCGACGACCTGCTTGGCCGCCTCCGGTAGCGATAGATAGAACGTGGTGCCCTCGCCTTCCGTCGACTCCGCCCATACGCGACCGCCGTGGCGCTCGACCATGCGGCGCACGAGCGCGAGCCCGATCCCTTCGCCGGCGGCAATATTGCCGTGCATCCGCTGGAAGGCGTTGAACAGCCGGGGCATCGCGCCGGCCGGGATACCCAGGCCGTTGTCCTTCACATAGAAGATGCGCAACGAACGCACGCCGCCGGGCGGTGCCGGCAGCGCGCCGATCTCGATGCGGCCCGAACGATCCGCATCGAGGTAATTGATTGCATTGCCGACCAGGTTGGCGAAAATCTGCTCGAGCGCGGTCGGGTCGCCCCAGACGGGCGGCAGCTCCTCCACGACGATCTCGGCGCGGCAAGCCCGGATCGACGCCTGCATCGCATCGAGCACGTGACGCACGACCGACGTAACGTCGACCTCTTGACGCCGGTATTCGACACGCCCGACGCGCGAGAGGCGCAGCAGCGAATCGATGATATGCGCGGCGCGCAGCACGGCGCTCTGCAGATAGCGCAGCGCCTCGCCGATGTCTTCGTCGATGAGCCGCTCGATGCGTTCGCGCTCGGCCGGCTCGAGCGAAGACGCGCGCACCGCCTGGCGCAAATCGTCGCACGCGTGCGTCAGCTCCTTCGAAAAGCCTTGCAGGTTCACGAGCGGCGCACGCAAGTCGTGCGACACGCTGTAGATGAACATCTCGTTTTCCTGCGTCTGCTGATGCAGCGTTTCGTTCGTCCGCGCGAGTTCGTCGGCGCGGCGCGCCAGGTCACTTTGAAAACGCGCCTGCAGCCGTTCGGATTCGAGCAGCCGCCGACTCGTATCGTGCAGGATCTCGTCGAGCTCCGCGATTTCATCGTCGCCCGAAGACGGCGGGCCGAGCGGCGCGCTCTCCGCGAGGCGCGCCGCGTTGTCGGACAGCCGCGCGAGCCGCCCGCGCAGGCCGCGCGTGAACAGGAACACCGCGAGCGCCGTCATGACGAGGGAGCCGATGACGACGGCCGCCGTCAGTTGCTGCTGCTGCGCGAGCGCGTCGGCCGCTCGCGCCGAGCGCATCGCGTCCATCCGCAACTCTTCGCTCTGGAACGCGGCGAGCTCCGCGCGAAAGCGATCGACCACGTCGACGTTCGCCTGATTGCGGAAGCGCTCGAGCACGTCGTCGCGCCGGCCGGTGCGCAGCAAGTCTTGCACGCGATCGGACCATTGCCGGTATGCCTGCACGGTCTGACGGATCTGGGCGGCGCGCTCGACCTGGACCGGGTTGTCCGCGACGAGGTCGACGAGCCGATCGATGCTGCGGTCCAGGTCGATCCACAGCGTGACGGGCGTCGCCGACGCCCGCTCGTTCTTGAGCACGGCGCCGCGCATGCGCACTGACTCGATCAGGACCGGCTCGAGAATCGCGCTCGTTTGGCGCAGCACGTCCTTGCTATGGAGCGCCCACTGTTCGGCCTGCTCGGCGTCGTTCTGCGCTTTCACGAGCCCGGAGAGCAACGCGAGCTCGACCACGGTCGGGATAGCGATCAACAATAGGCCTTTGGTCGTCAGTCTCATGCGCGGTCGAAGCGGTTCGGGAGCCCGGCCGGTCGATCGCCGGCAATTGACGCATTATGTCGGCGTTTTTCGATAATGACAAAGCAGTCGTTAGTTTTTGAGACGGTAGCCCGTTTTAAAAATCCATGCCACGATGCCCGTGAAAATCGCCAGAAATACGGCCGTCATGGCGAGGCTGACGCCCACATGCACGTCGGAGACGCCATAAAAGCTCCAACGGAAACCGCTGATCAGATAGACGACGGGGTTCGCGAGCGCGATCGTGCGCCAAATCGGCGGCAAAATGCCGATTGAATAGAAACTTCCGCCGAGAAACGTGAGTGGCGTGATGATGAGCAACGGAATCACTTGCAGCTTTTCGAAACCGTCGGCCCAAATTCCAATGACGAATCCGAACAAGCTGAACGTGACCGACGTCAGCACGAGAAACAACACCATCCACAGCGGATGCTCGATGCGCAGCGGCACGAAGCACGCCGCCGTCGCCATGATGATGAGCCCGAGCACGATCGACTTCGTCGCGGCCGCGCCGACGTAGCTCACGACGAGCTCGAAGTACGACACGGGGGCCGTCAGCAACTCGTAAATCGTTCCCGTGAATTTCGGAAAATAAATGGCGAACGACGCGTTACTGACGCTTTGCGTGAGCAGCGACAGCATCACGAGCCCCGGCACGATGAACGCGCCGTAGCTGATGCCGTCGATCTCGCGAATACGCGAGCCGATCGCCGCACCGAACACGATGAAGTAAAGCGAGGTGGAAATGACGGGCGAAATCACGCTTTGCATCAGCGTGCGCCAGGTGCGCGCCATTTCGTAGCGATATATTGCGCGCATTGCATAAAAGTTCATGAACGCTCCTTGACGAGATCGACGAAGATGTCTTCGAGCGAGCTTTGCGTCGTCTGCAAATCCTTGAAACGAACGCGCGCGTCGTCGAGATCCTTGAGCAGCGTGACGATGCCGGCGCGTTCCGATTGCGTGTCGTCGTAGGTGTAGGTGAGCGAGCCGCCCTCGGTCGACAGCTCGAGCCCATAGCCGGCCAACTGCGCCGGCACCTGCTCGAGCGGCGCCTCGAGCTGCAGCGTCAACTGCTTTTTGCCGAGCTTGCGCAAAAGCTGGGTCTTTTCCTCGACGAGGACGATTTCGCCGCGGTTGATGATGCCGATCCGGTCGGCCATCTCCTCGGCTTCGTCGATGTAATGCGTCGTAAGAATAATCGTCACGCCCGTTTCCTTGAGCGTGCGCATCAGTTGCCACATATCGCGCCGCAACTCGACGTCGACGCCGGCCGTCGGTTCGTCGAGGAACAGCACCTGAGGCTCGTGCGCGAGCGCCTTGGCAATCAGCACACGCCGCTTCATCCCGCCGGAAAGCGTCATGATCGGGTTATTGCGCTTATCCCACAGCGAAAGCGCCCGCAACACCTTCTCCAGATGCGCCGGGTCGGGCGATTTGCCGAACAGGCCGCGGCTGAACGAAATGGTCGCCCAAACCGTCTCGAATGCATTCGTCGTCAATTCCTGCGGCACGAGGCCGATCATCGACCGCGCGTGCCGATAGTCCTTGATGATGTCGTGCCCGTCGACGAGCACCTTGCCTTCGGTCGGATTGACGAGACCGCAGACGGTGGCGATCAGCGTGGTCTTGCCCGCGCCGTTGGGTCCGAGCAGCGCGAAAATCTCGCCGCGCCGGATCTCGAGATCGACGTGCTTGAGCGCCTGGAAGCCCGACGCGTACGTCTTCGATAGATTCGCAATAGAGAGGATGGTTTGCATGGTTCGCTGTGCATGAGGCCGGCGTGGCGCAAAAGGCTACTGCGGATCGATACCCCGCGTCGGACCGGAAGAAGCGCTAAAGCGACAGCGACGATAGCAGAAGCGCGGCAGGGCTGCCGCCGATCACCTCAAACGCATCGCGACGCCGGCAGGCACCTCGCGTGGCGGCCGGGGAACGAACCGCCCGGCTTGGCGGATCCAATGGGCAAAACGGATACACCGCGCGAAGTCGGTGCGCCCTGCCGGGCGCACGAAAAAAAAAGGCGCCACGTTGCCGTGGCGCCTTGAAGAAGTTCTAGCCATTCCGAGGGCCGTGCTAGAACCTGAGAGACGGTATTTCAGAACTGAGATCTCTGCCGGGGCATTTCACCAGTTCGACTTCCACATCGATCAAGATGTGTCGTTCCGAAATGAGATTCCATTCTTTCTCTTTCCACTGACGAAGTCAAGATAATTTTTTCCGAAAAGTTAACAGGTACCCCCGAATCGGAATCGTTTTCATAATGAGGAATAGGTAAAAACTACCTCATTCCCGCGCCATCTCGGCTGGCGTAGACTGACGGAAAAGTCAGACGTGAAATCGAATTTCAAAAAACTGTCACAGGCACGCCGTGGCGACATCATCGCGCACCCCTCTCGCACGCCCCCAGCCGCCGAAAGCCAAAGAAAGCTCCGGCGACGAAATCATCGCGCTCTCGCGCGGCCTGACGCTGCTGCGGCGCGTGGCATCGGCCGACGCGCCCATCAGCAACCGCGAGTTGGCCGAACTCACGGGCATCCCGAAGCCAACCGTCTCGCGCATCACCGCCACGCTCGTCGGCGCCGGGTTTCTCTTCCAGTTGCCCGACAGCGAACGGTTCGTGCTGACGGCATCCGTCCTCGAACTCGGCAACGGCTTCCTGCGCAACTTCGACATCCGCGCCCGCGCGCGGCCGTTCCTGATCGAGCTCGCCGAACGGACGTCGCTGTCCGTCCATCTGGCCGCACGCGACCGGCTCGATATGGTGGTCATCGACACGATCCGTCCGCGATCGGCGGTCCTCGTGTCGCGGCTCGAGGTCGGCTCGCGCATGGACCTCACGCGCACGGCGGTCGGCCCCGCCTATCTGGCCGTGCTGCCCGAGCCCGAGCGCGCCGCGTTGATGGCCGCTCTGCAAGCCGCCTCCGGCGACGACTGGCCGCATATTCATGCGCGCCTTGCGACGTCGTTGGAGGACGCGCGCGCACTCGACTTCACCATCGCCGCCGGCGAGTGGTACACCGAGCTCAACGCGATCGCGGCGGGCTTTGTGGGCCCGTCGGGGGAGCGCTACGCCGTCAATTGCGGGGGCGCCGCGCACCTGTGTCCGCGCGAATGGCTGATCGAGCATGCCGCGCCGGTGCTCGGCGAATGCATCGAGCGCATCGTCCGCGAAATCGGGGGTGCCCCGCGCCAACGGCTCGACGATTGACTGCGCATCCGCCGTGCCCGGCGCTTGCGCGGGCGCAATACGCGACGCCGACACGGCAGGTGCATGCGCCCTCTATACTGTAACGCCCGTAAAAAACCGAAAGATGCATGACTAGACTGGCTGCGACGCCGGGACGTAGCATCTTGCCTCGACGCGCAGGCGGCGCGAGCCGCTTCGGGCGCACGCCCGGCTTCGCGCCGTGCCGACAACCGCCGTGGCACGAACGCTGCGCCCTCTACCCCACGCCGTATTGGCATTGCCGCTCAAAACACATCGATGGCCGAACAAGAACACCGCTCTCCTTCGCACGATAAAGGCACGCCGGCTGGCGTCGATGCCGACTCCGTGGCCCGCCGGACGCGCACACGACGCCGCGGCGCGATCGCCGTCGTCGTGATCGCCGTGGCCGCGTTGCTCTGGTGGCACCCCTGGCGCCGCACGAGCCCGACGAACCCGAGCAGCGCCACTCCCGCGGCGACGGGACGCCACGGCCGCGGCGGGTTCGCGAACGCGCCGCAGCCCGTGCACGTCGCCACCGCCACGGCCGGCGACATGCCGATCGTGCTGACCGCCTTGGGCACCGTCACCCCGCTCGCCACCGTGACGGTCAAGACGCAGCTAGCGGGCACGCTGCAGAGCGTCGCGTTCAAGGAAGGTCAACTCGTCAAAGCAGGCGAAGTGCTCGCGCAGATCGACCCGCGGCCCTATCAGATCTCGCTCGAGAACGCCCAGGGCGCGCTCGCGAAGGACGCAGCGCTGCTGCAGACGGCGCGGCTCGATCTGAAGCGCTACCAGACCCTGCTCGCGCAGGATTCGATCGCCTCGCAGCAGGTCGACACGCAAGCCTCGCTCGTGAAGCAGTACGAGGGCCAAGTGCAATCGGATCGCGCGAACATCGACACCTACAAGCTCGATCTCGTCTACGCGCGCATTACTGCGCCGGTGTCGGGCCGCGTCGGCCTGCGCCAGATCGATCCCGGCAACTACGTGACGCCGTCCGATACGAACGGCGTCGTCGTCATCACGCAACTGCAGCCGATCAGCGTCATCTTCACGACCTCCGAAGACAATCTGCCCGCCATCCTCAAGCAGATGCACGGCGGGGCGAAGCTGTCGACGACGGCTTACGACCGCAACAACACGACACCGCTCGAGACAGGCTATCTCGACACGATCGACAACCAAATCGATACGTCGACCGGCACCGTCAAGATGCGCGCCATGTTCCCGAATACTGGGCAAATGCTGTTCCCGAATCAGTTCGTCAATGCGCGCCTGTTGATCGACACGATCCACAACGCCGTGATCGTGCCGAGCTCGGCCGTGCTCAACGGCGCCAACGGGCCGTTCGTCTACGTCGTCAAGCCCGACAGCACCGTCACCGTGCGCCAAGTCAAGGCCGGCCCCGTCGACGGGGAACGCACGAGCATCGTCTCGGGGCTCGCCCTCGGCGAACGCGTCGTGATCGACGGCTCCGACCGGCTGCGCGAGGGCGCCAAGATCACGGTCGCCCCCGACGCGGCAACCGTCATGGCGCGCGCCGCCTCGGGCACGCATGCTTCGGGGGCCCACGCCGCCTCGGGTGCGCACGCGTGGGGCGCATCGGGTGCATCGGGCGCGCGCGGCCATCGGCACAAGGCCGCTTCCGACAGCGCCGGCGCCAGTGCACAGTAACGACGGACCCTCACTCGCATGAATCCGTCTCGCGCCTTTATCCTGCGCCCCGTCGGCACCGCCTTGCTGATGGCAGCCATCATGCTCGTCGGCCTGGTCGCGCTGCGCTTCCTGCCGATCTCGGCCCTGCCCGAGGTCGACTACCCGACGATCCAAGTCCAGACGTTCTACCCCGGCGCGAGCCCCGAGGTCATGACCTCGTCGGTCACCGCGCCGCTCGAGCGGCAGTTCGGCGAGATGCCCTCGCTGAATCAAATGTCGTCGCAAAGCTCGGCGGGCTCCTCCGTCATCACGCTGCAGTTCAGCCTCGATCTGTCGCTCGACATCGCCGAGCAAGAGGTGCAGGCAGCCATCAACGCAGCCGGGAACCTGCTGCCGTCCGATCTACCCGCCCCGCCGATCTATGCGAAGGTCAATCCGGCCGACGCGCCGATCCTGACGCTCGCGATCACGTCGAAAACGACGCCGCTCACCGACATCGAAGACCTCGCCGATACGCGGCTCGCCGAGAAGATCTCGCAGGTGGCCGGCGTCGGCCTCGTCAGCATCAGCGGCGGCCAGCGGCCCGCGGTGCGCATTCAAGCCAATCCGCTCGCGCTCGCCTCGTACGGCTTGAACATCGACGACCTGCGCACGACCATCTCGAATCTGAACGTCAACACGCCGAAAGGCAATTTCGACGGCCCGACGCGCAATTTCACGATCAACGCCAACGACCAGTTGACCGACGCCGGCGCCTATCAAAGCGCCATCGTCGCCTACAAGAACGGCCGTCCCGTCATGCTGACCGACGTCGCGAAGATCGTCGACGCAGCCGAAAACACGAAGCTCGGCGCATGGGTCAGCCAGGGCCGCGGCGTGACGCCCGCGATTTTGCTCAACATCCAGCGTCAGCCCGGCGCGAACGTGATCCAGGTCGTCGACAGCATCAAAGCGCTGCTGCCGCAACTGCAGGCGTCGCTGCCGGCAGCGGTGAACGTCGCCGTGGTCACCGACCGCACGACGACGATCCGCGCCTCGGTGCGCGACGTGCAATTCGAACTCGCGGTGTCGGTCGTGCTCGTCGTGCTCGTGATGTATCTGTTTCTCGCGAACATCTATGCGACGATCATCCCCAGCTTGTCGGTGCCGCTCTCGCTGATCGGCACGCTCGCCGTCATGTATCTGTGCGGGTTTTCGCTCGACAACCTCTCGCTGATGGCGCTGACCATCGCGACCGGCTTCGTCGTCGACGACGCCATCGTCATGATCGAGAACATCTCACGCTACGTCGAGCAAGGCGACACGGCGATCGAAGCGGCACTCAAAGGCTCCAAGCAGATCGGCTTCACGATCATTTCGCTGACGGTCTCGCTGATCGCCGTGTTGATTCCGCTGTTGTTCATGGGCGACGTGGTCGGCCGGCTCTTTCACGAATTCGCGATCACCCTCGCCGTGACGATCGTCATCTCGGCCGTCGTCTCGCTCACGCTCGTGCCGATGATGTGCGCGAAGCTCTTGCGGCACACGCCCCCGCCCGAGAGCCATCGTTTCGAAGCCAAGGCGCACGCCGTCATCGACGCCGTCATCGCGCGCTACGCCGTGGCCTTGCGCTGGGTGCTCGAGCGCCAGAGCGCGACGCTCGTCGTGGCCGTCCTGACACTCGTTTTGACGGCCCTGCTCTACGTGCTGATCCCGAAGGGCTTTTTCCCGGTGCAGGACACGGGGGTCATTCAAGCGATCACGCAAGCTCCGCAGTCGATTTCCTACGGCGCGATGGCCGAGCGCCAAGAGACGCTCGCGAATGCGATCCTCAAGGACCCGAACGTCGAGAGCCTGACCTCGTTCATCGGCGTCGACGGCACGAACATCACGCTCAACAGCGGCCGCATGCTGATCAATCTGAAGCCGCACGGCGACCGCTCGAAAAACGCCACCGAGATCATTCGCGACCTCGAAAGCGAAACGGCGCACGTGGCCGGCATCGCACTCTACTTGCAGCCCGTGCAGGACTTGACGATCAATTCGACCGTCAGCGCGACGCAGTATCAGTTCATGCTGACAGATCCGAACCCCGACGAATTCGCCACTTGGGTGCCCAAGCTCGTCGACCGGCTCGAGCAAGCGCCCGAGCTCGCCGACGTCGCGACCGACCTGCAGCAAAGCGGCGAATCGGTCTACGTTCAGATCGATCGCGCGACGGCCGCGCGCTTCGGGATCACGCCGGCCACGGTCGACAACGCGCTGTACGACGCGTTCGGCCAACGCATCATTTCGACGATTTTCACGCAGTCGAACCAGTACCGTGTGATTCTCGAAACCGATCCGCGCATGCAGCATTACACCGACGCTTTGAAGTCGATCTATCTGCCCTCTTCGGAAGGCACGGGCCAACAAGTGCCTTTGAGCGCGATCGCGAAGTTCACCGAGCGTCCGGCGCCGCTGCTCGTCTCGCATCTCGGCCAATTCCCGGCCACGACCGTTTCGTTCAACCTCGCACCGGGCGCGTCGCTCGGCGCGGCGGTGAAGGCCATCGAGCAAGCCGAGCACGACGTCGGCCTACCCGCCTCGTTCCAGACGCGCTTCCAAGGCGCGGCCCTCGCGTTCCAGGCTTCGCTGTCGAACGAGCTGTTCCTGATCCTCGCGGCCATCGTGACGATGTACATCGTGCTGGGCGTGCTCTACGAGAGCTTCATCCACCCAATCACGATTCTCTCGACGCTGCCGTCGGCCGGCGTCGGCGCGCTGCTTGCGTTAATCGTCTCCGGGCACGACCTCGACGTCATCGGCATCATCGGCATCGTGCTCTTGATCGGTATCGTGAAAAAGAACGCGATCATGATGATCGACTTCGCGCTCGAGGCCGAGCGCGAGCAAGGCAAGAGTGCGCGCGAGGCGATCTATCAGGCGTGCCTGCTGCGCTTCAGGCCGATCCTGATGACGACGATGGCGGCGCTGCTCGGCGCGTTGCCGCTGATGCTGGGAACGGGTGTGGGTTCGGAGTTGCGGCATCCGCTCGGCATCGCGATCGCCGGTGGGCTTGTCGTGAGCCAAATGCTGACGCTGTTTACAACCCCCGTCATCTACCTTGGCTTCGACTCGCTCGCGCGGCGCGTGAGGACACGCTTCGGGCACGGCCATACAGAGGCCGGCGACGCGGGAGCATAGATGAACCTCTCGCGCCCATTCATCTCGCGCCCCGTCGCGACGACGCTGCTCGCGATCGGCGTCGCGCTCGCCGGCGCGTTCGCTTTCGTCAAGCTGCCCGTCGCGCCGCTGCCGCAGGTCGACTTTCCGACGATCTCGGTGCAGGCTCAACTGCCCGGCGCCAGCCCGGAAACCGTCGCGACGAGCGTCGCAAGCCCACTCGAGCGTCATCTAGGGCAGATCGCCGACGTCACCGAAATGACGTCGATGAGCGGGGTCGGGCAGACGCGGATCACGCTCCAATTCGGCCTGAACCGCGACATCGACGGCGCCGCGCGCGACGTCCAAGCCGCCATCAACGCGGCCCGCGCCGATCTGCCGACGAGCTTGCGCAGCAATCCGACCTATCACAAGGTCAATCCGGCCGACGCGCCGATCCTCGTGCTCTCGCTGACGTCCAAGACGATGCGGGCCGGGCAGCTCTACGACGCCGCTTCGACCGTCCTGCAGCAAGCGCTTTCGCAAGTCGACGGTATCGGCGAAGTCGACGTGAGCGGCTCGGCGAACCCCGCCGTGCGCGTCGAGCTCCAGCCGCAGGCGCTGTTCCACTACGGCATCGGGCTCGAGGATGTCCGCGCCGCGCTCGCGGCGGCGAACGCGAACAGCCCGAAAGGCTCCATCGACTTCGGCGAAAACCGCGTCCAGATTTATACGAACGATCAGGCCAATGCCGCCGCGCAGTACAAGGATCTCGTCATCGCCTATCGCAACGGGGCGGCGGTCAAGCTGTCCGACGTCGCCGACGTCGAGGATTCGGTCGAGGATCTGCGCAATCTCGGCCTCATGAACGGCCAGCGCTCGGTGCTCGTCATCCTTTACCGGCAGCCCGGCGCCAACATCGTTTCGACGATCGATCGCGTGATGGCGATGCTGCCGCAGTTGCAAGCGTCGGTGGCGGCGTCGATCGACATCACCCCGGTTGCCGACCGCTCGACGACGATCCGCGCGTCGCTAAGGGACACCGAACGCACGCTGATCATCGCCGTGCTGCTCGTCGTCACCGTCGTCTTTCTGTTTCTGCGCAACTGGCGCGCAACGCTGATTCCGAGCGTGGCCGTCCCGATCTCGATCGTCGGCACGTTCGCAGCGATGTATCTGCTGAACTACTCGATCGACAATCTCTCGCTGATGGCGTTGATCGTCGCAACGGGGTTCGTCGTCGACGACGCGATCGTCGTGTTGGAAAACATCTCGCGTCACATCGAGGAAGGCGTGCCGCGCATGCGGGCAGCCTATCTAGGCGCCCGCGAAGTCGGCTTCACCGTCACCTCGATCAGCATCTCGCTCGTCGCCGTGTTCCTGCCGATCCTGCTGATGGGCGGCATCGTCGGGCGCCTCTTTCGCGAGTTCGCCGTCACGCTGTCGCTCGCGATCGGCGTTTCGCTCGTCGTTTCGCTGACGGTCACGCCGATGATGTGCTCGCGCTTGCTCACCGACGCCGCGCACAAGCCCAAGGACGGTCCGCTCGCGCGACGGCTCGAGCGCGCATTCACGCGGCTCCAGGGCGGCTACGCGCGCACGCTCGGCTGGGCGCTGTCGCACCCGCTGCTCGTCCTGACGATCCTGTTCGCGACGATCGCGCTGAACGTCTTTTTGTATGTCGTCGTCCCGAAGGGCTTCTTCCCGCAGCAGGACACGGGGCGTCTCGTCGGCGGCATTCAAGCCGATGAGGCCACGTCGTTCCAGGCGATGAAGATCAAGTTCACGGAAATGATGTCGATCGTGCAGCACAACCCGAATGTGTCGAACGTCATCGGTTTCACAGGCGGCCGGCAGACGAACTCGGGCTTCATGTTCGTGACGCTCAAGCCCAAGCCCGGGCGCAAGACCTCGGCGGACCAGGTCATCGCGCAACTACGCAAGCCGCTCGGGCACGTTGCCGGCGCGCAAACGTTCCTGCAGGCCGTACAGGACATCCGCGTGGGCGGGCGGCAGTCGAACGCGCAATACCAGTACACGCTGCTGGGCGACTCGAGCGCCGATGTCTACAAGTGGGCGCCGATTCTCACCGAGGCGCTCAAACGCCGCCCCGAGCTGGCCGACGTCAACTCCGATCAGCAGCAAGGCGGCCTCGAGTCGTTCGTGACGATCAATCGCCAGAGCGCCGCGCGGCTCGGCATCACTCCATCGCAGATCGACAACACCCTCTACGATGCGTTCGGGCAACGGCAGGTCTCGACGATCTACAACCCGCTGAACCAGTATCACGTCGTCATGGAAGTGGCGCCGCGCTATTGGCAAGACCCGGCGATGCTCAATCAGATCTACGTGAGCACGTCCGGCGGCACCGCGAGCGGCTCGCAATCGACGAACGCGGTGGCCGGCACGTTCACGGTACCGACGACAACGACGACGAGCAGCGCCAATGCGAGCGCCGCCGCGATCGCGGCCGATTCCGCGCGCAACCTGGCAACGAACTCGATCGCCGCGAGCGGCAAAACGAGCGCTTCGACGGGCTCGGCGGTCTCGACCTCGCAGGAGACGATGATCCCGCTTTCTGCCATCGCCTCGTTCGGCCCCGGCAGCACGCCCATCGCGGTCAATCACCAAGGCCCGTTCGTCGCCTCGACGATCTCGTTCAATCTGCCCGTCGGGAAATCGCTGTCGGACGCGACGCGCGCAATCGACGAAACGGCCGCCGAGATCGGCATGCCCTCGACGATACACGGCAACTTCTCGGGCACGGCGCAGGCATTCCAGCAGTCGACGCGGGACATGCCGCTGCTGATTCTGGCCGCGCTCGCAGCCGTCTATATCGTGCTCGGCATCCTCTACGAGAGCTACATCCATCCCGTCACGATCCTCTCGACGCTGCCCTCGGCCGGCGTCGGCGCGCTGCTCGCGCTGCTGCTGTTTCATTCGGAATTCAGCATCATCGCGCTCATCGGCGTGATCTTGCTGATCGGCATCGTGAAGAAGAACGCGATCATGATGGTCGACTTCGCGATCGAGGCATCGCGGCAAGGGGCGTCCTCGTTCGAGGCGATTCACCGCGCGTGCCTGCTGCGTTTTCGCCCGATCATGATGACGACGTGCGCGGCCATGCTCGGCGCGCTGCCGCTTGCGTTCGGCAACGGCGACGGCGCCGAACTGCGCTCGCCGCTCGGCATCTCGATCGTCGGCGGGCTGCTCGTGAGCCAAGTGCTGACGCTTTATACGACGCCCGTCGTCTACCTCTACATGGACCGTCTGCGCGTCTGGCGCGAAAAACGCCGGGCGGGGCCTGCCACGGCCGCGGGTAGCAGGTAAAGCGCGTCAGGTAAGCAGTTGAAACAATTGTGAACGGGCCCGTTATAGCACTGGCACCCACGATGGCCTAGCCTTGTAGGTATTGCGCCGCCGCGGCGGCGGCGCATCAAACCGACAAAAAGGAGTCCATCGTGCGGCGGCTCAACGCTTCCCTCGCACTCGCGGCCGTAGCTTGTCTCGGCATCAGCGGCGCAGCCCAAGCGGCGCATTGGCGCGTCGGCGTCTATTGGGGCGCGCCCGGTCCCTATTACTACCCCTACGCCGCGCCCGTCGTACCGGCGCCCTACTATTACGCGCCCTATCCGCCGCCCGTGGTCGTCACGCCCGACGACGGACCGGACACGACCTACGTCGAACGTCCGCAACCAGGGGCGGAAGGTCAGTCGCAAGACGAACCGCCGCAAGGCACGTGGTGGTACTGCGACAAGACGAAGACCTACTACCCGTACGTCAAACAATGCGTGAGCGGCTGGCGTGAAGTGCCGGCCAATCCGCCCGCACCGAGTCGCTAACGACATGAACGATTCCATCCTGACGCGCGCCAAGCGGCGCGCGATATGGCTGCCGCTCGCAGCGCTCACCGGTCTTGGCGCCTGCACCGTCATACCCACCGGGCCCAGCGTCATGGCGCTTCCGGGTACCGGCAAAACGTTCGACCAATTCCGGACGGACGACTACAACTGCCGTCAATACGCGCTGGGTCAAGTCGGCGGGGTCAGTGCAAGCCAAGGCGCCACGGCGGCCGGCGTCGGCAGCGCGGTGCTCGGCACAGCCGTCGGCGCGGCCGCGGGCGCGGCCATCGGCGGCGGCCGCGGGGCGGCGGTCGGCGCCGGCGCGGGGCTTCTCACGGGCAGCGCGATCGGCATGGGCGCCGCACAAGGCTCGGCCTACGACATCCAGCGGCGCTACGATTTCGCCTACGTGCAGTGCATGTACGCGGCCGGCGAGCGCGTGCCGATGGCGGCCGGTGCGACGGACAACGCGCCGCGCCGCTACTACACCCCGCCGCCTCCGCCGCCGCCCGGCTATTGAGGCCCGCGAAGGGCGACGACGAGCGAATCGCCCCGATCGTCAACCGCCGGGGCGAACCGAATCGAGACTAGCGCTGCGGATGCTGCTTCGCCCACTCCTTCACGACATTGAGCGTGTTCTGCACGTGCTTGTCGGGCGACAGGCTCGTGTACTCGTAGAGGATCGTGCCGTCCGGCGCGATAACGTACGACACGCGGTTGGCCATCGTCTTCACGAGCGGCATCGCCGCATCATAGGCATCGATGATGTGCCGCTGCGGGTCCGCCGCAACGGGGAATTTGCTGCGGCACTCGCTGACGGAAAACTTCTTGAGCGTGGCGATGTCGTCGTGCGACACGCCGATCACGCTCGCGCCATAGCGTTTGTATTGGTCGACCGCATCGGCAAACTCGTGTGCCTCGATCGTGCATCCTTTCGTGAAGGCGGCCGGATAGAAATAGAGCACGACCGGCCCTTTCTTCAAGGCGTCGGCGAGCGAATAAGGATAGGCGTTACCGCCGAGCGACGCTTCGGTCGTGAAATCGGGGGCTTTGTCCCCAGCTTTGAGGACGGCCGACGCATCGAGCGAAAAAACGGAAAAGGCCGCGCAAACGGCCGCCGCGCGCGCAGCGCGGCTCAGGCTTCGCTTCATCAGAGTGCCTCGGAATGTCGGGACGGGCGCGCATGGGCAACCGCGCTAGCACGCACGCGGCAGGCAAGGATGCGGCGCCGCGCAAAGGCATCCGTGCACCGCGCACCCCGATCGAGGCGCGCTTTCGCGTATTGAAACACGGGTGCGCATTCGGCGCAGGAAAGCGCCCGCGACGCGCCGCCTGCTGCGGCGCCGTCAGGCCGACTCGTGCGCCTGCGCCCACATGGCGGCTTCGAAATTGATCTCGGCCAATACGGGCGGCGTCAAGGCGGCCAGCTCGGGGTGCGCGTCGCTCAGCGCGCGTGCGGCCTCGTCGGGCATGCCGGCCTCGGCCGCCTCCGCGATCGCGAGCATCGCGCCGAGCGGCCCGCTCCGATGCACGATCGCGTCGCCGATCTCCGGCACGAGCCCGATCTGCGCGAGGACGTCGCCCGGCGCAGCCTCGCCGAGCAGCACGTGCACGAGCGAAAACACGCCGGTCATGAACGCGGCGTCGCCGAAGCGTTCGCTGTCGGGCTGCACGCGGGCCGCCGCCAGCTCCATGAAACGCGAGCGCGTACCCACGAGTTGCGCGAGCGGATCGGAGCGCCACGACAAGTCTCCGTTCGACGCGTAGAGCAGCAGTTGCGCCCAACGCGCGATTTGACGCGTGCCGGCGGCCAAAATGGCTTCGCGCACCGATGCAATACGCCGCCCGAGCCCATAGGCGCTCGAATTCACGAGCCGCAGCAGTTGCATGACGACGTCGGGGCTGCGCTTGAGCTCCTGCTCGAGCTCGATCAAAGGTGCGTCCGATGCGATCAGCGCGAGCATGCGCAGCAGCGATTGCCGCGACGGATCGCCGCGACGCGCGCTCAGCACTTGCGGGCGCGCAAAGAAATAGCCTTGGAACAGATCGAAGCCGAGCGCTTGCGCGAGCGCATAGTCCTCGCGCGTCTCGACTTTTTCCGCGATGAGCGTCTTGCCTCGCCCCTTGACCGCCCCGGCCAACTCCGGCAGCCGCACGCGGTCCGCGCAGAGAAAATCGACCTTCACGATGTCGATGTGCGGCAGCAGCGCGAGCAGATCATCCGATAAGTCGCAAATATCATCGAGCGCGATGTTGAAACCGACGCGTCGCAGCTTGTCGATACGCTCGATCAGCGGCGCATCGACGCAGACCGTTTCGAGTACCTCGAGCACGAAGCGCTCGGGTGGCAGCAGCCTGACTGCGTCGTCGAACAGCATGTCGCGGCAGACGTTGACGTAGCCGAGATACGGCCCGAGCGTCGCGGACACGCCCATGCCGCACATCGTGTTGGCAACGACGCGTGCCGTCGCTTGCGCATCGTTGTCGATGAGCGCGCGATTCACGCTGTCGCCGCGAAACAGCAACTCATAGGCCTCGAGGGCGCCGCCCCGCGCCAAGATCGGCTGACGCCCGAGGTAGAGGCAGTCGACTTCGCATTGGGACGGCGCCTCGCAAACGGGCACCCCCTCCGTGCGTACGATCGATGTTTCGGCCATGAATGGATCCAGCTTGGTGTAGAACGAACGAGCATCGCCCGGATAGAACGGGCCGCGATGCCGCAGCGCACGATCCGCGGCCATGCCCGGCAAGCGCCCCCGGACGCACCGTGGGATGCCATAGGGTCGCGTACGGTCATGCGGTCGCTCACGCAGTTTTCACCCATTGTCCACAAAAATAGCCCCGAACGCATGTCCGGGCCAATCCCGAGGCAAGTTTTGGTCGAATTGCACCCGGCGCCCCTAAAGAATTCCGAAGCCGTGCCGATAACTAGCCCTGATGGGTGGCATGGCGACGGACGCGCGCTGCTCGCCGAGCAGATCGGCACGCAAGGCGCGGAGCCGGCCGCCCAATCGACTTCAGTCGCCATCGAGAACGCATGCAAGCAAAACCAACCGGCGCACCGCGCCGCAGCGCCTGGCGCGCGGCCCTCGACCTGTTGCGCGGACGCGCAGGCAGCCTGCGCACGCACGCCGGCGTATCCGATTCGGGCGGCGAGCACGACGCGTTCACCCGGCAGCTCGAGAATACGTTGGGCGCGGTCGATTTCCTTGCGCACGTCGACGGCAATCTGCGCTTTCTCTATGTGTCCGACGCGAGCCTGCGTTTCATCGGCTACCGGCGCGAGTACCTGCAAACCGTCACGCTGCACGAGCTCGTGCCGAGCGGCGAAGTGGCGGCGCTCGACGCGCTGATCGCGCGGGCCATCGACACGGGCCGCGTCGAGCGGGCCACGCTGCATTTGATGAAATCGCTGACGTACCCGATCGCCGTCGAGCTGCGCGTGGTCGCAAGCGCGCACACGGGAACGCCGGGCTTCGCGATCAGCGCGTTCGACGTGTCGGTCTGGCGCGCCAACGAAGAGCGTCTCACCTACGAGTTGCACAGCGACCGCATGACGGGCCTCGCGAACGGCCTGGCGCTCGCGGCCGCCGTCAAGCGCGCCCAGGAGGACGCCGATGCGAACGGCACCGGCGCCGCCCTCTTGCTCGTCGATCTCGACGATTACCAACGGGTGAACCGTGCGCTCGGCTATGACGCCGGCGACACCCTCTTGCGCGAAACGGCGCGGCGGCTCGAGGCGCACGTCACGGCCGACGACACGCTCGCCCGCGTGACGAGCGACGAGTTCGCCCTGCTCGTGCGCGCGAGCACGCGCGAGGAAGCGGCCGCCGCGGCCGAAGCCCTCGGCCGCCGCTTCATGACCGCGGTGCAGCAACCCTATACCGTGGACGGCCAGCCCGTGCACTTGTCGGCGAGCGTCGGGATGGCGCTGTACCCCGACCCCGCGCAGGACAGCGGCGCCCCCGGCTATTACGATCAGTTGCTGCGCCGCGCCGATCAGGCGCTCGCCCAAGCCAAGGCGTCGGGCAGCAACACGCTCGCGTCTCACACGGCGCATGCCGATCCGGCCGACGCCGAGCGGTTGAAGCTAGAAGCGGACCTCTACGACGGCGTGCGAAACGGCGAGTTCTCGCTGCATTTCCAGCCGATCACGAGCAGCCAGACGGGCGGCGTGGTCGGCGTCGAAGCGCTGATCCGCTGGCACCATCCCGTCCACGGCTTCGTGCCGCCCTCGACGTTCATTCCGCTTGCCGAGTCGATCGGTCTCATCAATTACCTCGGCAACTGGGTGCTCAAGATCGCCTGCATGCAGCTCATGCAGTGGGATGCGCAGGGCATTGCGCTGCAATACGTGGCCGTCAACGTCTCGCCGCAGCAGTTTCGCGACCCGCGCTTCACGCAAAACGTCCGCGACGCGCTGGTCTTGACGGGCGTCAACGCCGACCGGCTCGTGTTCGAGATCACCGAATCGCTACTGATGCAGGACCCGGCTCACGCGAAAGTGTTGCTCGAAGAGTTGACGGCGATCGGCATCCGCTTCGCCGTCGACGATTTCGGCACGGGCTACTCGTCGCTGGCCTATCTGCAACGGTTTCCGCTTGCGAAATTAAAGATCGACCGCAGCTTCGTCGAGAACCTGCTAACCTCTCGCAACGATCAAGCAATCGTATCCGCGGTGGTCGGCCTCGCACAAACGCTCGAACTCGAACTCGTGGCGGAAGGCGTCGAGACCGAGGCACAGCGCGAATTGCTCACGGCGATGGGATGCGATCACATTCAGGGTTGGCTGGTCTGCAAGGCGCTGCCGTCCGACGAGCTCGCACAACGCTTCGAGGACCGCGTGCTTCGTCTGCACGAGCCGGTATGAGCCGGCCTTCGTCGAGCGAATGCGCGCACGGAGCGCCGCAATTACAAACAGACATGCGTATGGTTCGAACGGGATTCACATGGTAAAGGCGGCGCTGCTCGATAAGCTGTGGGCGCGCATGAGCGAGCGCGGCGACTTCCCGATGCTGTCGCAGGCGCTGCGCACCACGATGGCCGCCATGACGAACGACGACCTCGATTTCACGGCGCTCGTGCAGGTCGTCCTATCAGATTTCGCCCTGACGCAAAAGGTGCTGAGGCTCGCAAACTCGGCCATGTACATGGCGTTCGGCGGCAACATCACGACGGTGACGCGTGCCCTGATGGTGCTCGGCATGGATGCCGTCGGCCATCTCGTCGTCGGACTCAAGCTCGTCGATCACTTCAATCACAGCGTGCCGCATCGCATCGACGCCAAGCTCGAACTCAATCGCACCATGCTCTCGGGCTGCGTGGCCCGCAAGCTCACCGAGCGCGGCGATCTGCGCGCCGGCGAGGAAGCCGTCGTCTGCACGCTGATGCGGCAAGTGGGCAAGCTGCTCGTCGTCTTCTATCTCGAAGCCGAGTGGGAGCAGATCCGGCAGCAAGCGGGTACCGGCGAACTCGATGAAACAACCGCCTGTGCCGCCATACTCGGCGTCAGCTTCGAAGAGCTCGGGCAAGAGGCGGCCACGCGCTGGCGCCTGCCCGACGCGATCCGCGCGGGCATGGGCACGTACGAGCCCGAGGCCAAGGAACTGCCGCAAGTGCAATGGCTGCGCGCCGTCACCACCTACTCGACCGAAGTGGCCGCTGCGCTGAGCGCGGCCGACGTGTCCGAGCACGCCCGCGAGGCGCGCATCGCCGATCTGGCTCGCCGCTACAGCCGCGCGCTCGCGACCGATGCCGACGAACTCGCCGAGATGACGGTATCGCTCGCGCGCGAAGAGGCGGGTGAAGGCTTCATGCGCGAAATCGACGAGCTGCGGGCCAATGCGGATGCCATCGCCCGCGCGAGCGTCAACCCCGAAGCGCGGATTGCCGCCGGACTCGAGGATTTGCGTGCGCTGCCCTCCGAAAACGCGCTGGCCCCTGTGCTCGCGCTCGCGTCGGAAACGGTGCTGGCGGGGCTCAACTTCACGCGCACGATCATATTCGTGCGCCAGGGATCGGGCTTCTACAAAGCTCGCCTCGGGTTCGGCCGCGACGTGGAACGCGCTCTGCCCTCGCTCTTTTTCAAGGAAGCCTTCGAGCCCGACGTCTTTCATCTGGCGATCGCCAATCCGGTCGGCATCTTCATCGAGAATGCGCACGATCCGAAGATGATCGCGCGGCTCCCGCTGTGGTACCGGCAAGCGTTCGACGATGCGCGCTCGTTCGTGCTGCTGCCCGTCATCGCGCATCAATCGACCGTCGCGGTGCTCTATGGGGATTGGTCGCTCTCGCAGGAGCCGCGCAAAATCTCGCAGACGCAGATGGGTGCGCTGAACGAGCTCGCGCGCGAGTTGGGACGGTTCTTCGCGCACGCGCCGGCGCGCGAGTTGGAAACGCTTTAAAGCAGGCTCATTCCTCGATTCGCTCGAGCCCTTCGTTATCCTTGCTTTGATCGGCCGTGCTGGCCCACGCGGCCGCCGAGATCGCGAGTTGCGCGAGTTCGCACGACGTCAGCGGCGCAAGCGCGACGCTCGCTCGGTCGAGCGCGTCCCAATCGCCGTGCTCCAGCGCCTCGATCGCCCCGAGCAAGGTCCCGAGCGCCCCCTCTCGGCGCAGGATCGCCGCACGGATGTGCGAGGCCAGCGTCAGCGCCTCCAGGGTGTTTTCCAGCGTATCGCCGAACACGGCGTCGACGAGCGAGAACACGCCCGTCAAGAACGCGCCGTCGACGACCTTGCGGTTCGTATGTGCAAGCCGCGTCGACGCAAGCTCCATGAACCGCGCGCGCGTGGCCGCGAGCTGAACGAGCGGATCTTCCTCGAGGCTGACTTTGCGGCCGTCCGCATAAAGCAGCAGTTGTGTCCAACGTGCGATGCGGTTCGTACCCGTGGCGTTAATGGCATCGCGCAGCGTCCCGACATTGCGACCGATGCTCGCCTCGCCCGAATTGGCCAAGCGCATCAGATGCATGACGAGCACCGGGTTGAGCTTGAGTTCGGCTTCGAGTTGCGCGACGCTCGGGTCCGACGACAGCAGGCGCAGCAAATTGAGTAGCGCTTGACGCGGCGCATTGACTCGACGCGCGCTGTGCTTGCTACCGCGCGCGAAGAAGTAGCCTTGGAACAAATCGAAATGCAGCGCCTTTGCCTGCTCGAACGCCTCGTGCGTCTCGATATTGAGCGCGATCAGCAGCTTGCCGGCTGACTTGAGCGCTTTCGCCAACCGCGGCAGCAACTCGGAATCGAAGCGCGCCGGATCGATCTTGATGGCGTGAGCATAAGGCAGCAGCTTGGCGAACGCTTCGTCGGGCTGTTGCACATCGTCGAGAACGAAGCGGTAACGCTTCGCATGCAACGTCACGAGGCGAGCGATCAATTCGCCATCGACCGTGAGTTGCGGCGAGATTTCGAGAAAAAAACGATCGGGGGCGAGACGGGCGATCGCATCGGAGAAAAGCAGTTGCCGGCTCAGGTTCAAATACCCGGGGTGACCCGCGAGCGCCGTGCGCACCTCGCTCGCGCCCAATGCGCCGAGCAGATGCGCCGCCGCGGCGGCGGTTTGCTTCTGGATCTCGTGTTTGTCGGGCTCACCGTGCTCACCGGGTTCGCCGCTTTCGGCAACGGGCAATGCGCGCAGGTGCAATTCGAAGCCGCACAGCAAACCGTCCGCATTGACGATCGGCGCCCTCGCGGGATAGCGCACGTGGCTAGCGTGGGCCGGTTCCGATTGGCCTTCGGCACACGCCAGGCGCTGTGCCGAGTCGGTCATCGTACCCATCGCCCCCTCCTTTTTCTTCTTACGATTAGCGGCGCGACGTTGGTCTCGACGTCTTTTTGCGCGCAATAAGTTGGGGCGATTATAACCGCAAAGCAAAGCTGAAAATCGAGGCGCGGGCCCCCGGTTTGGCAACAAGCGCAACCGTCGCGCGACGCGAATTAGCCTGCGCCGCGCGACGTCGCAGCTCGCTTACTTCAGGACAACGTCGACGTCGAAATACTTGGCGGCGATCTTCTCGATCGTGCCGTCGGCCTTGAGCGATTCGAGCGCGCCGTTGAGCTTATCGAGCAGCGCCTTGTCGCCCTTGCGCACGCCGTAGCCGACGCCCGAGCCGAGCACCTTCGCATCCGAGACGGTCGGGCCCGCAAAGTCGAAGCCGGCGCCCTGCGGACGCTTCAGAAAGCCCTTGGAGGCCGCTTCGGAATCCTGGAAAGCCGCATCGAGCCGGCCCGCAGCGAGGTCGGCATAGACCTGATCTTGCGTCTGATACGAGACGACGTCGATGCCGGCCGGCGCCCATTTCGCTTTTGCGTAGGTTTCCTGAATCGTGCCTTGCAGCACGCCGACGTGCTTGCCCTTGAGCGAGGCGACGCTTGGCTGCAGCGCGCTGCCCTTCTTCGCGATCAGTTGGTTCGGGATCGTGTAGATCGGGACGGTGAAATCGATCACCCGCTTGCGCTGATCGGTGATCGTCATATCGGAGTTGATCGCATCGAACTTGCGGGCTTGCAGCGCCGGAATGAGGCCGTCGAAATCGTTCTCGACCCAGAGGCATTTGACCTTCAGCTTCGCGCAGACGGCGTTGCCGACGTCGATGTCGAAGCCTTGCAATTGGCCGGATGCCGTTTTCGATTCGAACGGCGCATATGACGCCTCTACACCGAAACGCAGTTCCTTCAGATCCGCCGCCGACGTGCTGCCGGCCGCCGCGATGGTCGACGCCGCGACAAGCGCGAGCGCCACCTTCCTTCGCAAGTTCAGTTTCGTCAAGTTGTGCTCCCACACAGAATTGATATCGAGTACAGCACCCGACGCGCATCGTGGCCGCACCAAAAATGCCGTTCAAACGCACACCGTGCGCTTGATGCAGCGCACAAGGCGTGCGGGAGCGGCATTGTAAGGGCATTGAGCGGCGCGACGCGCGTCGCTGTGCAAGCGCCCGCCGGTTCTCGATTGGAAGCGCAGGCCACGCGCGGCCGCGCGAAGATGCAATTGCGTGTCGCGGAACGGCAAGTCACTTCCGGCGAATACGTTGATCGCCGCTTGCGCCCCGGTAGCGATGAGTGAGGGGGCTTATTGCCGCCCGAGCGCCGCTGCCGCCGAGCACGCTTCATCGCGCGCCGTCGCATCGACTTGCGGTCCCAGTAATGTCTTTTCGACGATGATCGACGCGATATCGTCGATGCCGACGAAGCGCAACCAGGCTTCGAAGTACGGCCGTTGAAAATCGAACGCCTGCGCCGGCGTGTGCGAATGTTTGCCGTAGTCGAGCCCGCGCGCATAAACGACCACCGCGCGCTTACCCGCGAGCAACCCGCCAAAGCCGGTCTGCGGATCGAACGAAAACAGCACGTCCTTTTGAGATACGGCATCGATGAAGTGCTTGAGCTTGTACGGAATCGAAAAATTCCAGAGCGGCACCGAGAACAGTAGCGTGCTCGCGTCGTGCAGCGGTTTCGCGAGCGCGTGGATGTGGTCCCACGCCGTCCGCTGCGACGGCGACAGCGGGGTACCGCTGAGCCCCGCGTACTTGGCGTCGAGCGCGTCGCCGTCGAACTCCAGCAGTGGCACACGCCACAGATCGAGCGTGTCGATCGACGCACTCGGGTGCGAGAGGCGATAAGCGTCGATGAACGCGCGGGCGGCTTCGAGGGAAGCAGACCGCGTTTTGCGCGGCGACGCCTCGATATGCAGCAGATCGGCCATGTTCTCCCCTTCTGAGTCGGTCAGGCACGCACGGCGGCGTGGGATGGTCTACATCTGAACATATTCGAATTAGAAATTGAAACGAAGTATTCTTCTGCTATTCAATTCAAATCTCACTGAATAGCGTGTTCGATACGATCCTGCTCCGTTCGTTCGTCACCGTGGCGCAAGAAGGCAGCTTTACGCGCGCCGCCATGCGCCTGCATCTGACGCAGTCGGCCGTCAGCGCGCATCTGCGCAGGCTCGAGGAACAAGCGGGCGCGCCGCTCGTCATGCGCACGACGCGCTCGCTCTCGCTCACGCCCGACGGCGAAGTGCTGCTCGGTTACGCCCGTGCGATCCTCGCCTTGAATCGCGACGCACGGGCCCGCCTGCATCGCCGCATGAGCGATGGTCTCGTGCGCATCGGCCTGTCCGACGATTTCGCGCAGCCGCGCGTCATGGAGCGGCTGCATGCATTCGGGCTGCGACAGCCCAACCTCACGATCGACCTGACGATCGGCATCCCCGCCACGTTGTTGCCCGCGATGGATCGCGGCGAACTCGATTTCGTCATGGCGGGGCGGTGTCACGACGAGCGGCCCGGGCGCGCACTCTGGCGAGAACCATTGGTTTGGGCCACCGCGTCTTGGCTGACGATCGATCTGACGCTGCCCCTGCCGCTCGCCGTCTTTCCCGAGCCCTGCCCTTACCGCGAGGCGGCCCTGGCCGCGCTTGCGCAGGCGGGCATCGACTACCGCATCGCCGTCGTCTGTCCGAGCAGCGGCGGCGTGCACGCGGCGGTACAAGCTGGGCTCGGCATCACGCCCATGCCCAAGAGCCGCGTCGACGGCGTGCTCGCGATCGCCGGCGACAGTGCGGGCCTACCCGCGCTTCCTGACGTCGAATTCGCGCTGTTCGGGGCCCCGAGTTCCACCGCGCTTGCCGACGAACTGTGCGAGGCGGCTCGACGCGATTTGGCCTAGCGAGCGGCGTACCACCCCGCGTGCTGGCGGCGCAGGTACGCGTGCGCCGCTCGATGCAAACGTAGCGGGCACGATTACCGCTCATGCGACCGGGGCGAAGGACGCGCGCGGGAAAGGCGATCGTCGGCGCAAGCCATTTGTCCACCAGCGTCTATGCTGAAAGTCATAAACGATGCACTCAGGGAGAACGCCATGATCACAAGAATGACCCTTACGCTGGCCATCGCCGCCTTCGCCGGCATGTCGACGGCCGCCGCGTTCGCGCAGGAGCACCCGCCCGGGTCCGAAGGAAATCAGCATGCCGGGGGCGAAAACCGGGAAGCGCATGGCCCGGCCCATCCCGGCGGCGTGCCTGCGCACGGCCCGCAGGGGCCGGCGATGCGGCCTGCGCCTGGACCAGCGGTACGGCAGGCGCCCGGGCCAGCGATGCGGCCCGCGCCCGGGCCAGCGGTACGGCCGGCACCCGGGCCAGCGATGCGGCCCGCGCCTGGACCAGCGGTACGGCAGGCGCCCGGGCCGGCGATGCGGCCGCACCAAGGGCCTTCGAACGCGCCGAACGTCGGAGAGCATCGCGCACCCAACATGGCCCCGCACGCCGCACGAGCCCCCATCGACCACGCACCAGCCGCCCACGGCGCCGTCCCCGGCGTTTATCGCGGAGACATCCACCGTTTCAATGACCAGGACGCGCACGTCTGGCGCGGCGGCCGATGGCATCATTCACACCACGGCGGGCGTTTCGGCTGGTGGTGGGTGGTCGGTGGGCTCTGGTACTTTTATCCGCAGCCGGTCTACCCGTACCCGAATCCGTTGGTACCGGGAGATGTCGCCGGCACGGGCCAATATTGGTACTACTGCCAGTCGGCGGGCCAATACTATCCGTACGTGACGTACTGCCCGGAAGGATGGCAAGCGGTCGTCCCCGATCAATGAGCGTTCGTCGAGTCGCGGGCCTCGTCGAAGAGGCCGCGCGATCGGGGATTGAAGGCAACCGGCGCGCGGGCCGCGTCTGTCACGTCGCCAATGCCGCCAGCGTGTCGGCCGTCGTGTCGACGACGGTCAGCCCGGCGCGCAATCCCGGCTTGACCGTGCGATTCGGGAATACGATCCGCTCTTCGTCGTGCGTGACGACATAGCGATAGTCGCCGTCGCGGGCCAGGACGGCACCTTTTTCAAACGGCGTGAAATTAGCGACATCGTCCGCCATATAAAGCTCGAACGCATCGCTGCGCTTCGTGATTTGACCGATGACCGTGAAGACGCGCGGCATCGGCCGGCCCGCCGACGGTGATCCGCCCGAGACGAGCGCGCGCACAGCCTCGTCGGCGCCGCTGAAGCGGGCCAGATCGTTCTCGCCGAACGGCCGCACCTTGCCGAGTTCGAGCGTGCACGCAGTCGCACAGAACGTCTCGGCCGTGAAATGCGTATACGTATTGCCTTTGGCCGTATGCAAAAGGACGGCTTCGATGCGTGCGTCGGCGAGCCACTCGAACATTGCGCGCGAGAGCGGCGCGCCCGTGTGCGGCAGCAATGCGAAGCGCTCGAACACCGACGCGCGAATCGCCGTGTGCAGGTCCAGATGCCAGCGCGCGTGCGCGTCTTCATCGTCTACGGCACCCGCGAAGAAGTTCGCCGCCGCCGCTTCGAGCGCGCGTGCGCGCGGCGCCTCGCGGCTGTGCGGCAACTGGGCGTACCGCCCGCAAAAGAGCCGGTTCAAGTCATCGTCGACGTAACGACAGCCCGCGCGCATCGCGGCCACGTTGCCGAGTACGATGCCGACACGGCAAGCAAGCCGCACGTTGCCGCAAGCGATATCTGCCACCATTCGCGACAACAGCTCGATCGGCGCCGTCTCGTCGCCGTGGACGCCAGCGGAGACGAGCACGCTGCGCAAAGACCGCACAGCCGGCGTCAATTCGAGCAGCCCCTCGTCGAGCCACGCATAACGCACGCCGTTCGCGCACTCGCCTCGCGCATCGGCTCGAGCGGGACGCTCCCCCGCCAACGTGAACGCCAGAAAATCGGCGAGCAGCGCCGGCGCCGCCGAGGCAGGGCTATCAGCGCTGGAAGTCATAGAGCGAGCCCAGACCGAGGATCTGCGTGAGTTCGTCGAGCGCCGTGCGCGATTCGTCGAGCAGCCGCGGATCGGCGAGATCGCTCGGTGCGAGCCGATCGCGATAATGCTTGCCGATCCAGGCGTCGAGCCGCGCAAACAGCGCGTCGTCGATCCACACGCCCGGTGTCACGGCCGCGCGCTCGGTTTCGTTCAGCACCACGCGCAGACGCAAGCAGGCGGGCCCGCCGCCGTTCTTCATGCTTTCGCGCAGATCGAAAACGAGCACCTCGCCGATCGGCCCCGCGCTGTCCATGAGATCGTCGAGATAGGCCGACACGCGTGGATTCTCGCGACACTCCTGCGGCACGACGAGCACGTCGCGGCCGTCCGGGCGCGTGAGCAACTGACTGTTGAACAGATAGGAGGAGACGGCGTCGGCCACGCTCACGCGCGCGTCGGGCACTTCGATGACGCTCAGTTGCGCTCCCGTCTCCGATAGTTGCGTGCGCAACTGATCGTAGACGGTGCTTTGCTCGACGAACGCACGCTCATGGCAAAACAGCGTTTGCCGATTGCCCACCGCGATGACGTCGTTGTGAAATACGCCGGCGTCGATGATGTCGGGGCATTGCTGCGCGTAGACGGTGCCCGCTTCGCTCAGCCCATGCCGCTGCGCGACGGCGCGGCTCGCCTCGAACGTTTGGCGCGCCGGATAGCGCACGGGCTCGGGGCCGCGCCGATACTCGCTGCGCCCGTAGACGAAGAACTCGACGCCGCGCTCGCCATACTGCCCGCAGAACCGCGTGTGGTTGGCGGCCCCTTCGTCGCCGAGCGCCGGCGTGCCGGGCAGTGCCTCGTGCACGACGAAGCAAGCCGGATCGGCAAAGATCGCCGAGAGCGTGCGGCGTGTCGCCTCATGCTCGATCGCGCGGTGCAGCTTGCTCGTCAGGTTGGCCGGCGTGAAATGCACGCGCCCGTCCTGCGTATCGAAAGACGGGCTGACCGTCGCCGCGTTGGCCGTCCACATCGCCGAAGCGGAACTTGCCGCTGCCAAAAGCTCGGGCGCTTCCTTCGCCGCGCGCTCGATCACCTTCGATTCCGAGCCTGAAAAGCCGAGCTCGCGCAGCAGCCGCAGCGACGGCCGCTCCTGCGGCGGCAGCACGCCTTGCAGGAAACCGAGATCGGCCAATTGCTTCATTTTGCGCAGACCTTGCTTGGCGGCGGCGAGCGGATTGGCGATCGCTTTCTCGTTCGTCTGCGACGCCACGTTGCCGAACGACAGCCCCGCGTAGTTGTGCGTCGGACCTACGAGTCCATCGAAATTGGCTTCTCGTGCTTGCATCGTCGATCCCTGCCCGATCGTTAGAATTGAAGACCCGGCGAGACGCTCGCGGGCATCGTGAGTTGCGCGCTTTCGACCGAGGCCATCGGATAAGCGCAATAGTCGGCGGCGTAGTACGCGCTCGGCCGATGATTGCCCGAGCGGCCCGTGCCGCCGAACGGCGCCGCCGAGGATGCCCCGTTCGTCGGACGATTCCAGTTGACGATACCCGCGCGTATCGTGCGATGAAACTGCGTCCATCGTGCCTCGTCGTCGGCAAGCAGGCCCGCCGACAAACCGTAGGCGGTATCGTTCGCGCGTGCGATCGCTTCGTCGAAATCGGTATAGCGAACGACCTGCGCAAGCGGCCCAAAGTGCTCCTCGTCGGGCACATCGTGCACGTCGGTCACATCGAGGATCGCCGGGCTCACGAAGCCGAGGCGCTCGTCGCGCTGCGCCATCGGCAACAACGCGCGCGCGCCCGCGGCGGCGAGCCGTTCCTGCGCGGCAACCAGCCGCGATGCCGCCCGCGCCGAGACGACCGCACCCATGAACGGCTGCGGATCGGCGTCGTAAAGCCCATAGGCGATGCGCGACGTGACTTCGGTCAAGCGCGCAAGGAAGCGATCGCCGAACGCGTCGCTCGGCACGAAGATCCGGCGCGCGCAGGTGCAGCGCTGCCCTGCCGACAGATACGCCGATTGAATCGTGTGATGAACGGCCGCATCGACATCTTCGACGTCAGCCACGATGAGCGGATTGTTGCCGCCCATCTCGAGCGCGAGGACGATCTCGGGCCGGCCGCCGAACTGTTTGTGCAGCAGCGTGCCGGTATCCGAACTACCGGTGAAGAAGAGCCCGTCGATCAAGCGATGATTGGCCAGCGCGACGCCCGTGTCCTTTTCGCCCTGCACGAGATTGAGCACGCCCGCCGGCAAGCCGGCCTCGCGCCACGCTTGGACGGTCGCGCGTGCCACGTCGGGCGCGAGCTCGGACGGCTTGAACACGACAGTATTGCCCGCGATCAGTGCTGGCACGATGTGGCCGTTCGGCAAGTGGCCCGGAAAATTGTATGGCCCGAAAACGGCCACGACACCGTGCGGACGATGCCGCAGCACGGCCGTGCCGTCCGCCATCGGCATGCGCCGCTCGCCCGTGCGCTCGTGATAAGCCGTGATCGAGATCTCGACTTTCGCCGCCATCGCTGCAACTTCGGTGCGCGCCTCCCAGAGCGGCTTGCCCGTTTCGCGCCCGATCGCGTGCGCGAGCAGTTCCTTGCGCTCGATCAGCAACGCCGCGAAACGGCGCACGATCTCGATGCGTGCGTCGAACGGCAGCGCCGACCACTCGACGAACGCGCGGCGCGCACTCGCAACCGCGCGCTCGACGTCGGGCATCGACGCGCTCTTGCCTTCCCACACGACCGCGCCCGTGCCCGGGTTGCGCGAAACGAAGGCCGGACCGCCGGCCTCGCACCATTGCCCGTCGATAAAGAGTTCGCTCATGTTTGCTCGTTGGTTACTGATTCCGTTTGCTCAGCGCCAGCACGCGCACGAGATCGCCTTCGCGTACCTCGAGCGCCGCGGCATCGTCGGCCGACAGGCGCATCGCGCCGTCCAGGACGACACCCGGCGCAACGCCGACGCGAAAACCCGCCAACGACGTGTTCGAGACGAGCGAGCGTGCGCCGTCTATGCTGCCGGCCCCGCCGATCACCACCGGTGCGAGCACGCTCTCGCGCACGGTGCGCAGGTCGTTGATGTGGCATTCGAGCACGGGGCCCGCGTCGAAGATGTCGACGTGGTTCTGATACCGGAGCCCTTCGGCTTCGAGCATCTTGCGCGCAGGCGCCGTGTCGTGGTGCGTGAGCCCGATCACGGCTTGCGCCTCGCTCGGCAGCAAATCGGCGTAGACGGGATAGCGCGGCATCAGCTCGGCGAGGAACGACTTGCGTCCGTGCGCGCTGAGATAGTCGGCCGCGTTGAAATCGATCTGGTAGAAGTGCGAACCGACCGCGCGCCAGAACGGCGAGGTGCCGTCGGCATCGAAGTGGCCCCGCAGCTCGGCGCAAAGCCGCTCGGGAAAGCACTCGCGAAACTGCGCCATGAACATGAAGCGCGAGCGCGACAGCAAACCGCCCACGCCATGCGCCCGATAACGCGGGGACAAGAACAGCGAGCAGACCTCGGCATAGCCCGTCAGGTCGTGCGAGATGTTGAGCAGCGACATCTTGGTCCAAACGCCGAGCTCCTGGCTCGCATGCACGACCGTGCTCACGCGATAGTTGTAGAACGGCTGCGCGAGCCCGACCTGCGCCTCGATGCCGCATACGCCTGCCACGTCGTGCGTCGCGGTGTCTTCCATCACGAAGAAGTAGCCGGCCTCGTGCGGCGCCGCGCGCCCTTCCATCGTCCGCTTGGCCCGCTCGATTCGCGCGCACAGCGCGTCGCGATCGGGTTTGAACGTCGTGAGCCCGGGGCCCGTTTCCTGCGCGAGCGACTCGAGCGCGTCGAGGTCGTCCGTCTTGACGGCGCGAACGACGATCATCGCCGATCTCCCGATTGATGAGTCGAAATCGATCGAAGGTAGGCATCGTCCGCCTCCCCCTCTTCCGCGTGAAAGGCGCCGCGATGCAGCGGCACGCAGCGCACCGTGTCGCCATGCACGACGTCTAGCGCCGCGCGCGCAGAACCGTCGAGCGGCGCCGCGAGCGAGCGCTCGCTCGGCAGCTCGGCCAGCACGCAGCGGAACTCGCCGTCGCGGTGGCTCGACACGAGGTAGGCCCGAGCGCCCTCGGCCGCCGCCGCGCTCGCGCTCGATTCGCGCACCGTGCGCGTCTCGTTGAACGTGACGCAAGCGCTGCGGTCGACCTGAGCCGCCAGCACCGGCCCCGCATCGAAGATGTCGACGAAACGATCGGGCTCGAAGCCTTCCTCGAGATGAATGTCGTACGAAAGCAGCGCCTTCTCGTTCGGCTCGCCGATCACGCGCTGCGCCTGTTCGGGCAGCAGCGGCACGTACAGCGGATAGGTCGGCATGACTTCGGCGATAAAGGTTCGGCTGCGCCCCCCCGAGGCGATTTCGATCTGCGCGAAATCGCGGCCGAAGAACTTGCGGCCCACGGCCTCCCAGAACGGCGACGTACCAGCTTCGTCCGTCACGCCGAGCAGCAGCGAAAACACTTCGGGCGTGAAGCGCCGCCGATTCGCCGCGATGTACATCATCCGCGCGCGCGAGAGCAATTGCGCCGCGGCGTCGCCCACCCCGCTCGCCGAGCGATCGATGTAAAAGCCCGCGAGCCGACTCTTGCCCGTCAACTCGTGCGACATCGTCAACGCGTGAATCTTGCGATTGACGTGCAGCTCGCGCGACGCGTGAATCAACGCGTCGTTGCGGAACACGTGGAACGGCTCGGCGTAACCGGCGGCGGCCACGATGCTGGCCGTGCCGAGCAGCTTGCCCGTCGCGCTGTCCTCGAGCACGAAGAGATAGAACTCCTCGCCCGGAAAATCGACATCGGCACGAAACGAATCCTCCGACAGCGCGACGCGCGCTTCGAGTTCGCGCCTGTCGTGCGGCAGCGAATGCAGCACGGGGCGCGCCGCATGCGCCATTCGCGCGAGCGTGTCGAGATCGGAAAGCCTTCCTGGACGGACGAAGAGCATGGTCGTTCCTTCTACGATGTGCGCTTAGCGAGCGTGTTCATCAGCCGCCGCGCCGATGACGGCTTCGATCGCCTTCGTCAGACGCGCGAACCCCTCGTTCAGATCGGCCTCGGGAATCACGAGCGAAGGCGCGAAGCGCAGCACGTTCGGCCCCGCGATCAGCAGCATGACGCCGTGCGCGGCCGCGGCATTGACGAAATCCTTAGCGCGGCCTTCGTAGGAGGCCGTCAGTTCGGCGCCGATCAAAAGCCCCTTGCCCCGTACTTCCTTGAACAAATTGAAACGTTGGTCGAGCTCGCCGAGCTTGGCCGTGATCTGCGCGCCGCGGCGCTTGACGCCTTCGAGCAGCGCCGGGTCGCTGACGAGCTCGACGACCTTGTCGGCCACGGCCGCGCCGAGCGGATTGCCGCCGTAGGTCGTGCCGTGCACGCCGACTTTGAAGTGAGCGGCGATGTCCGCTCGCGTCAGCATCGCACCGATCGGGAAGCCGTTGCCGAGCGCTTTGGCGCTCGTCAGGATGTCGGGCGTCACGCCCGTGTCCATGTAGGCGTAGAAGAAGCCCGTGCGGCCGACGCCCGTCTGCACTTCGTCGAAGATCAGCAGTGCGCCGTGGGCGTCGCACGCCTCGCGCAGCGCACGTAAGAACGCCGGATCGCCGGGAATGACGCCGCCCTCGCCCTGCATCGGCTCGACGATGACGGCGCAGGTCTTGGGACCGATCGCGGCGCGTGCCGCCTCGATGTCGTTGTAGGGCAGGTGCACGACACCGGCGGGCACGGGGCCGAAGCCCTCGGCGTACTTGGGCTGACCGCCCACGCTGACCGTGAAGAACGTGCGGCCGTGGAACGATTGCTTGAACGAGACGATTTCGATCTTTTCCGGGCCGTGCCGCTCGATCGCGACGCGGCGCGCGAGCTTGAGCGCGGCTTCGTTCGCCTCCGCGCCCGAATTGGCGAAGAACGCGCGATCGGCAAACGTCAGCGATTCGAGCCGCTTGGCCAGGCGCAACACGGGCTCGTTCGTATAGGCGTTGCTCACGTGCCAAAGCGTTTCGCCCTGCTCGCGCAGCACCCGCACGAGCTCGGGGTGCGCGTGGCCCAGGCCCGTCACGGCGATGCCGCCCGTGAAATCGACATAGTCACGGCCCTCGGTATCCCAGATGCGCGAACCTTCGCCGCGCACCGGCACGAAGGGCGCGGGCGAGAATACCGGCACCATGACTTCGTCGAAAGTCTGGCGGTTCACAGCGAAATCGTTCATGGCGGGTCCTCGTCGAGTAGGTGGGCACCCCAGGACCCGTCGCTTAGCGCCAGGCCCCGTCAGGGGGCAATAACCATTAGTGTAGAAAACGATCGTCGCGGCGTCTTGCTTGAGCGCGACGCGATCTATCGCGTTCGTCGGGCGTGAGATCGTCAGGCATCCAGCGGATGCCCATCGGTCAATCGGGCGGCTCGATCATGGCCCCCGCACGCGGCTCGCCCGCATAAGCCACGCCTGCCCCGTGCTGCTTGGCGATCCAGTTGCGGCGTTCCTCGCGCGGCGTCACGCCGAAGCGCTCGCGGTACGCGTTCGAGAAATGAGCCGCCGACGAAAAACCGCATGCAAGGCTCACCTGTACGATCGATTTGCTCGTGCGCTGCAGTTGCATGCGCGCTTTGGAGAGCCGCAGGCCGAGGTAATACTTCGACGGCATCGAGCCAAGATACTGACGGAAGAGCCGCTCGAGTTGCCGGCGCGATATGCCGACGAGATTGGCGATCTCGTCGGTCGTCAACGGGTCTTCGATGTTCGCCTCCATCAGCAGCAGCGCGTCGTTCAGCCGCGGATGCCGTTCGCCGGGCGCCGTCACGTACGGAATGCGCTGACGCGCTTCGCCGGGACGCAGCGCCCCCACGCCAAACGCGTCCGCGATGCGCTCGGCCAGTTCGGGGCCATGCTCGCGCGCGATCATCGCCAACATGAAGTCGACGCTGGCCATGCCGCCCGCGCATGTGGCGCGATCGCGATCGATTTCGAAAATCTGTTGGGTGACGATCGAACGCTCGAACTGCTCGGCAAATTGCTGATAGGTCTCCCAATTGACGCTCACGCGGTAGCCCGAGAGCTGCCCTGCCATTGCAAGCCACCACACGCCATGATGGATGCCCGTGACGAGCGGCGTGCGCGGCCCGACGCGCGCAAGACTCGCCAGGAACAAGCGGTAATCGGCGAACTGCTGAAAGCGCTCGGCCACCACGATGAGCCAGTCGCACGCGATGCCGTCGCCGAACGCGTCGTCGGCCGGCAGCGTCGCGCCGCCGGCGAGCGGCACGGCGCGGCCGTCCCACGAAAGGATCTGCCAACGATAGAGCGCGCGCCCGTCGATGTCGTTCGCGAGCCGCAGCGCGTCGACGATCGGGGCGACGCCCGACATCGAGACGGGCGGCAGCACGACGATCGCCACCTGCGTCGTCTTGGCCGGCCCCGCTTGCCCCCCTTGCCCCGCTTGCACGCGTGCCATCGGTCAGCCCCCGCACCCTGCGGCGCGCTCGCCCGGCGGGCCAAGTCCAAGCCCTTCGTTCGCCCTGCCTTGCATGCCGTTACTTCAAGCTGCCCGAGAGAAACTGCTTCAGGCGCTCGCTGTTTGGCTGCGCCAGCACGACGGCCGGATCGCCCTCTTCCTCGGTACGCCCTTGATGCAGAAACATCACGTGATTGGAGACATTGCGCGCGAATCCCATCTCGTGCGTGACGACGACCATCGTGCGCCCCTCTTCGGCCAGCTTCTGCATGACC
Organism: Trinickia acidisoli; assembly: GCF_017315725.1. NCBI lineage: Bacteria > Pseudomonadati > Pseudomonadota > Betaproteobacteria > Burkholderiales > Burkholderiaceae > Trinickia > Trinickia acidisoli. The sequence goes on from NZ_JAFLRG010000001.1 coordinate 2,732,215, forward strand.
TTGAGCACCTCGCCGACGAGTTCGGGATCGAGCGCGGAGGTGGGCTCGTCGAAGAGCATCACGTCGGGGTTCATGGACAATGCGCGGGCAATGGCGACGCGCTGCTGCTGCCCGCCCGACAGATGCGACGGATACTGCTTCTCGAGCCGCGGCGCGAGGCCGACCTTCTCCAAGTACATGCGGGCCCGCTCCTCGCCTTCCCGCTTGGACAACCCGAGCACGTGCACGGGCGCCTCGACGACGTTCTCGAGCACGTTCATGTGCGCCCAGAGATTGAAGTGCTGGAACACCATCGACAGCTTCGTGCGGATGCGCTGCAGTTGCTTGTGATCGGCCACTTCGAGATTGCCGGCGCGATCGGCTTTCGTGCGCACCGTTTCGCCGTCGACGACGATGCTGCCCGCGTTGGGCCGTTCGAGAAAGTTGATGCAGCGCAGGAACGTGCTCTTGCCCGAGCCGCTCGCGCCGATGATGCTGATCACGTCGCCGGCCTTCGCCGTGAGCGTGACGCCCTTGAGCACCTCGTTGTCGCCGTAGCGCTTGTGGATGTCGAGCGCCGCGAGCTTGACGGCGGCGGATTGAGAAGTCGCTTGGAGCACCATGCTCTCCCGTATGAATCGATGGCGTTTGAATCAGCGGCCCACGGCCAGGTACGCAAGCCAGTGTTTCTCGGCACGCCTGAACGCCGCGACGAGTGCGAACGATACCGCAAGATAGATGAGCGCGGCCACGCCGAAGGCTTGGAACGACATGTAGGTGGCCGAATTGGCGTCGCGGGCGACTTTCAGCACGTCGGGCACCGTCGCCGTGAAGGCAACCGTCGTCGCATGCAGCATCAGAATGACCTCGTTACTGTACAACGGCAACGCCCGGCGCAGCGCCGAGGGCAGAATGACGCGGCGGTACATCGTCCATTTGCTCATGCCGTACGCGCGTGCCGCCTCGACCTCGCCGTGCGAGATGGCGCGAATCGCCCCGGCGAAGATCTCCGTCGTGTAAGCCCCCGTATTGAGCCCGAAAGCGAGGATCGCGCAATGCAGGCCGCTGCGGAAGAACTCGTTCAGCACGGCGTGCGCACGCACGAACTCGAGGCTGTAGACGCCGCTATAGATCAGCAGCAACTGCACGTAGAGCGGCGTGCCGCGAAACACGTAGGTGTAGCAGCGCACGGGCGTGGACAGCCAGCGGTTTTTCGACACGCGGGCCACGGCGAGCGGCACGGCCATGCACAAGCCGATCGCTAGCGAAACCACGAGCAGCCACAGCGTCACGGCGAGCCCCGAGAGCCCCTGCCCGTCGTAGTAGAGAAACGCGCGGCCGTATTGCGAGAGGATTTCGATCATTGCCCAGGCTCCCGTCAGAGTTCCGCGTGCCGCACGCCGATGGAATAGCGCTTGTCCAGCCAGATCAGGACGACGTTCGATGCGCTCGTGATCGCCAGATAGATCAACGCCGCGACGAGAATGAAGAAAAACATGTTGAACGTGCTCTTGCCGGCATCTTGCGCGGCCTTGACGACGTCGGCGAGACCGATGATCGACACGAGCGCCGTCGCCTTCACGAGCACCTGCCAGTTGTTGCCGATGCCGGGCAGCGCGAAGCGCATCATCTGCGGAAACAGGATGCGCATGAACACCCGCTTGCTGCTCATGCCGTAAGCACTGCCCGCTTCCAGTTGACCGCGTGGCACCGCGAGAAACGCGCCGCGAAACGTCTCCGTGAAATAGGCACCGTAGATGAACCCGAGCGTCAGCACGCCCGCCGCAAATGGATCGATGTCGATCTGATCGATGCCGAGCGCATCGGTCATTTGATTGACGGCGATCTGAATGCTGTAGAACAGCAGCAGCATCAGCACGAGATCGGGCACCGAGCGGATCAGCGTGGTATAGAGCGTCGCCGCGCCGGCAACAGCGCGATTGCGCGAGAGCTTTGCCACTGCGCCGATGAGCCCGAGCAGCACCGAGACCGCAAGCGAGAGCACCGACAGCTCGATCGTTTGGATCGTGCCGGCGAGAAGAATCGGGCCGAAGCCGTAGAGGAACACGGGCGTCTCCATCTTTGAATGGGATTGCTTGCCGTCGCGGCGGCGAGCGACGGTTCAAGGCGAAAGCGCGAGCCGAGCCCCCGCCGCACGGCCCGCCGGCCGCCGCGTCTTGTCGCGCAACTCGCCGGTTTTTCGCCTGGCGCGGATAGTCGCAAGCGAAATTGTTTTGTTCAAATATTCGGAGTTTTATTGTTGCGATGCAACATTACACACGCCGTGCAGCAGACGCGCTCGGATGCGGCACCGCAGGAAAACGAGCATGGGCTAGCGACGCGGGCGCGGTGGGGCGATTGCGCACATTTCGCGTCGCTTTTTCGATATTCGGACCCGCGCCGGCGTATTGGGATTTGATGAGACCGCTGGAGTCGGGGCAACCAGAAATCGAGGCCCCCAAAAACAGAACCGGCCGTCACTCGCAGTGAACGGCCGGCAACCATCATGGCGCGCGACGCAAGAAGCGTCGGCAAAACAAGCCGGGCACGGGCAGAACGACGTCCGTCCCTCGCGCTGCGTCTTTGGCTTGCGTCCGCCCGCTCGTGCCATGCACTTAAGCGTTCGATCGCCCCCCGTAGCCGGCGCTGCGCTGCGTCGTCTGGCCTTCAATCCGTGTCGGTCTAATTCGATATGACGTGTCCGGTGCTTGTAATGTAGGACGAGATACCGCCGGGCGACAAAGCGTGTTTACACCCATAGGGAACGCCCAGGGATCAAGCCGGATGCGTGCGTGCGCGGCCGCACGGACGCGCAATTTTCACCGAACCAGATCGGCGTGATGCGCTTCGTTATGCGCTGCGTCCTGTGCCTCGTCCCGCATTTCGTCGAATGCGCTCGCGCGCTGCCCTCGCGCACCCGCGGCTTGCGCCGGCTGCAACGACGACACGGCCGGCGCATGAGCGTGCCGGCGTGCGCGCACCATCTCGGCAAGCTGCCAAGAGCCGAGCGCCATGCATCCGAAGAGGACCTCGCGCATCCGCTTGACGAGCGCGAGCGAGAGCCCTACCTCGCGATCGACACCGAACATCTGCGCGAGCAGGACGACGGCGGCTTCCTGCACGCCCAGACCCGCGGGCACCATGAACGCCGCATGCCGCACGGCTTGTGTCAGCGCTTCGATGGCAATGGCGCCGCCGGCGGACACGGGATGACCGAGCAGCGCCAACGCCCAGTAGGTCTCGAGTGCTCCGACGAGGTAGCCGGCGAACTGCCAGACGAATGCTTGGAGAAGCACACCTGTGCGCGTCATCAGCGCATCGATTTCGGCATCGAGCCGCGCGCCGTCGATGCCTTGCAAAAAGCGGTGCTCGCTGCCGAGCGCGCGCGCCGCGAATCGCTCGATCGCTCGGAACACGCCGCCGCGCCGTAGCAGCAGCGCGGTAATCACGGGCAGCGGCAGCGACAGCACGAGTGCGAGCGCAATCGTCTTCGCGTGGTCGCCCCCCGTCGCCGCGAGGATCAGGACGACGCCGAGTGCGGAAAACGCGTATTGCACGGCAATCGTGACGAGCACCTCGACGATCACCGACGCGCTCACGCGGCTTGCATCGCGCACGCGCCAGCGCGCGAGCCGAATGCCGACGATCTCGCCCCCCACTGCGAGCACAGGCAGCAGGCGGCTCACGGCCTCCCGCACGGTGGCGACCCACCAGAGGAACGCGAGCGGTGCGCGCCCACGCAGCAGCGTGCGCCAACCGCAGGCGTCGAGCAAGAGCGGGAGCGCATGGAACGGCACGAGCCAGAGCAGCGCGAAACCGGCCTGGCCGATGACGTGGACGACATCGCCCGCCCCATCGCGCACGACGAGCGCAATGAAGATCGCAATGCCGAGTGGCCAGCCGGCCCACTTGAGCCATTTCGTCATAGCGGCGCCCCGCCTCGCGCGGCGTCGCGTTGATGGTGCGCATCGGCTGGGCCGCGCACGTCGGCGTCGTCGCGGAAGCGATCGGCGAACACATCGCAGAACCCGCCGCACGGGCGCCCCGCCGCCGCAATCGCCGCAGCCACGCGCGGCGAAAGCAGCGCGTCGAGTTCGTCGGCGTGGCGATAGGCATGCATCGAGGCCGTGATCGGCCCCTCGCCCGCTGCGCCCGCCACGGCCGGATGGCAATAAATCTCCCCGACCCCGTCGGCCGGCATCCGCGCGAGCGCATCGAGCATCGCAGCTTCGTCCATGCCGCCCGTATGCTCGATACCGACGACGTAGTCGTTGTAAGCGATGCCGGCGCGCGCGAGCCGCGCCCGCATGAGCCCGATCCAAGGCCTGAGCCACCACGGCGCATGCGCCTCGAACGGCAGCCGCACGGCGCGCAACCCAAACTCGCGACCGATCGACAGCACGAGCGAGAGAACGGTCGGATGCAGATGGAAGTGTTTGTGGGCGTTGACGTGATCGAGCGGCAAGCGCGTTTGGGCGAACGCCTCGAACTGAGCGCGGATCTCGCGCGCGAGCGCTTCGCGCACGGCCGGCAGGAAGAAGAAACGAAAACCGTCGCGCACCATCGCATCGCCGAAACGGCCGTCGGCACCGACGAGAGCGGGAATCCGTTCAGCCGGCAGCGTCGCCGGCCCATCGGCCAGCACGAGATGCAGCCCCACACGCAGGTTCGGCAGCGCACGCGCGCGCTCGACGGCGTCTTGCGCCGCCGGCGCGCCGACCATCAAGCTCGCCGCCTTGAGCACCCCGTCCCGATGCGCGCGCTCGATACCCGCGTTCACACGCGGATGCAAACCAAAATCGTCCGCGGTGACGATGAGGCCACGACGGCCCGGGGGCTTCACGTTCTTAGGCCTCGTGCGCGCGCAGGAAGCGGAAGAACTCGACGCCTTCGCGCAGGCGCCGCTTCATCATGTCCCAGCTCGTCAGCATCTCGCGCACGATCTCCCAGATCTTCGAGGGACGGAAGTAGAACTCCTTATAGAACGCCTCGAGGTTGTGATAGATCTGCTCGCGCGACAGATGCGGGTAGCCGATCGCCGCGAGCTGCACGCCTTCCTTGCTGACGAGGTTGATGACCTTGTTCTCTTCGAGCCAGCCGTTTTCGACGGCTTGCTTGTAGAGCGTCGTGCCGGGATAAGGCGCGGCGAGCGAAACCTGGATCGTGTGTGGATTGATCTCTTTCGCGTACTCGATCGTCTTGCGTATCGTCTCCTCGGTCTCGCCGGGCAAGCCGAGGATGAACGTGCCGTGGATCTTGATGCCGAGCTTCTTGCAGTCCGCGTTGAAACGGCGTGCGAAATCCGTGCGCACGCCCTTCTTGATGTTGACGAGGATCTGGTCGTCGCCCGATTCATAGCCGACCAGCAGCAGACGCAGGCCGTTTTCCTTCATGATCTTGAGCGTTGCGTACGGGACGTTCGCCTTCGCGTTGCACGACCACGTGATGCCGAGCTTGCCGAGCCCGCGCGCGATCTCCTCGGCGCGCGGCGTGTCGTCGGTGAAGGTGTCGTCATCGAACATGATCTCCTTCACTTCCGGCATGTTGTCGCGAATCCACTTCACTTCCTCGAGCACGTTCGCGACCGAGCGCGTGCGATAGCGGTGGCCGCTAACCGTCTGCGGCCACAAGCAGAACGTGCAGCGCGACTTGCAGCCGCGCCCGGTATAGATCGACACGTACGGGTAGTTCAGGTAGCCGATGAAGTAGTTGTCGATCTTCAGATCGCGCTTGTAGACGGGCGCGACGAACGGCAACTCGTCCATGTTTTCCAAGATCGGACGCGCTTCGTTGTGCTCGATCGAGCCGTCCTTCGCGCGCCAGCTCAACCCCTTGATCTCCGGGAACGGCTTGCCTTCGGCGATTTCCTTGCAGGTGAAGTCGAATTCTTCGCGGCAGACGAAATCGATCGCCTCGGTCGCCGTGAGCGAGTTGTGCGGATCGACGGCCACCTTGGCGCCGACCAAGCCGATCAGCACCGACGGCTTGCGCTTTTTCAGGTCTTGCGCGAACAGGGCGTCGGTCGGAAACGACGGCGTGCTCGTATGGATGATGACGAGGTCGTACTCGCTGGCGATGTCGAGCGACGCCGGCACGGACAGGCCATCGGCCGGCGCGTCGAGCACGCGGCTGCCGGGCACGAGGGCCGCGGGCTGCGCAAGCCACGTCGGGTACCAGAACGAGCGGATTTCGCGCTTGGCTTGATAGCGCGAACCGGCTCCGCCATCGAAGCCGTCATAGGACGGGGCCTGCAAGAACAGCGTTTTCATGGATGATGCTCCGGCAACCTGTAATGTGAAGCAGATGTTGTGAGGATGACGGCCGCGCCGAGACGGCCGCCGAAATACGAATACGGTTCGCTCAAGGCCCGTCCGATCCTTCGGCCACGCGCACCACGACGGGCATGCGTGCGCCGCGCCAAACCACGTGCGAGCCGAACGCCGCGACGAACCATTGGGCGGCCAAGAGCGCATCGCGCAGCGGCACGAGCGGCAGGTCGCGCCAGAACTCGCCGCGCCGGCGCGACGCGCGGGCATGCAATCTGGCGCGCGCGAGCACGCCGAGGGCCGTCGACGCGACCAGCACCGCCTCGCGCAGCGGCGCCCCGCCGTGCGCGGCCAGCAGCGCACCGGCCAGCAGCCACGGCGACGTGAACGTGATGAACAAGAACGCGAAGCCGAGCGGATTGATCGAGCGGATCGTGCGCAGCCAGCGCGTCTCGCGCAGCCATAGCGAGCCGAAATCGGCTTCGATGACGTCCGTGGCGACGACGACTTCCGAGAGCACGGTCGCCATACCGCGCTGGCGCGTGTATTCGGCAAGCCAGTAGTCGTCGGCCAGGCAATCCTTGAGCACGGCGAAACCGCCGATCTCGGCCAGCACCTGGCCGCGCAGCGCGAGCGTCGCACCGAATCCGAAGCTGCGCGAACCGCCCGCATGCGCAATGCGCACCGACGGCGCGAACCATTCGTTGATGAACTGCGCACCGATGCGCGTCCAGAAACCACCCACGCTCTGCGCGTGATAGAGGCACGTGACGATGCCCACTTGCGGATCGGCCAGCGGCGCCGTGACGGCTTCGAGGTAATCGGGTGCGACGGCGATGTCGCTATCGGCCAGCACGATGAGCGGGTACTTCGCCCGCGCCGCGAGATTGATGAGATTGCTGACCTTCAAGTTGTGCCCGTGCACGCGCGCATCGACGACGAGTTCGATGTCGCGCTCGGGGAACGCCGCCTGCAACCGGCGCACGACCGCAATGGCCGGATCGGCGGACGAAGACACGCCGAACAGCAATTGGTAGCAAGCATGCGTCTGCTCGCAGAACGTCGCAAGGTTTTCGTAAAGCCGAGGCTCGGCCCCGCACAACGGCTTGAGCACGCTCACTGGCTCGCCGCAGCGGCGCATCCCCATGCTCGGCGTACGGTTGGCAAGCTTGCGCGCGGACGGCAACGCGAGTGCCGCGATGACGATATACGCCGTTGCCACGCAGCACAGCGCCACGAGCAGCCAATCCCAAAGCGAGGCGGGCGAAAGCATCATCGCACACCGCCTTTGCCGGTCGAACGCGCCACGAGCGCGCCAGCGGCCGCCGCGCGCCGGCGGTGCTTGGGCAACCCGTTCGATGAAACGCTTGCTGGCACGTTCGCTACTCCTTCGTTCTTCTCGGCGGGCGGCGCGACGCCCTGCCGCGGCTCGCTTGCCACCTACCTTCGTGTCGCTTGGATGCTCGCGCGTCGCGCAAGAAGACAACGAAACGCCGGCACGCCGGGGGACGGCGCGCAAAGGGCCACGGGGCCGGCTCGAGGACCGTGCGCGACGCGCGTTCTAATTGTCTGATGCGAGGCTAAACGAACACGAAGCGCGCTGAGACCGCGCTGAGACGATACGCCGTGGGCGCCGTCGAATCGGCTCGGGAAAAGCCGTCAGCTCGCTTTGTAATCTTTGGAAACGGGCAATTGTAGCAGCGCGTGCGGGAAAACGCTTAAGGCCCGCACCGGGCACCGCCATTTCGTCGGGCGCACACAACGGCGGGCGACGCGCGGTGCCCGATGACGCGACGCAACAACTCATGTATCTTGCAAATGTCAGACTGCCGCCGCGCAAGCGGCGCGCGGCGGGGCGTCGAAGCGCCGCAACCGGTTGTACCGCCGATTCGCGCCGAAACGCGCTTCACGCGAGCGAACTCATCATGAAAAACGTCTTGAGCATTCAACCGCACGTCGTGTTCGGCCACGCGGGCAATAGCGCGTCGGTCTTTCCGATGCAGCGGCTGGGCGTGAACGTCTGGTCGCTCGACACGATGCAGTTCTCGAATCACATGCAGTACGGCCATTGGGCCGGCAGCGCGATCGATGCCCCGCAGATGAGCGAACTCGTGGAAGGAATCGGCGCGATCGGCATGCTCAGGCGCTGCGACGCGATCATCTCCGGCTATCTCGGCTCCAAGGCGCACGCGCAAGCCGTCATCGACATCGTGCGCGCCGTCAAGGCAACGAACCCCGAAGCCTGGCACTTTTGCACGCCCGTCATCGGCGCGGGCGCCGGCGCGAACGTCGACGCCTATCTGCTCGAAACGATGCCCGCCCTCGCCGACGGCCTGTCGCCGACGCACGACACGCTGCAAAAGCTCGTCGGCCGCACGATCGAAACGGTAGACGAAGCTGTCTTCGCCTGCCGTGAGATCATCCGCAGCGGCCCGCAAGTCGTGCTCGTCAAGCAGTTGATCGACCGCAACAGCCCCGCCGACCGCGTCAACCTGCTCGTCGTCACCGAACGCGAGGCATGGATGACGCAGCACCCGCGCTATCCGTTCGCGCGCCAACCGGTCGGCGTCGGGGAGCTCACGAGCGCGACGTTCGTCGCGCGGCGCTTGAGCGGCGACTCGCTGCGCACCGCGTTCGAACACGCGGTATCGGCCGTGCATGCGGTGTTGAAGGCGACGTACGACGCCGGCCGCTACGAGCTCGAGCTCATCGCCGCGCAGGACGACATCGCCAAGCCGCGCGATTGGCTCGGCGCCTGGTCGATCGATGCCGCGTGAAGCGGATCGACCCGATGCTCAATCGAGCCTGAACTGCCCGACGGCGCTCGCGAGATCGACCGCCTGCGTTTGCAACGCCGCCGCCGCTGCCGCCGACTGTTCGACGAGCGCCGCGTTCTGTTGAACCATTTCGTCGAGCTGCGACACGGCGCGGTTGACCTCCTGAATCCCACGCGTCTGCTCGTCGGCGGCATGCGTGATCTCGGCCATGATCGTCGTGACGCTCGAGACGTTCGAGACGATCTCGGTCATCGTATCGCCCGCGCGCTTGACCTGGCTCGAACCCGACGACACGCTGTCGATCGTCGATTCGATCAGTGACTTGATTTCCTTGGCGGCCTGCGCGCTACGTTGCGCCAGGCTGCGCACCTCGCCCGCCACCACCGCGAAGCCGCGGCCCTGCTCGCCGGCACGCGCCGCTTCGACGGCCGCATTCAGCGCCAGGATGTTCGTCTGGAACGCGATGCCGTCGATCACGCCGATGATGTCGCCGATCTTGCCCGATGCCGATTCGATCGTTCCCATCGTCGAGACCACCTCCGAGACGACCTGCCCGCCGCGCGACGCCACGCTCGAGGCCGACGCGGCCATATCGTTGGCCTGCCGCGCCGAGCTGGCCGACTGCGTGACGGTCGACGTGATCTGCTCCATCGACGCCGCTGTTTCCTGCAGACTCGCCGCCGCCGATTCAGTCCGGCCCGACAGATCGAGGTTGCCTGCGGCGATCTCGTCGGCCGCCGTGCGCACCGACCCGCTCGTGTCGCGAATCTGCCGCATCACGTCGCGCAGCTTGTCGACGAACGTGTTGAACGAGCGTGCGATCTGCGCCACTTCGTCACGGCCGTCGGACGGCAGACGCTGAGTCAGATCGCCGGTGCCCGAACCGATCGCATCCATCGCATCGCGCACGAGCGACAGACGCTTGAACGCCTTCGAGGTGACGGCCGACACGATGGCCGCGGCGAGCGCCACGATGAGGACGAGCGCGATTGCCGAAGTCGTCAGGAACGAGCGGACGCCGGCCTTCGCCTCGCCCTCGTCGAGCGCCACGATGACGGTCCAATCCGTGCCGGGCACGTTCGCGCCGCGCAGCAGCACCGAGCGGCCGCCGGCATCGGTTTCGAGCGGTTCGGACGCGCCGGCGAGCGCGCCGATCGTCGCGGCCGTCATGTCCGGCATCAACGCGGAGATGGGCTTGAGCGTGAGCTTCGCGTCGGGATGCGCCACGATGTCGCCCGCTCCGTCCACGAGCAAGCCGAAGCTCGCCGGCGTCGGATGGATCGACTTCACGTTCGCGATGACGCTGTCCATGTTGACGTCGCCGGCCACGACGGCCTTGAGCGCGCCGTCGCGAATGATCGGCACCGCAAACGTGACGACGAGCTTGCCCGAACCCGCATCGACATAAGGCGCCGTGACGATGGGCTTGCCTGCGGCCTGCGCTTGCTCGTACCACGGGCGCGCGGTGGGATCGTAGGTGGGCGGCACGCCCGTCGGGTCGCCGAACTTGGCGGTTTTGTCGGCATAGCCCGCATAGACATTGACGAACCCGCCCGAGGCCATGATCTGCTTGAAGGTCGGAATCGGGTCGGCCGTGGCCGCGTTAAGCGTGACGTCTTGCAGCGCCGCGACGGCGGCCGTTTTCGACTCGACCCATTCGCCGATACCGGCATCGTGGCCGTTCGCGAGCGCGACGAGATTGTTATTGATGGAGTCGTTTTCGTGGGAATTGACTACGAAGAAGTTCAATGCTGCGTTGACGACCAGGGAGGCTACGACGATGGCGAGACAAGCTGCGAGCACACGTGCGCGAATTGACGCAAACATTCAGACGGATTCCTTCAGACGAATTAGCGGTGAGGACTCGTGATCCTCGAATGCGTAAACGGCATACCGCACTGCAAACTTGACGCTCACCGCCCTAGGGATTGTGCGGAGTGCTATTCATTACGCATTTCGCGTTGCACTGCAAAAGTGCGACTAATAAGGCAACTACCCATGGGCGCGCGGGCGTATTAGTCCCGATTGATTCGGCTTGCCCGGCTGTGCCGAAATGCGCATAGGAAACGTCGCGAAAGGTCAAGACGGGGCCATATTGGCTTCCTATAGTCTTCCGAACGATCGCGGCGGCGTTTCTCACGTCGAGCGGTTCGATCAACACACGCCCTTGCAGGAGGTTCCCCCCACGCGCTGTAAAGACGAACAAGAGCCGTGCACCGGCCGCCGCCTCGATCGCGCCAAGCGCAACGAGATGAGCGCGCACAAGCCGGCACGCACGCCATAGCAATGAACTCATGCTTGCCGACAAAGGAAACAACATGCGTTTTGCGAAGACTCTCACCCCTATCGCAGTTGCAGTTGGAGCACTTCTCGCGCTCGCCCCGCTCGCCTCTCGCGCGGACACCGTCGTGAAAATCGGCTTTGCCGCTCCGCTCACGGGCCCGAATGCCAATTACGGCAAAGATTTGGAAAACGGCGTCCAAATGGCACTCGACGACGCCAAGGCGCAGGGCGTCAAAATCAACGGCCAGCCGGTGTCGTTCGAACTCGTCGCCGAAGACGACCAAGCGGACCCGCGCGTGGGCGTGCAAGTCGCGCAAAAGCTCGTGGACGAAGGCGTATCGGTCGTCGTCGGCCACTTCAACTCGGGCACGACGATCCCGGCTTCCGAGCTCTACGAAAAGGCCGGCATTCCCGACATCGACCCGGCCGCCACGAACCCGATCATCAGCGGACGCGGCTACAAGAACGTGTTCATGGTGATTTCGAGCGATGCGCAGAACGCGGGCACCGCGGGCGTGTATGCCGTCGAGACGACGAAGGCGAAACGCATCGCCGTCATCGACGATCGCACGGCGTTCGGCCAGGGCGAAGCGGACGAGTTCGTGAAGGCCGTCAAGGCGCACGGCGGCGACATCGTCGATCGCGAATACACGACGAACCAAGCGACGGACTTCAAGACGCAGCTCACGAACATCAAGGCCAAGAATCCCGACCTCATCTTCGTGGGCGCGCTCAATCCGCAGGCCGCGGGCATCATGAAACAGATGACGCAGCTTGGCATCAAGGCGCAGTTCGTCGGCGGCGGCGGCGTGAAGGACGTCGACTTCATCAAGCTCGCCGGCGACAGCGCGGATGGCGCGCTGGCGTGGGAGTACGGGCGCCCGCTCGACAGCACGCCGGTCGGCTCGAAGTTTGCCGAGCGCTTCAAGCAGAAGTTCGGCGTCGACGTGCTCTCGTATGCGCCGTTCGGCTATGACGCCGCGTGGGCCGCGATCAAGGCGATGCAGGCCGCGAAGTCGACCAAGCCCGACGATTATCGGCCGAAACTGCAAAGCATCAGTTTCGACGGCATCACGGGCCACATCGCATTCAATGCCGACGGCTCGCTGAAGAACGGCTCGTCCACGATGTACAAAGTCAAGAACGGGCAGTTCGTGACGGTCGTGACGAAAGGCGGCGGCGCCTGATCGCCCTCGCGGGCGCTCTCGCCCGTGGGATCGATCGGGCCGTGCGGCGCGGCGCCTTCGGGCGCCGCGCTTTTTCGCAATTTGTTTTGGAGTCCTAATGGTTTCGAAGATCGTGGTCGTGGGCGGCGGCGTCATCGGCAGCGCCGTGGCGTATTTTCTGCGCAGCGCGGACCCGAGCGTGGAAGTCACCGTGCTCGAACGCGACCCAACCTACGCTCGTGCATCCTCGGCGCTGTCGGCGGCCTCGATCCGCCAGCAGTTTTCGACGCCGCTATCGGTGCAAATGTCGCTCTACGGCATCGAGTTTCTGCGCTCGATCGGCGAGCGGCTGGCCGTCGCCGGCGAGGCTCCGTCGATCGATCTGCACGAGGGCGGCTACCTCTTTCTCGCGACGCCGGCCGGCGAAACGATCCTGCGCGAAAATCACGCGCTGCAAACGTCGCTCGGCGCGCAGATTCGCTACTTGCCGCACGACGAACTGCGAGCGACCTTCCCTTGGCTGAACACCGAGGATCTCGTCGCCGGCACGTACGGCGTGTCGGGCGAAGGTTGGTTCGACGGCTATGGGCTCGTGCAGGCGCTGCGCAAAAAGGCGCAATCGCTGGGCGCCCGGTATGTGGCGACGGAGGCGACGGGCGTGCGGCGCCAAGGCCGGCGCGTACGGCAAGTGCTGACTGCCGCTGGCGACGCGCTCGACTGCGACGTGATGGTCAACGCGACGGGGCCGTGGGCGCGTCGCGTCGCGCAGATGCTCGAGGTCGAGTTGCCCGTCTACGCGCGCCGGCGCAGCGTCTTCAACGTGAGTTCGCCGGCCAAACTCGAGCGCTGCCCGCTGCTGATCGATCCGACGGGCGTCTACTTCCGGCCCGAAGGAACCACTTACATCTGCGGGACCTCGCCCGGCGCCGACCGCGATCCCGACGATCTGCCGCTCGACGAAGTCGATCACGCGCTATTCGACGATGTGATCTGGCCGACGCTCGCCCACCGCGTGCCGCAATTCGAGGCGCTGCGCGTCGAGCATGCGTGGTCCGGCTATTACGAGTACAACGTGTTCGACCACAACGCGATCATCGGCTATCACCCCGACGTCGAGAACTGCGTGTTCGCGAACGGATTCAGCGGCCACGGCCTGCAACAGGGTCCTGCGACGGGCCGCGGCGTTGCCGAGCTGATCTTGCAAGGCCGCTTCGTTTCGCTCGATCTGTCGGCGCTCGGCTTCGAGCGCGTGCTGGAGAATCGGCCGGTGGTCGAGCGCAACGTCGTTTAGCGATCGGGCCACGATCGGACCACTCTTGCCCGGTCCGCGCACCGGGCAAGGGCTCCGGACCGTCCTGCGACGCGGGATGCGTCTTGATGAGGGGTAGCTCATGCCCCCGGCGATTTACGTACGATTTGCAAGCCAGAATCTCGTAGTTTCGAACTCGACTCCCCGCTTCCGGTTGCCGATTTTTCGCCTCGCATTTACGGAAAACATCCGCGCGCCGTTGCCGATTCTCGGTCACGATAACGCGAGTCATTTCCGTGCCGTCGCACGAGGAGAGTTGCGCCATGACGAGAATTTCGCTCCCAGGGGGCATGCTGCCCCAGCAGCCCACGCCACCCGCGGCGGCCACCAACGCCGCCTATCAAGCACTGCAAGCGTATAGCTCGGCAACGACGGCCCAACCGCCCTCGCCGAGCGCAACCGATAAATCGCGCGCGGCACTGATCGATAGTGTGTCGAACGCCGTCGATGCTTACTACAAGGCCGATACCGGCAAAACGAGCGTGGACGTCAAGGACCCGCACTACAGCGAGGCCAAGGCGCAAGTTGCCGCGCAACTGGAAACGGAAATCGCGAATACGATGGCGAAAGCCAACTCGAACAGCGATACCGAGCAGATCGACGGGCTCGACGCCGTCCTGAATTCACTGCAGCCGGGACAGTTGGGCGTATCGCAAGCCTTGCAGGATTTTCTGCCGAGCTCGAATCCGCCGAGCACCAACGGGCCGGCGCTCCAGCACATGGAGCACCCGCCAGCCCAGAGCGGCGGCGACGAACTCAAGAAGATCGGCGAAGCGATCGGACAGGTCGGCCAGGAGCTCGAGCGCATGACGTCGCTCCATTCTCGAATGCTTGATTAAGCCGCGGCGCTCATACCCGAGACTCGGCGAGGACGCCGCGCGTTCAGCCGGCACGACGAATAACCTCTTCGCGCAGCCATCGACGTAATGCGTCGATGGCTTCGTGTTTCGGACTGTCCGCGCGCCACACGACGAAATGCGCGTAGATGTCGGTGACGCGGCGCTTCCAAAGACGCACGAGGCGCCCTTCAGCCAATTCTCGCTCGACGAGCGATGCGCGAGCGAGCGCGATTCCGCGGCCATCCGATGCGGCGTCGAGCAGCTTGCCCGCGTCGTCGAACACCGGGGCGCCGCGCGGCTCCGTCAAGTCGAGGCCGACCGCCTGAAACCAAGGCTCCCACGGTTGATACCGATGCTTGAGCAGCGTGCAATGCGCGAGATCGGCGAACCGGCGAGGACGCGCGCCGTCGCGATAGCGTGGGCTCATCACCGGAAAAATCTCCTCTTCCATGAAACGCTCGGCTTGCACGCCCGGCCACGTGCCGGGACCATAGCGCAGCGCCACGTCAACGCCGTCGTGCCCGTTCAACCGCGCGAGCGTCGTTTCCTTGCGAAGCGACAGTTCGATATGCGGATGTTTCCGCGCGAACCGTCCCAGCCGAGGCGCAAGCCAGCGATCGGCAAACGGCGGCAGCACGCTGATGGTCAGTTGCACGGGTTCGCGCGCACGGTCGCGCATGCCGGCGTTCTTGTGCTTACGCATCGGCGCATCGAACGCACGCTCGAGCACATTCAACCCTTGGCGGATTTGCAACGCGAGGGCGTGCGCTTGCTGTGTCGGCACCGCGCCGCCGCGCTCGCGCACGAACAGCGACACGCCTAGCTTCGCCTCCAATGCGCGCACGTGCTGACTGACAGCGCCTTGGGTCAGCGCGAGTTCATCGGCTGCGCGCGTGAAGCTTGCCAAGCGCACCGCCGTCTCGAACGCACGCAACGTCTGAAGTGGCGGGAGATGAGAGCGTTTTTGCATCGAGCATTAGTACCACTAATGGCTCGCCTCGACAATTCCTCGTTTGTGTTCGCGTACGCGCCGTCGCTAGACTTCCTATTCGACCTCAACCCAAACTTCGTTCTCTCTATGGACTATCGACTCTATTACTCGGCCGGCGCTTGCTCGATGGCCGTTCACATCGTGCTCGAAGAAATCGGCGTGCCGTTCGCGGTGCGAGAGGTGTCGGTCGCACGCGGCGAAAATCGTCGAGCCGACTATCTCGCGATCAATCCGAAAGGCTTCGTGCCGGCGCTCGAAATCTCGGGCGAGCCGAAAATTCTGACCGAGTTGCCGGCGATTCTCGTCTACCTTGCCAGGCGGTACCCCGAGGCAGGGTTGTTGCCGCACTCGAGCGCGATCGACGAAGCGCGCGTCCTCGAATGGCTCGTGTGGCTCGTGGGATGGGTGCACGGCGTCGGGTATGGCGAAATCTGGCGGCCTGAACGATTCAGCGCGCAAGATACCTCGCCGCACGAAGCGCTTGGCGCGAACGGTCGCCGCGTCGTGCAGGAGGCTTACGCGAAGATCGAACACACACTCGCCGATGGGCGTACGTGGGCCGCGGCGAGCGGCTATTCGATCGTCGATCCGTTCCTGCTCGTGCTCTATCGATGGGGCAATCGAATCGGCTTACCGATGCGCACGCACTACGCGGCGTGGACCGCGCTGACCGGACGAATCCTCGAACGCTCTGCGGTGCAGCGCGTGCTCGAGCGTGAGGGGGTCGCGATTGAATAAGAGTTTGCATCTTTGTATCTAATAAGATACAAAGATGCATAATGAGTACTGCGGGGCCCGTGTGAATACGCTCAACAGGACTGACTCATTCGACGATCTGTTGCTGTGTGGCGGCGACAAGTCGACCCCAAAAACCGACATCAAGCTTGCGAAGGCGACGTGGAAGCAAATACAAGGGCGGTAGGTCGATCTCAGTGAGGTGAGTCATGAAACCGGTCAAGATTGCACGATTCGATGCAGCCGACTATCTCGACAGCGAGGAAGCGATCGCAGCGTACATCAATGCGGCGCTGGAGGAAGGGGACGCCGATCTCCTCATGGCCGCGATCGCCGACGTTGCGAAGGCTCGCGGTATCGCGAAGGTGGCATCCGACGCGGGTGTCGGACGCGAAAGCTTATATAAAACGCTCGCACCAGGCTCCCAACCCAAGCTCGAAACCGTGTTCAAACTAATGCGCGCACTCGGCGTCAAACTGACCGCCGCACCGGATACGGCGCACGCCTAATTCGGCGCACTATCACCGCAAGCCGCCGCACCCGCGTGGCGGCCGCTTCGTCCATTCGCACGCCGATCACGCGCCGCTCGCCCGCACGATGATTTGCGCCGATAGATCGCGCTCGATGCGCACGAGCGTGTCGCGCATCGCATCGAATTGCTTAGGACTGCAAACTTGTTTGCCGAAGTCGGCCTGCAACCGGCGCGACACCTGAACCACCCGCGAAACAGGATCGAACACGTAGTGCGCCGTGTAATCGATCGATCCCGCTTCGATCGTCAAGTCGGACGGCACGTAGACGAGCTTCACGTTGCGCGGCAGCGTCACCGTCCCATGTTCGACGAAGGTGCCGCCAAGACAAACATATGGCTGGGTCCGCTCGGCGTTGGACAGCCACGTTCCAACTTGCGAGGCGATGCCGCCCCCGAGACTCGATAGAGCCGGCAGCGCCGTCATCCCATCCGGCCAGACGACGTGTTCCAACGTTCCCGTCATCGAGACCGCGAACGGACCGCTCGTCGCATTCACGGGCTCGGTCTCGATCGAAGCCGTGCCGCGCAGCCCCGCTTGCCGCAGCCGCTCATAGGCAATTTCAATGGCCCGCGCATGCGTGGCGCGGCGAAACACGTTGCGCTCGAGTTCCGCCGCGTAGCCGTCGTCCTGCACGCGGTAACCGTATTGCGCGTTGCCGCTTTCATCGATGTCGACGTCGAATCGGGCGTCGCGCGTGCGCTCCTGCGTGGGCGGCGTACGCGTGAGCACGCCGTCGTCGACGAGCAGCACCGGCCGGTCCATCACGCTCGGCGGCAGAAAACCGAACGCGATACCTCCGCCGGCCGTCGTGTCGGCAAACCGTCCAAGCTCGGGAAGCCATGTGATCGCGTGGTTGATCGCAGCCGCGCCGTATCCGGGCACGGAAGGCAGCGTATAGACCGAACCGAGGCCGATCAGCGCAGGCTCGCTGCGAATGCCGACTGCGGCGAGCAGCGCACCGTACAGCGCCACGTGATCCTTGCAGTCGCCGTAGCGGTCGCGCAGGATGTCGACGACGCGATGCGGTTTCGCCGCCGTCTCGCCGAGAAACAGCGCCACGTAGCGGATGTTCGTGCGCGTCCAATCGTAGAGGCGCTCGGCACGGGTCCAGTCGTCGGGCGCATCGCGCGTCAATGCTTGCGCGAGCGCGATCACTTCGGGGTCGTTCGCCGTCGGATCGACGGCATCCTCCCGATACCGCTCGGCGAACGCCGCGTAGCTCGGCACCGTCGTCACCATCAACCGATCGCCCTCGTCCGCATAGCCGACGGCCCCGTGCTCGATCCGCGCGAACGGCCCGTGCCGGTAATCGAACTCGTATCGCGTGCGCCCGTGATCCGTGACGGGCGCACGCGCCACATAGCCGCGCGCATCGGCATAGAGCGGCATATTGGCCGGCAGATCGAAGATGAGCCGCTGATCGAGCACCGGCTCGCGATCAGGGACGGCAAAATATTCGAACATCCCGGGCTGCGCCGCTTTGCGCGACTTACGAAACGTCAGGCGCTCGCGCCAGCCCGGCTCGATGCCCGGAAAGATGACCGTGCGCAGTACGCCGTCTTCGAACGTCGGCGCGCCGGCCGCACGCGGCTCCTCCACGTCGCGAATCGCGTCGGGGCCGACCGGATGCACGCCGCCTTGCGGATCGATCGACTCGGCCGACAGCGCATCGATATGCTCGATATCTTTGTTGAACCAGACATAGCGCTGCGCGATAGCGTCGACACCCGCAACGGTGTCGACTCGCAGCGTCGCATCGTCGTCCTCGACGACGGAACCGTCGTGCGCAACGATAAAGCGGTGAACGTCGGATTCGATCGTCGCCGGCGCGGCCCCCGCGTCGGCGGCCCTACTTGCGCCCGCCGCAACGAAAAGCAATAGCGGCGCGACGAAGCGAACCATAGCCGGCAGCCAGCGGCAACGGCTGAGCATCGTCATCGTCACAATTGCCAGCGCCCGCGGTAGGCGCGCGGCGTAACGCCGAATTCAGCGCGGAACGCCCGATTGAAATTCGATAGATCGGCAAAGCCGCAATCGAGCGCGACGTCGACGATCTTGTCGGGTGCGTCGGCCAGACGTTGCGCGGCAATACGCAGGCGCACGCGCAGGACGTACTGATGCGGCGTCACGCCCGTCGCGCGCTCGAACGTTCGCAGGAAATGGTAAGGACTGAGCCCCGCATGCTCGGCCAGCCTTTGGACGCCGAGATCGGCATCGGGCGCTTCATCGATCCATCTCGCGGTATCGACGACGCGCGCCAGCGCCGCACGCGGCAGACACGGCACACGCTTCGCATCGGACGACGGCACGCCGTCGATGTGCTGCACGACGCACACGGCCAAGGCCAGGGCCATCTCATCCCAAGCCACGCCGAACGGAGCGCTCACGCCCGTGCCCGCGGCGGCCACGAACGGAGCGAGCGCGCGCGACGGCTCGATGCGCGCGGCAGCGAACGACGCCGCGCGGCACGCGCCTCCCGCATCGGCAAATAGGCGCTCGAAATACTCGGGCCGGTAGTGAAACGCAATGCAGCGATCGCCGGCACGGTGACGGTGCCCACACTCGAAACACTCGCCGGCGTTGCCGAGCATGACGGCGCCGGGCGTCATCAGCGCACGCCCGGCGTCCGAGCGGTATTCGAATGCGCCGGCCGCCACTAGCGCGATACAAAACGCGTCATGGCGCTCCTCGAATGCGCGATCGCCGGGGCCGCACGTGCAGAGCACGTCGGACACGGTCCAGCCGCGTCCGCGCGCGACGATGCGCCGCTCGGGCGCCCCGACTGCCGCGTCGCGCGCGCGCCGCGCAAGCGCACGCTCCAGATCCAGCGCAATTTTTGCCAAGATTTGCCTCGCTTCACGGCCTATTGTGAACGGACGATCGCGAACGCTTCGCAGCGCGCGATGCCTCGCGACGACATTTGACCCAGGAGATCGACGATGAACCTCACCGAAAGCTGCGCGCCCCAAGCCTTCCTATCCGCCCTCGCCTGTCCCGGTCGTGCAGCCGACATCGACGAAGCCGACGACGTCTACGGCTGGCTCGTCGGCAGTTGGTCGCTGCAAGTGCTCCATTACCGTGGATTCGACTTGCGTGGCGAGGGTTTGACCGGCGAAGTGCACGCCGGCTGGGTGCTCGAGGGACGTGCGATACAGGATGCGTGGATTATGCCCGTTCGCGAGGATCGCCGCGCGGGGCGCATGGCCCGCGATCCGCTAAACGACATGTACGGCTCGACGCTGCGCAGTTGGGACCCGGCGCTGCGAGCCTGGCGCATCGCTTGGAACAACCCGGCGCGCGGCCATCGCGAAATGCAGATCGGGCGGCGCATCGGCGCGGACATCGTTCAAACGGGTGCGCGCGCCGACGGCCAAGCGACGCGCTGGCGCTTCACCGAGATCACGCCCGACGGCTTTCATTGGATCGGCGAAGCGCTCGACGCGGACGGCCATACATGGCGGCGCGAAGGCGAATTCATCGCCACGCGCGCCGGCGTTTGACTTCGCGCCTCACGCCACGCGCCGCGCGCCTTCATCCAAGGCGCGGCGCACCGACAGCGCGATCGCCAGCGCCGCCTGTTCGATCTGAGCCGGATTCGGGCAGCTCGGCGCGAGGCGCAGGTGCCGGTCGCGCGGATCGATACGATACGGAAACGCGGCGCCGGCCGGCGTCAGCACGATGCCCGCTTGCGCCGCGAGTTCGACGGTCCGCTTCGCGTATCCGTCAGGCGTATACAAGCTCACGAAATAGCCGCCTTTCGGCTTCGTCCACGACACGCCCGGTACATCGCCGAGCAAGGAGCGCAGCGTTGCATCGAGCGCCTCGAACTTCGGCTGCAAGACGGCGCGATGCCCCTCCATCAGCCGCTCGAGCGTCGGCAGATCGCGCAGATAGTGCACGTGCCGCAACTGGTTCAGCTTGTCGGGGCCGATCGTGCGGATCGACACACAACGCTGCCACCAATCGATATTGCGCGGCGACGATGCGAGCAACGCCACTCCGCCGCTCGCGATCGTGACCTTCGAAGTCGACGCGAACACGATCGCTCGATCGGGATGGCCCGCGTCGGCGCACGCACCGACGATATCGGGACTTCGACAGCGCTCGTCCGTCAGATGATGAAAACGGTAGGCATCGTCCCAGAACAAGCGAAAATCGGCTGCCGCCGCCGGCATGCGCGCAAGGCGCTGCACGGTTTCGGGCGAGTAGATCGTGCCCGTCGGGTTGCTGTAGAGCGGCGTGCACCAGATGCCCTTGATGGCAGGGTCCGTCGCGACGAGCGCTTCGACGCGCTCCATGTCGGGGCCGTCGTCGTTCATCGGCACGGCGATCATCCGAATGCCGAGCGCTTCGCAGATCGCGAAGTGGCGATCGTAGCCGGGGACGGGACACAGGAATGCGACCTCGCCGGCGCGCCGCCACGGCTCGCCTTGCCCCATCCCATGCAGCATCGCGAAGGCGAGCACGTCGTGCATGAGCTCGAGACTCGAATTGCCCGCCGCGACGACGTGACTAGCAGGCAACCCAAGCAGTTGCGCACCGAGTTCGCGCGCTTCGGGCAAGCCGAGTAGGTGACCGTAGTTGCGGCAATCGATGCCGTCGCGCGAGACGTGTCCCACACGCGCCGCATCGTCGATCAAAGCCTGCGAAAGGTCGAGCTGCTCAGGCGCCGGCTTGCCGCGCGTCATGTCGATCGCAAGGCCTAGCGCCTTGAACGCCTCGTAAGTCATCGTCATCGTTCGTCTTCTCTCCGGGTAAGGAAATCTGTCGTGCGCGATCGAGTATGCCGGCACGCATGACTTCAGGCAAACGCGTTATATTGAACTTTATCTTCAGTTTTTCTGATACATCCGCACGCAATGAAAACGCTCGATATGGACGTGCTGTCGATGGTCGTCGCCATCGCCGATGCAGGCAGCTTCGTGCGCGGCGCCGCCCTCGTGCACCGCTCGCAGTCGGCCGTGAGCATGCAGATCAAGGCGCTCGAGCAAGCGCTCGGCAAGCCGATCTTCGAGCGGCGCGCGCGCAGCGTCGTGCCGACGCAGGAAGGGTTCGTGCTCGCCGATTACGCTCGGCGCATGCTCGCGCTGCGCGACGAAGCCTGGGCCGCGCTCGTGCATCCGGAGGTCAAGGGGCGCGTCGTCATCGGCGTGCCCGACGACTACGCGTCGTCGCTGCTGCCGCCCGTGCTGCGCAAGTTCTCGGCAACGTATCCGAAAGTCGAGATACAGGTGATCGGGCTGCCGAGTCACGCGCTCGCCCCGCTCGTCCACGAAAACAAAGTCGATCTGGCTTGCATGACGCGCGTCAAGGGCGTGCGCGGCGAGCGCGTGCGGCTCGAACCGATCATCTGGGCCGGCGCTCCACGCGCTCCGGCCGTATGGCGCGAACGCCCGTTGCCGATCGCCGTATTCGCGGCCGGCAGCGTGGCGAGAGAGAACGCGATTCGCGCGCTCAAGCGTGCGCGGATCGCCTATCGGACGTCCTACGAAAGTCCGAGCCTACTCGGCCTGTTCAGCATGGTCGAGGCCGGCCTCGCGATCGCGCCGATCGCGCGCTGCGCCATGCCCGAGCGCTTCGTCGAGCTTGGGCGCGCACACGGGCTGCCCGCGCTGCCGCCGCTCGAGATCGTGCTGGCGCGCAGCGCACGCTCGAGCCGGCCCGAATGCGACTTTCTCGCCGAGCAGCTATTGGAAGAGCTGAGAATGTGAGCGACGCCCGCGCCGGCACGGCCCGACTCCGCACGCGCGGCGAAGCATCGGCGGCAGTCAAAAGTCAGAACAACGCCCGTTGACGCTGCTGAGCCATCGAAACGACGTCGAGGTCGTCGAGGCGCTTGCGCGCTTTGGCGAGATCGTGCACCAACTGCCGTTGCAACCAGGTTTCGGCACTGCCGCCGAAGGCTTTGTCCAGGCGCAGCGCCATCTCGGGCGAAATGCCGGCCTTGCCGCTGAGCAGGTTCGTCAGTGCCTGGCGGCTCACGCCGAGCACCGCCGCGCCTTCGGTCACGCTCAAATTGAATCGCTCTAGGCAGAGCTGGCGCACGATCGCGCCGGGATGGATGTTGTCGGTATCGGCCATGGGCCGAAACCATAGCGGCGAAGCTTCGATCCGTCAATCGACAAGTGCCGATTGTCTAATCTGCGCATCGCCAAGGTGGGCGGGCAGTTGACAGATGCCCGCTCTGCCGTTCCGGCGTCGCCGGCGCCGGCGCGAGCGCCAGCCATGCCGAAACAAGGGCGGCTGATGTGGTTCAAGCACCGGTCAAGCGTGCGAGCCCCACATCGATCAGTGCGTCGAGCAAAGGCTCGATCCGTGACGCCAGCGCGTCATGTGCGGCCGTGCAACACCCTTTCGCGCTCATACCCGCTCTACGCCAGCAGATGCGCGAGCGCCTCGCAATACGCCTCATAGGCGCGCGCCTCGTCCTCGTGCCGACCACCGTGCACGACGCGGCGCCCACCCGTATGAACTTCGGCGATCGGCGAGCCGCCGTGTTCGCAAAATACGACGCCGGCGAGCCAGTCGTCCGGCTCACGCCCGTAAAGACTCGGATGCTCCGCATCGAGCACGAGCCAATCGGCGCGGCAGCCCGGCGCCAACGCGCCGACTGCGCGGCCGCTCGCTTGCGCACCGCCCGCCAGGGCCGCGTCGAACAAACGCTCGGCCACCTGCGGCCGGGTCGGGCAGGCAAGCACATTGCGCTGCCGCCGCACGAGACGCTGCCCGTATTCGAGCAGCCGCAGCTCCGCCCGCCAATCGACGGCGACATGGCTGTCCGAGCCTACGCCGATGCGTCCGTTCGCTTCGAGGTATCGCTGCGCGGGAAAGACGCCGTCGCCGAGATTCGCCTCCGTGGTCAAACAAAGACCCGCCACGGCGCCGCTCGCCGCCAGCGCGGCCGTCTCGGCTTCGTCGACGTGCGTCGCATGCACGAGACACCAGCGCGCGCCGACGTCGAAATGGTCGAGCAGCCACGCGACAGGCCGAGCGCCGGTTGCCGCGAGACACTCCTCCACTTCGCCCGTCTGCTCGGCGATATGAACGTGAATCGGTGCGCCCGGCAAATCGGCGTCGAGCCCTTCCAACAACGTGCGCAACGACGCCGCCGATACCGCGCGCAGCGAATGCGGCGCTACGCCGTACGTCAACGCGCCATGCTCGGGCCGAGCGCGACGCAACGTCGACAACAGATCGAGCAACGACTCCGGCGTGTTGATGAAGCGCCGCTGATCGGGCCGTGGCGCGCGCATGTCAAAACCGCTGTATTGATAGAGCACAGGCAGCATCGTCATTCCGATACCGGCTTGCGACGCGGCGTCGACGACGCGCTGCCCGAGTTCGGCCTCGTTCGCGTAGCGACTGCCGTTTGGCGCATGGTGCACGTAATGAAACTCGCAGACCGACGTATAACCGGCCTTGAGCATTTCGACGTAAAGCCATCGCGCGATCGCTTCAAGCCGTTCAGGCGTAATGCGCGCGGCGAATCGGTACATCAGATCACGCCAGCTCCAAAAGTTGTCGCTCGCCTGCGCGCGATACTCGGTCAGTCCCGCCATCGCGCGCTGAAACGCATGCGAGTGCAAGTTCGGCATCCCGGGCATGACCGGCCCGCTCGCGCGCGCGATGCCCGCGCTTGCCGGCGCATCGGGAACGACGGCGGTCAGGACGCCCGCGTCGTTCCATTCGAGCAGCACGTCGCGCCGCCAGCCCTGGGGCAGGTAAGCGTGCGCGGCAAAGAGTGCGTGGCGATCGGTCGTCACTTCACGCTCCTTGGCGCCGATCGCGCCCAACGCATCCGTCGCGCCGCGCGTCGATGCATGCCACCCACGGCGAGGCGGGCGCGATGTAGACCGTTGACCCCGCGCGCACGACGCGCGCCGCCAGCGGGCGGCCGATCCAATATGCCAGCTCGGCCAGCGTAGCAACGGACCATACGACGAAATCGGCTGCACGGCCCGGCGCAAGCTCGCCGTGGCGCTCGCCGCGGCCCAACGCGCGCGCCGCATGACGCGTGACGCCCTGCAGCACTTCGGGCACCGTCAGACGAAACAGCGTGCAGCCGAGATTGAGCATCGCCAATAGCGACGTGGCCGGCGACGTGCCGGGGTTGCTGTCGGTCGCCAGCGCGATCGGCACATCGTAGCGGCGCAGCAAATCGATCGGCGGCAATTGCGTCTCACGGACGAAATAGTAAGCGCCGGGCAGCAGCACGGCGACCGTCCCCGCCTCTTTCATCGCTTGAACGCCGGCTTCGTCGAGAAACTCGAGATGATCGGCCGACAACGCGCGATAGCGTGCCGCGAGCGCCGCGCCGCCGGCAAGACTCAACTGTTCGGCGTGGATCTTCACGGGCAAACCGCAGCGCACGGCGGCCTCGAACACACGCTCGCTCTGCGCGAGCGTGAACCCGATGCGCTCGCAGAAAACATCGACGGCATCGACGAGTCCTTCGTCGGCCAACGCCGGCAACATCCGTTCGCACACCTCGTCGATATAGGCATCGGCACGTCCCGCGTATTCGGGCGGCAACGCGTGGGCGCCGAGAAACGTCGTATAGACGGACACGGGGTAGCGCTGCCCGAGCGAGCGCGCCACGCGCAACGTCTTGCGCTCACTCGCCAGCTCGAGCCCATAGCCCGATTTGATCTCGATCGCGCCGACACCTTCGGCAAGCAGCGGCTCGAGCCGCGCCGCGGCCGACGCGATCAACGCGGCTTCATCGGCCGCGCGCGTCGCGCTCACCGTCGACACGATGCCCCCGCCGCGCCGCGCGATCTCTTCGTAGCTCGCACCCGCGAGCCGCAATGCGAATTCGTCGGCTCGATTGCCGCCGTAGACGAGATGCGTGTGGCAATCGACGAGACTCGGCGTGACCCACGCGCCGCCGAGGCCTTCGCGCGGCCAGGCATCGAACTCGCGCGGCAGATCGCGCGCGGCGCCGAGCCACGCGATCGTGCCGTTGCGCACGACGAGCGCGGCATCTGCGATCGTCTCTCCGGGGTCGCCGTTCGGGCACAGATTCAGATGCTGCCAAACCAAATCGGTCATGAAAGCCTCGAAGCATCGGCAACGGTTGCATCACACGTAACGAATGAGCACGGCAAGCGCGGCGCCGTCCCCCGTCACGTCGCACGCGAGTTGGCGCGGGGCGTCGAGCACGAGCGTATCCATCGCCGACAACGTCGCCGGCCCATGCGGCGCGCTTGCAACACCCACGACACGCCCAAGACTTTGCGCCGTGCTCGCAAAACGAAGGTCGAGCGAGCCACGCGCGCAAAACACGAGCGCGGCGTCCGCATCGAGCGTATGCCGGCCCGCCCCGCGCCACACTTCGAGCACGGCGCTCGCCCGATCGCGCCGCACCATCAGATTGAAGTCGCGCGTCGCGCCGCCGACGAGCCGCGCCTCGAGCGCCGCCTCTCCATCGAATCGTGCGATCGACAGCGGCTCCCTCAACGCATGCACGGCACCAGCCGCCTCGATCAAATCCATCCCCACGCCGGCCAGCAGCACCAGCGTCCGGTCGATGCCGAGAAATCGCGAGAATGGGCCCGCTTGCTCGACGTCGGCCACGCTCACGCGCCAGACGAACGTCTCGAGGCTCGCCCCCACCGGATAGGCAGCGATCTCGCGCGTCACGCCGCCGCCGTTCTTCCATGGCGCGGCCTTCAACGCGCTCGCGCGAACGATGCGCGGCTCGGGCGAGGTGACGGGCTCCACCGCATGGGACTGCTTGCTCATCTGCATTTGCATCCTGTATCAACGGCCGAGCATCGGCAGCTTCAGGCCGACTTCGCGCGCCGTTTCGCGCGCCAGATCGTAGCCGGCATCGGCATGGCGCATGATGCCCGTGGCCGGATCGTTGAACAGCACGCGCTCGATGCGCCGCGCCGCCGCATCGGTGCCGTCGCAGACGATCACGACGCCCGCATGCTGGCTAAAGCCCATGCCGACGCCGCCGCCGTGATGGAGCGACACCCAGGTCGCGCCGCCGGCCGTATTGAGCAGCGCATTGAGCAGCGGCCAATCGGACACGGCGTCGGAACCGTCCTTCATCGATTCGGTCTCGCGATTGGGGCTGGCGACCGAGCCCGTATCGAGGTGATCGCGGCCGATCACGATCGGCGCCCTCAACTCGCCGCGCTTGACCATCTCGTTGAACGCGAGGCCCAAGCGGTAGCGGTCCTTCACGCCCACCCAGCAGATGCGCGCGGGCAACCCTTGAAACGCGATGCGCTCGCGCGCCATGTCGAGCCAGTTGTGCAGATGCGCGTCGTCGGGAATCAGTTCCTTGACCTTCGCATCGGTCTTGTAGATGTCCTCGGGGTCGCCCGAGAGCGCCACCCAGCGGAACGGCCCCTTCCCTTCGCAAAACAGCGGCCGGATATAGGCCGGCACGAAGCCCGGAAAATCGAACGCGTTCGCAACGCCCATGTCATGCGCCATTTGACGGATGTTGTTGCCGTAATCGAGCGTCGCCGCGCCGCGTGCCTGCAGCGTCAACATCGCCTGCACCTGTCGCGCCATCGACTGTTTCGCGGGCGTGACGATGCTTTGCGGATCGGTCTTTTGCCGCTCGCGCCATTGCTCGACGTTCCATCCCTGCGGCAAATAGCCGTTGATCGGATCGTGCGCACTCGTCTGATCGGTGACGCACTCGGGTGTGATGCCACGCGCGACACAGGCTTCGAACACATCAACCGCATTGCCGACGAGACCGACGGAGACCGACTTGCCGCTCGCCTTGGCCGCATCGACGATCGCGAGCGCTTCGTCGAGCGTCTTCGCTTTCCGGTCGAGGTAACGCGTTTTCAGTCGAAGATCGATCCGCGTCTCGTCGCATTCGACCGCGATCATCGAGAAACCCGCCATCGTCGCCGCGAGCGGCTGCGCGCCGCCCATGCCGCCGAGGCCGCCCGTCAGAATCCAACGGCCTGTCGCATCGCCGTTGAAGTGCTGGTTCGCCACCGCGTAGAACGTTTCGTACGTGCCTTGCACGATGCCTTGGCTGCCGATGTAGATCCAACTGCCCGCCGTCATCTGGCCGTACATCATTAGACCCTTGCGATCGAGCTCGTGGAAATGCTCCCAGGTCGCCCAGTGCGGCACGAGGTTCGAGTTCGCAAGCAGAACGCGCGGCGCGTCGGCGTGCGTACGAAACACGCCCACGGGCTTGCCCGATTGGATCAGCAGCGTTTCGTCGTCTTCGAGATCCTTCAGCGATGCGAGAATCTGGTCGAAGCAATCCCAGTTGCGCGCGGCCCGCCCGATGCCGCCGTAGACGACGAGCGCGTGCGGATGCTCGGCCACTTCGGCGTCGAGATTGTTTTGGATCATCCGGTACGCGGCTTCGGTCAACCAACTCTTGCACGTCTTCTCGGCGCCGCGCGGCGCGCGGATCGTGCGCGTCGTGTCGAGCCTCGGGTCGAATCGTTTCGGATCGTTCATGCGAGTCATCTCCTTCGGCATGCGTTGCGTTCGATGCGCCGGCACGGCGCTCAAAAATGTCCGGTAAAGCGATAGCGGCTGCCCGGATGCCACAGATCGGCGACCGACGCGACCTGCTCGCGCGACCACGTGCGTCGATGCAGCACGAGGCACGGCTCGCCCTCGTCCATCCGCAGATGGTTGCTCGTG
Source organism: Trinickia acidisoli (assembly GCF_017315725.1). Classification (NCBI taxonomy): domain Bacteria; kingdom Pseudomonadati; phylum Pseudomonadota; class Betaproteobacteria; order Burkholderiales; family Burkholderiaceae; genus Trinickia; species Trinickia acidisoli. Next base: position 2,760,733 of record NZ_JAFLRG010000001.1, read on the forward strand.
GCGGGCTCGGGGTGTGCGGCTTCGATCCGGTATTCGACGCGCTGCAGCGGCGCCACGCGCGTCAGGTATTGATTCGGCGTGACGCGCGCAAAGTCCTGCAGCGCATACTCGGGGGCGATGGCCGGGTTGACCCAGCGCGCCTCGAACTGCACCGGCTCGTCGTTCTCGAAATGCAGCACGCGCGAATGAAACACGGGGCTGCCCGGCTTGACCTGCATTTCGTCGGCGAGCGCGTCGCTCGCGACCGTCGCGCCGAGTTCCAGCACATGAGCGTGGTGCCGATGACCGCGGGCGGCGATCTCGTCGGAGATGCTGCGGATCGCCACGAGCGTCGATTCGTACTTGGGCCGCGCGACGAACGTTCCCGCCCCTTGCACGCGCGTGAGCACCTGCTCGGCCGTCAGTTCGCGCAGCGCGCGGTTGACCGTCATGCGCGCCACCTTGAACTCGCGCGCCAACTCGTTTTCGGACGGCACCTGATCGCCCTCGGCCCACTCGCCCGAGTGGATGCGCGCGAGAATGTAGTCTTTGATGCCCTGATACGCGGGAGCATTCATCGCTTTGACGTTGACGTCGTCCATGTTTCAGGCGGCCGAGGCCGCTTCCGAGGCGAACGACAGCGGGCTTGCTTGCGCGATCGCACCGCCTACGACGAGCCGCGCGACAGAAGCGATGTCGGGCGCGAAATAGCGATCGAGGTCGTAATGCGGGACGTGGGCGCGGAGCAAGTCAACCACACGCTGCAGCGCGCCGCTCGTGCGATGCGGCGCACGCAGGTCGACACCTTGCGCGGCGGCGAGCAACTCGATCGCCAGGATGTTCGCCGTGTTCTCGGCGATGTCGGCGAGCTTGCGCGCGGCGAAGGTGGCCATCGACACGTGGTCTTCCTGATTCGCCGACGTCGGCAACGAATCGACCGACGCCGGATGCGCAAGCGTCTTGTTCTCCGACGCGAGCGCGGCCGCCGTGACGTGCGCGATCATGAACCCGGAGTTGACGCCGCCATCCTTCACGAGAAACGGTGGCAATCCAGACAGCGTCGCGTCGATGAGCAGGGCGATGCGGCGTTCGGCGAGCGCGCCGATCTCAGCCACGGCCAATGCGAGGTTGTCGGCTGCGAACGCCACGGGTTCGGCGTGGAAGTTGCCGCCCGACAGCACTTCGCCCGTATCGGGGAAGACGAGCGGATTGTCCGAGACGGCGTTCGCTTCGATGAGCAGCACGTCGGCCGCATGGCGCATCTGATCGAGGCACGCCCCCATCACTTGCGGCTGGCAGCGCAAGCTGTACGGGTCCTGCACCTTGCCGCAATCGCGATGCGAAAGATTGATGCCCGAGCCGTCGAGCAACGCGCGATAGGCCGCGGCCGCGTCGATCTGGCCGCGATGGCCGCGCAGCGCATGAATGCGAGCATCGAAGGGTTTGACCGAGCCCGCGGCCGCATCGACCGACAGCGCCCCGGCAACGAGCGCCGTGCGAAAGAGGTCTTCGATCGCGAACAGGTTGTACAGCGCGAGCGCCGTCGACGCTTGCGTGCCGTTGAGCAGCGCGAGCCCTTCCTTCGCCTGCAGCGAAAGCGGCGCGAGACCCGCGAGCTTCAGCCCCTCGAGCGCGCTCATGCGTTCGCCGCGCGCGCTCACTTCGCCGATACCGAGCAGCACGGCCGACATATGCGCGAGCGGCGACAGATCGCCCGAGGCGCCGACCGAGCCCTTGACGGGAATGATCGGCAGAACGTCAGCGTTGAACAGCGTCACGAGTGCATTCATCACTTCGCCACGAATGCCCGAGTGGCCGCGGCCGAGACTCGACAGCTTGAGCGCGATCAAGAGCCGCACGACGGGTGCCGTCATCGGCTCGCCGACGCCCACGGCGTGCGAAAGCACGAGGTTGCGCTGCAGCAGTTCGAGCTGGTCGTGTGCGATGTGCGTGCTGGCCAGGCGGCCGAAGCCGGTATTGATGCCGTAGGCCGGCTCGCCTTTCGCGGCAATGTCGGCTACGGCTTTCGCACCCGCGTCGATCACGGCGCGGCTCGCGGGATCGAGCGCGAGCGGCACACGCTCGCGTGCGATACGGCGCAGTTGAGGAAGCGTCAAATGGCCCGGCGTGAGAATCATCATGGAGAGCGTCCTGTCTATTTCATCTGCCTATTTCGTTCTAGCGGCGAGTCGCCGCGGGCGATCGCCCGCGCGTGCGCATGCCAGATCTGACAGCGAGTCTAGTGCTGTCGTCTTGTATAGACAAGTCGTTTTTACAAGCACAGAGCTAGGGATTTCCATTAGACGACTAGACATCGGACACGGGCGAAGCGCAGCTTACCTATACGGCCGCCAGGCCACCCCTAGGCGGTGCGCACCGCGCTTCCAGAGCGACGCCGCAACCGCCAGCGGCTATTCAGCATCGCGATTCACATTCATTCTTGTCTATACAAATCGATCCATGCGGCTAGTGCGCGCGGCTTTTGCAATGCGAGACATACCGCTGCACCGTGCGAGTGCCAATGATTGCGCCATACCGGGGCAAACGCGGTCTCGGACGCCCCCGAACGCATCATGAGGGGGCATCGATGCCGCCGCCGGCGGTAGGTACGAGTCGTGCTTCAACAAGAGCGGGATCGGGCGAATCGTTTTTCGCCCAGCGAGCGAACCGCGGCAGGACGTGCGGAATGAAAACGCGGAACGGGCGCAGATCCCGGCATCATCGAGGCGACTCTTTCGACGACCATGAACAAGACGCAAGGGCAGGCACAGCGAATGGACCTCATCGAACTCGCACGCGAATCGGGTATGGCGGTATTGCTCGATGCAAAGATCGGCCGCGAGCAATACGTGAGCGTGAGCGGATCGCTCGCGGCGCTCGCGCGCTTCGCGGATGCGGTGCGCAGCGAATCCGAGGCCGACGGCGCCGACGACGACAAGGTCTATTGACGCACCGCGGATAGACGCGCAGCGGCCGATACGCGGCCGTGCGCCTGACCTCGCCACGCGCCGTCGCAACGCCGCGCGCGGCCGACCACCCTCTTCCGACACGCAATGCGGCCCGCATCGATCGCGCGCCTGCTACGCCTCCTCGAACGCTGCTTCGCAACGCCCAACGAACCGCGTCACCCCCTCTCCACCGGCGCTCCGCTTCGCTTCACGAACACGGCGGCAGCATTCGCCTACCAAATGTGTCAGTTACGGTTTCGCATAGGAATGGCTTAAATCCGGCACGGTCCAATGCGCTCGACGCGAGCGCATTCCAACGTCGAAGTACTCGCGCATGGACGCGCCGTCGCGCCCATCGCCACGAAGTTCCCATTTGAACCGACGCCTCGCTTCGGCTCAATTTACCTTCCCGTCACTTTCGCATGAGGTAGACGCATGGCAACGCCTCTGGTTCGACTTGCGCCGCTCGATTTGATCCGCGGCTTCGTGGCCGTCGGCCGCCGCATGAGCGTAACGCTCGCGGCGGAGGACCTTTGTCTGACGCAATCTGCCGTCAGCCGGCAAATTCACTCGCTCGAGGATGCGCTCGGCGTGTCGCTGTTTCATCGCGGCTACCGGTCGATCACATTCACGCAAGCCGGCGAGCGCCTGTTCCGCACGGCCGACGGCGTCGTGCGTCAGTTGCAGGACGTGTTCGAGGCGATCACGCGTCCTGCCGAGCGCCAACCCGTGACGGTCACCGCCAGTATCGGCGTGGCGACGCTCTGGCTATTGCCGCGGCTGCCGGAGCTGCAGCGCCGTTACCCCGCGCTCGACGTTCGCGTGGCGGCCAACGACAAGCTGCTCGACTTGCACACCGAAGGCATCGACCTCGCCATCCGCTATGCGAGCATCGCGAACCCGCCATCCGGTGCGACGCGCCTATTCGACGAAACGATCGTGCCGGTTGCGAGCCCGTCGCTCGGCGTGACCGGGGTCGATACCGAAGGCAAGCTCGTCGCGCTCGGCTCCGGAAAGGGTCGTGCGAACGGACACGCGTATTGGCTCGTGCAGGCCGACGCGGCCGCTCGGCAAGACGTGCACGACGTGGCACGGTGGATCGCCGAGCAAGCGCGCACGTCGGGGGGCGAAGCCGTTACGGTCGCCGGTCACGCCGCACGGCCCGCCACACCGCCGGAGAACGTCCTGATGATCCATTCGGCCAAGCAGCCGGAAGGGTACGCCGGGGGCGGCGCGCTTGCGGTGGAGGCAGCGGGCGCCACCGGCGAACGCGTTGCGTTGTCGTAGCGGGCGAATCGGGATTCGCCCCCTCCTATTTGTGGTAGTTGTCGCCAAGGGGCGCGGCGGGTGAAATCGACGGCGTTCGAGTGCGGTGCACAAAAGTGCGCCGCTCCCCCGTCCCGGAGGTAACACCCGATGCGAATGCCGTTGCTGCAAATCGAATCGCTCGTCGCCGGCTACGGCAAGAGCGACGTTCTCGACGACATCTCGTTCGCGCTGTTCGCGGGTAGCCTCGCCTACGTGCTCGGACCGCACGGCGCTGGCAAGACGACGCTGTTCATGGCGATCGCGGGGCTCGTGCGCCCCAAGCGTGGCGTGATCCGCCTCGACGGCGAGGACACCCGCCGCAAGCGGCCGACCGAATTGCTTGCGCGCGGCATCGCCTACGTGCCGCACAACCGCCTGCTTTTCAGCTCGCTATCGGTCCGTGACAATCTGCTTGCGGGCGTGTGGCGCGATACGGACCGGCCACGCATCGAAGCGCAGGCTGATCGCTTGGTGCAACGGTTTCCGTTTCTGAAAGCCTGCGGACATCAAAGCGCCAGCCGACTGACGAACGGCGAGCGGCAATTGCTCGCCATCGCGCGCGCCTTGATGTCGGAGCCGCGCCTGCTGTTGCTCGACGATCCGTTCGACGCCCTAGCGCCCGCCGAGGCCGAACAAGTGGCGGGACTCGGCGCCGAGTTGGCGAGTGACGGCACGGCTGTGGTAATCGCGCAACGAAACGCCACACCGGCGGCCTGCCTAGGCGAGCAGGCCTATCTGCTCGACCAAGGGCGCCTTTGCCGCTCGGAGGCGTCGGTCGCTTCGTCCTGGCCGGGGGTACCCGTGTCGTCTTGAAGGCAGTTCGCTCACGTCGCACCGCACGCGACATTGCGCTCCGGTAGGAGTGCGCCACATGCAATTCAAAGCGCATCGATAATCGATGCGCACATCCGATCATATTTCCGAAAGCCTTCTAAATTTATTATCGCGGTTGGAAATAAGTGCGAATGAGATCACCTTTCTCCGACGACAAGAAAATCGAAAAACCGCAATTCCGACTCGGTAAATTGGCGCACGGCGTATCTAAAACGGCAATTCGCTTCGCCCCGGCGAGCGCCAAAACGGCGCTCGCCATACCGGCAGTCACTGAAGCAAGCCGAGCATCGCGGCACGCACGACTGCTGCCGTCTTGTTCGTCGTCTTCAATTTCGTCACCGCATTCTTGACGTGGAAATTGACGGTATCGACCGAAATCACGAGGATCTTCGAAATTTCGCCGGAAGTCTTGCCGTCGGCGGCCCACTTGAGCACCTCCACTTCGCGATCGGTGAGCCCGCGCTCCGGATCGGCCATCAACGTCGGCATCAGCACACGCTTGAGCGACAGATGCGCAGTGCTCACGAGCCAGCGCATTTTGACTTCGTTCTCGCCGAGTTCATCCGCCGTGAGGGGACTGCTCGAACGCGCCAGCGTCAGCATACCGCCCACGCCGCAGCTATCGAACGCCGACTGCGCCCAGCCATAGCACAACCCGTGCGATCGCGCTTCGCGCCACAATTCGGGCACGCCGCTAAAGAGCGCGTCGCTCCAAACGACCGGCGACTGCGAACGACGTGCATGCTGCACGGACGGATCGATCTCGAAATAGTGCGCTTCCTGATACCGCTTTTTCCACGCTTCCGGGTAATTGCTCAGCAAGCGCGTCTTCGGCTTGGACAGCGGCCACGGCGCCCGCAAGCCATACGCGCAAAACTCGAAGCCCAAGCCCTTTGCGGCGGCCTCGATCTTGCTGAAGATCTCCATATCGGAGTTCGTGTGATTCAACTCGTGCAACAGTTCCTCGGCCCAGCTTTTCATTTATGCCTCCTTGCCGTCGCGCCAGTCACGCGAGCGACCTGCGTGATACCGAAACGGCCGCGCCCGGCGGCCGGAGCATCGACATCTCGGCATACGTCTTCCCCGGCTCGGCACGCACCGAGCCGCGGCTCTCGAATGAGACGCACGCCCAAGGCTCTTCTTTATTTCTGCGGTGTAACTTCGATTGACGACGGCGTGATTCCCGTCATTTCACAATGCGCGTTTCCGCGGGCAGCGATGCACCGACTACCTAAGCTTCACTGTGGTTTAACCGGCACGCTCGCCCGCGTGCCGATTTAAACGAACGCAATCATCGCACATTTCCGGCTCGAGAAAATCGAGGCAAAGCTCGTTTAACCGCAAATTACTTCCGACAGAGAAATTAATACCGAAACGATTATTCGACCTGTCAACATAGGCGTCATATTTACGTGCAATAGCGGTACCGATAATGCGGGCATCCCCTCGATATCGTTTCCGCGCCAACTTGGAAAACCGCGCAGGCCGTCGGAACACCGGCTGGCGTGCGCGTTGCGCTGCCAGGGAACGGGAGAACGCCGGCGTGGTCCGGCGCCCGTCACGCCGCGAAATCTTTCGTGCGGCGAAGCACACGAACCATACTGCACAGGCGTTCGGCGCATGATTAAACTAGTACGAGCGTCGTCAGCGCGGTGCGACGCCGCTAACGGAGCCTCATCATGAATCGCCCGCTCGCCCGCCTACCCTTGCGCTACATCTCAACGATGTCGCCGGGCGCGCGATGGAAATGGCTCATGCTCGCCGGGGTTGCCGCGCTCGTCGGCCTGCTCGCCTACTTCGTCTCGCTCGAGATGCAGACTTCGCGTTTGCAAGCGCGCTACTTCGCGGGTTTAGGGCGACAGGTATCGTTTTCAGTCGAAGCGGGCGCCAGCGACGACATCCGCTTCCCGTCGCCGGGCGGCCCGTACGACTGGCGCCTCGGTTATGCGCGCTTGCCCGATTTCGCGGCGCGACTGCGCGCGCGCGGCTACATCGTCACGAGCCAAGCGCGCGATTCGTCGATGATGATGTCGCTGGCCGATCGCGGCCTGTTCATACCGTACGTGGAAAAAGACCAGGCGGGGCTGCGCTTGTTCGACGAGCAGGGTACGCCGCTCTATAGCGCCCGCTACCCCGCTCTCGCCTACACCGACTTCGATTCGATTCCCCCCATCATCGTCAGTGCGCTGACGTTCATCGAAGACCGCTATTTGCTCGATCCGAGCGAACCGGATCGGAACCCGGCCATCGATTGGGGCCGATTTGCCCGGGCGCTGTCGGATCAGGCGGTGCGGCTCGTCGACCGTCATCAATCGACGCCCGGCGGCAGCACGCTCGCCACGCAAACCGAGAAATTTCGCCATTCGCCCGGCGGCCGCACCGCCACGCCCCCTGAAAAATTGCGCCAGATCGCCTCGGCATCGGTCCGCGCCTACCTTGGCGGCGAAAATACGATGGCCGTGCGTCAATCGATCGTCGTGCACTACCTGAATACGGTGCCGCTGGCGGCGCGGCCCGGCATCGGCGAGATCCAAGGCCTCGGCGACGGGCTGACGGCTTGGTACGGGTGCGACTTCGTCGACGTCAACCAACTGCTGTCGCAAATCACGGCCGAAACGGGCAACGGCCCGGCGGCGCCCGGTGTGCTCGCCAGCGAAGCGCTGGCGTTCAAGCAGGCACTCTCGTTGTTGATCGCGCAGCGCGCGCCCTCGTATTACCTCGTGCGCAATCGCCCCGCGCTCGACCGGCTCACCGACAGCTACATCCGCGTGCTCGCCGCGAACGGCGTCATCTCCGCGCCGTTGCGCGACGCGGCGCTCGAGCAATCGCTCGAGTTGCATAAGGGCGCCCCGCCGCGGCCGGCGACGTCGTTCGTCGCGCGCAAGGCCATCACGCTCGTGCGCTCGCGTCTGCAACAAGCGCTCGGCGTGGACGGCTTCTACGATCTCGACCGGCTCGACCTCACCGTGCATTCGACATTGAACGACGCCGTGGAGCGCGCCGTCGCCGAGCGGCTTGCGCAGGCCGGCACCGTCGAAGGCGCGAAGGCGGCCGGCCTTTACGGCTTCGAGATGCTGCGCCCAGGCGACGATCCGTCGAAGATTTCCTTCAGCTTCGCGCTGTTCGAGCATCGAAACGGTCAAGACGTCGTGCGCGTGCAAACGGACAGCGTGAACCAGCCGTTCGACATCAACGGGGGCGCACGGCTCAATCTCGGCTCGACCGCTAAGCTGCGCACGGTGATCACGTACCTGCAAATCGTCTCGACCTTGCATGCGCGCTATGCGTCCATGAGCGCGGCCGAACTCAAGCATGTGCGGCTCGACCCGATCGATGGGCTCTCGCGCTGGGCCGTGGACTACCTTATCCATGCAAACGATCGCTCACTGCCCGCGATGCTCGATGCGGCCGTCGAGCGCAAATATTCGGCGAGCCCGGGCGAAACGTTCTACACGGGCGGCGGCGCGCAGGCCTTCTCGAACTTCGACAAGTCCGACAACGGACGCATCCTCACCGTGCGCGATGCGTTCCAGCATTCGGTGAACCTCGTGTTCGTGCGGCTCATGCGCGACATCGTCCACTACGAGATGGTGCAGACAACCGGCTCCTCGGCGCATTGGCTCGACGACCCCGCACTGCGTCAGCGCTATCTCGAAGCGTTCGCCGATCAGGAGAGCCTCGTCTACTTGCATCGGTTCTTCGTGAGGTACCACGGCAAGACGGCCGACGAAGCGCTCGACATGCTCGTCGCCGACATGCGCAAGAGCCCGCCCAAGCTCGCCACGGCACTGCGCAGCATCGCCCCCGACGAACCTCTCCCGTGGTTCGCGCAGCGCATGCGCGCAGCCCTCAAAAACACGCCGAGCGCGTCGCTCTCCGATGACGATCTCGCCAAGCTCTATGCGAAGTACGCGATCGACAAGTTCAATCTGAACGATCGCGGCTATATCTCGGGGGTGCATCCGATCGCGTTATGGATGCTCGCCTATCTGCGCAAGCATCCGAACGCGACCGAGGACGAGCTGCGCAAAGCGAGCCGCGCCGCACGCCTCACGTCGTATGCATGGCTCTTCAAGACGCACCATCATCTGACGCAAGATCGCCGCATCCGGCACATGGTCGAATTGAAGGCCTACGACGCCATCGGCCAATCCTGGCGCGCGCTCGGTTATCCGTTCGAGACGATCACGCCTTCGTTCGCCGCCGCAATCGGCGCTTCCGGCGATCGGCCCGATGCGCTCGCGCATCTGATCGGCATCATCGCCAACGGCGGCAACACGATCCATGCGAGCAGCGTCGATACGCTCGCGTTTGCGGCCGGGACGCCGTTCGAAACGCACTTCGCCCATGCGCCGAATCCTCAGCACCAGGCCATCTCGCCCGACATCGTCGCGGTCGCGCGCAGCCTGCTGCGCGACGTCGTGCTCGGCGGCACGGGCGCGCGTCTTTCGACGGGACTACCGCTCGGCGACGGGCACGCGCTAGACGTCTACGGCAAGACCGGTACCGGCGATCAGCGCTACGACGTCTATGCACGCGGCGGACGGCTCATCGAATCGCGCAAAGTCAATCGCACGGCCGTGTTCGTGTTCGTCATCGGCAATCGCTTCTACGGCACGCTGACGGCGTACACGCACGAACCGTATGCGGCGCGCTACGACTACACGAGCGCGATGGCCGTGCAGTTGCTCAAAACGCTCGGCCCCTCGCTCGCACCGGTGCTCGAGGCGAACGACGCGCACGACCCGCAAACGCAGGCCACCGCCTCGCACACCGACGCGCAAGCCACTCCATAGCCGAATGGCGAACCCGCCTTCGACGCTGTGCATTCGAAGCGCACCGTCGCACGTCTGAATTTCGCATCCATCCCCGCGCCCTCGGGCGCGCGGGCACGCCCGTTGCGGATGGATCGTTGTCGCACGTGCGGCACACCTAAAAGGAGCTCACATGAACAAGGATCAAGTGAAGGGCGTAGCGGAAAAGGCGAAGGGTAAGGTCAATCAAGCGGTCGGAAGCGTGACGAACGATCCGGCGCGTCAAGCCAAGGGCGACCTTCAGGAAGCCGCGGGAGAAATCCGCAAGGGCTACGGCGACGCCAAGGAAGACTTGAAGGACGAGCTCAAGCACGACCGTGACGTGAAGAAGCATCACTGACCCGAAAACGCACCGTAGCAATGCGCGTCGATGCGGGGCGGACCTGGCTGGCTCAGAGGGTCCGCCCCGCTTTTCTTGCCTTCTCGAGCACGAAATCGATGAACGATGCGGCAGCGCGCGTTTGATGGCGATCGGGCATGTAAAGCAGGTACATGTGCGTGCCGAAAATGCTGAGCCGCCACGCATCGAGCGTCGTCACGACCGCCCCGCTGCGAATATCGTCTTGCACCACGTAGTCGGGCACGATGCCCACCCCCAACCCCGCCAGCACCGCTTGGCGCAAAAACAGAAAATTCTCCGAAATCAACGTGGGCTCGAGCAGGACTTCGTGCCGCTCGCCGCCAAGGTACGCCGCGACGCGCAACTGACGGCCGACGACGGTGGCCGTGATGAGCGGCGTCGTCCGTAAAGCGTCGAGTGCCGTCGGCAACCCATGCTCGTTTGCGTATTGCTTCGAGGCACAGGCGACATAGCGCACGGCCCCCATGTCGCGCGCGACGAGATTCTGCGGGGGCTCGGACATGACGCGCACGGCGATGTCGACTTCGTCCCGCAGCAAATCTTCGACGCGATTTTCAAACATGACGTCGAGCACGATGCCCGGATGCAGGCGCTTGAACTCGAGCAGCCAGTCGGCCATCACGAGCTGCCCATAGCCGCTCGGCACCGACAGCCGCACGCGCCCCAGCGGCGTGCGGCCGAGCGTCTCGACGGTCTCCTGCGCCGCTTCGAGCGCCCGCCGAATCGCGCGGCCGTGCTCGACGAGACGCAACCCCGCCTCGGTCGGCTCGACGCGCCGCGTCGTGCGCCGCACGAGTTGCAGCCCGAGCGCGCGTTCGAACTGATTGAGGTGATAACTGACGTTGGCCCGCGTCATCTTGAGCCGGCGAGCGGCTTCGCTGAGGTTGCCGGCCTCCAAGATCTCGACGAGCAGCGAGAGGGAATTCAAATCCATGGATGGGGCGGCCTGCCGCTCACTGTCAAGGAAATTTTTACAGTCTGTCAATTCATGCTTGGATTGTCAATTTCCGCTATCCCATCGACAATCGCACGATCGATCACCCTCGTTCGACGCCCATCCATGACCGCCCCGACCCACGCCTCCGTCGTCTCCCGCACCCTGCACGGCAACGTGCTCGTCGTCACCATCGATCACCCGCCCGTGAACGCCTTGAGCGTCGACGTGCGGCGCGGGCTCATCGAGGCGATCGACGCCGCCGACGCCGATGCCGCCGCGCAAGCCGTGCTGATCGTCGGTGCGGGGCGCAACTTCATCGCCGGCGCCGACATCCGCGAATTCGGCAAACCGCCATTGCTGCCCTTGCTGCCGACGGTCTGCAACCGCATCGAGGCGTGCGCCAAACCCGTCGTCGCCGCCATTCACGGCGCAGCACTCGGCGGCGGGCTCGAAGTCGCGCTCGCGGCACACTATCGGCTCGCGGTACGCGGCGCGAAACTCGGGTTACCCGAAGTCCAGCTCGGGTTGCTGCCCGGCGCTGGGGGCACGCAGCGCGCGCCGCGTCTCATCGGCGTGGCTCCCGCCCTCGACTTGATGCTCTCGGGCCGCCATGCGCGGGCCGAAGAGGCGCTCTCGCTCGGTCTCGTCGACCGCCTCGGCGCGACCGACGACGTGCTCGGCGAAGGGCTCGCCTATGCGCGCGAACTGCTCGCGGCCAAAGCCGGCGTGCGGCCGACGCGCGCCGCCAAGGCACTGGCCGATAGGGGCGCGGGCCGCGTCGCAGTGGACACCGCCCGCAAGGAAACGGCCAAGCGCGCGCGCGGACTCTTTTCGCCGATGAAGATCGTCGATGCGGTCGAGGCGGCGCTGACGCTACCGTTCGACGAAGGCCTCGTCCTCGAGCGCAAACTGTTCGTCGAATGCCTCGAGAGCCCGCAGCGCGCGGGCCTCATCCACGCGTTCTTCGCCGAACGCGAAGTCGGGAAGGCACCCGAGACGAAGGCCGCCACGCCACGCCCGATCTCGACGATCGGCATCGTCGGCGGCGGCACGATGGGCGCCGGCATCGCGGTGGCCGTGCTCGATGCGGGGCTGCCCGTCACGATGATCGAGCGCGACGACGAAGCACTCGCACGCGGGCGCGGACACGTCGAGCGCGTCTACGACGGCCTCGTGGCCAAAGGCCGCATCAAAGCCGAGGCCAAAAACGCCGCCCTCGCACGCTTCACGGGCAGCACGTCGTACGATGCGCTTGCGGGCGTCGATCTCGTCATCGAAGCGGTGTTCGAGGACATGGCCGTCAAGCAAGCCGTCTTCGCCGAACTCGACCGCGTCTGCAAGCGTGGCGCCATTCTCGCGACGAACACCTCGTATCTCGACATCGACGAAATCGCCGGCACGACGTCGCGTCCGGCCGACGTTGTCGGTCTGCACTTCTTTTCGCCGGCCAACGTCATGAAGCTGCTCGAAATCGTCGTGCCCGCCCGCGTGAGCGCAGCCGTCGTCGCCACGGCATTCGAACTCGCCAAACAGCTACGCAAGGTGCCCGTCCGTGCCGGGGTCTGCGACGGCTTCATCGGCAATCGCCTGCTTGCCGTCTATCGCATGGCCGCCGATTACCTGATGGAAGACGGCGCTTCGCCCTATCAGATCGATCGCGCCATGCGCGAGTTCGGCTATCCGATGGGCCCGTATCAAGTCGTCGATCTGGCCGGCGGCGACATCGGCTGGGCCGCACGCAAGCGACGCGCGCCGACCCGCGATCCGCGCCTGCGCTACGTCGAAATCGCCGACCGTCTCTGCGAGCGCGGCTGGTTCGGGCAGAAGACGAGCCGCGGCTTCTATCGCTACGAGCAAGGCGCGCGGACAGGCACGCCCGACCCGGAAGTCGAAGCGATCGTCGCAGCCGAACGCGTGCGTGCCGGCGTCTCGCCGCGCGGTTTCGCCGACGACGAGATCGTGCGCCGCCTCATGTGCGCCGTCGTCAACGAAGCCGCGAACATCGTGCGCGAAGGCATCGCGCTGCGTCCGCTCGACGTCGACGTCACGTTGATCTACGGCTACGGCTTTCCGCGCTACCGCGGCGGCCCGATGAAGTACGCCGACATGCTAGGGCTGCCGAACATACTGACCGAGCTCGAGCGCTTGTCGAAAGAAGACGCGTTCTTTTGGCGGCCGTCGCCGCTCATCGTCGAACTCGTCGAACGCGGGGCCGATTTTTCGAGCTTGAACGACGCGCCGGCATAAATTCGATCAGCCGCGAGGGCTAAGCGATGGACTTGAGTTTCACTGTCGAAGAAGAGGCATTTCGCAGCGAAGTACGGCGCTTTCTCGACGAAAGGCTGCCGGCTCGCACAGCGCGCAAGGTCAAGCACGGGCTACGGCTCGCGCGCGAGGACATGGCCCAATGGCATGCGCTTCTCCACGCGCGCGGCTGGCTCGCGAGCCACTGGCCGCGCGAATACGGCGGTACGGGCTGGAGTCCCGTCGAACGTTTCATCTTCGACAACGAATGCGCGCTCGCCGGCGCGCCGCGCATCGTACCGTTCGGCGTGAACATGCTCGGCCCCGTGCTGATCAAGTACGGCAACGAAGCGCAAAAGCGATGCTGGCTGCCGCGCATTCTCGATGGCTCCGACTGGTGGTGCCAGGGCTACTCCGAGCCCGGTGCGGGTTCCGACCTCGCATCGCTCGCCACACGTGCCGTACGCGCGCGCGACGCCGACGGCGAACATTACGTGGTAAACGGCCAGAAGACATGGACCACGCTCGGCCACTACGCGAACATGATGTTCTGCCTCGTGCGCACGGCTACCGACGTGCGCAAGCAAGAAGGCATCAGCTTCTTGCTGATCGACATGCGCACGCCCGGCATCGACGTACGCCCCATCGTGACGCTCGACGGCGAGCACGAAGTGAACGAAGTGTTTTTCACGAACGTGCGCGTGCCCGCCGAGAATCTCGTCGGCGAAGAGAATCGCGGCTGGACCTACGCCAAGTACCTGCTCACGTACGAGCGCACGAATATCGCGGGCGTGGGCTTCTCGGTGGCGGCCCTCGAGCGGCTCGAGCATGCGGCGGCAAAAATCATGCATCGCGGGCGGCCGCTCGCCGAAGATGCGCTTTTCGCAGCCCGCCTGGCGCGCGTCTCCATCGACCTGGACAACATGAAGACGACGAACCTGCGCACGATCGCGGCTGCCGCGGGCGGCGGCGCGCCCGGTGCGCAAAGCTCGATGCTGAAAGTGCGCGGCACGCAGATTCGCCAGGAAATCGCGGCGTTGATGCGGCGTGCATTGGGCCCTTACGCGCAGCCGTTCGTCGACGAAGCATTCGACGAGGGCTACGAGGGCGCGCCGCTCGGCCCATTCGATGCGCCCGATGCCGCCAAAAGCGACTTCAACAACTACAAGCTCTCGATCTTCGGCGGATCGAACGAGATTCAAAAGAACATCATCGCGAAAGCGATCCTTGAACTCTGAGAGGGCTCGACGATGAACTTCGAGTTGACCGATGAGCAGCGCATGCTCGGGGACACGCTCGCGCGCTTTGTCGCCGAGCAGTATGGCTTCGCCGCGCGCGAGCGCATCGCGCGCTCGCCTGAAGGCTTCGATCGCGCGACATGGCGGCGCTTCGGCGAACTCGGTGCGATCGGGGCACTGTTCGCGCCCGAGCACGGCGGCTTCGGCGGCACGGGCGACGACATCGCCGTCGTGTTCGAGCACTTGGGGCGAGCTCTCGTGGTCGAGCCGTTCTTGGGCGCACTCGTCGCCGGGCGCGCGATCGCGCTGGCGGGCAACGCGGTGCAACGCGCATGGCTGGCACGGCTCATCGACGGCGACGCCGTGCTGGCATTTGCGCACGGCGAGCCCGACTCGCGCGACGAGCTGGCCCGTATCGCGACAACGGCGACACGAACCGACGACGGCTGGCGCTTGAATGGAACGAAAGCGGTCGTGCTTTGCGGCGAGGGGGCCGACGGCTTCGTCGTCTCGGCACGCACGAGCGGACCGGTCGACATGGAGGACGGCATTTCATTGTTCTGGGTGCGGCGCGACACGCCGGGGCTTGCGCTGCGCGGCTATGCGCTGATCGACGGCGGCCGTGGCGCAGAACTCTTCCTACGCGAATCGACACTGCCTGCCGATGCGCTGCTCGGCCCGCAAGACAAAGGGTACGGCGTACTCGAAGCAGCGCTCGGCTGTGGCGTGCTGGCGCTCTCGGCCGAAGCGTTGGGGGCGATGGAAACGGCATTCGCCGCGACGCTCGAGTATCTGCGCACGCGCCGTCAATTCGGCGTGCCGATCGGCAGCTTTCAGGCGTTGCAGCACCGCATGGCCGATCTTGCGATCGACCTCGAACAAGCGCGCTCTGCGGTCATCAATGCAGCAGCCGCGCTTGCCGCGCCGCGCCTTGCACGCGAGCGCGCGCTATCGGCGGCCAAGTACACGATCGGACAAGTGGGCTCACGGCTCGCCCGCGAAGCCGTGCAGTTGCACGGGGGCATCGGCATGACGTGGGAACTCCCGCTCGCACACTATGCGAAGCGACTCGTCATGATCGATCATCAACTCGGCGATGAGGATCATCATTTGGTGCGGTACATCTCGCTTGGCCGTGCTCCGGGTACCGAGAGCGCCTAGCCTGCGTTGCTCGCCGTCGACGCTTGCGGCTGGCTTGCGTGATAGGCGCGCAAAGCATCGCCCGTGGCCGCATCAGCCGGGAAAAACGCCTCGATCGCGAGTTCCGACAACGTCACATCGACGGGCGACCCGAATACCGTTGTCGTACTGAAGAACGACAACATACCGATGTCGGTGCGCAGACGAAACGGCACGACCACGTCCGCGAGCGGCGCCGGCTCGCGGCTGGGTTCTAGATTGGCGCCGGGCGGCGCCGGATAGGCGGCGAGCTCCTCGAGGAGCACCGCGAGCGCCGCATCGCCGCTCGCTTGCGCCTGCCGCTCGACACGTTGCAATGCATGCGCGCGCCAACCGGCCCAATCGACGATGTGCGGCGCGAGCCCATCGGGGTGCAGCGACAAGCGCAGTACGTTGACGGGCGGCTCGAGCAACCGGGGATCGGCACGCGCGATGAGCGGCGCGAGTGCGCCATTGGCGGCCATCATCGTCCAGTGTCGGTCGATCGCAAGCGCCGGATAGGGCTCATGCCCTCGCAAGACAAGCCGAACCGCCTCGCGTACCGCATCGAGCTGCGGATCGGTCAGCGCGCGCTCGCCATAGAGCGGCGCGAAGCCCGCGGCGGCGAGCAGTGCATTACGCGCGCGCAGCGGAACATCGAGTTGTTCGGCCAGATGCATGAGCATCTCTCGGCTCGGCTGCGCGCGGCCCGATTCGACGAAGCTCAGATGGCGTGTCGAAATCTGCGCCTCGGTGGCAAGCACGAGCTGGCTCATGCGGCGGCGCTGGCGCCATTCACGCAGCAAATCGCCGACTGGGCGATTCGAACGTTGGGAGACGGCGCGCGAAGAGATGAGGGTCGAGTTCATGACGGCGATCATAGCGAAGTGCGGGGCCGTTTCCATTACCTGTTGCGTAATCGACGGGCGTCGTGCTTTGGCGGAAGCTTCGGTCCAGGCGCCAAGCGATTCGGATGAAAGCAGGCTTCAATCGCCCACGGCGATCGTCAGCATCTCCTTGATCTCCTCCATGACGACATAGCTCTTGGACTGCACCGCCCCCGGCAGTTGCAGCAGGATGTCGCCGAGCAGTTTGCGGTAATCGGCCATCTCGCCGATACGCGCCTTGATGAGATAGTCGAAATCGCCGGAGACGAGATGGCATTCGAGTACCTCGGGAATCTTCTGCACCTCGCGCCGGAACTGATCGAACATATTGCCGCTCTTGTTGCCGAGCGTGATCTCGACGAACACGAGTAGCGCGGCGCCGAGCTGCGCCGGGTCGACGCGCGCGTAGTAGCCCAGGATCACCTGATCCCGCTCCATCCGCTTGACGCGCTCGATGCAGGGCGTGACGGTCAGCCCGACCCGCTCGGCGAGATCCTTCATGGCGATGCGACCGTCTTCCTGCAACACCTTGAGTATCTTGCGATCGAGCTTGTCGAGCTTGCGGATCGGCTGGCGTTCTATTCTCATAGTGTTTCAACCAAAAAACTGAAAAATACAGAAACAAAAACTGCTTTTGTCGCAATAGTATAGCGGCATCAACTGGCTTGATCGGTATTTGGGAGCAACTATGCGAGTCGTCGTTCTGGGCAGTGGCGTTGTCGGCGTAACGAGTGCGTATTACTTGGCGCGCGCCGGTCACGCGGTGACGGTGGTCGATCGCGAAACCGCTCCGGCACTCGAAACGAGCTTCGCGAACGCCGGTCAGATCTCGCCCGGCTACGCGGCGCCGTGGGCTGCTCCCGGCGTACCGATCAAAGCAGTGAAGTGGATGTTCCAGAAGCACGCGCCTCTCGCAATCCGTCTGGACGGCACGCAGTTCCAATTGCGCTGGATGTGGCAGATGCTGCAAAACTGCACCGCCGAGCGCTATGCCGTCAATAAAGGCCGGATGGTGCGCCTCGCCGAATACAGTCGCGACTGTTTGCAGGCGTTGCGCGCCGATACCGGCATTCAATACGAAGGCCGCACGGGCGGTACGCTGCAGGTGTTTCGCACGCAGCAGCAGCTCGACGGCGCACAAAAAGACATCGCCGTGCTGAAGGACGCCAACGTGCCGTACGAGCTCTTGAGCCCCACCGAGCTCGCGCGCGCCGAACCGGCGCTCGCCGCCGTCTCGCACAAGCTGACGGGCGGGCTGCGTCTGCCCGGCGACGAAACGGGCGATTGCCAATTGTTCACGACGCGCTTGGCCGCGCTCGCCGAATCGCTCGGCGTGAAGTTCCGCTTCGGTATGTCGATCGACGCGCTGGAAATGGCCGGCAGCCGTATCGCAGGCGTGCGCTGCGGCGGCGAAACGCTGCGGGCAGATGCTTATGTCGTCGCGCTCGGTTCGTACTCGACCCCATTGCTGTCGGGCATCGCGAAAATCCCCGTCTACCCGCTCAAGGGCTATTCGATCACGGCACCGATCGTCGATGCAGCCAAGGCGCCCGTATCGACGGTGCTCGACGAAACGTACAAGATCGCGATCACGCGCTTCGACGATCGCATCCGCGTGGGCGGCATGGCCGAAATCGTCGGCTTCGACAAGAAGCTGCGCGAGGCTCGCCGCGACACGCTCGAAATGTGCGTCAACGATTTGTTCCCCGGCGGCGGCGATACGTCGCAAGCGTCGTTCTGGACGGGCCTGCGCCCGATGACACCCGACGGCACGCCGGTGGTCGGCCGCACGCCGGTGTCGAATCTATTCCTCAATACGGGACACGGCACGCTCGGTTGGACCATGTCCTGTGGTTCGGGCCAGTTGCTCGCCGACCTCATCTCGGGCCGCCGGCCGGCCATCCAAGCGGACGACCTCTCCGTTCATCGCTATCTTGGCGAGTTCGGCAGGACCCCGCAACCCGCTTACGCGTAACGGCTCGCGCATACCCCCAGTAGCCGGAAGCAGGAAGAACGGCGCCCTAACCGGGCGCCGTTCGTTTTGGTGTCGAGTCATCGAGCGGCTTGCTCGATTCCGGGCGTCGACCTCGAAATAACGCGTGGCGAGAGATGAACAAGGGGCGCCGCGCGCCCCTTGCTTTTACCGGCAGGCGCCTACTTGCGCGGCGCTGCTCGTGCTTAGCCCAGTGCGTTCACGAGTTCAGGCACGAGCGTGAACAAGTCACCGACGAGGCCATAATCGGCCACGCTGAAGATCGGTGCTTCGGGATCCTTGTTGATCGCCACGATCACCTTCGAATCCTTCATCCCGGCCAAGTGCTGAATCGCACCCGAGATGCCGACCGCCACGTACAGTTGCGGCGCGACGATCTTGCCCGTCTGTCCCACTTGATAATCGTTCGGCACGTAGCCCGCGTCCACGGCCGCGCGCGAAGCGCCCAGCGCCGCGTTAAGCTTGTCCGCCAACGGCTCGAGCACCTTGGTGTAGTTCTCGCCGCTGCCCAGGCCGCGACCGCCCGACACGATGACGTTCGCGCTCGTCAATTCGGGACGATCGAGCTTCGTCACTTCGCGGCTCACGAACTGCGACACGCCGCGGTCAAGCGCCGCTTCGATCTTCTCAACCGCGGCGCTACCGCCTTCCGCCGCCACCGCGTCGAAGCCCGTCGCGCGCACCGTGATCACCTTGATCGCATCGCCCGATTGCACCGTGGCGATCGCGTTGCCCGCGTAGATCGGACGCTCGAACGTATCGGCCGACACGACGGCCGTGATCTCGCTGATCTGCGCGACGTCGAGCTTCGCGGCCACGCGCGGCGCCACGTTCTTGCCGTAGGCCGTGGCCGGCGCAAGGATATGTGAGTAGTCCTTGGCAATTTGCAGGACCGTTGCTTCGACGTTCTCGGCAAGACCCGCGGCCAGTTGCGGCGCATCGGCCAGCAGTACCTTCGTCACGCCAGCAATCTTCGCCGCCGCATCGGCCGCGCTCTGCGCGTTGTGGCCCGCCACCAGCACGTGAATGTCGCCACCGATCTTCTGCGCAGCGGCAACGGTGTTCAGCGTCGCGCCCTTGATCGACGCGTTGTCATGTTCGGCAATAACCAGAATCGTCATTTCTCTTGCTCCCCTCACAACACCTTGGCTTCGGTCTTCAGCTTCTCGACCAGCGTCTGCACGTCCGGCACCATCACCCCGGCACTGCGCTTGGGCGGCTCGGCCACCTTCAGCGTCTTCAAGCGCGGCGCAACGTCCACGCCGAGGTCTTCGGGCTTGAGCGTCTCCAGCGGCTTCTTCTTCGCCTTCATGATGTTGGGCAGCGTCACGTAGCGCGGCTCATTCAAGCGAAGGTCCGTCGTCACCACCGCCGGCAGCGTCAACGTGAGCGTTTCCGCGCCACCGTCCACTTCGCGTGCGACCGTGGCCCGCTTTTGTCCACCCTCGTCGGCAATCGTCACCTTCGAGGCGAACGTCGCCTGCGGCAAGTTCGCCAGCGCGGCGAGCATTTGACCCGTTTGGTTCGAGTCGTCGTCGATCGCCTGCTTGCCCAGGATCACGAGTTGCGGCTGCTCTTTATCCACCAGCGCCTTCAGCAACTTCGCCACCGCCAGCGGCTGCAGATCTTCGTTCGACTCGATCAGGATCGCGCGGTCCGCGCCGATCGCCAGCGCCGTGCGCAGCGTCTCCTGCGATTGCGCCACACCGGCCGACACCGCGATGACCTCGGTGGCCACGCCCGCTTCCTTCAGGCGCACCGCCTCTTCCACGGCGATCTCGTCGAACGGATTCATCGACATCTTCACATTCGCAATGTCGACCCCCGTGCCGTCCGACTTCACTCGGACTTTGACGTTGTAGTCGACCACGCGCTTGACAGGCACCAAAATTTTCATGCACACGCTCCAAAGTTACGAATACGTCAACCCAGCGGCCATTATAGCGACAGCGCATGCTGCGACCGCACTCACCAAAGGTTCGGCAAAGCCCCTATGGGCAAAATCGGCCGGCCCATGTGGGGCTAGCCCGCGCCGGGTTGGCCACGTTTAGCCCGCGCAGCAACACCGAATCGGCCGCCGAAACGTCAAGCCCCGGCTGACACGGATGCCCCTCGGTGGCGCGCTTTAGAATAACGAACGATCGTTTTATTTTAATGAGAAAGCAGCCCGGGCGCCAAGCCCGGGTTTCGACCCACGCCTCTAACGCACGTGTTCATCGGTGGCTCAAGCGGCGCACGAGCCAGTCCCCGAACGATTGCACGAGTTGCACGAAGACGATGAGGATGACGACGACCGCCACCATCACCTCGGGCAAAAACCGCTGGTAGCCATAGCGAATGCCGAGATCGCCCAGGCCGCCGCCGCCGATCGCGCCGGCCATCGCCGAGTAGCCGACGAGCGAAACGAACGTGATCGTGAGACCGGCGACGATGCCCGGCAACGCTTCGGGCAGCAAAACCTTGAAGACGATTTGGCGCGTCGTCGCACCGAGCGCTTCGGCGGTCTCGATGAGCCCGCGATCGACCTCACGCAGCGCCGTTTCGACGAGCCGCCCGATGAACGGCGCGGCGGCGATCGTCAGCGGCACGACGGCGGCAGCGGTGCCGATCGACGTCCCGACGATCAAGCGCGTCAGCGGAATGACGGCGACGAGCAGGATGATGAACGGCGTCGAGCGCACGGCATTGACGGTGAAGCCCATCACGCGGTTCGCGGATACGCTTTGCAGCACGCCGCCGCGGTCGGTCAGAAACAGCAGCACGCCGAGCGGCAAGCCGACGAGCGCGCCGACGGCGCCCGAGATGCCGACCATGACGAGCGTTTCCCAAAACGACTGAACGAACATCGAAGACATTTCACTGAACATGCGACAGTTCCTCGACGACGACGCCCTGCTCGCGCAGAAAGCCCAGAGCGGCGGCCAACTGCTGCGGCTCGCCGTCGGCGAGCACGGCGAGCGAGCCGAACGCGTGGCCTTGAATCTCGTCGACCTGGCCGTGCAGGATATTGAAATCGAGCGCGTAACGTCGGATGGTCTCCGACAGAATCGGCCGATCCACCCCGCCACCCGCGAACGCGAACCGCAGAAGCTGCCCTTCCCCTGCCTCGATTTGCGCCGCAACGCGCGCTTTGACTGCGCTCGGCAGTTCGTGCGCGATGACGTCGCCGAGCAGCGCGCGTGTGACCGCATGACGCGGCTTGAGAAAGACCTCGACGACATTGCCCTCTTCCACGACGCGCCCCGCATCGAGCACGGCCACACGGTCGCACACGTCCTTGATGACTTCCATCTGGTGCGTGATGAGGACGATCGTGAGGCCGAGTTCGCGATTGATGCGCTTGAGCAGCTCGAGGATCGAGCGCGTCGTTTCCGGGTCGAGCGCCGAGGTGGCCTCGTCCGAGAGCAGCACTTTCGGCCGGCTCGCCAGTGCGCGGGCGATGCCGACGCGCTGCTTCTGCCCGCCGCTGATGCGTGCGGGGTAGCGGTCCTTGAGCGCGGTCAGGCCGACGAGTTCGAGCAGCGGCAACACCGCGGCCTCGATCTCGGCGCGCTTCATGCCCGCGAGCTCGAGTGGCAGCGCGACATTCTCGAACACCGTACGCGAGCTGAGCAGATTGAAGTGCTGGAAGATCATGCCGATTTCGCGGCGCGCCTCGCGCAACGCTTGCGTCGGCAAGCTGTTCAGGCGCTTGCCGTCGACGACCACCTCGCCGGCACTGGGCCGCGTGAGCAGGTTGATCGTGCGCACGAGCGTACTCTTGCCCGCGCCGCTACGGCCGATGATGCCGAAAATCTGGCCCGCCGGAATCGTGAGATTGATATCGTGCAACGCGTCGATCCAACCGTTCGGGCCGGCAAAGCGCTGCGAGATTTGACGTAGTTCGATCATGAAGAAGCCGGAACGGCGAAGTTCGCCCGGCTGCGCGGCGCGCACCGGATCGTCGGCCGCCGTAGCGGGATACGGAAAGCGGCGACGGACGATTTTATCGCGCGGCACAAATAGGTTTTAATAATTAATCGCCACGTCTTAATTACATTTTGAAATTAGAGGAGCACACCGCGTCCGCCCCGCCGTAGCGACGCGTGCAGGCAGCTATGATCCTGCGCAAACAACGCGTAAAGGGAGACGAGCGATGTCGGCGACTGCGTCACAAAACACCTCCGTGGCAGCGGCAACGAACGCACATACTCGTGCGGCACCGACGCCTGCCGGGACGGTTCGCACGGCCGACGGCTATGAACTCGTGCTGTACCGCTGGCCTTGCCCCACCCCGGCACGTGCGACGGTCGCGCTGCTGCACGGATTGGCCGAGCATGCGGGCCGCTACGCGGCGCTCGCCGAACGGCTTACCGCGGCAGGCATCGAACTCATCGCCGTCGACTTGCGCGGCCATGGGCGTTCGCCCGGCGAGCGCACTTGGGTCGCACGTTTCGATGAATATCTCGACGATGCGTGTGCCTTGCTGGAAGCCGCGGCGCGTCCCGGAACGCCGCTTTTCTTGATGGGGCACAGCATGGGCGGCACGATCGCGGCACTGTTTGCGATCGAGCGGCTCGATGCGTTCGCGGGCGCGGCGCACCCCCTAGCGGGTCTCATCCTCTCGAGCCCCGCACTCGCGCCGGGCAAGGACGTGCCGCGCTGGATGCTGGTGGCAAGCCGCGTCGTCAGCCGCCTATGGCCGCGCTACAAGGCGATGAAGATCGAGCCGGCGTTGCTGTCGCGCGACTCTCGCGCGGTCGAGGCCAACCGCGCCGATCCGCTCGTGCACCATGCGGCCGTCCCGGCGCGCACGGGCGCCGAGCTTCTCGTCGCGATGGCGCGCATCGAACGAGGCCGCGCCGCGTTGCATCTGCCGATGCTCGTCTATCACGGCACGGCCGACAAGTTGACCGAGCCCGACGGCAGCCGGACGTTCGCCGCGCACGTCGGCTCGCCCGATCGCACGCTGACGCTGTACGACGACGCCTATCACGAGACGATGAACGATTTCGATCGCGACCGCGTCATCGATGCGTTGGTCCACTGGATTCTGGCGCATGTCTGACGTCTTAGCGATGCCGGTGCACGGGCCGGTATCGCTGGCCACGCTGCGTCACGCGTTCCAGTTCGGCTTGCGCTTTTCGATGAACGCTTGCATACCTTC
This sequence comes from Trinickia acidisoli, assembly GCF_017315725.1. Classification (NCBI taxonomy): domain Bacteria; kingdom Pseudomonadati; phylum Pseudomonadota; class Betaproteobacteria; order Burkholderiales; family Burkholderiaceae; genus Trinickia; species Trinickia acidisoli. The sequence goes on from NZ_JAFLRG010000001.1 coordinate 2,784,580, forward strand.
CTGCGCAGCGGGGTCGATCGCGTTGCAAGCGATCGTTTGGCCCGCCATCTGGTAGGCCGCCTCGATCCCCGTCTCGAGTTGACGGTAGAACAGCGACTTGCCCATGCGCACCGCGGCGGCCGGTTTGTCGCAAATCCGCTTGGCGAGCGCCGCGACGTCGGCATCGAGCGCGTCGAGCGGCGTCATATGGTTGATGAGGCCAAGCTCGCGCGCTTTGGCCGCATCGATGAAATCGCCCGTCACGAGCATCTCGAATGCCGCCTTGCGCGGGATGTTGCGCGAGAGCGGCACGGCCGGCGTGGCGCAGAACAAGCCGTAGTGAATGCCCGAGGTGGCGAAGCGCGCCGTATCGGCAGCCACGGCAAGATCGCACATCGCGACGAGCTGGCAGCCCGCCGCCGTTGCGATCCCTTGCACGCGCGCGATGACGGGCTGCGGCATCCGCTGAATCGTCATCATCAGCGTCGAGCAGCGCGCGAACAGCGTTTGATAGAACTCGAGCGACGGCGCGGCGCGCAATTCCTTCAAATCGTGCCCCGCGCAGTAGGCCCGCCCTTGCGCCGCGAGCACGACGACGCGCGCATCCGATTGCGCGATCGCCGACAGCGCCGCTTGCAGTTCGGCAATCACCTGCTCCGACAGCGCGTTGAAGGCCTCGGGCCGATTGAGTGTGACGCGTACGACACCAGGCAGTTCGTACGCATCGTGTTCGATGAGCAGCGCACCGGACGAAGGAGAAGCGGAAGACGATGCAGGGCGTTCCATGTTGAGTTGCCTCCTAGGAGCGATGAACGGCGAGCGGCGGCCCTTTCATGCATGGGTCCGGCAAACGCGCAGGCGCAAGACGTGCACGCCGCCCGCTACCGAACGTCAAAGTCCGGCCAGCGCGCGCACGTGCGCGACGACGCTGCGTCCGAGCGCCGACAAGTTATAGCCGCCTTCGAGGCAGCTAACGATCCGCCCGCGCGCGTGGCGCTCGGCCACGCGGCGGATTTGATCCGTGATCCAGGTGTAGTCGCTTTCGACGAGCCCCATGTTGCCGAGATCGTCTTCGCGATGCGCATCGAACCCGGCCGACACGAAAATCATCTCGGGCTTGAATGCCTCGAGCCGCGGCAGCCACACGAGATCGACCGCCTCGCGCACCGACGCGCCCGGCGTTCGAGCCGGCATCGGCAAGTTGACCATGTTGGACGCCTGGTTGTCCGCGCCGCTGAACGGATAGAACGGATGCTGAAAGAAGCTGCACATCAGCACCCGCTCATCGCCGGCGAACGCCGCCTCGGTCCCGTTGCCGTGGTGCACGTCGAAATCGACGATGGCGACGCGCGCGAGACCGCGCACGTCGAGCGCATGGCGCGCGGCGATCGCCACGTTGTTGAAGAAGCAAAAGCCCATCGCGCGCGCGGGCTCCGCATGATGGCCGGGCGGGCGCACGCTGCAGAACGCGTTGTCGTAGCGCGCGTCGATGACCGCGTCGGTCGCGGCCACGGCAGCGCCGGCCGCACGCAACGCCGCTCGCCACGTGTACGGATTCATGGCCGTGTCGGGATCGATCCACGCGCGGCCTTCGTGCGGCGCGCTGCGTTCGACGAAATCGATATGGGCGCGCGTATGCACGCGTGCGAGATCGGCGATCTCGGCAAGCGGTCCGCTCTCGCGCTCGATCAACTCGGCGATTCGGCTCGCGATCAATTGGTCCTCGATCGCGACGAGACGCTCCGGGCATTCCGGATGCCCCGGCCCCATCTCGTGCAGCAGGCAATCGGGATGTGAGTAGAAAGCGGTCGCCATGATCGTTCGTCCGCCGCCGGCGCGGCATGTCTCCAAGGTTGCTTCGTCGGCCGCCGATCGGGCCTGCGATCGGACAACGTTACCACAGGCGGGCGGCCGCGCTCTCATGCACGACGCGCCACGTAGACGCACGGACACGCGGCGGGCATCGCCGATGCTAGCCTGCCGGTGCCCGCCATGTGGACGTCATGCGTCGACTCGGGCCGCGGCTGTTCCGCCTGCGGCGGCCGTTCGCTATACTGCGCCGAACCCTTGCCCTTGCCCTCATATGACCGGTCAACCCGCATCATCCGCAGCAAACCGGCGACGCCTCGCCGTGCTCGTCGCCCTCACGCTCGGCGCCGCCGTTTCCTGGCAAGGCGCTTACGCCCAAAGCACCGCCCCGACCGCCTCGTCAGTCGCTGCGCCAGCCAAGCGCACCGCCCGCCTCGCGCAAGGTCAGCCGCCGGAGTCAGCCCAATCCGGATCCACGTTCGAAGAAGAGATCATTCCGCAGCGCTACGCCGACAACGCGGACGTCAACGCATTCATCGACGACATGGTCGCCCGCTACGACTTCGATCCGACGGCGCTGCACACGTTGTTCGCCGGCGTCAGCTACTCGGCCACGGCGGTCAAGCTCGTCACGCCGGCGCCCAAGCCGTTCGCCAAGAACTGGCGCATCTATCAGGCGCGCTTCCTCGATCCCGTACGCATCAACGCAGGCGCGAAGTTCTGGCGCGAAAACCGCGCGACGCTGCAACGCGCCTACGAGCAGTACGGCGTGCCGCCCGAAGTCGTCGTCGGCATCATCGGCGTCGAGACGATGTACGGACACTACATGGGCAACTTCCGCGTGCTCGACGCGCTGACGACGCTCGCGTTCGACTACCCGAACACGCCGAACCGGGCCGAACGCGAGATGACGTTTCGCAAGAACCTCGAGGATTACCTCGTCTGGACACGCGACGCCCAGCTCGACCCGACGACCGTGCTCGGTTCGTACACGGGCGCCATCGGCATTCCGCAGTTCCTGCCGAGCAGCATCGTGAAGTACGCCGTCAACTACGACGGCAATAGCCACATCGACCTGCGCACGAGCCCGGCGGACGCGATCGGCAGCGTGGCGAACTATCTCGCGCAGAACGGCTGGGAAAACGGGCGCCCCGTGATCTGGCACATCGCACCGGACGCGGGCAGTCTCGGCATCGCGCAGGCGGCGGCGGACGGGCAACCCGAGCCGCACTGGCCGCTCGCGCAACTGCTGCGCGCGGGGATGCTGCTCGACGAGCCGGGGCTCGACATGGCATCCGAAGACAGCACGCCCGTCACCGTCATCGACTTGCCTACGCCGGGGCAGCCGACCGCGTACATGCTCGGCCTGCAGAACTTCTACGTGTTGACGCGTTACAACCGCAGCTTCTTCTACGCGCTGGCGGTCTACGAACTCGGCCTGCGGGTCAAGGCGCGCGTCGAAGAGGAAGCGCCGGGCATGACGGCATCGGCGCCAGGCATTTCGGCGCCCGCGCCGACAGCCTCGCCTTCGCCGGCGGCGTTGCTTGGGCAGCCTGCACAGCCCCCAGCACCGACGGCCCGCCAGCAGCCGCAAATGCCGCAGTAGTTGCAAGCCGGCGCGCTGCTGTGTCGAGGATGCCGCTAACTTGTGGGCTGCGACCATCGACCGAAAATATACGCGCCGCCCCGCGCGGGGCGTAGCTGTTCAAGTCGCTAGGACGATTCCAGAGCGAGCGCGCACGCGGCTTGCAACAGCGCGACACGCGCTTCGCGTCGAACGAGATACCGATCGAACACGCGCGCCGGATCAAGCCGGGAACACACCCGTCGACAAATAGCGATCGCCACGATCGCACACGATGAAAACAATCGTCGCATTCTCGACTTGCCGTGCGAGGCGCAATGCCACCTCGCAGGCACCGCCCGACGAGATACCGCAAAAAATCCCTTCGACCGCCGCCAAGCGACGCGCCGTTGCCTCGGCCGCAGCCTGCGAGACGTTTTCGGTGCGATCGACGCGCGCGCGATCGAAAATTTTCGGCAGATAGGCCTCGGGCCATTTGCGGATGCCCGGGATACGCGAGCCCTCTTCGGGCTGCGCACCGACGATCTCGATCGCCGGGTTCTGCTCCTTCAGGTAACGAGAGACACCCATGATCGTGCCGGTCGTCCCCATCGACGAAACGAAATGCGTGACGCGACCTTCCGTGTCGCGCCAGATTTCAGGGCCCGTCGCTTCGTAATGCGCGACCGGATTGTCGGGGTTGGCGAATTGATCGAGGATGACGCCGCGCCCGTCGCGCTGCATCTGCTCGGCCAGGTCGCGTGCGTATTCCATGCCGCCCTTTACCGGGGTCAGCACGATTTCCGCACCGTACGCGGCCATGCTTTGGCGCCGCTCGACCGACAAATCCTCGGGTAGGAGCAGCACCATCTTGTAGCCGCGAACCGCAGCGGCCATCGCGAGCGCGATGCCGGTATTGCCGCTCGTGGCCTCGATCAGCGTGTCGCCGGGCTTGATGCGACCACGCGCCTCCGCTTTCTTGATCATCGACAGGGCCGGCCGGTCCTTCACCGAGCCCGCGGGGTTGTTGCCTTCCAGCTTCGCTAGGACAACGTTGTTTCGGCTGCGAATGTCGTCGTCGGTCAAGCGGACGAGCTGGACGAGCGGCGTATTGCCGATCGTGTCTTCGATGGTCTTGTAGGGCATGGGCGTATGCGCGCGGTGCGCCGTGATCTTGAGCAATGGGAATCGGTCCGATTGTAAAGCACCGGGCCGGTCATCGCCCGGTAGGGTCTTTCGGCAACCCCAACAGGGCGCGCACCAAGCAAAAAACCCGCGGTAAATCGCGGGAAACCGCCGGTGAAACATGACGGCTGAAGGAGCCTGCGAGAAACGCGCACCGCACGCGCACCGCACGCGCCCGGCGTGCTACGACGAGCGCGCCGACATACCGGGGAAAGGTTCGATGGGTGCGAGCGGCTTCGGCCCTACGACGACCGTACTCGGCCGCGACGGCACCGTATGTCGAACGGCGCCCACCGTGAGTCCTTCGGCCTCCAAACGTTCGATGGCCTGCCCACCCAAACCCTTGACCCGTTGCCCGAGATCGTCGGCATCTTTGAAAAGGCCGCCCGCGGCACGTTCGTCGACGATCGCCTTGGCCTTCGCGGGACCGATGCCTTTGATGCCGCGCAGCGCTGCCTCGTCGGCAGTGTTGACGTCGACGGCATGAGCGAAGAAAGCGGGAAACGCGGCGATAAGCACCGCCGCTAGCAAGACGAAGCGCTTGAACATGTGAGGCCTCCAGCAGAAAAAAGCCGGCCGGCGAGCGCCGACCGTGAGGCCTCAGTCTAAGCAGTGCACCCCGCGCGTCACAGTTGGCCGGATAGCCAACGCACGTATCGATCGACGCCTTCCTGCACGGTCAGAAACGGCGCATCGTAGCCGGCCGCGCGCAAGCGCGCGGGATCGGCCTGCGTGAAGCACTGATACTTGCCGCGCAGCGCATCCGGGAACGGTATGTACTCGATGAGCCCGCGCTGGACCATCTCCGCCAGCGAGAGGGCCGGCTGATTCTCGAGGGCGCGCAGCGTGTTGACCACGGACGTGGCGATATCGTTGAACGGTTGCGCGCGCCCCGTTCCTAGGTTGAAGATGCCCGATTTTTCCGGGTGATCGAAGAAGAACAAGTTCACTTTCGCGACGTCTTCGACCGACACAAAGTCGCGCGTCTGCTCGCCGGCCGCATAGCCGTTGTACTCGCCGAACAGCTTGACCTTGCCCTCGGCGCGGAATTGATTGAAGTTGTGGAACGCAACCGACGCCATGCGGCCTTTGTGCGCTTCGCGTGGCCCGTAGACGTTGAAATAGCGAAAGCCCACGATCTGGCTTTTCGCGCTCGGCATGACGCGGCGAACGATTTGGTCGAACAGGAACTTCGAGTAGCCGTAGACGTTCAGCGGCGCCTCGACTTCGCGCTCCTCCACGAAGCGGGTCGAGCCGCCGTAGATCGCGGCCGACGAAGCGTAGAGGCACTGAGCGCCTTGCGCGAGGCACGCGTCGAGCACGGCGCGGCTGTAGCGGAAATTGTTCTCCATCATGTAGCGGCCGTCGGTTTCCATCGTGTCCGAGCAGGCGCCCTCGTGGAATACGGCTCGCACCTTGCCGAAATCGCCGCGCGCGAAACGTTCGACGAATTCCGTTTTATCCAGGTAGTCGTCGATCTCGCAATCGACGAGGTTCTTGAACTTGTCGGCGCGCGTAAGGTTGTCGACGGCAATGATGCGCGTCTCGCCGCGCGCGTTGAGCGCCTTGACGAGGTTGGCGCCGATGAAGCCCGCGGCTCCGGTGACGATGAGAGTCATGATCGTGATAACGGTTGTTCGATAACGATGATAGGCGCTTGACGCCGGCGGCGTTTCGCGCGGCGCGCTTTACCGTGCATCCTGCGGAAACAGTTCGTCGTAGTCGACGGTGGCCGTACCGAGCTTACCGACGACGATCCCCGCCGCGCGGTTGGCCAGTGCAACGGCGTCCACGAGCGGCACCTTCGCGGCGAGCATGACGGCCAACGTGGCGATCACGGTGTCGCCGGCGCCGGAGACGTCATACACCTCCCGCGCAACGGCAGGCGCCGTGAGCACGCTTCCGTCTGCGGCAAACAGCGTCATGCCTTCCTCGGAGCGCGTGAGCAAAAGCGATTCGATCTCGAGCGATGCACGCAGCGCAGCGACGCGCGCACGCAAATCTTCCTCCGACTTCCACTGCCCCACCACCTCGCGCAACTCCGCCCGGTTCGGCGTGATCAGCGTAGCGCCGCGATAACGCTCCCAGTCGTCGCCCTTCGGATCGACCAATACGTTCTTACCGGCGGCTCGGGCCTTCGCGATCATCTGCGTGACATGCGTGAGGCCGCCCTTCGCGTAGTCCGACATCAGGATGACGTCGTGCGAGGCCAGCAGCGCGTCGAAGCGCGCCAAGCCGGCGAGCAGCGCCTCATGGGCCGGCGTGTTCTCGAAATCGACACGCAGCAATTGCTGCTGGCGCGAGAGCACGCGCAGCTTGATCGTCGTCGACAGGTCGGGATCGCGCTCCAAATGCGGTGCCACGCCGCTGTCTTTGAGCAACTCGACGATGCGCTCGCCCGGCTCGTCGCCGCCGACGACGCAGAGCAGCCCCGCCTCGGCACCGAGCGCCGCCGCATTGCGCGCGACGTTCGCGGCACCGCCGAGGCGGTCTTCCTGCCGTTGCACGTGCACGACCGGTACGGGCGCTTCGGGCGAAATACGATTGACGTCGCCAAACCAGTAGCGATCGAGCATGACGTCGCCGACGATCAACACCCGCGCGTTGCCGAGGCGCTCGCGCGGCACGGCCGGCACTTCGGCCGAACACGTTGTAGCGGGTACGCCCGCCGCGCTCTTCACGCTGCTGCCCGTTTGCGGCGCCGGCGCTTGCGAGACTTCAGGTGCGCGCATGGGTTGCGGTATCGAGTTGGACATAGGGACGCCCGATCGCGTAGTAGTCAATGCCGAGTTCGGCCATCGCCAGCGGTTCGTAGAGATTGCGCCCGTCGAAAATCACGGGCGCCTTCAGCACCGACTTCAAGTGCGCGAAATCGGGGCTCTTGAATTCCTTCCATTCGGTGACGATCACGAGCGCATCGGCGCCCGCGACCGTCTCGTCTTGCGCCGTGCCGAACGTCAGCCGCGAGAGCGCGTCCGGCGCGTCGGCCAGATCGAGCGCGAAGACGCGACGCGCCTCGTCGAGCGCCACGGGGTCGTAGGCCCGTACGCGCGCGCCGCGCGAAAGCAATGCCGCGATCAGGGGCCGGCTAGGGGCCTCGCGCATATCGTCGGTATTCGGCTTGAACGCGAGCCCCCAGACGGCAAACGTGCGCCCCGTCAGATCTGCGCCGAGACGCTCGACGATCTTGTCGACGAGCACTTCCTTTTGCTCTCGATTGACGTCTTCGACGGCTTCGAGAATGCGCAGGCGCTGCCCGTTCTCGCCGGCCGTGCGCACGAGCGCCTGCACGTCCTTCGGGAAACACGAGCCGCCGTACCCGACGCCCGCGTACAGGAAGTGATAGCCGATGCGCGGATCGGAGCCGATACCTCGGCGCACTTGTTCGATATCGGCCCCGACGCGATCGGCCAGATTCGACATTTCGTTCATGAAGGAAATGCGTGTGGCGAGCATCGCATTGGCCGCATATTTCGTGAACTCGGCCGAGCGCACGTCCATATAGAGCGTGCGTTCGTGATTCCGATTGAATGGCCCATACAGGCGTTTCATCTTCTCGCGTGCAATGAGCCCCGCCTCGTCGTCGTCGATACCGATCACGATGCGGTCGGGCCGCATGAAATCGTCGACCGCCGCCCCCTCCTTCAGGAACTCGGGGTTCGAGACGATCGAGAACCGATGCGCCGCGCTGCCGGCAAGCCCACGTCCTTCGAGCTCCGCAGCCATGACGGCGCGCACGCGTTCAGCCGTGCCGACGGGTACCGTCGATTTGTCGACGACGACCTTGAAGCCGTTCGAGTAGCGGCCGATGTTGCGCGCCGCTTCGAGCACGTATTGCAAATCGGCCGAACCGTCCTCGTCGGGCGGCGTGCCCACCGCGATGAATTGCACGTCGCCGTGCTCGACGCTGGCCTTCACATCGGTCGAAAACGTAATGCGTCCGTGAGCACGCGTGCGCGCGATGATCTCCTGCAACCCGGGCTCGTGAATCGGTACGCCGCCGTTGTTCAGGATATCGATCTTGCGCGGATCGACGTCGAGGCAGAAAACGTCGTTGCCGATTTCGGCCAGGCACGCACCCGTGACGAGACCGACGTAACCCGTGCCGATGATGGTGATTTTCATACGCGTTCCGTAGTTGGTGCCGGCCCAACAGCCGGCGCTCGGTAGCGGGCAGCTTCACGCGCCTTCACGCGTGCGCCGCGCCGCCACCGGCGGTCATCATGAGGCCTCACGCGTCCGCCGTTCGAGGTGGCGCGAGCGCGAGGCATCAGGCCTGCGCCGCCGCGATCGGCTCGATACGGCGCGGCGCATACGTTTCCCAGCCGCTGCAGCCCGGACACTGCCAATAGAACAAGCGCGCCCGGAAACCGCAATTTTGGCACGTGTAACGTGGCAAATTTTTGGTGCGCTGCTTAATCAGCGTGCGCATCAGATCCAACTCGCCGCGGCGCGGCTCTTCGGCCGACTCGATCTGCGCGTCGAGCAGGCGCGTCATGCCGGAGAGGTTCGGCGCCGCTCGCATTTGGGCGCGGGCCAACGCATGCGCCGCGTCCGCCCCGCATAATTGCGCGACATGCGGATAGGCGACGTCGAGCAAATCGCTCGAACCATATCGCTCGACATAGCCCGTGAGTAGCGCGGCGCCTTCCTGTGGGCGCGACAGTGCAGCGTACGCCTTCATCAACTTGTCGGCGACGAGCGGCAGGTAAGACGGATTCTGCGACTCGACGCGCCGCCACGCCTCGATCGCCGTGGCTTGATCGCCACGCGCCGCTGCCACGTCGCCCGCCAGAATCGTCGCGCGCACGTTGCCGGAATTGGCCTTCAGCGCGCGCTCGAGTTGCGCGTCGGCGTCAACGACGTCCTTGCGCTGCAACGCCTCTTGCGCGAGCTCACAGTAAAACTGCGCGATCTCCTTGGCCAGCGGATCGGCACCCATCGTCTCGAGCCGTCGCGCTGCGTCGATTGCCTTGGCCCATTCCTTTTCGATCTCGTAGATCGTCAGCAGCGCACGCTGTGCGTCGCGGGCGTACTCGCCGGCATCGAGCCGACCCAACGCCTCCTCGGCACGATCGAGCAGCCCCGCTTTGAGAAAGTCCTGGCCGAGTTCGAACAGCGCATGATCGCGTTCGTTCACCGGCAGATCGGCGCGGCTCAGCAGGTTTTGATGGATGCGGATCGCCCGATCGGTTTCCCCGCGCCGGCGGAACAGATTGCCGAGCGCGAAGTGCAATTCGATCGTCTCAGGGTCGAGCTTGACGACCTCGATGAACGCGTCGATCGCCTGGTCGGGCTGTTCGTTGAGCAGGAAGTTCAAGCCGCGAAAGTACGACCGCGGCAAATTGGCGCTTTCGGACAGCAGCGTCTTCAAGTCGTAGCGCGATGCCATCCATCCGAGCGCGAACGCGACGGGAATGACGAGCAGCCACCAAAAATCGAGATCCATGCGAAGGTCGAAAGAGCGAGGGGAAGAATGTGCGCAAAGCCGTGCGCTCAAATGACAGGCGGCATCGGCGGCTCGACCGCGACCGGCGGCGTGTCCTCGCGCGCGGCGCGCAGATCGCGCCTCAAGCGAGCGTTCTCGAGCTTGAGGCGCACGACAGCCGGGAACGCGGAAACGAGCCCCGCGAGCAGACCCACCGCGAAAAACGCCAGCCCGATCAGGATCAGCGGTGCTTGCCATTCATAACCGGCGAACTTCACCGTCGCACTCTGCGTATTGGCCAGCGCGAGAACGAGCAGCACCACGAACACGAGCACACGGATCAACCAGACGATAAATTTCATAAAGACTCTCTCGGCGGCGACTGCGGTTGTCGTGCGGGCGGCGCCGCGCCTGTCGATGCTGCTGCCTTCGCTGCACCGCCCGACGCAGCGGCGCCCAAGCAAAAGTGCCCGTATTGTAATGGAAAGGATGGCGCTAAGGCCGCGGCGCCGGGCCGCCGCGTCGATGGCGTGCAGACGGCCCCGTGTACGGCTAGGTCGACTGCTCGTGGCTCGTGGCTCGTGGCTCGCGCCGACGCATGCGCGCATTGCATCCCGTAGCGCTGTGTAGCACGCGCACCAATAAAAAAGCGCCCGAAGGCGCTTTTTCGAATCGTTTTGCCGGTTCTTCACTGTCGGCGTGGGCGCCGACGACGGGACCGACGGCAAGCCCACAACGCACCGCGCGACACCCGCACGGGGCACCGCTCGCTGCGCTCACAGATCGTCGTCCGCCTGGCTGAGCTCGAGCGGCTCGCCGGCCCGGCCATCCACCCGTTCGCGCAGTTCCTTACCGGGCTTGAAGTGCGGCACGTGCTTTTCGGGCACGTGCACCTTCTCACCCGATTTCGGATTGCGCCCGACACGAGACGGGCGACGGTTCAGACCGAAGCTGCCGAAGCCGCGAATTTCAATGCGATGCCCTTTGGCCAACGCCTCGGACATCGCATCGAGCATCGTCTTGACCGCGAAATCCGCATCCTTGAGAACAAGTTGCGAAAATCGCGTTGCCAACTGGGCGACCAATTCCGATTTGGTCATGCTGCGGCAGACCTCTTAAGGCTTACTGATTCTGGCCGTCGAGCTTGGCCTTGAGCAATGCGCCAAGATTCGTCGTGCCCGATGCCGCCGAGCTCGTGTCGGCCGCGAGGCCGCGCATCGCTTCTTGCTGCTCGGCCGAATCCTTGGCCTTGATCGACAGGTTGATGCCGCGCGACTTGCGATCGATGTTGATGATCATCGCGTTGACCTTGTCGCCGTCCTTCAGCACGTTGCGCGCGTCTTCGACACGGTCTTGCGCGATTTCCGACGCACGCAGGTAGCCTTCGACGTCGGCCGTGAGCGCAATGACGGCGCCCTTGGCGTCGACCGACTTCACGATGCCGTCGACGATCGAACCCTTGTCGTTCATCGCCACGAAGTTGCTGAACGGATCGCCTTCGAGCTGCTTGATGCCGAGCGAAATGCGTTCCTTCTCGACGTCGATGCCGAGCACGACCGCTTCCACTTCGTCGCCCTTCTTGTACTTGCGGACGGCTTCTTCGCCGGTTTCGCTCCACGACAGATCCGACAGGTGAACGAGACCGTCGATGCCGCCGGGCAGACCGATGAACACGCCGAAGTCGGTGATCGACTTGATGGCGCCGCTGATCTTGTCGCCCTTCTTGAAGTTGCGGCTGAAGTCATCCCACGGGTTCGGCTTGCACTGCTTCATGCCGAGGCTGATACGACGACGGTCTTCGTCGATCTCGAGCACCATGACTTCGACTTCGTCGCCGAGCTGAACGACCTTCGACGGAGCGACGTTCTTGTTCGTCCAATCCATTTCCGAAACGTGCACCAGACCTTCGATGCCCGATTCGACTTCGACGAACGCGCCGTAGTCGGTGATGTTCGTAACCTTGCCGAACAGGCGCGTGCCCGACGGGTAGCGGCGCGAGATGCCTTCCCACGGATCGTCGCCCAGTTGCTTGATGCCGAGCGAGACGCGGTTCTTCTCTTGGTCGAACTTGAGGATCTTGGCCGTGACTTCTTGGCCGACCGACAGCACTTCGCTCGGGTGACGCACGCGACGCCACGCGATGTCGGTGATGTGCAGCAGACCGTCGATGCCGCCGAGGTCGACGAACGCGCCGTAATCGGTGATGTTCTTGACCACGCCGTTGACGATCGCGCCTTCCTTGAGCGTCTCGAGCAGCTTCGCGCGCTCTTCGCCTTGCGTCGCCTCGATGACGGCGCGGCGCGACAGCACGACGTTGTTACGCTTGCGATCGAGCTTGATGACGCGGAATTCGAGCGTCTTGCCTTCGTACGGCGTCGTGTCCTTGACGGGACGCGTGTCGACGAGCGAACCCGGCAGGAACGCGCGAATGCCGTTGACCATGACGGTCATGCCGCCCTTGACCTTGCCCGTGATCGTGCCGGTCACGAGTTCGTTGTTGTCGAGCGCTTTTTCCAGCGACAGCCACGAAGCGAGACGCTTGGCCTTGTCGCGCGACAGGATCGTGTCGCCATAACCGTTTTCGAGCGCGTCGATCGCGACCGAAACGAAGTCGCCCGCCTGCACTTCGACCTCGCCCGCGTCGTTCAGGAACTCTTCGAGCGGAATGTAGGCTTCGGACTTGAGACCCGCATTGACGACCACGAAGTTGTGGTCGACACGCACGACTTCGGCGGAAATCACTTCGCCGGCGCGCATATCTTGCTTGGTGAGCGACTCTTCGAAGAGGGCCGCGAAAGATTCGGTGTTCGGGTTGGAGGTTTGCAGGTCGGACATAAAAATCGTAATTGCATGGCTTCGCGGGTGTCAGTGCCAGCGGCAAAAAGCTGCGAAAGGCTGGTCACACAGCGACGTCGATGCGAGCGCCATACGGGGTTAAGGGTTGATACCAAGCTTGACCGCCACCTTGGCTGGCCAAGCGCCTACTGCTCCCGATACCACTTCACCACTTCATCGACCGCCTGGTCGATCGAGAGTGCCGAGGTATCGAGCAGCTTCGCGTCTGCCGCGGGCTTAAGCGGCGCGGCGGCGCGATTGCTGTCGCGTTCGTCGCGCTCGCGCAAATCCCGGAGCAAGTCATCCATATTAGCAGAAAACCCTTTTTGGATCAATTGCTTATACCGTCTGGCCGCGCGAGCCTCGACACTGGCCGTCAGAAACACCTTCAAGATGGCGTCGGGAAAGATCACGGTGCCCATGTCGCGGCCGTCGGCCACGAGCCCCGGCTCCTTGCGGAACGCCCGCTGGCGCGCCACGAGCGCCGCGCGCACGTCCTGGTGGACGGCGATCGCCGAGGCTCGGTTGCCGACCGCCTCGGCGCGGATCTCGCTCGAAACGTCGATGCCGTCGAGTTGCGCACAGCCCTCGCGAAACGTGATGTGCAGGTCGTTCACGAGCGCGGCGAGCGCCTGCTCGTCGGTTGCCGCGATCTCGTAGCGCACGCTCGCGAGCGCGGCGAGACGATACAGCGCGCCGCTATCGAGCAAATGGAAGCCGAGCTGGGCGGCGACGAGCGCCGCGACGGTGCCCTTGCCGGAAGCGGTCGGGCCGTCGATGGCAATGACGGGAGTCTGGTGAAACGGGCGAGTCGGTTTCATCTAGGCAAAAAGGTCAAACGCCAACGAGCGTCTTGAAGCGGTCGAAATAATCGGGAAACGTCTTGCCGACGCACTTCGGATCGTTGATCCGCACGGGCACGCCGCCCAGCGAAACGAGCGAGAAGCACATCGCCATGCGGTGATCGTCGTAGGTGTCGATCGCGGCGTTCGGGGTGAGCCGCGCGGGCGGTGTCACGACGAGAAAGTCTTCGCCCTCCTGCACCGTCGCGCCGACCTTGCGCAGCTCCGTGGCCATTGCCGCGATCCGATCCGTCTCCTTCACGCGCCAACTGCCGATGTTGCGCAACGTCGTCGTGCCGCTCGCGAACAGCGCGCAGACGGCGATCGTCATTGCAGCGTCGGGAATCAGGTTGAAGTCCAGATCGACCGCTTCGAGCCGGCCGTGATCGTGGCCGACACCGCGCACTTCGATCCAATCCTCCGCCATCGTGACGTTCGCGCCCATCGCGGTCAGTGCGTCGGCGAACGCCACGTCGCCCTGGATGCTTGCGCGCCCTACGCCGACGACGCGCACGGGCCCGCCCGCGAGCGCGCCGGCGGCAAGGAAATAGGAGGCCGACGAGGCATCGCCTTCGACCATGATCGCGCCCGGCGACTGGTAACGCACACCGGCCGGCACCGTGAACCGCTGCCAGTCTTCTCGCACAACCGTCACGCCGAACCGTTCCATCAGCTTCATCGTGATCTCGATGTACGGCTTGGAGATCAGCTCGCCCTCGACTTCGACGACGGTTTCGCCGTTTTTCGCACGCACGAGCGGCAGCGTCATCAAAAGTGCCGTCAGGAACTGGCTCGACACATCACCGCGCACGCGAATCGGCTCATCGACCGCGATCGTTCCGGCGCGGATACGCAGCGGCGGATAACCTTCGTTCGCCTCGTAGTCGATGCGCGCACCGATTTGGCGCAGCCCATCGACGAGATCGCCGATCGGCCGCTCGTGCATTCGCGGCACGCCGTGCACGCGGTAGTCGCCGCCGTTGACGGCGAGCGCGGCCGTGAGCGGACGAATCGCCGTGCCGGCATTGCCGAGGAAGAGATCGGCCGTTTTCGCCGTGAACGCGCCGCGCGTGCCCTGCACGACGCAGCGCTCGCCTTCGCGCGTGAATTTCACGCCGAGCTTCTCGAGCGCATCGAGCATGACGCGCGTGTCGTCCGAATCGAGCAGATTCGAGATGGTCGTCTCGCCTTCGGCCAATGCCGCCAGCAAGAGCACGCGGTTCGAAATGCTCTTCGAGCCGGGCAGGCGGATCGTGCCTTGTGCCCGGGAATAGGGTCCGAGATCGAGGTAATCCATGAACAGTCCTTTTTATTTCGGGGCGCGACCGCCGCGTTCCTGCCATTCGCTGCGCGCTTCGCGCGAGCGGGCGAACACGGCCTCGAGCGTCGCGCCGTCGCCTGCCACGATCGCCGCTCGCAAGCGCGCGAGCACCGCCGTATAGCCGTCCAGTTCGTCGACGAGCGCATCCCGGTTCGCCAAGCAGACATCGCGCCACATTTCGGGACTCGACGCCGCGATGCGCGTGAAATCGCGAAAACCACCGGCTGCGAAAGAAAATTTCAACGCCGCATCGGGTGCGCTCAAGATGCGCTCGACGAGCGCAAATGACAACAGATGCGGCAAGTGGCTGACCGAGGCAAACACCTGGTCGTGCTGCTCGTGGCTCATCGCGCTCAGCAGCGCGCCCGTTGCCCGCCACATCGCCTCGATGCGCGCGACGTCGTCCGGCCGATTCTCGGGCAGCGGACACAGCACGACATTGCGCCCGACGTACAGATCGGGCAGCGCAGCTTCGACGCCGCTCGACTCGCGCCCCGCGATCGGGTGGCCAGGCACGAATTGGGCAATACGCGCGCCGAGCGCCGAGCGCGCGGCGGCAACGACGTCCGATTTCGTGCTGCCGGCGTCCGTCACGATCGTCTCGGCATCCAGAAACGGCACGATGCGCTCGAGCAGCGACTGCGTCTGCGCGACGGGCGCCGCGAGCAGCACCAGATCCGCGCCCGCGAGCGCGGCCGACAGTTCGGCGTCGTCGTCGAGCCCCGCGACGTCATCGACGATGCCGAGTTCGCGCGCGCGCTGCGCCGACGCACGCGAACGGCCGACGCCGACGATGCGCCCGCCGCGGGCCGCGCCGTCCCGCTCGCGCAAGGCGCGCGCCAGCGAACCGCCGATGAGCCCCACGCCGAAAATCACGAGTTTGTCGAAAGTGAACGTGGTCACGAATGGCTCACAAGCGGAAGGGAAGCGCGCGCATTCGGCGCGCGCAAGGTTCGTCGCGCGGCGTTCACGGCTGCGCGAGCGTCTTTTCGAGTGCGGCGACGAACACCTCGTTCTCCTCGGGCAAGCCGATCGTCACGCGCAGCCATTGCGGCAGCCCGTAACTGCCGACCGGACGCACGATCACGCCCTGCTTGAGCAGCCCGAGATTGACGCGCGCGCCGGCGCCGTCGTCGTTGCCGACGCGCACGAGCACGAAATTGCCGAACGAGGGGACGTACTCAAGGCCGAGCTTGTCGAACGCTTGCGTCAGCACGCGATAGCCGGCGGCATTGAGCGCGGCCGTCTTTTCGAGGAAGGCGGTATCGCCGAGCGCGGCAATCGCGGCGGCCTGCGCCATCGTATTGACGTTGAAAGGCTGGCGCAGCCGGTTCAAGAGATCGGTCAACTCCGGCTGAGCGATCGCGAAACCGACGCGCAGCCCGGCAAGGCCGAACGCCTTCGAGAACGTGCGCGAGACGACGAGATTCGGATAGCGACGCACCCAGGCGATGGAATCGTAGCGATGCTCGGCCGCGAGGTACTCGGTATAGGCCTCGTCGAGCACGACGACGACACGCCGGGGCACTCGCTCGAGCAACGCCTCGAGGGCCGCACCTTCGATGAACGTACCGGTCGGATTGTTCGGGTTGGCGATGAAGACGAGGCGCGTATCTTCTTCGATCGCCGCGAGCATCGCGTTCAGATCATGGCCGTGCTCGACGGCAGGCACGACGATCGCGCGCGCGCCGAGCCCTTGCGTCGCCAATGCGTAGACCGCGAACGAGTACTGCGAATAGACGACCGACTGTCCCTTTTCGACGAATGCATGCGCGGCGATTTCGAGAATATCGTTGCTGCCGTTGCCGAGCGTGATCCACTCGGCCGGCACGCCGTAGCGCGCCGCGAGCGCGGCCTTGAGTTCGAACGCGTTCGCGTCGGGGTAGCGGCCAAGGTCGGCCGCCGCGCGCACCATCGCGGCCTTGGCCGACTCGGGCATGCCGAGCGGGTTTTCGTTCGACGCGAGCTTCACGATGCGCGCCTCGTCGAGCCCGAACTCGCGCGCAACCTCCGAGATCGGCTTGCCGGCGACGTACGGGGCGATTTGGCGCACGTAGGAAGGGCCGTATTGCATTGTCATGAATATCTCCAAAGCGGACGGTGCGAATTCGTTGGACTCATCGATGCGCGAGCATATCCGTCGCCGACGCTCGTTGAGATCGAGTCGATCGCGAGCATGGGCGGCACTAGCGCGCGCGCGGGTACGAGCCGAGGATCTTGAGAAACGCAGCCTTCTTCTCGAGCGCGGCGAGCGCATCGGCAACCGCCGGGTCCTCGCGATGGCCTTCGACGTCGATATAGAAGTAGTACTCCCAAGTGCCGACGCGCGCCGGACGAGACTCGAAACGCGTCATCGACACGCCGTGCCGCGCAAGCGGCTCGAGCAGCTTGAACACGGCGCCCGGCTCGTTCTTCACCGAAACGATCAACGACGTCTGGTCGTGCCCGCTGCGGCCCGCCGGCGTGTGGCCGACCATCACGAAACGAGTCCGGTTGTGCGGATCGTCCTGAATCAGCGGATAGGCGGTTCTAAGTCCATAGAACGACGCCGCCCGGTCGCTCGCGATCGCGGCCACGGTCGGGTCGACGGAGGCCATGCGCGCGGCCTCGGCGTTGCTCGACACGGCTTGCCGCTCGATGTGCGGCATGTGCGTCGCAAGCCAGCGCTGGCACTGCGCGAGCGCCTGTGCATGAGCGCAAACGCGCGTAATGCCCGTCAGGGCTCCGCTTTGCGTGAGCAGATTGTGCCGAATCGGCAGCGCAAGCTCGCCGCCGATCAACAGTTGCGACTGCAGCAGCAAATCGAGTGTGCGCGAAACCGCCCCTTCGCTCGAGTTCTCGACCGGCGCAACGCCGAATTGGGCGCTCCCCGATTCGACGGAACGAAACACCTCGTCGATGGACAAGCACGGCAACCCCTCGATCGAATGACCGAAGTACTCGTACATGGCCTCTTCGCTGTAGGTGCCGGCCGGACCGAGATAAGCCGCCGTGACGGTCTGCTCGAGCGAGCGGCTCGCCGCCATGATCTCGCGCCATATCGCGCTGATGTGATCGCCCGCAAGCGGGCCCGCGCTCATGGCCTGCAGGCGCGAAATGACTTGCTGCTCGCGCTCGGGCCTGAACACGGGCGCGTTGAAATGCTTCTTGACCTCGCCCACTTCGAGCGCGATCGCGGCGCGCTGATTGAGCAGCGCGATGAGCTGCGCGTCGATCGCATCGATCCGATCGCGCAGCGGCTTCAGCTTTGAGTTGAGTTCGTCGTCCATGCGTAAAACGGCCGTATCGAAAACAGGCGGCGTCAAGCGCGCCCTCTCCCACGCGGTTTAGGCGCGAGTCCGTTCGAATTCCTTCATGTACTCGACAAGCGCTTTGACGCCTTCGAGCGGCACCGCGTTGTAGATCGACGCCCGCATGCCGCCGACGGACTTGTGGCCCTTGAGCTGCATCAGCCCGCGCGCCTTCGCGCCGGCCAGGAAATCTTCGTTGCGCGATTCGTCGGCGAGGAAGAACGGTACGTTCATCCGCGAACGCGATTCGCGCTCCACTTTGTTGAGATAGAAGCTGCTCGCATCGATCGTGTCGTAGAGCAGCTTCGACTTTTCGAGGTTGCGCGCCTCGATTTCCTTCAATCCGCCCTGCCGCTTCAGCCACTTGAAGACGAGCCCGGCGATGTAGATCGCATACGTGGGCGGCGTGTTGAACATCGAGTTGTTCTCGGCGACGATCCGCCACTCGAATGCGGACGGGCAAATCGCCAGCGCCCGGTCGAGCAGGTCCTCGCGTACGACGACGATCGTCAAGCCGGCCATGCCGATGTTCTTTTGCGCGCCGCCGTACATGACCCCGTACTTGGCCACGTCGAGCGGCCGCGACAGCACGTGCGAGGAGACGTCCGCGACGAGCGGAACATCGCCGAGTTCGGGAATATCGAACGTCTCGACACCGTGAATCGTTTCGTTCGTGCAAAGATGCACGTAGGCCGGATCGTCGGACAATTGCCATTCGCCGCGCTTGGGTGCGCGCGTGAAGCCGTTTGCCGTCTCGCCGCTGGCCGCGACGTGCGGCTTGCAGTACTTGGCGGCTTCCTTGAATGTCTTTTGCGACCAGGAGCCCGTGAGGACGAAGTCGGCGACGTCTCGCTTGCCGAGCATGTTCATCGGTACGATCGCGTTCTCGCCGAGGCCGCCGCCCTGCAGAAACAAGACCCGATGGCTCGCCGGCGCTTGCAGCAGCTCGCGCAGATCGGTCAGCGCCTCTTCGTGGATCGACATGAACTCGCGCCCGCGGTGGCTCATCTCCATCACGCTCATGCCGCTGCCATGCCAATCGAGCATTTCGTCGGCCGCTTGACGCAGTACCTCTTCGGGCAACGCTGCGGGGCCGGCCGAGAAATTGAAGACGCGCATCGTGAGACCCCCCGAGAATGGATAAACGGATGGATGAACGCTAACCGCGCTCATCGCCGGCGAATACGCCGGGCACGAACCAGAAATAGATAATGGCCGTTCGCGCATTCCGCGCAAACGGCCATTATCGCACCGCCGATCGAAAACCGCTCGCGCAGGCCCGGCGCACGGGCACCACGGCGCGGTGCCGCCGGACCAGCCCGAACGAGCCGGTCTGCGCGGACTGGGTACGGCTTACTTGCCGGGCTTGACCGCGGCGACTTCCTTGTCGGCTTGTGCGCGCGTGGCCTGGATCGACTGCGGCATGTACTTCTGCATCAAGCCGCCGACGACATCACGGCCAACCTGGTCTTGCACTTGAATGAACTTACGACCCGTCGGGCTCTTGTAGAACGTCGTCAGGTCCTTGATTTCCTGCGTCGAGTAGTACTTCGCGTAAGCGTCGTACTGCGCTTGCATCGCATCTTGGCGGAAGGAGTCCGTCGCGAACACTTGACCTGCCGAATCCACGAGCTTGGGCACCGCGTTCTTTTGCAGCGCCGGCACGGCCGCTTGCTTTTGCTTGTCGTTCAGCGTCTTGTTCTCCGAAAGCGCTTCCGACAGGATTTCCGGCACGTACTGCTTCGCTTGCATCTGAGCGCTGTTGCCGATCGCACCGACGAGCTTTTGCGCGTCGATCGCCTCGAGCAGATCCTTGATCGCAGCTTGCTTGGCCGCATCGACCGGCGCGGCGGCAGCGGCGGACGGAGCAGCCGCCGTTTGACTCTGGAGCGCCTGCGCCATCGCGAAAGTCGGCACGAAAGCAGCCAGCAGCATCCATTGCGTGAATCGTCGTTGCATCATCACTCCCTGTAAAAAATGAATCGTTCGCGCGCGAAGCCGTTCGGCCCGGCTCGCGCCCCGCCGTCGTCAGCCGCGACGGGCACGCTTGGCCTATGCCGCGATCGCTCGCGCGCTTCGTTGTCTTTCCTCAAACCCAGGACAGAGCGGCACCACTTCGATATGGTCAACCGCTCTCGCACCGACTACTGCGCGTCGTCCTCGCCCGCTTCGTCATCGGCTACCGCGCCGTCGACTTCGACGTCGACATCGACATCGGGATCGGCTTCCGCGATTTGCTGCAGGCCCGAGAGCTTCGTACCTTCGTCAAGGCTGATGAGTGTAACACCCTGCGTCGCCCGGCCCATCTCACGAATCTCGGAAACACGCGTGCGAATGAGCACGCCCGTCGTCGTGATCAGCATGATTTGATCTTCCGTGTCCACGAGCGTTGCGGCCACCACTCTGCCGTTGCGCTCGGACGTCTGGATCGCGATCATACCCTTCGTGCCGCGCCCGTGCCGCGTGTATTCGGTGATCGGCGTACGCTTGCCGTAGCCGTTCTCGGTGGCCGTCAGCACCGACTGCGTCTCGCTGCCGGCAACCAGCATGGCAATGACCTGCTGCCCCTCGTCGAGCTGCATGCCGCGCACGCCGCGCGCCTCGCGGCCCATCGGGCGGACGTCGTTCTCGTCGAAGCGAACGGCCTTGCCCGCATCGGAGAACAGCATGACATCGTGCTGTCCATCGGTGATGGCTGCGCCGATCAGGTAATCGCCATCGTCGAGACCGACGGCAATGATACCTTTGCGCAACGGCCTGCTGAAAGCCTCCAGCGGCGTCTTCTTGACGGTGCCGAGCGCGGTGCCCATGAAGACGAACTTATCGGCCGAGAACTCCTTCACCGGCAGGACGACGTTGATCTTCTCGCCTTCCTGCAGCGGGAACATATTGACGATGGGGCGGCCGCGCGAGTTCCGCGAGCCTTGCGGCACCTCGTACACCTTGACCCAGTAAACGCGGCCGCGGTTCGAGAAGCAGAGGATGTGGTCGTGCGTGTTCGCGATGAACAGCGTGTCGATCCAATCGTCCTCTTTCATCTGCGTGGCCTGCTTGCCGCGCCCGCCGCGCTTTTGCGCACGATATTCGGAAAGCGGCTGCGACTTCACGTAGCCCGTGTGAGACATCGTCACGACCATGTCCTGCGGCGTGATCAGATCCTCGGTATTGAGCTCCGTGGCGTTCAACTCGATCTTCGAGCGGCGCGCGTCGCCGAACTCGGTCTTCACGGCCGTGAGTTCGTCGCCGATGACGGCCGTGATGCGCTCCGGCCGCGCGAGGATGTCGAGCAAATCGGCGATCTGAGCCATGACTTCGCGGTATTCGCCGATGATTTTGTCTTGCTCGAGGCCCGTCAGGCGCTGCAGGCGCATTTGCAGGATTTCCTGCGCCTGCGTGTCGGACAGCTTGTAGAGGCCGTCGCCCTGCATGCCGAACGCGGGGTTGAGGCCCTCGGGGCGGTAGGCTTCGCGGCCGCCGGCCGAAGCGTTCTCGGCTTCGGCGCGGGCCAGCATTTCGCGCACGAGCGACGAATCCCACGCGCGCGCCATCAAGTCCTGCTTGGCGATCGGCGGTGTCGGCGCGGCCTTGATGATGGCGATGAAGTCGTCGATGTTCGCCAGCGCGACGGCGAGGCCCTCGAGCACGTGACCGCGTTCGCGCGCTTTACGCAATTCGTACACGGTGCGCCGCGTCAGCACTTCCCGGCGATGCGAGAGGAACGCGTCGAGCATCTCCTTCAGATTCAGGAGCTTGGGCTGGCCGTCGACGAGCGCGACCATGTTCATGCCGAACGTGTCCTGCAGTTGCGTCGCCTTGTAAAGATTGTTCAGCACGACCTCGGGCACTTCGCCGCGCTTGAGCTCGATGACGACGCGCATCCCGCTCTTGTCCGACTCGTCGCGAATGTCGGAGATGCCCTCGAGCTTCTTCTCGTTGACGAGCTCCGCAATGCGCTCGAGCAGCGAGCGCTTGTTCACCTGGTACGGCAATTCATCGACGATGATCGCCATGCGCTGGCCGCGATCGATCTCCTCGAAGTGCGTGGCCGCGCGCATGACGACGCGGCCGCGCCCCGTGCGATAGCCGTCGCGCACGCCGGCGACGCCGTAGATGATGCCGGCCGTCGGGAAATCGGGCGCGGGAATGATTTCGATCAGTTCGTCGATGCTCGCCTGCGGATTCTTCAGCAGATGATGGCAGGCATCGACCACTTCGTTCAGGTTGTGCGGCGGGATGTTCGTCGCCATCCCGACGGCGATGCCCGAGGAGCCATTGATCAGCAGATTCGGGATGCGCGCCGGCAGAATCAGCGGCTCGCTTTCGCTGCCGTCGTAGTTCGGCCCGAAATCGACGGTTTCCTTGTCGATGTCGGCCAGCAATTCGTGGCCGATCTTCGCCATGCGGATTTCGGTGTACCGCATGGCCGCGGCGTTGTCGCCGTCGATCGAGCCGAAGTTGCCCTGGCCGTCGACGAGCATGTAGCGCAGCGAGAAATCCTGCGCCATGCGCACGATCGTGTCATAGACCGCGGTGTCGCCGTGCGGATGGTATTTACCGATGACATCGCCGACGATACGCGCCGACTTCTTATAGGCGCGGTTCCAGTCGTTGTTCAGTTCGTGCATCGCGTAGAGCACGCGGCGGTGGACCGGCTTCAGGCCATCGCGGACATCGGGGAGCGCCCGCCCCACGATCACGCTCATCGCGTAATCGAGATACGAACGGCGCATTTCCTCCTCGAGGGAGATCGGCAGAGTCTCTTTGGCGAATTGATCCATTATCGGTATCTTTATCGGGCGCGAACGGAACGAAAACGAAGCGGACCGCCCACTCCCGTTGGCCCGGCAGGAGGCGCCGGGCATCACGCGATTCTAACATGCCCGCCATCCGCGCCCGACACCCCCGGCACGTACTCCCCCACGTGCGCGCGCCGCAGCCGCTGTGACACCTTGGATTCTTGCCGCCACAGAAAGCGATTCTTTCAGATGCGCTGGCACGCATCCTGCGACCGGCGATCGCCCCGAAAAGCCCGCCGGACGCCCCTGTTGCTGAAGCACCACATTCGAAACGAGCGGTAACAGGTGGTAGGATTTTTTTTTCGTAAGAAGGGAACGATATGGCAAAATGCCAACGCACTTGGTTAGACGCTGCTCGAAGTGTCCACAGGGTACCGCGTTTTTTGTGCCGCACCAATGTTATACTTCGAGCAATGTATGACTTGTCTTCGTCATCCAAGCTCGCAGTAAACCTGCGGTAATCTCAATTTCGAGAGGAGAAATATGAATAAATTTTCAAAGCTCGCGTGCATTGCAGCTACCGCAGTCATGGCTGCATCCGCATCGGCACAGTCGGTGCCGGCGTCGCGACAAGCTACGAACGACAACTGGGTGAACGGCACCGGCGAATACGTGTGGATGAACGGCACGAACGAGCTTTGCTGGCGCGATGCGTTCTGGACGCCGGCCACGGCCAACGCCAAGTGTGACGGCGCGCTCGTCGCGCAAGCCCCGACGCCGCCGGCTCCGGTCGCTCCGGTCGCTCCGCAGGTCACGAGCCAAAAGGTAACGTACAGCGCCGACACGCTGTTCGACTTCGACAAGGCTACGCTGAAGCCGGCTGGCCGCGAAGCGCTCGACGGCCTCGCCGCCAAGCTCGAAGGCATGAACCTCGAAGTTGCCGTTGCGACGGGCTACACGGACAAGATCGGTTCGGACAAGTACAACGACCGTCTGTCGCTGCGTCGTGCGCAAGCTGTCAAGGCTTACCTGGTCAGCAAGGGCGTGCCTGCCAGCAAGATCTACACGGAAGGCAAGGGCAAGCGCAACCCGGTCAAGACGGACTGCGCGCAGAAGAACCGCAAGGCGCTCATCGCGTGCCTGGCACCGAACCGCCGCGTGGAAGTCGAAGTCGTCGGTACGCAGCAACAGCAGTAAGCTGCCCCTCGGCATCGCGAAAAACCCCGCTTCGGCGGGGTTTTTTTCTGCCTGCGCCCGCGCGGCCGTCACGTCGGTCGGAGCGGCTTTTGCCGCAGCGCGCAACCCCGTTATACTCAGCCTAATCCCGGCCTCTCCACCCTTTGCAACGTTATGACGAATGCCGATCCCCACGAGCTACGGAAATTTAGCGACCTTGCGCATCGCTGGTGGGATCCGAATGCCGAATTCAAACCGCTGCATGAGCTGAACCCCATTCGCCTCGGCTGGATCGACGCTCATGCCCACTTGCCGGGCAAACGCGTGCTCGACATCGGCTGCGGCGGTGGCATCTTGTCCGAATCGATGGCCAGCCTCGGCGCTCAAGTGAAAGGCATCGATCTGTCGAATCAGGCGCTCGGCGTGGCCGATCTGCACAGCCTCGAAAGCGGCATCACGGTCGAATACGAGGAAATCGCGGCCGAAGCGCTTGCCGCGCGCGAGCCCGGCAGCTACGACGCCGTCACCTGCATGGAAATGCTCGAGCACGTGCCCGATCCTGCAGCGATCGTCAAAGCCTGCGCCACGCTCGTCAAACCGGGCGGCTGGGTGTTCTTTTCGACGCTCAATCGAAACGTGAAGTCGTATCTGCTCGCGGTTATCGGCGCCGAATACATCGCCCAGATGCTGCCCAAGGGCACACACGACTACGCACGCTTCATCCGCCCCTCGGAACTCGCCGCGTTCGCGCGCGAGGCTAGCCTGCGGGCGGTCGAAGTCAAGGGCATCACGTACCGTCCGCTCGGCAAGCATTTCGCCCTCTCCGACGATACGAGCGTCAACTATCTGTTCGCATGCCGCCGCGACGGCTGAATGGCACCGCCTCTAGAATCATGAGCCAACCTATCTCGCAACCCGCGCGGCACGACGGCGCGCCGCAGCTCGCGCGATGCCGCGCCGCCCTGTTCGACCTCGACGGCACGCTCGCGGATACGGCGCCCGACCTTGTCGCCGCCGTCAATAAGATGCGCCGCGACCGCGGGCTCGAACGCGTCCCGATCGAGCAGTTGCGCCCGCTGGCATCGGCCGGCGCACGCGGCCTGATCGGCGGCGCCTTCGGCCTCGGGCCGGACGATCACGATTACGCCTCGATGCGCGAGGAGTTCCTCGCCAATTACGAAGCCGACTTGTGCATCGAAACGACGCTGTTCCCCGGTATCGCGCAATTGCTCGATGCGCTCGATGCACACGGCATCCCCTGGGGTATCGTCACGAACAAGGTCGGCCGTCTCACGATGCCGCTCGTCGAGCAACTCGGGCTAGCGGCACGCGCCGGCTGCGTGGTGAGCGGCGACACGACACCGCACTCGAAGCCGCATCCTGCCCCGCTGCTGCATGCCGCCGCGGCGCTCGCGCTGCCGCCGGAGAAAATCGTCTACATCGGTGATGATTTACGCGATGTCCAAGCGGGTTTCGCGGCCGGGATGGCCACCGTCGCCGCCGCCTACGGCTATTGCGGCAACGATTTGCCGCCCGCCATGTGGCACGCGCAGCACATCGTCGACTCGCCGCTGCAGCTCCAACATCTGCTCGGCGCCCTGAACTGACGGCGCGCGAGCGCCACAGCGGCGGCCGCCGGCTTTAATGCGTATGGGGTTCGTATGGGCGGCGCTCCGCTTCAATACCCAGCGAAGCGCACCGTCTTGCGTTCTGTGGGATAATGAAAGCTTGCACACAGGGGCCGACCTGGTTTCGACGTGGGTAATGAAGCAGTTCAGGGCATACCGAGGACCCGTCACCTCGTAAATCAATGGGACTTAAGTAACTGCGAACGACAACACTTTCGCATTGGCGGCTTAACCCCGCCAACCTCGCACTAGCTCGCTGACGGGCTAGGGTCGCAAGACTAGCGAGGTCATTCACGTCAGATAATCCTCGATGGTGTCACGACATCGGGGCCGAAAATTGAGTGACTCGCCGTAACGAAGCGTGTTCGTCCGCGTCGGTGCGGTTAAATCAAATGACTGAACTAAGTATGTAGAACTGGCTGTGGACTATTTGCGGACGCGGGTTCGATTCCCGCCGGCTCCACCAACACTTGTTGCCTTCGATGCCCTCGAGGTCAGCCCAACACCCCGACGAGTTCAGCGCTCGCGGGGTGTTTTGTTTTGCGGGAGCGGCACCTCGAAGTTCATGCGCAGATTACCCGCGCCAATCTCCGCAAGCGCAACCTCCCCGACCCAAGGACCGACCGCAAGCCCGCATCAATTACTGTCGTCAGGACATTGCAGATTGCAGCCGTCCGGATCGCCGTCATCGCCCTTCTTGCGCAGCTTCGTGGTGTGCGTTTGGTACTTTTTCGACGGCGCCGACGCCGCAAACTCCAATTGCGGATGCGCCTGGAGCTGGAATTCGTCCTGCAGGATGCCTCCCGGCACGCCGGGTGCGTTCTGCGCAAAAGCGAGCGATGCAACCGCGGACAGCACGCCGGCCGCCGCCACGCCGGCGCAGAGATTGAAAAGCGATTTCATAGCGATTACCGCGCCGGGCGGCGCGGTCCGAATCAGTCTGACTGGAGAATCGTAAGCGTAACGCAGAACTGGCGCACCATGCAGCCGAAACTGTTACGGTCGTAACGGAAACCGGACCCGCGCGGGGCGCTTCGCTCGCGCTCATCGCGCCGCGTCGGCCGCCCCCGACATGGCCGCGCCGCGCAGGCCCGCCGACACGTCGACGAGTTCGCCGCAGTGGGTCGGGTCGTAGCCCTCGAGCGCCGCCACGCTCGCGCGGAAATCGCTGCTGCGCAGCACGGCGAGCGCCGACGCGAGCGGCTGCGCCGACAGTCTCGCCCGATCGCAAGCGAAGTAGTAATCCTCATCGACGATCGGCACGAAATCGAGCCCAAAATGATGCGCGGCCGGCGCCACGCCGAAGCCGGCGTCGGCCATGCCGCTCGCGACGAACGCCGCGATCGCCGTGTGCGTCAGCTCCGTCGACGCGTACCCGTCGATCCGCTCGGGATCGATGCCGATGCTGTTCAACGCGAGATCGAGCAGCAGCCGCGTGCCGGAGCCCGGCTGGCGGTTGACGAATCGCACATCGGGCCGCGCCAGATCGTCGAGACCGCGTATTCCCTTCGGATTGCCCTTACCCAGAAACAACCCTTGCTTACGCGCCGTCAAATAGACGAGCACGTGTCGCCGGGGATCGAGCCAGCGTCGATAGATATCGGCGCAGAGTTCGCGAAACACGCCGCGCGGCAAGTGAAAGCCGGCGAAATCGCATTCGCCGCGCGCCAGCGCCGCCACCGCCTCAGCGCTCTCCCGATACTTGATGTCCACCGCGCTTGCCTCGCGAGCGTTCAATTGCGCCGCCAGCGCCGCAACCGCATAACCGTGCGACGCGTGAATGCGCGTGGTCGCGCCGGCGCCAAGCTGGCGGTTCAATTCCGCCGCCACTTCGCCCGCGAGCTGCTTCAACGGCCCGTCGAGCCGCTCGGCGCAGGCGCGCTGCGCCTGTACGACGGCTCGCCCGAGCGCCGACAGTGCCGATCCCTTGCCCCGCTCCTTCGAAATCAGCTCGCCCCCGAGCTTTGCCTCGAGCGCGCGCAGCAGCCCCCATGCATGCCGATACGACAGATGCCGCTCGCCCGCGGCCTGCGCGATGCTGCCCGTCTCGTCGACGAGCGCAAGCAGCGGCACGATGTCCGAGAGGCTCGCTTCCCGGCCGGCGCTGTCGCGCACGACCAATTCCGCGACGCATTTGATTTCAATCATTTATGTAGTTCAACTTCCTATTGCGCGTCGCCTGACCCGCGCCTATTGTTCCGGAATAACGGCCATAGCCGAGCATATATGCACACTATATGATCAGCAAGTGCATATTGAAGTCTAGGAGGAGCCCCACCTTGGAACACGCCAGCGCCACGGCGCCGGACGAACTCGTCCGCCGGCACGCCTCGCCGGGCGCATCGCTGATCGCGGTGCTGCACGCCATTCAGGACGATGCGGGCTTCGTCCCGCCCGAGGTCGTCGCGCCGCTCGCGCGCGCCTTCAATCTGTCGCGCGCCGAAGTCCACGGCGTGATCACGTATTACCACCACTTCCGCACGCGCCCGAGCGCGCCGGTCACAGTCGCGCTGTGTCGCGCCGAAGCCTGCCGCAGCATGGGCACTGAAGCGCTGGCCCAGCACATCGAAGGCCGCACCGGTTGCCGCTTCGATGAGGCGCACAATGCCGGCGCCAATGCCGGGCACGACGCCGAAGTCGAGCTCGAATCGGTCTACTGCCTTGGCCAATGCGCCCTGTCGCCCTCGATGACGATCAACGGCACGCTGCACGTGAAGGTCACGCCCCGGAAATTCGATGCGTTGCTCGAACAGGCCCGCGCCAATGCGGCGGCGCGCATCGCGAACACGAAGGAGAGCGTATGACCACGCGTGTTTTCGTTCCTCGCGACTCGTCGGCGCTCGCCCTCGGCGCCGATGCAATCGCCGACGCGATCGTGCAAGAGGCTGCGCGCCGCGGCATCGCCATCGAACTCGTGCGCAATGGCTCGCGCGGCCTGCTTTGGCTCGAGCCGCTCGTCGAAGTCCAAGGGCACGACGGCCGTGTCGGCTACGGCAATGTCGAGCCGGCTGAGGTCGCCTCGTTGTTCGATGCGGACTTTCTGACGGGCGGCACGCACGCACGCTCGGTCGGCGTCGTCGACGAGATTCCCTATCTCAAGCGGCAGCAACGCCTGACGTTCGCACGTCTAGGCATCACCGATCCGCTCTCGATCGACGACTACGTCGCGCACGGCGGCCTCGCGGGGCTGACGGCCGCCCTCGGCATGAGCGCCGAGGCCGCTTGCGAAACGGTGCTGGAATCGGGCCTGCGCGGCCGCGGCGGCGCCGCGTTTCCGGCAGGCATCAAATGGCGCACGGTGCGCGAAGCGAAAGCCGACCAAAAGTACGTCGTTTGCAATGCGGACGAAGGCGACTCGGGCACGTTCTCCGATCGTCTCGCCATGGAGGGCGACCCGTTCTCGCTGATCGAAGGCATGATCATTGCCGGTATTGCGACAGGCGCGACGCGCGGCTACATCTACGTGCGCAGCGAATACCCGCATTCGATCGCGATGCTCGCCGCGGCCATCGATCAAGCTCGCGCGACCGGCTGGCTCGGCGAGCGCGTGCTCGGTTCGGCCCACGCCTTCGAACTCGAAGTGGCCAAGGGCGCGGGATCGTATGTCTGCGGCGAGGAAACCGCGTTGCTCGAATCGCTCGAGGGCAAGCGCGGGATCGTTCGCGCGAAGCCTCCCGTCCCCGCGTTGGCCGGATTGTTCGGTCAGCCCACGGTCGTCAACAACGTCATCACGCTCGCGACGGTGCCGATCATCTTCGCGCGCGGAGCCGCGTTCTATCGTGACTTCGGCATGGGCCGCTCGCGCGGCACGCTGCCGTTCCAGTTGGCCGGCAACATCAAGCAAGGCGGGCTCGTCGAGCTTGCCTTCGGCGTGACGCTGCGCGAACTCGTCGAGACCTTCGGCGGCGGCACCGCGAGCGGCCGCCCCGTGCGCGCGATCCAAGTGGGCGGCCCGCTCGGCACCTACTTGCCCGAAAGCCAGTGGGACATCCCGCTGGATTACGAAGCCTATGCAGCCGTGGGCGCCGTCGTCGGACACGGCGGGCTCGTCGTTCACGACGACACGTCGAACCTCGCCGAACTCGCGCAATATGCGATGCATTTCTGCGCCATCGAATCGTGCGGCAAATGCACGCCTTGCCGCATCGGCTCGACGCGCGGCGTGGAAGTCATCGCGCGCATCCGCGAAGGCGATACGTCGCCGAAGCAGGTCCAATTGCTGCGCGAACTCTGCGACACGATGGTGGCGGGCTCGCTCTGCGCGATGGGCGGCATGACGCCCTACCCGGTGCTGTCCGCCCTCGACCATTTCCCCGAAGACTTCGGTCTTCGTCCCGCTGCGCCGAATGCGGCTGCGGCTTGATTGACGGAGCCTCACATGTCCGATGCGCCCGCCCGTACCCCTTCCGCCCCGACGACCTCGGGCGGCTGCGGTTCAGCAAACTGCGCATGTCGATCGAACGCGACTGCGCTCCTCGACGATACCGATTACGGCACGCCCCGCCGGCACGCCGATACCGACGTCACGCTAGAGATCGATGGCCGCGATATCACGGTGCCGGCCGGCACGTCGGTCATGCGCGCCGCGATCGAAGCCGGCGTGAACGTCCCCAAGCTATGCGCGACCGATTCTCTGGAGGCGTTCGGCTCGTGCCGTCTGTGCCTCGTCGAAATCGAAGGCAAGCGCGGCTATCCTGCTTCGTGCACGACGCCCGTCGAGGCGGGCATGCGCGTGCGGACGCAAAGCGAGCGCCTGCAAACGCTGCGGCGCAACGTGATGGAGCTCTACATCTCCGATCACCCGCTCGATTGCCTGACCTGCTCCGCCAACGGCGACTGCGAGTTGCAAGACATGGCGGGCGTGGTCGGCCTGCGTGAAGTGCGTTACGGCTTTGACGGCGCGAATCATCTGAAGGACGTCAAGGACGAATCGAATCCCTACTTCACCTACGATCCGTCCAAGTGCATCGTCTGCAATCGCTGCGTGCGCGCGTGCGAAGAGACGCAAGGCACGTTCGCGCTGACGATCGCCGCGCGCGGGTTCGAATCGCGTGTCGCGGCAAGCCAGAGCGAGCCGTTCATGGAATCGGAGTGCGTCTCGTGCGGCGCCTGCGTCGCCGCGTGCCCGACGGCCACGCTCGTTGAAAAAACCGTCACGTTCTTGGGCCAGCCCGAGCATTCGGTCATCACCACGTGCGCCTATTGCGGCGTCGGCTGCTCGTTCAAGGCCGAGATGAAGGGCACGGAGGTCGTGCGCATGACGCCGTACAAGAACGGGCAGGCCAACGAAGGCCACGCCTGCGTCAAAGGGCGCTTCGCGTGGGGCTACGCAACGCACAAAGATCGCATCACGAAGCCGATGATCCGCGCCAAGATCACCGACCCGTGGCGCGAAGTGACGTGGGACGAAGCGATCTCGTACGCGGCCTCGGAATTTCGCCGCATTCAGGCGAAGCACGGCCGCGAATCGATCGGCGGTATTACGTCCTCGCGCTGTACGAACGAAGAAACGTATCTCGTGCAGAAGCTCGTACGCGCCGCCTTCGGCAACAATAACGTCGACACCTGCGCGCGCGTCTGCCATTCGCCGACCGGATACGGCCTGAAAACAACGATCGGCGAATCGGCCGGCACGCAGACATTCGCGTCCGTCGACAAGGCCGATGTCATCATGGTCATGGGCGCGAACCCGACCGACGGCCACCCGGTCTTCGGCTCGCGGCTGAAACGCCGTCTGCGTGAAGGCGCCAAGCTCATCGTCGTCGATCCGCGCCGCATCGATCTCGTCGACGGTCCGCACGTCAAGGCGATCTACCATCTGCCGTTGCGTCCCGGCACGAACGTCGCGCTCATCAACGCGCTCGCGCATACGATCGTGACCGAAGGCCTCTTGAACGAAGCGTTCATCGCGAAGCGCTGCGAGGCGCCCGCATTCGAGCAATGGCGCGCATTCGTCGCGCAGCCCGAAAACGCCCCCGAAGCGATGGCCGACATAACGGGCGTTCCCGCCGCGCTCGTGCGCGAAGCCGCGCGTCTGTACGCGACGGGCGGCAACGCCGCGATCTACTACGGCCTCGGCGTGACCGAGCATGCACAAGGCTCGACGACGGTCATGGGCATCGCGAATCTCGCGATGGCGACGGGCAACATCGGTCGCGAAGGCGTCGGCGTCAATCCGCTGCGCGGCCAGAACAACGTCCAAGGCTCGTGCGACATGGGTTCGTTCCCGCACGAGCTGCCCGGCTACCGCCATATCGGCGGCGACGAGGTGCGTCATCAGTTCGAGGCGGCTTGGGGCGTGCAACTGCAACCCGAGCCAGGCCTACGTATCCCGAACATGTTCGACGCCGCGCTCGACGGCAGCTTCAAGGGGCTCTATTGCCAGGGCGAGGACATCGTCCAATCCGATCCCGACACGCAACACGTCGCAGCCGCGCTCTCGTCGATGAAATGCATCGTCGTGCAGGATATTTTCCTGAACGAGACGGCGAAATACGCGCACGTGTTCCTGCCGGGCTCCTCGTTCCTCGAGAAGGACGGCACGTTCACGAACGCCGAGCGCCGCGTCTCGCGCGTGCGCCGCGTCATGCCGCCGCTCGCCGGCTACGCCGATTGGGAAGTGACGCTGCTGCTCTCCCGCGCGCTCGGCTATGAAATGGATTACGCGAATCCGTCGGAAATCATGGACGAAATCGCGCGGCTCACGCCGACGTTCCGCGGCGTCTCGCACGCGCTGATCGACCGGCTCGGCAGCGTGCAATGGCCTTGCAACGAGCAGGCGCCCGAAGGCACGCCGACGATGCACATCGACGAATTCGTGCGCGGCAAGGGCCACTTCGTCATCACGCAATTCATCGCCTCGCGCGAGAAGGTGACGCGCCGCTACCCGCTTTTGCTGACGACGGGACGCATCCTCTCCCAGTACAACGTCGGCGCGCAAACGCGCCGCACGGAGAATTCCCGCTGGCACGAGGAGGATCGACTCGAGGTTCATCCGCAGGACGCCGAGGACCGTGGCATCAAGACAGGCGATTGGGTCGGGATCGAATCGCGCGCGGGGCATACGGTGTTGCGTGCGCTCGTCAGCGAGCGGATGCAGCCCGGCGTTGTCTATACGACATTCCACTTCCCTGAATCGGGCGCGAACGTCATTACGACCGACAGTTCCGATTGGGCCACGAACTGCCCCGAGTACAAGGTCACGGCCGTGCAGGTGCAGCCGGTGCAGCAGCCGTCCGAATGGCAGCAGCACTACGAACGCTTCAACGAAACACAGCTCGAACTGCTGCGCGAGCGCTCGCTGGCCAGCGCGACGAGCGGCAAGTGAGCATGGCGCTCGGAACGAGGACGCGGGTGCGAACACGGAAACGAACACGACAACGGACGAATGAAGGCAAGCTGCGATGAAGGTCGAGCATTTGATTGAAATGGCGAATCAGATCGGTGAGTTTTTCGCGTCGATGCCCGATCGCGAGAAAGCACTGGTCGATATCGCCGATCACATTCACCACTTCTGGGAACCCCGGATGCGTCGAGCGATCCTCGCGTCGCTCGACGATCCGGCCGCAAGCGGAACGATGTCGCCGATCGTGCTCGAGGCACTGACACGCGCACGCGAGAGGCTGACGCCGCAAGCGATCGCGTGATCCCGCGGCGGCGTTCGGCGCCGCGTCCCGATTCCGAAGTGACGGGACGGACGCGCTGAGCCAGTCACCTTCGACTCAACTCGCGCGGCGCACGCCGGAGAACCACGTTTCGCAGTGCCGCGCGAGCGCGCTCGTATCCGAAGTGGGCCGCCCCCGCGCACCAATGTAGCCATCGGGCCGAATCAGGTAGAAGGCCGGTCGCGTCCGGCCGTAAGCATGCGTCAGCGACCAGGTTGCGTCCTCGCTCGCATCGGTCACGCGCCAAATTCGCACCGCATCGGGCAGCGCCGCCTCGATCGCCGAAATCAGCCGGTCGAGTTCGGGGTCGGGCTTGACGGCGGGCGTCGCCGCCCCCCCCTTCGCCCCCTTCGCATCGACCGCGGCGTCGACACCACCCGGCAGTGCCTCTAGGATGAACAGCGAGAAAAAGCCGGGATCGTGCAAATCGTAGAGACGCCCGGTGCCGGGCGCCTGCCCGAGCGGACCGTCGACGACACGCACGAGCGCATCCGGTGCGCGTTCGCCGGCGCGCGGGCCGCCATCGAGCACGCGCTCGAGCGTGAGCGGGCTGCGCCGATATTGAATCGCCAGTTCGCTGACCATCAGCCGCGCCGCGTCGCGCAACGGCCCGAACGCCGCCAACACCGGCATCACCCGCTCGCGCAGCAATTTCAATGGTCCGCGCTCGGCTCCGGCCAACTGCGTGACGAAAGCGGTTTGACGCAAAACGTCGCGCTCGATCGGGTGACGTTCGAGCTGGTAAGTGTCGAGCAACGGCCCGCTCTCGCGGCCGGCTAGGGTCCGCGCAAGCTTCCAGCTCAGATTGAGCGCCTCTTGGATGCCCGTGTTCATCCCTTGCGCGCCGGCCGGACTATGGACGTGCGCGGCGTCGCCGGCCAGGAAGACGCGCTGTGTCCACAGCCGCTCGACCATCCGGCTATTGAGGCGGAAATAGGCAGACCAAGCAAGCCCCGACAGCATCAACGGATGATGCGCGCGCTGCGCCACGATGGCGCGGCATAGCTCGAGCGACGGGGCGGGCGGATCGTCGCCGGCGGCGGCTGGATGCGCGGGCGTCTGCGCTTGCTCGTCGTCTTCATGCTCGTGCTCATCCTGACGCTCGTGCTCGTGCGAAGCATCGGCAGGCGCATCCGCATACTGGCTGGAAGACAATGTCGCCGCGGGATCGGCTAATGTCGACGGATGGTCGGCAATGAGCCTGTGGCGCCCGCCTCCCATTGGAATGACGGCGGCCAGCCCATCGCTCGATGCAAACAAATGAAACTCGTCGTCGGACAAATCGGAATCGACTTGCAGGTCCGCGAGCATGAACGTCTGCAGGAACGTCTTGCCGGCAAAACTCAAACCAAGCAAATGACGCACGGTGCTGTGCGCGCCGTCAGCGCCGATGAGGTAGGCTGCGCGACACGTCTCTTGGCGGCCGTCGGCGTGCAACAGCTGCGCCTCGACCAGCGCGGCGTCTTGCTTGAGCCCGACGAGTGTCACGCCGCGCTCGATCTGAACCCCGAGGCTCGCGAGATGCTCGGTCAACAGCCGCTCCGTGACGGATTGGTCCAGGCAGAGCAGGTAGGGGTAGCGCGTTTGCAGAGGGTCGAAATCGAGGCGCGCGAGCCGATTGCCGTTCGAGTAGAGATTCGCGGCGCGCAAGCGGTGCCCCGACGCCAAAAAGGGCTCGACGACCCGGTGCTGCTCGAATAGTTCGAGCGTGCGCGCTTGAATGCCGATCGCGCGCGTATGCACCGCCGGCTGCGGCGCACGATCGATCAGGCGCACGCTCGTATGCGTGCGCGCCAAACTCATCGCGGCGGCCAGCCCGGTCGGCCCGGCCCCCACGATCAGCACCGGCAGCGCGTTGACGTCGACGGCGGCCATGCTCGTCCTCCGGGGAACCACGAGATCCTGCCAAGTGTACGCCGGCGCGTTTCTCATCGGGGCTCGCATCGGGGCCCGGTAAATGTCGCAGGCATTCGGCCCAGGCGGCTACCGTAATGGCGCGGGCCGAGCCGTCGTAGGCCCGGCCCGCCGAGTGTGGGACAATGCGGCGTTTGCGCCATTGCCTGCCGTCATGGAACCCTTTTTCGCGCGCGCCTATGCGGCGCATCGTGACGGACGACTCGCCGATGCCGAGCGCGATTACCGCGCGGCGCTCGACGCCGACCCCGTCCATACCGATGCCCTCCATCTTCTGGGGGTGCTTCGTCACCAGCAAGGCCGCCACGAAGAAGCGGCCGAGCTCGTCGGGCGGGCCGTTGCATTGCGGCCCAACGATGCAGCGCTGCAATTGAACCTCGGCAACGCCTTGAAGGCGCTGGGCCGCCTCGACGGTGCCATCGAACGCTTTCGCAATGCGCTCACGCTCGCGCCCGAATTTCCGCTTGCGCAGTACAACCTCGGCAACGCTTACGCACAGGCGGGTCGCCATGAAGACGCGGTCTACGCTTTCGAGAAATCGCTGCGCCTGCAGCCGGACGACGCCTCGGCCCACAACAATCTCGGCAATGCGCTGCACGCGCTCGGCCGCAGCGAAGAAGCGATCGCTGCATTCTCGCGCGCCCTCGCGCTGCGCCCCGGCCACGCGGGTGCGCACAACAATCTCGGCATGGCGCTCGCGGCGCTGGGCCGCACCGACGAAGCGATCGATCAATTTCGCGCAGCGCTGGCCGCGCAGCCGCGCTACGTCGCCGCTTACTTCAACCTCGGCAACACGCTCGACGCGGTAGGACGCCACGAAGAGGCAAGCACCGCATTCGAAGCTGCGCTTGCGTTGCAAAACGGCTTCCCCCCGGCGCTGTTGGGCTCGGGCAACGCACTCGCGGCGCTGGGGCGGCATGCGGAGGCGATCGCGCGCTTCGAGCGCGCGGTCGGCCTCGATCCGCAACTCGCGCTCGCCTGGCTCGGTCTCGGTAACGCGCACCACGCACTCGGCGCGCACGATGCGGCGTTGCGCGCATTCGACCAAGCGCTGCGGTTGCGTCCCGATCTGGCGTCGGCGCAGCTCAATCGGGCGCTGACGTTGCTCACGCTCGGCGATCTCGCGCGCGGCCTGCCCGCTTACGAATCGCGGCTCGCGATCGCCGCGACGACCGATTCGCCCGGCAACGCCGGTATGTCTGCCTTGCGGCGCTGGCGCGGCGAACCGATCGGCGAGCGCACGCTGTTGATCGAAGCCGAGCAAGGCTTCGGCGACACGCTGCAATTCCTGCGCTTCGTGCCCCAAGCGGACGAGCGCGCCGGCCGCATCGTGCTAACCGTGCAACGCGAACTCGAGCCGCTCGTCGCGCCATTGGCGAAAGCGTGGCGCGTTGCACTCGCCGTTGCCGGCGAAGCGCCGCCGAAAGCCGATTTGCGCTGCCCCCTGCTGAGCTTGCCGCTCGCACTCGGCACGACGCTCGACACGCTGCCCTACGTGCGCCGCTACCTCGACGTCCCGGCTGCCTACCGCCGGCGCTGGCGCGGCTCGCTCGGCGGCCATGCGAAGATCAAGGTGGGCCTCGCCTGGTCGGGCCGCATCCAGGCGCACGAGAACCGCGCAATGCCCATCGCGCAGCTCGCGCCGCTGTTCGCGTTGGCCGGTATCGATTGGCTCGTGCTGCAGCCCAATTTGAGCGACGACGACAAGCGCGCGCTCGACACGCATGCGCGCACGACGTCGATTCATCGCTTCGACGAACGTATCGGCAATTTCGCCGATACGGCCGCCATCGTCGACAGGCTCGACGCGGTCGTTTCGATCGACACGTCGGTCGCCCACCTGGCCGGCGCGTTCGGCAAGCCGCTTTGGCTCATGCTGCCGTTCGCGGCCGACTGGCGCTGGTTCACGAATACCGATCGCAGCCCTTGGTACCCGAGCGCACGACTCGTGCGGCAGCCTTCGCCGGGGCAATGGGGCCCGGTGGTCGAAGAAGTCGCGCGCATGCTCGCGCGCGAGCTGCTCGAGTAAGGCGCCTAGGCCGCCCGAAAACCGACGTCAAACCGCCTTGTACTGGTTGCGCGCCTCCGGCGAGCGATACAGGAAGAGCGTGGCAATCAGTCCGCAAACGGCCGCCGCGCCCATCCACAGGCCCGGTGCCGCCTTGTTGCCGGTTTGATGAATGAGCATCATCGAAATGGCCGGCGTGAACCCGCCGATCGTCGTCGCGAGACTGTATGCGAGCGAGAAGCCGGCCGTGCGCACTTCGCGCGGCATGACCTCGGTCAGCGCGACGACCATCGCCCCGTTATAGCTGCCGTAGAGGAACGAGAGCCAGAGTTCGACCGCGAGCAGGCGTAGGAACGAAGGCTCGGCCACGAGCCACTGCACGGCCGGATAGGCCGTCAAGATCGTCAGCACGGTGAAGACGAGCAAGACGGGCCGGCGGCCGACGCGATCCGAAACCGCACCCATGAGCGGCAGCCAGACGAGATTCGACAGGCCGATGCAGACCGTCACGACGAGCGTGTCGACCGCCGAGAGCTTGAGCACATCCCTGCCGAACGTCGGCGTATAGGCCGTGATCAAATAGAACGAAACCGTCGTCATCAGCACCATGCCCATGCCGCCGAGCACGACGCCCCAATTCTCCACGAGCGAGGCGAACACTTCGCCGACCGACGGCCTGTGATGCATCGCCAGGAATTCCTCGGTTTCCTTGAGCGAGCGCCGAATCAGGAACAAGAACGGCACGATCAGGCAACCGATCAGGAACGGCACGCGCCAGCCCCATGCGCCCATTTGCTCGGCCGGCAGCACATCGTGCAGGATCACGCCGAGCAGCGCCGCGAAAACCACCGCGACCTGCTGGCTACCCGACTGCCACGAGCAATAAAAACCCTTGTGCCCCTTCGTCGCGATCTCGGACAGATAGACCGACACGCCGCCGAGTTCCACGCCGGCCGAAAAGCCCTGCAGTAACCGCCCGAGCAACACCAACACGGGCGCGAGCATACCGATGGTGGCATAGCTCGGCACCGCGGCCACGGCCAGCGTGCCGAATGCCATCAATATCAGCGTGAGAATCAAGCCCTTGCGACGGCCGTGGTGGTCGATGTAGGCGCCGAGCACGAGCGCGCCGAGCGGGCGCATCATAAAACCGGCACCGAACACGGACAGCGACAGCATCAGTGAGATGAAGTCGTTGCCGCTCGGAAAATAGGTCTTGGCGATCGCATGAGCGTAGTAGCCATAGACCATGAAATCGTACATCTCGAGGAAGTTGCCGCTGACGACGCGAAAAACGGTGCGGACTTTGGACTCGGCGGGCGAAGCGGGAGAAACGCTGGACATGACTCTCTCTACGAAACCGTTCAGCGCGGGCAAACGAGCCGCGGCGCCGAACAGCGCAAAACGAAGGGTTCAACAGCATTGAAACGCAACCGGGGCTGCGAGCGGCGCCATGGCATCAAAGCGCGCCGCCGCGTTCGCGGATCTGCGGCCACGCGAGTTTCATGTAATAGAGCATCGACCAGATCGTCAGCACGGCGGCGAGGTAGATGAGCCAGAGCCCCCACACGCGCGCATCGATCGCGAGCGTGCCGCCGATCGGCACGCTGCCGTAGTAGAGCAGCATCGGGATGGCGACCATCTGGCAAGCCGTCTTGAACTTGCCGAGCCGGTTGACGGCGACGCTCTTGGACGCGCCGATCTGCGCCATCCATTCGCGCAGCGCCGAAATGGCGATCTCGCGGCCGACGATCACGAGCGCGATCGCCGACTCGATGCGCCCGAGCTGCACGAGCACGAGCAGCGCGGCCGTGACCATGAGCTTATCGGCAACGGGATCGAGAAACGCGCCGAACGCCGACGTCTGATTCCATTTGCGCGCGAGATAGCCGTCGAACCAATCGGTCAGCGCAGCCAACACGAAGATCGTCGCCGCAGCGACGTTGCGATCGACGGCGCTCATCATCGAATCGGGCATGTAGAAGACGCCGACGACGAGCGGAATCAGCACGATCCGCAGCCATGTCAGAAAAATCGGAAAGTTGAATGGCATGGGCGAATGGCAGGCGTTGGAGTAAGGGGCGGGCCAGGGAGACGCCATTGTGCCGCGTCGACGGACCCGCCACAAGCCGAGCGCCCGCCTAGGGCCCCGGAATAGGGCGTGTTCATGTGCCGGTTGCCGCCGCCTGCCCCTTGTCAGCGCGGGCAGGCCCTAGTGCAACTGCCGGTAGATCTGCTCGGCCAAGGCGTGCGAAATGCCTTCGACGCTCGCCAGGTCTTCGACGCTCGCCGCCACGACGCCGCGCAGCCCGCCGAAGCGCGCGAGCAGCCGCTGGCGCCGTTTCGCGCCGATGCCGTCGAGCTCTTCGAGCCGCGACGTCTGGCGCGCTTTCGCGCGCTTCGCGCGCATGCCGGTGATCGCGAAACGGTGTGCCTCGTCGCGAATCTGCGCGACGAGCATCAGCGCGGCGCTTTCCTTGCCGAGCTCGAGCGGGCCGCGGCCGTCGGCGAACACGAGCGTCTCGAGCCCGACTTTGCGGCCCTCGCCCTTGGCCACTCCGACGAGCATCGACCGATCGAGCCCGAGTTCGGTAAACACTTGCCGGGCGACTTCGACCTGACCTTTGCCGCCGTCGATGAGCACGATGTTCGGCAAGACGCCGCCGGCCGCGGGCTCCGCCGAATCAGTCGCAGAATCCGCCCCCGGCGCGGCAGTGCGATCGTCGGCCTCGTCCGCATTTTCGGCGGCCAGTTCGACGAGCCGCTCATACCGACGCGTGAGCACCTGCCGCATGGCGGCATAGTCGTCGCCTGGTGTGATACCCGTGAT
Source organism: Trinickia acidisoli (assembly GCF_017315725.1). Classification (NCBI taxonomy): domain Bacteria; kingdom Pseudomonadati; phylum Pseudomonadota; class Betaproteobacteria; order Burkholderiales; family Burkholderiaceae; genus Trinickia; species Trinickia acidisoli. Next base: position 2,824,789 of record NZ_JAFLRG010000001.1, read on the forward strand.
GTTGTAGCGGCGGTATTCGGCCGACTGCATCTTGTGATCGCGATAGACGACGCACGATGCCTGCGTCGCCTCGCCCATCGTATGGCTGATGTCGAAGCACTCGATGCGCAGATGCGCGAGGTCGTCGCACTCCATGCTCAGCACCTCGGCCAGCGCCCGCGTGCGCGCTTGCTGAGATCCGCGCTCGGACAACAGCCGCGCGAGCGCCAGACGCGCGTTTTGCTCTGCCATCGCGAGCCAAACGCGCCGCTGCCCCTGCGGCTGGCGCACGAACACGACCTTATGCCCCGCCTGCTCGGTCAACAAATCGGCGAGACCGCGGCTGGCGCTCGCGTGGCTGACGACGAGCACGGGCGGAATGCGGTGGCCGAGGTAGTGCTGCGCGATGAACGCCTCGAGCACTTCGGTTTCGATGCCGGCTTCGAAACGGGCCGCCGGCTCGTCGATTGCCTCGACGGCTTCGGCCGGGGACTCGGCACTGTCGACTCGGTCCGATCCGGCAGGCGCTCGCGCTTCGCCCGCGATGGCTTGCGCTACGTCCGCGCCGCGCTCCGACTCCGCATCGGTTTGCAACCCCGCGCCTTCGGCTTGCTCTGACTCGTCGCCGCCGAACCCGCTTTCGACGTGCGCCGGGAAATAGGCCTTGTCGCCGAGATGCCGGCCGCCGCGCACCATCGCGAGATTCACGCAAACACGGCCGCCCAGCGCGACGACGGCGAGGATATCGACGTCGCTGTCGCCGCCGACTTCGATCGCCTGCTGATGCAACACGGTGGACAGCGAGCTCATCTGATTGCGCACGGCCGCGGCTTGCTCGAACTTGAGCTCAGCCGCGAACGCATGCATCTTGGCTTCGAGCTCGCTCATGACCTCGCTTTGCCGGCCGAGCAAGAAGCGCGATGCGTTGGCGACGTCGCGCGCGTAATCTTCTTCGCCGATGGCGCCGACGCACGGCGCCGTGCAACGGCCGATCTGATGCAGCAGACAGGGCCGCGTCCGATTGTTGAAGACCGAATCCTCGCAAGTGCGCAGTTGAAACACGCGCTGCAGGATCTGAATGCTCTCGCGTACGGCCCAAGCACTCGGGAATGGGCCGAAGTACTGGTTCTTCTTGTCGACCGAGCCGCGGTAGTACGCCATGCGCGGAAAGGCATGGCCCGTCAGCTTCAGATACGGATACGACTTGTCGTCGCGAAAAAGAATGTTGTAGCGCGGCGCGAGCGCTTTGATGAGATTGTTCTCGAGCAGCAGCGCCTCGGCCTCCGACCGCGTCACCGTCGTTTCGATCCGGGCGATTCGCGTGATCATCATCGCGATGCGTGGCGAGAGTTGCGTCTTCGTGAAGTAGCTCGACACGCGCTTCTTCAGGTCGCGCGCCTTGCCGACGTAGAGCACGTTCTCGTGCGCATCGTAATAGCGATACACGCCGGGTAAATGCGGCAATTGGGCCAGAAACTTCTTCGGTTCGAAAGGCGGGTTCGGAGCGTCGGAATCGGTCATGCGCGTCAGGTGCGAAACGCCGCGCGGCAAGGGGCGGCGTGCTTTAGAATCGCCAGTTTAGACCATTTGCGCACGCGTTCGCGCCGTCGGCACCGCGCCCGCGCCGCCCGCTCGCGCCACGCCGCCGCCCGGCGCACCGTGCCCCTCGCCCGCTTCAGGCCGCTTCACGTCTGAATCGGGCCCGATTCGGGCCCGAACCACGTCCGCGTCCCGCCATGTCCGCCACACGCTCGTCTCGTCCTGCCACTCTATCCATCGAAGGCGCTGACGCCGCTCGGAACGCCTCGCGCGATGCGAGCGGCCCGGCAGCCGCCGATGCGTCGGAACCGCCCCGCCTGCCCGCGATACACGGCATGCCGGCCGAACACGGAACGTCCGAGCCGCGCGCGGCACCCGCATCCGCTGACGCGATTGCCTGCGACCTCTTTTGCACCGTCATCGACAACTTCGGCGATATCGGCGTCTGCTGGCGCCTGGCTCGTCAACTCTCGTCCGAATACGGCTGGCAGATGCGTTTGCTCGTGGACGATCTGCATACGTTCGGGCGCCTGTGCCCGACGCTCGACGTCACGCTCGCCCGCCAGCGCGTCGAGGGCATCGTCGTCGAGCATTGGCACGAGCGCACGCACGCCGGGGAAGTGCTCGCGGTGGCCGACATCGTCATCGAAGCATTCGCCTGCGAGCTGCCGCCGCCCTACGTGGCCGCAATGGCCCGACGCCACCGCCCCCCCGTCTGGCTGAACCTCGAATATCTGAGCGCCGAAGATTGGGTGGCCGAATGCCACCTGAAACCGTCGCCGCATGCGCGCTACCCACTGACGAAGGCCTTCTTTTTCCCGGGGCTCGGCCCCGGCACGGGCGGCGTCATCAAGGAGCGCATGCTCGACGACGCGCGCCGCGCCTTCGAGATGTCCGCTTCGGCACGCGAGGCCTGGTGGCGACAGACGACCGGCGCCGCCGCACCCGAGCCCGCCGCGACCGTCGTCTCGCTGTTCTCGTACGAAAACCCGGCTGTCGACGGCTTACTCGAGCAGTGGCGCGATGCCGCGGAGCCGATCGTGGTACTCGCGCCCGAGGGCCGCGTCTCGGGCGCGCTCGCGCGCTTTTTCGGTCACAGCGCATTCGGCGCCGGCGCGCATGCCGAACGCGGCAACCTGCGCGCCCACTCGCTCGCGTTTCGCCCGCAGCCCGAATTCGATGCGCTGCTCTGGGCGAGCCATCTGAACTTCGTGCGCGGGGAGGATTCCTTCGTCCGTGCCCAATGGGCTCGCCGGCCATTCGTTTGGCATATCTACCCACAGGCCGACGCCGCGCACCTGCCCAAGCTCGATGCCGCGCTCGCACACTATGCGCGCGCGCTGCCCCCGGCCGCGCGCGCCGCGCTCGCGCGCTTTTGGCACGCCTGGAACGGAGCGGGCACGCCCGATTGGGCCGATTTTTGGTCTCACCGCCATGCGCTCGAAGCCAGGGCTGTGACCTGGGCGGACGAACTCTTCACCATCGGCGATCTCGCCGCGAACCTAGCTCAATTCGCAAAATCTCAGTTAAAATAAACGGTTATCCAACGGCGCCGCGCGGCATTTAAGCATACTGCGGAACAGCGAAATCGCAGGAAGGCGGCGCGCCCCATGAGGCGACGATTGACGCGATCGCTGTCGATGCCGTTGAGCAACACAAATCAGTCACTTTATTCGCACAGGATCGTTTTTATGAAGATTGCACAGGAACTGCGCACCGGTAACGTCGTGATGATCGGCAACGACGCGATGGTCGTGCAAAGGGCCGAATACAACAAATCGGGCCGTAACTCCGCCGTCGTCAAGATGAAGCTGAAGAATCTCTTGACGGGCGCCGGCATGGAGTCGGTCTACAAGGCGGACGACAAGTTCGACGTCGTCGTGCTCGAGCGCCGCGAAGTCACGTACTCGTACTTCGCCGATCCGATGTACGTCTTCATGGATGCCGACTACAACCAGTACGAAGTCGAAGCCGAGATGATGGGCGATGCACTCCATTACCTCGAAGACGGCATGCCTTGCGAGGTCGTGTTCTACAACGAGAAAGCGATCTCGGTCGAATTGCCGACGACGCTCGTGCGCGAAATCACGTACACGGAGCCTGCGGTGAAGGGCGATACGTCGTCGGGCAAGGTGCTCAAGACGGCCAAGCTCACCACGGGCTTCGAGCTGCAAGTGCCGCTCTTCTGCAACATCGGCGACAAGATCGAAATCGATACGCGTACGCACGAATACCGCAGCCGCGCCTGATACATTCCAGGCACATTCCGGGCATAAGGCGCCGCCGGCGCCATATGCGGAATGTTATGCCGACTGATAGCGCCCCACGGGGCGCTTTTTTTTTCGTATGAGTGGTGTATGGTTAAGCAATCTTTACCGGTCGTTTTTTCACGCTAACGTGGCCGAAACTGCCGCTCTTGCCGGGTGGCAATTGCAAGTCTTTGTTCTATAAAGGAGAACGATCTGGCACGCCAAATGCTTTCCTCATCGGTTGCCCGTCCGCCGTCGCAACACGATGTTCGTGCATGGCGTCGTTCGTCCCCGGCGCCCGCGGGCTCTCGACTTCTAATTTGATTACGCCAGCCATGCCACACGCTCTGATTGTCGAAGACGATCCCAATAGCCTGTCCGGCCTCAACGCAATCGTCGCCGCCGACGGCTTTTCCGTCGACACGGCTGCGACGCTCGCCGAGGCGCGCGCCGCGCTGACGCGTTTCATCCCCGACGTCGTGCTGATCGACCTGAATCTACCCGACGGCAGCGGGCTCGATCTGCTGCACAACCTTCCGGCCCAGCCGGACGGCGTCGTGCCCGTGATCGTGATGACGGGCAACGCAACGGTGGAAAGCGCCATCGAGGGATTGCGCCATGGGATTTGGGATTACTTGCTCAAGCCCGTCAACATTCCGCGGCTGCGCAGCCTGCTCGCGCGCATTCCGCGTCCCTACGAGTTGACGGAAGAAGTGCAGGCGCTGCGCGCGACGTTGCGGCAGCTCGGCCGATTCGGCCCCATCATCGGGCGCAGCGACGCGATCCAGCACGTCTACGATGCGATCGAGCGCCTCGCGCCGACCGAATCGGCCGTGCTCATTTGCGGCGAAGCGGGCACGGGCAAGGAAATCGCCGCGCGCACGCTGCACGAAATGAGCCGGCGCCGCAAGGGCCCGTTCGTCGTGTTCGACTGCCGCGCGTTCGCGCGCGAGGGCGGTGCAGAACGCGGGCTCGACAGCATGCTGTTCGGCCAAGAAAGCGCGATACCGTCGCTCGAGCGGCGCGAGCCGGGGCTATTCGAGCAAGCGGCGGGCGGCACCCTCTTTCTCGACGAAATCGCCGACTTGCCGTTGCCGCAGCAAGAGGCGCTGCTGCGCGCGCTCGATTCGCAAACGTACATGCGCGTCGGCGGCAGCAACCAAGTCAGCGTCGATTGCCGCATCGTCGCGGCCACGCGCAAGCCCGCCCGCGACGCCGTCGCGCAGGGCGTCTTGCGCGAGGACCTCTGGCTGCGGCTCGACGCGGCGTCGATCGCCCTGCCGCCGCTGCGCGAGCGCGACGACGACGCCGTGCTGCTCGCCGAGGCGCTCGTTGACGAACTGAATCGCGAAATCAACGCGAGCGGCCTGGCCACCGTCAACAAGCGCATCGGGCCCAATCTCGTGCGCGAGTGCCTCACGTACGATTGGCCCGGCAACGTGCGCGAACTGCACGAGCGCGTGCGGCGCGCCTACAACGCATCGGGAGAAATCGTCGACTCGCTGCGCGCCGACGAAGCGAACGGCTCGAGCGGACGGCGGCTGAACGGCGGCAGCGTGCAGGTGACGGTCGGCACGCCGCTGTCCGACGTGGAAGACTTGCTGATTCGGGCGACGCTCGACGCCGTCGGCGGTACGCGCCATCGGGCCGCTACGCTGCTCGGCATCAGCCCGAAGACGCTTTACAACAAACTGCAGCGGATGAAGATGGCGTGACGCCGAATAGCCGAGCGCGGCGGCGATCGCCTCGCGCTCGGCGCTCGGCGCTGTGTGCGGCGATGCGGCCGCGTCCGGATGGCCTTCCCGTTCGGCGTCAGGCGAAGGCGCTCGCGAGCAGCGCTTTCGCGTCGCGATACGCCGGCCGTTCGACAAGCTTGCGCCAGGTCGGCGCCTTGCCGCGCCCACGCAATTGCTTCAAGCGCCGCGCGCGCTCCTTCGACGTTACGTACTCGAGCTCACGCAAGACGACTTCGGCCGCCTCCGGTTGATTGCAAACGAGCACCATGTCGCATCCCGCCTCGAGCGCGGCTTGTGCCGCTTGCGTGAGCGTGCCGCCGGCACGCGCCGCCTCCATCGACAAGTCGTCGCTGAAAATCGCCCCCGTAAAGCCGAGTCGATTGCGCAGAATGTCTTGCAGCCAGATACGCGAGAACCCGGCCGGTTTCTCATCGACCTTCGAGTAGATGACGTGAGCGGGAATCACCGAGGCGAGCGCCATGCCGAGCCAGTCGTAAGGCGCGGCATCCTCGCTCAGGATTTCGTCGAGCGAGCGCTCGTCCACAGGCAGCGCCACGTGCGAATCTGCAGCGGCGAAGCCATGCCCCGGAAAGTGCTTGCCGCAGTTGCTCATGCCGGCCAGCGCCAGCCCGTGGTTCAAGCTCTTGGCGAGCAACGTCACGACGCGCGGATCGCGATGGAACGCGCGATCGCCGATCACCGACGAGCGTCCGTAATCGAGATCGAGCACGGGCGTGAAGCTCATGTCGATGCCGCAGGCGCGCAGCTCGGCGGCGAGCACGTAGCCCGTCGCCGTCGCGACCTTCGTCGCGTAAAGGACGTCGCGATCCCACAGCTCGCCAAGCCGCGCCATCGCGGGCAATACCGTAAAGCCGTCCGTGCGGAACCGCTGCACGCGGCCGCCCTCGTGATCGACGGCGATCAGCAGATCGTCGCGTACGTCGCGAATGGCATCGGTCAACGCAATGAGCTGCCCGCGGTTCTCGTAATGGCGAGCGAACAGAATGACGCCGCCCGTCATCGGGTGCGAAAGGCGTCGCACGTCGTCGTCGGTCAGCACGAGGCCTTTGACGTCGAGCATGACCGGGCCGGGAGGATTGTTCATCGAATCGAGCAGCATGGATGAGAAAGCGAAGGTGAATGTCGGATGAAAACAGCCGGATCTTAAAGAGCGAGGCGCGTCGGCTCAGCTCGTGGCGCTCGCCGTGTCCGATTCGGCGATGACGAACGCCACCGCGTAATCGCGCTCGTCGCTGACGGTCACTTGCGCCGTGATGCCGCGCGCGATGAGCCATTCGGCCAGTTCGCCCGACGCCTTGACGACGGGCTTGCCGCTCGCCTCGTTCAGCGTTTGCAGCGCGCGCCAGGTCATCGGCCAGTGCATGCCGAGCCCGATCGCCTTGGAGAAGGCCTCCTTGGCCGAAAAACGCGTCGCGAGAAACGCGAGCCCGCGTGTCTCGGAACGCGCTTTGCGGGCGTGATAGACGCGTAGCTCGTCGGGCCCGAGCACCTTCTCGGCGAAACGCCCGTTCGTGCGCGTCATGACCGCCGCGACGCGGCTCACTTGGATGATGTCGGTGCCGATACCGTAGATGGCCATATGCGCGCCGTTCGCGTCGATCAGCGCGTCGCGGCGAGACGCGCGGCCACCATGATGGCCTTCATCTCGCGCACCGCGTTGTCCCAGCCGGCGAAGATCGCGTGCGCGACGATCGCATGCCCGATGTTGAGCTCGACGATGCCCTCGATCGCCGCGATCTGCTGCACGTTCGTGTAATGCAAGCCGTGCCCGGCATTGACCTTCAGGCCGAGCGACGCGCCAAGCTCGACGCCGCGCACGATACGCTCGTACTCGCGCCCCTGCTCGCCCTCGTCGTGCGCATCGGCATAGCGCCCCGTGTGCAACTCGATGACGGGCGCGCCCGCTTCGTGCGCGGCGCGGATTTGTGTTTCATCGGCGTCGATGAACAGCGAGACGCGCGAACCGGCATCGGCCAGTTGCCGGCACGCGGCGCGCACGGCCTCGAAATGGCCGGCGACGTCGAGCCCGCCTTCGGTCGTCAGCTCCTCTCGCTTTTCCGGGACGAGGCAAACGTCATGGGGGCGCACGTCGCAAGCGATGTCGAGCATCTCCTGCGTGACCGCGCATTCGAGATTCATCCGCGTCGCCAATTGCGGCCGCAGCGCGCGCACGTCGGCATCGACGATATGGCGCCGGTCCTCGCGCAAGTGCAGCGTAATGGCGTCGGCCCCGGCCGCCTCCGCCTGAAGCGCGGCGCGGATCGGGTCCGGATAGTGCGTGCCGCGCGCGTTGCGCAGCGTCGCGACGTGATCGATGTTGACGCCGAGTTCGATGACGCTCGGCGACGTCAGAAAGAAGCTCATAAGTTCTGCAGGTCGAGAAGTATCTGGCGCGTCGCGAGCGGCGTGCCGCCAAGGTAGGTATTGAGCAGAAAGCGCATCAGCGTCTTGCTTTGCGCGACCGTCTGCGCACGATGGTAATCGTCGTGCTCCATGTCGAGCAACGTCTGGCCCGATATGACGGGCCAGTGCGATGGAAACTCGCTCGTCGCCTCGCGCACGCCGCGCTCGGGATCGAAGACGTAGCGGCCCTCGGGTATCACTGCCTTGCGTGCGACGGTACGATCGAGCGCCATCGCATAGCCGGTCTCGCGCAGCAACACGCGCTCGAACGAGCGCAGCACCTGTACGGGCGCCTCGTCGTGAGCGAGCCGCGTCAGCGTGACGACGTAGTGATGGAACAGCGGCGGATGCGGGTCCTCGCGCGCACAAAACTTCACGAGCAGTTCATTGACGTAGAAGCCGCACAGCAATGCGTCGCCGCGCAACGGCAACATGCCGCCGACCCACTCCGCGCCGGTGAGCGTGCGCATCTCCGATTTGCCCGACCACGACATCGCGAGCGGCTGAAACGTCTGCAGCACGCCGCGCAGCGCCGAGTGCGGGCGCTTCGCGCCTTTGGCGACGAGCGCGAGGCGTCCGTGATCGCGCGAAAAGACGTCGATGACGAGGCTCGTCTCGCTATACGGATAGCTGTGGAGAACGAACGCCGGCTGCTCCGCGATGCGATGCGACGGCTCGCGCGGCACGCGGCGCGCGGCAGTAGGCAAACCGCCGTCGTCGGCAAGGGGCGCCCCCCCCTCTCCGGGATCCGCCCGTCGCGTGCGGCGGCGCCCCTTGGCCCCCGTCGCAGCGTCGGGCTGCGACGATGCAGGCGCGGGAAGCGTCACCGCCCCGTCGTGGATCTCGTCATTCGTACCCATAGGCACGCAGCCCGGCTTCGTTATCGGCCCAGCCGCTCTTCACCTTGATGAAGGTTTCGAGATAAACGGGACCGTCGAAGAGCTTCTCCATATCGAGCCGCGCTTCCGTGCTGATCTGCTTGAGCTTGGCGCCCTTGTGGCCGATGATCATGGCCTTGTGGGCGTCACGGTCGACAAGGATCGTCGCGAATACGCGGCGCAACCGCCCTTCCGTCTCGAACTTCTCGATGAGCACGGTGCTCGTGTACGGCAGTTCGTCGCCGGTCCATCGAAACACCTTCTCGCGCAAGATTTCGGCCGCGAGAAAACGCTCGCTGCGGTCGGTCAGATCGTCCTCGCCGTAGATCGGCTGACCTTCGGGCAGATAGGGCTTGATCGTCTCGAGCAGATGCTTGACGTCGTCGGGATGCTTCGCCGACAACGGCACGATTTCCTTGAACTCGCGCAGCGCGCCCATCTTTTGCAGGAATGGGTAAAGCGTTTTTTTGTCGCTGACGCGGTCGAGCTTGTTCGGAACGAGCAGCAGCGGCGCCGACGGCGGAATCAAATCGAGCACCTTTTGATCGTCGGGCCCGAAGCGACCCGCCTCGATCACGAACAGCACGGCGTCGACGGCTGTCAGCGTCGAGGTGACGGCGCGGTTCAGCGAGCGGTTCAGCGCCCCGCTGTGTTGAGTTTGGAAGCCCGGTGTGTCGACGAAGATGAACTGCGCATCGTCGAACGTATGGATGCCCGTGATGCGATGGCGCGTCGTCTGCGCCTTGCGCGACGTGATGCTGACTTTTTGGCCGACGAGCGCGTTCATCAACGTCGATTTGCCGACGTTGGGTCGGCCGACGATGGCGATCATGCCGCAGCGAAAGCTGGGGGAAGTGGGAGTGTCGATCATGCGTGGCTGGCGATTCGAAAAGAGGCGGCGCGGCGCACGGCAAGCGCCGGAAACACGCACGGGATCATGAATGGTCGGGCTCGGGCGCACCGGCGCGTGCGGCGCCGGCGATGTCGGAGACGAGTTCGGCTTCGCCGCTTCGCACGGATTGCTCCGCGCTCGACGACCCGTCCGTCTTCGCCGCACTCGGCTCGGATTTGACCGCCGTATCCGGCTTCGGCGCGAGCGTGGGCGTGGGCACCTTATGCTCGACGTGCGCCGCTCGTATCATCGCCGGCGGCACGACGCTTGCCGCCCGCTCGCCGCCTTCGCCCGCTCCAGCCGCGCCGGCCGTTTTGGCGCCTTCGCCGCGCGCGGCTTTGTCGCCACGGCGCTCGGGCGCGCGCAGATCGAGCGCCGCTTGCACGCCCTTCACACCCGGCACGACTTCCTGCTCGCCATGCTTGGCGGCGCGCGCGCTACGCGAGCGCTTCGGCTTGACTTCGAGCGCCGGCTGCAGCGTCATCACTTCTTCGAGCGCCTTCTTGGCCGCCGCCTGTTCAGCGGCGCGCCGGCTGGCCCCCGAGCCCGACACCTTCACGTCGAGCTTGGGCACCGTGCATTCAACTTCGAACTGCTGGTTGTGGGCGGCGCCGTGCGTCGCGACAACCGTATAGGTAGGCAGTGCGATCTTGTGGCCCTGCAAGTACTCCTGCAGCAACGTCTTGGAATCCTTGCCGAGCGTACGCGGGTCGATGTGATCGAGGATCGGCACGTACAGGCGCTTGATGACCGTTTGCGCCGCATCGAAGCCGCCGTCGATAAAAATCGCGCCAAGGATGGCTTCGAAGGCATCGGCGAGAATCGACGGCCGCCGAAACCCGCCGCTGCGCAGTTCGCCTTCGCCGAGCCGCAGCCCCTCTGAAATATTGAGGGCCTGAGCAATTTCATACAGCGATTGTTGTTTGACGAGGTTGGCGCGCACGCGCGACAAGTCGCCTTCGTCCAATTTGCTGAATCTCTGGAACAAAAGCGCGGCCACCGCGCAATTTAGAACGGAATCGCCCAGAAATTCGAGCCGTTCGTTGTGCGAGGCACTGTGACTGCGGTGAGTTAAAGCCTGGCGCAACAATTCCGCATTGCGAAATTCGTAGCGCAACCGGCTTTCCAGCGGAGATAGCGGCATGAGCAGAGTATAACGCGCGCGCCTCGCCCGACGGTCCGGCTGGGCGAGGCGCGAAAAAAACGGCGATGCGAGCGAGGATCGCGACGCTCGCGAGCGTCGCGGCCGTCATGCGAGCACCGCGAACATCGCGAGCAGCACGTTCAGTGGAACGTGCCGATGCGTTTCAGGTTGCTGAAGTTCATCCAAACGAAAAACGCGCGGCCCACGACGTTGCCGTCGGGCACGAAGCCCCAGTAGCGGCTATCCGCGCTGTTGTCGCGGTTGTCGCCCATCATGAAGTAATGGCCGGGCGGCACTTTGCAGACGACACCCTCGGCGTTGTACGTGCAATTGTCGCGATAGGGGTAGTCTTCCGCGCCGATGATGAACGGCGGCACGGCGGGATTGTTCAAGATCCCGTGCTCGCGCCCGTCGAGATTTTCCTCGAACTGCTTCGCGTAGCCGATGCGCTCTTCATCGAAGTAGTCGGGCAGCGGCGTCTCGGCAATCAGCTTGCCGTTGATCGTGAGGCGCTTGTTCTCGTACGAGACGACGTCGCCGGGCAAGCCGACCACGCGCTTGATGTAATCGACCGATTCGTCCTTCGGATAGCGGAAAACCACGACGTCGCCGCGGTGAAGCGGGCCGCCTTGCGTGATCTTGGTATTGACGATCGGCAAGCGCAGGCCGTATTCGAACTTGTTCACGAGGATGAAATCGCCGACGAGCAGCGTCGGCACCATCGATCCCGAGGGAATCTTGAACGGCTCGACCACGAACGAGCGCACGAGGAAGACGACGAGGATGACGGGGAAAAAGCTCGCCGTGTACTCGAGCCACCACGGCTGGCGCAGCTTTTCGTCGCGCAGGCGAGCACGCGTTTGCGGCGCGTTCTCGTCGGCGAAGCGCTCGCCGATGCGGGCCTGCTGTTGGTCGAAATCGGCGACGGCGGCATCGGCCGCCCGTCGCCGCTGAGGCAGAAACACGAGCTTGTCGGCAACCCACGCGATGCCCGTCAAGATCACGAGCACAAAAAGAATCAGCGCAAAGTCCATGTAAGAGAGGTCCTGTTATTTGTCTTCGACTCGCAAGATCGCGAGGAAAGCCTCTTGCGGGATCTCCACGGACCCGACTTGCTTCATTCGCTTCTTGCCTTCTTTTTGCTTTTCCAACAGCTTCTTTTTACGTGTGATGTCGCCGCCGTAACACTTCGCGAGCACGTTCTTGCGCAGCGCCTTGATGTTTTCGCGCGCGATGATGTGCGCACCGATGGCCGCTTGAATCGCGACGTCGTACATCTGGCGCGGAATGATCTCACGCATCTTGGCCGCGACTTCGCGGCCGCGATACTGCGACTGCGACCGGTGAACGATCACGGACAGCGCATCGACCTTGTCGCCGTTGATCAGCATGTCGACCTTGACGACGTCGGACGCGCGATATTCCTTGAACTCGTAATCCATCGACGCGTAGCCGCGCGAAACCGATTTGAGCCGGTCGAAGAAATCGAGGACGATCTCGGCCATCGGGATCTCATACGTGAGCTGCACTTGGCGGCCGTGATACTGCATGTTGATCTGGTTGCCGCGCTTTTGCGTGCACAGCGTGATGACCGAGCCGACGTAATCCTGCGGCATGTAGAGGTTCACGGTGACGATCGGCTCGCGAATCTCTTCGGTCCTCGACGGATCGGGCAACTTCGCCGGATTCTCGACCACGACCGTCGTGCCGTCGCGCTGCACGACTTCATAGACCACGGTCGGGGCGGTGGTGATGAGATCCATATCGAATTCGCGCTCGAGCCGCTCCTGCACGATCTCCATGTGCAAGAGGCCCAGGAAGCCGCAGCGAAAGCCGAAGCCGAGCGCCTGCGAGACTTCGGGCTCGTACTGCAGCGACGCGTCGTTGAGCTTGAGCTTTTCGAGCGATTCGCGCAGCGCGTCGTACTGATTGGCTTCGACGGGATAAAGGCCGGCGAACACCTGCGGCTTGACTTCCTTGAAACCGGGCAGCGGCGCTTGCGCGGGCCGCGTGGCGAGCGTGACCGTATCGCCGACCTTGGCGGCCGTCAGCTCCTTGATGCCGGCGATGATGAAACCCACCTGCCCGGCCGAGAGCGTCTCGAGATTCTTCGACTTCGGCGTGAAGACGCCGATGTGCTCGACGGGGTACTGCGCGCCCGTGGCCATCAGCTTGATCTTGTCCTTCGGACGCAGCGTGCCGTTGACGATGCGCACGAGCATGACGACGCCGACATAGTTGTCGAACCACGAATCGATCATGAGCGCCTGCAATGGCGCCTCGGGGTCGCCCTTCGGCGGCGGCACTTTGGCGATCAACGATTCGAGGACGTCTTCTACGCCGAGCCCCGTCTTCGCGCTGCAGCGCGCGGCGTCGGTGGCGTCGATACCGATGACGTCTTCGATTTCCTCGATCGCGCTCTCGGGGTTGGCCGCGGGCAGATCGATCTTGTTGAGCACGGGCACGACTTCGACGCCGAGCTCGATCGCCGTGTAGCAATTGGCCACCGTCTGCGCCTCGACGCCTTGGCTCGCGTCGACGACGAGCAGCGCCCCTTCGCAAGCCGACAGCGAACGGCTGACCTCGTAGGAGAAGTCGACGTGACCGGGCGTATCGATGAGGTTCAGGTTATAGACCTGGCCGTCGCGCGCCCGATAGTGGAGCGCGGCGGTCTGAGCCTTGATCGTGATGCCGCGCTCGCGCTCGAGATCCATCGAGTCGAGCACTTGCGATTCCATTTCGCGGTCGGACAGGCCACCGCACAGTTGAATAATGCGATCGGCGAGGGTCGACTTGCCGTGGTCGATGTGCGCAATGATCGAGAAATTACGAATATGATCCATTCAGGGCCGATCAAGCGAAAAAGGCGCGCTCGAACAACTGCGGAGCACGCCTTGTAAGTACGTGAAAAAACGGTCTATTTTAGCCGAAATGGCCCTCCCACGGCGCATTTCGCGGTGACGACCGCCGACGCGCCTTACGCCGCCCCATGCGGCGCGCGGTTGTTCGAGCCTGCGCGCCTGCGCGATGCTCGCGTTCACGCCCGGTGCGCCGCCAGCGCGGCACGCACGCGCTCGGCATCGAGCCGATAGTGGCACAGCTCGCGGCCTTCGTAGACGAGCACCGGCACGAGTTCATCGTAGCGCGCGACGAGCGCCGGATCGGCATCGACATCGACGACCTCGACCGTGGCCCCGAACGCGTGGGCCAACGGCTCGAGCGCGATGCGCATCTCCTCGCACAAATGGCACCAGGCTCGCGAGTAGAGGGTCAGATGCGCCGCGAGAAAAACGGTCATTTCCCTTGGGCACGCGGCCTGATCGGCACGAATTGCGTGTTCTCGCCGCGGCGCACGAGCACGGCCACCATCTTTTGCGAATCGAGATGGGCAGTGACCTGCTCGAACTGCTTCGCGCTCGACACGTCGGTATCGCCGACGCGCAAGATGATGTCGCCCTTTTGCAGCCCGACTCGCGCGGCCGGGCCGTCGACGGCCTCGACCTGTACGCCGCCGCTGCGCAGCTTGAGCGATTTGATCTGATCGGGCGACAAGTCCGACACCGTCACGCCCAGCGCGTTCGACGGACGCGGCATCACGGGCGATGCGTGCTCGTCGTCGGCCTTCGCCGTCCTCTCGGGCTGCGTCTGCTCCACCGTGATCGGCACCTCGCGCGACTGGCCCTTGCGCCAGATCGTCACCGTCGAACGCGTGCCGGGTTTCGTGTCGCCGACCATACGCGGCAAATCCGTATCGGCATCGACGGGCACGCCGTTGAACTTGAGGATGATGTCGCCGGGCTGCAAGCCGGCTTTGTCGGCCGGGCCGCCGGGCTCCACGCTGCTCACGAGCGCGCCTTCGGCATGCGGCAGGCCGAGCGAATCGGCCACGTCCTTCGTCACCTCGCCGATCGAAACGGCGATGCGGCCGCGCACGACCTTGCCCGTCGTCTCGAGCTGATCGGCCACGCGCATCGCATCGTCGATCGGAATCGCGAACGCGATCCCCATGAAGCCGCCTGTGCGGCTGTAGATCTGCGAATTGATGCCGATCACCTCGCCCTGCATGTTGATGAGCGGGCCGCCAGAATTGCCGGGGTTGACGGCCGCATCGGTCTGAATGAACGGCAGATAATCGCCGGTCTCGCGCCCTTTGGCGCTGACGATGCCGGCGGTGACCGTATTGTCGAGCCCGAACGGCGAGCCGATCGCAACGACCCACTCGCCGACGCGAACCTTGTTCGAATCGCCGATCGTGACGGTCGGCAGATTCGTGGCGTCGATCTTGACGACCGCGATGTCCGTCCGATCGTCGACACCGATCAGCTTGGCCTTGAACTCGCGCTTGTCGGTCAGCGTGACGTAAATATTGTCGGCGTCGTCCACGACGTGGGCGTTCGTCATCACGTAGCCGTCGGCCGACAGGATAAAGCCGGAGCCAACGCCGTTGTTCGCCTCGCCGTCGCCGTTGTCCGATTGATCGGGACTGCCACCGTGGTCGCCGCGGTCGCCCCCGTTGCCGTGGGGTGCCTGCGGCAGCGGGATGCCGAAAAAGCGCCGGAAGAATTCCGACATGTCCCCATCGCCCATTCCCGGCGGGGTCGCGTGCTGGCTGGTCGAGCCCGACACGCGCGTCGTCGTGCGAATGTTGACGACAGCCGGCCCGACCTTGTCGACGAGATCGGTGAAGTCGGGCAGGTTCGCCGCCGGCATGGCCGACGCCGAATGCGGCGCAAACGACAGGCAAGCCACGGCTGCGGCGGCCGCGAGGAATTTGCGCACCGAAAGATTCGTCATAACAAGGGGAGCCGAAGCGTTACTGGGTAGCTTTGTATTCTATGGCAGACGCGAAGCGCTGCAGCGTTGCTTGGGGCACTTCCCCGAGCAACGTTATCCAATAATCGCGATAACGCGTAACGAGCACATGGGTGGCACCCGTGCTACCGGCACCTGCCTTGCGCGAATTACCCTCGGCCGGCTCGACGAACACCGAGATGGTGGAGAGCCCGTCGGAAAACACGGCCTGATCGACGGGAATCGGAGGCGCTTTGGGATCGCGCGCCTCCATCGGCCGGCGCAACTCGCGGATTTCATGGAAGCCCGGCACATCGGGCGCGATGCGCCAGCCCTGCGCCTCCATGTCCACCGGCGACACCGGCGGGCGCACGAGCGTCCAACCGCTCGTGTTGCGCATACCGGCCGCGATGCTCGCCTTCTCGGGGGGCACGCCGACGCGGACCTGGGTGAATGCGACCTGCTCGAGCACCTGGCCCGAGGCGTCGAGCGTTTGCACGCGCAGCAGCAGACCCGTTCTGGCATCGGCCCACAGCTTGTAGGCGAAGCGATAAGCGTCTTTCGGATCGAGTTCGATCACTTGGGCGTCGAGGCCGGCGACGCGATCGCTGCCAAGCAGCTTCGGGTCGTACACGGACAATACCTGCGCGCCGCTTTCGCTCGTCAGCGCGGGAAACGAATCCTTGTTGAACCGCTTTTCGACGACGCAAAGGTGCCGCTCCGGCACGAACGTATAGAGGTCGTCATCGTGCCGCAAAATCTTGCGCGGCTGGCCATCGAGGCTTTCGAGCGATTCGAATTCCCCGTCTGCATGCACGGCGTAGTGCTCGATCCGCGAGGACTGCACGAAGTTGCCGCGCTGATAGACGAACACGCCTTCGTAGTTCTCGCGCCGCGCCGCCTCTTGGATTCGATCGAGCCAACCCGCCGCCTGCTGACGAGCCGCGGCATCGGCCTGCGCAAACGCCGCACGCGGGGACACCGACAACAGCGCGGCCGCGCACAGCAACCACGCCGCCCATTGCCGCGGGGCGGCGGCGCGCATCGAGCGCAATGTCTGCATCGGCTTATTGGCCTTGCGAAGTCTGAACAGCGGCGCGGATGAGCGGCATCGAACCCGACATGATCGGCTGCTGCGCGAATTGCTGGTGCGCTTCCAGATATTGATCCAGGCGCGCATCGCGAATGATGTTGCCCTCTTGCGCACCCGGCACGCTCGTCATGGCGACCGATTGCACGTCGTCGGCGCGGCTGTTCGTCGAAGCCATTTGCGCGCTGCCCTGCCCCGCGCCGCCGTGCCACTGCGGCAGGACGATCCAACTCAGCATGGCGGCCGCGGCCGCCACCGCGAGCGCCGGAGCGACGCGCCGGCGCAGCACCAAGCCGGCGCGTTGCGAGAGGGCGTGAACCGGAACCAGGATGTGCGGCTCGGCTTCGAGCCGTGCGGCGAAGCCCGCTAGGAATGCGTGGCTCGTCGCCGGATGGACGGCCAGGTCGTCGGAACGCAAGGCGTCGCCGATCAAATGGTAGGCCGACCACGTGGTGCGGTCGCCGTGACCGAACTCGGACAGCACGTCATCGAACGACTCGCGGGCGTCGAGCCCTTCCCCGTCGACGAACGCGGACAAACGCTCGCCTAGCGAGCTCCCTTGCGATTGCATCGAGACCGACCCCATGACGCTCCCCATCTTACACACCCCGTAGTGACACCACTTGACCCAATGCTTTCTAATATGCGCCGCCGAGCAACGCTCCGTCATCGCCCGATAGCGCTACCAGCGTTTGCCTTCAGGCGTGTCCAGCAGCGGACGCAATTTTGCCGCAATCGCCTCTCGAGCGCGAAAAATACGCGACCGAACCGTCCCGATGGGGCACCCCATCATCTCGGCGATTTCCTCGTAGCTTAGACCTTCGATCTCGCGAAGGGTAATGGCCATCCGAAGCTCTTCCGGCAAAAGCGCCATCGCGGCATTGACCGTCTGGGCGATTTGCTTGCTCATCAACATCGACTCGGGCGTGTTGATATCCCTTAGTTGATCGGCGTCCGAGAAAGTTTCCGCCTCCTCGGCGTTTGCTTCGGTCGACGTGGGCGCGCGCCGGCTTTGCGTCGCGAGATAGTTCTTCGCCGTATTCACGGCAATCCGGTACAGCCAGGTGTAGAACGCCGACTCGCCGCGAAACTGCGGCAACGCGCGGTACGCCTTGATGAACGCGTCCTGCGCGACGTCCTCGACCTCGGCCGGGTCGCGCACGAGCCGCGAGATCAGCCGAATGATCTTGCGATGGTATTTCGAGACCAGGAGTTCGAACGCGGCCTTGTCGCCCTGCTGCACACGCTCGACCAGAACCTGGTCGATTTCTTTTTCGCTCACCTGTTGGGGTCCACTGAAGGGGTGCGTCGGGGACCGCTATTGTAGCGTCCCCATCACGGCCCCACGCGCCATGTGTAACCGCCGTAACGGCCGTTACAGATTTGGATCTGTTACAGGCGGGGCCTGCGCGCATCGCCTCCCGCTTCGCGGGGTCTCACCTAACGCGGCTCAGTACGCCGAGTGTCGCCCGCGCACCGCCAATTCCCGAAAGGCCGCGGCGTCGATGGCGTCCGCCGCGACGATCAATGCGCCGGGCCGGCGGACACCCTCGCAGGCGACAGCCAAGACGAGCAACCGCCCGGCCCACTGGGCAAAACCGACGATCCGCCCTTGAAACAAAGGATGTCCCGCATCGTCGAATGCCGCGAGGCCTTCGGACGTCAATTCGAGCAGGGCCGGCTGCCTGCGCTCGTAACGCATGAATGCCGCACCGAGCCCCATCAGTGCGGCACCCGCGAGCCAGAGCGCATCGATCGCGCCCAGATGCGCCGCTGCGGTGACATGAACCGCCACCGCACACACGAGCGAGAACGCCAACGATGCGACGCGCACCGTTAGCGAGCGCCGCAGCGCCATACGCCGCGGCACGCCCGGTTCGATCTCTAGGCCGGCCACCTGCGTCAACGGACCGCCCGCGGTCAGGCGCGCTTGAAGACGAGCGTGCCGTTCGTGCCGCCGAACCCGAACGAGTTCTTCAGCGCGACGTCGATCTTCATCTCCCGCGCCTGATTCGCACAGTAGTCGAGATCGCACTCGGGGTCTTGGTTGAAGAGGTTGATCGTCGGCGGCGACACTTGGTTATGGATGGCCAATACCGTGAACACCGATTCGAGGCCGCCCGAGCCGCCGAGCAAGTGCCCCGTCATCGACTTCGTCGAGTTCACGACGACCTTCTTCGCATGCTCGCCGAGCGCACGCTTGATCCCTATCGTTTCAGCAAGATCGCCGAGCGGTGTCGAGGTGCCATGCGCATTGACGTAGTTGACCTCGTCGGCGTTGACGCCGGCGTTGCGCAGCGCCGCGGCCATGCAGCGGCGCGCACCGTCGCCGTCTTCGAGCGGCGCCGTCATGTGATACGCATCGGCGCTCATCCCGTAGCCTGCTACTTCGGCGTAGATCTTCGCGCCGCGCGCCTTGGCGTGTTCGTACTCTTCGAGCACCATGACGCCCGCGCCCTCGCCGAGCACGAAACCGTCGCGATCCTTGTCCCAGGGACGGCTGGCCGTGGCCGGATCGTCATTGCGCTGCGACAGCGCGCGCGCCGCGGCAAAGCCGCCGATGCCGAGCGGCGACACCGTCGCCTCGGCACCGCCCGCCAGCATCACGTCGGCATCGCCGTACTCGATCAAGCGCGATGCCTCACCGATGCAGTGCAGGCCCGTTGTACAGGCCGTCACGATCGCGAGATTCGGACCTTTCAAGCCGAACTTCATGGACAGGTGGCCGGAAATCATGTTGATGATCGACGCGGGGACGAAGAACGGCGAAATGCGCCGCGGACCGCGATTGAGCAGTTCCGTCTGCGTGATTTCGATCATCGGCAAGCCGCCAATGCCCGAGCCGACGATAACGCCGACGCGCTCGGCATTGGCATCGGTGACGTCGAGCCCGCTGTCCTGCATCGCTTGCATGCCGGCCGCCATGCCGTAATGGATGAACGTATCCATATGGCGGGCTTCCTTGGCGGGCATGTAGTCTTCGACGTTGAAACCCTTCACCTCTCCGGCGAAGCGCGTCGAGAAGTTCGTCGCATCGAACTTCGTGATAGTCGCGATACCGGACTTTCCGGCGACAAGATTGGCCCACCCGTCGGCAACATGATTGCCGACAGGCGACACCAGCCCCAAGCCTGTAACAACAACACGGCGACGGCTCACGGTAACCCCTTTTCCATAAATGACCAAAGCAAAAGCCACAGCGGCCACAGGTAACCACCCCTGTGAGCCCTGTGGCTAGAATTCAGCACCAGCATCGGCATCCGACATGAAGACGCGTCAAACGCGGCCAGCGCACCGCGCGAGGCGAGCCAGGCGTTATGCCTTGACGTTTGCGCGTGCGTAGTCGATCGCTTGCTGGACCGTCGTGATCTTTTCGGCTTCCTCATCCGGAATTTCCATGCCGAACTCGTCTTCCAGCGCCATCACGAGCTCGACCGTGTCGAGCGAGTCCGCACCGAGGTCGTTCACGAACGAAGCTTCGTTCTTGATTTCAGCTTCGGCGACGCCCAGTTGTTCCGCGACGATCTTCTTGACGCGCTGTTCGATGTTGTCCATTACCCCTCCGAGGGAAAAAGTTCAAAAATCCGAGTGCGCGCATTTTATCAGGTTTGCCCGCTCAAAAAACGCGCCCAAGGCAAAGGCTTCGCGCCCGGCTGAAAGCATTCGGCTGCCGCCGGCGCGGATGGTAAACGAATTTCGTTACGACATGTACATCCCGCCGTTCACATGCATCGTCGTGCCGGTGATGTACCCGGCCTGCGGCGAAGCAAGGAATGCGACGGCATGGCCGATATCCTCGGGGCTGCCGAGCCGGCCGAGCGGAATTTGCGTCTTGAGCGCCGCCTGCTGCTCTTCGGGCAACACCTTCGTCATGTCGGTATCGATGAAACCCGGCGCCACGCAATTGACGGTAATGCCGCGGCTGCCGATTTCGCGCGCGAGCGCACGCGTCATGCCCGCCACGCCGGCCTTCGCCGCCGCGTAGTTGAGCTGCCCCGGATTGCCGGCCGAGCCGACGACCGACGTGATGTTGATGATGCGGCCACCGCGCGCCTTCATCATCGGGCGCAGCACGGCGCGCGAGAGGCGGAACACGGCCTTCAGATTCGTGTCGATGACGGCATCCCACTCGTCGTCCTTCATGCGCATCGCGAGTTGATCGCGCGTGATGCCGGCATTGTTGACGAGGATGTTCAACGCGCCGAATTCCTTCACCAGCGACTCGACGAGCGCGTCGATCGCTTGGGCGTCGTTGACCTCGAGGACGACGCCGCGCCCTGCCAGATCCTCGGCCGCGAGCGCCTCGGTGATGCCGGCGGCGCCGACTTCGCTCGTCGCCGTGCCGATGACCGTCGCGCCTTGCCGCGCCAGCACGAGCGCGATCGCTCTGCCGATGCCGCGCGAGGCGCCCGTCACGAGCGCGACTTGTTTCTCGAGAGCTTTTTCCATGATTTGAATGATCCGTTTAATACGCGGTGAGTTCGCGGTAAGCGCCGATGCGCGTTGTGCATCGGCCAACCTGCCCGGACGCTCGTATGGCTCGCGCTACGCGTGGGTTATGCACCGAGCAGCTTCAACGTTTCGTCGAGCGAAGCCGGATCGGCGAGCGCCACGCCGACGAGGCTGCCGTCGATCCGCTTGGTCAAACCCGTCAGCACCTTGCCCGGCCCGCACTCGATCACGTGCGTCACGCCTTCCTTCGCGATGGCCTGCACGCACTCGACCCAACGCACGGGACCCGCTGCCTGACGCACGAGCGCGTCCTTGATCGCGGCCGGTTCGGCAACCACCGCCACGTCGACGTTGTTGATGACGCGAATCTGCGGCACTTTGATGTCGACGCTCGCGAGATATTCGCGAAGCTGATCGGAGGCCGGCTTGAGCAGCGACGCATGGAACGGCGCCGAGACGGGCAGCGGCAACGCGCGCTTGGCGCCCTTCGCCTTCGCGAGCTCGCACGCCTTTTCGACGGCTGCCTTGTGCCCGGCGATCACGACTTGCGCCGGCGCGTTGAAGTTGACGGCTTCGACGACGCCACCGCTTTCGCGCGCCGCTTCGCTGCAGACGGCGCGCACCGTATCGTCGTCGAGGCCGAGGATAGCCGCCATGCCGCCAACGCCGACCGGCACCGCCGTTTGCATCGCCTGCGCCCGAAAGCGCACGAGCGGCAAGGCATCGCGAAAGGCCAGCGCGCCGCCGACGACGAGCGCCGTATATTCGCCGAGGCTGTGCCCCGCGACGATCTCGGGCTCGGCGCCGCCGGCTTCAACCCAGGCGCGATAGATCGCGTAGGCGGCCGCGAGCATGACGGGCTGCGTGTTCGCGGTGAGATTCAGATCCTCGGCAGGACCTTCGGCGATGAGCTTGCCGAGATCTTGCCCGAGCGCGTCGGACGCTTCCTGGAGTGTTTCACGCACGACCGCGCGATCGGCGAAGGCATTGAGCATGCCGACCGCTTGCGATCCTTGCCCAGGAAAAACGAACGCAAATTTCATATCGTCCCCAAATGTTGAGCCTTATACGCGCCGGGGGCGCGTGCTTGCCGGCCGACACACGGCCGGCCGCATCGCTCGCCGATGACCGATCAATAACGGATGACGGATGCGCCCCAGGTGAAGCCGCCGCCGACGCCTTCGATGAGCACGTTCTGGCCGCGCTTGATGCGGCCATCGCGCACGGCGACGTCGAGCGCAAGCGGAATCGACGCCGCCGACGTATTGCCGTGCTCGCCGACCGTGACGACCATGCGCTCTTGCGGCAGGCCGAGCTTGCGGCAGGTGTGCGTCATGATACGGATATTGGCCTGGTGCGGAATCAGCCAATCGACCAGGTCGGGCGACAGATCGGCCTTCTGGAGGGCCTCGACGGCCACTTTCTCGAGCACGTTGACGGCCAGCTTGAAGACCGCTTGCCCATCCATATGGAGAAAAGCGCTGCCCGCCACGACGCCGCCGTTGACATGACCCGGCGTGCAGAGAATGTTGGCGTAGCTGCCGTCGGCGTGAAGGGCGCTCGCGAGCACGCCCGGTTCGTCGGACGCTTGCAGGATCACGGCGCCCGCGCCGTCGCCGAACAACACGCAGGTCGTGCGATCGTTGAAATCGAGAATGCGCGAAAACGTTTCGGCGCCGACGATCAGCGCCGTGCGGTGCTGCCCGCTGCGGATCAGCGCGTCGACGGTCGCAACGGCATAGGCGAAGCCGGAGCAGACGGCTTGCACGTCGAACGCCGCGCCGCCGTTCTTGATCTGCAGTTTGTGTTGCAGCAGGCATGCCGTGCTCGGAAACACGAAATCGGGCGTGGACGTAGCCACGACGATCAGATCGATCGTCTGCGGGTCGATGTCCGCCGCCTCGATCGCGCGCTGCGCCGCGGCGAGCGCGAGGTCGCTCGTCGTTACATCGGCTTGCGCGAAATGACGCGCGTGGATGCCCGTGCGAGCAACGATCCATTCGTCGCTCGTCTCGACGCCCCGCTTGGCGAGGCGATCGGCAAGCTCTTGATTCGTGACACGGCCGGGCGGCAAATAGCTGCCGGTGCCGAGCACGCGGGAGTAGATATTCGATTGAGCCATTTATGCTTTCGAAGATACCGCGGCGTAAGGCTCGGCCGGACGGCCGGCGAGATTCGCGTGACCGGCGCCGCCCGCGTCGCGCGTTGCTTGCGCGAGCGGATCCGCGTTCTCTTCCATCGCTCGCGCCAGGCGTTCGAGGACGCCATTTTTGACCGCATCATACCCGCGTTTGATGGCCCACTCAAACGCGTAGGCATCCGCCGAGCCGTGACTCTTGATGACGAGCCCACGCAAGCCGAGCAACGCCGCACCGTTGTATTGCCGATGATCGACACGCTTCTTGAAGCGCATGAGCACCGGCAGCGCCAGCAGCGCCATCGCCTTCGTGAGCAGCGAACGGCCGAATTCCTCGCGGATGATCTCGGAGAGCATCTGCGCCAATCCTTCGGACGTTTTGAGTGCGACGTTGCCGACGAAACCGTCGCATACGATGACGTCGGTCGTGCCTTTATAGATGTCGTTGCCTTCGACGTTGCCGCGGAAATTGAGCGTGCTCGCGCGCAGCAACTCACCGGCGCGCTTGATCGTCTCGTTGCCCTTGATGACCTCTTCGCCGATGTTCAAGAGACCGATCGTCGGACGCTCCTTGCCTTCGAGCGCGGACACGAGCGCGTGCCCCATCTCCGCGAACTGCAGCAGATGCTGCGGCTCGCAATCGACGTTCGCGCCGAGGTCGAGCATCATCGTGTAGCCATGCGAGTTCGGCAACGCCGACGCGATCGCGGGGCGTTCGATGCCGGCGAGCGTCTTGAGCACGTAGCGCGACACGGCCATCAGCGCACCGGTGTTGCCCGCGGAAATGCAGGCTTGCGCCGCCTCGTCTTTGACGAGATTGAGCGCGACGCGCATCGACGAATCCTTCTTCTTGCGCAACGCGACTTCGACAGGGTCGTCCATCGCGACAACCTCGGACGCGGGCACGACCGTCAGCGCCCGATTATCGAGCGCCTTGCATTTCTTCAGTTGAGCACGAATCGGAGCTTCGAGACCGACCAGCATCAGTTCGGCGTCGGCATGCGAACGAACGAAGCTGACGGCAGCGGGAACGGTCACGGACGGGCCGTGGTCGCCTCCCATGCAATCTATCGTGAGCTTTATAGTCATGGACTGCGACGAATTTCAGGCGCTGTGCGTGGGACCGCGGCAAGTGCCGAAGCGCTCACTGGGGTCGACCGCGAAGCATGAGATCAGAGTCGATGCTCTGCTCGAAGCCGAAGCAAGTGCGGAAGCACGAACGCCGTCCGATAGCTAAAACGCTAACTCTGATCGACGCAAAAAAGCGGCAGTTGAATGCCGCCTTTTGCTCGAGCCGGGAAAAACCAGACAAGCCGCTCGCCGCGCACAAAACCACCGGATTCGGCGGACGCCGCGCGCCGACGCGATTAGTCGTTCTTCGTCTTGACGACTTTCTTGCCGCGATAGTAGCCGTTCGGGCTGATGTGGTGACGCAGATGCACTTCGCCCGTGCTCGGCTCGACCGCAATCGGCGCACCCGCCAGGAAATCGTGCGAGCGGTGCATGCCGCGCTTCGACGGCGACTTCTTGTTTTGTTGGACTGCCATGGTAACTCCTAAAAATTTTGTGGATTCTAACACAGCCCGATCGGCGTAACGCCACTCGCCAAACGGCCGGCGCGCCGCATCGTGCGACTCATGCAACGGTCAATGCTTCTTGCCGCCCTCGCCGCCACCCTTGAGCGCCTCGAGTACGGCGAAAGGATTCGGCTTGCCCGCTTCGCCGCCTTCCTCGGCAGCGCCGGAAGCGCAATCCTCGCCGTCGTCGTCACCCGGATCGCTCGCATGCTCGCCGGCCGCACCCGAGACGAGACTCTCGTGTACCTGCGGGCAAACGTCGTGTTTCGGCACGAGCGGCAACGACAGCAGCAATTCTTCTTCGATGAGATCGATGAGATCGAATTGGTGCGAACCCACGATCACGTCGAGTTCATCCTCCTCGAGCGGAAACTCCTCGGCCTCTTCCTCGGTGGCCACGAGCCGATACGCGGCCTCGAGGTCGAAGGCCTGCTCGTACGGCGCGAGGCACCGCTGACACTCGATCCACGCCGCCCCGTGCAGCGCGAGCCGCAGGTACGGCTGCGCGGCTTCCGTTCCGTCGTCTTGGAGTTCGGGCTGCGTCGAACCTTCGGCCTGCCAAGTAAACAGCGTGTCGCGATCTGGCGCGTCCACCGGTACTTCGTTTAACATGCGCGGCAATTGCGAGACGCGCACCGCGCCGGCGGCCTGACGGCCGCTGCGGGCGAATTCGAAGACATCGAACGCGTGCGGATCGATGAGCCCGCCAGCCTTTCCGGAATGTTGGGACATGATTCACTCCTCGCTCAGCGTGGGTTCGGCCGGAGTTCGACCTGAGTTCGACCTGAGTATCACTCGCCTACCCCGATCACTCACTGCCCGCTGAAATCTCGCGCTCCCGCGGGTTTTTCACGGGTTTTCCACGGGTTTTCATTACCGAACTTTCTACTTCTACCCTACTTCTACACTACACAGCGCGCGCCGCACACCTCGGGCGCACACCGTGAAAAGCCGGAAAGTGTATTTGGTTTACCTTTTGCAGTCAATCACTTAAACAATCCAGCGTGCACGCCGACGCACACCGTCGGCCCGCCGCCCCAACTTCCGCTTACGACCATGTTCGACCCCAGCGCCTCGCCACACCATTTGATTCTCGCGTCCAGCTCGCCCTATCGCCGCGCCTTGCTCGAGCGCCTACGTCTGCCTTTCGACGTCTGCGTTCCGGACCTCGACGAAACGCCGATGGCCGGGGAAACACCCGCCGCCACGGCGTTGCGGCTGGCTCAGGCCAAGGCGCGCGCCGTGGCGGCCCGCGAGGCGGGGGCCGGGCCCGATCCGCGCCCTGTGCTCGTCATCGGCTCCGATCAAGTCGCAACCTTCGACGGGCTGCAAATCGGCAAGCCGGGCACCCACGAAAAAGCGCTCGAGCAACTGCGCGCCATGCGCAATCGCGTCGTCGAGTTTCACAGCGCGCTATGCCTGTTCGACGGCGCGCGCGACATCGCACAAACGGAGGACGTCGTCACGCGCGTGCGCTTTCGCGACCTGCCCGATGCCGAACTCGACGCCTACCTGCGCGCGGAGACGCCGTACGACGTGGCCGGCAGCGCGAAGTCCGAGGGGCTCGGCATCGCCCTGTTGGAATCGATCGACTCGAACGACCCGACGGCCCTCGTCGGTCTGCCGCTGATTGCGCTCACGCGGATGCTGCGCGAGGCCGGCTATCCGCTCTTCGCGGGTGCGCAATGAGCGGCGTCCTCTATTTGATCCCGAACGCGCTCGGCGAAGGCGACGCCGACGCGCTGGCTACCGTTCTGCCGGCAAGCGTCGTCGCGCGCGCCGCCTCGCTCGAATATTTCGTCGGTGAGAACGCCAAGAGCACGCGCGCGTTCCTCAAGCGCGTCGGCGTCTCGCGACCGATCCAGGAAATCGAGATTCGGGAGCTCAACGTCAACACGCCGGCCGCCGAAATCGATCGACTGCTCGCGCCGATTCTGGCTGGGACCGACGGCGGGCTCGTCTCGGAGGCGGGCTGCCCGGCCGTAGCCGATCCCGGCGCGCTGCTCGTGCGCCGTGCTCATGCACGTGGCGTCAAGGTCGTGCCGCTCGTCGGCCCGAGCTCGATCCTGCTGGCGCTGATGGCCTCCGGGCTCGATGGCCAGCGCTTCGCGTTCCATGGCTATCTACCCGTGGACGCCGCAGAGCGCGCGAAAACGCTGCGCGAGCTCGAACAACGCTCGCGCAAGGGGCGAGAAACGCAGATCTTCATCGAAACGCCTTATCGGAACCGCGCGCTGCTCGATGCGCTCGTCGCGAGCTGCGCGCCGTCGACACTGATTACCGTCGCCGTCGATCTCACGCTCGAATCCGAACGGATCGCAACGCGCGCGGCGAGCGACTGGAAAAAGCACGCCGGCGCATTCGAGATGCACAAACGGCCGGCGATCTTTCTGATGCTGGCGAACTGAGCGCGCGACGCGCGGCGGCGCGCTTCGACGGCGGCTCAACGGCAACCTCGCGCCGCCTCGCAAACCGCGCGCGGCGGACTGTGCCGCACGGACCCGGCCGCGCCGCTCGAACGCGGCTCAGCGCAGCTTCACCCCGCCGAGCACGAGCGCATTGACGGCGCCCGCGCCAACCGCCGCGCCGAACTTGCGCGCGATGCGATCGGAAATGCTTTCTCTCTCGGTGTAATCGACGATATTCGGCGCCTTGATGACCTCGCGCGCCACATAACCCGTATCGCCGTAGCCGTCGGCGAGCCCGAGCTCGACACTCTTCTCGCCGGTCCAGAAGAGCCCGGAGAAAATGTCGGGCGTTTCGTGCAAGCGCTTGCCGCGCCCTTGCCGCACCGCGTCGATGAACTGCTGATGGATCTGATCGAGCATCGCTTGCGCGTGCGCGTCCATCGCGGGCGTGTCGGGCGAGAACGGATCGAAGAAACCCTTATTCGCCCCCGACGTATGCAGGCGGCGCTCGATGCCGAGCTTGTCCATGAGCCCCGTGAAGCCGAAACCGTCCATCAGCACGCCGATCGAGCCAACGATGCTCGCGCGGTCGACGAAGATTTTGTCGGCCGCGGCGGCGACGTAATAGCCGCCCGACGCACACATATCGCCGACGACGACATAAAGCGGCTTGGCCGGATACTTCTGGCGAAGGCGGCGGATCTCCGCATTCATGATCCCGGCCTGCACGGGCGATCCGCCAGGGCTATTGATATAGAGGATGACGCCTGCCGTATCGGGGTCGGCAAACGCGCGCCGCAACGAGCGGTCGACGTCTTTGGCGTTCGCGTTCGTATCCGCGGCGATTTCGCCTTCGAGGGAGACGAGCGCCGTATGACGGCCCGTCGCGGCGACCTTCTTGTGCGATGCGTGGAACACGCTGAAGACCAGCAGCAGCAATACCGCGAGGAACGCGAACCGGAAAAAGATCTTCCAGCGGCGGGCGGACCTCTGCTCGTTGATCGCCGCGAGCGCAATCCGCTCGAGCGCCGCGCGCTCCCAATTCGGTTCGCGCGCGCCGGCGTTTGTCTTCGGTTGGGGCTCGGAAGGTTGCTGCGATTCGGGCGTGTATTGGTCGGCCATGTGCTCTCGGTCGGTCGTTGTCAGTTCGTTGTTATTCGGAAAAATCGTTCGACATCATTGCGCGTCGGCCGGCGCCGGCTGTAAGGCGTCATCGGGCAACCAAAAGACCGCGCGGCCCTCGGGGGTGTCGCGCTCCTCCACTTCGACCGGCCGCAGCCGCGCGCCGCGACACGGACCGCCGACGCAGCGCCCGCTCTCGGGAGCATAAATCGCGCCATGCGTCGCGCACATCAAGTATAAGCCCGACGATTCGAAAAACTGGCCCTCGGCCCAATCGAGCTCCATCGGTACGTGCGCGCACCGGTTGAGATAGCCGTAGACGCGCCCGTCGTAGCGGACGAAGAAGACCACGGCGTCGCCGTCGAGATAGCGCGCCGCTCGGCGAACGCCCATGCCGCCGTCGACGAGTTCCTCGGCCGCGCACACGCGCACGGCCAGCCGCTCATCGGCGCTCATGCGTGCTCCCGCAGCCAATCGCCGAGCGCTCCGACGCTCCCGGCGACGAAACGCGGCTCGAGCTTGACGAGCGCGTCGGCAGGATGCGCCCCGTAGGTGACGGCGATTCCCGCAGCGCCCGCGTTGGTCGCCATCTGGAGATCGTGGGTGGTGTCGCCGATCATGACCGTCCGCTCGAGATCCTGCCCCAGCTCGCGCGTGAGCTCCTGCAGCATCGCCGGATGGGGCTTCGAGAACGTCTCGTCGGCGCAGCGCGTGCCGTCGAACACGCTCGTGAGCCGCACCTCGTCGAGCGCCCGATTCAGGCCGACACGGCTCTTGCCCGTGGCCACGCCGAGCAGATAGCCGGCCGAGCGCAGTTCGCCGAGCAACTCGCGCACGCCGGCGAACAACTCGGTATGCGCGTCCTTGATGAGATAGTGATAGCGATAACGTTCAGCCAAGCGCGGGTAGTCGGCGGGATCGAGCGACGGCGCGGCGATCTGCAGCGCATCGCGCAGGCCGAGGCCGATCACGTAGCGCGCGGCGTCGTCGGCGGGCACGGGCAACTCGAGATCGCGGCAAGCGGCCTGGATGCTGCGCGCGATATGCGCCGTCGAATCCATCAGCGTGCCGTCCCAGTCGAAGACGATGAGATCAAATTGCTGTCGGGGCATCGGGTTGCGTCTCGTTGCGCAAGGCGGTCAGTTGATCGAGGAAGCGCCGGCACTCGTCCGGCAGCGGGGCGTTCAATTCCAGCGGCTCGCCCGTGATCGGATGCGTCAGGCGCAAGCGATACGCATGCAAGAACATGCGTTTGAACGACGGCCGCGCGTTCGCGCGCGCGAGCGCCTTGTTCAGCGCGAAATCGCCATACTTCGCGTCGCCGACGATCGGCAACCCCAGATGCGCCAAATGGACGCGGATCTGGTGCGTGCGGCCCGTTTTCAGCTCCGCCTCGACGAGCGCGTAGCCGGGCCAGCGTTCGACGAGATTGAACACCGTGTGCGACGGCGAGCCATCCGGCTGCACGCGCACGCGCCGCTCGCCCTCGGGTGTCAGGTATTTGTAAAGCGGCTCCTTGACCGCGCGCCGCCGCCCCCAGTCGCTCGGCCATTGTCCGTGCACGCAAGCGTAGTAGCGTTTGTCCATCCGGCTGTCGCGGATTTGCTCGTGCAACCCGACGAGCGCGGCCCGCTTCTTCGCGAGCAACAAGATGCCCGACGTTTCGCGGTCGAGCCGATGCACGAGTTCCAGGAACTTGCCGAGCGGACGCGCCTCGCGCATTTGCTCGATCACGCCGAAGGCGATTCCGCTGCCGCCGTGCACCGCCACGCCGGCCGGCTTGTTGATCGCGAGCATGTGCTCGTCTTCGAACAGGACGTCGAAATGAGCGGGCGGCGCAGTCATCGCCATGCCGGCCTCGAACACCTCGGACTGCGCGACGCGCACGGGCGGCACCCGCACGACATCGCCCGTCACGAGCCGGTATTTGGCGTCGACGCGGCGCTTGTTGACGCGCACTTCCCCGCTACGCAAGATCCGATAAATATGACTTTTTGGCACGCCTTTGCAAACGCGCAGCAAAAAATTGTCGATGCGCTGCCCGGCGACGCCATCGTCCACCTGTATCATCGAGACCTGGTCAGGTGCGACCGATTTCTGGGATATTTTGCCTAACTCATTCATTCTGAATATAATTTGCCCTTAGCCAACCGTGCGTACCGCCGTTTTTTTCGCGGCCCCCCGCCCGGATTGCGCAGGGTGAAGCAAGAACCTGTTATTTTACTTGCTTGGCTGCACCCAAGGGTCGGTTGCTCGCCCTGAATCGAGAAGCAACGAGTTGCACGCACGGCATCCATCGCGGCAGGGACGTCGCCCATAGGCGCGTTCGGTCCGGTCGATGCCGACGGTAACGGAATTTTGGTAAAAAAGAATTCATCAGGGAGCCTCGGTGTCGAGCGATGTCGAGCAGCCGGGCTCCCGATTGCGAAACCTACGGCGAGCGCCCCTGTTCGTTCCGCGTGAAGCGGGACTTTCGGCGACGTCAAAAAATCGGCGAGACATGCCGCGCGGCGGTCGAGCATGCATCGGGTTTAGCGCCGTCGTAACGCGGCGCGGCTTCCCCCGGTCCGGTATGGGCATCGAACGATGCGCCGGGCCCAGTGTGGGTCACCCGAGCGCTCGGCGCGCGCCCCGTGTCACGCCGTTATTTGAAGCCGTGTTCGCATGCGCCCATGCGGCTCGCGGCCCAGTTCGGCCATATCGAGTCCTCTCAGGCAATTCTCCCCGCCATCGTTCCCGCTCCAGCGTGCTTGTGAAAACACAATAAGGACGCGGCGCGCACGACTCGCGTCGCTTTGCCGGCTTCATGCCGGCAGAGCGCGCGGCGACGCCGCTCTGGAGCCGTTCAATGAAACGCATGCTGTTCAACGCAACGCAGCAGGAAGAACTGCGCGTTGCCATCGTCGATGGGCAAAAACTCATCGACATCGATATCGAAACCGCCGGGCGCGAACAACGCAAAGGCAATATCTACAAGGGGATCGTGACTCGCATCGAGCCGTCGCTCGAAGCGTGCTTCGTCAACTACGGGGAAGACCGCCACGGTTTCCTGCCGTTCAAGGAAGTCGCCCGCCAGTACTTCAAGGAAGGCGTCGACATGCGCTCGGCGCGCATCCAGGACGCGCTGCGCGAGGGTCAGGAACTCATCGTCCAGGTCGAGAAGGAAGAGCGCGGCAACAAGGGCGCGGCGCTCACGACGTTCATTTCGCTCGCCGGCCGCTACCTCGTCCTGATGCCGAACAATCCGCGCGGCGGCGGCGTATCGCGACGCATCGAGGGCGACGACCGCCAAGAGCTGCGCGAGACGATGTCGCAACTGCAACTGCCCGACGGCATGAGCATCATCGCGCGCACGGCCGGCATCGGCCGCAGCGCCGAAGAGCTGCAGTGGGACTTGAACTATCTGATGCAACTGTGGCGCGCGATCGAAGCCGCCTCGCAAAGCGGCCAAACCGGCCAGCCGATGCTGATCTACCTGGAATCGAGTCTCGTCATCCGAGCGATTCGCGACTACTTCCAGCCCGATATCGGCGAAATCCTCATCGATACCACCGAAATCCATGATCAGGCCCGCGCCTTCATGGATATCGTCATGCCCGACAACGTCGGCAAGGTGAAGCGCTACCACGACGACGTTCCGCTCTTCTCGCGCTTTCAGATCGAGCACCAGATCGAAACCGCGTATTCGCGGACGGTGCCGCTGCCCTCGGGCGGCGCGATCGTCATCGATCACACCGAAGCGCTCGTCGCGATCGACGTGAACTCGGCGCGCGCCACCAAAGGCGCCGACATCGAGGAGACGGCCACACGCACGAACCTCGAGGCTGCCGATGAAGTGGCCCGCCAACTGCGCCTGCGCGACCTCGGCGGCCTGATCGTGATCGATTTCATCGACATGGAATCGGCCAAGAGCCAGCGCGAAGTCGAGCAGCGCCTGAAAGACGCGCTCAAGCACGACCGCGCGCGCGTCCAGATGGGCAAGATCTCGCGTTTCGGCCTGATGGAGTTGTCGCGCCAACGCCTGCGTCCCGCCCTGTCCGAAGGCAGCCACGTGACCTGCCCGCGCTGCAACGGCACCGGCCACATTCGCGACACCGAATCGTCCGCCCTGCAAGTGCTGCGGATCATTCAAGAAGAAGCGATGAAGGAAAACACCGCGGCGATCCACTGCCAGGTGCCGGTCGAGGTAACCGCCTTCCTGCTCAACGAAAAGCGCCAGGAAATCAACAAGATCGAGTCGCGCTTCAAGGTGGGCGTGATCCTCATTCCGAACAAGCATCTCGATACGCCGCACTACAAGCTCGAGCGCCTGCGCCACGACGACGCGCGTCTGGACGAGCCGCGCGCCTCGTGGAAGATGGCCGAGGAAGCCGCTCGCGAGCTCGAATCGGAAACCGCCTACAGCAAGCGCACCGAAGAGGTGAAGCCGAAGCAGGAAGCCGCCGTCAAGGGCATCACGCCCGAGCGGCCCGCCCCGAGCGCACCGGTACGCCCGCAACCGGCTCCCACGCCGGCCGCGGCCGCTGCCGCGCCGCGCGCCGGCGGCTTGTTCGGCTGGATCAAGAGCTTGTTCGGTGCCCAGCCTCAAACGCCGGCACCGGCCGCCGAACAACCGGCCCAGCCGGCACGCCCGGCGCGCGGTGAGCGTAGCGAACGCGCCGAGCGCAGCGGCAATCGCAATCGCCGCGGTGCAGGCGCCGGCCGCGAAGGTACGGCTCGAACCGAATCGGCCGTCGGCGGCCGCGCCGGCCAACAACCGTCGCAACGCACGGCGCGCGAGCAGCGCGAGCCCCGGGAAGGTCGTGAAGGACGCGAGGGTCGCGGTGAAGCCCGCGAGCGCGGGCAAGAGCGCGCCGAAGCACTCGAAACCGCAACGCGCGGCGAGCGCCAAGAACGACGCGAACGTGGCGAACGCCCCGAGCGCGGCGAGCGCGTGGAGCGCGGCGAACGTGCCGAGCGCCAGGAACGCCCAGAGCGCGGCGAGCGCCGCAAGCCGCAAGCTGACGTCGCAGCGGATCCGGCCGTACGTGCCGAGCCACAGGCCGACGAGGCTGTACTGGGTGCCGGCGTGCTCGCACCCGATCAGGAAACGGCAGCGCGCGACGGCGAAGAACGTCGCCGCCGCCGCCGCGGCCGTCGTGGCGGTCGCCGCGAGCGTGAGGAAGAAGGCGTGAACGCGACGCTAGCCGCCGACGTGGCCGAAGCCGAAGGCGCCGTAGCCGCCGTACCGGCGCAGGCCGCGCCCGCTGTCGAGGCGCATGCTCGCGTGGTAGAAGCCGAAGCGGCTGTCGAAGCGGCTGCCGTGCCGCATGCTCACGCGGCAGAAGCCGACGTGGCTGCCGAACCGCATGCCCGCGCAGTGGAAGCCGAAGCGGCCCCCGTGCCGCAGGTTGAAGCGCACGCCGAGGAAGTGGTCGTGACGCCAGTGGCGACACCTTCGTCGATCGCGACACCGCTGCCCGAGGCCCCGGCCCCAGCCACGGCGCCGGCCGCCACCGTTGCGCCGACCCCGAGCGAAGCCGTTGCAGCGCCAGTCGAGCATGCTTCGGCGATTCCGGTTGCAACCGCCGCACCCGCGCCGGTTGTCGCAGAGCCCGAAGCGCCTATCGCGCACGCTATCGAGACAGCCCCCGCTGCCGCGCCGATCGCCGAAGCCGCGCCGGTAATTTCGGCCGAGCCGGTCGCGAGCGCGGCATTGGCTCCGATCGAAGCAGCCAGCGCCGTGACCGAGGTCGTGCAGCGGCCCGCAACGCCGAGTCCACGGGCAAACGGGTTGTCTGCTGCTGACTTGCAACCGATGCTCGAATCGGCCGGCCTCGTCTGGGTCAGCACCGACGCCGGCAAACTGCGCGCCGCGCAGGAAGCCGCTGCGCAAGCGCCGGCCGCCGTGCGCGCGCCGCGTGAACGCAAACCGCT
The DNA here is from genome assembly GCF_017315725.1 of Trinickia acidisoli. Classification (NCBI taxonomy): domain Bacteria; kingdom Pseudomonadati; phylum Pseudomonadota; class Betaproteobacteria; order Burkholderiales; family Burkholderiaceae; genus Trinickia; species Trinickia acidisoli. The sequence continues at coordinate 2,859,123 of NZ_JAFLRG010000001.1, forward strand.
GCCGCCCGTCGATCACACGCCGATGCAGCAGATCGAAACACACAAGGACGCTTAGGTCCACATCCGCGGCCAAGGGCGCCAAGGCGTCCTGGCATGCAACGAGCCCGCCCTTCGAGGCGGGCTTTTTTATCGTATTTTTGACCTACGTCACGTGATGAGCGTTATCCGTACCATCAGGCGGGCCATGTCCGCCGCTTGCGAAGCGTTCGGCTAGAATGGTTGTCTGCCCGCTTTTTGCTTCATCATGTCTCGTCGCATCATTCCCGTCGCCGATGTCAGCGCGATGCCCGATATTGCCGGCGCGCCGCTCACTCCGCGCGGGACGCTCGTCGATGCGCTCGTCAGACCGCTGCGCGATCTGCGCATTTCAGTGACCGATCGCTGCAACTTCCGCTGCGTCTATTGCATGCCGCGCGCCGTCTTCGGCAAGGATTATTCGTTCCTGCCCCACGGCGCATTGCTGACGTTCGAGGAAATCGAGCGGGCCGCCCGGCTGTTCGTCGCGCACGGCGTCGACAAGATTCGTCTCACGGGCGGGGAACCGCTGCTGCGCAAGGACATCGAGCGGCTCGTCGAGCGGCTTGCAACCTTGACCACACCGGACGGGCGCTCGCTCGACCTCACATTGACCACGAACGGCTCGCTGCTCGCTCGCAAGGCGCAGAGCCTGAAGAACGCCGGCTTGACGCGCGTCACCGTCAGTCTCGATGCACTCGACAACGCGCTCTTCAAGCGCATGAACGACGCCGACTTCGCCCCCAGCGCCGTGCTCGACGGCATCGCGGCCGCGCAGGCAGCCGGACTGGCTCCAGTCAAGATCAACATGGTCGTCAAGCACGGCACGAACGACGCAGAGATCGTGCCGATGGCACGGCACTTCAAAGGCTCGGGTACCGTACTCCGGTTCATCGAATATATGGACGTCGGCACGTCGAACGGCTGGAACATGACGGAAGTGCTGCCGTCGGCCGACGTCGTCGCCCGCATCGCCGAGCACTTCCCGCTCGTCCCGCTCGAAGCCCATACCCCCTCGGAAACAGCGCAGCGCTGGGGCTATGCCGACGGCACCGGCGAAATCGGCGTCATCTCGAGCGTCACGCGCGCATTCTGCGGCACCTGCACGCGCGCTCGTCTCTCGACGGAAGGCAAGCTCTATTTGTGCCTATTCGCCTCGGCCGGGCACGATTTGCGTGCGCTGCTGCGTAGCGGTGCCACCGACGACGAGATCGCCACCGCTATCGGCCGGATCTGGCAAGCGCGCGAAGACCGTTATTCTCAGTTGCGCGGCAGTGCCGCGGCCGATACGGCATCGAACGGCCTCGCGCGGGTCGAGATGTCGTACATCGGCGGCTAGCCCAGGGCGCGCGCAGATGGATTCGCCTACGCGCTCACGCATCACGGGGCTCGTTTTAGCTGGAGGTCGAGGCACGCGTATGGGCGGGCTCGACAAAGGTCTACAGCCGCTTGCGGGCGAGCCGCTCGCACTACACGTCGCCAAACGCGTCGCAGGGCAAGTCGCCGCGCTAATGATCAGCGCGAATCGTCACCTGGACGAATACGAACGGTTGGGCACGACGTTCGGCGCCCGCATCATCGAAGACGACACCGACGATTACCCTGGCCCGCTGGGCGGCCTGCTTGCGGGACTGCGCGCGACATCGACCGAACTGCTCCTTTGCGTGCCCTGCGATACGCCCGGCCTGCCGACCGATCTCGCCGCCAAGCTCGTCGCCGCACTCGACGCGCAGCGCGCCGATATCGCCGTCGCGGCCACCGTCGACGCAGCCGGATGCATGGCGATACACCCCGTCGTGGCAGTGGTGCGCGCAACGCTCGCCGACGATCTGGCCGCCTATCTCGAGGCCGGCGAACGCAAAGTCCGTACGTGGTACGCACGCCACATGCACGTCGAAGTCGCGTTTCGGGACGAGCGCGCGTTTTACAATGCCAACTCCTTGCATGAGCTCGCCGATCTCGAACGAACGCTCGACGCTCGCCCCGAGCGCGGCAGATAAATCGGCCACGACGCAAGGCGTCCGGCTGCCCGGCGTGCGCGGCATTCGCACGGTTCGTCGGCGCGCCGCGCCCAATCTTCGATGACGATTTCCCACGACACTTCCGGCCACGCTGCCTCGCCCGCCCCGAATCCGCTTCCCGTCGACGCTGCACGCGCCATCATCCGGCGTGCGATCGAGCCTGTGGAGATGGTCGAGCGCGTCGCCTTGCGCGCGGCACTCGACCGGGTGCTGGCCGCCGACGTCGTCTCCCCCATCGACGTGCCCGCTCACGACAACGCCGCGATGGACGGTTACGCGTTCGACGGTGCGGTGCTCGCGCAGGGCCTCGCGAACGGCCGCGCCCCGCTGACGCTGGTCGTCGCGGGCGAAGCGCGCGCAGGCCATCCGTTCGAGCGAGGTTGCCGTGCGGGCGAGTGCATCCGAATCATGACCGGCGCGCCGATGCCGGCCGGTTGCGATACGGTCGTGCCGCAAGAGTTCGTCGCGCGCACCGGCCAGAATGTCGCGTTCGATGCCGAGCAAATCGCCCGCGGCGCCAACTGTCGCCGCGCCGGAGAGGACCTCGCGCGCGGACGCGCCGCGCTGGCCGCCGGGCGCATCGTGCGTGCCGCCGACCTCGGTCTGCTCGCGTCGCTCGGCGTCGCGGAAGTGGCGGTCCGACGACGCCTGCGCGTTGCGTTCTTCTCGACGGGCGACGAATTGCGTTCGGTCGGAGAGACGCTCGACACCGGCTGCGTGTACGACAGCAATCGCTACACGTTGTACTCGATGCTCACGCGTTTGAACGTCGAGGTGCTCGACTTGGGTGTCGTGCGCGATAAGCCTGACGCCATCGAGGCCGCACTGCGTTCAGCCGCCGCGAGCGCCGACGTCGTGCTCACGTCGGGCGGCGTATCGGTCGGCGACGCCGACTTCACCGCTCGCATGACAGCGACGTTCGGCGACGTCGCATTCTGGCAGCTCGCGATGCGGCCCGGGCGCCCGCTCGCGTTCGGCCGCCTATGGCCTGCCGGGCGCGGTGCGAGCGAGCGCAGCGCACTGTTCTTCGGGCTGCCGGGCAACCCCGTTGCGGTCATGGTCACGTTTTATCAGATCGTGCGCGAAGCGCTCGTCGCGATGTCGGGCGCAATCACCGCGGGACCGCTGCAGTTTGCGGCCGCGAGCAGCGCGCCGATCAAAAAGCGCCCGGGGCGCACCGAGTTTCTGCGCGGCGTCGCCACGCGCGACGCGGCCGGCAAATGGACCGTGACGCTTACCCGGTCGCAAGGATCGGGCGTGTTGAGTTCGATGAGCGAAGCCAACTGCTTCATCGTGCTCGAGCACGACCAAGCCGACGTCGTAGCCGGCGCCCCCGTCGACGTCATCCCCTTCGAAGGGCTCATGTGATCAATGCGCGACGTCAGCCGCCGATTTTTCGAATAGCACAGCACATCGTCTCTCAACGAGGCTTCAAAACATGAAAAAACAAATCCTATCGATCGCTCCCGGCCAGACCGCCAAGGCGCTCATCCTCGTCTACGTCATTTTCAGTACGCCGATCGTCTTGCTCGGCACGCTCGTCACGTACCTGCGCCAAGGATCGGTCGAGATCGGCACGATCTTCTTCAGTGCACTGCTGCTCAACGCGATCCTCGGGTTCGTGCTGCTCTGGATCGCCTGTCACGTCTACAACTGGGTGGCCGGACGCTTCGGCGGCATCGAAATCGTCCTGTCCGACGTGCCCGAGGAAGCGTGATGACAGACATCATTCGCAGCGCAACACCGCTCGACGCGAGCGCAATACTCGGCCTGATGCTCGAGTTGGCCGAGTACGAAAAGCTCACGCATTTGTTCGTCGCGACCGAAGACTCGCTGAGCGAAGCCCTGTTCGGCGCGCGTCCGGCCGTCGAAGCGCTCGTCGCCGAGCGCGACGGCCGTATCGTCGGTTATGCGCTCTACTTCCATAATTTTTCGACGTTCCTGAGCCGGCGCGGCCTCTATCTCGAAGACCTGTACGTGCAACCCGCACTGCGCGGCGGTGGGCTCGGCAAGGCGCTGCTGCGCCGCGTCGCGGCGATCGCCGTCGAGCGCCGATGCGGGCGCTTCGAATGGTCGGTACTCGACTGGAATCAGAGCGCTATCGATTTCTACACGAAGATGGGCGCGACCGTGTTGCCCGATTGGCGGATCGTGCGCGTCACCGACGACGCGTTGAGCCGATTGGCCGGCGCAGCCTGAGGCAGTTACCACCGGGCGCAAGCGCGGGCAGGCGTGGGCTCCACCCTCGAGGCATTGGCCCCACGCGCAGGCCAGCCGTCGTGCCGCACCCGCGCACGCCCATACGTTCAGGCATCGGGCTCTTGGAGCCCCGCATAGGCGTCGCCCAGCAAGCCTTCCGTTTGCTCGCCGGGCAGCGCTTCGACTTCGCGTAGTTTCGTGCTCATGACCCGAGTGCGCCGTTCGGCCGCTTCGATCGAACGCGTCACCGTCTCGAGCTGCGATTTCGTCTTTGCCAAAACATCGCCGAATTTGCCGAACTCCGTTTTGACCGCACCGAGCACCTGCCAAACCTCGCTCGAACGCTTTTCGATCGCGAGGGTGCGAAAACCCATCTGCAAGCTGTTCAAAAGCGCCGTCAATGTCGTGGGCCCCGCAATCGTCACGCGGTACTCGCGCTGTAATTGATCGGTCAGCCCCGGGCGGCGCAGTACCTCGGCATACAGCCCCTCGGTCGGCAAGAACAGCAGCGCGAAATCCGTCGTATGGGGCGGCGCCACGTACTTTTCGGCAATCGTGCGTGCCTCGTTGCGCACGCGCGTTTCCAAAGCGCGCGACGCTTCGTCGACGGCCGCCGGATCGGCGCGATCCTGCGCATCGATCAAGCGTTCGTAATCCTCGCGCGGAAACTTCGCGTCGATCGGCAGCCAGACGGGCGCCGTCGTACCCTGCCCGCCGCTGCCCTCGTTGCGCCCCGGAAGCTTGATGGCGAATTCGACGCGCTCCCCGCTCTTGGGCACCGTCGCGACGTTCTTCGCGTACTGATCGGGTGTCAGCATCTGCTCGAGCAGCGCCTCGAGCTGCACTTCTCCCCAGGTGCCACGTGTCTTCACGTTCGACAAAACCTTCTTCAGATCGCCGACACCGGCCGCGAGCGACTGCATTTCGCCGAGCCCCCGATGCACTTGCTCGAGCCTATCCGAGACGAGTTTGAACGACTCGCCGAGCCGCTGCTCGAGCGTCGCATGCAGCTTTTCGTCGACGGTGCGGCGCATTTCATCGAGCTTGGTCGCATTGTTCGCCTCGATGTCCTTGAGCCGCGCCTCGAGCGTCGCGCGCACTTCGGCGAAACGCCGGTCGTTCGCTTCGACGAGTTGCGCCAGTTGCTGCGAGAGCGTATCGCCGAAGCGCTTGAGGGCAGACGCCTGTTCGTCGCGCGATTCGTGCGCGTGCCGTTGCAAGCTGTCGCGCATCGCGTCGAGTTGGGTCGCGTTCGTTTCCGTGAGTTGCGCAAGGCGCTTGGCAAAGCCCTCGATTTGCTGATTCTGCACGGCGGCCACGCTCGTCAATTGCGCGGCGAGCGTCTGCTGGAACTGCGCGAAACCGCCCCCAAGCTCGGCGCGCGAGAGGCGCGAGGTTTCAGCGAGCTCGCCCCGCAACTCGCGTTCGAGCCGCTCATAAGCGCGGGCCTGCGTTTGCCCCCCCGTCTCGATGCGCTCGCCCAGCTCGGCGAGCGTCGCACCGACGTTCGCGCGGCCGGCGCTTCTGATCGCCAACGCCAGGGCGATCGCCAACAGGATGACGGCAATGGCCAGCGCCGTAAGGAGGATCGTCGTCATGAACGCGTACGTCCCAAGACTGCGGGGTTGATCGGATTAGGCGGCTGGCCCGCGCGCGGCCCCATGCCAAGCGCGGCGATGAGATTGTCGGCCGCGAGATTCGCCATCGACCGTCGCGTGGCTTCGGTCGCACTCGCGATATGCGGCGTGAGCACGACGCTCGGCGCGGACAGCAGCCGCGGGTGCACATTCGGCTCGCCTTCGAAAACGTCGAGGGCAGCGGCGGCAATGCGCCGCTCATGCAGCGCATCCGCCAGCGCCGCGTCGTCGACGATGCCGCCGCGCGCAATATTGGTCAACGTGGCCGTGCGCTTCATCAACGCAAGTTCGGCCGCGCCGATCGTATGGTGGCTTTGAGCGCTGTACGGCACCACGATCACGACGTGATCGGCCTGCCGCAGCAAATCTTCTTTCGACAGGTACTGCGCGCCGGTTTCGGCTTCGATCTGCGGCGCGACGCGCGAGCGGTTGTGATAGACGACGCGCATCGAAAAACCGAGCGCACGGCGTGCGAGCGCCTGACCGATTCGCCCCATGCCGATGATGCCGAGCGTCGAGCCGTATATGTCTGTGCCGAGAAAACCGTCGTAGCGCCAGGCGCCCCACTTGCCCGCGCGCAGCCAGTGTTCGCTCTCGGTCATGCGCCGCGCCGCCGCCATCATCAGCGCCCAGCCGAAATCGGCCGTCGCTTCGTTGAGAACGTCGGGCGTGTTCGTCGCGATCACGTTGGCGGCATTGAACGCTTCGATATCGAAATTGTTGTAGCCGACGGCCATGTTCGCAACCGCACGCAACCGCGGCGCCGCCGCGAAAATTGCGGCGCCGATGGGATCGCCGGCGGTCAGCGCGCCGTCCTTGTCGGCGAGCCGGCGCGCGAGCTCGTCGGGCGGCAGCGCGGGCCCGTCGTTCCAATCGACGTCGAAGTACTGCGCGAGGCGCTCGACGACATCGGGAAAAATCGGACGCGCAACGAGAATCTTTTGCATGGAGTGTCTCCTTCCGCAATCAAAAAAACAGCCACGTCGTCAACAGAAACACCGGAATGAGCACGGCGGCCGACCATCCGAGGTAGCCGAAAAAGCTCGGCATGCGCACGCCGCGCGACTCGGCGATTGCTTTGACCATGAAGTTCGGCGCATTGCCGATGTAACTGTTCGCGCCCATGAACACGGCGCCCGCCGAAATGGCCGTGAGCGTCGAGGCCCCCGTGGTCATCAACGCGTGCGCATCGCCGCCCACGAGGTTGAAAAACACGAGGTACGTCGGCGCGTTGTCGAGAAACGACGACAGGATACCCGTCGCCCAGAAATACATGGCATCGATCGGCCGCCCGTGCGCATCCGTCACGAGTTGCAGCAGGGGTGCGAACGCGCCGCGCTCGCCCGCGCGCAACATCATCACTACCGGGGCGATCGTGATGAAGATCGCCGCGAAGAGCTTCGCCACCTCCTCGATGGGCGCCCAGTTGAACGCATTGCCCGTGCGCGCCGTGCGCGGCGTGATCACGAGCGAGACGAGCGTCAACAGCACGAGCGCGGCATCGCGCACGACGTCTTGCAGCGCGAGATGCGCCCCCGGCACGTCGAATACGATGCCTGGCTTCCAGAGCCCACTCATCAAAACGAGCCCAATCACGAGCGCCAGCAGCACGAAGTTGCGCTTGCCCTCGATGACGATGCGAACCGAATCGGGCGTCGGGTCGAGGTTGGGGGCGCGCTTTTCGCCCGCGCGACGGTAGAAGTAGGCATCGAGCGCATAGAACATCACGAGCAGCAGCGCGCAGATGAACGACATCGGCAAAGCCAGATGGGACGTCGTCCAGAAGAAACCCACCCCGTTCAAGAAACCGAGAAACAGTGGCGGATCACCGAGCGGCGACAGCGAGCCGCCGACGTTCGCCACGAGAAAGATGAAGAAGACGAACACGTGCACGATGTGCTTGCGGTCGTCGTTCGCGCGCAGCAACGGCCGGATCAGCAACATCGCGGCGCCGGTCGTGCCCATGATGCTCGCGAGCGCCGTGCCGAGTGCGAGCAGCGCCGTATTGACGCGCGGCGAACCATGCAGGCTGCCGCGCACGCAGATACCGCCCGCCACCGTATAGAGCGCTGTCAGCAAGACGATGAACGGGGCGTATTCGGCAACGATCGCGTGGACGAACGCCAGCGCGGCGGCGCCTAGACCGAATGCGTATGCGAACGGCGCGAGAAATGCGATCGCCCATGCGGCCGCGATCTTCCCGAAATGGCGATGCCAGAACGCGGGCGCGACGAGCGGCAGCAGCGCGATCGAGAGCAAGATACCCGCGAACGGCGCAGCCCAGTGCGGCCCCAGCGCCGCACCGTCGGGTATTGCAGCCGTCGCCGCGGACGCGCCCGAGGACCAGAGCACGATCGTCGATACAAAAGCACTCGCCGCCGCCTTGCGTACGCAAGCGGCCCCTCGTTGAATCATGAAATCCCTCTTGGGTGACGAACCGGCGTGATGAACCGGAACGATGAGCCGGAACGATGAGCCGGCGTTGTGAAGCGGAACGGCGAAGCAGGTTGTAAAACGGGCGCTGAGCGGGCTATAGGGTAGCTTGCACCCCGCGACGCAACGGCGCCGGCGCTCCGCTCAACCGCCACGCACGACGATCGCGTGCACGCGGTACGGACCGTGTGCACCGAGCACGATGGTTTGCTCGATATCGCCCGTGCGCGAAGGCCCCGAAACGAAATTCACGGCCCGTGGCAACTCGCCGCGCTCAGCGCGCATCAGCGCGAATGCCTCCTCGTGCCCGGCCACGATACGCGACGCGGGTACGACTGCAATGTGCGTCTCGGGCAACAGTGCCATCGATGCTTCTGTTTCAGGCCCCGACAGCAGCACGAGCGAGCCTGTCTCAGCCGTCGCGCAAAAGCACCCCGTGATGCCGACGAGATCGCCGTTCTCGGGTTTGCGGAATTCGACCGCGAGGCCCGCCGGCTCCCACGGTAGCGCTTGCAGCACGGCCCAGGCGACGACGCGCGGCGTAACGCCGAGCTGCGCCAAATAGCGTGCGGCGGCGGCAGGTACCTCGTCGAGCGATTCCACGAGTTCGACCGTGCTCGCCATGAGCCGCGCTTCTTCGACGAAGCGCGTGGTGAGCCCCTCCCGATCGGCCGGCAACTCCGGACGCGGCCCCGGCGGATGCCGCGCGAGGTAATCGGCGACCGCCTCGTGCTCGCTTCGCTCGGGCACGGCCGAACGGCCCGACGCCGCGCGGATTCGCGCCAGAATGTTGCGTCGTGCCGCCGATGTATCCATCGCACTCTCCATCATGAAGCCGAATGAATGGACGATTATACGGGCCTTCTTTTTTGGGATACATCGGCCGAACGGCCTGAACGACGCCTCGACGCGACGCCTCAATTCCCGCCGTCGTCGACCGCCGTTTCGATCCCGAAGACTTGCCGCAGGTAGGCCAGATAGGCCTTGTCGTCGCACATGTTCTTGCCGGGCGTATCGGAGAGCTTGGCGACGGGCTGCCCGTTGCAGCGAACCATCTTGATCACGATCTGCAGCGGGCTGTAGCCGAGGTCGTTCGTGAGATTCGTGCCGACGCCGAAAGCGAGCCTGCAACGGCCGCGAAAACGTTCGTAGAGCTGCAGCACTTTCGGGATATCGAGCGCGTCGGAGAAGACGAGTACCTTCGTGCGCGGATCGCAGCGGTTCTCCTCGTAATGGCGCAGAAGCTGCTCGCCCCATTCGAACGGATCGCCCGAATCGTGGCGCGCGCCGTCGAACAGCTTGCAAAAGTACATGTCGAAGTCGCGCAGGAACGCCTTCATGCCGTAGACGTCCGACAGCGCGATGCCCAAATCGCCGCGGTACTCCTTCGCCCAGACTTCGAAGCCGTACGTCTGCGAATCGCGCAGCCGGGGGCCCAGCGCCTGGCACGCCTGCAGATACTCGTGAGCCATCGTGCCGAGCGGCGTCAAGTCGTGCTTCTTCGCGTAGAACACGTTGCTCGTGCCCGCGAACTGCTCGCCAATGCCGGCCATCAGGGTGAGGATCACTTCCTCGTGCCAGCGTTTCGAGAAGCGCCGGCGCGTGCCGTAATCAGCGATCTTGCAATCGGCGAATTCGGGGCGCGCGCCGAGCAGCGCGACCTTTTCGCCGAGACGCTCGCGCCCGACCACGTAATCGGGCTGGCGCTGCGTGTTGCGGAAATAGACTTCGTTGACGATGGCGAGCACGGGGATTTCGAACAGGATCGTGTGCAGCCACGGGCCCTCGATCGCAATCTCGATTTCGCCGTTCCTTTTGGCCGACGCCTCGATCGAGATGTACTTCTCGTTCAGATGGAACAACGCCAGGAAATCGACAAAGTCGCTCTTGATGAAGCGCATCCGCCGCAGATAGTCGAGTTCGTCGTCGGTGAAGCGCAACTGACAGAGCTTGCGTACCTCGTCGCGAATCTCCTCGACGTAGGGCGTTAGATTCACGTTCGGCGTGCGGCAGCGGAAGCGATATTCCACGTGGGCCGCGGGAAACTGATGCAGGACCACCTGCATCATCGTGAACTTGTAGAGATCGGTGTCGAGCAGCGAGGTGATGATCATGGTTTCAACCGAAGCGCGGTCAGGCGGCGCGGCGCCCGCCTCCGAGGGATCGCCGCATGTTACCCCAACGGGCGGCCCGAGGCGTGCAGGCCGGCCCGGATCGAGGCCCGCCTCCCCCATAAACTAATCACGAATCGATCTAAGCGGCGCCAATCCCCTTGGTGCATCGGGGCCAGGGCATTACGTTACAATACACGTTTTGCTAATTCGGCATTTCCCCCAGATATCCTGCAGGAGCTTTTGAATGACTCACGTTGTGACCGAAAGCTGCATCAAATGCCGCTATACCGACTGCGTCGACGTCTGCCCGGTGGACTGCTTTCGCGAAGGTCCCAACTTCCTCGCGATCGACCCCGATGAATGCATCGACTGCGCCGTGTGCGTCGCTGAATGCCCGGTAAATGCGATCTACGCCGAGGAAGACGTGCCCGGCGATCAGCAGCAATTCACGCCGCTGAACGCCGAACTGGCGAAAGTCTGGCCGAGCATCACGAAGACGAAGGCGCCGCTGCCCGAGGCCGACCAGTTCAAAGACCTGCAAGAGAAGCTCCAGTACCTCGAGCGATAACGGGATGCCGCTGCGGCGCGCCGGTGCGACGCCCTGCTGCTGCGGTCGCGTCCGGTGCGCTCGCCATCATGAAGATGTCTCTGGGTATTGACAGGGCGAGAACCGGTCCATAAAATCTCGCTTCTGTGCTGTTGTTGTTCCCCGATAGCTCAGTCGGTAGAGCGCCGGACTGTTAATCCGTAGGTCCCTGGTTCGAGCCCAGGTCGGGGAGCCAAAGAATGAATGGAAAAGCCCGTTCGCCATAACGGGCTTTTTTACGCGGTGGCCACGCCGCAAACGCTTTCACCGTAGCACGTTGTTCCCCGATAGCTCAGTCGGTAGAGCGCCGGACTGTTAATCCGTAGGTCCCTGGTTCGAGCCCAGGTCGGGGAGCCAAGAGCTTCATGCAAAAGGGCCCGTCGTATCGTCGACGGGCCCTTTTGCTTTTGACGGCACCGATTTTTAACGGCACCGATCGAGGTCGGCTGGGCGTCGGCCATACGGCCTAGACACGGGCGTCTGCCCGATATGATACCGTTTGCTTTACTTCGCGCCGCCCGCTCGCGCGGTGAATCGCCGCAAAATCGGTTGCAAAATCGCCAGCTCGCCCCGCTCACCATGAATCGCTTCATCCCTTTACTGCTTCCGATCATCACGGGCGCTTGCGCCGCGCTCGCCTGCGCCGCGCTGCCTGCGCACGGCGAGGAAGTCGGCAGCGTCAACACGAATTTCCATATCACGGGCTCCGATCGCGTCGTCGTCGAGGCCTACGACGATCCGGACGTCACCGGCATCACCTGCTACGTTTCCCGCGCGCGCAAGGGCGGCATCAAGGGCACGCTCGGTATCGCCGAAGATCCCACCGAAGCGTCGATCGCCTGCCGCCAAGTCGGCCCGATCAAATTCGCGGGCCCTGTGAAGCGGCAAGCCGACGTCTTCACCGAGCGCATGTCGCTGATCTTCAAGACGCTGCACGTCGTACGGATCGTCGACGCCAAGCGCAACGCACTCGTCTACCTAACGTACAGCGACCGCATCGTCTCGGGCAGCGCGAAAAACAGCGTCAGCGCCGTTCCATTGCCGGCGGGGACGACGGTCCCGCTGCGCTGACGCGCGCACATCGCCTCCGCCGCCGACCGCCCGCCGCCGAGAGAACAGCCATGGACGAGCCCCGCTTCGACGATCACGCCCGCTATTGGCGCTCGCCGCTCGTGCCCGGCGCGGACATGCTCACGGCCGAGTATCGCGAGCACGAGTTCTCGCCGCACTGGCACGAGGCATACGCCGTGCCCGTCATCGAGGCCGGCGCCGAGATGTACGCCTATCAGGGCGCGCACCATGTGGCCGAGGCGGGAACCGTACCCGTCATCAACCCCGGAGAAGTCCACACGGGATCGCGCGCGATGGAGGGCGGCTGGCGCTATCGCGTGTTCTACCTTCCCGTCGATTTCATCGGGCAGCTCGCCAGCGAAATCGCATCGGCGCCGCAGCCGATGCCTTGGTTTCCCGTCGACGTCATCCGCGATGCCGATCTCGCGGCACGCGTCGCCCGAGCGCATCGACTGCTGGAAGGGCTCAGCGCTTCGACTACGGCCGGCGGCGCTGCCGGCGGCAATCCGCTAGGCGGCGATCCGCTCGCGGCCGAGACGGCCTTCGTCGATGCGATGTCGACGCTCATCGCACGGCACGCGCTCCATCACCCGGCGGTGCGCAGGCCGAACATCGATCCGCCGCGCGTCGCGCTGATGAAGGAACGGCTCGCGGCCGACCTCACCGCTCCGCTCAGCCTGAGCGAGCTTGCGGCGGATGTCGGCCTGTCCCCGTTTCACGCTGCGCGCCTGTTCACGCAGGCGACGCGCATGCCGCCGCACGCTTGGCGCAACCAATTGCGGCTACAGCGCGCGCTCGCGCCGCTGCGCGAAGGCGTGACCGTTGCCGACGTGGCTGCCGCCTGCGGCTTCACCGATCAAAGCCACTTCACGCGGCACTTTAGGCGCATGTTTGGTGTGCCGCCGGGCCGCTGGCAAGCGGGCGACGCCGCCGCGCGCTGAGCCGCGCCCTCCAAAGCAAGAACGTACAAGCGCCGCCTATCGCGCCAACGCTATCCTGCGCGCAGTAGGAGGAACGTCCCTTGAAACCGCGCACCCCGCTCAACGAATTCATCGACGGCGCCCGCGACACGATCCCGATGATGATCGGCGCCGCCCCGTTCGGCGTCATCTTCGGCACGCTCGTCACCGCCGGCCCGCTCCACCTCTGGCACGGCCAGTTCATGTCGCTTGCCGTCTTTGCCGGCTCATCGCAATTCATCGCGCTCGGGTTGATCGCGGGGCATGCCGGCTTCGCCGTCGTCTGGGCGACGACGCTCGTCGTCAATCTGCGTCACGTGCTTTACAGTGCGACGCTGGCTCCGTATGTCGCACGCCTGCCCGTACGCTGGCGGCTCGCGCTGGGCGGCCTGCTCACCGACGAAGTGTTCGCCGTCTCCTATTCGCACTATCGGCACGCGCCACCCGGGCAAATCGGTCCGCACTACTTCCTCGGCTCGGGCCTCGCGATGTACGTCAATTGGCAACTCTGGACGCTGGCCGGGCTCCTGTTCGGCGCGGCCTTCCCTCGGCTGCAGTCGCTGGGGCTCGATTTCGCGATGGTCGCCACGTTTATCGCGATCGTCGTGCCGCAACTCGTTTCGCTGCGCTACATCGCGTCCGCCGCGACAGCGGGCATCGTCGCCCTCGCGTGCGCCGCCTTGCCCTACAAGCTCGGCTTGTTGGCGGCAGTAGCGGCGGGCGTCGCCGTTGGCGTGGCGCTCTCGCGGCCGCGGGCAGCCAGCGGCGGCACGGGTCGCGGCCGGCAACCGCCTCACGCCGGCAACGCCGATCGCACCGGACAGACCAAAGGGGTCGAGCGCGCCGCCGAGGCCGCATCATGAACTACGCCGTTCTCATCCTCGGCATGGCCGTCGTCACGTTCCTGATTCGCTCGACCGTATTCTTGCTCGGCGAACGTGTCGCATTCCCGCCGCTCGTGCGCACCGCGCTCGGATTTGTCCCGGTCACCGTGCTGACGGCCATCATCGTGCCGATGGCCGTCACGCCCCATGGCGGTGCGCCGGAAATCACCTGGCGCAACCCTCAGCTCGTCGGCGCGCTCATCGCTTGCGCCGTCTCCGCCCTGACACGCCGGCCGCTATTGACCATCGCGGTCGGCCTCGCGGTGTTTTTCGCCTGGCAAGCACTGGTCGTGCACTAATTCTTCGAAGACACCCTCGGCCAAGCCTCAAGTTCCGCGCGTATTCGCCGTTAATCAGACGAAGCGCGTTTCTTGGCCGTGCGGCGAAGGGGCGCACCGACGCTCGGCGTCGGTAGCGGCAGGCGACGCGCTATGCAAAAAACCGTGAGGTGTGCCGGGCGTCGTGCCGGGCCGCTCGTTTGGGCGTCGCGCCGGCTCCGCCCGTAGGGCGCCTCTGCGCGAAACGCCGCGGCGCCGTCCCGGCCGGGGCGCGCGCGATCAGGACAAGCCATGGGTCAAATCACCCTTTCTCTTCGCGAAGAGACGATTTCTACGCTGCACAAGGACTTCGAAGCCTTCGTGCGCGTATCGCTCAAGCTCGACCCGCAGTTCGCGACGCCTTCGTTCGAAGACTTCCTGCGCGCGAAGCTGCTCGACAACATGATGCCGCTGACCGAGCACGCGGTGCAGCGGATGCTTCAAGGCGGCCAATACGCCTGGGCCAAGCGCACGTTGGAGAAGGAGTTCCCCGACGTCGTGGCGATCCTCATGCGCCAGGCCGAGGAGTTCGGATTCAGCTTCGCGGTGCGCTCCGAATGGACGCCCGACGAGATCGCCAAAGCCGCGCGCGACTGGGCGACGGCCATCGTCAAGGAAGCCGGCGGCGACGCCACGCTCGTGGACCCGCTGGCGGCGCAGATCAAATCGACGGCGCGCGACATCCAATCGCTCGAGGAAAAGATGCAGACGCCCGCTTGGCGGCTGGCCGAATCGCTGCGTCAGCGTGTCTACGAGGCGAAGATCGCGTGCGAGACGACCGTTGGCAGCACGGCGCGCGAAAAGCTCGGCGAGTTGCGCGGCCTGCTCAGGCTCGGGCTGGCGCACGGCTCGTTCCAAAAGCAGGAGGCGCAGCAGATCATGGAATATCTGCGGCTGCTCAAGCCCGAGATCTTCGTCGAAGAGCCATACGACATCTTTTCGCGCATGGCAGCTTGGATGCGCAACTTCTTCATGCCGCCGGCCCGGCCCGCCCAGCCTCGCATCGAGCCGCGCCGCCCCCGCTGAGCGGCACGAGTCTCGGCCCGGTCGGCGCGGCACGGACACACCGCCGATCACATGGAAACACGGCGCGACGATCGATCGGACGAACTAGGGAACGAGAAAACACTGAGAAGCGCCGACCCGGCTGGCGAGGCCGAATGGCGACCATGCGTACTGTATAAACACACAGCATCGGCCCGCGAGCGCCGGGGCAAAAAATGCGCGAGACGGTTCACTCGGCCGCTCGAGTGACTTATGATGCGTGCCCTAATCGCTTTTCGTCGCCCGCCGGCGTTCGCCATGGCCAATCTCAATTTCACGCTCACGGGCGACCACGTCGAATTGCACAATCTGCTCAAGCTGATGGGCCTGGCCGACACCGGCGGCGTGGCCAAGATGCTCGTCGCATCGGGCGAGGTGAAGGTCGACGGCCGTGTCGAGTTGCGCAAAACGTGCAAGATCCGCGCGGGCCAAGTCGTGATGCTCGGCGACACGCGCATCGCGGTTCACGAGCCCGGCTGACGCCCGCGGCACGCACCTTTGCCCGAACGACGGCCCCGCGCCATCGACAGGCGAGCGCCGAAGCAATAAGCTCTTTCTTTCCGACGAAAACAATATGGGCGCGCGCCATGCGCGAGCGCCCGCCGCGCCTCGCTCGCTTAGCCATGTCCGAGTCCACGTTCACACGGGCCGCCGCCACGCCGGCCCCGCCACCGCTTTCGCGCCACGCGGCCGACACCGCGCGCCTGGCCGCCCCGCTCGCGATCGCGCAGTTGTCGCAGATGGCGATGGGCGTCACCGATACGATCCTGCTCGGCTCGCTCAGCGCCGACGCGCTCGCGGCGGGCGGCCTTGGCGCGGGGATCTTCTTCGTCATCGTCACGCTGCTGCAAGGCGTGCTCAGCTCCGTGAGCGTCACGGTGGCCAACGCGCGCGGCGCGCAAGCCGAGCACCGCGTGCCGCACATCTACTGGACCGGGCTTGCGCTATCGGTACTGCTGGCCATACCCGCCTTCGTGCTGCTTTCGTTCGCGCAGCCGATCCTGCTCGCATTCGGAGAGCCGGCCGCGCTCGCGCGCGACGTCGGTGCCTACACGGGCGTGCTGCGCTTCGCATCGCTCGGCAGCCTGATCGGCGTCGGCATGATGCGCGCGTTCCTGCCGGCCATCGGCGCGGCCAAGCGCCTGCTGTGGGTCGCGCTGGCCGGCGTCGTCTTCAACGGCGTGCTCAACTACGGGCTCATTCACGGCGCATACGGCTTGCCGAGGCTCGGCATGCTCGGCTCGGCCACGGCGACGACGATCACCGTCTGGCTCAGCGCGATCACGCTCGTCGCGCTGCTGCACGGGCGGTCGAGATTCAAGCATTTCGTCGTAGCAAAACGGCCGACGATGCCGCTCATGAGCGAGTTGTTCGCGATCGGCTGGCCCGTGGCCATCACGTACGGCGTGGAGTCCATGCTGTTTCTCTGCACGGGCCTACTGATCGGCCTGATCGGCGAGAAGCCGCTCGCCGCACACCAGGTTGCGATGAGCGTCGCCTCGGTCACGTTCATGGTGCCGCTCGCGATCGGTCAAGCGGCCAACGTGCGCGTCGGCTACTGGATGGGCACCGGCAATCGCGTCGCCGCGCGCCATGCGGGCTTCGTCGCACTCGGGCTCGGCGTCGCCTATATGTCGATGACGGGGCTGCTGTTCATCGTCGCGCCACGCGCCATCATCGGCCTTTACCTGAAGCTCGACGACCCCGCCAACGCGCAGACGGTCTCGATCGCCGCTTCGCTGCTCGGCGTCGCGGCGGTTTTTCAGATCGTCGACGGCATGCAAACCATCGCCTCCGGCTGCCTGCGCGGGCTCAAAGATACGCGCGTGCCGATGCTGGCGGCCGCGTTCGGCTACTGGGGCGTCGGCTTTCCCACCGGCTACGTGCTCGCGTTTCATGCGGGGCTCGGCCCGCGCGGCCTCTGGTGGGGGCTCGCGGCTGGCCTCACGAGCGTCGCGGTACTGATGACGCTGCGCTTCGCGCGCCGCACACGCCACCGGCCCGACGCCTAGATAAGCAAAGCATTCTTTGTTGGTTGGCCAGCGCCCGCAATCGCCCTACGATTAGCACCGACTCTTCTGACAGGGTATTCGGCTCGCCCAATCGGCGGGCCATTTTTTTATCCGCTAAAGGTTCGGCTCACTCGCGTCGGCGCACGCGTATGCTTGGCACGTGTCATGCGTTCACTTCCAATAAAATGCGGTTATTGGTGCCGGTACGAGCCTCTGTTGCGTCCGGCCAGTCCGTCAGCAAGGAAGAGTCCGACGTGTTCCGAGAGCCATGGCCGCGGCCCCGCGCCGCCTTGCATCAGCCTCCGTGCCGCGGCGCGGTGCGCTCGCATTCCGGGCGCGCGTCGAGCGTCGCGCGCCTTGACATGCTCGACGTTGCGCGCCGGATTGCCCTCGTCCTCATCACCTGCCTCACGGGCCTCATGGCCGCTTGTACCACGCTGCCGTCGGCGACGTCGCTCAACCGCCCCACCACCTACGCGCTGACGGACCCCGGCGCGACCCAGCTCGGCCGCGCGCTGGCCCCGCTCGTCGCGGCACACGAAGGGCAATCGGGCTTTCGGCTGCTGACCGATGGCACCGACGCGCTGCAAATGCGGATTGCCCTCGCGCGCGCGGCCACCAAAACGCTCGATCTGCAGTACTACATCGCGGACGAAGACACGACGGGCCGGTTGCTGCTCGCCGCGGCGCTCTATGCGGCCGATCGCGGCGTGCGCGTGCGCATGCTCGTCGACGACCTGAACTTCGACGACACCCATCATTTGATGGCTGGCCTCTCGACGCATCCGAACATCGAAGTGCGCATCTTCAATCCTTACGGCAGCACGCGCTCGAGCCTGTTCGCGCGCACCGAAACGTTCGTCACGCGCATCGATCGCTTCACGCACCGCATGCACAACAAGGCGATGATTGCCGACGGCGAAGTCGCGATCGTCGGCGGCCGCAATCTCGGCGACGAGTACTTCAGCGCCAGCCCGAAGCTACAGTTCCGCGACCTGGACGTGTTCGCGGCGGGCCCGATCGTCGCGGACGTATCGAAGAGCTTCGATGCGTTTTGGAACAGCGCGGGGGCCTATCCGTTGAAGGTCGTCGACAAGGAAAGCTACGCTGCCGCCGATCTACGGGCCGCCCGGGCGGCACTGCGCGCACATTGGAACGCGCAAGCGCAGGCCGTCGGCGCCAAGCCGTTGCGCGCCGCGCCGCTGTGGCAGCAGATCGCGCACGAGCAAATGGGACTCGTGTGGGCGAGCGCAACGCTCAGCGTCGACCCACCGAGCAAGATCACCGCCCCCGACGACGATTACCGCAGCCCGCCGATGCACCGTCTAGCCGAACTGCTGCGCGGCGCGCAGCACGAGGTGCTGTTGCTCTCGCCGTATTTCGTTCCGCACGATGCCGGCGTCAAGCTGCTCTCGGAGCTTACGCACCGCGGCGTGCGCGTGGCCGTCGTAACCAACTCGATGGCCTCGACCGATGCCGTCGCCGTGCAAGCCGGCTACAGCCCCTATCGAATTCCGTTGCTGAAAAACGGCGTCGAACTCTACGAGTTTCAGCCACTGCAGCGCGCACACTCGCGCTTTTACTCGCGCTTTTTCGCCGGCTCCGAATCGCGCGCGAGCCTGCATGCCAAGGCATACGTGATCGATCGCCGCACGCTCGTGATCGGTTCGATGAACTTCGATCCGCGCTCGGCCCACTTGAACAGCGAACTCGCGCTCGTCATCGACAGTCCGATCATCGCGGGCGAAGTGGCCAAGCTGATCGATCAGTCGATGTCGCCGAGCGTCAGCTATCGCGTCCGGCTCGCCACGCCGGAAGAACAAGCTCGGCTGCGCGCGTTCGGCGCGCCTGTCTCGGGCCTCGTCTGGACCGGCGACGAACAAGGCGACGCCGGCCCTTATTTGCGCACCTGGACGCTCGACCCCGAAGCAGGCCTCGTCCGCAATGCGCTCACGGGTCTATTCTTGTTGTTGCCGATCGACTCGCAGCTCTAGCGGCACCGCGGCGAGCCGCAATCATCCGACTTACCCTTCACGTAGCTTTTACGTACCGGAGCCGAAGCACCATGACAGCAGACCATCGCATGGAGCGCGACACGTTCGGCGAAATCGCCGTGCCGGCTGCGCGCTTATGGGGCGCGCAAACGCAACGCTCGCTGCTCAATTTCAAGATCTCGACCGAGAAACAACCGCCCGAACTCGTCACCGCGCTCGCCCTCATCAAGCGCGCCGCCGCCGAGGTCAATCTCGAACTGGGCGTATTGGCGGAGGACAAGGCACGCGCGATCATGCAAGCGGCCGACGAGATCATCGACGGCCGCCATGCGGACGAATTTCCGCTTGCGGTCTGGCAAACGGGTTCGGGCACGCAGACGAACATGAACCTGAACGAAGTCGTCGCCAATCGTGCGAGCGAGCTGCTCGGCGGCGAGCGCGGCGAAGCGCGCAAAGTGCACCCGAACGACGACGTCAATCGCGGGCAGTCGTCGAACGATGTCTTTCCGACGGCCATGCACGTTGCCACCGCGAATGCCATCGTCAAGCACTTGCTGCCGGCGCTGTCCACGTTACGCGCGACGCTCGAAGCGAAATCGCGGGCGTTCGCCGACATCGTCAAAATCGGTCGCACGCACTTGCAGGATGCGACGCCGCTGACGCTCGGCCAAGAGTTCTCGGGCTACGCGGCGCAACTCGCGCACGGCATCGCGCATGTCGAATCCGCGCTACCGCATTTGTACGAGCTGGCGCAGGGCGGCACGGCCGTCGGCACGGGGCTCAACGCTCACCCGCAATTCGCCGAGCGCGTGGCGGCGGCGATCGGCCGCTTGACGGGCCTGCCGTTCGTTAGTGCTCCTAACAAATTCGAAGTGATGGCGGCGGCCGATGCGCTCGTCTTCGCGCATGGCGCGCTGAAGACGGTGGCGGCGAGCTTGATGAAAATCGCCAACGACGTGCGCTGGCTCGCGAGCGGGCCACGCTGCGGCTTGGGTGAAATCGCGATTCCCGAGAACGAGCCGGGCAGTTCGATCATGCCGGGCAAGGTCAACCCGACGCAATCGGAAGCGGTCACGATGCTCTGCTGCCAAGTATTCGGCAACGACGTCGCGATCAATCTCGGCGGCGCGAGCGGCAATTTCGAACTCAACGTGTTCCGCCCGATGATCGCGCACAACGTGCTGCAATCGATTCGCCTGCTCGCGGACGGCGCGCAAAGCTTCAACGATCATTGCGCGGTCGGCATCGAGCCGAATCACGCGCGCATCGAAACGCTGTTGAACGAATCGCTGATGCTCGTGACGGCGCTCAATCCCCACATCGGCTACGACAAGGCCGCGCAGATCGCGAAGAAGGCGCACAAGGAAGGGACGACACTGAAAGCGGCGGCGCTGGCGCTCGGGTATGTGACCGAGGCGCAATTCGACGAATGGGTGCGGCCTGAGGCGATGACGGGGCGGCGGGAGTGAGGGGGACCGCTCGAGATCGATTAGGCTCGCTCGTCTTTGCTGCCGACCAAGCGAGCGCGGCGATCAAATACTGCCCTTCGCCATCTCTTCCGGCTTGAGTTCGACGATCGCATCGAGCGCGGCCTTGACGTCCATCGCATACTTCGCGACGCGCTTTTGCTCTTCCGTCTGCGGCTCGAACGTCGGAACGGGAATCGGCGTGCCGTTCTCGTCGACGGCAACGAACACCACGAGGCAATCGGTCGTCAAGCGAAGCTGTCCGCTCTTCGGATCGCCCGCATGCACGGTCACGTGGATGTGGATGCTCGTGCGGCCCGTCGCGACGACGCGCGCCCGCAACTCGACCAGATTACCGACGAGAATCGGCCGGCGAAAGCGGATATTGCCGACGCTGACCGTCACGCAATACCGGCCCGTCCAAACGGCCGCGCAAGCATAGGCCGTCTCGTCGATCCATTTCATCAGCGCACCGCCGTGCACCTTGCCGCCGAAGTTGACGGATGTGGGCTCGGCAAGAAAACGGAATGTCGTTTCCGAACGGTCCAAGGGGGTCGAGGGCGTGCTCATCGTGGCTCCGGTGGTGCGCGTTCGCGCGGCTGTGAAGGAGCCGATTATAAGGGCGCTACGTCGGCCCGGCGCGATCTCGCTTACCCTGCTCTCCCCCCGCCGTCAGGGGCGCGAACCGATCTCGATAGCTGAGCGGCGGCACGCCGAAGCGTCGGACGAATGCTCGTCGCAAATTCTGCTCGGTACCGAAGCCGCAATCGAGCGCGATCCGCTTCATGGGCCGACGCGATTGCGCGAGGGCGCGCGCGGCTGCCTCGAGCCGCAGCGCCTCGACGGTCTTCCCCGGCGTGCGCCCCACCGCCTCGACATAGCGCCGCGCAAACGTGCGCGCCGACATGCGAGCGTGATCGGCCAGCCGATCGACGGAAAGATCGTCGCGCAGGTTCGTCGCCATCCACGCATGCAGCGCATCGAACTCGCCGGCCGCGCCGTGCTGCACATCGAGCGTCGCGCTGAACTGCGATTGTCCGCCGGGACGCTTCATGAAGACCACGAGACGGCGCGCCGCTTGCATCGCGATCGCATGGCCGAAGTCCTCTTCGATCAACGCGAGCGCGAGGTCGATGCCGGCCGTCACGCCCGCCGACGTCCAGACGGCTCGACCGTCATGCACGTCGCGGATGAAGATCGGGTCGGCATCCACTTCGATGGAGGGGAAGTTGCGCGCGAGCTCGTCGGCACTGCGCCAATGCGTCGTCGCACGGCGGCCGTCGAGCAGGCCCGCGGCGGCCAGATAGAACGCGCCGACACAAACGGAACACACGCGGCGGATGCGCGGTGCCGCATGCTCGAGCCATTGAACGAGCTTCGGGTCGAGCACCATCCGATCGCACTCGAACGTGCCGGCAACGATGACCGTGTCGATCGGCTCATCGTCCAGCGCATCGAGCCGCTCGACGACCACCGGCAGCCCGACGTGTGTCGGCAACGTTCCGCCTTCGATCGACGCGACACGCGTTCGATAGGCGACAGGTTCGCCGTCCGCGCTTCTGCACGCCTGGCGCATCTCGAGTTCGGCTCGCCAAAACGCCTCGAGCGGACCGCACGCGTCGAGCAGCACGAGATGCGGTGCAACGGCAAACACGATTTGGCGGACAGGCGAGGCGGCCGGCATCATCGGTTAGGACTCCTTATGAATTGGGAAATCATCCGTTGCAACGGCAAGCATCGCGACGCGCGGCGCCGGTTGGCGCAAACTCGGGCAACGGCTCGATCTCGTTCGCATCACGACGTGCCCGCTATCGCAGCCGAACTCGTGCGCCTTCGCGACCACGCATAGACGAGCGTGGTGCACGCGGCCAGTCCAAGCGCCGGAAAAATCGCGACGTTCACGGCGCTCCAGCCGAAGTGCGCAAGCAACTGCCCGGCTGAGAGCGAGGCCAGCGCGGTGCAGGCGAACGTCGTGAACTCGCTCGTCGCCTGCGTCTTGGCTCGCTCGCTCGGGCGATACGACTGTGCGAGCAGTGTCGTGCCGCCGACGAACATGAAGTTCCAGCCCACGCCGAGGCACGCGAGCGCCGCGTAAAAGTGCGGCAAGCTCGTCGCCGATAACGCAATTGCGCCGCAAGCGGCAGACAGCGCGATGCCCGCGCCGATGACGCGCAGCACGCCGTAGCGCGCGATCAAACGCGCGGCGAAAAACGAAGGCGCGAACATGCCGACGAGATGCCATTGAATGATGCGCGCCCCGTCGCCGATGGTGTGGCCGCATTCGACTGCGGCGATCGGCGTGGCCGTCATCACGAACATCATGACCATATAGCCGAGCGCGTTGTTGGCGAGTGCTGCAACGAAAATCGGTTGCGTGACGATCTGCGCAAGCGGGCGCGGGCGCAGATCGTCTGCATGCGTCGAAGCGCCTGTCGAAACGGCCGTCGACGCGACAGGCGCAGCATCGCGATAGCCGATGAGTACGAGCGCCATCGACGCGAGGCCAAGCAGCGTCACGAGCGCATACGACCCGGCGAACGTGACCGGCGCGAGCCAATCGCGGCTCCATGCGGCGAGCGCGGGCCCGAGTACGGCAGCAACGACGCCGCCCGTCATCACCGTCGAGATCGCCCGGCTTTTCGACTGCGCATTGACAGCGTCGGCAGCGGCGAGCCGGTAGTACTGTGCGAATGCCTGAAAGACGCCAACCGTAGCCGTCCCGCAGCAGAACATCCAGAAGCTGTGCGCGAAGATCGCATGGACGGACATCGCGCCGCCCGCCGCACCGACGGCCGCGCCGAGCGCGAAGCCGGCGCGGCGGCCGATCCGCGCCATCAGGAAGGACGCGAAGATCGTCGTGAGCGCGGCGGCAACGGTAATCAGCGAAAACGGCAGCGTAGCGAGGCCCTTGTCGTCGGCGAGCGTGTAGCCGACGAGTCCCGTCAACGTGAGATCGATCGAGACCGAAGACGTGTAGAGCGCCTGGCACAGCGCCAGCACGCGTGCGTTGCGGCCGCCACTGTGGGCGAGGCCTAATCTGACGGGCGAGGAAGCAGGCATCGGCGAGCCTTCGAGTGATGAGGATAGACGTCATCTTCACCTGAGCCGAGATGGCAGAAATGCCAATGATGCATCAATTTCTGCCATTCGTGTCGGGCGACCGCGCGCCGCCGTCTATCCCGGGCACCGCCGTCGCGCTATTTATGGAACGTGACCCCTTCGTCGATCGTGCCGTACATGGTGATGCTGCTGCCGTCGTTTGCACTCGGCGCCCCGTTTTGCGCACATCCGAGGCATAGCCATGCAGCCAAAACGGCCGCCACCCACGCTTTCATCCCTATCCTCGCCGCGAAACAGCTTAAGTTGCCATTCTAGCTCGGCCTTGCGCGGGCCCGCGACGCTCGTGCATTCGACATTTCACGTAACGCGGAAGCATCGAATGCATCGACCGGTTACAGTGGAACCATGCTTTCGACATCGACACGACACGAGCCACCGCCATGACGATCCTACCCTCCGATTCCGAGCGCGACGCGGCCCATTTCCCCGGTCTTTCGCGCATCGGCGCGCTGCTCGCCGATCCGGGGCGCGCCGCCATGCTGTGGTCGCTGATGGACGGCAGCGCGAGGCCTGCCGGCGAATTGACGATGATCGCGGGGCTATCGCCTTCGGCAGCGAGCGGCCATCTCGCCAAACTCGCCGAAGGCGGCATGTTGGCGCTCGAAGTGCGCGGGCGGCACCGCTACTACCGAATCGCCACGCCTGAGATTGCTGCCGCAATCGAAGCGCTCGCCCATCTCGCACAGGCGAGCGCACCCGCGCGGCCGGTGCCCGTTCCCGCGCGGACGGTCCCGATCGACATGCGCTACGCCCGCACCTGCTACGACCACATGGCTGGAGAGCTGGCCGTGCGCGTATTCGATCATCTGCTCGTACGCGGCTGGCTCGTCGACGACAGCGGTAGCGTCGAGGCGACGGACGAAGGTGCCATCGTGCTCGCGCGCTGGGGCATCGACGTGAGCGCGCAGCGCGCCCGCAAGCGCCGGTTCGCCTGCACCTGCCTCGATTGGAGCGAGCGTCGCGCCCATCTGGGCGGCGCACTCGGCGCGGCGCTGCTCGATCATTGGACACAGCACCGCTGGGTCGAACACGCCGACAAGCCACGCGTCCTGCGCATCACGCCTGCCGGGCGGCAGCAGTTCGACGCGCTCCTTTGCGCATAAGCGGGAATGACGCTCGATATTTTTCGTTACAGGCCGGTACGGACGGCTACAAAAGAGAGCGCATTGATACACGCGGTGGGGCTACAGTGCTGTCACGGACCGTAGTACGATCTGTCACCAAATCGAGATCCTCCATGACCATCGCCACTACCTCTTCGCCTATGACCTTCCGTCGCTTGGCCGGTTACACCCTCCTCGCCCTCGCGCCGCTCACGCTCGCCGCGCGCACCGCTTTCGCGCAAACGCCGCCCAGCCCGAATGCCGCGCCTGCCGCGCAATCGGCCGATCCGCCCGACCGCGTCGCGCGCTTGGACTACATGGCCGGCACGGTAACGACGGAACCGGCTGGCGCGACGGACTGGTCGTACGCGGCGGTCAACCGGCCGCTGACGACGGGCGATCAGCTTTGGGACGACGCGAACGCGCGCTCGGAGTTGCATATCGGCTCGACGGCCGTACGGCTCAGTTCTTCGACGAGCCTCGACGTCATGAATCTCGACGACTCCACCGCGCAGCTCAAGGTCGCGCAAGGTACGCTCTCGACGCGCGTCCGGGAGGTGCCGAACGGGACGTCCTATGAAATCGATACGCCCAACGTGGCGCTGGGCGTGACCCGCCCCGGCGATTACCGCGTCGACGTCGCGCCCGACGGCAGCACGACCACGGTGACCGTGCGCAGCGGCGCGCTCACGGCATACGGCGACAACGGGCAAGTGCCCGTCCAAGCCGGCCAGCAGGTGACGTTCACGGGGACGAACCTGCAGGAGGCATCGGTCACCCAGGCACCGGAGCTCGACGCATTCGATCAATGGGCGGCGACTCGCGATGCCGCCGAAGACCGTTCGACTTCGGCCCGCTACGTGTCGCGCGACGTCCCGGGCTACGAAGATCTCGATGCGAACGGCACCTGGAGCAACGATCCGCAGTACGGCGCGATTTGGATCCCGAATCAGGAGCCCGCGGGCTGGGCGCCCTACCACGATGGCCACTGGGCGTGGATCGCGCCGTGGGGCTGGACCTGGATCGACGATGCTCCGTGGGGCTTCGCGCCCTACCACTACGGGCGTTGGGCCTACGTGCACTCGTCGTGGTGCTGGGTACCGGGGCCGCTCGTCGCCAGCGCACCGCCCGTCTATGCGCCCGCGCTCGTCGCGTTCGTCGGCGGCGGCGGCGGTGGGGTGAACTGGGGCGTGAGCCTCGCGATCGGCGGCGCGGCGGCGGCCGGCCTTGCCTGGTTTCCGCTCGGCCCCGGCGAAGTGTGGCACCCGGGATGGGGCGGCTGGAGCCCGCGCTATTACCAGCGCGTGAATGAAACGGTGATCGTCAACCGCAACGTCAACATCAACAACATCCACAACACGTATATCAATTACCGCGCGCCGGGCGCCATCACGGCCGTGCCGGCGACGGCGTTCGTGCACGGCCAGCCCGTCGCGCATTTCGCGCAGCACGTTGATCCGCAGCAGTGGCACAACGTCAAGTTCAACCCGGGCGCGGCAGGCGTTGCACCGGTCAGCCAAAGCTATGCGTCGGGCCTGCGGACGGCGAACCACCGCCCGCCGCAGGCGCTTGCCACGCGCTCCGTCGTCGCCACGCGCGCGGCGGGGACGCCGGCGGTTTATCACGACCCATTGGCTCAGCATCTCGCGCAAGCGGGCGGTCGAGTGCCGGGTGCGGGAGAGCCCGTCGTTCGGCCCGCGACGCCAGGTCCGATCGCCGGCCGCGCACCGCAGATGGCCGCGCGCGACGTGCGCGTGGTCGGCACGCACTCGCCCGTCATCACCCCGACGCACGGCCCCGCGAACGCCGTGCCGCACGCTGCGCAACCCGGTGCGCAGCCGCGGCCCGAAGCGGTGCCGCATGCGCCGACGGCAATGGAACACGGGCAGCCGAACAACGGCGTGCCCCATCCCCCGGAGGCGGCCCAGCCGGCACAGCGCGGCGTCGAACCCAGGGCACCGCAACCGCATGCACCGAACACGGAGCAACACGGGCCGATGAACGAGCAGCACGCGCAACCGCAGCCGCATGTCGAACAGCCCCGGCCGCAACCGCAACCTCGCGTCGAAGAGCCGCGTCCGCAACCGCAGCCCCACGTCGAGCAGCCGCGCCCGCAACCGCAGCCCCATGTCGAGCAGCCGCGTCCGCAACCGCAGCCCCACGTCGAGCAGCCGCGCCCGCAACCGCAGCCCCATGTCGAGCAGCCGCGCCCGCAGCCGCAGCCCCATGTCGAGCAGCCGCGCCCGCAACCGCAGCCCCACGTCGAGCAGCCGCGCCCGCAGCCGCAGCCTCACGTCGAACAGCCGCGCCCGCAGCCGCAAGCCCACCCACAGCCCGCACCGCATCCGCAGCCCGCACCGCACCCGGAGCACGAGCAGCCGCATGAGCAACAACATGCCGCCGCGCCCTCGCACACCGACCGCGAACACCACCAAGGCTGACGGGACGAGCCGGTAAACGACGAAGCCCGCGGGCCGCGACACGCGGCGCACCGTGATCGAACAACGATTCGACTCGGTGCGCCGCGTACGCGGTACCACGGGCTTTTTGTCGGTTTTTTTGAGGCGCTTTGTTCGATGCGCGCCTAAACGGCCATCGGTGCCGTCAACGGCTCGTGATGTCGGTAGCCGACGAGCGAGAAATCGCTCGGCTCGACTTGCTCGAGCCACTCGGGCGCGTACATGCCCGTCTCGGCATAAGCCGGCACGCGATCGGCGATGACGAGCCGCGGGCTCTCGTACGGCTCGCGCTCGACCTGGCGCTCGAGCATGTCGAGCTGGTTTTCGTAGATGTGAGCGTCGCCGATGAAGTAACTGAACCAGCGCGGCGTATAGCCCGTCAGCCGGCCGACGAGCGACAGCAGCGCCGCGCCCTCGGCTAGATTGAACGGCGTGCCGAGCCCCACGTCGTTGCTGCGGATGTAGAGGCACAGCGAGATTTCACGGCGCGCGACGTTCGGCAGGAATTGATAGAGCAAGTGGCACGCGGGCAGCGCGATCTGGTCGAGCAGCGCGGGATTCCAGCCGTGAAAGAGAATGCGGCGGTCGCCCGGGTTGCTCATGATCGTATCGAGACATTGCCGCAACTGGTCGATGGCCTTGTAGAGCAGCACCTTGCGCACGCCATTCTCTTCGAACTGCGTGACGATCCGGTAGCCGCGCGCCGTCGCGTCGGCCACGCGTGCGCTCGCGGACGCGTCGACCACCTTGTAGCCGGGCCACTGGCGCCATTGCACCCCGTAGACGTCGCCTAGATCGTCCGTGCCCTCGCGATAGGGATTGGCGAGCCACTGCGCGTTTTCGTTCGCGTTCGCGTCCCACACCTTGCATCCGAGCGCACGGAAATCGGCCGCGCTGCGCGAGGCGCGCAGAAATCCGATCATCTCGCCGATCGCCGACTTGAACGCGAGCTTCTTCGTGGTGACGGCCGGAAAGCCTTCTTGCAGATCGAAACGCAGCATCGCGCCCGGCATCGTGATCGTGCGGATGCCGGTGCGGTTTTCCTGCCAACTGCCCGTCTCGAGAATGGTGCGGACAAGGTCGAGGTACTGTTTCATGCGCGAGATCCTTCGGCTGGTAGCGCGTGGCGCGCGGCCGCTTCTCGCCGCGCAAATCGCGATTTTACCAAGCGGCAGGATTTCCGCCCGACGCGCGGCCGGCGCAGCGCGCGCTAGCCGCGTCAGTTCGTCATTGAGTGACCGCCCGGCTCGACGTGGATGTGGCGCATGCCATGCGAGCTCAACAGCCGGTAGAGCGTTACGCGCGAAACACCGAGCTCCTGCGCGGCGTCGCCGAGCCGCCCGCGATGGCGCAGCAGCGCCAGTTCGATCACCTGCCGTTCGGCCACTTCCCGCGCGTGCGCGAGCGAGACGGGCGCGATCTCGACGTAATCGGCCAATTCGAGATCGTGCGCCGTGATGAGCCGCCCCTCCGACATCACGATCGCACGCCGCACGCGATTGATCAGCTCGCGCACGTTGCCGGGCCAGGCGTAGTTGTGGAGCGCGGCGATCGCGTCGGCCGAAAAGCCGCGCAACCGGCGTGCGCCATCCTTGCGAAAGCGCTCGAGCATATGGCGAGCGAGCAGCTCGATGTCCTTGCCGCGTGCGCGCAGCGGCGGCTCCTCGATTTGCAGCACGCACAGCCGGTGATAGAGATCGGCGCGAAAGCGTCCCTCGTCCATTGCGCGATGCATGTCGACGTGCGTCGCCGAAATCACACGCACGTCGACCTCGATCGATTCCTGACCGCCGAGTCGCTCGATACGGCCCTCTTGCAGGAAACGCAGCAGGCTCGCTTGGCTTTCGAGCGGCAGATCGCCGATTTCGTCGAGAAAGAGCGTGCCGCCATGCGCGGCCTCGATACGGCCGATCTTGCGCTGGTTCGCGCCGGTGAACGCGCCGCGTTCGTAGCCGAACAACTCCGACTGCAGCAGGTGCGGCGGAATAGCGCCGCAGTTGATCGCGACGAAATGCGCGCCCCGGCGCAGCGAACGCTCGTGAATCGCGACGGCGGTGAGCTCTTTGCCCGTGCCCGATTCGCCCGATACGAACACCGGCGCATCGGTCATCGCCACCTTGCAGATCGCGCGAAACAGGGCGCGCATGGCGTCGCACGAGCCCACCATCTCCCCTTCCCCCGTGCGTGTGGGGGCCTCGTCGTCGCTCGCACCGAGCACGACCATGCCGTACGCGTGCCCAACGGAATCGACGATGCGCGGCACTTCGTAAGGCATCGTGACGTAGTCGTAGCAGTAGTCGCGCACGAGCCGGCGCAACATACGCTCCTGCATCTGCCCCGGTGCCGTCGCGGCAACCCAACCGACGTTCGGCCTCGTCAAACACGGCTCGAGCGCGACGATTTCCTGCGAATCGAATCGACTGGAGAGATCGAGCAGGCCACCGGCCGCCGCATCGCTACGCAATGCCTTGCACGCATCGCGCGCGCTCGCCGCCACTTCGACATGCCAGCCGCGTGCATCGAATTGCGCGCTCAATTGCGCATTGACGTCGCGAGTGACGTAAATCAGGTGCCGATTTGCGGGTTCCATTGTTCAGACCTCTTATCAACGAACGTGAAGCAAGGCGACGCACCCGACGATGCACCAGTGCACGCTTACCGTGGCTTCCTCGACAACGTGAAAGCCCCCGCTCACAGTCCTTTGCCTAAACCACTGCGCCCCGCAAACAAATTATTAATAGCAATTACTGTCTGATCGGCTTTTTTTTGCGACGTGAAACTGTTCTCACAGCTTACTATACGACCCGTCTTTGGGGCAGCCGCGCTTGCCGTAAGAATTGAAACAAGGCGCCCGCAGCAAGACCCCATACCGCTTCGCGCCGATGCTGCATCGCAATCTTAAATGCGTATGCGTGGCGGTTTTGCGACATTGATTTTTCTGACGACGAATCGTCTCCCGATTCGCTTTCCTACGCGCCGTTTCAGTGCTGAAACGGTTTTTTGCGTTTACGCCCGATTCGGCATTGCCAATTAAGCGAAAAGCCAATTGCGGCAACGGTTTCGCGCCGATGGCACAGCTTTCGCGTATTGAAGCGCACCACGGAGAGACGCCATGCAATTCGTTCACCCCATTTCGTTTCGCTCGCGCGCAGTCGTCGCTGCGCTCGGCATCGTGCTCGCGGCACTCGCGGCGCCCTGCCAAGCCCAAGCCGGCTCGTTCGGCGACGCGCGTGCGATCGGCGAAACCAACGCGTCCGACGAAGCGCTCGTCGCCAACGCCACGGTGCTCGACGATCGCGCGCTCTCGCGCGCACGCGGCACGGGCCCCGGCCTTATGACCGTGGCGGCGTCGACGCAAGTGTTGGGGGCGCAGTCGGTCACCCTCTGGGACGAAATCGCGCCGCCGGCGCCGGTACCCGTACCGGCCGACTCGGCTCACGTGGCCCAGAGCAACACCGTCAGTTATTTCCGCAAGTAACGCAACGACCTACTGCTCGTCTCCGCCGGAGCCCTCAAACATGACCTTCGCTCTTCCCGTCTCGACGCGGCGCCTCGCACAAGCGGCACTGCTACCGAGCGTCGTCGCCGCCGCCCTCGCGGCCGCCGCACCAGGCGCATTCGCTCAGTCGAGCGGCGATCCCGGCGACATCATCGTCGAACGTGAAGTCATGCCGCGCGATGCGTTCCAAGCGCTTCCGCGAGACGAAAACCCGGTTGCAGTGCGCGCGACGACGTTCCCCGCCCCCGCGTTCGATTCGGCGCTCGGCACCCTCGTATCCGACGCGGACCTGACGCAGGCCCACGGCTCGCAAGGCGTATCGAACGCGGGCACGAGCGGCAGCACGGCCAGCCTGCAAGCACTGACGAAGATCTTGGGCGGCTCGAGCACCGGCAGCAACGTGGCGATGGGCCCGGGCGGACTCGCCCCGACGACGACCGGTGTCGGCGGCACGATCTCGATGTCGGTCACGGGCGCCCTCGCGCCGCTGAGCTCGGCGCTGGCCGGCCTTGGGGGGCTCAAATGAACGCGCGTCTCGCTCCTCGCCGCGCCTGCGCGGCCACGGCCCTCGCCGCCTGCTTCGCGGCGCTCGCCGCACCGGCATCCGCTTGGGCGCAAACGACACCCGTTGTCACCGGCGACGCGACGATATCGAGCGGCGCACTCGCGGGCTCGAAAGGCGTCCTGAGCGTGAACGAAGCCGCGGGCCTCGACAACGCCCAAAGCAATCAAGCGGCGATCGTCGCGGCGCCCAGCGGCGGCGTCGATACGAACGTCGCCCAAAGCGCCCAGGCCCATGCGCGCGTACCGAGCGCGCAAACGAGCATCGAGGACGGTGCCTTATCGAACGTGTCCGGCGTGGCGATGGTGAACCAAGCGGCGGGCGCGGCCAATCTCCAACGCAACAGCGTCGTGCTAGGCGCTGCCGCGATAGGAGTGGAGAGCGTTTCGGACAGCGAACTGTCCGCGGCCTCTCCCAAGCAAGGACGGGTGGATGTATCGGCGATGGGTCAAGGCGAGCGCGCGGTGCGCATCGGCAACGATGTGCTCAAAAACGCGAGCGGCATCGCGCAAATCAACCAAACGGCCGGCGCCGGTAATACCACGGCGAACAGTTTTGTGCTCCGTCCCCCGGCGGGCACTTTTTTCTAACGCAGCACCTCTTCGTATCGGAGCGACATCATGAAGCGCACACTCATCGCAGCGGCCGTGCTTGCAGCAACGTCGGGCACCGTCTTCGCACACGACGTCAAAGACCCCTACATCTTCAATGCCACGGCCGTCGAAGAAAACGTCGGCATCGAAGGCTTCGTGCGCCTGTTCGGCTGCGTCTCGGTGTCGAGCACGGTCGGCGCCGTCGTCAACAACAGCCAGGCCGTCTGGTCGAACGCGACGCTCGATCCGACCGCCCAAAGCTACTCGTCGGGCGCGATCACGACGACGCTCGACAACAACTACAGCTCGGTGAAGGGCAGCGGCTCCTCGATGGGATCAAGCACGAGCAGCGCATCGGGCTCGGCAGCGTTCGCGCAAGCCTTCGAAGAATCGTCGGGCTATGCCTACAAGAACCAAAGCAGCGCGATCGCAGGCGGCGGCTATGAGTACAGCAACCAAAAATCGAGCAGCTCGAGCAGCGATTCGCACGACTCGCAAAACGCCAGCGGCACGCTGACCGTCAGCGGCTCGCTCACGGCCGGCTATACCGCCAGCTCGGATCACTCTCATCACCACGGCGCTCAGTTCAGCTCCGGTCAGCTCAACGCGGGCGCCACCCTCGGCCTGAACGGCTATGAAGCGACCTCCTCGAACTCGTCCATGTCGGCGGACAGCATGAGCGCCAACAGCGGCTCCGGCCAAGGCGCAGCATGGGGATTCAAAGCCGATCAAGGCTCGGGCGGGCAGGCGTTCGCAGAACAATCGGCGGGTGCCGTCGCGTGGAGCGCGTCGAGCTCCAAGAGCCATTCGGCCTCGTGGTCTTACTCCAACTCGAAAGACTCGACCGACGTAACGGTCACGGGTTCGGTGACGAACTACATCGACACGCAAAAGCCGGGTAACTTGACGGCCACCACGGGCACCGGCGCCGGCAGCGGCTCCTCGGGCAACATCGGCATCAACATCGCCGAAGGCGTCGACAACGCGCAAAGCAACGACGCGTCGCTCGCTTCCGTCGATCAGGGCAATGTGTTCGGCAACGCACAGATCTTCAGCGCGCAATCGTCCGGCGGCCAAGCCACGATCAACAACTTCATGCTCAACGCGTCGCTCGGCGACGGCTCGCTCAGCGGCGTGTCCGGCAACGTGGGGGTGAACATCGCCGCGGGCGTGGCCAACGTGCAGAACAACAGCCTGGCCGCGTCGACGACGAATCTGTCGAACGGCGCAATCCCGCTCGCCGTCGCGATGGCCGCCACCGACGACAACAGCCAACAAGCGAACCTGCAGTTCCAAGGCTCGATCAGCGGCACGGCCATGGTCGGCAGCAACGCGTTGCAAAACTCCACGGGCAACATCGGCGTGAACATCGCGGGCGGCGCCGGCAACCTGCAACACAACGGCCTCGCCATCGCGGCGACGAACATCACGGGCCATTGAGCGTCGCCATCGACGGCTAGCAGTACGCGCACGGCTAGCCCGTCGTCGGTAGCAGCGCTCACGCATACCGGCCGCCTACAAGCGGTCGGTATGCGCCTTTCAAGGGGGAGAGCAGCATGTCAAGACATGCTCTGTACGCGATCCGCTATTTCGCTGCGCTCGTTTGCACCGCGATGTGTGCGCCAAGCAACGCGCAGTCGACCATCGATACGTCTAACCTTGCTGGCGTGCCACTCATCAAGACGGTGCACTCCATGCGGGACATCCGGTACAGCCATATCGTCGGCCAGCGCTACGACTACAGTTGCGGCTCGGCCGCGCTCGCGACGCTGCTCAAGTACGGCTACGGCATCGATATTCCCGAGCCCGAACTGATTCGCCGCATGATGGCCTTCTCGACCCCGCAAATCGTCGTCAAGAACGGCTTTTCGATGCTCGACATGAAGCATTTCGTCGAAACGATCGGACTGCGCGGGCGGGGCTTTCGCGTCAATCTCGACGCGCTCTATCACTTGCGCATCCCCGTGCTCGTGCTGATGAACATCGGCGGCTACGAGCACTTCGTCATCGTCAAGCATGCCGAGAACGGACGCGTGTTCATCGCGGACCCGGCGCTCGGCAATCGCATCGTGCTCGACAAGGATTTCGTCGCGAGCTGGAACGGGCTCGTGTTCGCAGTCCTCGGCAAGCCATTCAGGGAGGACTCCCCGCTGTTGCAGGACAACGTGTCGCTGGCTTTGAAGCTGCGCGAGCGAGCGCTCGACACCAGCTCCGCCGCGACGCCCTTCGTGGATTACG
Organism: Trinickia acidisoli; assembly: GCF_017315725.1. NCBI lineage: Bacteria > Pseudomonadati > Pseudomonadota > Betaproteobacteria > Burkholderiales > Burkholderiaceae > Trinickia > Trinickia acidisoli. The sequence goes on from NZ_JAFLRG010000001.1 coordinate 2,893,449, forward strand.
GATTGTCTAAGGCAGATTGGTTCTGAAACCCCATGAAGCACTTTATCGCTGCACCGCTCAAAATCGCGCTCGCGCTCGCCGCGTGCGGGATCGCGGGCGGCACGCACGCCACCGAGCGGCTCGCCGCCGCACCCGAGTTTCTTTCGCTTCAAGCAGGCGGCGCGACCGGAGGCGCGCAATGGCAAGCCGTCGACGACGACGTGCTGTCGCATCAGACCGGCAAGGCGCCGGGCGCAACGATCGTCTCGGGCCTCGTGCTCGAGCTCATGTCGCAATGGCAGATGCCGAACGGCGGCTCGGCTGCCGCGCGGGGCACGCTGACGGTCACCACCAACGCGAACGACTCGCTTTCCGCCCAGGTATCGACGTCCGCGCAAGCGAGCGACGGCACCGTGCACGGCAAGCACTCCGACAACGGCGCAAACCCACAGGCGAGCGCCACGGGCGGCCAAAACATATCGATCAACGGCGTCTCGCAAGTCACGCAAGTGGCGGGTGATGGTAATGCCAGCACGAACTCGGCCGTCATCGACTTCAACGGATCGGGCTCGACGACGTTGGCCGCGCTCGGCGCGGCCAACACGAACAGCACGAACAGTGCGAGCGCATCGGCGACGAGCGCGTCGGGCAACGTCAAGGCTGCCGTGACGTTCGGCAACGGCGGCGTGGCGCTCACGTTGCAAACGCCGGCCGGCGTCGCGACGCAGACGATCTCGCCCACGCTCGCGCAAGGCAGCGGCTCCATCGCGCAATTGGTGCAGGTAGCGGGCAATGCGCAAGCCGTCGTCAATCAACTGCAGTTGAGCATCCAGACGCAAGCGATGTCGAGCACGTTGTTGCGGCAGCTCGGCGTGTTGCAGGCCATGCAGAACTCGGCACTGCTCAGACACTGACGCGGCAGGCGAACGGCCGCGCAATAACTCAAGGGATCGGGGAGTAAACAAGAGGCAAGCGATATAAACCGGCGAGGGATGCAACGGGGAGTACGTCGACTCTCGCGCCGATGCAAGACCGGGGGAACAACAATGTCCAAGATGTCATCGAGGGGCGCACCGCGTGCGCAGAAGGCCGGCCGCGCGAGGCTCGCGGCCATTCCGGCGGCGATCCTCGTGATCGGCCTGCCGCACGCCGCATCGGCCCAGGCGCTGCAGGGGCAATCGGTCGACGAACGACTCACGACGCTCATGCGCGTCGTCGACGAACAGCAACGGCAGATCCAATCGCTCGAAGCGCAAGTCACGCAGCTCGAAATGGCCGAGCGCGGCCGGGGCCTTTCCGGCAATCCCGGCAGCACCGATGGGGATGCCTCGACGGTACCGCCGCCGGGTGCCGACGGCCTGCCCGTCACGCTGCCGCCGCTCGCGCAAATAGCGCCCGGCTCCTCGGGCCCGACGAGCGGCGCCTCGACGGCAACGGGCGTGCCGACCACACCGGCCATCCCCGGATCGGCGAGCGGCGCGGCGGCGACCGGGACGCAAGGTGCGGACGGCAGCGCGATCGGCACGACGCAAAAGGCCGCGCAACCCACGCGCACCGAAGCGGAAAACGCCGTGGTGGAGCGCGAGCACGCGCCGCTGTTCGATCGCAAGCTCACGCTCGACTGGGGTATCAGCGACACCTATTACGACCGGCGGCAACTGCAGCTCTCGGGCTTCCTCGCGCTCGATGCGATTTTCCTCGGCAACATCAATCTCGGCGAGACGAAGTCGCATCAAGTGATGGCCGATCTCGACGCGCGCTACGGCCTCACCGATCGCATCAGCTTCGACGTCGACGTGCCTTACGTCTATCGTCACAGCGACTTCATCGTCGGCGGCGCGGGCGGCGCGGCGAGCACGCTCTCCGATGCATCGGGCAATTCGACGGGCATCGGCGACGTCAACTTCGGCATCTACTACCAGTTCCTCAAAGAAAGCGGGGAATTGCCCGACGTGGTCGGCAGCTTGCGCGTGAAGGCACCCACGGGCTCCTCGCCGTTCGGCATCAAGCTCGTGCAAGTCGATCCGAACAACACGAGCCTCGTCGCCCCCACGACGCTGCCGACCGGCACGGGCTTCTGGAACTTCACGGCCGGCGTATCCGTGCTGAAGACGTACGACCCGGTCGTGCTATTCGGCAGCTTGTCCTATACCTACAACCTCGCCCGCTCGTTCTCGGACATCTCGTCCGTGGAAGGCCAAACGGAGCCTGCCAAGGTCAAGCTCGGCGACATTATTCAGTGGGGTGCGGGCGTCGCCCTCGCCTTCTCCGAGAAAGATTCGGCGAGCGTCTCCTACACGATGGCGATCGAGCCCGAGAGCGAGACGCAGGCGCCCGGGCAAGGTTGGCAAAAGGTGCCGGGCAGCGAGACGGTCGCCGCCGCGGTGAATTTCGGGTTGAACCACGTGGTGAACAAGCACTTGACGATCAACGGATCGGTATCGATCGGGCTCACGCCCGACGCGCCGAACTTCGTCGTCGGCGTGCGGTTTCCGTACACCTTCTGATGCGTGACCATACGAGGGCATCGTGCGCGATACATCTCACTTGACATCGGTCGGCCCGGTCGGCGCAAGCAGGCCGGCCTTATCGCTCACGCCGGACAAACGCAGCGGCGAGCACGAAGGCGACGCCGCCGAGCGCATGCTCGTCTATCTGTCGCGCTCGCCCGAGGAAGCACTCGTCGATCACCTGAAAAGCCGCGGCTGGAGCGTAGCCATCGCACGCACGCCGAGCGATTGCGCGCGCGCGATCCGCCCCGACGTACCGTACGCGGGCATCGTCGACCTATCGCGCTTCACGGCACGCGAGCTCGGTGTGCTCGAGACGAGCTTGCGCCAGCCGCTCGTCGGCTGGGTCGCGCTCGCGAGTCCCGACCGGTTCGATGAGCCCGACGTGCGCCACTTGATTCGCAGCTATTGCTTCGACTACCTGAAGCTGCCCGTCGCCGCACCGACCGTCGATTATCTGCTCGGCCACGCGTTCGGCATGGTGACGTTGACCGATCTCGATCTCGTCGCGGGCGTAGCGAGCGTCGGCGACGACGACGAGATGGTCGGCACCTGCGACGCAATGCAACAACTATTTCGCACGATCCGCAAGGTCGCGAACACCGACGCGGCCGTGTTCATCGCCGGCGAATCGGGCACAGGCAAAGAGCTGACCGCCGTCGCGATCCACGAACGCTCGCCGCGCCGCAAAGAGCCGTTCGTCGCGATCAACTGCGGCGCGATCCCGCATCACTTGTTGCAATCGGAGTTGTTCGGCTACGAGCGCGGTGCGTTCACGGGCGCCAATCAACGCAAGATCGGACGTGTCGAAGCGGCGAGCGGCGGCACCTTGTTCCTCGACGAGATCGGCGATCTGCCGCTCGAGAGTCAAGCGAGCCTGCTGCGCTTCCTGCAAGAAGGCAAGATCGAGCGGCTCGGCGGGCGCGAATCGATACCCGTCGACGTGCGCGTGATCTCGGCGACGCACGTCGATCTCGAAGGCGCGATGCGCGATGGCCGGTTTCGGGCCGACCTGTTTCATCGCCTCTGCGTACTACGCATCGACGAGCCGCCGCTGCGCGCGCGCGGCAAGGACATTGAAATCTTGGCGCATCACATCTTGCACAAGTTCAAGACCGACAGCGCGCGCAAGATTCGCGGCTTCGCGCCGTCGGCGATCGAAGCGATGCACAAATACACCTGGCCCGGCAACGTGCGCGAACTGATCAACCGCGTGCGGCGCGCGATCGTGATGGCCGAGGGCCGGTTGATCGACGCCGACGATCTCGATCTCGGGCAGTTCACGGAACAAGAGACGACGACGCTCGCCCAAGCGCGCGAAGCAGCGGAAAAGCGGGCGATCGAAGCGGCGCTGCTGCGCCATCGGCACCGGCTCAACGAAGCCGCGATCGATCTCGGCATCTCGCGCGTGACGCTTTATCGACTGATGGGTGCGCACGGGCTCAGAGACCCGGCCGTATCCGACGAAAAGGCGGGCGAGCGCGATGACGGGCACACGGCAACGGAGTGACGCGAACAACGAGGCGCACGTAAGCTAGCTCGGCAGTCGTTCGGCGCGCCGGCATGTGAAGCGCATGGCAAACGCGCGCCGTCGCGTAAAATCGGCGCTTCGACTTCCGTGCTTGTTTGCGCTTTTCCTTTTTTTCGAATGACGACACTGACCATCATCGTCGCTCGCGCCCGCAACGGCGTGATCGGCCGCGACAATCAACTGCCTTGGCATCTGCCCGAGGATCTCGCCTTCTTCAAGCGCACGACGATGGGCGCGCCCATCATCATGGGCCGCAAGACGCACGAATCGATCGGCCGTCCGCTGCCGGGCCGCCGCAACATCGTCGTGACGCGCGACGCCGCGCGCCGCTTCGAAGGCTGCGAGACGGCCGCGAGCATGGCCGAGGCACTCGCGCTGGCGGCCAAAGACGGTGCGATCGAAGCGTTCCTGATCGGCGGCACGCAGCTTTACGAAGAAGGCATCGGCTTCGCGGACAAGCTCGTCATCACGGAGATCGATGCCGACGTGGAAGGCGATGCGACGTTTCCCGCGCCCGATCCGACGCATTGGGAAGCCGTTTCGCGCGAGCAGCATCGAGCGGAAGCGTTCGCGTATGCGCGCGTCGTGTATCGGCGCATCGGCTAGGCGGATCGCTGCCGCCGCGCATGCGAGGCGCCCTTTAGGTGCGGCAAGCTGGCCGGCCGGCACGCTCGCGGGGCATTGCGCCCCGCCGCATCGTCGCGCTCACTGCCCCGCGATCGTCATCCGCTCGATCAGCACCGAGCCCGTTTGCTTCGTGCCGCGCACGATCGTATCGGCACCGATCGCGACGATATGGTGGAACATCTCCTGCAGCGTGCCCGCAACGGTGATCTCCTCGACCGGATATTGAATCTCGCCGTTTTCGACCCAAAAACCCGAAGCGCCGCGCGAGTAATCGCCCGTCACGTAGTTGACGCCCTGCCCCATCAGTTCGGTCAGCAAGAGCCCCGTCCCGAGCTTTTTCAACATCGCCTTGAAATCGTCGTCGGGACGCGTCTCGCTGCTCGCGAGCGTGAGATTGTGCGACCCGCCGGCGTTGCCCGTCGTCCGCATGCCGAGCTTGCGCGCCGAGTAGGTCGACAGGAAGTAGCCCTCGACGACGCCGTCCTTCACCACCGAGCGCTGCTTCGTGCGCACGCCTTCCTCGTCGAACGGCGCGCTGCCCATCGCGCGCGGCACGTGCGGATCTTCGACGATCTGCACGTGCGGCGCGAAAACGCGGTTGCCGAGGCTGTCGACGAGAAACGACGTCTTCCGATAAAGCGCCCCGCCGCTCGTCGCTTGCACGAACGCGCCGAGTAGACCGGCCGCGAGCGGCGCCTCGAACAGCACCGGCACCTTGCGCGTATCGAGCCGGCGCGCGCTGAGCCGCGCGAGCGCGCGCTCGGCGGCATAACGGCCGATCGCCTCGGGCTGCGCCAGCGCCTGAGCGCTGCGTTTGGAGGAATACCAATCGTCGCGCTGCATGTTGCGTCCGCTGCCGGCGATCGGTGCGCAGGCGACGTAATGGCGCGAATACGGATACCCGGCCAAGAAGCCGCGCGTCGTAGCGAGCACGAATTGCGAGTGCTGGGCCGACACGCTCGCCCCCTCGGAATTGCGGATCTGCGAATCGACGGCGAACGCGGCATCCTCGGCGCGGCGGGCAAGCTCGACGGCCTCGTCGGCCGACAAGTGCCACGGGTGATACAGATCGAGATCTCGCGGGTCGGTTTCGAGCAACTCGGCTTCGGCAAGCCCGGCGCAGTCGTCCTCGGCCGTGAAGCGCGCGATGTTGTAGGCCGCGGCCACCGTATCGCGCAGCGCCTCCTTCGAGAAGTCCGACGTGCTCGCATTGCCGCGCTTGGCGCCGATGAAAACCGTCACGCCGACCATCTTGTCACGGTTGTGCTCGATCGTTTCGACTTCGCCGCGCCGCACGGACACCGACAGCCCGTCGCCTTCGGAGATTTCCGTGGCGGCATCCGTAGCACCCAGCGACTTCGCGTGCTTGAGAATGTCCGACGCGATTTCCTTCAATTCGTCTTGGGTATGCGGGAAAAAGCGTTGTGAGGTTTCCGTGTCCGCTGCCATCGTGATTGCCGTCCGGTTTAGAACTGTCTGTTGAGCGCGACTCGGGCCGCCGGCCGACGTACTGCTCGGCGGATGCCCGATCGTTCGCATCCCGCGATCATAGCAAGGCTTGCGCGGATGGTCGCGCGCACGGGCGCAATGCGGCAAAAAAGCAGCGGCCGGCGCCTCGAGCGGCCCGCCCTATCGGCCGGACGCGCAGCCGGCGCGCGCTACAATACCGGCCATGACACGCAAAACCCGCATCCAACCGATCGAGCACGACGATTCGGCCGATCACGAATTCTCCGACGAGCGCCCCAGCAAATCACAGCTCAAGCGCGAAATGCACGCGCTGCAAGCCTTGGGCGTCGATCTCATCGAACTGCCGAAAGACGCGCTCAAGCGCATGCCGATGCCCGAGGACCTGGCCGACGCCGTACGCGCGGCGCGCCGCATCACCGATCACGAAGGCAAACGCCGGCAAGTCCAATACGTCGGGCGCGTCATGCGCACGCTGGCGGAAGACCAGATCAGCGCGCTGCGGGCGGCGCTCGACACGCATCGCGGCGTGAACAAAGCCGAAACGGCGCGACTGCATTGGATCGAGCAGACGCGCGAGCAGCTCATCGCCCACGACGACGCGTTCACGGCGTTCTTGCGCGCGCATCCCGCCGCCGACGCCCAGGAAGGCCGCACGCTGATCCGCAACGCGCGCAAGGAAGCGCAGCAGGGCAAGCCGCCGCGCTATTTCCGCGAACTGTTCCAGTGGATCAAGGCAGCGGCCGGCGGCGCGCAAGACGATTCCGACCACCCTGATTCGACGGAAGACGACAATGACTCGACCGACGCGTAGCCACCCCGACGAAATTCTCATCGGGCTCGTCTCGATCAGCGACCGCGCATCGAGCGGCGTCTACGAGGACAAAGGGCTGCCCGCGCTCGAAGCGTGGCTGGGCCAGGCACTGGCCTCGCCCTGGCGCGTCGAAAAGCGGCTCATCGCCGACGAGCCGGGACAGATTTCGGCGACGTTGATCGAGCTCGTCGACGCGCTCGGCTGCGATCTGGTGCTCACGACGGGCGGCACGGGCCCCGCGCGGCGCGATGTTACGCCGGAGGCCACGCTCGCGGTGGGAACGAAGGAAATGCCCGGCTTCGGCGAGCAAATGCGGCAAATCAGCCTCAATTTCGTGCCGACGGCGATTCTGTCGCGCCAAGTGGCCGTGATCCGCGAAACGGCCGACCACGCGGCACTGATCATCAATCTGCCGGGCCAGCCGAAATCGATCCAGGAAACGCTCGAAGGGCTGCGCGATGATGCGGGCGCCGTGAAAGTGCCCGGCATTTTCGCGGCGGTGCCGTATTGCATCGACTTGATCGGCGGCCCTTATGTCACGACGAACGACCCGATCGTTGCGGCCTTCCGGCCCAAGAGCGCCCGACGCGCACCGTCCGCATGAAGCCCGCTCGCGCGGGCGGGGCGAGCCGTCAGTTGCTCGCGACGGGTGCCGAAGCCGATGCGACGAGGAAATGCTGGCGGTAGTACTTGAGTTCGTCGATCGACTCATGGATGTCGGCCAGCGCGGTATGCATGGCGCGCTTTTGGAATCCCTTGTAGATGACGGGCTGCCAACGCCGGCACAGTTCCTTGAGCGTGCTCACATCGAGATTGCGATAGTGGAAGAACCGCTCGAGCTCGGGCATCCAGCGTGCCATGAAGCGGCGGTCCTGGCAGATCGAATTCCCGCACATCGGCGATTTGCCGGGCGGTACGTAGTTGCCGAGGAACGCGCGGATTTGCTCCGTGGCATCCGCCTCGGTAACGGTAGACGCGCGGACGCGGTCGATGAGCCCCGAGCGGCCGTGCGTGTTCTTGTTCCAATCGTCCATCTTGTCGAGCGTCTCGTCGCTCTGGTGGATGGCGAGCACGGGACCCTCGACGAGCCGCTCGAGCGTCGAGTTCGTCACCACGACCGCGATTTCGATGATGCGGTCGGTGTCGGGCTCGAGCCCCGTCATCTCCATGTCGAGCCAGACGAGGTTCATCTCGCTGCGCGCGAGTGTCGGCTCGCCGACGGGTTCGAGTAAGTCAGTCATGAAAGGCAATCCGTTGATGGGTGCAAACTTTATAATTCTCGCATAGATAACTTGGACTTCCCGATGCCTGCTCTCGACTTCACCGTTCTGTTCGCCGTCATGGTGGTCGCGATGGTCGCCACGAAATTGTGGCTCGCCTCCCGACAAATCCGCTTCGTCGCGGCACGGCGGGACGCAGTGCCGAGGCAGTTCGCCGATACGATCCCGCTCGCGGCGCATCGGCGCGCGGCCGATTACACCGTCGTGCGCACGCGCTTGTCGATGCTCGAGATCATCGTCGGCGCCGCCGTGCTGGTCGGGCTCACGCTGCTTGGCGGCGTAGAAGCGCTCGATCGCGCGATCGGCGGCTGGCTCGGCGAAGGTTATACGGGACAGATCGTACTCGTCGCCGCAGTGGTCGTCGTGACGAGCATCATCGATCTGCCGTTCGACTATTACCGGCAATTCGTCGTCGAGGAACGGTTCGGCTTCAACCGCATGACGCGCGCCATTTTCTTCGCGGATCTCGCCAAGGGTGTCGCGCTCGGCGCGGCGTTCGGGCTGCCGCTCCTATTCGTCGTGCTTTGGCTCATGGGTCGCGCCGGCAGCCTGTGGTGGCTGTGGGCGTGGGCCGTCGTGGTCGGGTTTCAGGTGCTCGTGCTCGTGCTGTATCCGAAGCTGATCGCGCCGCTGTTCAACAAGTTCGAACCGCTGACCGACGAAGTGCTCAAGCAACGGATCGAAGCGCTGATGAAACGCTGCGGGTTCGCGGCCAAGGGCCTGTTCGTCATGGACGGCAGCCGACGTTCCGCACATGGAAACGCCTACTTCACGGGCTTCGGGGCCGCGAAGCGCATCGTCTTTTTCGATACGCTGCTCGCGCGGCTGACGGGCAGCGAAATCGAAGCCGTGCTCGCCCACGAACTCGGACATTTCAAGCGCCGCCACGTCATCAAGCGGATGCTCGTCACGTTCATCATCAGCCTGGGGCTGTTCGCGCTGCTCGGCTGGCTGACCCAGCGCACCTGGTTCTACGAAGGGCTCGGCGTGCGCCCTTCGATGACCGGCAGCAACGACGGCATCGCACTCGTGCTGTTCTTCCTCGCGCTGCCCGTGTTCATGTTCTTCGTCACGCCGCTCGGCAGCTTGACCTCGCGTAAGCACGAGTTCGAAGCCGACGCCTTCGCGGCCAGCCAAACCGACGCGCACGAACTCGTGAAAGCGCTCGTCAAGCTCTACGAAGACAATGCGGCCACGTTGACGCCCGATCCGATCTATACCGCTTTCTACTACTCGCACCCGCCCGCGTCGCAGCGGATCGAACGGCTGCTGCGCCACGCATGAGCGCACGCGAGCCCAAAGCCGGCCCGCGCGCCGGCGCCGCGCGCTGGCGTGGCCTCGTGATCGCCGCGCACGGCCGTCACTACCTCGTTGCGCCGGAACACGCGCCGCATACGCTGTTGCAGTGCTTCCCGCGCGGCAAGAAGAGCGAGGTGGCCGTGGGCGATCGGGTCGTCTACGAGCAGAGCTCCGCCGACCAAGGCGTCATCGTCGAAATCGCCGACCGCCGCAACCTGCTCTATCGTTCCGATCAATACAAGTCCAAGCTGTTCGCGGCCAACCTCGACCAGTTGCTGATCGTGCTGGCCACCGAGCCGCATTTCAGCGAAGACTTGCTCGGCCGAGCGCTCGTCGCCGCCGAGACCAACGAACTGAGGCCGCTGGTCGTCCTGAACAAGACCGACGTTGCGGCGTCGCTACCCGCGACCCGCGAGCGGCTGGCGCCCTATCGCGCGCTCGGCTACGACGTGCTCGAACTGTCGATCAAGACGCGCCCCGACGAGGCGCGCGCTGCGCTGAGCGAACGCCTGCGGGGCCATGCCACGCTATTGCTCGGCCAATCGGGCATGGGCAAGTCGACGCTCGTCAACCTGATCGTGCCCGACGCCGACGTCGCCACGCGCGAGATCTCGACGGCACTGAACAGCGGCCGTCACACGACGACGTTCACGCGGCTCTATCCGCTGGAGGGCGGCGGCGCACTGATCGATTCGCCCGGCTTCCAGGAATTCGGCCTCCATCATCTGACCGAAGGCCGGCTCGAGCGCGCGTTTCCCGAGTTCCGCCCGCTGCTCGCGCACTGCCGGTTCTACAATTGCCATCATCTGCACGAGCCGGGCTGCGCGATTCTCGACGCGCTGACCGACGGCCGCGTCGCGCGCGAGCGGCACGCGCTTTACGCTCAACTCGTCCACGAAGCGAGTCAGATCGTCAGATAGCGAACAAACGTTCCGCCCCATTAGGACGCAGGCATGCTGAAGCTGACCCGTGCACCGAACTTCGTCATCGGCCAACACTGGGTGAACTTGTTGGCTACGGCGGGTATCGAGTGTGAACTACACAACCGCTATCTGAACGGCGCGCTTGGCGAAATCCCCGCCGATCAATGCGCGCCTGAGCTGTGGCTCGTCGACGAACGCGACGAGATGCTCGCAAGGCGCATCCTGGAGCGTGCGCAAAGCGGCCCGCCGCCCGGCGCTGCCTCGTGGCGGTGCCATAGCTGCGGCGAAACACTGGAGCCGCAATTCACGGCATGCTGGCGCTGCGGCGCAGTGCGCGAAGCGCTCTGAAGCGGGTTTGGAGAATCGGCGGATGAAGCCCGTTCAGCCGACCCAAACGGCGATGGTCAACATGAGCAACAAGATCATCCACAGGATGACGGCTCGCCAGACGAGGCCGACCGCCGATTGCAGCGTACGCGGCGTGCAATCGTCGCCGACGGTCATCGGGCCACCGTCGGACGCGCCGAGTGCGTCGAGGCTCGACGGCTCGGCCAGCGGGCCGGCAAGGCGTGCGCCGAGCGCCCCGCTGCCGGCAGCGAGCAGTACGCCCTCGTTGGTGTCGGGCCATTGGCGCGCGTGATTGCGCCACGCGTAGATCGCGTCCTCGAAGTTGCCGACGATCGCAAAACCGAGCGCCGTCAATCGCGCCGGTAGCCAGTCGATAACCAAAAACGCGTTGCGCGCGAACGTGCCGAAGGCGGCTGTGCGCTCGCCCGCGGACACGCTCCAATTGCGCGCCAGATATTCCGAGATGCGATAGAGCACGGCGCCGGCGGGACCGATCGGCACGAGAAACCAAAAGAACACGCCGAACACGTGCCGATGCGACGCGACGACGGCGTGAATCAACGTATGGCGCACGATCTCGCCGACGGGCATATCGACTGTATCCATGCCCGTCCATTCGGCGAGGATTTCACGCGCGCGCGGGACATCGTCGTTATTGAGCGCGAGGTGAATATCGGTGAAGTAATGACTGAACTGCCGAAAACCGAGCGTGAAATAAACGATGACGACGTTCCAAAGGAACGCCAGCACGAAACTGATTCGATAAAGGACGTAATAGATCGCGGCGACGGCGAGCGTCCAAGGCAGCGCAACGACGAGCCAAGCCAGCATCCCGTGTTTTCTCTTGCCTGCGTCGAAACCTTGCGCAGCCGATTCCGCGTGATACTGCAGCAGCGCAAAGATCGGGTTGCTCTGCGAGAGCGCGCGCAGTTGTTCGATGACAAGGGCCAACAATACGGAGAAAAAGGTCATGCGAGGGGCCGTGGCAATTCGAGTTTGTTCATTTATCGCATAACGATAGCACAGCGTGCCATGTCCGCATGCGCTCGTCCCGGTTCAACGACACCCAATACAACACGCAGCTTGCGCATTCAAGCAGCCAGAAAGCGATAGAAATTGCGCAGCATGCCGGCTGTCGCGCCCCAGATGAAATGCTGACCGCCCGTGCCCGCGCGGGGATAGGGCATGGCGAAAAAGCGACGCTCTCCGCCTTCCCAACGCAGCAACCGCACCTCGTGATTGGCGGGGTTCATCAGAAAGCGCAGCGGCACCTCGAAGATTTCCGCGACTTCGAGCGTATCGGCGTGCACCGTAAAAGGCGGATGAACGAGCCCGACGACGGGCGTCACCCGAAACCCGGTACCCGTCAGGTAATCGGGCAGTGCTCCCAAAACCTCGACACATTCGGGAGCAAGCGCGACCTCTTCCTGCGCTTCGCGCAGGGCCGTCGCGACCGCGTCCGGATCGGACGGCTCCCGGCGGCCGCCCGGGAAGCTGATCTGCCCGGCATGATCGCTCAGATGATCGGCCCGCTGCGTGAGCAGCACGGACAGCCCGCCTTCGCGCACGACGAGCGGCACGAGGACAGCCGCGGCGCGTGGATCGCCGGCCTCAGAGGCGAGCGTCTCGAACGGCTCGGGCGCCCATGCCAAACGTTGGGCGAATCGCTCGCGCAAGCCTGCGGGCGTCAACCGATACGCGGCCACGCCGGGCAAACCGGCACCGGTCGACTCGATCGGGAGTACCTCGGGTTCGAAGACGGGGCGAATCAACGTAGGGCTCGTGAAGTCGTGGACGGATATCCGCCATTGTGACTCGGCAAACAAAAAAGAAAAAAGCACCCGAAGCGGATGCTGCGGGTGCTTTTTCTTCCAGCTTGCACGCTTAGGAAGCCGCGCGGTCCTTCGAGACCAGCTTTTCCTTGATGCGCGCCGACTTGCCCGAACGCTCGCGCAGGTAGTAGAGCTTTGCACGACGCACATCGCCGCGACGCTTCACGACGATGCTGGCCAGCAGCGGCGAGTACGTTTGGAACGTACGTTCGACGCCTTCGCCCGACGAAATCTTACGGACGATGAACGACGAGTTCAGGCCGCGGTTGCGCTTGGCGATCACCACGCCTTCATAGGCCTGGACGCGCTTGCGGGTACCTTCGACCACGTTCACGTTCACGATCACCGTATCGCCGGGAGCGAATTCGGGGATCGACTTGCCGGCGAGCACGCGCTCGATTTCTTCCTGCTCGAGTTTTTCAATCAGATTCATCACTGACTCCTTGTGCCATCTTGTCGGCGTTATGCCTGCCGCGTGCCGCATGGGCAGTTTGGCTTGGCCCCGATAGAGGATGGGTTCACATCTGGCACCGCATCCGCGGCACCGCCTGCGCCTTGCGCGCGAACCGAAGACCTTCAGGACTCCGATGCCGCCTTCGCAAGACTTGCGAGCCATGCCTCGTCGGCACGGCTCAGCATTTTGTTCCGCCTAGCGCGCTCGATCAGATCGGGCCGCTTGGCGAACGTGTTTCTCAGTGCCTCTTTGCGTCGCCACTGCCCGATTTCGGCGTGATGGCCGCCGAGCAGCACATCGGGCACGCGCACGCCCTCGTATTCCTCGGGACGCGTGTAATGCGGGCAATCGAGCAACCCGTCGACGAAACTGTCCTGCACCGCCGACTGCGCATCGCCGAGCACACCCGGCAACTGCCGCACCACCGCATCCATCAATGCCATCGCAGGCAACTCCCCGCCGGAGAGCACGAAATCGCCGAGGCTCACTTCTTCGTCGACACAGCGATCGATGAGACGCTGATCGATCGCTTCATACCGCCCGCAGAGCAAAACGAGTCCTGGCTCGCACGCGAAGCGCATCACGCGTTCGTGATCGAGGGGCGCACCTTGCGGCGACATCATCACGACGCGGGTACCGCTCACGCCGAGGGCAGCCTGCGCGGCCTTCGCTGCGCCGATGGCTGCCTCGAGCGGCTTGGCCAGCATCACCATGCCGGGCCCGCCGCCGTACGGCCGATCGTCGACGGTACGGTAGTTGTCCGACGTGAAATCGCGCGGATTCCATGTCCTCAAGCCGAACCGCCCTTGCTTCGCCGCCCGGCTCGTGATGCCCCACTCGGTAATCGCGCGGAACATCTCGGGAAAGAGCGTGACGACATCGAACTGCATCGCGCGCTCCCTGGTGTCGACCATGCTCAGTAATCGGCTTCCCAATCGACGACGATACGCCTCGCCGCCTGATCCACCGTTTTCACGTACACGCCGACGAACGGAATCAACCGCTCGCCGGTAACCGGCTGCCCGTCCTTGTCTTGCGACGGGTACTCGATGCGAAGCACCGAATGCGCACCGTTGTCGATGAGGTCGATAACGACGCCGAGCGCGATGCCCGCCTCGTTGACGACTTCGAGGCCGATCAGATCGACCCAATAAAACTCATCTGTCCCGAGTGCGGGGAAATCGCTGCGGCATACATGGACACACCAACCGCGCCACGCCAGCGCTTGATCGCGATCGCCGGGGCCGCTCAACTGTGCGACGACGCTATCGCCATGCACCTTTGCCACCACCACGGGCGCCGATTTGATTTCGCGCCCCTTGACGAGCCACCAGCATTTCGCGCTCGTCAAGGCATCGCCGCCTTGGCGCGCGCTTGCATGCGCCGCAACTTTGACCCAACCCTTCAGGCCGTATGCGTCGACGATGGCACCCACTTCGACGGCATCGTCCGGCAACGTATCGACCGGCTCGATGCCCGACGCTTGACCGACGGCTGCACTCGCCTCATTGCGCTCGACCGGCTTGCGCGCGAACGCGCCAAACGACACAGACGCCCGGGAAGTCGTTTTCGCTCGCCCCGAGCCGCTCGAATCACGAACGGACATCGACAAACCTCACAGTTGCTCAATCACGCGCGCCATTGACCAAGCGGCGTCAGCACGGTGCGCATCGCGCAGGGTGCAAACTGCCGTGGCCCATGCCGCCGCCAGTGCGATTAAGCAGCCGGTTGCGCCTTTTGCGCTTGCTTCACGAGACGCTCGACCGTCGGCGACAGTTGCGCGCCAACGCCTTGCCAGTACGTCAGGCGATCCTGCGCAATGCGCAGCGACTCGCCCTTCGTCGCGACTGGGTTGTAAAAACCGACGCGCTCGATGAAACGGCCATCGCGGCGATTACGCGAATCGGTGGCGACGATGTTGTAGAACGGGCGCTTCTTCGAGCCGCCACGTGCCAAGCGGATGATGACCATGCTGTAATCCTTGAAAACCGGGGGTTCGGAACTACTGAAACGATCGATTATAGCGGGAAACTGAAACCATAACAAACACTTACCGATTCGACCGTACGGCATTGGCAACTCGGGACGGGCCCGGAACCGGAGCGGGGACGTACAATGCGCGCTCGGGCGTCCGCGCGAGCGGACGTGTTACCTCGATGAACTCCCGCAGCTCGCCTTCACGGACATGTCCACTCGCGTTTCTTCTGCTCCCACACGCTTTCGCTCCAAGACGCTCACCGCCCTGCTCGCTTTTCTGTTCGGCAGCGTCGGCGCTCATCGTTTCTACCTGTATGGTTCTCGCGACCTGTTTGGATGGGCCCACGTGATCGGCACAGCCTTGGGCATCCCCGGGGTGCTGCTGCTCGTCGCTTCGGAGCGAACGTCGACGCTCGGGTGGCTGCTGGCTATTCTTGGCGCAATATCGGTATTGGCGGCCTTCCTTGCGGCAATCGTCTACGGGCTGCGCCCCGACGAAAAATGGGACGCGCAATTCAATGCGGGCCATACGGCCCGGAGCCGTTCCGGCTGGGGCGTCGTCTTCGTTGTGATCTTTTCGTTGTTCATCGGTGCGCTGCTGCTCATGAGCGGACTCGCCTTGACGTTTCAAACGTACTTCGAGTCGCAGAGCAACGTGGTCGGCTCGCTTTCCCAATAAACACGACCGGGGGCCGGTCAAAACAAGCTCAGTTGCGGATTCAGGGGCTCGGCCGTGGCCGGCTTCTGGAAATGCGACATATCGAGGATGCCGTGTTGCCGTGCGTTGAGGCCAAGTCGTTTGACTGCCTTCGCAAACCGCTGCTTGAGCAATTCGGCCCAGGCCCCCTCTCCCTTCATGCGATGCGCAAAGGACGAGTCGTAGTCCTTGCCGCCGCGCATGTCGCGCACGCGAGCCATCACGCGCTCCGCGCGCTGCGGAAAATGCGCGGCCAGCCAATCTTTGAAGAGGGGCGCCACCTCCCAAGGCAAACGCAGCACGATGTAACTCGCGCTCGTAGCGCCGGCTTCCGCGCATGCTTCGAGCACGCGCTCGAGATCCGGCTCGGTGACGAAAGGGATCACTGGTGCCACGCTGACCCCAACCGGAATGCCCGCTTCGCTGAGTGTGCGAATCGTGCGTAGCCGCCGCATCGGCGTAGCCGCGCGCGGCTCCAGCGTACGAGCAATCTCGACATCGAGCGTCGTGATCGTGACGGCGGCCATCACCTGCCCCTGTTGCGCCATCGGCGCGAGCAAATCGATGTCGCGCTCGATCAGCGACGACTTCGTTATCGCGGCGAACGGGTGACCGTAGTCGTGGAGAACCTCGATGACACGCCGGGTTAGGCGCAATTCACGTTCGATGGGCTGATATGCGTCCGTGTTCACGCCGAGCGCGATCGGCTCGGGTAGATAGCTTCTTTTGGACAGCTCGCGTTGCAGCAACTCCGGCGCATTGACCTTCGCGTAGATGCGGCTCTCGAAATCGAGCCCCGGAGAAAGTCCGAGATAGCTGTGAGTCGGACGGGCGAAACAATAGATACAGCCGTGCTCGCAGCCACGATAGGGGTTGAGCGAAACGCTGAACGGAATGTCGGGCGACGTGTTGCGGGTCAAGATGCTTCTGGCCCGCTCCTCGAATACCTGCGTCTTGAAAGACGGCCGAGCGCCGTCTTCGCTCGCCGACACCCAGCCGTCATCCACCGCTTCTCGCTGGTCGAGTTCATAGCGCCCCTGCAGATTCGTAACAGCGCCCCGGCCCTTGAGAGGCGTAGGCGGAGCAATGGGGTATTCGGCGTCGCGGTCGTCCATCATACGTGCTCGCGGTACACGGAGCTTGGCCTGTCTCCCGACGAGAGACGCCAGCGGCAGCATGCCGGTACAAGATCCGTCCATGCTACGCCGATACTGTATATTTGTACAGTATCGCATTGGAGCCGCCGGTGCCGCGGGGGGCACTACGTCAAAGCTGGACGCGTATCGATGCGAGCGCGACGCCGACAGGGAAAGGGGGATGAGTCGGCGCGAGGGGGTAACGATCGAGCGCGGTGCGAATTGTCGAGCGAGGCTTTCCGGAGCCTGCTTTCCGGAATACAACGAGACTTTTTGTTCGAGCATAAAGCACAAACCCCCGGTAGCGGGCGCGCTAACGGGGGTTTGTAGGGTAGGGAGCCTGACGATGACCTACTTTCACACGGGCAATCCGCACTATCATTGGCGTGGAGTCGTTTCACGGTCCTGTTCGGGATGGGAAGGGGTGGTACCAACTCGCTATGATCATCAGGCATGACTTGTTGCTACGAGGCTTGTGGGCCGCATAGCCAATCTGGGAAGAAGTATTGAGCGCGCGGTGTGGGCGGGCTCGGTGTTTCGGTGTAATGGGGGGTGATCGATGGGGGGTGATTGCGTGGCACGGATACGCGAGTCAAACCTTGAGCGCTGAGCCCCCGTTCGGGGGTGCTCTTCAGTCGGTGCTGAGGCACACACACTGAAGGCGAAACGCTCCGGTTATAGGATCAAGCCGTACGGGCAATTAGTATCGGTTAGCTAAGTGCATTACTGCACGTACACACCCGACCTATCAACGTCCTGGTCTTGAACGACCCTTCAAGGGGCTTAAAGCCCCGGGGATATCTCATCTTAAGGCGAGTTTCCCGCTTAGATGCTTTCAGCGGTTATCTCTTCCGAACATAGCTACCCGGCGATGCCACTGGCGTGACAACCGGTACACCAGAGGTTCGTCCACTCCGGTCCTCTCGTACTAGGAGCAGCCCCCTTCAAATATCCAACGCCCACGGCAGATAGGGACCAAACTGTCTCACGACGTTTTAAACCCAGCTCACGTACCTCTTTAAATGGCGAACAGCCATACCCTTGGGACCGGCTACAGCCCCAGGATGAGATGAGCCGACATCGAGGTGCCAAACACCGCCGTCGATATGAACTCTTGGGCGGTATCAGCCTGTTATCCCCAGAGTACCTTTTATCCGTTGAGCGATGGCCCTTCCATACAGAACCACCGGATCACTATGACCTGCTTTCGCACCTGCTCGACTTGTCGGTCTCGCAGTTAAGCACGCTTATGCCATTGCACTATCAGCACGATTTCCGACCGTACCTAGCGTACCTTCGTACTCCTCCGTTACGCTTTGGGAGGAGACCGCCCCAGTCAAACTGCCTACCATGCACTGTCCCCGACCCGGATCACGGGCCAAGGTTAGAACCTCAAACAAACCAGGGTGGTATTTCAAGGACGGCTCCACGCAAACTAGCGTTCACGCTTCATAGCCTCCCACCTATCCTACACAGATCGGTTCAAAGTCCAATGCAAAGCTACAGTAAAGGTTCATGGGGTCTTTCCGTCTAGCCGCGGGTAGATTGCATCATCACAAACACTTCAACTTCGCTGAGTCTCGGGAGGAGACAGTGTGGCCATCGTTACGCCATTCGTGCAGGTCGGAACTTACCCGACAAGGAATTTCGCTACCTTAGGACCGTTATAGTTACGGCCGCCGTTTACCGGGACTTCAATCAAGAGCTTGCACCCCATCATTTAATCTTCCGGCACCGGGCAGGCGTCACACCCTATACGTCCACTTTCGTGTTTGCAGAGTGCTGTGTTTTTATTAAACAGTCGCAGCCACCAGTTTATTGCAACCCCTTCACCCTTCTGGCGCAGGCCAGTCAAGCTACAGGGGCGTACCTTATCCCGAAGTTACGGTACCAATTTGCCGAGTTCCTTCTCCCGAGTTCTCTCAAGCGCCTTAGAATACTCATCTCGCCCACCTGTGTCGGTTTGCGGTACGGTCATCATGAGACTGAAGCTTAGAGGCTTTTCTTGGGACCCCTTCCGATTGCTTCGCAGCACTAGGCCGCTCGCGCCACACCCTTGAATTACGCGCCCGGATTTGCCTAAGCGCCTTCTCCAATGCAGCGACCGGGACTTCCAACACCCGGACAACCTTCCGCGATCCGTCCCCCCATCGCATCTCACGACGGTGCAGGAATATTGACCTGCTTCCCATCAGCTACGCATTTCTGCCTCGCCTTAGGGGCCGACTCACCCTACGCCGATGAACGTTGCGTAGGAAACCTTGGGCTTACGGCGAGGGGGCCTTTCACCCCCTTTATCGCTACTCATGTCAGCATTCGCACTTCCGATACCTCCAGCACACCTTACGGTGCACCTTCGCAGGCTTACGGAACGCTCTCCTACCATGCGCACTTGCGTACGCATCCGCAGCTTCGGTGACTGGCTTAGCCCCGTTACATCTTCCGCGCAGGACGACTCGATCAGTGAGCTATTACGCTTTCTTTAAAGGGTGGCTGCTTCTAAGCCAACCTCCTGACTGTTTTAGCCTTCCCACTTCGTTTCCCACTTAGCCAATCTTGGGGACCTTAGCTGGCGGTCTGGGTTGTTTCCCTCTTGACACCGGACGTTAGCACCCGATGTCTGTCTCCCGTGATTGCACTCTTCGGTATTCGGAGTTTGCTATGGCGAAGTAATCCGCAATGGACCCTTCAACCATGACAGTGCTCTACCCCCGAAGGTGATACACGAGGCACTACCTAAATAGTTTTCGGAGAGAACCAGCTATTTCCAGATTTGTTTAGCCTTTCACCCCTATCCACAGCTCATCCCCTAACTTTTCAACGTTAGTGGGTTCGGTCCTCCAGTACGTGTTACCGCACCTTCAACCTGGCCATGGATAGATCATCTGGTTTCGGGTCTACGCCCAGCAACTGAACGCCCTATTCGGACTCGCTTTCGCTACGCCTGCCTTAATCAGTTAAGCTTGCTACTGAACGTAAGTCGCTGACCCATTATACAAAAGGTACGCCGTCACCCCTTACGAGGCTCCGACTGTTTGTATGCATGCGGTTTCAGGATCTATTTCACTCCCCTCCCGGGGTTCTTTTCGCCTTTCCCTCACGGTACTGGTTCACTATCGGTCGATCACGAGTATTTAGCCTTGGAGGATGGTCCCCCCATCTTCAGACAGGATTTCACGTGTCCCGCCCTACTTCTCGTACGCTTAGTCCTTCAACACTGTTTTCGCTTACAGGGCTATCACCTGCTATGGCCGCACTTTCCAGAGCGTTCAGCTAACAACATCGATAACACGTACAGGCTCTTCCCATTTCGCTCGCCACTACTTTGGGAATCTCGGTTGATTTCTTTTCCTGCGGCTACTTAGATGTTTCAGTTCGCCGCGTTCGCTTCGCGTAGCCTATGTATTCAGCTACCGATACTCCATTCGGAGTGGGTTTCCCCATTCGGACATCCCCGGATCAAAGCTCGTTTGCCAGCTCCCCGGGGCTTTTCGCAGGCTACCGCGTCCTTCATCGCCTGTGATCGCCAAGGCATCCACCACATGCACTTGTTCGCTTGACCCTATAACGAGAGCGTCTCGCGGCCAGAGTTAGCGCTTTAGCGCTTACTCTGGGCTCGCCCCCTTGCGGGGCACCTAGAAGGTACCACCTACGGGGTTAGAACCACTCGCACTACAGGTTTGAGTTCTCGCGTTGTGCCGTATTCCAAGTCATCTTTCGATCACTTTTCATACTTGATACAATCACTACCCATCGATATCTTCCACGTCCATCTCATAGACGCTTCCAATATCCATTACTACTTCTTCCAGATTGTTAAAGATCGACAGCCGACTCGGACTACTTCAGTCGCTCTGACTGGCTCAATCGCCAATGACAAAGACTCTTCCTGCGCAACGCCTTGCGCCGAACCCTTGTCATTGGTGGTTGGTGGAGGCAGACGGGATCGAACCGACGACCCCCTGCTTGCAAAGCAGGTGCTCTCCCAGCTGAGCTATGCCCCCTCACTCAGTACAGACACAGACAGCCCACCTCTTCGATGAGCTCCCCAGGGGCGCAGACATATGGTGGGTCTGGTTGGATTCGAACCAACGACCCCCGCCTTATCAAGACGGTGCTCTAACCAACTGAGCTACAGACCCCTGAGTCTGTCTTGATCTACAGCCGATAAGCGTGAGCGCTCAACCTTGAACACGTCAGCTCGAGAAAGGAGGTGATCCAGCCGCACCTTCCGATACGGCTACCTTGTTACGACTTCACCCCAGTCATGAATCCTACCGTGGTGACCGTCCTCCTTGCGGTTAGACTAGCCACTTCTGGTAAAACCCACTCCCATGGTGTGACGGGCGGTGTGTACAAGACCCGGGAACGTATTCACCGCGGCATGCTGATCCGCGATTACTAGCGATTCCAGCTTCATGCACTCGAGTTGCAGAGTGCAATCCGGACTACGATCGGTTTTCTGGGATTAGCTCCCCCTCGCGGGTTGGCAACCCTCTGTTCCGACCATTGTATGACGTGTGAAGCCCTACCCATAAGGGCCATGAGGACTTGACGTCATCCCCACCTTCCTCCGGTTTGTCACCGGCAGTCTCCTTAGAGTGCTCTTGCGTAGCAACTAAGGACAAGGGTTGCGCTCGTTGCGGGACTTAACCCAACATCTCACGACACGAGCTGACGACAGCCATGCAGCACCTGTGTGACGGTTCTCTTTCGAGCACTCTCACCTCTCAGCAAGATTCCGTCCATGTCAAGGGTAGGTAAGGTTTTTCGCGTTGCATCGAATTAATCCACATCATCCACCGCTTGTGCGGGTCCCCGTCAATTCCTTTGAGTTTTAATCTTGCGACCGTACTCCCCAGGCGGTCAACTTCACGCGTTAGCTTCGTTACTAAGGAAATGAATCCCCAACAACTAGTTGACATCGTTTAGGGCGTGGACTACCAGGGTATCTAATCCTGTTTGCTCCCCACGCTTTCGTGCATGAGCGTCAGTGTTAGCCCAGGGGGCTGCCTTCGCCATCGGTATTCCTCCACATCTCTACGCATTTCACTGCTACACGTGGAATTCTACCCCCCTCTGCCACACTCTAGCTCGCCAGTCACCAATGCAGTTCCCAGGTTAAGCCCGGGGATTTCACATCGGTCTTAGCGAACCGCCTGCGCACGCTTTACGCCCAGTAATTCCGATTAACGCTCGCACCCTACGTATTACCGCGGCTGCTGGCACGTAGTTAGCCGGTGCTTATTCTTCCGGTACCGTCATCCCCCCTCGATATTAGCGAGGAAGATTTCTTTCCGGACAAAAGTGCTTTACAACCCGAAGGCCTTCTTCACACACGCGGCATTGCTGGATCAGGCTTGCGCCCATTGTCCAAAATTCCCCACTGCTGCCTCCCGTAGGAGTCTGGGCCGTGTCTCAGTCCCAGTGTGGCTGGTCGTCCTCTCAGACCAGCTACGGATCGTCGCCTTGGTAGGCCTTTACCCCACCAACTAGCTAATCCGCCATCGGCCGCCCCTTGAGCGCGAGGTCCGAAGATCCCCCGCTTTCCTCCATAGAGCGTATGCGGTATTAATCCGGCTTTCGCCGGGCTATCCCCCACTCCAGGACACGTTCCGATGTATTACTCACCCGTTCGCCACTCGCCACCAGGGTTGCCCCCGTGCTGCCGTTCGACTTGCATGTGTAAGGCATGCCGCCAGCGTTCAATCTGAGCCAGGATCAAACTCTTCAGTTCAATGCCTGTTACTGTTTTCGATTCACGTAGTTGCCTACGTCTTGAATCGGTCGCTCACTCAACGTACTGACAGGTCGAATCCATCTCTCGATGAACCCTACCTCAATACTGTGTGAGACTTGATACTTTCGCTTTCGGCCAGGCCCGAAGACCCAACCTCGCGTTCGCCATCAAGCGCCCACACTTATCGGCTGTAAATTTTTAAAGATCGCGTCGCTCAACCAGCAGCACCAGAACAACCACCCTTCCAGCACCGACCGTCTTGCGTTGCTGCGTCAGCAGCAGAGAAACGAGATTATGCAGAACCTTGCACATACCGTCAACTGTTTTTTAGCACCCGCGCTATCGAACCGTCGCCGTCGGAGCCTGGCGCAAACCCTCGCGCAGCAAGACTCCATCCACCTCTCGCTTCTCTTTCGCGCCGTCTATCGACTGACGCGAAGGGCGCAATTCTATGCACCTTCCGCGAGCCGCGCAAGCGGAAATTGCGAGCAGTAAAAAAACCTTCGCCTCAGCGCGTCTCTTCAATGTGATCGAGCCATCCCCCCCCAGTCCGCCCACGCACTCACACGCGCGCAACGATGTGCTTCGAGGCCCGGACGGCAACGCCGTTGCAACGCTCGGCGGCTCCATTTCGCCGACGACCCGCACGAAGGCGCAGCTCAGCTTACTGCGCTACGGAAACGACTAGAATGGTGGGTTCATTGAATCCGACTAAGTCAGCCCCTATGCGCTCGCGAATCGCCAAACGCCTTCCTCCCGATGCCGACAAGCTCGTCGGCCTATCTCTCGCGCTGTTCGCATCCGGCAGCCGAATCGAAGACCGCTTCTGGGAAGCCAAGCTCGACGGCCTGCTCGCGAAAATAGTCCGCAACGGCAATCAGACAACGCTCGACGCGGCGCTCGATCACCTTCAGCAAAATCACCCCGACGCGTACGGCGCACTGGCCGACATGGCGGAAACGCATAGCGAATCGTTCGTCGTCGAGCACGAAGGCACGCCCTACGAGGCGTTGCTGATCGCGGCGCCCGTATTGGCTTGGACGCGCTACATGATTCCGTCCGGCCCGCTCAAGGGCGATGCCGTCGATGCGCTGCGCGCGCATCTTCAAGCGCACGTGCTGGCGGGTGGAACCCGCGTCGCGCTCGCGCCGTTTCTCTACAGCATCGACCAATTGCCGCGGCATCACGTCGAAACGTACCGCCTCGCGCAGCAATTGATCCAAGCCGCCCTCAACGGCACCGCGGTAAAGATGAACTTTGGCGACCTGCCCGAAACGTCGCCGATTTTGGCCGATCCTCGCTTCCTGCTCGCAGTGGTCGCCGCTCCGGTCGGCGCGCCGCTCTTCCGGTGGCAGGAGGAAGAAAACAGCGTGCGTATCGAACGCGGCCAGTGTCTCGAGCAATGGGCCACGCAAGGCGGCGCCAACCTGGGCCTCGTCCTACCCGGCTGCGAGTTCGAGTGCTTGTTGCCCGATGCTTATTACTCCGCATGCCGCGACGCCGACGAGCGCGTCCGGCCACACACCGTTCGCACGGCGATCCGCTATCTATTCGACACCATCGGCGCGACGCCGCAGGACTTGCGCGCCGTCGTCGCCGGCTTCGGCGAGCGGCGCATCGACGAATACCGGGTCGGCTTCACGCGCCGCGGCAGCAACGACGTCATCTACGGCGTGGTCTGGCCGCTCTACGGTCGCGAAAACGGCGAACTCGCGATCGACGAAGAAGCAGAAGAAACGGGTGGCCCCCTCGAGGAAATCATCGCGCTGCTCAAGGAAGCGGGCGTAACCGACATTCGCCGCCACGCGGGGCGCTTCGAGCCCGAATACTGCGATGACTGTGGCGTTCCCCTCTACGCCGATCCGCTCGGCGAGATCGTCCACGCCGAAATGCCCGAAGACGCCGAACCCGCTCAGCCGCACTTCCACTAGTCCTCCCGCCTCCCTCCGCACGCCCGGTCGCCGCTTCACGCGGCGGTCAGGGGTGTCCTATGCCGTTCGGATAGCCGCCTTGCCGTAAGGAATTTGTCATGATTGCGCGACGGCGCATCGTGGCCGCCGGCCTGTCTCCGGCGCCTTGCCACCGCGCTTTCCGTACCGACTATAGGAGGCAAAAACATGCGGTTCGCAGTTCTCAGCTCGGCAGCCGAACGGCGCGACGGGCTCAAGGCGCTGTTGCGGCAGATCGATCGGCAGGCACGGTTTTGCGAGGCGCGCGACTGGACGCATGCAAGCCGCGCGATGCGGCGCGTGCCGACCGAGTTGCTCGTCGTCGACTGGCAAGATCCGATGCGCGCTTGCTCCGTGCGCGCGCTATTGGCCGAATATCCACGTCTGCGCGTGGCCGCGTTCGTCGACGACATCGCCCCGGCACGCGTGCGCACGCTCGTCGATGCCGGCGTCCACGGCATCATTCCGCGCGCGACCAATCCGCGGCTCATCGTCCGTCTGCTCGAACTCGTGCTAGCCGGCGGGCTCTACGCGCCGTTCCTCGCCGAGCCGGCCTCGCGCGGCACCATCCCTGCCGTCTCGTCGGTCCCTGCCGCCGTGCCGCCAAGCGATCTGGCCGACATGCCGAGGCGCAAACGCTTCGTGCCGACACTTTCGCCGCGGCAAGAGCAAATCATGCGCTGCATCCATATGGGCAGTACGAACAAGATGATCGCGCGCACGCTTGGGATCAGCGAGGGCACGGTCAAGATTCATCTGGCCAGCATATTCCAGCAGTTAGGAGCCCCGAACCGAGCCGCCGCCGTGGCGATCTATAACGGCTGGCTGACGCCGCAGCTCGAAGTGCTGCGCGCCGAGGTGCAAGGCGCGCCCAAGCCGGTGCTGGGCCAGGGCGGCCCCGTACCGCTGCGTCGGTCCGCGCCGTTCAAATATCCGCTGCCGCGGCGCGATTGCCCGCTCGATCTGCCCCTCGCCGCCGAACCCGACGTGCCGTTCGGCGGCACTACGCCGGGCATCGTCTGACGCGATGAGGTGCGGCGCTTGCTAGCTTGCTAAGGTGGTATCGAAAGGAGTGGGGGCCATCGCGCACTCTCTCCCCCGTTTTGCAGCCCAACGAGTAATATGAACGCCATGGGCTTCCTGTATACGCCGCTTCCGCTATGGGTCGCCGTCGGTGGCTGGGCCGCCGCGGCGGGTCTGCTTGCGCTCGCCCTCGCGCGCAAGCCGTTTCGCAGGCTGCAGGATGGGACGCTCCAGCACGTATGGCTCGCGCTCATCGTTGCCATTTCGGTACTTTGGGCCACGAACGCATGGCTGGACGACGGCCCGGTCATGCACTTGCTCGGCGCGACCCTTCTCGTCACGCTGTTCGACTGGGCGCTCGCGCTCGTCGCGATGGCTGCCGTCACGGGCATCGCAGGCGTAATCTTCGATACCGCATGGCAAGGTATCGCGCTGACGTTCCTCATTTACGGCGCGATGCCCGTCTGTGTCTCCGCCTTGATCCAACGCGCCTGCACGGCCTGGTTGCCGCGCAATCTGTTCGTGTTCATCTGCGCGCAAGGATTCGTGTCGCCGGCGATCGCCGTTACCGTCGCAGGCGTCGTGGCCGCCGCTGCCCATGTCGCGCTCGCGCACGGCTCACCGGCCGCTGTCCCGATCGGCTACGCATTCAGCTTATTTCTCTTGGCTATCGGCGAAGCGTGGTTCACAGGGATGTCAACGGCCCTCATCGCCGTCTATAAGCCCACCTGGGTCACGACGAACGACGTGCGCCGCTATCGCCTCGGCGGCCCGCGCACCTGAAAACCTCTGCATCTGAAAGGCCAACTCCTCGCCAGTGCCGAACCGGAAAGGCATCGATCGACCGCGTGTCGGCCATCCCGACGCGCGGCGCTACCCGCCTTTCGCCGCAGGCTGTCAAAATTTATTCATCTCGACATTGAACTCCGTCTCCGAGTGGGGCATCTTACGTGCCTGTGTCTCAATAGTGCCTACCGGATGGATAGCTCCACGTTTTCACGCCGCCTGCGACAGCTCGCAGGGCAGTTGGCGATTGTAGCGGCGTTGGTTCCGCCGTTGCTCGCAACAGCCCCCGCCCGCGCCGATACCATCGATCAGCGCAACGAAATGATCGCCCACTTCATCAACGATATGCATGCGGACCCGCTCGTTGCGGATTGCGCCGCGCATGGCAACTTCGTCGCCAGTACGTCGACCGTCGTCGACCACGTCGACTTCCCGCCCGAGGCGTTCGATTCCGCCCATGCGGAGATTACGCCGTGGAATCAGCCGTTCGACGAGGGCAAGCAGCGCGTCACGGTCGACAACATCGTCACCGTCGAGGGCCAGGGTATCGCACGCGATGCATCCCACGCGCCCTATCCGCTGAAGTTTCGCTGCGGCTACGTGGGCACGCAGATGCTCGCCTTCAGTTGGAACGACCCCGTGCCCCCTTTGAAGCCGCACGCGGAGCGTACGACGAAGAAGAAGTTCACGCGCCACCACACAGGCCACACCAGCAAGAGCGCGGTCAAACATTCGACGAAGAAAAAGAAATCGTCGGCCAAGCACTAAGCCGCACTCGGCACAGCCGGCCATCGGCACCGCGCCGCTTCGACCTGCGGCGCGGGACGTTTTCGTGGCAGTGCGACCGAGCCGGCAGCACGCCGGCTCGGTCGTCCAACGCTTGCCTGCCGCTCGGGCGATGCAGCCCCCGCTCAGGCGAACGCTTCGAGGTGGCGCAATATCGCCCCTAGCATCGCCGCGCCGAGGGCCGCACTGCGCTCGCCGTTCCAGCCGACCCGTTCGTCGGGCAGGTTGGCGTTGTCCTTGAACGGCATTTCGAGCGTCAGCGACAAGCACCCGAACGTATGGCCGATGTACTTCGAGGCGAGCTTGAGCGCGTCTTCCTGATACTTCGACGCCTCGTAACCGTGCTCGTCTTGGAAGTCGGGGCTCGCTTGCTTGAACGCTTCGATGAATGCCTGCTGTTCTTGCAATTGCCGCTCGGTGAAGCTCGGCAACATCTCGCTGCCCGCGACGAACACGTAGGGGAGCGCCTCGTCGCCGTGGATGTCGAAGAACATGTCGCAGCCGGTGGCGTGAATCGCCTCGCGTACGACGAACACCTCGGGGCTGCGCTCGGCATCGGGTGCCAGCCACTCGCGGTTCAGGTTCGCGCCGGCCGCGTTCGTGCGCAGATTGCCGCGCACGCTGCCGTCCGGATTCATGTTCGGGACAATGTAAAACACGGCGTGTTCGTAGAGCTTGCGCGCGACCGGGTCACCGGCCCAATCGCCCCAGCCGGCCAAGCGCTTGACGAGCCCTTCGACGAACCATTCGGCCATCGATTCCCCGGGATGTTGACGCGCGACGATCCACACTTTCTTCTTCGGCCGCCCCTCGCCCGCATCGGGCGCGCCGAGCGCGAGCAGCGACATCGGCCGCCCTTCCACCGTGCGCCCGAGCTCGACGAGCGTCGCATGCGGCATCTGCTGAACGGCCCCGAGAAACTCGGCGTGCCGCTCTTCGCTGTAGGGCTCGAAATAAGCGTAGTAGATGGAATCGAAGTCGGGTGTGTGGTCGATCGTCAACGTCCGCCCGTCATACGATGCCGGCACGCGAAACCAGTTGACGCGATCGTAGCTCGCCATCGCCCGATAGCCGCGCCAGCCTTGCGCGAATGCGCATTGCGCGGCATTGTCGAATGTCATCACGCAACGCTGCCCGCGCGCGCCCGAAAGCCGAAAGTAGAACCATTGCGCGAAATCGGCATGACTGTCGCGGCGGATGCGCAGGCGAATATCGTCGGCTTGCTCGCAAGACACGACGTCGATCGCGCCGGCGTCGAAGTTGCTGGTGATCGAAATGTTCATGAAGTTTCCTCGGCAAAAGCGGGCGCTCGCCTCAAGCACGTGCCCGGGAACGGCTGTAAGAGTAGGTGTAGCTCAGTCGCCGACGCGGCGCCGAAACATGAACGTCGTGTCATTCGACGCAGTGGGGTCGAACGCGTAGCCTTCGGCGGCGAAATCTTTCAGTTTCTCGGGCGAATCGATCCGGTGCTCGACCGCGAACCGCGCCATCAAGCCACGCGCTCGCTTCGCATGAAAACTGACGATCTTGTAGCGGCCGCCTTTCCAGTCCTCGAAGACGGGCGTCACGACGCGCGCGTCGAGCCGTTTGGGCCGGACCGACTTGAAGTACTCGGCCGACGCGCAGTTCACCAGTACGCGCGCCGCGCCTTTGCCACGGCGCAACTGTGCATTGAGGGCGTCGGTGATGCGCTCGCCCCAGAACGCGTATAGATCCTTGCCGCGCGCATTCGGCAGCCGCGTGCCCATTTCGAGGCGGTAGGGTTGCAGCAGGTCGAGCGGGCGCAGCAAGCCGTAGAGCCCCGACAGGACGCGCACGTGATGCTGGGCATAATCGAGATCGGCGGCCGAAAGGGTCTTCGCGTCGAAGCCTTCGTAGACGTCGCCGTTGAACGCGAGCACGGCCTGCTTGGCGTTGTCCGCGCGAAATTGCGGTGACCAATCGGCATAGCGTTGAAAATTCAGATGCGCGAGCGCGTCCGAAATATCCATCAGCGAAGCAATCTGCTGGGGCGAATAGCGGCGCAATTCGCCGATGAGCTGCGCCGCATCGGCGACGAAATCGGGAATCGTGTGCTTCGAGACGTGCGGCGGGGTTTCGTAGTCGAGCGACTTGGCCGGAGACAAAACAATTATCATAAAGGCTCGCCGGCACGCCGTGCCGAGCGGTGGAAACGAAAACCCGATTGTAGCGAATGCCTCATACCGATGCCGAAGGCTTGAAGACCGTGCCGCGCGTGGTGCTCGATTCCAACGTCTGGATCGACATTCTCGTGTTCGACGACGGCGCGACACGCCCGATCCATGCCGCCCTCGAGCGCGGCGATCTCGATGCCGTCATCGACGCGCGGTGCTTGGCCGAGCTCGCCCACGTGCTCGACTATCCGCAGTTCGTCGCGCGCGCCGTCGACAAAGCGGCCGCGCTCGCCACCGTCACGCGGCTCGCCGCGCTTGCGCAGCCGCAAGCGGTGCTCGGCGAGCTCGCGCCGCTGCCTAAATGCAAGGATCGCGACGATCAAAAATTTCTCGAGCTCGCGCAGGCGGCCAAGGCCGATTGGCTCGTCTCGAAAGACCGCGCGCTGCTCAAGCTGAACAAGCGCACGACTCGCGATTTCGGGTTTCGGATCGCCGAACCGGCGCCGTTCGTGTCGGCGTGCTCGCTGCCTGGCGATCCCGCGGCCGGCGCGCACCGCGCAGCCACCGAAGCAGCATCGGCTTGAGCGCGAGCAGCATGGCGCAGCTTCGCGTATCGTCATGGCTGCACCGAGCGTCGGGAGCAAGCCGAGCCATTGCCCGCGGATTTCGTCTCCAATCGTTTTCCCTTTGCCATCGACCTTGCCTGAGCATCGCACCATGAATGCACCGCACGAACCGACTCGCCCGCCCTTCGCCCTCGCCTCGCGTCTGCCGAACGTCGGCACGACGATCTTCACGGTCATGAGCGCGCTTGCCGCGCAGCGCGGCGCG
The DNA here is from genome assembly GCF_017315725.1 of Trinickia acidisoli. Classification (NCBI taxonomy): domain Bacteria; kingdom Pseudomonadati; phylum Pseudomonadota; class Betaproteobacteria; order Burkholderiales; family Burkholderiaceae; genus Trinickia; species Trinickia acidisoli. The sequence goes on from NZ_JAFLRG010000001.1 coordinate 2,923,573, forward strand.
GTCAACCTCGGCCAAGGTTTCCCCGACTTCGATTGCGATGCGCGGATCGTCGAAGCCGTGTCGCACGCGATGCGCGAAGGCCATAACCAATATCCGCCGATGGCCGGCGTCGCGCCGCTGCGCGAAGCGATCGCGCGCAAGATCGAAGCGATCCACGGCCGCGCCTACGATCCGCAAACGGAAATCACCGTCACGGCCGGCGCCACCCAGGCGCTGCTCACGGCGATCCTCGCCACCGTCCACCCGGGCGACGAGGTCGTCGTGATCGAGCCGACTTACGACAGCTATGTCCCGTCGATCGAGCTCGCGGGCGGCAAACCCATGTTCGTGGCGCTCGAGGCGCCCCACTACGCAATCGACTTCGACAAGCTCGCGCGAGCGATCACGCCGCGCACGCGCCTGTTGCTCATCAACACGCCGCACAACCCAACCGGCAGAGTCTGGCATGCCGACGACATGCGGCGCCTCGAAGAGATCGTGCGCAACACGAACGTGTTGATTCTCTCCGATGAAGTCTACGAACACATGGTGTTCGACGGCGCCCCGCACGAAAGCGTCGCGCGCTACCCCGAACTGGCCCGCCGTAGCTTCGTCGTCTCGAGCTTCGGCAAGACGTTCCACGTCACGGGCTGGAAAGTCGGCTACGTAGCTGCTCCCGCCGCATTGACGGCGGAGTTCCGCAAGGTCCATCAGTTCAACGTCTTTACCGTGAACACGCCGATGCAGGTCGGTTTAGCCGACTATCTCGCCGATCCGGCGCCGTACCTCGAATTGCCGGCGTTCTACCAGCGCAAGCGCGACTTTTTCCGCGCGGGGCTGGCCGGGACGCGCTTCAATCTACTGCCTTGCGAAGGCACGTACTTCCAGTGCGTCGACTATTCGGCGATCAGCGACCTGCCCGAAGCGGAGTTCGCGAAATGGCTGACGACCGAGATCGGGGTAGCGGCCATCCCTGTCTCGGCGTTTTATCATGAGCCGCACGAGTCGAGCGTCGTCCGGTTTTGCTTCGCCAAGCGCGAACCCACGCTCGCGACCGCGCTCGAGCGGCTCGCGCGTCTTTGAGCCACGGCGATGCGCGAGCGTCCGACACCCTCGCGCGCGCATCGCATCCGCACGCTCCGGGCGCTCCGGGCGCTCCGAACCGCACGGCCTCGTCCGGCATCAAGCGGTCTTGGCGGCGAGAAATGCAGCCGTTTGCGCCTTGCGGTCGGCCGCGATACGCTGCGCGGCCGGCTTCTCTTGCTCGATGCGCTTGACGTACGCTTTCCAGTCGATGCCCGCATCGAACACGATGTCGCGGCCGAGCACGGTCTTGGTCATCAGGCCGATGAGCGGCAGGCTCACGTAGGCGCAGATGTCCGCGAACGTGAACGTCTCGCCGCGAAGATACGGCGCGAACTTCGCGATCCGCTTGAATCCCTCGACGTTGCGCTCGAGCACGCGCTGAACGCGCGCCTTCGTCTCGTCACTCGCCGCGGGGCCGGGCACCCACTTCGGGTAAAGGTCGCGAGCAACGAGTTCGATGCTCAGTTCGAGCACGGCCGCCAGCTCGCGCACCTTCGCCGCTTCGAACGGATCGGCCGGGAAAATCGGTTTCTCGGGATAGCGCGCGGCCAAGTACTCGACGATGACTTGCGACTCGCTCAGATCGCCTTCGTCGGTACGAATGAACGGGACCTTGCCGACAGGCGTATGCGCGAGGGTGGCCTCGTCCGTGATCGGCAAGATCACCCGCACCTCTTCGAACGCGATGTCATATTCGAGCAGAACGAACTTGACCTTGTTGTAGTAATTCGAAAACGCAATGCCGTGAAGTTCAATCATGCGTCTCTCCGTGCAAGGGGCGATGAGGGGGCCCTGATGGCCGTCTCGAATAAAACGACCGTGCTATTCTAACCGCACTTATTGAAATCGGAAGTCGGCGATGGGCTCACGGTTCGACTCGATTCGGACGATCGGCATCGACGAACACCCGAAACCACCGAATAAGGAGACATCCATGAGCGCTGAGCTACTCGCCTCCCGACCGCCCGAGAGCGAGTCGACCCTCGTCTTGACACTGTCGAATCCCGGCGCGCGCAACGCATTGCATCCCGACATGTACGCGGCCGGCATCCAGGCACTGGAGACTGCCGAACGCGATGCCTCCATCCGCGCCATTGTCCTCATAGGCGCCGACGACTTCTTCTGCGCGGGCGGCAATCTCAACCGGCTACTCGAGAACCGCACGAAAGATCCGTCCGTGCAGGCGGAAAGCATCGATCTGCTCGCGCAGTGGATTCTCGCATTACGCACGTCGCGCAAGATCGTCGTCGCAGCCGTCGCCGGCGCCGCCGCAGGTGCGGGATTCTCGCTCGCGCTCGCCTGCGATCTCATCATCGCGGCGGACGATGCCAAGTTCGTCATGTCGTATGCGCGCGTCGGCCTGACGCCCGACGGGGGCGGCTCGTGGTTTCTCGCGCAAGCCCTGCCGCGCGCGCTGGCCACGGAAATTCTGGTCGAAGCGAAGCCAGTGTCGGCCGAGCGGCTCCATGCGCTCGGCGTCGTCAATCGGCTCGTCAAGACGGCGCAACTGCGCGACGCCGCGATTGCCTGGGCCGACGAACTCGGGTGCGGTTCGCCGAACGCGCAGGCACGCATCAAGGCGCTCGTGGCGAGCGCCGGCGCCCGCGCGCTCCCTGATCATCTGACGCTCGAGCGCGACGACTTCGTCGCTTCGCTGCATCACCCGGACGCGCTCGAAGGCATGACAGCGTTCCTCGACAAGCGCCCCGCTCGCTATCGCTGAGGACATTCATGACCGAGTTCAAGATCCCCGCGCGCCGCCGCATCTTTCTGATGCGTCACGGCGACGTGACGTATTTCGATGAATCGGGCCGCGCCATCGATCCCGAAACGGTGCCGCTCAACGTGCATGGCCTCGCACAAGCAAGAGCCGCGGGCGAGGCGTTCGCGGCGGACGGCGTACGGTTCGACCGTGTCATCGTGAGCGGGCTGCCGCGCACGTTGCAAACCGCGCAGCAGGTGCTCGCGGCGACGGGGCAGCACAGCGAGATCGAAACCTGGCCCGAGTGGCAGGAGATCCGGGGCGGGCGGCTCGCCGATCTACCACCGGGCCAAATCGAGGCGGCGTTTCTCGGCGCATTCGACGGCGTGGTGCCGGAAACGACGCGCTTTCTCGGCGGCGAGACGATCGGCGAGTTGCTCGATCGCGTGCTGCCGCCGCTCGCGCGCCTGCGCACCGACGACGCATGGGACACGGCACTGCTCGTCTTGCACGGCGGCGTCAACCGCGCCCTGCTCTCGCACGCAATCACGGCCGGCGGCCGCGCGTTCTTCGGCCATCTCGCACAGGCAACGGGCTGCATCAACGCGCTCGACGTCGGCGCGAAGCCGGGGGACTGGGTCGTGCGCGCGCTCAACTACGCGCCGCCGATGCCGCTCTTTCGAGACGTCCGGCATACGACGATGGAGATGCTCTACGCGCAATATCTGCGCTACCGACGCGAGTAGCGCTTCTTTCGGCGTCTTTCGTCCTTGGCCTTGCGTCTTCGCCGCCACATCTTCGCGATCCGTCATCGAACCACACCGTAAGCGGGAGCCTTTACATGGCAACGAACATGGCACCGAACGAGTCGGCAGGAACACCGGGCGAGCAGCAGGATTACTCGGCGTTCGTTGGCACGCGCGCCGTATCGGAGCGGCAGCGCTTCGACAACGACGCGATCGCCGCATGGTTGCGCGAGCGCGTCGCCGGCTTCGAGGGCCCGTTGACCGTCGAGCAATTCGCGGGCGGCCAATCGAATCCGACGTTCAAGCTCGTTACGCCGTCGCGCAGCTACGTCATGCGCGCCAAGCCAGGGCCCGTCGCCAAACTGTTGCCATCGGCCCATGCGATCGAACGCGAGTTTCGCGTCATGGACGCGCTGTCGAGCACCGAGGTGCCCGTCGCGAAAATGCTCGCGCTGTGCGAAGACGAAACGGTGATCGGCCGCGCCTTTTACGTGATGGAGTATGTCGAGGGGCGTGTGCTGTGGGACCCATCGCTGCCCGGCATGACCCCCTTTGAGCGCGCCGCGATCTACGACGAGACGAATCGCGTCATCGCCGCGCTGCATTCGGTCGATCCGGCGAGCGTCGGCCTCGCCGGCTACGGCAGGCCCGGTAACTATCTCGCGCGGCAAATCGCCCGCTGGAGCAAGCAGTACGAGGCGTCGGAGACGGAACCGATCGAAGCGATGCGTCGTTTGATCGATTGGCTGCCCTCGCACGTGCAGAGCGCGACGTTGGACGCCGGCGAGCGCGTGGCGATCGTGCACGGCGACTATCGGTTGGACAACCTCATCTTTCATCCGAGCGAGCCGCGCATTCTCGCCGTGCTCGACTGGGAGCTGTCGACGCTGGGCGATCCGATCGTCGACTTCGCTTATCACTGCATGGCCTGGCACGTCGACCCGGTGCAGTTTCGCGGCATTGCTGGCTTGAGTTGGGCGACGCTAGGTATTCCCGACGAACGCGGCTACGTCGAGCGCTATCGCGAGCGCACGGGCTTTTCGATCCCTGGCGACTGGAACTTCTATCTCGCCTTCAACATGTTCCGCATCGCGGCGATCCTACAAGGCATCATGAAGCGAGTAACGACCGGCACGGCCGCGAGTGCCCAAGCACTCGACGCCGGCCGGCGCGCGCGGCCGATGGCCGAACTCGCTTGGTCATATGCGCAGAAGGTGCGGTAGCGGCAACGTTCATTCAACGGCAGACAAGTGCGCATCGAGCCGGATGCCGACGTCAATCGCGAGGAAACGATGAATTTCGACTACACCCCGAAGGTTCAAGCGCTGCGCGCGAAACTGCTCGATTTCTTCGACGCGCACATCTATCCGAACGAGCGCGCGTTCAACGAGGAAGTCGCGCGCAACCGGGCCGCAGGCAATGCGTGGCTACCGACCGAACTCGTCGAAACGTTGAAGACGCGTGCCCGGGAAGCCAGCCTCTGGAACTTGTTTCTGCCCGACTCGACGCGCGGCGCGGGGCTCACGAATCTCGAATATGCGCCGCTTGCCGAGATCATGGGGCGCGTGCCTTGGGCTCCGGAGGTCTTCAACTGCAACGCGCCCGACACGGGCAACATGGAAACGCTCGAGCGCTACGGTACCGACGAACAAAAGCACGCATGGCTCGAGCCGCTGCTCGAAGGCAAGATCCGCTCGGCGTTCTTGATGACCGAGCCCGACGTGGCGTCCTCCGATGCGACGAACATCGAAACGCGCATCGAGCGCGACGGCGATGCCTATGTCATCAACGGGCGCAAATGGTGGTCCTCGGGCGCGGGCGATCCGCGCTGCAAGGTCTACATCGTGATGGGTAAGACCGATCCCACTGCACCCAGGCATATCCAGCAGTCGATGATCCTCGTGCCGGCCGGCGCGCCGGGCGTGACCATCCATCGTCCGCTCACCGTGTTCGGTTATGACGATGCGCCGCACGGCCACATGGAGATCACGCTCGAGAACGTGCGCGTGCCGGCGTCCAACATGCTGCTCGGCGAGGGACGCGGCTTCGAAATCGCACAGGGCCGGCTGGGGCCGGGGCGTATTCATCACTGCATGCGCCTCGTCGGCCTCGCCGAACGCGCGCTCGAGTTCATGTGCAAGCGCACGTCGGCGCGCATCGCATTCGGCAAGCCGATCGCGGCGCAAACCGTCACGCAGGAGCGGATCGGGCAGGCGCGCTGCATGATCGAGCAGGCGCGTCTGCTGACGCTAAAGACGGCCTACATGATGGATACGGTCGGCAACAAGGCCGCACGCGGCGAGATCGCGATGATCAAGGTCATCGCCCCGAACATGGCCTGTGAGGTCATCGACTGGGCAATCCAGGCACACGGCGGCGGCGGCATGTGCGACGACTTCCCGCTCGCCTACGCTTACACGTGCGCACGCACGCTGCGCTTCGCCGACGGTCCCGACGAGGTGCATCGCAATGCGATTGCCAAGCTGGAACTCGCTCGTTACAGCACGGCATCGAGTTGAGTGTTGAATCGCTGCGGCTTCGCGTGGGATGCAGGGTCGCGCGGGTTGATCATCGCGCTGGAGTGAAGCCGGACCCGATGCCCTCACCCTCGACAGGGCCTTGACGGGCCGTCAGCGAGACAGATCGATCTATGCTAATTTCCGCGTGCATCGGCGCCGCTCGTCGCGACGTCGGCGAGAACGAGGAGCAGTCATGATCGATGTCTATAGCTGGGCTACGCCGAACGGACACAAGGTTCACATCATGCTCGAGGAAGCCGGCCTCGAGTACCGCATTCATCCGATCGACATCGGCGCGGGCGATCAATTCACGCCGGAATTTCTCGCCATCAGCCCGAACAACAAGATTCCGGCGATCGTCGACGCCGACGGCCCCGACGGCCGTCCGCTGTCGTTGTTCGAATCGGGGGCCATTCTGATCTATTTGGCCGAAAAGACGGGCAAACTGCTGCCGGCCCATCCTGCGGCCCGCTATGCGACGCTGCAGTGGGTGATGTTCCAGATGGGGGGACTCGGGCCGATGCTGGGCCAGACGCACCACTTTCGCATCTACGCCCCGCAGCAAATCGAATACGCGGTCAATCGCTACACGAACGAAGCGAAACGCCTCTACGGCGTCATGGACAAACAGCTCGGCAAATCGGCCCATCTGGCCGGCGACGACTACACGATCGCCGACATCGCAGCCTTCCCGTGGACGCGCTCTTGGAAGAACCAAGGCATCGACTTGGCCGACTACCCGAACGTCAAACGCTGGCATGAAGCGATCGCCGAGCGTCCGGCCGTGCAGCGCGGCGTCGAGGTGCTCGCGGCGGCACGCCGGCCGCTGATGGACGATAAAGCCAAGGAAGTGCTGTTCGGCGCGACGCAGTACAGTAAGCACTGAAACGGCCTGTGCCGCCGGTTGCTGAGTAGAAGCGGAACCGAACGCCGCCATTGCGTCGCGCGGCGATCGCAATAACGGCGATGCCGCTACGCGCCGCGCCCACGGAAACCAAGCTCGCTTCGTCGAGAGGCGTGTGTTGCGCCGTTCGTCTCGCTAAAAATAATGCAGCGTGACGAATTGAGCGACACAAGACGGTTTGGGCGCGCCGTCGGCTTCGACGGTGACATCCCACGTGACTTGCAACGCGCCGTCGGCCAACTCGTTCGTTTCGGCGACGGCGAAGCGCGCCCGCACGTGCGCGCCGACAGGGACGGGCGCCGGAAAGCGCACGCGGTTGAGCCCGTAATTCACGCCCATGCGATGCTTGATCTTCGCCACCTGTGTCAGGAGCGCCGGGATCAAAGACAGCGTGAGGAACCCATGCGCGATGGGTCCGCCGAACGGCGACTCGCGACGCGCCCGCTCAGGATCGACGTGAATCCATTGGTGGTCGCCCGTGGCCTCCGCGAATCGACCGACGCGCGCCTGATCGATTTCGATCCAATCGCTGACGAGCGGCTCGCCGCCAACCCGCGCGCGAAGCGCCGCGGCATCGGCAATCTCAACGGAGGCGGCGCGCTCGCGCTCGGGCATTGCGCCGGTTGTCAAGCTTGCGCTCCGGCGGGCGCCGGCGGGTGCCGCAGCCCGAACAACACGTTCGAGCGCACCGTGATGACGGTTTCGCCCGCTTGGTTGACGCCCTCCCACAGCGTCGTGACGATGCCGCGATCAGGGCGGCTACCCGACACGCGCTTGGCCAGCACGGAGTTGAACATGTGCAGGCGGTCACCGGGGCGCACGGGCCTGAGCCAGCGAATTTCCTCGACGCCGGGCGAACCCAGCGACGTCGACCCGTTCAGGACGTTGCGCACGAGCATCCCCATCATCACCGAGCACGTGTGCCAACCGCTCGCGATGAGGCCGCCGAACGGCGAAGCTTGCGCGGCCGCACCGTCGATATGGAACGGCTGCGGATCGAAGTGCCCAGCGAACTCGACGATTTCCTCGACGGTGAATGTGTGGGTGCCGACTTCGTTGCGCGAGCCGACCTCCCAATCTTCGTAACTCATCCCCATGCTGCGCTTTCCTCCTGTATCGGACCGGTGTGCCGACGCGCCCGGCATGCCTGCGATACGGCGAGCCGCCGTCCGTTATTGCAGCGACTCTTTCGGTACGCAAGCGCTGGGCAGCGCCATGACCTCGATGCCCTCATCGACCAGGGCACGCGCATCGTCCGGCGTCGTCACGCCGCGGATACTGCGCGCGGGTGCTTCGTTGTAGTGGATGCGGCGCGCTTCCTCGGCGAAACGATCGCCGACGTTCTCGGCCTTGTTCACGACTTCGCGCAGCATGCGCAGCGCCATCGCCTCGAACTCGCGCGCACGTTCCGACACGCCGGTGCCGCGCACCTCGGCACTGTACTCGGCCGGCCCGGCGCCTTGCGCGTCGCGCGGCTGCGCGCTGTCCTGCCGAGCCTTCGTCGCACCCGACAAATTCAGGCGCGGCGCAGACGGCATACGACTGACCTCGGTAGCCGCGCAGACCGGACATTCGATCAATTTGCGCGACAACTGAGATTCGAAATCATCGTTCGAGCCAAACCACCCTTCGAATCGATGACCATGCGGACACTGCAGATCGAGAACCTTCATGCTGAACGGAAGCGGATGTGCGCCCAAGTGTAGCGCAATTGGACTGAACGATCGTTCGCCCCAGCGCGCATTCTACGCCTTCGTTGCCTACGCCGCCGAACCCGGCAGGACGGGAAACGGCGGCTCCGTGCGATCGGGCCGCCACTCGCCCGACAGCACTTTTTCGAGCCAAAAGTGGCCGATGATCGTTTTCACGTCCGTGATCTCACCCGTGCGAATCCATTCGCCGACCTGCGCCGCATCGGCAACGAACGTTTCGAGGAACTCGCCGTCGTCGAGCTTACGCTCGCCTTCGGTCAAGCCGCGCGCGAGGAAGATGTCGATGAATTCGGTCGAATACGAAATGATCGGATGGATGCGCGTGAGAAACGCGTATTCGCGCGCGACGTATCCCGTCTCTTCGCGCAGCTCGCGCTCGGCACACGCAAGCGCGCCCTCGTTCGGATCGAGCTTGCCGGCCGGAAACTCGGTCATCACCTTGCCGATCGGGTAGCGATACTGCCGCTCGAGCAGCACGCGCCCATCGTCGAGCAGCGGAATGACCATGACGGCGCCGGGATGCACGACGTATTCTCGCGTCGTGGACTTGCCGTCCGGCAGACGAACCGTGTCGCGTTTGACTTTGAGAAACCCGCCGTCGTAGACGGATTCGCCGTGAAGGCGCGTCTCGGTGAGCGACGCGTGGTGATGCGGGTGCTTGGGATCGGACGGTTGGGCCATCTGCACTCTCCGAAGGAGGCGCCGCGACGGCCGACCGGCCGTCAGCGACGTTTGACGAGATATTGAAACGTAAAGGTCGGAAACGCGAACACGATGAACAGGCAGAACGTGATCGCGTAGAATTGCCAGCCTTGTTCGAACCGGTTGCCGGCGCGTGCCTCGAGGTAAAAGCCGATCATGCCGACCACGAAATACAACACGATCAACTCGGCAATCCGAATCCACACGCTCTTTTTCGCCATGGGCAACGGCACCACGGCGAACAACCGTTGGTTGAGAAACGGTACGTTGGCGCCGACGAGCGCCAACAGAACGATGAACCAACCTGCTGCGGACATTATTAAAGGACCACGGGCAGCGTGTGCGTGACGGCGTTCAAGCAGAGCGTCATCAGCGGACCCGGCACGATGCCGAGCGCGACCACCGCGACGCCGTTCAGCACGAGCAGCCAGCGGCTCGACGCATCGCTCACGATCGGCGAGGTATCCTGCGGCGCGTCGAAGTACATGAGCTTGACGATGCGCAGGTAGTAGAACGCGCCGAACAGCGACGTGATCACGGCCAGCACGGCGAGCCAGGTCAGGCCGGCGTTCACTGTCGCCTCGAGCACGGCAAGCTTCGCGTAGAAGCCGACCGTCGGCGGAATGCCGGCGAGCGAGAACATCATCGCCATCATCACGAACGCGAACACCGGGCTGCGCTTGTTCAAGCCCTTGAAATCGTCCAGCGTCTCGGCCTCGAAATCGCGACGCGCGAGCAGCATGATGATGCCGAACGAGCCGAGCGTCGTCAGCAGATAAATGATGCTGTAGAACATCGCCGAGCTATAGGCGCCGGCCATGCCTTCAGCCTTGCCGTCCACGACGCCCGAGAGCAATCCGAGCAGCACGAAGCCCATGTTCGAAATCGCCGAGTACGCGAGCATCCGCTTGACGTTGCGCTGCACGATACCGGTGATGTTGCCCACGATCAGCGACAGTGCCGCGAGGATCACCAGCATCTGCTGCCAATCGCCGGCGAGCGGCAGCACACCCATGACGAGCAGACGCAGCCCCCATGCGAACGCCGCGACCTTCGGGCCGCCGCCGACGAGCAACGTCATGGCCGTCGGTGCGCCGTGATAGACGTCGGGCACCCACATGTGGAACGGGACCGCCCCCATCTTGAACGCGATACCGGCCACGATGAAGATCACGCCGAACAGCAGCACCGCGTTGTTGATGTGGCCTGATGCGACCGCCTTCAGCACTTCGTTCAGATCGAGCGAGCCCGTCGCGCCGTAAAGCATCGACATACCGTAGAGCAGGAAGCCAGAGGCCAACGCGCCGAGGACGTAGTACTTCATCGCCGCTTCGTTCGACTGCGACGCGTCACGGCGCAGCGCGATCGCCGCGTAGAGCGACAACGACATCAGCTCGAGGCCCAGATACAGCGTGAGGAAGTTCGCGCCCGAGATCATGACGAGCTGGCCGAGCAGCGCGAACATGCCGAGCAGGAAGAAATCCCCGCGGAACAGATTGCGGTCTTCGAGGTACTTGCGCGAATAGATCATCGTCACCGCGTAGCCGATCGACACCACGGCTTTCATCGCACTCGCGAAGCCATCGACGACGTACATGTGCGAGAAGAAGTAATGCGGCTGCGGATCGAACACGAGCGCGACGAACCAGATGCCCGACACGAGCGACGCCAACACGGCGATCAAGTAGGTCACGCGCCGGCCGGAATCGCCGACGAACGTTTCGTTCAGCCACGCAAGCACGGTGGCTACCATCAGCAGCCCATCGGGCAGCAAGAGAGACATAGGGGCGTTTTGCATGATCTTTTCGTTCCTCCGCTCGGCGTTACTGTGACACCGGCAGCTTCGACTGCGCGACGTGGGAGAGGAGGTTTTCCACGGAGACGTGCATCACATCGGTGAAGGGCTTCGGATACAGCCCCATGAACAACGTCAGCGCGGCCAGCACGCCGAGAATCAGATATTCGCGGCAGTTGATGTCTTTCAGCGCCTTCACGTGATCGTTCGTCACCGCGCCGAAATACACCCGCTTGTACATCCACAGCGTGTAGGCAGCGCCGAGAATCAGCGTGAACGCCGCACCGAACGCGATCCAGAAATTGAACTGGACCGATGCGAGGATCACCATGAACTCGCCGACGAAACCCGAGGTACCGGGCAGGCCGCAGTTCGCCATCGAGAACAGCATCACGAGCGCCGCGAACTTCGGCATCACGTTGACGACGCCGCCGTAATCGGCGATCTGGCGCGAGTGCATCCGGTCGTAGAGCACCCCGATGCAAAGGAACATTGCGCCCGAGACGAAGCCATGCGAAATCATCTGCACGATCCCGCCTTCGACGCCGAGCTGATTGAAGATGAAGAAGCCGAGCGTGACGAAGCCCATGTGCGCGATCGACGAATACGCGACGAGCTTCTTCATGTCCGCCTGCACCATCGCCACCAAGCCGATGTAGATGACGGCGATCAGCGACAGCGTAATGACGACGGGTGCCAGTGCGTGGCTCGCGTCGGGCGCGATCGGCAGCGAGAAGCGCAGGAAACCGTACGCACCGAGCTTCAGCATGATCGCGGCCAGCACGACCGAGCCGCCCGTCGGCGCTTCCACGTGAGCGTCAGGCAACCACGTGTGCACCGGCCACATCGGCACCTTCACCGCGAAGGCGAGGAAGAACGCGATGAACAGCAGTATCTGCGGCGTCATCGCGATCTGGGCGTTCTGCCAGGTCGCCAGATCGAACGTGCCGGTCTGGACGTACAGGTAGATCAACGCGACCAGCATCAGCAGCGAACCGGCCAGCGTATAGAGGAAAAACTTGAACGCGGCGTAGATCCGGTTCGGGCCACCCCACACGCCGATGATCAGATACATCGGGATCAGCGTCGCTTCGAAGAACACGTAGAACAGCAGGCCGTCCGCGGCGGAAAACACGCCGATCATGATCCCCGAGAGGATCAGGAACGAGGCCATGTATTGCGACACGTGCTCGGTGATGACTTCCCAGCCGGCGATCACGACGATCACGGTGATAAGGGCAGTCAGCACGACGAACCACATCGAGATCCCGTCGACCCCGAGGTGATACGTGATGTGGAAGCGTTCGATCCAGTTCGCCTGCTCGACGAACTGCAGCGCGCCGCTCGTCGAGTCGAAGCCGCTGATGAGCGGCAGCGTGACGAGCAAGCCGAGAATCGAGCCGATCAGCGCCAGCCAGCGCGCGGGAGCGGGGTTCTTGTCGGAACCGATGGCGAGAACGGCGAGACCGAAAACGATCGGCAGCCAAATCGCGGTACTAAGAATCGGAAAAGAGTGCATTAAGTGTCCCCCGCCTTATTTGCCGCCGAGCGTTACAAACAGGGTAAGGAGCCCCAGCATGCCGATGATCATGGCGAACGCGTAGTGGTAGATGTAACCGGATTGCAGGAAGCGGATCACGCTCGCGAACCAGCCGATGAAGCGTGCGCTGCCGTTGACGACACCGTCGATGACCACGACGTCGCCTTCCTTCCAGAGGCCGCGGCCGATGGCCACCGCACCGCGGGCGAAGACGACTTCGTTGATCTTGTCCATGTAGTACTTGTTGTCGAGCAGCGTGTAGATCGGGCCGAACGCGCGACGAATCACCGGCGGCAGATCGGGCCGCTTCAAGTACAGGAACCACGCCGTCACGAAGCCGGCCAGCGCGAGCCACAGCGGCAGCGACGACACCGAGTGCAGCGCCATCGGCAGCCAGCCGTGGAATTCCTTGCTCATCTCTTCGAGCGCCGTGTGGTTCTCGCCGATGAAGATGACCTTGCTGAACGCCACGCCGTGCGTGAAGAAATCGCCGTAGATCATCGGGCCGATCGCGATCGCACCGATGATGACCGACGGAATCGCCAGCAGAACCAGCGGCACCCACACGACCCAAGGCGTTTCGTGCGGCTCGTGCGCATGGGCGTGATCGTCGTGACCGTGCCCATGATCGTCGCCGTGGCTGCCATGCGCCGCCGATTCGGCGCCGTGACCGTTACCGTAATCCTTCGGATGGCGGAAGCGCTCTTCGCCGTGGAACACCATGAAGTACATACGGAACGAATACAGCGCGGTCACGAATACGCTCGCCACGACCGAGAAGTATGCGAAGCCCGAGCCCGGCAGATGCGAGAGGCCCACGGCGTCGATGATCGAATCCTTAGAGTAGAAACCCGCGAAGAACGGCGTGCCGCACAGCGCGAGCGTACCCATCAGGGACGTGAACCAGGTGATCGGCATGTACTTGGCCAAACCGCCCATGTTGCGCATGTCCTGATCGTGATGCATGCCGATGATGACCGAACCGGCGCCGAGGAACAACAGCGCCTTGAAGAACGCATGCGTCATCAGGTGGAACACCGACACCGAGTAGGCCGAGGCACCCAGTGCGACCGTCATATAGCCGAGCTGCGACAGCGTCGAGTAGGCGACGACGCGCTTGATGTCGTTTTGGACGATCCCGAGCAAGCCCATGAACAACGTCGTGATCGCGCCGATCACCATGATGAACGAGAGCGCCGCATCGGACAGTTCGAACAGCGGCGACATCCGCGTCACCATGAAGATGCCGGCCGTCACCATCGTCGCCGCATGGATCAGCGCCGAGATCGGCGTCGGGCCTTCCATCGAGTCGGGCAGCCACACGTGCAGCGGAAACTGCGCCGACTTACCCATCGCGCCGATGAACAAGCAGATGCAAGCGACGGTCAGGAGGCCCCAATGCGTGCCCGGGAGCGTCAGCGCAACGAGCGCTTCACGCTTGGCGAACACTTCGCCGTAGTTCATCGAGCCTGCGTACGCGAGGATGAGGCCGATGCCGAGCAGGAAGCCGAAGTCGCCGACGCGATTCACGAGGAACGCCTTCATGTTCGCGTAGATGGCGCTCTCACGCGTGAAGTAGAACCCGATCAGCAGGTACGACACGAGGCCCACCGCTTCCCAGCCGAAGAAGAGCTGCAAGAAGTTGTTGCTCATGACGAGCATCAGCATCGAGAACGTGAACAGCGAGATGTACGAGAAGAAGCGCTCGTAGCCGTCGTCCTCCGCCATGTAGCCGATCGTGTAGATGTGCACCATCAGCGATACGAAGGTGACGACGCACATCATCATCGCCGTGAGCGAATCGACGAGGAAGCCGACTTCGAGCTTCAGCGAGCCCACCTGCATCCAGTCGTAGACCGTCGCGTTGTAGCTCGCGCCGTTCATGACGTCGACGAACACGATCGCCGAGAGGATGAAGGAGATCAGCACGCCGAGAATCGTGACCCGGTGGCTACCCTTGCGCCCGACCACCTTCCCGCCAAGACCTGCAATCAGCGAGCCGGCGAGCGGTGCGAGCGGAACCGCCAGCAGCAGGTTTTCATTGAGTGTCATGGACATAACCGCAGTGCCTGAATTTAACCTTTGAGCTGATCGAGATCCTCGACGTTGATCGTGTCGAGGGTACGGAACAGAGTCACGAGAATCGCGAGGCCGATCGCCGCTTCCGCCGCCGCAACCGTCAGCACGAAGAACACGAAGATCTGCCCGTGCACGTCGCCGAGGTAATGCGAGAACGCGACGAAATTCGTGTTCACCGCGAGCAGGATCAGTTCGATCGCCATCAGGATGATGATGACGTTACGACGATTCAGGAAAATGCCGACGACGCCGATCGCAAACAGGATCGCGCCGAGCACGAGGTAATGAGCCAGGGTCAACATGTTTATCTCCTCGACGCTCAACGATTGCTGCCGACCGTGCCGGCGCCGACATTGGCACTCGGCTCACCTGCCGCGCCTTCGGCCGTCGCCGGCAGCGTCGACGTCTCGGACGGCATCTTCACGATGCGCACGCGATCCTTCGCGCGCACCTTCACTTGTTCGGACACGCGCTGGCGCTTGCTGTCCTTGCCCTTGCGCGCCGTCAGCGCGATCGCCGCGATGATCGCGACGAGCAGCACGAGACCCGCCACTTCGAAGGCGAAGACGTAATCGGTGTAGATCACCTTGCCGATCAGGTAGGTGTTCGGCATGGCGCTGGCACCGGCGAGCGTCGCGTCGCGCACCGGCGTCGTCGTGCCGCCGTAGCCGTGCCAGAGGATCAGCGCCGTCTCGACGATGATGATCGCGCCGACGATGGTGGCCGTCGGTACGAAGCGCTTGAAGTCGCGCCGCAGCTCGTCGAGATTGATGTCGAGCATCATCACGACGAACAGGAACAGCACCATCACCGCGCCGACGTAGAGCAGCACGAGCAGGATCGCGAGGAATTCGGCCCCGAGCAGCATCCAGATGGCCGCCGCGTTGAAGAACGCGAGCACGAGAAAGAGCGCCGACCCGACCGGGTTGCGCGACGTGACCACCTTCAGGCCCGACACCGTCAGGAGCAGCGCGAAGATGTAAAACAGTACGGTCGTGAATTCCATGATTACCGGTTCATCGTTAGCTCATCAATCGGGCGTGGGGGACACTGGCAGCACGCCGCGCCTAGCCGCGGCGGCGGATACCGCCGCGTCACCCAACTACGCGTCGAGCAAATGCGTCAATGCTTTTCAACGATACGGCGCGTCGGCCGCTTTCGATGCCGCAATCTCGGCCTCATAGCGATCGCCCACCGCAAGCAGCATGTCCTTCGTGAAGTACAAGTCGCCGCGCTTTTCGCCGTGGTACTCGAGGATGCTCGTCTCGACGATCGAATCGACGGGGCAACTTTCCTCGCAGAAGCCGCAGAAGATGCACTTGGTCAAATCGATGTCGTAGCGCGTCGTGCGGCGCGTGTTGTCCGCGCGCACTTCCGACTCGATCGTGATGGCAAGTGCCGGGCACACCGCTTCGCAGAGCTTGCAGGCGATGCAGCGCTCTTCGCCGTTTTCATAGCGGCGCAGGGCGTGCAAGCCGCGAAAGCGCGGCGACAACGGCGTCTTTTCCTCGGGGAACTGCACCGTGAACTTGCGCTTGAACGTATAGCGACCCGTCAGCGCGAGCCCCTTGAGCAGCTCGGTCAGGAAAAACGTCTTGAAGAAATTTTGAATAGCGTTCATTTCGCTCGCCCTTTATTTCCAGATGTTCAGCGGCGACATGATCCAGAAGCCGACCACGACCACCCAGAGAATGCACACGGGCAGGAAAATCTTCCAGCCCAGACGCATGATCTGGTCATAGCGATAGCGCGGGAACGTCGCGCGGGCCCAGATGAACACCGACAACAGCAGGAACACCTTCAGCACGAGCCAGAAGATGCCCGGGATGAACGACAGGAATCCGAACGGCGCGCTCCAACCACCGAGGAACAGCGTCGCGGCCAATGCCGAGATCACGATCATGTTGATGTACTCGGCGAGGAAGAACAGCGCGAACGCCATCCCCGAGTAATCGATCATGTGGCCCGCCACGATTTCCGACTCCCCTTCCACCACGTCGAACGGGTGGCGGTTCGTTTCGGCGATGCCCGAGATGAAGTAGACGACGAACACGGGCAAGAGCGGGAGCCAGTTCCACGACAGGAACGTGATGCCGTGCGTGGCGAACCAGCCGCGCTCTTGCGAGACGACGATGTCCGACAGGTTCAAGCTGCCCGAGGTCATCAGCACGACGACGAGCGCAAAACCCATCGACACTTCGTACGAAACCATCTGCGCCGCGGCGCGCATCGCGCCGAGGAAAGCGTACTTCGAGTTCGAGGCCCAGCCGGCGAGAATCACCCCATACACGCCGATCGACGAAATCGCGATGACGTACAACAGGCCGGCGTTGATGTCGCCGAGCACCGCTTTCGCTTGGAACGGAATGACGGCCCAAACGGCAAACGCCGGCACCACCGTCATGATCGGCGCGATCAAATAGAACCAGCGATTGGCGGCCGTCGGCTGAATCACTTCCTTGAGCAGCAGCTTGAGCACGTCGGCAATCGGCTGCAGCAGGCCGGCGGGGCCGACGCGGTTCGGGCCGAGACGCACGTGCATCCAGCCGATGAGCTTGCGTTCCCAGAGAATCAGGTACGCCACGCACAGCAGAATCGCGACGGAGACGACGACGATGCGCACGAGCGCCCACACCGTGGGCCACGCCGCGCCAAGCGCCTGGGTGCCGCCTGCGTTGATCGTATCGAACAAGCTCATTTACGCCTTCTCCACCACGAGTTCACCGAACAAGCCGCCGAGCGCCGCGCCAAGCTGCGTGCCCGCCGATACGCGCACGGCCGTGTCCGCGAGCAGCGCATCGAGCGTCGCCGCGGCCTTGACCTCCCGATCGCCCTGGCGCACACGCACCGCGTCGCCTTCCTTCAAGCCGAGCTTGTCGAACAGCGCGGCCGGCAGACCGATCGCGTTCGCGGCGCGGCTTGCCGCCGTCAGATGCAGCGAGGGTGCGCGACGCACGAGCGCGTCGGCGTGGTAGATCGCCACGTCGGCGATGCGCTCGAGCGTGCCGTTCGCCTTGGCTTGCGCGCTGCGCGCCACTGCCGTATTCGTGCGGTTGTTCAAGCGCGAAGCGTCCACACCGCTGGGCAGCGCCGCGGCACGCACGTCTTCGACCGTGTCGTATTCGAAGCCCGGCAAGCCGAGCACGTTGCCGAGCACGCGCAGCACCTTCCAGCCCGGACGCGTTTCGCCGAGCGGACGCACGACGCCGCCGAACGCTTGCAGCGTACCTTCGGCGTTGACGAACGCGCCGGCCGTTTCCGTGAACGGCGCGATCGGCAGCAGCACGTCGGCGTAGTCGGTGCCCGTCTTGAACGGCGAGAGTACGACGACCGTTTCGGCCTGACCCAGCGCGGCGCGCGCCTGCGCAGGATTGACCGTATCGAATTCGGGTTCGAGGTTCAGCAGCACGTAGCCCTTGCGCGGCTGCTCGAACGCGGCGCGAGCATCGAGGCCTTGCGCGCCGGGCAACGCGCCGACGAGGTGTGCGCCGACCGTGTTCGCCGCTTCCGTGAGGAAGCCGAGCGTCGCGCCCGTTTGCTCTGCAATCCATTGCGCCAGCGCGTGGATGCGCGAGAACTCGGGATGCTGAACGGCGCTGTTGCCGATCAGCACCGCACGGCGCTCGCCGTTCGCGAGCGCGGCGGCCACTTCTTGCGCGGCGGCCGTCGCTTCGACACCGACCGCCCCTTCGGGCAGCGCGACGCCGCGCGCTTGCGCGACGGCGGCGGCGACACCGGCCAGCGTGTCGACCCAAGCCGACGGCGCGGCCACGATCGCCTTCGCGGTCGGGATCAGCGAATTGTCGCCGGTGGCATGCAGCAGATGCAGCTTCGCGCCGCCGCGGGCGGCCTGGCGCAGACGCGAGGCCGGCAGCGGATGGTCGCGGCGCAGGAACGAGCCGATCACGAACGCCGCATCGAGCGTCGAGAGATCGGCGAGCGGCATGCCGAGCCACGGCGCGCCTTCGATGTTCGAGGCGAAATCCGATTGGCGCAGACGGAAGTCGACGTTCGGCGTACCGAGCGCTTGTGCAAGCTGCTTGAGCAGAAACAGTTCTTCGACCGTGCTGTGAGCGCTACCGAGCAACGCGAGCGCGTTCGCACCGTGATCGGCGGTTACGCCCTTCACGCTCTTCGCGACATATTCCAGCGCCGTTTGCCAGTCGGTTTCGATCCACTGGCCGCCCTGCTTGATCATCGGCTGCGTCAAACGCTCTTCGCTGTTCAAGCCTTCGTACGAGAAGCGGTCCTTATCGGAGATCCAGCACTCGTTGATCGCTTCGTTCTCGAGCGGCAGCACGCGCATGACGCGATTGTTCTTGCTCTGCACGACGAGGTTGGCGCCGACCGAATCATGCGGGCTGACCGACTTGCGGCGCGAGAGCTCCCACGTACGGGCGCTGTAGCGGAACGGCTTGCTCGTGAGCGCGCCGACCGGACACAGGTCGATCATGTTGCCCGAGAGCTCGGAGTCGACCGTCTTGCCGACGAACGTCGTGATCTCCGAATGTTCGCCACGGCCGAGCATGCCGAGTTCCATGACGCCGGCGATTTCCTGACCGAAGCGAACGCAGCGCGTGCAGTGAATGCACCGTGTCATCTCTTCCATCGAGATCAGCGGACCCACGTTCTTATGGAAGACGACCCGCTTCTCTTCGTTGTAGCGCGAGCCCGACTTGCCGTAGCCGACGGCCAAGTCCTGCAACTGGCATTCGCCGCCTTGATCGCAGATCGGGCAATCGAGCGGGTGGTTGATCAGCAGGAATTCCATCACTGATTGCTGCGCCTTGACGGCCTTGTCGGACGTCGTGCGCACGACCATGCCGGGCGACACGGGCGTCGCACAAGCGGGCACGGCCTTCGGCATCTTCTCGACTTCGACGAGACACATGCGGCAGTTGGCCGCGATCGAAAGCTTCTTGTGATAGCAGAAGTGAGGAATGTACGTGTCGACCTTATGCGCAGCCTGGATCACCATGCTGCCTTCGGGCACCTCGACCTTCTTCCCGTCTATTTCAAGTTCAACCATGATGGTGAATGGTCCTTAACCTATTACCGCTCAATCTTTGCTCGCTGTACCGCCCGCCGAAGGTCGTTCGGTAGGCAGTCGGAATGAGGCGATGGATTCGCGCGGCGCGTTGTTACGCGAGCACCGTGTCCGCAGCGCTTGGTGCATTCGCGTGGCCGCCAACGAGGCAACGCTTGTGCTCCACGTGATATTCGAATTCGTCCCAGTAATGCTTGAGCATGCCGCGCACCGGCATCGCCGCCGCATCGCCGAGCGCGCAAATCGTGCGGCCCATGATGTTGTCGGCCACCGAGTTGAGCAGGTCGAGATCTTCCTTGCGCCCCTCGCCATGCTCGATCCGGTTCACGACGCGGTAGAGCCAGCCCGTGCCTTCGCGGCACGGCGTGCACTGGCCGCACGACTCTTCGAAATAGAAGTACGACAGACGCAGCAGCGAGCGCACCATGCAGCGCGTTTCGTCCATGACGATCACGGCGCCCGAACCAAGCATCGATCCAGCCTTGGCGATCGAATCGTAGTCCATGTCCGTTTGCATCATGAGGTCGCCGGGCACGACGGGCGCCGACGAGCCACCGGGAATCACGGCTTTCAGCTTCTTGCCGCCGCGCATGCCGCCGGCCAGATCCATCAGCGTCGAGAACGGCGTACCGAGCGGAACTTCGTAGTTGCCCGGACGCTCGACGTCACCCGACACCGAGAAAATCTTCGTGCCGCCGTTGTTCGGCTTGCCGAGTTCGAGATACTGCTGCGGCCCGATCTCGAGCAGGAACGGCACCGCGGCGAACGTTTCCGTGTTGTTGATCGTCGTGGGCTTGCCGTAAACACCGAAGCTCGCCGGGAAAGGCGGCTTGAAGCGCGGCTGGCCCTTCTTGCCCTCGAGCGACTCCAGCAGCGCGGTTTCTTCGCCGCAAATATAGGCGCCGTAGCCGTGATGCGCGTGGAGCTCGAACGAGAAGCCCGAACCGAGAATGTTGTCGCCAAGCAAGCCGGCGCGGCGCGCCTCTTCGAGCGCCTCTTCGAAGCGCTGATAGACTTCCCAGATCTCGCCGTGGATGTAGTTGTAGCCGACCGTGATACCCATCGCATAGGCGCCGATCGCCATCCCTTCGATCAAAGAGTGCGGGTTCCAGCGCAGGATGTCGCGGTCTTTGAACGTACCGGGCTCGCCTTCGTCCGAGTTGCAAACGAGATACTTCTGCCCCGGAAACTGGCGCGGCATGAAGCTCCACTTCAAGCCCGTCGGAAAGCCTGCGCCGCCGCGGCCGCGCAGGCCCGAGGCCTTGACGTCGGCGATGACTTGCTCGGGAGGAATCTTCTCTTCGAGGATTCGGCGCAACTGCTTGTAGCCGCCGCGCGCGACGTAATCGGCGAGATGCCAGTTCTCGCCATTGAGGCCCGCGAGAATCAGCGGTTTGATGTGACGGTCGTGCAAAGACGTCATTTCGAAAGCTCCTCGAGCAAAGCGTCGATCTTCTCGCGGCTCATGAAGCTGCACATGCGATGGTTGTTCACGAGCAGCACCGGTGCGTCGCCGCACGAGCCGAAGCACTCGCCTTCCTTGAGCGTGAACTTGCCATCGGGCGTCGTTTCGCCGAAGTCGATGCCGAGCTTCTGTTTCAAATAATCGGCCGTAGCCTCGGCGCCGCCATGCGGACCGAGCTGGCACGGCAAGTTCGTGCAGAGCGTGATCTTGTGTTTGCCGACAGGCGCCGTCTCGTACATCGTGTAGAACGTCGCTACTTCCTGCACGGCGACAGCCGGCATGCCGAGGTAGTTGGCAACGAACTGCATCAGTTCGGGCGATAGCCAGCCGTGCTCTTCCTGAGCGACGGCCAACGCCGACATCACGGCGGACTGCTTTTGATCGGCGGGATACTTCGCCACCGCGCGATCGATTTCTTTCAGGCCTTCAGCTGAGATCATTTTCAGACACGACTCTTTCAATTCCTACCGAACGAAAACCTGCCGCCTAAGTTCGTTGCGGCAGACCCGGCGCGCCACGGGGCGAATCGAATCGCCCTCGTTTCCGGCGCGCCGTGCGGCGCTTACCGGTCGACTTCGCCGAACACGATGTCCTGCGTACCGATGATGGTCACGGCGTCCGCGATCATGTGACCGCGCGCCATTTCGTCGAGCGCGGACAGATGCGCATAGCCAGGTGCGCGGATCTTCAGGCGATACGGCTTGTTCGCGCCGTCCGACACCAAATAGATGCCGAATTCACCCTTCGGATGCTCGACCGCAGCGTACGCTTCGCCTTCCGGCACGTGAAACCCTTCCGTGAAGAGCTTGAAGTGGTGAATCAGCTCTTCCATGTTCGACTTCATGCCCACGCGCGAGGGCGGCGCGACCTTATGGTTGTCGGTCATCACCGGCCCCGGATTCTTGCGCAGCCATTCGATGCACTGCTTGGCAATGCGCGTGGCTTGACGCATTTCCTCGACACGCACGAGGTAACGGTCGTAGCAATCGCCGTTGACGCCCACGGGGATGTCGAAATCGAGCCGATCGTACACCTCGTACGGCTGCTTCTTGCGCAAATCCCACTCCACGCCCGACCCGCGCAGCATCGCACCCGTCATGCCGAGCTGCAACGCACGCTCCGGGCTCACGACGCCAATCCCAACCAGGCGTTGTTTCCAGATCCGGTTGTCGGTGAGCAGCGTTTCGTACTCGTCGACACAACCGGGGAAACGCGTGAAGAAATCGTCGATGAAGTCGAGCAGCGAACCTTGCCGCACTTCGTTCATCCTCGCGAGCGCCTTCGCATTGCGAATTTTCGACGCTTTGTATTGCGGCATCGCGTCAGGCAGATCGCGATAGACGCCACCCGGGCGATAGTAGGCCGCGTGCATGCGCGCACCCGACACCGCCTCGTAGACGTCCATCAAATCCTCGCGCTCGCGGAACGCGTAGAGGAACACGGCCATCGCGCCGACGTCGAGGGCATGCGCGCCGATCCACATCAAGTGGTTCAAGCAACGCGTGATTTCGTCGAACAGCACGCGGATGTACTTGGCGCGGATCGGCACGTCGATGCCGAGCAGCTTTTCGATCGCGAGTACGTACCCGTGCTCGTTGACCATCATCGACACGTAGTCGAGACGATCCATGTACGGCACGGATTGGATGTAGGTCTTGTTCTCGGCGAGCTTTTCGGTCGCGCGATGCAGCAGGCCGATATGCGGATCGGCGCGCTGAATCACTTCGCCGTCGAGCTCGAGCACGAGGCGCAGCACGCCGTGCGCTGCCGGGTGCTGCGGGCCGAAATTGAGGGTGTAGTTCTTGATCTCTGCCATGACGCCCTCTTAGTGTTTCAGACCGCCGTAGCGATCCTCGCGAATCACGCGCGGCGTGATTTCGCGCGGCTCGATCGTCACCGGCTGGTAGACGACGCGCTTTTCTTCCGGGTCGTAGCGCATTTCGACATAACCCGACACCGGGAAGTCCTTGCGGAACGGATGGCCGATGAAGCCGTAGTCGGTCAGGATGCGGCGCAGATCGGGGTGGCCGTCGAACACGATGCCGTACAGATCGAACGCTTCGCGCTCGTACCAGTTGGCCGAATTCCAAACGTCAACGACGGACGGGACGAGCGGCATACTGTCGTCGGGTGCGAACACGCGCAGGCGCACGCGCCAATTGTTCGACACCGACAGCAAGTGCGAGACGGCTGCGAAACGAGGGCCGTCGTAGGCGCCGTCGCCATACGATTGGTAGTCGACGCCGCACAGGTCGATCAACTGTTCGAAGCCGAGCGTGCGGTCGTCGCGCAAGCGTTTGGCGACATCGAGATAGTCACCGGCTTTCACGACGATCGTCAGCTCGCCGACCGATTCGGTGATGCTCGTCAGGCGGCCGCTAAAGGCCGCTTCGAGGTTCGCTTTGAGGGTCTCGAGTTTGCTTGCCATAGAGTGGGGAAGCTTGCGCTTATTGACGGGCGATGGTGTTGGTGCGGCGGATCTTCGCCTGGAGCTGGATCACGCCATAGACCAGCGCTTCCGCCGTCGGCGGGCAACCGGGCACATAGACGTCAACCGGCACGATGCGATCGCAGCCGCGTACGACCGAGTACGAATAGTGGTAGTAACCGCCACCGTTCGCGCACGAACCCATGGAGATCACCCAGCGCGGCTCGGCCATTTGGTCGTAGACCTTGCGCAGCGCGGGCGCCATCTTGTTGCATAGGGTGCCGGCCACGATCATGACGTCGGACTGCCGCGGACTCGGACGGAAAACAACCCCGAACCGGTCGAGGTCATAACGTGCCGCGCCCGCATGCATCATCTCGACCGCGCAGCAGGCAAGGCCGAACGTCATCGGCCAAAGCGAACCCGTGCGCGTCCAGTTGATCAGTTTGTCGGCCGTGGTGGTGACAAACCCTTCCTTCAAGACCCCTTCGATACTCATTTGCTTTGCACTCCAGACGGGACGGCGAGCTTCGCGTCGCCCGCAAGAAACCGGCGATTAACCCATCATTCCCAATCGAGCCCGCCCTTGCGCCAGATGTAGGCGAAGCCGAGCAGCAGTTCGAGCAGGAAAATCATCATCGCCATGAAGCCGAGCCAGCCGATGTCGCGCAGGGCCACACCCCACGGAAACAGGAACGCGGTCTCGAGATCGAAAATGATGAACAGGATGGCGACGAGGTAGTAGCGCACGTCGAACTTCATGCGCGCGTCTTCGAATGCCTCGAAGCCGCACTCGTACGGCGCGTTCTTTTGATTGTCGGGGCGGCTTGGGGCGAGGATCTTGCCAATACTGACAAGTGCAATGCCTAAACCGGCGCCCACGAGAAGGAAGAGCAATACGGGGAAGTAGGCTGCGAGGTTCAAGACTATCCTCTTTCGGTTGGTTCTGAGTACCGTAGGGATCGGTCCCACCCCTACAGAAAATCACTTCGTTCTATTCGTCTTGTCATGCACCGCATGGAAGACGTAAGCAAAACCCCAGAAGTGACAATGCCAGCCGTAGCGAAGCACGCGGCTGGCATTGAATAACTTTGGTGCCGACGGCGAGACTCGAACTCGCACAGCTTTCGCCACTACCCCCTCAAGATAGCGTGTCTACCAATTTCACCACGTCGGCACTGCCTGCAATCCGGGACACAACTCGTTGGAACCCGCGAATCGCTTCAAGACTTAAATTCTAACGTGTTCCCTAGAATTGTTCAACGCACAAACGCCACTTTATGTGAAATTTGTTACTTCGGCACGGCACTGCTCGACGGCGCCGGTGCCGCGACAGGCGCGGATGCGGCGGGCGCCGAAGCGACCACGCTCGACGCGGCCGGAGCCATCATTTCACCGAGCACGCCCGCGGACGGACGGGACTTGTACGAGCCGATGTAGGTGAGCGCGAGGGTGCTCACGAAGAAAATCGTGGCGAGAACGGCCGTCGTACGGGACAAGAAATTGGCCGAGCCAGTCGCGCCGAACAAGCTGCCGGACGCCCCGCTACCGAATGCCGCACCCATGTCGGCGCCCTTGCCATGCTGCAGCAGCACAAGGCCGATGATGCCCAGTGCCGACAGCAACTGCACGACGATGATCAACGTTTTAAAAAGCAGCATCTAACTCACCTAATTTGAGGTTTGAGCATCCGGCTCGGTTTGCGCCGGACACCGCTTCGCGTTGCGCGCGACGGTTAGCGAGCTAGGCTCGCCGCTTTCGCCGCCGCGCAGATCGCTAGGAAATCTTGACTCTTCAGCGACGCGCCGCCGATCAGGCCGCCGTCGATATCCGCCTGGCCGAACAGCGCCTGCGCATTCTCGGGCTTCACGCTGCCGCCATACAACAAGGCCACGCGCGCAAGCGACGCCTCTTTTTGCACAAGACGCGCCCGCAGGAACGCATGAACTTCCTGCGCCTGCTCGACCGTGGCGCTGCGGCCGGTGCCGATGGCCCAGACGGGCTCATAGGCGATGACGATGCGCGCCGCTTCCTCTACCGACAGCAGGCTCAGAACCGCATCGAGCTGCGCACCCACGACCGCCTCGGTCGTTCCTGCCTCGCGCTCGGCCAGCGTTTCACCGATACAGACGACCGGCGTGAGGCCCGACTCGAGCGCGCGCCGCGCCTTGGCCGCGACCAGATCCGAGCTTTCGGCATGATAGGCACGCCGCTCGGAATGGCCGACGAGCGCGAGTGTCGCCCCGAATTCAGCAGCCATCCCGGCTGCAACTTCGCCGGTATAAGCGCCGTGCGTGTAGGTCGAAACGTCCTGTACGCCCCACGCCACCGGCCGATCGGCGAGCAGCGCCTGCACTTGCGCGAGGTAAGGCGTCGGCACGCAAACGCCGATGCGAATCACATCGACGAGCGCGCCCGCACCGTCGGCAACCGCTTGCAGGAGCGCGGCGTTCTCCGCCAGCCGCCCGTGCATCTTCCAATTGCCAACCACCCACTTCACCCGCTGTTCCGACATGTGTCTCGCCCGTGTGTTATGTCCCCGCGCCGATGATACCGACGCATCGATGGCGTTTCGTGCCACGCGCACACGCTAAGGCGCACGCAAAACGCTCGATTTTACTGCGCTTGGCGGGACGCGGTCAAACCGCCCGCGGGGTCGGACGCATGCGCCAAGCGTGCGCTCACTTCGAGCGCGGCGCGTCGAGCGGCGGCGTACCGTCACGAAAGAGCGACGTCAATTGCGAACGCAGCTCAGGTGAATCGACATGATGATGGACCGCGACGGCGTGCTGGACGGCCGCCTCGATCAATTCCTTCTCGCTGTCCGCCACGCGCGCGCCCCTCGCACTACGCGGCCGACGGCCTGATGTTCTGGTTGTGACGAAACACGTTGCTCGGGTCGTAGCGCGCCTTGACTGCGCCGAGGCGCTCGTAGTTCGAGCCATAGGCCGCGCCCACGCGTGCGCCTTCGTCCTGAGTTAGGAAGTTGACTTAGACGCTGCCGAGCGCGAACGGCGCTGCCGCTTCGAAGAAGTCGCGCGCCCATTCGATGCAACGGGCGTCCTCGGTCGGATCGTCCCACCTCGCATGCACGTTCATGACGTAGTTCGCGTCACGGCTGCTGTAGGCTGTCGCATCGAGCGGCACACGGCATGTCGCGCCGCCGATCTGTCCGAAGAAAATCTCGCATTGAGGCGATGGCAGGCGCGCCATCGCAGCCATGACCGCATCGAGCAATCCGTCCGGCAACTCGGCGAAATCGCGCGATTCCCAGTAATTTCGCGATCCCGGAGCCAACAGCGGATCGAATGCCTTTTGCCAAGCGACATAAGGCAGCGAACCGAGATGTATTCCGTAAGGCTCGCCAAACCCGCGCACGACCTCCACCGCGCGGGCGCCTGCCTCGACCGGCCCCGCATAGCAGATCGCGAATACGATAACCGGTTTGCCATGGACTTCGGGCGGCAGGAACGGTAGCGGCGGCGCGAGCCGCATGACGGTCCAGACTGCGAGCTCGTCGGGCATCGTCCGGTCGCCGCTCGATATTTTCGCAACGCATCCGCGGCTTGTTCGAGCGGCAACACGATCAGTCCGCCATAGATTTCGGGACCCACTCGATGCAACGCGAACTCGAGCATCGTTACGACGCCGAAGTTGCCGCCGCCGCGGATCGCCCAGAACAGATCCGCGTCATGCATCGCGCGCAAACGGCGCGTTTCTTGGAATTAATCAGACATTCCAACTCAAGACGATTTTGCCGATATGCTCGCCGCTTTCCATCAGCGCATGCGCAGCGCTCGCCTCGTGGGCGGGCAGCACGCGATAGACGACGGGCTTGATGCGGCCCGCTTCGATCAGCGGCCAGAGGCGCGCTTTCAGTTGCGCAGCGATCTTCGCCTTGAAGTCGATCGGGCGGGGCCGCAGCGTGGAGCCCGTCACCGTCAGGCGGCGACGCAGCACTTCGCCGAGATTCAACTCGGCTTTCGCGCCGCCGAGCAGCGCGATGATGACGAGCCGGCCGCCGTCGGCGAGCGCCGACAGCTCGCGCGGCACGTAGCCGCCCGCCACCATGTCGAGGATCACGTCGACGCCGCGGTCGTTCGTCAACGATTTCACGACTTCGACGAAATCCTCCGACTTGTAGTCGATCGCGCGCTCCGCCCCAAGCGCCTCGCAGGCCTTGCACTTGTCAGCGGTTCCAGCCGTCGCGAACACGCGAAAGCCGAGCGCGGACGCGATTTGGATGGCCGCCACGCCAATCCCGCTCGAGCCGCCCTGCACGAGCAGCGTCTCGTTCGCTCCGCCTTCGCCCGCTCCGAGTTGCGCGCGGTCGAACACGTTGCTCCAGACGGTGAAGAACGTTTCCGGCAGCGACGCGGCTTCGACGTCGCTGAGCCCGGCCGGCACCGGCAAGCACTGCGCGAGCGGCACGTTCGCGTATTGCGCATAGCCGCCGCCCGCCAGCAGCGCGCAAACGCGATCGCCGATCGCGAGCCCGAACGGGTTGTGCCTTTCGTCTAGGTTGCCGCCGACGATTTCTCCCGCGATCTCGAGCCCCGGCAAATCGGAGGCGCCCGGCGGGGGCGCATAGGCGCCCTTGCGCTGAAACACATCGGGCCGGTTCACACCCGACGCCGAGACTTTGATCAGCACCTCGCCGTTGCCGGGCACGGGTTCTGGCCGCTCGGCGAGGGCGAGCACTTCAGGGCCGCCGAACTCGGTAATTTCGATCGCTTTCACATCGCCTCCGGGGCAGTCGCACAGGGATGGGCACCATTCTCATAAAAAAACGGCCGGCGCGCTTGGAAGGCGGCCGGCCGTTTTCGCAGATAGCGACGCGTTACTGCTGCGGCGCCTGATCCGGTTGCGCGGCACCCGCGCCGCCTTCGTTCAGCAGCGCCTTCGCCGACAAGCGCACACGGCCCTTTTCATCCGTTTGGATGACCTTGACCTTCACATGCTGACCGTCGCTGAGGTAGTCCTTGATGTCCTTGATGCGCTCGTTCGCGATCTCGGAGATGTGCAGCAACCCATCCTTGCCCGGCAAAATGTTCACGATCGCGCCGAACTCGAGCAGCTTGAGCACGGTGCCTTCGTAGACTTGACCGACTTCGATTTCGGCCGTGATGTTTTCAATACGGCGCTTGGCTTCGGCCATCCCTTCGCTGCTCGTGCTCGCGATCGTCACGACGCCGTCGTCGGAGATGTCGATCGTCGTGCCCGTTTCTTCGGTCAACGCGCGGATCACCGAGCCGCCCTTGCCGATCACGTCGCGGATCTTCTCCGGATTGATCTTGACCGTGATCATGCGCGGCGCGAACTCCGACAGCTCCGTGTTGGCACCGGCCACGGCATCCTTCATCTTGCCGAGGATGTGCATGCGGCCTTCCTTCGCTTGCGCGAGCGCGACCTGCATGATTTCCTTCGTGATCCCTTGGATCTTGATGTCCATCTGCAGCGCCGTTACGCCGTCGGCCGTACCGGCCACCTTGAAGTCCATGTCGCCGAGGTGGTCTTCGTCGCCGAGGATGTCGGTCAGCACGGCGAACTTGTTGCCGTCGAGGATGAGGCCCATCGCGATGCCCGCAACGTGCGCCTTCATCGGCACGCCCGCATCCATCAGCGCGAGGCAGCCGCCGCAGACCGAAGCCATCGACGACGAGCCGTTCGATTCGGTGATTTCCGATACGACGCGGATCGAGTAGCCGAACTCTTCGGCGCTCGGCAAGCACGCGACGAGTGCGCGCTTGGCCAGACGCCCGTGGCCGATTTCGCGGCGCTTGGGCGTGCCGACGCGGCCCGTTTCGCCCGTCGCGAACGGCGGCATGTTGTAGTGGAGCATGAAGCGCTCACGGTATTCGCCTTCGAGCGCGTCGATGATCTGCTCGTCGCCCTTCGTGCCGAGCGTCGCCACGACGAGCGCTTGCGTCTCGCCGCGCGTGAACAGCGCCGAGCCGTGCGTACGCGGCAACGCGCCCGTGCGGATTTCGATCGGACGCACCGTGCGCGTGTCGCGGCCATCGATGCGCGGCTCGCCGTTCAGAATCTGGCTGCGAACGATCTTCGCTTCGATGTCGAACAGGATGTTGCCAACGGCCGTTTTGTCAGCGGGCGACTGGCCTGCAGCCACGGCCGCTTCGTCGAGCTTGGCGTTCGTTGCGGCGTAAACTTCCTTGAGCTTCGCCGAACGCTGCTGCTTGTTGCGCAGTTGGTAGGCGGCAACGAGTTCGCCGTGCGCGATCTCGGTCACGCGTGCGATCAGCGCTTCGTCCTTCGGCGCCGGCTGCCAATCCCATTCGGGCTTGCCGCCTTCGCGCACGAGTTCGTGAATCGCGTCGATCGCCGTTTGCATCTGCTCATGGCCGAACACCACCGCGCCGAGCATCACGTCCTCGGGCAACTGATCGGCTTCCGACTCGACCATCAACACGGCGCGCTCGGTACCGGCGACCACGAGATCCAGGCTCGATTCCTTCTGCTGGCTGCGCGTGGGGTTCAATACGTATTCGTTGTTGATGTAGCCGACGCGGGCAGCGCCGACGGGGCCGTTGAACGGCAGGCCCGACACGGCGAGCGCAGCCGACGCGCCGATCAGCGCGGCGATATCGGCCGGCACTTCCGGGTTGATCGACAGCACGTGAATGACGACTTGGACTTCGTTGTAATAGCCTTCGGGAAAGAGCGGGCGCAGCGGACGGTCGATCAGGCGCGACGTCAGCGTCTCGTGCTCCGAGGGACGGCCCTCGCGACGGAAAAAGCCGCCCGGAATCTTGCCGGCCGAATAGGTTTTTTCGATGTAATCGACGGTCAACGGGAAAAAGTCTTGACCGGGCTTGGCAGTCTTCGCGCCGACGACGGTCGCGAGCACGACGGTGTCTTCCACGTCGACGAGGACGGCACCCGACGCCTGGCGGGCGATTTCGCCCGTTTCGAGACGAACGTTATGCTGTCCCCATTTGAATTCTTTGACGACTTTATTGAACATGGACATGAGTCACTCCTTCTCTCTTCTCATCTATTTGGGTTCGCCGCCTCGATGCGCGAAGCATCGCCTGACGGCGCCGACAGCCGGCACACCTACGGGAAGAGGAGTGTTATGCCATTCCAGCGCCGCGCTCGGCGATCGCGGCATAGGCGCCGCGCTGGAATGACACAAAGCTCTACCCGCCTTTACCGGCTGCTGTCATGCAGCCCGAAACGCGCGAGACATTGCGCGCCTGGCTTTTAAGTCACGTGCACGCACGGTGCGTGCCGTTCAGCTTTGCGTGGAACGACCACACCAGGTATCAAAACGCCAAGTGCAGTCGACAAAAACAAAATGCCTGCATCAGCGCACTGACACAGGCATCTTGCATAAAGCGACGGAGGCCGGTTACTTGCGCAGACCCAGCTTTTCGATCAGCGAACGGTAACGATCGGCATCCTTGCCCTTCAGGTAATCGAGCAGCTTGCGACGACGGCTCACCATGCGCAGCAGACCGCGGCGGCTGTGGTGATCCTTCGAATGCGACTTGAAGTGCGAGGTCAGCTCGTTGATACGCGTCGTAAGCAACGCAACTTGGACTTCGGGCGAGCCCGTGTCGTTCGTGCCGCGTGCGAATTGCGCGACGATGTCGGACTTCTTGATATCAGCAACAGACATTTGATTTCCTTTAAAGCAAACAAGCGGTCACGGAAGAAAGGCCGTGCCGTGGGTTACGACGAAGGGCGCATTGTAGCACAACCGTAAGCGGCGGCGCGGCCTGCCGGCTCGCCGCCGCGCTTGGGTCTTCCACTCCCCCTACGGGCGCTTCATGCGGCATTCACTCGGCGTTTCGGTGCGCTCGGGCGGCAATGCCAGCACGGTGCGAAAGCCGAAGCCCGAACCTTCGTTGTCGAAACGCACGCCCGGCGTGCCCGTCTTCTCCATTTCGATCACATAAAGGGGTTGGATCAACTGATGGTCGTCGGCACGCATCCACGCTCGATCGAAGCCGTTGTCGTATTTCATCCCTTCGAGCGCATGCGCGACGGCGGCGGCGTCGATACCGTGCGCCTGCGCGACCGCATCGGCCAGCATCTCGATCATCACGTCGATACGAGCCAGCGCGTAGTCGTCGTGCGCGGCCGGAAAGCGCGCGCGAAACGCCGCGTAATAGGCGTCCGAGGCCGCCGCGTTCGCCCGCGGCAAACGCTTGTCGGCAGGCGTGGCCGTGCCCGCGTTCGGGTGCCAGTCGGCAACGGCCAGCACGCGCCCCACACCCGCGTCGCCGATCGCGGCCGGCGCGTCGAGGCTGTTGCCGTAGAACGTATAGAACTTGCCGGTAAAGCCCTGCTCACGCGCGGCCTTCACGAGCAGCGCCAGATCGTCCCCCCAGTTGCCCGTGACGACGGCATCGGCGCCGCTCGCGCGCAACTTGGCGATATAGGGCGTGAAATCCTTGACTCGGCCGATCGGATGGAACTCGTCGCCGACGATCGCGATGTCGGGCCGCCGCGCCGCGAGCGAGGCCCGCGCGAGCGTGCTCACATCATGTCCGAAGCTGTAGTCCTGGTTGAGCAGATACACGCGCTTGACCGATTGGTCGCGCGCGATCACGTCGGCCAGCGCGTTCATCCGCATGCCGGCATGGGCGTCGAAACGGAAATGCCAAAAGCTGCACGACGCTCCGGTCAGCGCGGGGTCGTCGGCCGAGTAGTTCAGAAACAGCTCGCGGTTGTCGGGATCGCGCGCGTTTTGCTTGTCGATCGCCGCAATGAGCGCCGCCGCGACGGCCGAGCCGTTGCCCTGCAGCACGAACGGAATGTGGCGATCCGCCGCGGCGCGCAATTGAACGAGCGCCTGCTCGACGCTGCCTTGGCTGTCGAGCACGACGAGCTCGAGCGGATGCGCGCCGTCCGGTAGCTTCACACCGCCGCGCGCATTGACCCGCTCGATCGCGAACCGCACGTTGCGCTCGACCGCCGCGCCCGCGTCTGCAAAGGGCCCCGACATACCTTCGATCAGCGCCAGCCGGATCGGGGCAGCCGACGCACGCGCCGACTGCTCGCTCGCGCCCGCCATCGGCGCTGCCAGCACGCATACCGCACCGGCAATCGCCGCCCATTTCGTCCATTTACCCATCATCGCTCGTTTCCTTGCAATATTCGAAGTGCGCGGATCATAGGCCGCAAGCGTGTCCGCCCGCAAGCGGCGGCACGGTCGAGCGCTACGCCCTTGCGCTACGCCCGTGCGCAAATCTTTGGGCACTTCCTCTGTCCAAAGAAGGCGAGCTCGTGATAAAACGCCGCTCGTGGAAGTCATCGGAGGAATTCATGTCCAAGCGTCTTTCCGTCGCACTGGCCTGCGCCGCAGCGTTCGCGCTCGCCGGATGCGCGCAGCCGTGGCAGCGCTTCACGCCCGGCGAGGATCAGTCGGCGCTCGTCGCGCGCCTCGGGCCGCCGCGCGAAAGCTACGATCTGCCCGACGGCGGCAAGCGGCTCATGTGGCCGACCCAACCGATGGGCGAAGTCACGACAGCGGCCGACATCGACGCGTCCGGCAAGGTCGTGACCGTGCGCCAAGTCCTGCAGCCCAGCGAGTTCTACAAGGCGCAGATCGGCACATGGACGAAAAAGGACGTGCTCGTCAACTTCGGCCGTCCCGTCGAGACGTCGTATTTTCCGTTGATGAAGCGCCAGGTGTGGACGTATCGCTATCAGGAAGACAACGTCTGGTATCAGCTCTATAACTTCTACTTCGATCCTCAAGGCATCCTGCGGCTCACGCAAAAGACACCGGACCCGCTGCACGAACCGGAGCGCGATCGGCCGTTCTGAGGCCGCGCCAGTGCCCGCCGCGGGCATCCCGCGGTTTTGTGCTTTCGTGCACCCGCGCAATAAAAACGAAAAACCCTCGCCGGCCGAAGCCGAACGAGGGTTTTCCGACGCGGCCGACGCGTCGTCCGCGTCCGTTCAAACGCCTTGCGCGTTGACCTTGTCGACGTTCGCGGAGAGCTTGTTCAGCGCAGAGATGTAAGCTTTCGCCGAAGCCGCGACGATGTCGGGGTCGGTGCCGACGCCGTTCACGATGCGTCCGCTCTTGGACAGGCGCACCGTCACTTCGCCCTGCGCCTGGGTGCCTGTCGTAATCGCGTTGACGGAGTAGAGCAACAGCTCCGAGCCGCTGCCGACTTCGCCTTCGATCGCGTTGAGCGTCGCATCGACGGGCCCGTTGCCGCGCGCTTCGCCCACCGTCTCCTTGCCGTCCACCGAGAACACGACGCGCGCGTGCGGGCGCTCGCCCGTTTCCGAATGCTGCGCCAGCGAGACGAACTTGTAGTGCTCGCGCGCCTGCGCCGCGGCCGACTCTTCGGAGACGATCGCGATGATGTCCTCGTCGAAGATCTCCGCCTTGCGGTCGGCGAGCTCCTTGAAGCGCGCAAATGCCTGGTTCAGCTCGGTTTCGCTCTCGAGCGCGATGCCGAGCTCTTGCAGACGCTGCTTGAACGCGTTGCGGCCCGACAGCTTGCCGAGGACGATCTTGTTGGCCGACCAACCCACGTCTTCGGCGCGCATGATCTCGTAAGTGTCGCGCGCCTTGAGCACGCCGTCCTGGTGGATGCCCGACGCGTGCGCGAACGCGTTCGCACCGACGACGGCCTTGTTCGGCTGAACCACGAAGCCAGTGATTTGCGACACGAGCTTCGATGCCGGCACGATCTGCGTCGTGTCGATGCCGACGTCGAGCCCGAAGTAATCTTTGCGCGTTTTCACCGACATCACGATCTCTTCGAGGGCGGTATTGCCCGCGCGCTCGCCCAGACCGTTGATCGTGCATTCGACTTGGCGCGCGCCGCCGATCTTCACGCCGGCCAGCGAGTTCGCGACCGCCATGCCGAGATCGTTGTGGCAATGCACGGAGAAGACGGCCTTGTCGGAGTTCGGGATGCGCTCGCGCAACGTCTTGACGAGGTGGCCGTAGAGTTCCGGCACCCCGTAGCCGACCGTATCGGCGATGTTGATCGTCGTCGCGCCTTCGTCGATGACCGCTTCGAGCACGCGGCAGAGGAAGTCCATGTCCGAGCGGCTGCCGTCCTCGGGCGAGAACTCCACGTCGTCCGTGAACTTGCGCGCGAAGCGCACGGCCAAGCGCGCCTGCTCGTAGACCTGCTCCGGCGTCATGCGCAGCTTCTTCTCCATGTGCAACGGAGACGTCGCGATGAACGTATGGATGCGGAAGTGATCGGCTGGCGCGAGCGCGTCGGCGGCCCGCTGGATGTCCTTGTCGTTCGCGCGCGCGAGCGAGCAGACCGTGCTGTCCTTGATCAGCGCTGCAATCGTATTGATGGCGTCGAAGTCGCCGTTCGAACTGGCCGCGAAACCGGCCTCGATGATGTCGACCTTCATCCGCTCGAGCTGCTTCGCGATGCGGATCTTCTCTTCCTTCGTCATCGACGCGCCGGGCGACTGCTCGCCGTCACGCAACGTCGTGTCGAAAATAATCAGCTTGTCTGCCATGTCATGTCTCCAGGGGACGTTTGCTTTCGGAGTTCGGGTAGCGATACGAAAAACGGAATTCGGGTGTTCGCCACCGCAGGCGACGCCGAACAACGAACGAGGCAGACGGGGGCGAAAACGATCAGCGCGGCAGGCGCGCTAGCGCTAGCGCGCGTAGCGGCGCACCGGCGAGGGGGGATAGGCGGGGGAAGGTCAAAATCGACATGTCGCCGACTATAGCGGCATTCCAGAAATCGCGCAATCGGCCGCGCGCCGGCCAGGCAGCAGCGCCGACCCGGGGACGATGCCCCTTCCGGAATCGACACCGTACCCAATACGGCCATCTCAGCGGCTGTGCGGGATCGAGCGGGCGGGGTTGTCGCGACCGCGCGCGGCCGTGTAGCCCCAGAACGCGTACCCGGAGAGCCCGTAAAGCACGAACAAGCCGAACAGCATCAGCGGCGGGTCCGACGACACGAGCACGAACGCGACGACCACGAGCAGGATCGCCGCGAACGGCACCCGATGCCGCACGTCGAGCGCCTTGCCGCTATAGAACGGCGCGTTCGACACCATCGTCACGCCCGCGTAGACGGTCAGCGCGAACGCGACCCAAGGCAGCCAGACGAGCTTGAGCGGCACTCGGTTGTCGGTTGCGAGCCAGACGAAGCCCGCGATCAGCGCGGCCGCGGCCGGGCTCGGCAAGCCTTGGAAAAAGCGCTTGTCGACGACGCCGATGTTCGCGTTGAAGCGTGCGAGCCGCAACGCCGCGCCCGAGCAGTAGACGAAGGCGGCGAGCCACCCCCAGCGCCCGAGATCCTTGAGCACCCATTCGTACATGACGAGCGCGGGCGCCACGCCGAACGACACCATGTCGGACAAGCTATCGAACTGCTCGCCGAACGCGCTTTGCGTGTGGGTCATGCGCGCGACGCGCCCGTCCATGCCGTCGAGCACCATCGCCACGAAAATCGCGATCGCCGCAATCTCGAAGCGCACGTTCATCGCCTGCACGACGGCGAAAAACCCGCAAAACAGCGCCGCCGTGGTAAAAGCGTTCGGCAACAAATAGATGCCGCGCGTGCGCAGAAACTGCTGGCGCGCGGCGCGCCGGCTCTCCGCCGGCGTCGAATCGGCGCCGAGCGTCTTGTTGCGCCGGAACGGATTACGCCGAAACGGGCGCGGCATCGGCGTCGTGCCGGTGCGCGGGCGACGCGGTTTGAATGCGGCCATCGAACCCTCCTGCCGCCGCTTCAAAGCTCGGCGAGTATCGTTGACGAGGCGAAGACCTTTTCGCCGATCGACACCTTCGCGCGACTGCCGAGCGGCAAATAGACGTCGACGCGCGAGCCGAAGCGGATGAAGCCGTAGCGCTGGCCGCGCGAGAGCGGCTCGCCGGCGCGTACGTAGCAGAGAATGCGCCGCGCGATGAGGCCGGCGATCTGCACCGACGTGACCGTGTGGTCGCTCGCCGTCTGAATCACGATCGCGTTGCGCTCGTTCTCGAGCGACGCCTTATCGACAGCGGCGTTCAGATAGGCGCCCGGGAAGTATTCGACCTTCGTGATCGCGCCGTCGACGGGCGAGCGCTGCGAGTGCACGTTAAAGACGTTCATGAACACGCTGATCTTGAGCGCCTCGCGATCGGCGTAGGGGTCACGCGTGGTTTCGACGGCGACGATGCGGCCATCGGCCGGACACAGCACGGCGTTCGCCTGAGTCGGAATCGTACGCTGCGGATCGCGAAAGAACTGCACGACGAAGATCAGGAGCAGCCAGAACGGCCAGGCAAAACCGAACCCCGCGACCGCATGGATCAACAGCGCGACGACGGCGGCAATCGCGATAAACGGCCAGCCTTCTCGCGCGATGATCGGATGTGGGTAACTCATGGATTGTTTCGAACTTTTTGTAAAACCACTAGGATAGCAAAAGCCGTCCCGCACGAGACGCACGGGACGGCTTGGAAGGGTCGATTCTCGGCTGCCGGTTGCGGCATCACACCGCACGACAAGGCGCGGGCGCCCTTTCCCCCGCACCGGCCGGCCTCGCGCGACGCGCGAGCGTGGCTTAGTTCTTCGACTGGTCGACGAGCTTGTTCTTGGCGATCCAAGGCATCATCGCGCGCAACTTGCCGCCGACTTGCTCGATCTGATGCTCGGCCATCAAGCGGCGGCGCGATTGCAGCGTCGGCGCGCCGGCGCGGTTTTCCAGAATGAAGCTCTTCGCGTATTCGCCCGTCTGGATGTCCTTGAGGACGTCCTTCATGACCTTCTTCGTCTCTTCCGTCACGACGCGCGGGCCCGTGACGTACTCGCCGTACTCGGCGTTGTTCGAGATCGAGTAGTTCATGTTCGCGATGCCGCCTTCGTAGATCAGATCCACGATGAGCTTGAGCTCGTGCAGGCATTCGAAGTAAGCCATTTCCGGGGCATAGCCCGCTTCCACGAGCGTTTCGAAACCGGCCTTGATGAGTTCGACGGTACCGCCGCACAGCACGGCCTGTTCGCCGAAGAGGTCCGTTTCGGTTTCTTCGCGAAAGTTCGTCTCGATGATGCCGGCACGGCCGCCGCCGTTGGCCGCCGCGTACGACAGCG
Organism: Trinickia acidisoli; assembly: GCF_017315725.1. NCBI lineage: Bacteria > Pseudomonadati > Pseudomonadota > Betaproteobacteria > Burkholderiales > Burkholderiaceae > Trinickia > Trinickia acidisoli. The sequence goes on from NZ_JAFLRG010000001.1 coordinate 2,961,331, forward strand.
CGATGTCGCGCGCCGCGCCCGACTTGTCTTGCGCCACGGCGATCAGGTGCGGCACGCCGCCGCCTTGCGAGTAGGTGCCGCGCACGGTGTGGCCCGGCGCCTTCGGCGCGATCATGATGACGTCCAGATCGGCGCGCGGAATCACTTGGCCGTAGTGAACGTTGAAGCCGTGCGCAAATGCGAGCGCCGCGCCTTCCTTGATGTTCGCGTGCACTTCGCTCTTGTAGACCTCGGCGATCTGCTCGTCGGGCAACAGCATCATGACGACGTCGGCGCCCTTCACGGCTTGCGCCACTTCCTTGACCGTCAGGCCAGCGCCTTCGGCCTTCTTCCACGACGCGCCGTCCTTGCGCAAGCCGACCGTCACGCGCACGCCGCTGTCCTTCAGGTTCAGCGCGTGAGCATGGCCTTGCGAGCCATAGCCGATGATCGTGATGTCCTTGCCTTTGATGAGGGACAGGTCGGCGTCTTTATCGTAGAAAACTTTCATGTCGATTCCTTCGCGTTAAATCGTATTCGTCAAATTCGTCAAAATCGCCCGCCTTGCGGCGAGCGCCGATCGCTTGCTTGGGCCTAGCCTCAGACCTTCAAGATCCGCTCGCCGCGCCCGATGCCCGAGCTGCCCGTACGGACCGTTTCGAGAATCACCGCGGCGTCGAGCGCTTCGATGAAAGCGTCGAGCTTGTCGCTTGCCCCCGTCAGCTCGATCGTGTAGGTTTTTTCGGTCACGTCGATGATACGACCGCGGAAAATATCCGCCATCCGTTTCATTTCTTCACGTTCCTTGCCGACGGCCCGCACCTTGATCAGCATCAGCTCGCGCTCGATGTGGGCGCCTTCGGTCAAGTCGACCACCTTCACCACCTCGATCAGGCGGTTCAAGTGCTTCGTGATCTGTTCGATCACGTCGTCCGAGCCAATGGAGACGATGGTCAGGCGCGACAGCGAGTGGTCTTCCGTCGGCGCCACCGTCAAGGTTTCGATGTTGTAGCCGCGAGCCGAAAACAGACCGACCACGCGCGAGAGCGCGCCCGGTTCGTTCTCCAGCAAGACGGAGATGATATGTCTCATGTTGCTTTCCCGTTTATCCAGATGTCGATTGCCAACGGCGCCGGCCCGCTTCGTCGCGCTTCGATGCGCCCTTCGTGAGGACGCGTGCGCGAGCGAGCGGCCGCCGCCCGTTCTTCGTCTTTAGAGGTCTTCCGAGCCGAGCAGCATCTCGGTGATGCCCTTGCCGGCTTGAACCATCGGCCAGACGTTTTCGGTCGGATCGGTCTGGAAATCGAGAAATACGGTGCGATCCTTCAAACGCAGCGCCTCCTTCAGCGCCGGCTCGACTTCGGACGTCTTTTCAACTCGGATGCCGACGTGGCCGTACGCTTCGGCGAGCTTCACGAAGTCGGGCAGCGCGTCCATATAGGAATGGGAGTAGCGCTTGCTGTATTCGATCTGCTGCCACTGGCGCACCATGCCCAGATAGCGGTTGTTCAGCGAGATGATCTTGACGGGCGTGTCGTACTGCTTGCAGGTGGACAGTTCCTGGATGCACATCTGGATCGAGCCTTCGCCCGTGATGCAGACGACCTCGGAATCGGGGTGCGCCATCTTCACGCCCATTGCCGCCGGCAGGCCGAAGCCCATCGTGCCGAGGCCGCCCGAATTGATCCAGCGGCGCGGCTTGTCGAAGCGGTAGAACTGCGCGGCCCACATCTGGTGCTGGCCGACGTCGGAGCAGACGTATGCGTTGCCGTCGGTGAGCTCCCAGAGCTTCTCGATGACGTACTGCGGCTTGATGATCTCGCTCTTGCGGTCGTACTTGAGGCAATTCTTCGCGCGCCAGTCTTCGATCTCTTTCCACCATTGGCCCAGCGCTTCGGTATCCGGGCCATGCTCGGCGTGCTGAAGCTGCTCGATCAGTTCCTTGAGCACTTCTTTGACGTCGCCGACGATCGGAATGTCGACCTTCACGCGCTTGCTGATCGACGACGGATCGATGTCGATGTGGACGATCTTGCGCGGACGCGACGAGAAATGCTGCGGATCGCCGATCACGCGATCGTCGAAGCGCGCGCCAATGGCGATCAGCACGTCGCAGTTCTGCATCGCCATGTTGGCTTCGTACGTGCCGTGCATGCCGAGCATGCCGAGGAACTTCCTATCGCTCGCGCGATAGCCGCCGAGGCCCATCAACGTGCTCGTGACGGGATAGCCGAGCAGATCGGCGAACTGATTCAACTCGCGTGAGGCATCGGCGAGAATGATGCCGCCGCCCGTGTAGATGTACGGGCGCTTGGCCGACAGCAGCAGCGAGACGGCTTTGCGGATCTGGCCCGAATGGCCTTTCGTGACGGGGTTATACGAGCGCAGCGTCACGTTCTTGACGGGCTCGTACTGGCACGGCGTCTTGGAAATGTCTTTCGGGATGTCGATCAGCACCGGGCCCGGACGCCCCGTGCGCGCGATGAAGAAAGCCTTCTTGACCGTTGCGGCCAGTTCGCGCACGTCCTTCACGAGGAAGTTGTGCTTCACGCAGGGGCGCGTGATGCCGACGGTATCGCACTCTTGGAAGGCATCCTGGCCGATCGCGGCCGTCGGTACCTGTCCGCTGATGATCACCATCGGGATGGAATCCATGTACGCCGTGGCGATGCCGGTGACGGCATTGGTCACGCCCGGGCCGGACGTCACGAGACAAACACCGACTTTGCCCGTCGAACGCGAGTAGGCGTCGGCTGCGTGCACAGCCGCCTGCTCGTGGCGCACGAGCACATGCTGGACTTTGTCCTGCTTGTAGAGTTCGTCGTAGATATACAGTACCGCGCCGCCGGGATAGCCCCAGAGCACCTCGACGCCTTCGTCGGCCAGTGCGCGCATGAGCACGGTGGCGCCGATCGAGCCGGCCTCGTGGGAAGGGGTGGTATCCGACGTGGAGAATTCCGCGCTGGGCATGTTCATCATTCAACCTTTCGAATTTTCGGCAAAAAATTGATCGGGTGCTCTCTACCGGGCTTATGGCTCGGGTTCAAGCGGCGCGTCCATTTTGACAGGCGAGCTTCATGGGCCCGCCCAAAAAGAGACAAATCACTTATGTCGCGAACCGGAAACCTTATCGGTTGCGTGCATGCAGGTCAAGCAAAAATTCTGCGCCGCACCACGCCCTCCCTCCCGGGAATCCGCCGATTTGCGCGCAAAAACAACGCATCCTGCGCCAATCGAGGCGTTTGCCATCCCCAGCATCTCGAAAATTTGCTAGCATCCGCGAGTTTTACGACATTTTTCAATCGATTACGGCGCGCGCCGAAATTTCGCGCCGCCCCCCTCGGATGGCATCAGACAAGGAACTCGCCGATTTTCTGGCGGGCGTCGAAAGGCGCGCGTTCAAGCAGACCGTCTACGCCGTGCGCGATGACGATGCCGCCCTCGACATCGTCCAGGACGCGATGATCAAGCTCGCCGAAAAGTATGGCGATCGTTCGCCCGCCGAGCTTCCGCTCCTGTTTCAGCGTATCTTGCAGAATGTGACGCACGACTACTTTCGTCGCCAGAAAGTGCGCAATACGTGGGTCAGCTTGTTCTCGTCGCTCGGCAGCGGCGATGATGAGGAATTCGACCCGCTGGAAACGATCGAAGCCGATGAGAGTTCGAGCGCCGGCCAAAGCAGCGAGCAACAACTCGAGCGCAATCAGGTGCTTGCCCTGATCGACGCAGAAATCCAAAAGTTGCCGGCGCGTCAACGGGAGGCGTTTCTCATGCGTTATTGGGAAGATATGGATGTCGCCGAAACCGCCGCCGCGATGGGCTGCTCCGAGGGCAGCGTGAAGACGCACTGCTCCCGAGCGACGCACACGCTGGCAGTCGCGCTCAAGGCCAAAGGAATTACGCTATGAGCTCCGCTCCGGATACCAAAGAATTCGAGTTCGCGGGCAAGATCCGCCGGGCGCTCGACGAAAGTGCAGCCGATCTACCCGCCGCCGCGCTCGACCGGCTCGCCGGCGCGCGTCGCCTCGCCCTCGCGCGCAAGAAGCCCGAAACCGTTGCCGTGCCCGCTTTCGTGCCGGTGCTCGCGCACGCCGGCGCGACGCTCGATGCGCCGCGGCCCGGCAAGTCACGCCGGCTCTCGCCGCTTGGGCGCCTGCTGCGCGTGTGGCCCGTCGTCGCGCTGATCGGCGGCGTCGCGTTCATCGCCTATTGGGAAAACCTGCAACGAGCCACCGAACTCGCCGACATCGATGCGGCCATGCTCAGCGACGATTTGCCGCTCAACGCCTATCTCGACCACGGTTTCAATGCGTATTTGTCGCGGACGCGCTAAGGCAAGCGGAGAGTAACGGGGTGAGCTACAAGCGCGGCTTGGCCGTTGTGTTCGGGTGCGCGATCGCCGTAGCGGTCGCGTTCGCCGCTACCTATCCTCGATTCTTCGAAGGGGCGCCCGCGCATCAAGCGGTCGGCGCGCAAGGCGTCGCGTCGCCATCGCCGGCGCCGCTCGCCGTATTTCCGCCGCTCGCCGCCGACAACAATCCGATGTCGTGGGCGCACCTCTCCGCGGCGCAGCATACGGCTCTGGCGCCGTTCGCCTCGGAGTGGAACACGTTCAGCGACGAACGCAAACGAAATTGGCTCAAGATCGCAGCCCGTTTCGCGAAGATGTCGCCGGAAGCACAGAAACGGCTGCATGAGCGGATGAGCGAATGGGCGCGCATGACACCTGAACAGCGACGCGTCGCGCGCGAAAATTATCAGGTGTCGAAAGCATTGCCGCCGCAGGCCCGCAAAAAGGCTTGGCAGGCCTATCAAGAACTCTCGCCCGAGCAAAAGGCGAAACTCGCGGCCATCGGGCGCAAGCGCCGGCCGACCATCGTCAGCGCACCGCCGTCGGGCGAACGCAGTGAAATTCGCGGGCTGAACCGCCTCGTCAATCCGCCGCTCGCCGCGAGCGGCTCGGCCTCCGCCCCGGCAGCCGCTGCCAGCTCGGCCTCGGGCGCCGCGCCGGCCTCCGGCGCCGTCAATTCGACCGTGCCGGTGCCGCCGACGCCGATGTCGCCGTCGGACGCGCCGTCCATCTTCCGCGGCGCGTAATGAGCCGCCCCCAGAACCACCCCCATGCTCGCTTCGTTCGCTGTCGGCCGCGAGGGCACTCGATGCGCTTGGGACGACCCGGCGCGTACTGAGGTCAAAATGTCCACGCCAGCACCGAGCACGCCGCCCATTGCCGAAGCGCCGGCCCCCTCCGCCGCTCCGGTGCCGACGATCCGGCGCCGCCTCGCGGCGCTCGTCTACGAAGGCGTGCTGCTGTTCGGCGTCGTGTTCATCGCAGGCTACCTGTTCGGCACGTTGACGCAGCAGCGCAACGGCCTCACGCACCACAATCTGCTGACGGCCTGGGTCGCGCTCGTCGTCGGCGCGTATTTCATCTGGTGCTGGACGCGCGGCGGACAGACGCTGCCGATGAAGACATGGCAGTTGCGGCTCGTCGCCGTGCAAACGGGCCGGCCGCCGACGGCTTTGCGCGCGCTCGCACGCTACGTCGCCGCCTGGCTCTGGTTCCTTCCGCCGCTCGCGCTGCACCCGCTTGCGCACCTATCCGTACCCGCCACGCTCGGCGTGACCGCCGTCTGGATCGTCCTCTGGGCCGCGGCAGCCCGCCTCGACCCCACCCGCCAGTTCCCGCACGACCGCCTCGCGGGCACGCGCATCGTCGCTGCCGAGCCGAGCTGACACGCGCTGATCGCGCCCTTATAAATCGCAACGAGGACCGTAATAAGAACTTCTCGTGACTGTCATGTGGCAGTCACGGGCGCATGGCGCAATGGGCGCCATGTTCAACTCGACGCGAGAAGCCATGGACCGCACGACGTCCGCGACTTCCCTCCTCAGGCAACTCGACGCAAGCGTCGACGGCGTCCCCTTTGCGCCTGCCCTGCCCACCGGCAACCCCGCGCCTGGGCCCGGCTCCGCCGCCGTCGACGCGTCGGGCCACCGGCACGACGATGACGTCGGCGACCCGCTGCGCTATCGCACGATCTGGCTGTCGGACATCCACCTCGGCTCGAGCGGCTGCCAAGCGCCGTATCTGCTCGACTTTCTGCGGCACAACGAGTCGGAATATCTCTATCTCGTCGGCGACATCATCGACGGCTGGCAGCTCAAGAAGGGCTGGTACTGGCCGCAGGCGCACAACGACGTCGTGCAAAAGATTCTGCGCAAGGCACGCAAGGGCACGCAGGTCGTCTACATCCCCGGCAACCACGACGAGGCGGCACGCCAATTCTGCGATCTCGCGTTCGGCGACATCCACGTGCGCGGCGAGGCATTTCATACGACGCTCGCGGGCAAGCGCCTGTGGATCGTGCACGGCGATCTGTTCGACGGCGTCATCCAGCATGCGAAGTGGCTCGCCTATCTCGGCGATACGGCCTACACCGCGATTCTGATCCTGAACCGCTGGTTCAACCGCGTCCGCAGCCGGTTCGGCCTGCACTATTGGTCGCTCTCGCAGTACCTCAAGCACCAGGTCAAGAACGCGGTCAACTTCATCTCCTCGTTCGAGCACGTGATGGTCGACGAGGCGCGGCGGCGCGGCTGCGACGGCGTCGTCTGCGGCCACATCCACAAAGCCGAAATCCGCGACGTCGACGGCTTGCTCTACTGCAACGACGGCGACTGGGTCGAAAGCCTGTCGGCGCTCGTCGAAACGCTCGACGGCGAGCTCGAGGTGGTCTACTGGACCGTCATGCGCTCGCCGGAGGCTCAACCGCGCAAATCCAAGGCCACGGCCTAACCGCTTCGAGAACCGGACCCGCCCGCATGAAAATCATGATCGTCACCGACGCCTGGGAACCGCAGGTCAACGGCGTCGTGCGCACCCTGAAGAACACCACGCGCGAGCTGACGGCGCTCGGTCATCGCGTCGAGCTTCTGACGCCGCTCGAATTCCGTACGATTCCCTGCCCGACCTATCCCGAGATTCGTCTCTCGCTGATGCCGCGCCGTCGCGTGCATGCCCGGATCGAGGAGTTCGCACCGGACGCGCTGCATATCGCCACCGAAGGGCCGCTCGGGATGGCCGCGCGCGCCTATGCGCTGCGCCGCGGCCTGCCGTTCACGACGGCCTACCACACGCGCTTTCCCGAGTACGTACAAGCGCGCTTCGGCATGCCGACCTCGGTCACTTACCGCTTCTTGCGCTGGTTCCACGGACCCTCGCTCGCCGTCATGGCGCCGACGCCCGTCGTCAAGAGCGACCTCGAGAAACATGGCTTCGACAACGTCGTGCTGTGGACCCGCGGCGTCGATCTCGACATCTTCCATCCGATGGACTCGAAGGTGCTCAACACGGTGCGGCCGATTTTTCTGTATGTCGGCCGCGTGGCAATCGAAAAGAACGTCGAAGCCTTTCTGAAGCTTGATTTGCCGGGCTCGAAGTGGGTTGCCGGCGAAGGGCCCGCGCTCGCGGAACTCAAATCGCGTTATCCCGAAGCCAATTACCTCGGCGTGCTGACCCAAGCCGAGCTCGCGAAGGTGTACGCGGCCGCCGACGTCTTCGTGTTCCCGAGCCGCACCGACACCTTCGGCCTCGTCCTGCTCGAAGCGCTCGCGTGCGGCACGCCCGTCGCGGCTTACCCGGTCACGGGCCCCATCGACGTGCTCGGCAACGGTAACGCCGGAGCGATGCACGAGGACTTGCGCGAGGCCTGCCTCGACGCGCTCAAGATCGACCGCGCGCACGCCCGCGCCTGGGCCGAGCGCTTCTCGTGGCAAGCCGCGTCCGAGCAATTCGCCGCGCATCTGAAGCCGCTGACGCGCGAGGCAACGCGCGAGGCCAACGCCACCGCATGAAACGCGACGAGCCGCTAGTGCACGACGAGCAAACCGAGCAATTCGATATGCACGAGAGCGCTTCACACGAGAGCGTCACGCACGAGCCGCTCTCGACCGACGATCCGCTCGCGCCGTTGCCGTTCAATCCGTACAAGGGCAACCGCGGTTTCACGCGGGCGTGGCATGCGCTGAAGAACTCGATCGCGGGCTTTCGCGTCGCGATCCAAGAGGAAAGCGCGTTCCGCCAGGAGCTCACGCTCGCGGCCATCCTCGTGCCGTGCGGCGCGCTCGTGCCCGTCGACGCGGTCTCGCATGTGCTGTTGATCGGCTCGGTGCTGCTCGTGCTGATCGTCGAACTCTTGAACTCGAGCGTCGAAGCGGCAATCGACCGCATCTCCCTCGAACGCCACGAATTGTCGCGTCGCGCGAAGGACCTCGGCAGCGCAGCCGTCACCGTCGCCCTCTCGACCTGCGTGCTCACCTGGGCGCTCATCGTCGGCCCGATCGTCGTACGCTGGGTCGGCGCATAGTACGGCGCGCCCAGAAAACCCTATCTCAAATCTCGGGGAACAGAACGACCGGTTTATAATCGCCCGACGCAGTGCCAAAGATACCAACCTAGCCGGGCGCATCACCGCAGCGTCGCGCGAGCGCCGCGCGGGCCCGGCAGCACAGGGCCGGACGACATGGAAGCCAAAACTCCCCGCCGCACCCGCGAACGGATCCTCGAGTTGTCGTTGAAGCTGTTCAACGAGATCGGCGAGCCGAACGTCACCACGACGACAATCGCGGAGGAAATGGAGATCAGCCCAGGCAATCTCTACTACCATTTCCGCAACAAAGACGACATCATCAACAGCATCTTTGCGCAGTTCGAGCAAGCGATCGAGAAGCGGCTGCGGTTTCCCGAAGACCATCGTCCGACGATCGACGAGACCTGGTCGTACTTGCAGTACATGGCCGATTTCATGTGGACCTATCGGTTCCTCTATCGCGACCTGAACGATTTGCTTGCGCGCAACCGCACGCTCGAGACGCACTTCAAGCAGATCATCAGCCACAAGGTGCGCTTCGCGAAGGAGATGTGCGAGTTGCTCGTCGCCGACGAGGAAATGGTTGCCTCGCCCGCGGAAATTCAAGTGATCGCGACGAACATGGGCGTGACCGCCACGTACTGGCTTTCGTATCAGTTCGTCATGAATCCGCGCAAGTACAACGATCAGGGCGCGATTCGCGACGAGCTCCATCAAGTGAGCGTGCATGTGATCTCCATGATGGCGCCGTACCTGCGCGGCCGCTCGCGGCAATTGTTCGACGACCTCGTCTCCGGCAAGCTGCCCAAGCGCGAATTCCACGATTACCTGCCTCCGCGCGATGCCGGCGGCCGTCCGAACGGCGGTCCGACGGGAGGCTGAGGTGAAACACTCCCACGCTCACAGACATTCGCTGCCCGGTGCGTACTGAGATGAAATCGATCTGCGTCTATTGCGGCTCGTCGATCGGAGCCAAACCTATTTATGCGCAAGCGGCGCAGACGTTCGGCCGCGCGCTCGTCGACGCGGGCTGCTCGCTCGTGTACGGCGGCGGGCGCGTCGGGCTCATGGGCGTCATCGCCGACGAAGTGCTGGCGGCGGGCGGGCGCGTCGTCGGCGTCATTCCCGAGTTGCTCGTCGACAAGGAGGTCGGTCACGGCGGCTTGTCCGAGCTGCACGTCGTGCCCGACATGCATCAGCGCAAGCGCATGATGGCCGACCTGTCCGATGCGTTCGTCGCACTGCCCGGCGGCGCCGGCACGCTCGAGGAACTGTTCGAGGTCTACACCTGGGCCCAGCTCGGCTATCACAAGAAGGCAATCGGGCTGTACGACATCGGCGGCTATTACGCGCCGCTCGTCGCGATGCTCGAGCACACGGTGCGCGAAGGCTTCATGCAGCAAGCCTATCTGAACATCCTCCAGATCGATGCCGATGCGCGCGCGCTCATCGAGAAGCTGCGCCGCTATCACCCGCCCGGCCGCGACAAATGGGCCACGCAACGGGAGGTCGTATGAGCGCCATGACGACAATGACGATGACGGCGGTGCCCGCCACGTGCCCATGCCATCCCGCGATCCTTTCGCCAAACGCCCGATGAACGCCGAACGCCGCGTCGTCCTCATCACCGGCGCCGGCCGCGGAATCGGCCGCACCACGGCCTGCATGCTCGGTGCGCAAGGCGCGGCCGTCGGCGTGAACTACGTGCGCGACCTCGCCGCGGCCCAACAAACGGCCGACGACGTCGAACGCGCCGGTGGCCGCGCCGTCCTGCTGCCTGGCGACGTCGCCGAAGAAACGGCCGTCGTTGCCATGTTCGATGAGCTCGAAACCGCTTTCGGCAGCGTCGATGCGCTGGTGAACAACGCGGGTATCGTTGCGCCGTCGCAGCCGCTTGCCGAAATGGACGTCGCACGGTTGAAGCGCATGTTCGACGTCAACGTGCTTGGCGCCTATCTCTGCGCACGCGAGGCGGCGCGGCGGATGTCGACCGATCGTGGTGGACGCGGCGGCGTGATCGTCAACGTATCGTCGGCGGCATCGCGGCTCGGCTCGCCGAACGAATACGTCGACTACGCGGGTTCGAAAGGCGCCGTCGATACGATGACGATCGGTTTGGCGAAAGAACTCGCGCCGCGCGGCGTGCGCGTCAACGCCGTACGCCCCGGCTTGATCGAGACCGACATCCATGCCAGCGGCGGCCAGCCGCAGCGCGCCGCTACGCTCGGCGCCCAAACGCCGCTCGGCCGACCCGGCAGTGCCGAGGAAGTGGCGCAGGCCATCGTTTGGCTCCTCAGCGACGCAGCCTCGTACGTGAACGGCGCTCTACTCGACGTGAGCGGCGGCCGCTGATCAGAACGAGGAGCCGGGCTCGCGCAAAAACGCGCGCTCCTCGTCGGTCGATACGCGGCCGAGCGCCTTATTGCGATGAGGGAAGCGACCGAATCGCTCGATAATGGCGGCATGCTGGCGCGCATAATCGAAATAGTTGCCTTCCCCCGCTGCCCCCGTCTCGCGCACGAGCGCTTCGAACAGCCGCACCGATTCGTGCTGAACGGCGAGCGACTCGCAATGCTCGAACGGCAGATACGCGAACGCCCGGTGCTCGGCCGACGGCAAATCGCGATCGGCGCCGCTTTCGACGAGCCGGCGGGCCACTGCCAGCGCCTGGGCGTCGCCGGCAAACGCCTCGGGGCGGCCGCGGCACGTGTTGCGCGAGAACTGATCGAGCACGACGATGAGCGCGAGCGCGCCGAGCGGCGTGCGCTGCCAAGCGTCGCACCCGCCTCGCCGCGCTTGCGCGAGCGTCGTGCCGAAACGCTCGAGGATCAGGGCATCGAACGCTTCGTCTCCCTTGAACCAACGCTCGGACGGCTGCCCGAACGCCGCTGTGCCCGGTTCGCCGAACCAAAAGTCGAGGACGGCCCGCGCGCTCGGATCGAGCGTCGCGTAGTCGGCTTCGGCGCCGGCATCCGCCTGATCGCCGTCCTTTTCCGCACGGCTGCCCCGGCCCTCGCTTGCGGCACCGTGCGCGTCGTTCGATCGCATCACCCCAACTCCAATACGAGACGGCGCGTTCGCGCCGTCTTCTTTTCGATTTTCGCGATGTGCACCGCGCCGATCTCCGACGTGTTGCGCACGTGCGTGCCGCCGCACGGCTGCAAATCGACCTGTTCGATTCGCAGCAGCCGCACGCGCCCGAAGCCCGCGGGGGGCTTCACGCTCATCGTCCGCACGAGTTCGGGGCGCGCCGCCATTTCCTCGTCGGTGATCCATTCGGTGAAGACGCCGTGCGCACCGCCGACGAGTTCGGTAAGTCGCGCATCGACCTGCTCGCGCTCGATCGGCTCGCTCGTGACGAGATCCATGCGCGCGTAGTCGGCCGTGATGCTGCAACCGTCCACGGCATAGGGCAGCACGGCGCAGAGCAGGTGCGTCGCCGTATGCAGCCGCATATGCCGGTAGCGGCGCGCCCAATCGATTTCGGCCACGACGCCCAAGCCTTCGTGCAAACGCGCGAGCTGCGCCTCTTGGCCTGGTGCCGGCACATGCAGCGCATCGTCGGGGCTCGCCCCTTCGAATTTTGCCTTGCGCGTATCGGCGATCGCGATTGCCGTGCCGTCGGACAGCGTCAGCGTGCCGGTATCGCCGGCCTGGCCGCCGCCGAGCGGGTAGAACACGGTTCGGTCGAGCAGAATGCCCTCGGGCATGACGGCGGCGAGCGTCGCGTCGCAGCGGGTGAGATAGGCATCTTCGCGGAACAGGGCTTGCGTCGTCATCGTGCGAAATCCTCGTCGATCATGAGTACGGCGCCGTCGTTCGTCGATCCGCACCGGCGGCGGGCCGATGCTTCGCGTGAAATCGCCATGCGGCGCAGCGAACGGTCATTATGGAAACCGTCCGATCGGCCCGAACAGAGCGTGCCGCAAGAAATCGCGGCAGCACCGTACCGGTCGATCAACCGGGCCGGTTGCGCATCCAGTCGGCCGTATCGAAAAACGACGCGACGAGCCGTTCGCGCAAAGCCTGCGGCAGCCCGACGTCTTCCATCGCCCATGCCATGCAGCGCACCCATTGGTCGCGTTCATCCGATGCGATCGCGAACGGCAAATGGCGCGCGCGCAGCCGCGGATGACCGAAGCGTTCGACGTAGTGATCGGGGCCGCCGAGCCAGCCGCAAAGAAACCAGAACAGCTTGTCGCGCGAGCCGTCGAGCGCGGCCGGGTGCAGCGCGCGCAGGCCCGCGAATTCAGGCTCGAGATCCATGAGATCGTAGAAGCGGTCGACGAGCACGCGCACGCGCGCTTCGCCGCCTACGAGGTCGAATGCGCTCGGCTGCTTCGCCTGCGCTTCGTCGTGGTTCGAGTCGTGGTTCGAGTCGGGGTTCGAGTCGGGGTTCGAGTCGTCGGTCAAATCATTGGTCATACGGTCAATCGATACGTCTTGCAAATCGAAAAATAAATGCGTCGCTCGTGCGCACCATGCCTATCTTGCGCGAACGACGGGACACCGCGTGGCGCTTCACGCATCGCGCAACGATTGCGCGGCCGGGCGCCGCAGCACGCGCCGCAGGCTCAGCCAACCGCCGACGCCCGCGCACGCCACGCCGGCGGCAACGCCGACCGGCAGCAGCCACGGGTCGACGTCGAGATGAAAATCGAAGACGCGCGTGGCAAGCACGATGCCGAGCGCCTGCGCGCCAATCGCCCCCATCGCGCCTGCCAGCGCGCCAACGACGGCGAATTCGGCCGCATGCACCGAGCGCACCTGCCGGTGCGAGGCACCGAGCGAGCGCAACAGCGCCGATTCTCGCACGCGCTCATCGCGCGTGCCGGCCAGCGCCGAGTACAGCACGAGCAAGCCGGCCGCGAGCGTGAACGCAAACAGGAACTGCACTGCGCTGATCACCTGATCGAGCACGTGCTGCACTTGAGCGAGGATCGGCGCCATGTCGATCGCCGTCACGTTCGGGTGGGCCGCGATCAAGCCGTCGAGCACCGCATGGCGCGCGGCCGGAAGGTGAAAGCTCGTGATGAACATCGTCGGCAAGCCCTCGAGCGCCGCCGGCGGCATCAGCACGAAGAAGTTGACCTTGAACGTCCCCCAATCGAGCTTGCGCACGCTCGTGATCGGCGCTTCGACCGGAATCCCCGTCACGTCGAAGCGCAGCACGTCCCCGACCTTGACCCCGATGAGCTTGGCCAGCCCCGCCTCGATCGAAATTTCGGGCCGCTTCGTGTCGCCATACCACGTGCCGGCCGCAATGCGATTGTCGTCGGGCAGCGTGCTCCGATAAGACAGGTTGAACTCGCGATCGACGAGCCGCCGGGCATCGTCGTTCTTGTACGACTGCGGCACGACGCGCTTGCCGTCGATCGAGACGAGGCGCCCGCGCACCATCGGCTCGAGCGTCACGTCCGCGACGGCATGCGCGCTCAGGTAGTCGACGATCGCCTGACGCTCTTCGGGCTGAATGTCGATCAGGAACTCGTTGGGCGCGTCAGGAGGCGTCGACTGCCGCCACCCTTGCACGAGATCGTTGCGTGTCATCGCGATCAGCAGCAGACACATCAGCCCAATCGCCAGCGCCGTGATCTGCAGGGCGCTGATCCAGCCGCGCCGCTCGAGCGAGGCCAATGCGTAGCGCCAGCCGACGGCCGCCGCGATGCGCCGCCCGCCCTCGCTGCGGGCAACGCGCGCGCTGAGCCAGAGCGCCGCGCGCGCCACGATCGTGAAGGCGACGAGGCCGAGCGCGAAACCGCCGGCGACGATCGCGCCCAGCTCGAGCTCGCCGGCCGCGAGCACGAGCAGCGCCGCGAACAGCGCAATGCCGACCGCGTACGCCCACCAGGTCGCGCTCGGCTGGCCGTTCCACTCGCGGCGCAGCACGCGCAGCGGCGGCACGCGCGTGAGCGGCAACAACGGCGGCAGCGCAAAACCGAACAGCAGCACGAGCCCCGCGCCGATCCCCTCCAGCGCGGGCAGAACACTCGGCTGCGGCAGCGCAACCGCGATCAAGCTGCCGAGCCAGGCGAGCAGCGCAAAGTGTCCCGCGTAGCCGAGCGCGGCGCCGAGCAGGCCGCCGGTCAGCCCGACGAATGCGAACTCGAGCACGACGAGCATGCGCAGTTCGCGCGCGCCGAGCCCGAGACAGCGCATGACGGCACAGCCGTCGAGATGACGCCGCGTGTAGCGATGCGCGGCCATCGCGATCGCAACGGCCGCGAGCAACGCCGTGAGCAGCGCGACGAGCCGCAGGAAGTGTCCGGCGCGATCGAGCGTCTCGCGCACTTGCGGCTGGCCGTCCTTCAATGATTCGAGCGCGACGCCGCGCAGCTTGCCGCCGTCGACGCGCGCGTGCGCGAACGCGGCGAAACGCGCGACGGCCGCGTCGTCACCGGCCACGAGCAGCCGGTAGGTCACGCGGCTGCCATAGCCGATGAGCCCCGTCGCCGCAAGCTCGTCGGCGCGCACCATGACGCGGGGGGAAAAATTGATGAACGCGAAGCCGCGATCGAGCTCGCGCGTGATGACAGCGCCGATCGTGAAGCGGCGATCGCCGAGCTGCACGGCGTCGCCCACTTTCACGTGCAGCGTGTCGAGCAGTTCCGCGTCGACCCAGACCGTGCCTTTGGCCGGAATGCCGTCGGCGCGGCGATCCGGCGCATCGGCTCCCGGGGCGATCCGCAGCGCGCCTCGCAACGGATACGCCGACGATACGGCCTTGACCGCGGCCAGCCGAGCGTTCGACAGCCCCTGGTTGCCGGCATCGCCCGCCGTCACGCGCGCCACCATGCTCGGGAAAATGGCCGTCGTCGCCGTGTGCAGCCCGAGGGCATGCGCCTCGTCGAAAAACTGGGCATCGACAGGATGATCGGCCCGCACGACGAAATCGGCGGCGATCATGCGCCGCGCGTCCCGCTCGAGCCCTTGCTGCAAGCGGTCGGCTAGAAAACCGACACTGGCGAGCGCCGCGACCGCCAGCACGAGCGCGACGACGAGCATCGTCAGTTCGCCGGCGCGCCAATCACGCGCCGTCATGCGCGCGGCCTGCTTGACGAGTTCGAGGCGACCGAGCGGCGGGCGCGGCTCAGTCACGGGCGGCGCTTCGTTCAATCGTGCTTGCCCCCGATCGAGCCTAAGCGCGACACCATGTGCGAGGCCATTCCGCGAAAACCGCCTTGTACGCCGCGCCATAGACGCGGCAGCGCCCAGGCCGCGAACGCCAGAAAGCCGGCCATCAGCAAGAGAAAGACGAGCGGCACGAAGATCGCGAGCGCGAGCCCGACACAGACGAGCACGTCCTCCGTCGACGATGCGACCCAGTTCGAGAACGGCTCGGGCGAGAGATTGATGAGCGCGCGCGTGCCGGCCTTCGTCAAATGCGCCGAGCCGGCGATTGCTCCGCCCAGAAGCGCGGCAACGGTCAACAGTGCCGGATCGGCGTGGCCGAGCGAACCCGCGGCGAGCAGTGCGCCCGCGGGAATGCGGATGAATGTGTGAATGGCGTCCCAGAGCGAATCGAAGGCGGGAATGTGATCGGCCAGGAATTCGACGACGGCCAGCACGGCCGCCGTGCCGATGACCCAGCCCGACGCGAGCGCCGACAACGTATCGGGCAGATGAACGATGCCGAGCCTTGCGAACACGCCCACCAGGAAGACGGTCAGATAAAGACGCAAGCCGCTGGCCCATGACAGCCCCGCGCCGAGCGAAAGTGCGTCGATCATTGCCCCTCCCTACCGTCTGGGCGGCTCCCGCTGCGGGCAGTACCCGTTCGCCGGACTTGCGTTGGGCGCGCCCGCAAGGCGCGCCGATGTCCCATTATAGACAGGCGTGCCGGGTCGCGTCGCGCGCGGCGCCCGGCGCGTGGGCGGCACGCCTCAAACCGCGCCGACGAGCCGATAGCCGATGCCGGTTTCCGTCACGATGTGTTCGGGCTGCGCCGCGTCGTGCTCGAGCTTGCGCCGCAGATGGGCCATATAGATGCGCAGGTAGTGCTGGCTTTCGACGTGCGACGGCCCCCATACCTCGCTGAGCAGTTGCCGATGCGTGAGCACGCGGCCCGCATGCCGCACCAGCGCAACGAGCAGGCGATATTCGATCGGTGTCAGATGCACCGCCTCGCCGGCGCGCGTGACGCTGCGCTGCGTGAGATCGACGCTGACGTCGCCGAAGCACACGACGGCGCCCTCGCCCGCCCCGCCGCGGGCGCGCCGCCGCAAATGGGCGCGCATGCGGGCGAGCAGTTCCGGCACACCGAACGGCTTGGTCAAGTAGTCGTCCGCGCCCGCATCGAGCGCGGCCACCTTCTCGGCTTCTTGCGTGCGCGCGGACAAGACGATGACGGGCACATCGGCCCATCCGCGCAGTTCGCGGATCACGTCGATGCCGTCGGCGTCGGGCAAGCCCAGATCGACGATGACGAGATCGGGCTTGCGCGTCGCCGCCTCGATCAAGCCGGCCTTGCCCGTCTGCGCGTCGTAGACGGTCACGCCTTCGGCCTCGAGCGAGGCGCGCACGAAGCGCAGAATCTGGCGCTCGTCCTCGATCAGGACGATGTTGACGGCCGAGTCCGTCATACTAGTTAGCGGCGGCAGGCGACATGAAACGGATGGGTCAGGGAATCAGGACCGTCGAGCCTGTCGTCTTGCGCGCTTCGAGCGCGCGATGAGCCTCGGCCACGTCCTTGAGCGCGTAGCGCTGCCGCACGCTCGTCTTGACCTTGCCCGACGCGATGACGTCGAACAGATCCGCAGCCATTGCATCGAGCCATTCGCGCTTGGCAATGTGGGTGAACAGCGTCGGCCGCGTGAAGAACAGCGACCCGCGGCTCGCGAACTCGGACGCTTCGATCGGCGGCAGCGGCCCCGACGCGCTGCCGAAGCTGACGAAATAGCCGAGCGGCGCAAGGCAATCGAGCGATCCCTTGTAGGTGTCCTTGCCGATCGAATCGTAGACCACGGGCACGAGCGCGCCGTTCGTGATGTCCTTCACGCGCTCGGTGAAATTCTCGCGCGTGTAGACGATTGCATGGTCGCAGCCGTGCGCCTTCACGAGCTCGGCCTTTTCGTCCGAGCCGACCGTGCCGATCACGGTCGCCCCCAGCGCCTTCGCCCATTGGCAAACGAACAGGCCCACGCCGCCCGCCGCGGCATGAATGAGAATCGTCTGACCGGGTTCGACACGATACGTGCGCCGCAGCAGGTACTGGGCGGTGAGCCCTTGCAGCATCGCCGAGGCTGCATCGTCGAAGCCGATCGCGTCGGGCAACTTCACGAGCGCGTCGGCCGGCAGGACCCGCTCCTCGGCGTAAGCGCCGGGCGGACGCGCGACGTAGGCAACGCGGTCTCCTTCCTTGAAGCGCGTAACGCCCGCGCCCACCTCGGTCACGACGCCGGCCGCCTCCATTCCGAGCCCGGCAGGCAGGGGCTGCGGATACTGGCCGGTACGGAAATAGACGTCGATGTAATTGAGCCCGACCGCATGCTGCTTGATGCGCACTTGCCCGGCGCCGGGCGCGCCCACGTCGACGTCGACCCACTGCATGACCTCGGGGCCGCCCGTCCGCTCGATTCGAATTGCCTTCGCCATACCGTTCTCCTTGCCGAGCACGAGGCTCGATTGGTCCGATTCATGCGGTCGGGCTCGTGGCCGCCGCATGCGGGGTTCGTTCGCATCGGTCGCGCGCGCCGAGCGTCAAGCATCCGGTCTCAAACCTGAGGCCTCAGGCGGCGGCCGTGCGCGCCGCCAGCGTGTCGAGCAGCATGCGCGCGGTGGCGACGTTCGTCGCGCACGGTACGTCGTGCACGTCGCAGGCGCGCACGAGCGCATTGATGTCGGGTTCGTGCGGCTGCGGCGTCATCGGATCGCGCAGGAAAATCACGAGGTCCACTTTCCCTTCGGCCAAGAGCGCCCCGATCTGCAAATCGCCGCCGTACGGGCCCGAGAGCATACGCTCGACCGTGAGGCCATGGGTATCGGCGATGCGCCCGCCCGTCGTGCCCGTCGCGATGAGCTTGCAGTGGCGCAGCGTCGCGCCGTACTCGCCTGCGAGGGCGACGATGTCGTCTTTTTTATGATCGTGCGCGATCAACGCAACGCAGGCGGTCATGGTGCAGCTCCTTCGTGTTCAAGCCAGGTGGAAAAATCTTTATCGACTCGATCCGCTCGGCGCGAACGGTGCGCCGAGCCCATCCAAATTCATCGAAACTGCGCCGACCTCAGAACGTGCCGGGATAGGCACCGCCATCGATGAGCCAGTTCTGGCCGGTAATGTAGCTCGCATGCGCGCTGCACAGGAACGCGCATGCCTTGCCGAATTCGTCGCGCTGTCCGAGCCGCTGCGCGGGGATGCCGGCCGAGCGCTCGCGCCGCGCCTCGTCGAGGCTGATCCCCTTGGCCTGCGCCTGGGCATTGAGCGTGGCGGCGATGCGGTCGGTATCGAATACGCCGGGCAGCAGATTGTTGATCGTCACGTTGTGTCGGGCAACCTTGCGCGCGACACCGGCGACGAAGCCCGTCAGCCCCGAGCGAGCGCCGTTGGACAACCCAAGGACGTCGATCGGCGCCTTCACGGACGAACTCGTGATATTGACGATACGGCCGAAACCACGCTCGATCATGCCGTCGATCGTCGCTTGCAGGAGCGCGATCGGCGTGAGCATGTTCGCCTCGAGCGCGCGAATCCAGTCGTCGTGCGTGAACTGGCGAAAATCGCCGGGCGGCGGACCGCCGGCATTGTTGATCAAGATGTCGGGCGCGGGACAGGCTGCAAGGGCAGCCTCGCGGCCTTCGGGCGTCGTGATGTCGCAAGCGACCGTGCGCACCGACACGCCGGTCTTCGCACGGATGTCGGCCGCGGTGGCCTCGAGCGTTTCCCGCGTGCGCGCGACGATGACGAGTTCGACGCCTTCGAAGGCGAGCGCCTCGGCGCAGCCGCGACCGAGCCCCTTGCTGGCCGCGCAAACAAGCGCGGTGCGTCCTGCGATTCCAAGATCCATGCGTATGTCCCGACGAAGATGGGCGATGGGGGCGATTGTAGAAGAATCGCCGCAACCGCGCCGAGCGCGGAAAATCGGACGCGCCCGCTTCTTTGGGTAAACTTGCCCCACTCACTCAGCCCGCGCCCCCGCCATGAAACAAGACAGCCGCTTCCCCAAGCTATTCATCCTCGACCATCCGCTGATCCAGCACAAACTCACGCACATGCGCGACAAAGACACGTCGACGCGCACGTTCCGCGAGCTTTTGCGCGAGATCACGCTGCTGATGGGTTACGAAATCACGCGCAATCTGCCGATCACGACGCGGCGCGTCGAAACCCCGCTCGTCGAGATCGACGCGCCTGTCATCGCGGGCCGAAAGCTCGCGATCGTGCCGGTGCTGCGCGCGGGCATCGGCATGTCCGATGGCTTGCTCGAACTCATTCCGTCGGCGCGCGTCGGGCATATCGGCGTGTACCGCGACGCCGAGCATCGCCCCGTCGAATATCTCGTGCGGCTACCCGATCTCGAAGACCGCACCTTCATCCTGTGCGATCCGATGGTGGCGACGGGCTACTCGGCCGTTCATGCCGTCGACGTCTTGAAGCGGCGCGGCGTGGCCGGCGAGCATATTTCGTTCGTGGCGCTCGTGGCGGCGCCCGAGGGTGTGCAGGTATTCCAAGACGCGCACCCGGACGTTAAGCTCTACGTCGCCTCGCTCGATTCGCATCTGAACGAGCACGCGTACATCGTGCCGGGGCTCGGCGACGCCGGCGACCGCCTATTCGGCACGAAGAACTAAACAGGGGACCCGCATCCACAACCGGAGCGCGCACCGTGCGAAAGCGGCGCGCGATTTATCGTCTGTACAATGCCGCACACCACACTACACGCCGGCCGCTCAAAATCGCGGAACCGCATTCGGGTTTGTCACGCATCAGAAAAACGCCCGGCGTGCCGATAAACGACGTGAGACCACTCCCGTCATCGCAAGTCCGCCATGCACGGCACTTATAACTTTTGGCTCGTCGGGCTGTCGCTCGTCGTCGCGACGCTCGCCTCGTATACCGCGCTCGATCTCTCCGGCCGCATCGCCTCGCTCTCGAAGCGCGGGCAGCGTCACGCCTGGCTGGCCGGCGGCGCCGGGGCGATGGGCGTCGGCATTTGGTCGATGCACTTCATCGGCGTGCTCGCCTTTTCGCTGCCGATCCCGCTCGGCTACGACTTCACGATCACGGCTTGCTCGCTGCTGATCGCGATCCTCGTATCGTACTTCGCGCTGCGCGTGATCACGCACGAAACGCTCGGACCGAAGCGCCTTGTCTGCGCCGCCGTCCTCATGGGCCTCGGCATCGTCGGCATGCACTACACGGGCGATGCCGCGATGCGCATGCAACCCGCCATCGTCTACGATCCCACGCTCGTCGCCGCATCGATCGTCATCGCCATCGTCGCCTCGGGCGCCGCGCTGTATATGGCGCACGCGCTGCGTGCCGAAGATCAAGGCCACGTGCTGGCCAAACGCATGGCCGCGTCGCTCGTGATGGGGCTAGCGATCACGGGCATGCACTACACGGCGGAGGCGGCCGCGAATTTCCCGCCGGGCGCGATCTGCGGCGCCGCCAACGGCGTCGATCTACGCTGGCTCGGCACGACGATCGCGATCTTCACGTTCGCGATCCTGATCGTGACGTTGATGCTCTCGCGCTTCGACGCGCGCACGGCTTCGCTCGTGAACTCGGTCTCGCAATTGAACGGCCGGATCATGCACATGGCCGCGTTCGATTCGTTGACCGACCTGCCCAATCGCCGCACGCTCACCGAGCACATCGAGCGCGCGCTCGAGTTCGGCAAGCGCGGCCCAGGCCTCTTCGCGGTCCTGTTCATGGACCTCGACGGCTTCAAGACGATCAACGACTCGCTCGGGCACACGGTCGGCGACGAAGTGCTCAAGGCGTTCGCGCAGCGTCTCGTCGATTGCGTGAGCGCCGGCGACACCGTGGCACGCCTAGGCGGCGACGAATTCGTCATACTGATGCGCCACCTCGGTTTGGCGGAGGAGGCGCAGCGCGTCGCCGAGGCCGTGCTCGAGCGTATGCGCGAGCCCATCTGGGTCGACGCGCGGTCGTTGCAGGTCGCGCCGAGCATCGGTATCGCCCTGTTCCCGCGCGACGGCGACACCGTCGAGACATTGCTGAAAAACGCCGATGCGGCAATGTATGCCGCCAAGCGCGCGGGCCGCGGCACCTGTCGCTTCTTCGAAGCGGACATGAACGAAGCGGCGACGCGAACGCTGCAGATCCAGCATGCGCTGCACGAAGCGCTCGACAAAGGCTACTTCTCGCTGCACTTCCAGCCGAAGTTCTTCGGCCGCGACGGCGCGCTGGCGGGCGCCGAGGCACTGTTGCGGCTCAATCATCCGACGCTCGGCCTGCTCTCGCCGGCCGAATTCATCTCGATCGCCGAGCGCAACGGGCAGATCGTGCCGATCGGCTATTGGGTGGTGCGCGAGGCGTGCCGGCAGATCCGCCGCTGGCAGGCGCAGAACCTGCGCCCCACGAAGGTGGCGATCAATCTCTCGCCGCGCCAGCTCGCGCAACCCGATCTGCTCGCGACGATCCAGGAGATCGTGCACGCCGAGCACATGAGCGCGGACCAGATCATGTTCGAGATCACGGAAACGGCGGCGATGCACGACGTGCGCCGCATGGCCGAGACCGTGCACGCGTTCCAGAAATGCGGCTTCGAGGTTGCCATCGACGATTTCGGCACCGGCTATTCGAGCCTCGCCTACCTTCAGCGCTTTCGCGTGCGTCAATTGAAAATCGATCGCTTCTTCGTCGACGGGCTCGACGCAAATAGCGACGAGGGCACGGCGATCGTCTCGGCGATCATCGAACTCGCCCATTCGCTCGGGATGAACGTCGTGGCCGAGGGCGTCGAGACGGAATCGCAGCGCAAAAAACTCGAGGCACTGCGCTGCGACGAACTGCAAGGCTACCTGCTCGGCAGGCCGCTGACGCCCGAGGCTTTCGGCGTCCTGCTCGGCGACCAGAACCAACGGGTGCCGCGCGAGGCTACGGCGTCGCGCGCCGCTCCGCTCGGCGCACCGCCGCTGCCGCGCTGAGCGTGCGGGCCGGCTGCGCCTCGCGCGCCGGCCCGGCATGATAAAATCACGGTCTGCTCTTCGGACGGCCAGCGCTACGCGCATCGCAGCCCGCATTCACGGAGAAACGTACGGAGAAGCGTACGGAGAAGCGCGCGACGCGCCGCCCGACACCCGAACTACAGGCAGGACTCGCACGGTTCAGACGATTCGCAATCGACAAAAACGCATCATGCGTGTGCCGGGTCGGCATGCGCCACGGAGAAACGTATGGCTGGTCATTCCAAATGGGCCAACATCAAACATAAGAAGGCCGCTGCGGACGCCAAGCGCGGCAAGGTGTGGACGCGCCTCATCAAGGAAATCCAAGTCGCGGCCCGCATGGGCGGCGGCGACATCGACTCGAACCCGCGCCTGCGGCTCGCCGTCGAAAAGGCTTACGACGCCAACATGCCGAAGGACAACGTCAACCGCGCGATTCAGCGCGGCGTGGGCGGCGTCGACGGCGCGAGCTACGAAGAAATCCGCTACGAAGGCTATGGCATCAGCGGCGCGGCCGTCATCGTCGACACGATGACCGACAACCGCACGCGCACCGTCGCCGAAGTCCGGCACGCGTTCTCGAAGTTCGGCGGCAACATGGGCACGGACGGCTCGGTGTCGTTCCTCTTCGATCACGTCGGCCAGTTCCTGTTCGCCCCCGGCACGTCCGAGGACAAGCTGATGGATGCGGCGCTCGAAGCGGGCGCGAACGATGTCGTCACGAACGAAGACGGCAGCATCGAAGTGCTGTGTGGCCCGAACGACTTCTCGAAGGTGAAGGAAGCGCTCGAGGCGGCCGGCTTCAAGGCCGAACTCGCGGAAGTGACGATGAAGCCGCAAACGGAAGTCGAGTTCGCGGGCGAAGACGCCGTGAAGATGCAAAAACTCCTCGACGCGCTCGAAAACCTCGACGACGTGCAAGAGGTCTACACGAACGCGTCGATCGCGGACGAGTAAGCGATGCGTCGCGCGCCGCATCCGCCATGAAGCGGGCGCGCCGCGCACGGGCAAAGACACCGCGGCCGGCCCCCATGCGCCGGCCGCCCCTCTTTTAGGTCTTCGGGGAAGAATCATATGAAACTACTCGTCGTCGGTTCCGGCGGTCGCGAACATGCGCTCGCCTGGAAGCTCGCGCAATCGCCGCGCGTGCAGCTCGTCTACGTTGCGCCCGGCAACGGCGGCACGGCGCAAGACGAGCGTCTGCGCAACGTGCCCGTCACCGATCTCGACGCGCTCGCCGATTTCGCGGAAAGAGAGCAGATCGCGCTGACCGTCGTCGGCCCCGAGGCGCCGCTCGCGGCAGGCATCGTCAACCTGTTCCGCCAGCGCGGCCTGAAGGTGTTCGGGCCGACCAAGGAAGCGGCCCAGCTCGAAAGCTCGAAAGATTTCGCCAAGGCGTTCATGAAGCGTCACGGCATTCCGACGGCCGAGTACGAAACGTTCTCCGATGCCGCGCTTGCGCACGCCTACGTCGATCGCAAGGGTGCGCCGATCGTCGTCAAGGCCGACGGCTTGGCCGCGGGCAAGGGCGTGGTCGTCGCGCAAACGCTCGAAGAGGCGCATGGCGCCGTCGACATGATGCTCGCCGACAACAAGCTCGGCGATGCGGGCGCGCGCGTCGTCGTCGAAGAATTTCTCGCGGGCGAGGAAGCGAGCTTCATCGTCATGGTCGACGGCAAGCACGTGCTGCCGCTCGCCTCGAGCCAAGATCACAAGCGGCTGCTCGACGACGATCAAGGCCCGAACACGGGCGGCATGGGTGCGTACTCGCCGGCGCCGATCGTAACGCCGCAACTCCATGCGCGCGTGATGCGCGAGATCATCTTGCCGACCGTGCGCGGCATGGAAAAGGAAGGCATCCGCTACACGGGCTTCCTCTATGCGGGCCTCATGATCGACGAGCAAGGCAATCCGAAAACGCTCGAGTTCAATTGCCGCATGGGCGACCCCGAAACGCAGCCGATCATGGCGCGTCTGAAGGGCGATTTTTCGAAGGTGCTCGAAAGCGCGATCGCCGGGACGCTCGACACGGTGGAACTCACGTGGGACCGCCGCACGGCGCTCGGCGTGGTGCTCGCCGCGCACCACTACCCCGACACGCCGCGCAAGGGTGATCGCATCAGCAGCATCCCGGCCGAGACCGAGAACGCCGTGACGTTCCATGCGGGCACGACGCTCGTCGACGGCAAGCTCGTAACCGCGGGCGGGCGCGTACTGTGCGTCGTCGGATTGTCCGATTCCGTGCGCGGCGCGCAATCGGCCGCCTACGAAGCGATCAATCAGATTTCGTTCGACGGCATGCAATACCGCCGCGACATCGGCTACCGCGCGTTGAACCGCAAGCACTGAAGGCTCGGGCCGGGCGAGGCGCCTCGCTTCTTACCCGGCCTCGCTCGCCCCGGCTTCTCATGATCCGGATTTCGTGACCTTTGCGTGCGTAACACACCATGCCTGATACGACCTACGACGTCTCTCAAGTGCGCAGCTATCTGCAAGGGCTGCAAGCACGCATCGCCGACGCGCTCGGCGCGCTCGACGGCGCGCCGTTCGGCGTCGACGCCTGGCAGCGCCCGGCGGGGGACCGTCTGCGCGGCGGCGGCGTAACGCGCATCCTCGAGGGCGGCGCGCTGATCGAACGCGGCGGCGTCGGGTTCTCGGACGTGGCGGGCGATAAACTGCCGCCGTCGGCCACCGCGCTTCGGCCGCACCTCGCCGGGCGCGGCTTCGAGGCGATGGGCGTCTCGCTCGTCATGCACCCGCGCAACCCGTATTGCCCGACCGCGCACATGAACGTGCGTATGCTGGCAGCCACGAAGGAAGGCGAGGCCCCCGTCTTTTGGTTCGGCGGCGGGATGGATCTGACGCCCTATTACGGCTTCGAGGAAGACGCGGCACATTTTCACGGTGTCTGCCGCGACGCCCTCGCGCCGTTCGGCGCGGATCTCTACCCGCGCTTCAAGCGCTGGTGCGACGACTACTTCTTCCTCAAGCACCGCAACGAGACACGCGGCGTGGGCGGCGTGTTCTTCGACGATTTCGACGAGTTGGGCTTCGAGCGTTCGTTCGCGATGATGCAGAGCGTCGGCGACGCCTTCGTCGACGCCTACCTCCCGTTGCTCGAAAAACGGCATGCAACCCCTTACGGCGAGCGCGAGCGCGCGTTCCAAGGGTACCGGCGCGGCCGTTATGTCGAATTCAACCTCGTCTACGACCGTGGCACACTGTTCGGACTGCAAAGCGGCGGCCGCACGGAGTCGATCCTGCTGTCGATGCCGCCCGTTGCGAACTGGCGCTACGACTGGCAGCCCGAGCCCGGCACGCCCGAGGCACGGCTCTACAGCGACTTCCTCAAGCCGCGCGACTGGATTTGATAGAGCGCCCACTGCTCGAGAAGGACCGACATCTGAATTCGACCGCCCCCGCCCCGTCCGCCCTCGCCCCCGATGCCAGGCCAATGCTGCCGCGCCGCGTCGGCTTGCTCGGCGGCACGTTCGATCCGATTCACAACGGCCATCTGGCGCTTGCGCGCCGCTTCGCCGAACTGTTGAAGCTGACGGAGCTCGTGCTGCTGCCGGCCGGCCAGCCGTATCAAAAGTCGGGTGTGTCGGCGGCGCAGCACCGCTTGGCGATGACGCGCGCGGCCGCCGCCTCGCTCGTACTGCCCGGCGTCGCCGTGACGGTGGCCACCGACGAAATCGAGCAAGCAGGCCCCACCTACACCGTGGAGACGCTTGCGCGCTGGCGTGCGAGCGAGGGTCAGGACACCTCGCTCGCGCTACTGATCGGCGCGGATCAACTTTTGCGACTCGACACTTGGCGCGATTGGCGGCGGCTGTTCGAGTTCGCGCACGTAGGCGCCGCCACGCGGCCCGGCTTCGACCTGTCGAGCCTGCCGCCCGCGCTCGCCGCCGAACTCGGTCCGCGCCGCGCCGACCCGGCGACGCTGCGCGGCACGAGCGCGGGATGCCTGCTCGTGGACGACACGCTCGCGCTCGACGTTTCGGCCACCGACATTCGTGCGCATTTGAAGGCGAGGCTCGCGCAAAACACCGCGGCTACGGGCACCACCGCGCTAGCCGCGACGCACACACCGACGCCTGAACCGATCCCTGAGGCCGTCTGGGACTACATCCTTCAACATCATCTGTACCACCGGTAAACCATGGACATTCGCAAACTACAGCGCCTGATCGTAGACGGTCTCGAAGACGTCAAGGCACAGGACATCCGCGTCTTCAACACGACCCATTTGACCGAACTCTTCGACCGCGTCATCGTCGCGAGCGGCACCTCGAACCGGCAAACGAAGGCGCTCGCCTCCAGCGTGCGCGAAAAGGTCAAGGAAGCGGGCGGCGACGTCATCAGCACCGAAGGCGAGGACATCGGCGAATGGGTGCTCGTCGACTGCGGCGATGCCATCGTGCACATCCTCCAGCCCGCGCTGCGCCAGTACTACAACCTCGAGGAAATTTGGGGCGACAAGCCCGTGCGCGTGAAGCTCACGAGCACGAGCCCGTTCTCGGGCGCTCATGCGAGCGAGGCGGAAGACGGCGACGAAGACGACGAGGCGGACCCGCCTGCGGCCAAACCCGCGCGCAAGAGCGCGGCCCGCAAAAGCCCCGCGCGCAAAACGAGCGCGAAGTAACAGCGCATGCATCGCGCGCCCGGCGCCGGGGTCGGCTTCGATACTGGAGCGGCGCCGCGCAGGCGCATTGCCCGAATGAAACGCCCTCATACCGCTTTCGCTCGCTGTCGGCCGGAGTTAGCGCTTCAGCGCTCACTTCGGCCCCATGCAAAGCTCGCCCCGAGCGAGCGACAGCTTCGCTTGGGACGGCCCTGCCGGAGGCTCGGATGAAGCTCCATATCTTGGCAGTCGGTCATAAGATGCCCGATTGGATCTCGACCGGCTTCGACGAATACGCGAAGCGGATGCCGCCCGAGCTGCGCATCGAGTTGCGCGAAATCAAGCCTGAGCCAAGAACCGGCGGTCGCTCGGCGCAAAGCGTAATGGCGGCGGAGCGCCAACGCATCGAAGCCGCGTTGCCGAAGACGGCGCGCGTCGTGGCGCTCGACGAGCGCGGCCGCGACTGGACCACGATGCAACTCGCGAGCGCCCTGCCCGATTGGCAGCGCGACGGCCGCGACGTCGCCTTCGTGATCGGCGGAGCCGACGGGCTCGACCCCGAGCTCAAAGCCCGCGCCGAACTCCTGTTGCGCATCTCCAGTCTGACCCTGCCGCACGGCATGGTGCGCGTGCTGCTTGCGGAACAGCTTTACCGCGCGTGGAGCATCACGCAGAATCACCCCTATCATCGCGTCTGATGCGGCGTCCGTTCTCCGATCGGGCGCCTACGCCCAACGAGAACGGACACATGCCGCAGCCGAACCCCCGCCTGCCCCTTTACCCTTTCGTCTACCTCGCTTCGCAAAGCCCGCGCCGGCAGGAGTTGCTGGCCCAACTGGGCGTCCGATTCGAACTGCTGCTGCCGCGGCCCGACGAAGACGCCGAAGCGCTCGAAGCCGAGCGTGCCGGCGAGGCGGCCAGCACCTATGTCGAGCGCGTCTGCGTGGCCAAGGCTGAAGCGGCGCGCGCGCGGCTCGTGGCGAGCGGCCATCGCGCAGCGCCGATCCTCGTGGCCGACACGACGGTGACGATCGACGACGCGATTCTCGGCAAGCCGAACGACGTCGAGCATGCTGTCCAGATGCTCGCGCGCCTCGCGGGCCGCGAGCATGAAGTGCTGACGGCGCTGGCCGTCATCGATGCCGACGGTACGCTGCTGCCTCCGGCATTATCACGCTCGTGCGTGCGCTTCGCGCCGGCACCGCTTACCGCACTAACCCGCTATGCGATGACGGGCGAGCCGCTCGGCAAAGCCGGAGCCTACGGCATTCAAGGCCGTGCCGCCGAATTCATCGAGCGGATCGACGGATCCTATTCGGGTATCATGGGTCTGCCCCTATTTGAGACGGCCGCGCTGCTGCGCTTGGCGCGCGTCGACTTCTGAAGCGCTTCGAAAGCCGACATGAACGAAGAAATCCTCATCAATGTCACGCCGCAGGAGACGCGGGTCGCACTGGTACAGCAAGGCGCCGTGCAAGAGTTGCATGTAGAGCGCACGCTCTCGCGCGGCCGCGTCGGAAACGTCTATCTCGGCAAGGTCGTGCGCGTGCTGCCCGGCATGCAGTCGGCGTTCATCGACATCGGACTCGAGCGCGCCGCGTTCTTGCACGTCGCCGACATCTGGCACCCGCGCCTGGCCGGAGAGCACGCGGTTCCGCAGCAGCCGATCGAGAAGATCGTCTTCGAGGGCCAGACGCTGACGGTACAGGTCATCAAGGACCCGATCGGCACGAAAGGCGCGCGGCTGTCGACGCAGATCAGCATCGCCGGACGCACGCTCGTCTATCTGCCGCAAGAGCCGCACATCGGGATTTCGCAGAAGATCGAGAGCGAGGCCGAACGCGAAGCGATTCGCGCGCGCCTGACGGCGGTTTTGCCTGCGGATGAGAAAGGCGGCTACATCGTGCGCACGATCGCCGAAGATGCAACGAGCGAAGAACTTGCCAGCGACGTCGCCTATCTGCGCAAGACATGGGCGACGGTCGTCGCGCTGGCGCAGCGTCTGCCGCCGACGAGCCTGCTCTATCAAGATTTGAACTTGGCGCAACGCGTGCTGCGCGATTTCGTGACGGACGAAACGACGCGCATTCAAGTGGATTCGCGCGAAACCTATCAAATGCTGACCGAGTTCGCCGCCGAGTTCACGCCGGCCGTGAGTTCGAAGCTTCACCACTACACGGGCGAGCGACCACTGTTCGACCTGTACAACATCGAAACGGAAATCCAACGTGCGCTCTCGCGCCGCGTCGATTTGAAATCGGGCGGCTATTTGATGATCGATCAAACCGAGGCGATGACGACGATCGACGTCAACACGGGCGGCTATGTCGGCGCGCGCAATTTCGACGATACGATCTTCAAGACGAACCTCGAAGCCGCGCACACGATCGCGCGTCAGCTACGCCTGCGCAACCTCGGCGGCATCATCATCATCGACTTCATCGACATGGAGAACGCCGAGCACCGCGACGCCGTGCTGGGCGAACTGAAGAAAGCGCTCTCGCGCGATCGCACACGCTCGACCGTGAACGGCTTTTCGCAGCTCGGGCTCGTCGAGATGACGCGCAAGCGCACGCGCGAATCGCTTGCACACGTGCTGTGCGAGCCCTGCCCCGTATGCGAGGGCAAAGGCCAAGTCAAAACGTCGCGCACCGTCTGCTACGACGTGCTGCGCGAAATCCTGCGCGAGTCGCGGCAGTTCAATCCGCGCGAGTTTCGCATCGTCGCCTCGCAGCAGGTCATCGATTTGTTCCTCGACGAGGAATCCCAGCATTTGGCCATGCTGATCGACTTTATCGGCAAGCCTGTGTCGCTGCAGGTGGAGTCGAATCTCAGTCAGGAGCAGTACGACATTGTGCTGATGTAAGCGACGGCGCGCGCAGCACAGAGAAATAGGGCACGTCATTACTCACGCGAAAAGGGCGGCCTCGCCGCCCCGCGCGCTCAACTAGCCTTCAGTGGTGCCACCCACCACCGCCGTGCCAGCCGCCACCGAAGCCGATACCAACGCCGATCGACGGCGCCGCATACGCCGGATAGTAGCTGTAATAACCCGGCGCGTAGCCATATCCGTAGACCGGTTGCGCCGGCGCAACGACACATCCGGAGAGCGAACCGATCAACGCCACGGCCGCCAGCGAAAACGTTAGGACAACGAACGACTTTTTCATGATTCTCCTCCTGTTGCATCCTTAGATGAGCACAACCCGCGCCGCGTTCGACGGCGAGTTGTGTCAGCGCGTAAAAGGTGTAATGGCCTCTGTAATACGAATGCGGATTGCCCAGCGCTCGGCCCGTCTCGTAATACGGGCCATATCGCGATCGAGCGAAAGTCGAGACATCTCGTGCGTCCTCGATGAAATCTCCTAGAATTTTTGCAAGTAGGTTGTTTGCAAGGAGAGCGTCATGGCCGAATCGATCGCAGACTCCGTCGTCGGCATCATTCTGCTGATTGCAGTTGTCATCATCGTGGCATCGCATTACCACCGCGAACACCAAAGGGCGCGATGGCTGCACCGGATGGACAACACCCGGCTTTGGGACAGGCTCAGGCATCGCCATTGACGCGCGTGTCGGCGGCTGACGCTGTATGGGGCTCGAGAAAACGCGCGCTGCGCGGGACGACTCGCGCTGGAGAAACGACATGCCCGAAGAAGATGCCTTGTGGCAGATGACCGAATACGAAGGGTTCGAAATCCACGTCGCCCCGCTCGCTCGGGAGGATGAAGCGCAAGAGCGGCCGCCGGCCGGCGAGGATTACACGTATATCGGCTACGTTTGTCATCCCGGCGCCGATCCCAAGCTGCCAGGGCATGCCGTGCCGTTCCATGCCGACGGCGACGTCGGCTTCGCGAGCGCCATCGATGCGCTCGACGAAGGCATGCACATCGGGCGCACCATCGTCGATGGCACACATCCCGACTTGACCGTCCTGCCGCTCGTCACCGGCGGCGTCTGAACCCGAACAGCCCTCGCCCCGCGCGCCGCTTCAGCTCGGCGCGGCAACGAGCGACGCGAACGCTCGCTCGACGTCGTCCTCGCGACAGCGTCTCATCCGCGAGACGCCTCTGCGATCGCGAGCGGCGGCCAACGCCGCATGATGATGGACAGCCTCTTATGCCGCCTGCTGCTGATACTGAATCCGATGCAAATGTGCGTAGAGGCCGTTTTGCCGCAGTAGCGCCTCGTGGCTGCCTTGTTCGGCGATGCAGCCCGCTTCCATGACGAGGATGCGGTCGGCCCGCTCGATCGTCGAGAGCCGGTGGGCGATGACGAGCGTCGTGCGCCCCTTCATCAGCGTCTCGAGCGCCGCCTGCACGTGCCGTTCGGATTCGGAGTCGAGCGCCGACGTCGCCTCGTCCAGAATGAGAATCGGCGCGTTTTTGTAGAGCGCGCGCGCGATCGCCAAACGCTGACGCTGCCCGCCCGACAAGCGCATGCCGTTACCGCCGACATGCGTGTCCATGCCCTGCGGCATGGCCTGGACGGTATCCCACAAGTTCGCCGCCACGAGGGCGGCTTGCACGCGCGCGTGATCGGGCGTGCCGCCGTAGGCGACGTTGGCGGCGATCGTGTCGTTGAACAGCACGACGTCTTGGCTCACCATCGCGATCTGGCTGCGCAGATCGTGCAGGTCGTACTCGTCGACCGGCACGCCGTCGACGAGAATGCGCCCGCTCGTCGGCGCGAAAAAGCGAGGAAGCAGGTTCACGAGCGTCGTCTTGCCGCTGCCCGAGGGGCCCGCCAGCGCGATCATCTCGCCCGGTTTCGCCGTGAACGATACGTGATCGAGCGTCAGTCGATCGGGCTGGCCATAGCTGAACGTGACATCGCTGAACTCGATCTCGCCGCGCGCGTGTTCCAGCTTGCGCGTGCCGCCGGCCGGCTCGAGCGGCTCGTCGATGAGGCCAAGGATGAATTCGGCGGCCGTCACGCCGCGCTGCAACGGCTGGTTCACGTCGATCAGATGCTTGAGCGGCGAGATCACGAGCAGCATCGAGGTGACGAACGCGACGAAGCCGCCGACCGTCGTTTGGCTGTGCGCCGACTGGACGACGGCAATCGTGATGACGATCGCGAGGGCGACCGAGGCGAGAATCTGCGTGAGCGGCTGTGCGAGCCCGCCCGCGACGGTCATCCGCATGGCGTAGCCGCGCAGGCGCTGACTCATCGCGGTAAAGCGACCCATCTCGTACGCCTCGCCGTTGTGGATCTTGACGACCTTATAGCCGGCAACCGTTTCCTCGACGATATACGACAGCTCGTTCGTGAGGTCCTGCTGCTCGCGGCCGAGCCGACGCAGCCGCCGGTTGATCTTGCTCACGAGCCAACCGATGCCGGGCAGAATCACGGCGACGATCAGCGTCAGGCGCCAATTCAGATAAAACAAATAGCCGAGCAAAAAGACGACCGATAGCGAATCGCGCACGAGCGTCACCATCACGCTCGTGAGGACGCCCAATATCTGATTGACTTCGAAGACGATCGCATTGATGACGGTGCTCGCCGTCTCGCGCTGGAAGAACGTTGCGCTCGTGTGAATCATGCGCTGGAACATGTCGAGCCGCAGTTGCAGCAAGATGCGGTTCGAGACGTACGACAGCAAGTATTGCGAAGCGTACTGCGACACGCCGCGCACGATCGCAAGACCGATCACCGCGAGCGGGACATACCACTTCGCGTTATCGCTGGCGTTCTGGCCGAAGCCGTGATCGAGCAGCGGCTTGAGCAGTGCCGGAATACCCGCGTCGGTGGCGGCGGAGAGGCCCATCGTGGCGACGGCCAGCACCAGCACCCAAACGATGGGCTTCAGATAGGGCCACAACCGCCGCATGACGGCCGGCGTCGACGTTTGCCCGCCGCCGACCGGTTTTCTCAAAGTTGCCTGGGGTTCCAAGACGCTCCTTATGTTCCCGCGCGCGATCGGGGCACCTCCGCGGTACGCCGCAGTACTCCCGCGCCCGCTCGCCGTGCTCGCTGCTCGCTCGTTCGCGCTCGCGCAAAATCGAAGCATTATAAGCCGGCGAACGAATGCGGCCAGCGCCCGAGCCCGCGCGGACGGCGCGCGTGCGTTTGTCGCCGGCAAGGCGCCCGAATATCGGTGCTACAGCACATTGCACTACAATGACGGGCTGCGCCGGCCGTACGCCCGGCGACCGCAGGCGTCGCTTTTTGAAACCGGAAAAGGTCAAAAACCGGCCGCCCTCGATACCAAGGCTTACTCTCCATGTCCATTCCACGTCCGCAATCCAACGAAAGACGCGCATCGCACGCGAATCGCGCCACGCTTTCCGTGATCGTCGTCGCCATGAACGAGGCACACGACATTCGCGATTGCCTCGAATCCGTACGCGGCCTCGCGCGGGAAACGATCGTCTTCGATTCCGGTAGCACGGACGGCACACCGGACATTTGCCGCGAACTCGGCGCCCGCGTGTTCGAGACCGACTGGCCGGGCGACGGGCCGCAAAAGAATCGCGCACTCGCGCAAGCCACGGGCGACTGGGTACTTTGCCTCGACGCCGACGAACGCGTCGGCGACGAACTGCGGCGCGAGATCGAGCGCCTGCTCGAAGAAGGCAGCACGCACGCGGTATTTTCGACGCCGCGCCGCTCGAGTTTCTGCGGCCGCTTCATGCGGCACTCGGGATGGTGGCCCGACCGCATCGAGCGGCTGTTCCGCCGCGGCAGCGCACGGTTCACCGACGTTCGCACGCATACGCATCTCGTCGTCGACGGAACGACGGGCCGCTTCGATGGCCCCATCATTCACATCGCGATCGGCGATCTGCACGAGGCGCTCGACAAGGCCAATTCGTATTCGACCTCCGGGGCGCTGACGATGGCGGAAAACGGCAAGCATTCTTCGCTCGGCAAAGCGATCGGCAAAGGCCTGTGGGCGTTCGTGCGCACGTACGTCTTGCGGCGCGGCTTTTTGGATGGCCGGATGGGGTTCATGCTCGCCGTCGCGAACGCCGAGGGCACCTACTATCGGTACGCGAAGCTCGCGTTGCTGGGCGAACGTCAGGCAAGCACACAGCGGCAGCCCCATGAAGCCTGACACGCTCGTCACGGTCATCGTCACGACCTACAATCGCCCGGATGCCCTCGAGTTGGTGCTCGACGCTTGCCTCGCGCAAACCGATCGCCATTTCGAGATCGTCATCGCCGACGACGGCTCCGGTGCGCCGACCGGCGAACTCATCGAGCGCACCGCCCGGCGCTCGCCGATTCCGATCATGCACGCGTGGCAGCCCGACGAGGGCTTTCGTGCGGCAGCAAGCCGCAACGGGGCCATCGCGCTCGCGCGCGGCGAGTATCTGATCTTCCTCGACGGGGATTGCGTCCCGCAGCGCAATTTCATCGCATGCCATCGCGCGCTCGCGGAATCCCGCATGCTCGTGACGGGCAGCCGCATTCTGCTCAGACAGCGGCTGACGGCGCACGCGCTGGAACGACGGCTGGCGCTCGCCGAGCAGCCAGCCTCGTTTTGGCTGCGACAGCGCGCAGCCGGCCAGGTCAATAAGGTATTGCCGCTTTTTCTTCGGTTGCCCGATTTCGCGGGGCGGCGTGTCGACGGCTTCGTTTGGCGCGGCATCAAGACGTGCAACCTGGGCGCGTGGCGTAGCGACATCGCGGCCGCGAACGGCTTCGACGAAACGTTCGTCGGCTGGGGGCACGAAGATGCCGACCTCGTCGTTCGGCTCCACAACGCCGGAGTCGGCCGGAAGAACGGCTTCCTGGCCACCGAGGTGCTGCATCTGTGGCACCCGGAGGCGGCACGGGATCGCGAAGGCCCGAACTACGCTAAAGTGCTCGCGCGCCTGGCCGATGGCACGACGCGCGCCGACAAAGGGCTCGAGGATCGATCGGTTCTCACCTAGACGGCCCGTCCGCCAAGCGCCGGCATTCGTTCGCCGATGGCGGCAATGAGACTGAAGAGGCCCGTGAGGCCCCAAAGCGTTCGGCAGCAACGACGTCACCCATCAACGGAGTTCAGACTTGCAATACGTTTCGACGGCGCCGATCGCGCCCAATCCATCGCACCGGCTGACGGCCGCCCGAACGTTCGCGATCGCGGCCCTCTGTTTCGTGCCGCTATCGACCGCGCTCACGAACATCGCCTGCGGCCTGTTCGCCCTAGCCCTGCTGAGCGCCCCCGAATTCTGGCGCAAGCTGCCGACGATGCTGCGCCACGGCGCGGTATGGTCCGCCTTGCTGCTGCTCGCCGCGCTGACCGCAAGCGTCGCCTACAGCAGTGCGGGCACACACGAGGCGTGGTCTTGGGTCGGCAAGTACTACAAGCTGCTGCTGTTGCCGTTCGCCGTCATTGCCTTCGACGATTCGAACTGGGATCGCATCGCGCGTTGGGGCCTGTTCATCACGTTGTGCGTGGTGCTCGTGCTGTCGACGACGAACTACCTGGGCCTCACGTCGCTCGGGCCCGCGCATGTGGCGGCCGACCCCAGCACGCGGGCGTGGGTGTTCAAGAATCGCATCGCCGCCGGCATGCTCGGCGCGCTGTTGTTCTACCAAGCCGCCGATTTCGCGCTCGCCGCTCGGACGAATCGCGCGCGCATCGTGTTCGCGGCGATTGCGTTGCTCTCGCTGGCCAACGTGCTCATCATGCTGCAAGGCCGCACGGGGCAAGCCATCGCCGTGTTGTTCGCGCTCGTCATCGCCGCCCGTTTCATTTGGCAAATGCGCGGCGGATCGCTGCTGCGCCCGATACTGTGCGGCCTCGCGCTGCTGGCGGCGGCTGTCGCACTCGTCGTCGTCGCATGCACCGTACACGGCAGCCGTATCGGAGAAGTCGCGAGTGAAGTGCAAGCCTATCGCCACAGCGATGCGGCGACCTCGACGGGGCTGCGTCTGGAGTGGTATCGCAAGAGCCTGGAGCTCGTGCGCGCGCAGCCGTTGACGGGCTATGGCGTGGGAGGCCTCGGTGCCGAGTTCGCCCAAATGACGAAGGGCGAAACAGGCGCGGAAGGCACGATGACGATGAACCCGCACGACGAATATCTGCTGATGGCCGTTCAATTGGGCGTGCCCGGCGTGCTGCTGTTCGTCAATCTGCTCGTTCAGGTCGGCCGCTATGGGATGCGGCTAGAACCGCGCTCGCGCCAGTTTCTCCTCGCCTGGCTGGCCACGTTCGCCATCGGAAGCCTCGCCAACTCACTGTTGATCGACTTCACCGAAGGCCACGTGTTCGTGCTGCTGAGCGGCATCCTGCTCGGCTGCGGCTATCGCGGCAGCGCACGCGAAACCGCGCGTCTCGCTCCGGCGCGCGCGTAAGCGGCCTGGGCCGCCGCCCTAAGCGCGAGGGCGGTGCTCGAGCGCCGACGTATCGACGATCGCAACGTCATCGCCCACGGCGACGCCGCGCGAAGCATGCGGCGCCTCCAATCCAAGCATCTCGGCGGCGGCGCCGATCACCCGACTAGCGGGGAGCGTCACGAGGCATTCGCTCCGACTTTCCAAATGCCGCTCGCACCCCTCCTTGTGGCAGGGCACGCACGGGGCTTCGCCTTGCACGAGGTACACGTTGCCGCGGCGCCCGGAACCCACGAGCGACCAAAGATCCGTGCCGGCTCGCCAGCCCTTCGGCCAAGGGCCCCAACGAACCGTTTGGGTCGGACCGAAAAGTGCCACCGTCGGTGTGCCGGTAGCGGCCGCGATATGCGTGGCACTGGTATCTGGCCCAATGTAGATCTTCGCTCGCCGAAACACCTCCGCGCTCTCTCCAAGCGTAAGCTGACCGACGAGGTTCAGCACGGGTTCGCCGCCGGCAGCAATAACCTGCTGCGCATACTCGCGCTCCGACGCGGCTGGACCACCGGTCAATACGACGGCGAATCCACGCGCCCGCAGCCAGCGAATGAGTTCGGCCCAGCCCCCGATGTGCCAACGTTTGTAGACGAACATCGGCGCGGGATGCAGCACGGCCAGCGGCTGCCCCGGAGACACGGCCGGCGGCGCATCGAAGCGCGCATCGAATGCTGCGCGGCGCGTCGGGTCGTCGCCGATGCCGGGGGGCACGACTTCGGCGATCGGTTCGATGCCCAGTACTCGCGCGACTTCGAGGCTGCTTTCGACGGTATGAACCGAGTCGTGATGGCTCAGTGCGATGCCGTCGAGGATGAAACGATTGAGCAGCGTGACGCGATCGGGATCGACGAGCCCAACCCGCTTCTTGCCGGCAAACCAGCTATAGAAACGCGGCCGATCGGCACTCGTGGCCGCGCATGCCAGATCGTATCGGCGCCAAATGCGCGCCGCATCCGCCAACCGCTCGCGCGGTTTTGCGCGCTGCGCGACAACGATGACGCGGCGCACGTCGGGGTTGTGTTCGAGCACGCCCTCCGTGCCGCGAAACACGAGCATGTCGATCGGCGTGTCCGGCCAACGCAACTTGAGCGAACGAACGAGTGGCGTTGTCAGCAACACGTCGCCGATGCGCCGCGTGCAAACGACGAGAATGCTGCGGGGCGGGCGGGAGGAGAAAAATCGCGCGGTCACGAATCGAACGGGGAAGCGGTTGTAGGACGACAGTCTACTTCAATCCTTGGGAGCGCCCGCCCCCCTTGCCGTGGCGCACGTGCGGCCGACGCAGAGGAACACGAAGTGCTCTTTGCCGAGTTGGATTTGCTTGACGACGCGCGTTTGCGGTTTGTTCGAGTCGCGCGAGAGGATCCAACCTTCGGTGACCCCGGCGCTCGGCAGCATCGTGACGGGCGCAGCAGGCCATCTCAATCCGTCCATATTGCCAACGATGCACAATTCCGCCGAGGTGGAATCGTCGGTATAGACAGGATCGTTGACCGCCAGCGATACGAGTTCCTTCGCCACCGCCCGCGCGTCGCCGCGATACTTCGCTTGATAGATCGGAAAGACGATCAGCCCAATACACTTGAGCGCGATCACGGCCGCTACGGCATACCCGGCCACCCGCTCCATGCGGGCATCGCAACGAGTCAAACAGCTAGCGAGGTAAAAGGCGATCAACGGATACAACGGCAGGATGTATCGAATGCTGCTCTGCGGTGCGAACCAGTAGGGCAGGAAATTGACAAGCGCGATCCAGCCCAACGTCGATTCCCATGAACGTCCTGACGATACGCCGGACGATCGCCCGCGCAAGACGGCGTAGGCAGCGAGGGCCGAAATCGGTAAAAACCGGCAGAACGCCTCGAGTGGAAACGCGACGAGTTGCTTGAGCCAAGCTGTCAGGCTCGGCGGCAGCAGCTTTTGCACGATGTCCCCCATCATCGACCCGCCCTCGTGTCCCGCAAATCCCGCACTATGATTGAAGTGGAACCACGCGAGGGGTGCGCCGAGCGCAACGACGTAGCTAAGCACGGCGGAAGGCTTGAGCAACGTGGCACGGGTATGCGGGTGCCGCGCGATGACGATGAGCCACGCGACCCCGACGAACACGTAGGCAGTCAACGCTTTGGTGAGAAATGCTGCGAAGACGCACGCAGCCGCCGCCCACAATAAGACCACGCGATCCTGCCTCGCAGCCAGGATCACGCACGCCATCGCAGCGAACGCGAGCAGCGAGAACAACGGATCCGCATAGGCGAGCCACCCGTGATACAACAGCGCATCGGAACCGAGGAAGACGAGGACTACGAGCCATGCTTGACGGGCACCCACGCCGACGCCGCGCGCGGCCCAATGCAGCACGAGCGCCGTACCCAGCGTTGCAAGGGCTGTAACGAGCCGGCTCGCCACGAGTACGTGCGCGGGACCGAAGGCCATTGCGAACGGCATCATGACCCAGTTCAGGAACGGCGGGCGGCCGTACGGCTGCCCGTGCAGGAACGTGTTCAGCCAGAAATGGCTATGCCACATCTCCAGCGTCGTAATCGTGTACCCCCCCTCTTCCCCGATGTACGGAAAGAACAAGCTCGGCACAAACGTGAGTGCCGCGGCCACGACGAGCCAACGCCAAAGAGCAGGAACTTCTCGTTTCATCTTTTGCTTTCCAAAGCGGTTTCGCCGGTTCTGCGATTGTTATCTTCCGTGACGGCACGCTCGCGAACAGCGGAGCGCACCGCAATCGAGCGCGTCAAACGTCGCGTTCGGCCGATCGAAATGCCCACGCCGAATTGATCGTGTACGTCAACGCAAGTACGCACGCGGTGGTCACGCATTGCGCGGCGAGCCAGGGCATCCGCAGAGTGTGGGTGAAGACGGTCATCAGCACGCTCGTCAACGCGATGCTCACGGCCGCGACGACGAAGAATCGAGGCGCCGCGACGCGATGCGCATTATCGCTACGAAACGTGAAGCGGTAATTGAGCAGGTAGTTGACGATCGCACCGGCCGCCGCCCCCACACAGGAGGCCGCCACCGCGCCGAGCGTTGCCGTCGACACGAGCATGGCCAGCACGACGTACTGCACCGCCGTCCCCGTGGCGCCGACACAAGCGTAGGCGACGAAGCGCGCAAATTGCCGGCCCCTCACGCAGCGTCTCGCCGATACACTTGCCGCACGATATAAACGGGACGGCGCTTCGATTCCATGTAAATGCGCCCGATGTACTCGCCGATCACGCCGATGCCGATCAATTGCGTGCCGCCGAGGAACAAGACAGCCGTAATGATCGAGGCATAGCCGGGCACGTCGACGCCGCGGATCACGGTGCGCAAAGCGAGATAGATTGCATAGACGATGGCGAACAGCGCCGTGCCGCCGCCGATGTACGTCCACACGCGCAGCGGCCACGTGCCGAAGCTCGTGAGCCCTTCCAGCGCGAAATTCCAGAGCTTCCACGCCGAAAATTTCGTTTCGCCCGCGGCACGCGGCTGCCGCTCGTATTCGATCTGGGCCGTACGAAAGCCGACCCACGAGAACAATCCTTTCATGAACCGGCGATTCTCGGGCAACAGCTTGAGCGCATCGACGACTTGCCGCGACATCAAGCGAAAATCACCGGCGTTCTCGGGAATAACCGTCTCGCTGATGGCGTTGTGCACGCGATAGAAGAGCGCGGCGGTTCCGCGCTTCATGTAGGTATCCGTGCTGCGCTCGGCCCGCTTGGCCAGCACGACGTCGAAGCCCTCACGCCAGCGCTCGATGAGCCGCGCGATCGCCTCGGGCGGGTCTTGAAGATCCGCGTCGAACGGGATGACCGCCGCCCCCGCCGCTTCGTCGATCCCAGCCGTCAGCGCCGCCTCCTTGCCGAAATTGCGCGACAGATCGACCACGCGCACTCTGGCGTTTTCCGCGCACACGGCAAGCAACTGCTCGAGCGTCGCATCGGTGCTGCCGTCGTTGACGCAGACGATTTCGTAATCGATGCCCGGAATGCGTTCGAGCACGCTCGTGACTTCGCGGAAGAACGTCTCTACGCCGTCCGCTTCGTTGTAGAACGGCACGACGAGCGACACCACGTCCAGCGCCCCATCCGGCCGCGTCTTGGCATCGGCGCGCAGGCCCCCGGTAAGCTCCACCATGGTCGAATATCGCGTTAATTGCCTGAAAAGAAACGATTATCCCGACAGCCGCGGATAGCGGCAAGCCAGCGCTAATACACGACGTCGACCGACGTTCCGTCGAACTCGCTGCGCAGCGCAGCAAGCAGATCGTCCGTCGGGCGCACCCGCCAGGCGTCGCCGAGCGTGACCTCGCCCTGCGCGCGCGCGGTACTGTAGGCGATCCGAACGGCCAATCCCGCCGGTGCGGACACGCGCTGCCGGCCGTTTTCGCCGGCGCCGCCCTGGCCTCTGCCCGCCCCCCCGCGTCCGCCTCGCGCGGGCGCAGCGGAAGCCGCGACCGGCGCCGCTGCCTCCTCGCGCGGCGCGCAATGCGCTTCGAGCACCCGCTTGAGCACGGCCGCATCGGCATTGCCGTTCATCCGCACCTTCACGGCCTGCGCGTAGCGACTACGCGCACGCTCGAGGTCCATCACCGTATCGACGGTGA
Organism: Trinickia acidisoli; assembly: GCF_017315725.1. Lineage (NCBI taxonomy): Bacteria > Pseudomonadati > Pseudomonadota > Betaproteobacteria > Burkholderiales > Burkholderiaceae > Trinickia > Trinickia acidisoli. The sequence goes on from NZ_JAFLRG010000001.1 coordinate 3,002,372, forward strand.
AGCGAATGCCGCCCGTGAACGCATCGTTACGCGCCTGCCCCTGCACGACGAGCAGTTCGTCTTCCTTGAACAACGCCTTGTTCGCCTCGTATTGCTCGTTGAAGACGGTTACTTCGCATTGACCGGTGCCGTCGTCGACGAGCGCGATCAGCATCTTGCCGCGCTGGGTCATTTGCGTGCGCAGCGACGCAATGATGCCGGCGACGAGCTTGTCGCGCCCTTCCTTGAGATCGGCGAGCTTCATGCGTGCGAAACGCCGCACCTCATCCTTGTAAGCGTCGAACAAATGCCCCGACAGATAAAACCCGAGCGCCGTCTTTTCTTCCTGCAGCTTGCGCTTCTCGTGCCACGCCGGCTCGTCGACGAGTTCATGCCCTTGCGACGGCGCATCGCCCATGTCGAACAAGCCCGCCTGCATCGCATTCGCGCTCGCCTGGTCGGCCGCTTCCATCGCCAGCGGCACCGATGCGATCAGTTGCGCCCGATTGGCGTGGATCGAATCGAACGCGCCGGCGCGTATCAATGCTTCGACCGTGCGGCGGTTGACGACGCGCCGGTCGATGCGCGAGCAAAAGTCGAACAGATCCGAAAACGGCCCCGCTTCGCGCGCGCGCAGAATCTCCTCGATCGCGTTCTGGCCGCTACCCTTCACCGCCCCGAGGCCGTAGCGAATCGTGCGCGAACGCTTGCCGTCGGCCTGCGCAACCGGCTCGAAGCGATACGCCGAGCGGTTGACGTCGGGCGGCAGCACGGCCATGCCGTTCGTCCTGCAGTCCTCATAGAGGATCTTGACCTTGTCCGTGTCGTCCATGGCCAAGCTCATGTTGGCTGCCATGAATTCCGCGGGATGATGCGCCTTGAGCCAGGCCGTGTAGTACGCGAGCAGCGCATAGGCGGCCGCGTGCGACTTGTTGAAACCGTAACCCGCGAACTTCTCCATCAAGTCGAAGATCTCGTCGGCTTTCTCGGCCGTCAGGCCGTTTTTCGCAGCGCCCTCGCGGAACAACTCGCGATGCTTGGCCATCTCCTCGGCTTTTTTCTTACCCATCGCGCGGCGCAGCAAATCCGCGCCGCCGAGCGAGTAGCCGCCGATGATCTGCGCCATCTGCATCACCTGCTCCTGATAGACCATGATGCCGTAGGTCTCTTTCAGGATGGGCTCGACGCGCGGATCGGGAAACTCCACCATTTCGCGCCCGTGCTTACGCGCGCAGAAGCTCGGGATCAGGTCCATCGGACCGGGACGGTAAAGCGCCACGAGCGCGATGATGTCTTCGAAGCGGTCCGGCTGCGCGTCCTTGAGCATGCCTTGCATGCCGCGGCTTTCAAGCTGGAACACGGCGACCGTATTCGCTTTCTTGAGGATCGAGAACGAGGCCGGATCGTCGAGCGGCACCTGGGCGAGCGACCAATCGGCCTTGGACGGGTCGAGCCGGCGGATGTAGCGCTCGGCCCAATCGAGGATCGTCAGCGTCGTCAAGCCCAAGAAGTCGAACTTGACGAGGCCGACAGCTTCGACGTCGTCCTTGTCGTACTGGCTCACGACGCCGCCGTCATCGCCTTGCGTGTAGAGCGGGCAAAAATCCGTCAGCTTGCCCGGCGCGATCAGCACGCCGCCGGCATGCATGCCGACGTTGCGCGTCAAGCCTTCCACGCGCTGCGCGAGTTCGAGCAATTGCCGCACTTCGTCTTCGTTGTCGTTGCGCTCCTGCAAGAGCGGCTCTTCCTTCATCGCGTCGGCGATCGTCACGTGCTTGCCCGGTTTGAACGGGATCAGCTTCGCCACGCCGTCGGTGAAGTTGTAGCCGAGGTCGAGCACCCGGCCGATATCGCGCACCGCCGCCTTGGCCGCCATCGTGCCGAACGTCGCGATCTGCGAGACCGCATCGGCCCCGTACTTGCCCTTCACGTATTGAATGACGCGATCGCGCCCTTCCTGGCAGAAATCGATGTCGAAGTCGGGCATCGACACGCGCTCGGGGTTCAGGAAGCGCTCGAACAGCAGGTTGTAGCGCAGCGGGTCGAGATCGGTGATGCCGAGCGCGTAGGCGACGAGCGAGCCCGCGCCCGAACCGCGGCCAGGCCCCACGGGCACGCCGTTGTTCTTGGCCCAGTTGATGAAGTCGGCCACGATCAGGAAGTAGCCGGGAAAGCCCATCTTGATGATCGTGCCGCACTCGAAGTCGAGCCGCTGATAGTACGTCTCGCGCTCGCGCGTGCGCTCGGCCTCATCGGGATAGAGTTCCACGAGGCGCTTCTCGAGCCCCTCTTTCGACAACTGCACGAGGTAATCGTCGAGCGACATGCCGTCGGGCGTCGGAAACAGCGGCAGCTTCGGCTTGCCGAGCTCGAGCGTCAGGTTGCACCGCTTGGCGATCTCGACGGTGTTGGCAATCGCCGAAGGAATATCGGCAAACAACTCGACCATTTCCGCTTGCGTGCAAAAACGCTGCTCGGTCGTGAAGCGTTTTTGACGCCGCGGGTTCGCGAGGATGTCGCCTTCGGAAATGCACACGCGCGCTTCATGCGCCGTGTAGTCGTCGGCCGACATGAATTGGAGCGGATGCGTTGCCACGACCGGCAGCTTCAAGGCCGAGGCAAGCGCCACCGCCTGCTGCACGTACGCTTCACCGCCGGGCTGACCAAAACGCTGCAGTTCGACGTAAAACGCGTTCGGAAAGCACGCGGCCCAGCGCTCGGCGTGGCGCTTGGCCGACGGCTCGTTACCGGCTGCGAGCGCAAGGCCGATATCGCCCTGCTGCGCGCCCGACAGCGCGATCAGGCCCTCGCTGAGCGGCGAATCGAGCCAGGCAGCGTCGACTTCGGCGCGCCCGCGATATTGATTCGTGAGCCACGCCTTCGTCAGCAGCTCGCACAGATTCAGATAGCCGCGCCGGTCCTTCACGAGCAGCAGCAAGCGCGAGGGCTTGTCGCGATCGTCGGGATTCATGATCCAAACGTCGCAGCCCGCGATCGGCTTCACGCCGTTGGCGCGTGCTTCCTTGTAGAACCGGACGAGACCGAACGCGTTCGCGAGGTCGGTCAATGCGAGCGCGCCCTGGCCGTCGTCGGCGGCGGCCTTGACGATGTCGTCGAGGCGCACGATGCCGTCGGCAATCGAGAATTCGGAGTGGACGCGGAGATGGACGAAGCGGGGATCTGACATGGGCCGTATTGTACATCCGGCCTCGATCCCGACCGAGTGTCGAATGGCCTAGGGTGGGGGCTCCCCCGCTCAGTGCGCTTGGGGCGGCCCGGCGCGCACTGAAGAGCCCCCCGCTCACTGCGTTCGCTGCCCCCCGAGGGGGCGCTCAGTGCGCTTGGGGCGGCCCGGCGCGCACTGAAGAGAGCCCCCCGCTCACTGCGTTCGCTGCCCCCCGAGGGGGCGCTCAGTGCGCTTGGGGCGGCCCGGCGCGCACTGAGGCAAACGATTCGCCGTTTGCGGGATAATAACGGTTTCACCGCTTCGCGCGCCGTCGCCACGGCCATCGCGGCTCCCATTTCTGCACCACCGCTATGAGCATCGTCAATCTCGCCGCCTACCGCTTCGTCACCATCGACGCCATCGACATCTGGCGCCCGCTCCTCGCGCAGCGGTGCGAAGCGCTCGGCCTGCGCGGCACGATCTTGCTCGCGCCCGAAGGCATCAACCTGTTCATCGCCGGCACGCCCGAGGCCGCACGCGAATTCGTCGACTATCTGCGCGGCGATCCGCTCTTCGAAGGCAAGTTCGCCGACCTACCGTTCAAAGAGAGCTTCTCGGACGCGCAGCCGTTTCGCCGCATGCTCGTCAAGCGCAAGCGCGAGATCATCACGATGAAGAAGCCCGCAATCCAGCCCGAACTCGGGCGCGCGCCGTCCGTCGACGCCCCCACGCTCAAGCGCTGGCTCGACTGCGGTCACGACGATGAAGGCCGGCCCGTCGTCATGCTCGATACGCGCAATGCGTTCGAGGTCGACGTAGGCACGTTCGAGGATGCCGTCGATTACCGAATCGCCAAGTTCAGCGAATTCCCGAGCGTCGTCGAGACGAATCGCGACACGTTCGAGGGCAAGACCATCGTCTCGTTCTGCACGGGAGGCATTCGCTGCGAGAAAGCCGCGATTCATATGAAGGAAGTCGGCATCGACCACGTCTATCAGCTCGAAGGCGGCATCCTCAAATACTTCGAGGAAGTCGGCGGCGCGCATTATCGCGGCGAGTGCTTCGTGTTCGACTATCGCACGGCCCTCAATCCGCAGCTCGAGCCGACCGAGACGCTTCAATGCTTCGGCTGCCGCGCCATCGTGACGCCCGAGGCACAACGCTCCCCGCTCTACGCGGCCGGCAAGACATGCCCCGCATGCCATCCGGACAAGGGCGCGGCACGCGCGGCGTGACCAGCGCGCCTCCATCGAACAAGGCGCTCGCGGCGGCGCCTCACGGGCCCTACCGCGGCCGCTTCGCCCCCTCGCCGACGGGCCGACTTCACGCCGGCTCGCTCGTCGGCGCCCTCGCGAGCTATCTGGATGCCCGCGCGCACGGCGGCATCTGGCTCGTTCGGATCGAAGATATCGACGGTCCTCGTACGGTGCCCGGCGCCGATCTCGCGATTCTTCAGACGCTCGCACACTTCGGCATGGAAAGCGACGAGCCGCCTGTCTGGCAAAGCGCGCGCACGGCCCGCTACGTACAAGCGTTCGAACACCTCGAACACGCCGGGCTCATCTATCCGTGCGCCTGCACCCGTAAGGAAATCGCCGATTCCCTGGCGAATGCCCATGCGCGCCATACGACGCTCGCCTACCCCGGCACTTGCCGGCACGGCTTGGAGGGGAAAGCCGCACGCGCGTGGCGTGTGCGCGTGCCCGAAGGGCCCGATGCCGTCGTCGCGTTCGAAGATCGCTGGCAAGGCAGGCAGATCCAAGATCTCGCGCTGGAAGTCGGCGATTTCGTGCTCAAACGCGCCGACGGTCAGTGGGCCTATCAGCTCGCCGTCGTCGTCGACGATGCCGAGCAAGACATCACGCACGTCGTGCGCGGCGCCGATCTGCTCGATTCGACGGCACGGCAAATCTATCTGCAACGCTGCCTCGGCGTGCCGACGCCGTCTTATCTGCACGTGCCCGTCGTCGTCACCGCGCAAGGGGAAAAGCTCAGCAAGCAAACGGGCGCACGCGAACTCGACGCCGACGATCCGTTGCCTGCGCTCGTTGCTGCCGCTAGACACTTGGGCCTCGCACTCGCGTGCGACGCGCATCGCGCCGCCGCGGGCAGCGAGCATGCTGCGCGGCCCTATCGATCGCTCGACGCGTTTTACGCCGATGCCGTCGCGGCGTGGACGAGACGATTCGTCGATACCGATTCGCACACGCGCGGCTGAAGTCGAACACGATCGAGACAACCGCCGGCACGCGCAACGAATGCGTACCGGCGGCTGCCTCGCTTGCGCCGATCACCGCTTTGGACCGGCCCGCGCTCAGCCTTCGCGGAAGATAAAACTGTAGGCGTTCAACGCGGGGGCGCCGCCCAAGTGCGCATACAGCACGCGCGAGCCCGGCGGGAATTCGCCGCGACGCACTTTGTCGATCATGCCGTGCATCGACTTACCCTCGTAGACGGGATCGGTCAGCATCCCTTCGAGTCGCGCGCACATCCGAATCGCCTCGAGCGTGCCCTCGTTCGGCAATCCGTATTCGGGACCGCCGTAGCGCATATCGAGCACGACGTCGTCCGAACGAATCGGACGCCCGAGGCCGACGAGTTCGCCCGTGTGCTCGGCGATTCGGGTGATTTGCGCACGCGTGGCCTCGGGCTTGGCCGACGCATCGATGCCGACGACGCGATCGCTGCGCCCGTCGGCCGCGAAGCCGACGATCATCCCCGCTTGTGTGCTGCCCGTGACCGAGCAGACCACGATGTAATCGAATTTGAATCCGAGCGCGGCCTCCTGCTCGCGCACTTCCTCGGCGAAACCGACGAAGCCGAGCCCACCGAGCGGGTGCTCCGAGCAGCCCGCGGGAATCGCGTACGGCTTACCGCCCGCTGCACGCACGCTGTCGAGTGCCTCTTCCCAGCTCTTGCGAATACCGATGTCGAATCCGTCCGGTACGAGACGAACGTCGGCACCGAGAATGCGCGACAGTTCGATGTTGCCAACGCGGTCGTAGACGGCGTCGGAGTAGTTGACCCAGTTCTCCTGGACGAGCACGCACTTCATGCCCAGATGCGCGGCCACCGCCGCGACTTGCCGCGTCTGGTTCGATTGAATGCCACCGATCGAAACGAGCGTATCGCAGCCCTGCGCGATGGCTTCGGGCACGAGGTATTCGAGCTTGCGGGTCTTGTTGCCGCCGAATGCGAGGCCGCTGTTGCAGTCCTCGCGCTTCGCGTACAGCTCCACCTTGCCGCCCAAATGATCGCTCAAGCGCTTGAGCGGCTGGATCGGGGTGGGGCCGAACGTCAACGGATAACGGGGAAATCGCTGCAGATTCATGTGAGGCTCCGGATAGGTCGAGAACGCGTCGACGAGCTCGCAGGGTGAAGCCAACTCGCGGACGGCACCAGGTCATACACCGGAAAATGATAGGCAAGTAAAGACGAAATGAGCTTGCGAAGTCTTTCCTCTTGGCCTACTTTCAATACGTTATTTATTTATAGCCTTTAACGAAGATAGGTATCCATACGAATGTGCGCAACTAAATTGCGTAGTGCTTCGCCTCGCGGCTCGCGCCCCACTCCCCGAGCGGCCCGAGCGTCCCGTACCGCGGCAGGCACCGCTACGCCCGCTGCCGAGCCGGGTGCGCTCACTCAACTCGATCGCATCGATCGCGCGATTCTCAAGCAACTGCAGCGCGATGCCTCGATCTCGAACGTCGCGCTCGCCGACAAGATCAAGCTCAGCGCGCCCGCGTGCTTGCGGCGCGTCGAGCGGCTCAAGACGCTCGGCTTGATCCGCGGCATCGTCGCGCTGCTGGAGCCGAAGGCTGTCGGCGCCGGCATGCTCGTCGTCATCGGCATCGTGCTCGATCGATCGACGCCGGAGGCCTTCGCGGCGTTCGAGCAAGCGGCGCGCACTGTGTCCGGGTGTATGGAATGCCACGTCGTGACGGGCGAGTTCGATTACTTCATGCTCGTGCGCACGCGCGACAGCGAGAGCTTCAATCGGCTACATGCCGAGCAATTGCTTTATCTGCCGGGCGTACGGCAGGTTCGCTCGTTCATGGTGCTCAAGGAGATTTTGTCGACGACTCAGTTTCCGATCGGATGAAGCAACGCAAACCTCCAAAGCAGTGTGCCGAGGGACCCACACGCTCGCTATCAAGTATTCGAAATAAATTAGGATAACTAACTGATTGAGGCCACCGATGATCAGCGCAGTCGCCTGCATGGGAGCCCATACGTTACGCCGAGTGCCCGCCCCCGCCCCGAGGTGGTCGTTTATGCCGCGTTACTGTCGCTCGGTACGACCCCGCGGGTGATCGGCTCGAACGTCAATAAAAAACGTTCGAAGGACCAATATCGTTTCCACTACGAACCGGGCGGATAGACGGCCTGGGAAGCTATCCCTAGACTCCTCCGAAGCAAATGGGTAGACGTTGCCGGTTCGCATCAGACGCAACGCCAGAAAAGTCGTGACTCATTCGCCGTTCCGCCGGACCGACGACATTCGACAGCGAAAGCGTGATCGACCCGGCGATCCCCATATCTTCCTAGGAGGAAACCTCTCGTGTACCTCAATGACGTCGGCCGTCCAGCGATATCGTTGCAATCGTTTATGCTGCCACCGAGCGCCCCAGCACCGCTCCCGCCCTTGGCAGCTAAGAGCGCTACGGCCGCGAGTGCCGCATCGTCGAACGACTCGACCGAACAGTTGATGGCGTTTAGCAGACGCGATCCGGGCGAAGCAGCGAGAACCACAGCGGACAATAAAGGGAAGGAAGCACGCGACGCAGCGGACGCTAAGGGGCAGGAAGCGCGTGACGCGGCGGATGCTAAAGCGAAGGAAGCGCGCGACGCAGCAGATGCACAGGGCACGAAAGCGAGAGAGACCGGCGATCACAAGTCCGGGCTCGACAAATTTCTTCCGAACCAGAACCCCTTTACGGCGATCACCCACAACGGCAATGTGCTTCCACTAGTGGAGGACACCGCCATTGCCGCAGGCGCAGTGGCCGTGGTTGCGGCGCTCGCCCCCATCGAGATCCCAGCCGGCATCGCTACGGCCGTGCTCGGCGGCTTGGCGGCGATCTTCTAATCGGCCTGCACAGCGTTCGTCATCGTTCATTCGACGGCACGCCGAGAGCGCGTCGCCCGCTTGGAATATCGCTGCTCGACAGCCCCATCAGCGTCCATCCAAGCAAAAGCGCAATTCGTTAGGACGACGAACTATTTCGCCGCGGCATCCCAAACCCGCCGAGCAGCGCAGCCAGCGGCTGCTTCGGCGCTTTCGCCTGCGGCGCCTCGGCGTTTTTCGCATCCTCGTCCTTGCGCGCCGACGGCGAAGGCTCGTACGGCTTCAGGAAGAATTCGTCGATCGGCGCGTGGTTGACGCGATACGTCGTGCGCTCATGCGCACCCGTGCGGCGACGGCCCGAGCGCTCGTCGCGATCGCGCTTGCCATGCTCTTCACGTCCGTGGCGCACGGGTGCGTCCACCGTAAGCGATTGCACCTGCAGCGGCTTCTTGATCAGCTTCTCGATCTCGGCAAGCTGCTTGCGTTCGTTAGGACTGCAAAGCGACAACGCATCGCCCGACGCGCCCGCACGCCCCGTGCGGCCGATCCGGTGCACGTAGTCCTCCGCACTGAACGGCAAGTCGAAATTGATGACGGCCGGTAGCTCCACGATGTCGAGCCCGCGCGCGGCCACGTCGGTCGCGACGAGCGCCTCGATTTCGCCGCGTTTGAACGCGTCGAGCGCCTGCATCCGTTCGTTTTGCGTCTTGTCGCCGTGGATCGCCGAAGCCACTACGCCGTCGCGCTCGAGTTGTCGCGCCAGCCGGCTCGCGCCGATCTTGCTGTTGCAGAACACGATCACTTGCTTCAATTGGCGTTCGCGTATCAACTGCACGACGGCGCTCGTCTTGTCGCCCTCCGCCACCTCGAAGACGAGCTGCGTCACGTTCGTGGCCGTCGAGTTGCTGCGCGCCACCTCGATCGTTTGCGGATTGCGCAGATACGTCGACGCCAGCTTCTTGATCTCGGGCGAGAACGTCGCCGAGAACAGCAGCGTCTGCCGCTCCTTCGGCAACAGATTCAGGATGCGCTGCAAATCGGGCAAGAAACCCATGTCGAGCATGCGGTCGGCCTCGTCGAGCACGAGGATCTGCACCTGCCCCAGATTGGCCGTCTTCTGCTGAACGTGATCGAGCAAGCGCCCCGGCGTCGCGATCAGGATTTCCACACCGCGCCGCAGCTCCGCCGACTGCGGGTTCATGTCGACGCCGCCAAACACGACCGCGCTGCGCAGCGGCGTGTGCTTCGCATACGACTGCACGTTTGCGGCGACTTGATCGGCCAGTTCGCGCGTTGGCGTCAAAATCAGCGCCCGCACAGGGTGCCGTGCCGGCGAAGCGCTCGTGCTCGCGGCCGGCAGCAGGCGCGCGATGATCGGCAGCGAAAAGCTCGCCGTCTTGCCGGTACCGGTTTGCGCGGCGCCCATGACGTCGCGGCCGGCCAGCACGACCGGAATCGCCTCGGCCTGGATCGGCGTGGGCGTGGAATAGCCCTGATCGGCAACGGCTCGGAGAATCTCGGGAGCGAGACCGAATTGGTCGAAAGTCGCCGTGATAGGCGTGACAGCGGGATCGGACATTGTGGCGTTCGCTAAAAATGCGCCGCGAGGCGCTGCGTCGTTCGAGCGCGCGGCGGCGGCCGCACAGCCGCTCGATGATCGACGTGAAGAAGGAGCCACGGCAGGTCTCGCGCGCTCACGCAGAGGACGCCCGTTAGGCCATGCTTCGCGCTTGGCCGGCTCCAGCCGGCGGACATACCGCCGGAAAGGCCGGTATTGTAGCACCGCGAGGTTGCAGGAGCCGTGCCCGCCCCGGCGCGCCCCAAGAAGCGACCGATCGCGCCCCGTCACGCGGCGCGCGCCCTGCCTCGGCCGCCGCTGCGCCGCTCGCCGCCCCGGACGCTTCAGCGAGCGTTGGCGGAGACGGGCCGTACGGCGCCCGCGGCTGCCAGCGCGCGCTCGCGCGCCTCGTCGACACTCGAGCCCGTTGCGACGGCCACGCCCATCCGCCGCGTCTCGAAGCTCTCGGGCTTGCCGAAGAGTCGCAAATCGGCGCACGGTACGGCCAGCGCCTCGCGCACGCCTTCGAAAGCGATGCCGGCTTCTTCGAGACCGCCGTAGACGACGGCCGAGGCGCCCGGCGCCAGCAACGACGTGTCGACAGGCAAGCCCAGAATCGCGCGCGCATGCAACTCGAACTCGGACAAGCGCTGCGAGCGCAGCGTCACGAGTCCGGTATCGTGCGGACGCGGGCTGACTTCGGAGAACCAGACTTCGTCGCCGCGCACGAACAGCTCGACGCCGAATACGCCGCGCCCGCCCAGGGCGCTCGTGACGCGCTCGGCGATCTCCTTGGAGCGCGCAAGCGCGACGGGCGACATCGGCTGAGGCTGCCACGATTGCACGTAATCGCCGTCGACCTGCAAATGGCCGATCGGCTCGCAAAACGACGTCTGCACGGTGCCGCTCGCCGGATCGACCGCGCGCACCGTCAACAACGTGATTTCGTAGTCGAACGAGACGAACCCTTCGACGATGACGCGCCCGACGTTCACGCGCGCGCCGGCCGTCGCATACTGCCAGGCGCGGTCGATGTCGGCCTCGCCGCGCACGACCGACTGCCCCTTGCCCGAGGACGACATCACCGGCTTGACGACGCACGGGTAGCCGATCCGCGCGATCGCCGCCTTGAACGATTCGAGCGAATCGGCAAATGCGTAGGGCGAGGTCGGCAAACCGAGCGTTTCGGCCGCCAGGCGGCGAATGCCCTCGCGATTCATCGTCAACTGGGTGGCGCGCGCGGTCGGAATGACCTCGGCAAGTCCCTGCGCTTCGATATCGGCGAGCGCATCGGTGGCGATCGCCTCGATCTCGGGCACGATCAGATGCGGCCGCTCGGCTTGCACGAGCGCCTTGATCGCTTGCGCGTCGGTCATGTCGATCGTATGGGCGCGGTGCGCGACTTGATGACCGGGCGCGTTCGGATAACGGTCGACCGCGATGACTTCGACGCCGAGCCGCTGCAGCGCGATGATGACTTCCTTGCCGAGTTCGCCCGCGCCGAGCAGCATGACGCGCGTGGCCGAAGGCGAGAGCGGCGTGCCGATCCGTTGTCCGATCTGCATGGCAAATCCCGTATGCGAATGAAGGAAAGACGGCGATGTTAACACGCGCATCGGAGGCGTTCCGACGTTCGCCGATCGGTCGGCATACCCGCCATGCGCGCCTCGCTCGCGCGGTACATCGGGAGTGCGTTACCCTTACGCCTTCGTCAGTTCTACAAGAAGGTTCGGGGTCATGTCGAATCCATTCATTGCGCCCGCGCGAGGCGCCGCGCGCCGACGCTTGCCGTCGTGCGCCGGCGCGCTCGCAGCCGTGCTCGCGATCGCGGGCTGCACGATGCCGACGCATCCCGATTCCGCCGCCGGGTCCAGCAATCCGCTCAATCCGGCCGCCGTTCAATTGCTCGACGACACGAGTTGGATACTGCAAAGCGCGCAAACGAGCGACGGACATGCGGCGCTCGACGTTCCCGCCAACCAAGCGGCAGCGCCCACGCTGACGCTCGATACCGCCTCGGGCGAGCGACGGGCGAGCGGCTTTGCGGGCTGCAATCGGTTTTCCGGGCCGTATGCGCTGCGCAGCGGCGCGTTGGGGCTCGGCCCGCTCGCGACGACGCGCAAAACGTGCGGCGCCAACGCCGATCGTCTCGAGCAAGCGTATCTCGACGCGCTCGCTCACGTCGGCTCGACACTCGTGCAAATGCGGCCGCAGCAGCAGATGCGTATCATCGCAACGACCGGCATCACGCTGACCTTCACGCGCGAAAACCGGTGATCGACATGGCGCTCGCCCCTCTGGAACGTTCTACCCTCTAGCATGCATACGGTGGTTTTCGGCTGGTTCGGCGTCTCGGTCATCTGGCTCGTGCCCTTGGCCTTGCGTCTCGCAATTGCGGCATTCACGCGCGACACCCCAGCGCGCGGACGCGGCACGATCCGGCTTTGGCTCGGCTTCGTCGGCGTCTTCGTGGGCAGCGGCGCGCTCGAAGCGGCGCTCGCACCCCATACGGGCAATGCGCTTGGGCACGCGGTGCTCGGCCTCGCGCTGCGCGCGCTAGGACGAGGCGCCTTCTTCGTGGCGCCCGCGCTCGTCTTCGCGGGCCTGCCTTGGCTCATCGGCTTTTCTTGGCGCGATACGTTACGTTGGGCCGATCGTGCCTTCGGCCTCGGCTTGAACATCGGGCCAAGCGCATCCTCGTCGGGCCCGGCGGCCGCCGCGCGCGACAACGAGCCGCGGGCGGCGCGCGGCGGCCTTTCCGGCTCCACGTTCCGCGCGAACACGTCCAACGCCATGGCGCCGAAATCGACAGGCCGCTATGCCCGGCCCACGGTCTGGCAACCGCCTCCGATTTCGAACACGAAGGCACGGACCACCACGTCTGTCGAGCCCGGCATGCCGCGCGGCAGCCTGCGCGACGCACGCGGCGCCGGCGCCAAACCGTTCGAGCCGACCACACCGGTTCGGGCCGCGCAACAAGGCGCGGGATGGAGCGCAAACGACAAGTCAGGCACGGGACGCGGTGCGCGCCCTATGCCGAACATGTCGACCATTCCAAACACGGCGAACGTGCGGCCTCGTCCACCGACGGGTTCGGCTGCGAACCCCCACCCTGCCGCCGCGCCGGCTCAGCCACGCTCCGGTGCCGCCGCGGCCGCGATCGGCTTCGCCGGCAGCCGCGCTGCGTACGCCACGGCCGGCGGGTCGCCGACGGCTCCGAGCGCGCCGCCGCTCGCTTCGCCCGCACAACCTTCGCCAGCGAAACCTGCGTCGACACGGCCTGCATCCACAGAGCCTTCGTCGACGCAGGCGGCAGCCGGCCAGCCTGCCCGGCCGCTCTCGCGGCCGCATGTTCCGCAGGTGGCCATGGCGCCTCGCTCGGCCGCGCCGGGCGAGGCGCCGCCCGGTGTGCTCGAGACACTGCGCGCGATCGAGGCGAACGCTGCGCAGTGGACTGCGCTCGCAAGTTCGAGCCTCGCCCGGCGCGGGGCAGGACCGGCGCCGCGCGACGCAGCCTCGGGAGCCGGGGTGCCCACCCACGCCAACGCGGGCACGGTCGCAACGTCTAGCCCAGCGCCATCGGCCAATGTCGAATCCGCACCGAGCAACGCCGCCGCCGATTCGCCTGCGCCCATACTGCCGCCAACGCCAACGCAGCAGCCGACCACGGCGTCAGATTCGTTTGCGCGCCATGCCGTGGACGACACCTCGGCCGTTCCCACCCCCGCATCCGCCGCCACCGCATCCGCGGGCGCTGAATCGACGCGACGCGCGGGAGGCGAGCCCGACGCGCAGGGCGAGGACCCGCACGTGGGCATGACGGCAAGCGAATCGAACGACGTGCCGCCGTGGGCGGACGACGACGAACCGCTCGATTCACCCGAGCGTGTCGCGCCTCCCGCGGGCGCGATGCCCTCCGAGAACGCGACGCAGCGCACGGACGCCACGGACGGACCAACGCCGGCGACACCGGTGCTCATCGAACTCGCATCGTCTTCGAAGGTCAATGCGCAACCCGCCGCCGCGGCAATGCCAACGGCCGCGGTTGCCGGCACGGCAACACCCGTCTCGCCCCTCCCGGCCGCGGCGCCGGGATCACAGTCGTCAACGCTGGCGGCGGCCCCTGCCGCGCCGGCGGCCGCCGAACTCACCCCGGTCCGCGGCCATACTCCGGCCGAGTTCACGTTCCATGCGCCTGCCGCCTCGGCGGTCGAACTGCCGACGCTCGATCTGCTCGAGCCCGCGTCGGCTGAAACGGAAGAGATCCCGGCGGAACGCCTCTCCCAAACGGGGCAGTTGATCGAGCAACGCCTGCAGGAATTCAAAGTACCGGTGACCGTCGTCGGCGCATCGGCGGGCCCCGTCATCACGCGCTTCGAGATCGAGCCGGCGCTCGGCGTGCGCGGCAGCCAGATCGTCGGTTTGATGAAGGACCTCTCGCGCGGGCTGGGCCTTACGTCGATCCGCGTCGTCGAAACGATCCCCGGCAAGACCTGCATGGGGCTCGAACTGCCGAACGCGAAGCGGCACACGATCCGGCTGTCCGAGATCATAGCGGCCGACGTCTATCGCCATTCAGCCTCGAAACTGACGCTCGCGATGGGCAAGGACATCACGGGCCATCCCGTCGTCGCCGATCTCGCCAAAGCGCCGCACATGCTCGTCGCGGGCACGACGGGCTCGGGCAAGTCAGTCGCGATCAACGCCATGATCGTCTCGCTGCTCTTCAAGGCGACGCCCGAGGAAGTGCGGCTCATCATGATCGACCCGAAGATGCTCGAGTTGTCGGTCTACGAGGGCATTGCGCACCTGCTTGCGCCCGTCGTCACGGACATGAAGCTCGCCGCAAACGCGCTCAACTGGTGCGTCGGCGAGATGGAGAAGCGCTACCGGCTCATGTCGGCCGTCGGCGTGCGCAATCTTGCCGGCTTCAATCAAAAGCTGCGCGACGCCCAGGCCGCGGGCAAGAAGATCGGCAATCCGTTTTCGCTGACGCCGGAGGCCCCCGAGCCGCTGTCGCCGTTGCCGTTGATCGTCGTCGTCATCGACGAGCTCGCCGATCTGATGATGGTGGCGGGCAAGAAAATCGAAGAGCTGATCGCGCGGCTGGCCCAGAAGGCGCGCGCGGCCGGCATCCATTTGATCCTCGCGACGCAACGTCCGTCCGTCGACGTCATCACGGGGCTCATCAAGGCGAACATTCCGACACGCGTCGCGTTCCAAGTCTCCTCGAAGATCGATTCGCGCACGATCCTCGATCAGATGGGCGCCGAATCGCTGCTGGGCCAGGGCGACATGCTGTTCCTGCCGCCCGGCACCGGCTACCCACAGCGCGTGCACGGCGCGTTCGTGGCCGACGAAGAGGTTCACCGCGTCGTCGAGCACTTGAAGCAGTTCGGCGAGCCGCAGTACGAGGAAGGCATTCTCGACGGCCCGGCAACGGACGGAGCGCCGCAAGACTTGTTCGGCGACGCGCCCGACGCCGAGGCCGATCCGCTCTACGACGAAGCCGTGGCGTTCGTCGTTCGCACGCGCCGCGCGTCGATCTCAGCCGTGCAGCGGCAGCTTCGGATCGGCTACAACCGCGCGGCGCGTCTGGTCGAGCAGATGGAAGCGGCGGGGCTCGTTTCGTCGATGAGCACGGGCGGCAGCCGCGAGGTGCTCGCGCCGCCGGGCGCGGAGCCTTGAGGACGAGTAGCCGCCCGCGTAAAACGTGCGCGGCACTTGCAAGAACTAGCCGGTCGCGGCTCAGCTTCGCCGCGACGCGCACCGAGATGGGCAGAGGCACGGCAATCCCGCCCCGCGGCTTTGGACAATCGGCATGCGCTGCCGCCGGCACGACAGTTGCAGCACGCTGTAGAACCGAACGCGGCGGCGCCACGCATCGACGGGCCGCGTGTGCACCCGACGCTCGGGTGCAATCGTCATACTCATCCCCTGCCGCTCGCCCCCGTGAGGCGGTAGCTTCGGGCCTACGCGCTTGCTCTGACGCGTAGGCTCTCTTTGTTTTCGCGGAGCGTATTTTCGCAAATGGGCTGCGGGCTACGTCCCAATATGTGCGCGACGCGACATTTCGCGGCGAGCCGATATCGGGCCAGCGCTTTGCATAGGGTCTGAGTGGCACTCGCGCGCCGGCTAGGGTCAGAGCATGCGGGGCCCGAACAAGGGCTACGCCCTTCCCCCAGTTCAATCAAGGAGCCGCTATGAATATCTTCGTCAGCTTGGGACCGCTTGCCGCACTGATCGCCGGCATTTTGATTCTGGTGGTGCCGCGACTCTTGAACTACATCGTCGCGCTCTACCTCATCATCATCGGTTTGCTGGGACTGCTGGGCCCGGGCGCCCACTCGCTGCATCTCTGAGCGAGCGCGCCGGACGCGGATACGCTCAGCCGTTGACGAACTGGTCGAGCCGCAACTTGCCCTGCAACGACAAGCCGCCAACCGCGTAATGACCGTCACCGTCGCGGTGACGCTTGAAGCAGGCCCGCTCGATCAAGAACGCGGCGGCCGTTTCCATGGCGTTGCGCGTGAGGCCGAGGGTGCGGGCATCGAGATGAAGCAAGGCGTCGTCGCCCAGTTCGCGTGCTGCGGAGAGGATCGTGATGCAATCGACCTTCGACGGATTCTGCATGGCGTCAATTCTCGCTATGAGGGTTGATGACAAGCGCATTGAGGGCCGAATGCGCGACACGCTGTGCGTGGCTCGTTATATGGGACGCGCCCGGCCGGAATCCCCGAAGCCCGATTGTAGCGAGCGAATTTGCACCGCGCCAACGCGAAATCGTTTCCACCCCGATCGTCCTAATGCGAGGCGTAAGCTTTGCATAGCCTCTACACGCGAACGCGTACATTGACGCGCATTCGGCGCCACATTCGTATCGGCATTCGCACGGATAGCAGGAGAAATCCCGACACCATGCCTGCGCATATCGAAGATTACGCACTCGTCGGCGACGGCCATACGGCCGCGCTCATTTCGCGAGACGGCTCGGTCGACTGGCTGTGCTGGCCGCGCTTCGATTCGGGCGCCTGCTTCGCCGCACTGCTCGGCACGGCGGAGCACGGCGCATGGCGCATCGAACCGGCGCTCGAAGCCCCCGTGACACATACCCGCCGCTACCGCGACGGCACCTTGGTCCTCGAAACGGATCACGAAACGCCCGACGGCGCCGTCACCGTGATCGACTTCATGCCGCCGGGCAACGGGCGCTCGGAGCTCGTGCGCATCGTCGTGGGCAAGCGCGGCACGGTTCCGATGCGCATGTCGCTGACCTTGCGCTTCGACTATGGGCTGTCGGTACCGTGGGTCACACGGCTCACACATGGAAACGGCATCAAGGCCGTGGTGGGTCCCAACACGGTCGTATTGCGCACGCCGGTGGCGCTGCGCGGCGAGAACATGCACACGGTGGCCGAGTTCACTGTGTCCGAGGGCGAACGAATTCCGTTCGTGCTCGGCTACTCGGTCTCGCACGAGCGGCTGCCGCCCGCAAAAGATCCCTTCGTCTCCCTCGAACACACCGAGCAGCATTGGCGCGGCTGGATCGCGCAATGCAGCGTGCAAGGCCGGTACGCCGAACCGATACGCCGTTCGCTGATCACGCTCAAAGCGCTCGCTTACGATCCGACCGGCGGCATCGTCGCCGCGCCCACCACCTCGCTGCCCGAACGGCTGGGGGGCTCGCGCAACTGGGATTACCGCTACTGCTGGCTGCGCGATGCGACGATCACGCTGCTCGCGCTGATGCGTTGCGGCTTCTACGACGAAGCCCGCGCTTGGCGCGTGTGGCTCGAGCGCGCGCTCGCGGGCTCGCCCGCGCAGGCGCAAATCATGTACGGCGTGGCCGGCGAGCGGCGGCTGCCCGAAACGGAGATCGGCTGGCTGCCCGGCTATGAAGGCGCGAGCCCCGTGCGCATCGGCAACCAAGCGGTCGGTCAGTTGCAGCTCGACGTCTACGGCGAAGTGATGAATGCACTGCATCTCGCGCGCGTCGGCGGCCTGCACGCGGACGAGGCGGTATGGACGCTGCAATGCCTGATGCTCGAGCACCTCGAGTCGATCTGGGCCGAGCCCGACGAAGGGCTCTGGGAAGTGCGCAGCGGCCCGCGCCAGTTCACGTTCTCGAAGGTGATGGCATGGGTGGCGTTCGACCGTGCGATCCGCTCGGCGGAGAAGTTCAAGCTGTCCGGGCCGATCGACCGCTGGCGCACGCTGCGCGATCGCATCCACGCCGACGTCTGCAACAAAGGCTGGAGCAACGAGCGCGGTACGTTCACGCAGGTGTACGGCGGCGACGAACTCGACGCGAGCCTCCTGCTGCTTCCGCTGGTCGGTTTCTTGCCGCCGACCGATCCGCGCATCGCATCGAC
Organism: Trinickia acidisoli; assembly: GCF_017315725.1. Taxonomy (NCBI): domain Bacteria; kingdom Pseudomonadati; phylum Pseudomonadota; class Betaproteobacteria; order Burkholderiales; family Burkholderiaceae; genus Trinickia; species Trinickia acidisoli. Next base: position 3,020,518 of record NZ_JAFLRG010000001.1, read on the forward strand.
GACGGCGGCGATCGAGCGCGATCTCACGTTCGAGGGGTTCGTGCGCCGCTACCACACGCACAAAGTCGACGACGGCCTACCGCCGGGCGAAGGCACGTTCCTCGCCTGCAGCTTTTGGATGGTCGACAACCTGGCCCTGCAAGGTCGCATGGACGAAGCGCACGCGATGTACGAACGCCTGGTGGGGCTCGTCAACGACGTCGGCTTGCTGTCCGAGGAGTACGACCCGCAAAGCAAGCGATTCACCGGCAATTTTCCGCAGGCGTTTTCGCACGTCGCACTCGTCCATACCGGTTTGAACCTCATGCGGCATGAACAATCGATCGCGGGCGCGACGGGGCATCCGTCCGAGGCGCACGACCCGACTCAGCCGGCTCAGCCGGCTCGGCCGGCTCGGCCGGATTTGGGAGCCGAGGCGCCATGATACGGCCCCATTAAATAATGGGCACGTCGATGCGCAAAGCTTGATATCGGCACGAATGCTGCGAAGCAGTATTCGGGAAAATACCCGGCCGGCTGGTGGAATTGCTGCGTTGCACCAAGAACGTTTGTCCTTTATCATCAACTGAATAACACCGCCACGAGTATCCGTTCGGTCCATCCAGCCGCGACGCCGAGCGCCGCCTTTTATTGCCCCGTCCCTACCCCCCGCGGGAGCCCTACATCATGCTTTACCAGTTTTACGAGTTTCAGCGCGCGCTCTTGAATCCGCTGACGGCCTGGGCCCAGGCCGCCTCGAAATCCTTCGCCAATCCCGCGAGCCCGTTCGCCTACGTGCCCGGCGCGACGCGCTTGTCCGCCGGCTATGAATTGCTTTACCGGCTCGGCAAGGATTACGAGAAGCCCGAATTCGATATTCATCAAATCGTCAAAGAAGGCCACAATATCCCGATCATCGAGCAGACGATCGTCGAAAAGCCGTTCTGCCGTCTGCTTCGCTTCAAGCGTTTCGCCGACGACTCCGATGCCGTCGCGCAATTGAAGGACGAGCCCGTCGTGCTCGTCTGCGCGCCGCTGTCGGGACACCATTCGACGCTGCTGCGCGATACCGTGCGCACGCTGCTGCAGGATCACAAGGTCTACATCACCGACTGGATGGATGCGCGCATGGTCCCGCTGGAGGACGGCCCGTTCCATCTCGACGACTACGTCGCCTACATCCAGGAATTCATCCGCCACATCGGCGCGAAGAACCTGCACGTGCTGTCCGTCTGTCAGCCGACGGTGCCCGTGCTCGCCGCGATTTCGCTAATGGCGAGCCGCGGCGAGGACACGCCGCGCACGATGACGATGATGGGCGGCCCGATCGACGCACGGCGCAGCCCCACGTCGGTCAACTCGCTCGCGATGCAGCACTCGTATCAGTGGTTCGAGAACAACGTGATTCACACCGTGCCCCCGAACTATCCGGGCGTCGGTCGCCACGTCTATCCGGGCTTCTTGCAACATGCGGGCTTCGTCGCGATGAACCCCGAACGCCACGCGGCCTCGCATTGGGACTTCTATCAAAGCATGCTGCGCGGCGATGAGGACGACGCCGAGGCGCACCGCCGCTTCTACGACGAGTACAACGCGGTGCTCGACATGGCCGCCGAGTACTACCTCGATACGATCCGCATCGTCTTTCAGGAATTCAGCCTCGCCGAGGGCACGTGGGAAGTCGACGGCGAACTCGTTCGGCCGCAAGACATCAAGAAGACGGCGTTGTTTACGATCGAGGGCGAGCTCGACGACATCTCGGGCTGCGGGCAAACGCGCGCCGCGCACGATCTCTGCACGGGCATTCCCGAGAAGCACAAGCACCACTTCACCGCCGAAAAATGCGGCCATTACGGTATTTTCTCCGGCCGTCGCTGGCGCACGATCATCTATCCGCAACTGCGCGACTTCATCCTCGAGCACAACAAGGAAACGAAACGCACGAGCGAACCCGTGGAAGCATGATCGCGGGCGCCGGCCCGTGCCGGCGCCGCCCTACCGCGGCTTACTTGCGCATGAGATAGGCGAGCAGCAACTCGGTATTCATACGCATCATCTCGGCACGCTCGGCCGGCGAACTGAAGTCCCGGCCCAGCGTGGCTTCGAGCGTGAATCGATTGGACACGCTGTAATAGCCGAGCCCCGAAAGCGCAACGTAGAAGCGCAATGGATCGACGTTCGTGCGAAACAGGCCCGCGCGTTGCCCCCGCTCGAGAATTGAAGAGAGCGTCGCCACCATCGGCGAAATCATTTCTCGAATGCGCGGCGATTTCTGGATATAACGCGCTTCGTGCAGATTTTCGTTATTGATGAGACGCAGCAGATCCGGATGATCGCGATAGTAGTCCCACACGAAATGCGCGAGCCGCGTAATCGCTTCGATGGGCGCGACGCCGTTCAAATCGAGTGTTTTTTCCGCCTCCGTCAATGCGCCGAAAGCGTGTTCGAGCACAGCCGTGAAAAGCTGCTCTTTGCTACCGAAGTAGTAATAGAGCATCCGCTCGTTCGTCTCCGCGCGCCGGGCAATTTGATCGACGCGCGCGCCGAACAAACCCCCATTTGCGAACTCTTCGGCCGCCGCAAGCAGAATACGACGCCGGGTCCCTTCTGGATCTCTTTTGATTTTCGATTGATTCATGGTGGCCTTTTTGCTTCGTGAGCCGCGTTGCCCCGTCATGCAGCCGGCCCTCCTCGACCTACGCCGGCAACATGGACGAGCGCGCCATTTTTTTGGGGAACACCGTGCGTCTCGTGCGAAAAAGCGCTTCGATTATGGCACATGGTTGACCGATGGCAATCCGGGAAATCGGCGATAATGCGCTCTTTTCCCGCACGCGAAACGCATCCGCGGCCGCCCAATGCCAGCGCGGCGCAACGCACCGCCCGCGTGCTCAAGACGTACCGAACGTGACCGATCGTGTGACTCTCGCAGACCGCATCGAGGATCTGCTCCCGCAAACGCAATGCACGAAGTGCGGCTATGCCGGCTGCCGGCCCTATGCCGAAGCCGTGGCGCGCGGCGAGGCCGGCTATAACCAATGTCCGCCCGGCGGCGCGCAAGGCATCGCGCGCCTGGCCGCCCTGCTCGGCCGGCGCGCGATGCCTTTGAACCCCGCCAACGGCGAGGAGCGGGCCCGGCCGCTCGCCGTCATCGACGAAACGCTGTGCATCGGCTGCACGCTCTGCATGCAGGCATGCCCGGTCGATGCGATCGTCGGCGCGCCCAAGCTCATGCATACGGTCGTGGCCGAACTGTGCACGGGCTGCGACCTTTGCGTCGCGCCATGCCCCGTCGATTGCATCGCGATGATGCCCGCGACAGGCGAGCGAACAGGCTGGGACGCCTGGAGCCAAGCGCAAGCCGACGCGGCCCGGGTGCGCCATGACCGGCGCATGGCAAGGCTTGCGCGCGAGCGCCAAGCGGCAGAGGCCCGTGCCGCGGCTCGCCGTGCCGAGGCGGCCGCCGGCGCGGGTATACCCAGCGCGAATGCGTCCGACGCGAGCCCTCCGGTGGAAGACGCAGCCGCGGAAAAACGCGCGATCATCCAAGCCGCGCTCGAACGCGCACGCCAGAAGAAGGACGCGCTGGCGGCCCAGGGCATCGCCCCGAAGAACGTCGCAAACGTCAGCGCGGATGTCCAAGCGCAAATCGACGCCGCGGAAGCACGCCGGCAGCGGCTCAGCGCCTCGTCTCCGGCGAACGACGCCGCACCCGCCTCCGATCGTTCCGCCCGCCCCGCCGCACCCGATCGCGCGGGGGCAACCGACACGTCGAACGGGAATCGAGCTGACGATCCGAATGACTTAACCATGCCGCGTCGGCCCGCCGACGACGATCGCTGAGCCTTTCCTTGCCACCCGCGAGCGCTGCATGAACGCACAAAAACGACGCGCCATCTACGAGACGTTGCAAAGCCTCAATCCGCATCCGACCACCGAACTCGAATACAAGACGCCGTTCGAATTGCTGATCGCCGTGATGCTGTCCGCGCAGGCGACGGACGTCTCCGTCAACAAGGCGACGCGCAAGATGTTCCCCGTGGCGAATACCCCGCAGACCCTGCTCGCGCTCGGCGAAGCCGGCGTATCCGACTACATCAAGACGATTGGGCTTTATCGGACCAAAGCGAAGAACGTCATCGCCACGAGCCGCATCGTGCTCGAGCAGTACGGCGGCGAAGTGCCGGCCGAGCGCGAGGCGCTCGAAAGCCTGCCCGGCGTCGGCCGCAAGACGGCGAACGTCGTGCTCAATACGGCGTTCGGGCAGCCTACCATTGCCGTCGACACGCATATCTTTCGCGTGGCCAATCGGACGGGCCTCGCGCCGGGCAAGGACGTACGCGCCGTCGAAGCCTCGCTCGAGAAGTTCACGCCGCCCGAGTTTCGTCACGACGCTCACCATTGGCTGATCCTGCACGGCCGCTATGTCTGCAAGGCGCGCCGGCCCGAATGCTGGCACTGCGCCATCGAGCCGATATGCGAGTACAAGCCGAAGACGCCGCCACCCGAGCTTTGAACACATGCGGCGGCCGCCGCCGCTTCGCGCGACGCGCCGCACACGATGTCGTGACAACCGGTTGCGACGGCGGCTTGCCGCCGACTCATTGATTGGCTTCGAGCGACACGGCCTCGTCGTGAGCGCCGCCGCCGGCACGCACGAGCCACAACACCGCCGCGAGCACGCCAACACCCCCGACCCATTGCAGCGGCGCCAACCGTTCGCCAAGCAAGATCGCAGCGAGCAACACCGTGACGACGGGCTCGAGCGTCGAGAGCATCGACGTGCGCGCCGCGCCGAGCCGCGCAAGCCCTGCGAAGAACGAGAGCATCGCCGTCACCGTCGAGACGAGCGCGATCGCGATGATCGCGGCCCATGCGGGCGCGGTAGCAGGCAGATGCGGCGGCGCACCTGCCAACGTGCGCGCGATCGACACCGTGCAGAACACGGCAGCCGCCGACAAGCAGACGATGGCCGTCGTCGCGAGCGGATCGACGTCGCGCGTCACGCGCGCGCCGGCCACGATGTAGAGCGAATAGACGACGGCCGCCGCGAGCGCGAGCGCAATGCCGAGCGGATCGCCTCGGCCGCCTCCGACCATCAACGCCGAGCCTGCCAAGCACAGGACGAGCGCGGCGGCTTTCACGCGCGTCAGACGCTCTCCGAGCCAAAGCGCCGCCAGCAGCGTGACGAACGCCGGATAGAGGTACAGCAAAAGCGCAACGAGACTCGCCTGTGCGTGCTGCAGCGCAGTGAAATAGCAGAGCGACTGGCCGACGTAGCCGAGCGCACCCATCGCGACGATGCCCCAAAGCGTGCGCCCGCGCGGCCAGGCAACGCCTCGCCGGCATGCGACGGCCGCGAGCAGCGTCCCGCCGATCAGGAAACGAAGCGTGAGCAGACCGAGCACGTCGGTGCCGCCTGCGTAGGCATAACGGCCGAAGATCGGCATCGCGCCGAAAGCACTGGCGGATAACGCCACGAGCAGAGCGCCGCGCACCGTATCGGCGCGCGGGTGAGTATCGGGAGAACGCATCGGGGACATCGTTGTTATCGTCGTGGTCGGCAAAGCTGTGCACGGCCGCGGCCGTACCGGGCCGACCCCGGCACGAGATGGGCCATGCCCGGCGATTCTACCCGTCCGGCATGATTCGCAGCCCGACGCCCAGCACCGCGCGGCGTAAAATGGCGGATTGGCCGTGAACGGCGGCGCTGCTGGGCGTCGCGCAGCGCGGCGCTATTCAAAGCAAAGGTCGATCCATACGATGTTCAATCCGAGCCGCGACGAAGTCCGACGCTTTTTCATCGACACCTGGCGCAAGCAGCGCACGGGCGAGATTCTCACCCCGCTCGAGGCGATAGCGGCCGATTGGATCGTCGAGCATCCCGAGTACCAAGCCGAGTTGGCCGACGAAGCGACGGCAGCGGCCGACTATGCCCCCGAGGCCGGCCGCACGAATCCGTTCCTGCATTTGTCGATGCATCTCGCAATCAGCGAACAGCTCTCGATCGACCAGCCGCCGGGGATCCGCGCCGCCCACGAGCGGCTCGCGGCACGGCTTGGCTCGACGCACGAGGCGCAGCACGCGATCATGGAATGCCTCGGCGAGACGATTTGGGAGGCGCAACGCAGCAACACGCCGCCCGATACCGACGCGTATCTCGCCCGAATCGAGCGGCGAGCATCACGCGATTGAGGCCCGCTTAAGACGGGTTAAGGCGGATTAAGACGAGATCGAGCGAGACTGCGACATGTTGTCGCGGGAGGGGTCGCAGGGGCATTCGTTGTAAAAAAACACCCCGCCGGAGCGGGGTGCTTGCATATCGATGCCGGTCATGCGAGTGCCGAATGCGGCACGATGCCCAACGCCGTCGGCGTCTTACTTTTTGTCGACCAGATTGCTCGGCAGCGACTCGAGGTAGGCTCCGATGTCCTTCATGTCGCTCAGCGACAAGCTTTGCACCTGCGCCTGCATGATCGCGTTGCTGCGGCCGAAGTTCGGGTTGCCCGTACCCGTCTGGTACGCGCGCAGCGCCCAGTAGATATAGTCGGCATGCTGGCCGGCCAGCTTCGGGTAATCGTTGCTGACGGGGTTCGTGAACGTGGCCCCGTGGCAGGCCGCGCAGTTGTGGGCTTCGACGAGCGCCTTGCCGTTGTCGATACTGGCCGCGTGGGCCGAACCGATCGTGCCGCCGAGCGCGACGAGCGCTGCCCCTGCAGCCTTGGCGACGATGGCGAGTGCCTGATCAGGCTTGTTCATGAATTCTCCTATCCCGCGAAATGAGGTAGCTGAAAGCGGCCGAGAGGACGGTCACTTGTCGGGATTGTTCGTCGACGCCGGCGTTTGCGAGGCGTAGTACGCCGCGATATCGGCGATGTCTTGATCCGACAGCGATGACGCAACGGCGTGCATCGTCTGGAAGTGGCGATCGCCCTTCTTGTACTCGTGCAGCGCGTTTTCGAGGTATTGCTGATTCTGCCCGCCGAGCTTCGGCACGCGATAGACCTCGGGGAACGCCGTGCGGTAGTCGGGAATGCCGTGACAGCCGATGCACATCGCGACCTTGCCCTGGCCCGCCTTCGCATTGCCGACCACATCGGCCGCCTGCGCGCTCACCGCAAACCCCGCGAGCACGGCGAGCGCTGCGGTCACGACATGTTTGCCGACGAAAGAGTTCATAGGTTCTACCTGGCTTAAGGGGAAACGAGCGCCCGCTAAAAGCCTGCGGGCAATGGCGCTGCGCCGTTCTTGTTGTCGAAATCGCAACGAGCGGCCAAAAAAATCGCGGCAATTGTACCGCGCGGCTCGACCGGGCGTCCACCCGGCTGCGCCGGCCTTCGCCGCGCGCGAGCCGTCCGACACGATAAGGCCGCGCGGGAAAAGCGCCAAGCCCTTCTGACTTATACTGGGATTTTTTTCCAAAGAGCAGGCCGCCATGCGCTTCGAAGGCTCGTCGCAGTACGTCGCCACCGACGATCTCAAACTCGCCGTCAACGCCGCGATCACGCTCAAGCGCCCGCTCTTGATCAAGGGCGAGCCCGGCACCGGCAAGACGATGCTCGCCGAAGAAGTCGCGGCCTCGCTCGGCATGCCGCTCTATCAGTGGCACATCAAATCGACGACCAAAGCGCAGCAGGGCCTGTACGAGTACGACGCCGTTTCGCGTCTGCGCGATTCGCAGCTCGGCGATGCGCGCGTGCAGGATATCGCGAACTACATCGTCAAGGGCGTACTCTGGCAGGCGTTCGAATCGGACGTGCCGGCCGTGCTGCTCATCGACGAAATCGACAAGGCCGACATCGAATTCCCGAACGACTTGCTGCGCGAGCTCGATCGCATGGAATTTCACGTCTACGAAACGCGCGAGATCGTGCGCGCCAAGCACCGGCCGCTCGTCGTCATCACCTCGAACAACGAGAAGGAGCTGCCCGACGCGTTCCTGCGCCGCTGCTTCTTCCATTACATCCAATTCCCGGATCCGTCGACGATGCAGCGGATCGTCGACGTCCATTACCCCGGCATCCGCGAGGACCTGCTGCGGGCGGCGATGGCGAGCTTCTTCGAACTGCGTGGCGTATCGGGCCTGAAAAAGAAGCCGTCGACGTCCGAACTGCTCGATTGGCTCAAGCTTCTGCTCGCCGAAGACATTCCGCCCGAGGCGCTGCGCTCGCCCGATCAGAAGCAAATCGTGCCGCCGCTCGCGGGCGCGCTGTTGAAAAACGAGCAAGACCTCAGCCTCTTCGAGCGCCTGGTCTACATGAATCGGCACAACCGCTAACCCCAAGGGCGGCAAGCCGCGCCGCGGCAGCGCTGCCGTACGAGCTACGAGGAGACCGTCGCATGCCCCGCTGGATCGAGCCCGTCACGCTGCAGGGCGAACATGTCGTGCTGGAACCCCTCACGCTCGAGCACGCGCCCGCACTCGCGCAAGCCGCCGCGGACGGGGAGTTGTGGAAGCTGTGGTTCACGAGCGTGCCTGCGCCGGGCAACGAGCGCGAGTACGTCGAAACGGCGCTCGACTTGGCCGAGCGCGGCAGCGCGACGCCGTTCGCGGTGCGCGAAGCGAGAACGAGCGAAGTCGTCGGCACCACGCGGCTGTTGAACGTCGAGGCCACGCATCGCCGGCTCGAGATCGGCGCCACCTGGTATGCGAAGCGATGCCAGCGCTCGCCGCTCAATACCGAGGCGAAGTATCTACTGCTGCGCCATTCGTTCGACGTGTTGCGCGCCATCGCCGTCGAGTTTCGCACGCACGTCATGAATCATCGCTCGCGCGCCGCCATCGCGCGGCTCGGCGCCAAGCAGGACGGCATCTTGCGCAACCATCAGATCGGCCGCGACGGCATCTATCGCGATACCGTGGTCTTTTCGATCATCGAATCGGAATGGCCGGCCGTGCGGCAGAACCTGCTGTTCAAGCTCGGGCGCTAGGGCGTCAGGCGCATCGCTATTCGAAGGCATCGGCATGCTGATCGACTTTTTCTACACGCTGCGCGCGGCTCGGTTGCCGGTGTCGGTCAAAGAATACTTGACGCTCCTCGAGGCGCTGCGCGAGCGCGTGATCGGGCCTTCGCTCGACGAGTTCTACTACCTCGCGCGCCTCGTGCTGATCAAGGACGAACGCTACTTCGACAAATTCGATCAAGCGTTCGGCGCCTACTTTCGCGGCGTACAGCAGCTAACCGATGCGGCCTTCGCGTTGCCGCTCGACTGGCTCGAGCAGCGCCTACGCCGCGAGCTCACGGCCGAAGAGAAAGCGCAAATCGACGCGATGGGCGGAATCGACAAGCTGATGGAGCGGCTCAAAGCGCTGTTCGACGAGCAAAAGGGACGTCACGAGGGCGGCAATAAATGGATCGGCACGGGCGGCACGTCGCCGTTCGGCAACGGCGGCTACAACCCCGAAGGCATTCGCATGGGCGGACAATCCGCCGGCAACCGAACCGCCGTCAAGGTTTGGGAAACGCGCGCCTATCGCGATTACGACGATCAAGTCGAAATCGGCACGCGTAACATCAAGGTCGCCCTGCGGCGGCTGCGCCGCTTCGCGCGCGAAGGCGCGGCCGACGAACTCGATCTGCCCAATACGATTCGCAGCACGGCGGCGAACGCGGGCTGGCTCGATCTGAAGATGGTGCCCGAGCGGCACAACACCGTGAAAGTGCTGATGCTGCTCGACGTCGGCGGCTCGATGGACGATCACATCAAGCGCACCGAGGAACTGTTCTCCGCGGCGAAAGCGCAGTTCAAGCATCTCGAGTTCTATTACTTCCACAACTGCGTCTACGACCACTTGTGGAAAAACAACCGGCGCCGGCACGTCGAGCGCATGCCGACCTGGGACCTGCTGCACAAGTACACGCCCGACTACAAGCTCATCTTCGTCGGCGACGCCACGATGAGCCCGTACGAAGTGCTGCAAGCGGGCGGTTCCGTCGAATACAACAATCCCGAGGCCGGCGCGGTCTGGCTGCGGCGGCTCGCCGATCGATTCCCGCACCATGCGTGGCTCAACCCCGAGCCGGAAGCGTTGTGGGAATATCGCCAATCCGTGGCGGTCATCCGTCAGTTGCTCGGCGAGCGCATGTATCCGCTGACGCTCGCCGGGCTCGAAACCGCGATGCGCAGGCTCAGCAAATAGCCCCGATGACTTCCCCTTCCACCCCCGATCTGCCCGGCCCGCCCACGATCCGCCGCGCGCTTTTGCAACCGTTCGCCGATACGTCGCTGCATTCGATCGTCGCGGGCTTCGTCGCGATGATGACGGGCTATACGAGCTCGCTCGTGCTCGTCTTCCAGGCCGGCCGCGCCGCGCAGTTGTCGGACGCGCAGGTCTCGTCGTGGATCTGGGCGCTCTCGATCGGCATGGCGTTCTCGACGATCCTGCTCTCGCTGCGCTTTCGCACGCCCGTCGTGGTCGCCTACTCGACTCCGGGCGCCGCGCTCTTGATCGCGGCGCTGCCGCACGTGCCGTATGCCGACGCGATCGGCGCCTTCATCGTCTGCGCGGTCCTGATCACGGCCGTCGGGCTCACGGGCTGGTTCGACGCACTCATGAAGCGTGTGCCGGCCGGCATCGCGGCAGCGCTGCTCGCGGGCATTCTGTTCGAAATCGGCATCGAGATCTTCCATGCGGCTCAGTATCAAACGACGCTCGTACTGACGATGTTCTTCGTCTACCTGTTCGTGAAACGCCTTGCGCCGCGCTATGCGATCTTGACGACGCTCGTCGTCGGCACCGCGACAGCGGCCGTGCTCGGGCTCATCGACTTCAGCCATTTTCACGTCGCGCTCGCGCATCCGGTGTTCACGATGCCGCACTTCACGCTGTCGGCCGCCGTGAGCCTTGGCGTGCCCCTGTTCGTCGTCGCCATGGCGTCGCAAAACATGCCGGGGCTCGCCGTGCTGCGCGCCGACGGCTACACCCCGCCGTCGGCGCCGCTCATTTCGACGACCGGCATCGCCTCGCTCGTGCTGGCTCCGTTCGGCTCGCACGGCATCACGCTCGCGGCGATCACCGCCGCCATCTGCACCGGCCCCGAAGCGCACGAGGACCGGACCAAGCGCTACACGGCCGCGATCTGGTGCGGCTTGTTCTACCTCGTCGCCGGCATCTTCGGCGCGACAATCGCCGCCCTGTTCGCGGCCTTGCCCAAAGCGCTCGTCGTTTCAGTGGCCGCGCTCGCGCTGTTCGGCTCGATCATGAGCGGCCTCACGAACGCGATGAGCAACGTCCGCGAGCGCGAAGCGGCGCTCGTGACGTTCATGGTGACGGCCTCGGGGCTCACGCTGCTCTCGATCGGCTCGGCTTTTTGGGGGCTCACCGCAGGCATCATCACGCAAGTCGTGCTCAATGCGCGGCGTACCTAGGCATGAGCCAACCGCTACCGCCCGGCACCGATTGCGCCCGCCGCGCCCACTCGCGCGCAGCAGGCCTAAAATAGGCTTATTCGTACCGGGTCGAACCGCGAACCGTTTTTGGCGGTTCGACCCTTATCCCAACCATCCCGCAGGCGCTTAGCGTCAGAGAACCAGCCATGACCAATGCTCTCGACCAACTAAAGCAGTACACGATCGTCGTCGCGGACACCGGCGACTTCCAGCAGCTCGCGCAATACAAACCGCGCGATGCCACCACGAACCCCTCGCTGATCCTCAAAGCGGTCCAAAAAGACGCCTACAAGCCGCTGCTCGAGAAAACGGTGCGCGAGCACGCGAGCAAACCGGCCACCGCGATCATCGATCACTTGCTGATCGCCTTCGGCTGCGAAATCCTCAAGATCATTCCTGGGCGCGTGTCAACCGAAGTCGACGCGCGGCTCTCGTTCGACGCCCAACGCTCGATCGACAAAGCGCACGAGATCATCAAGCTCTACAAAGCGGCGGGCATCGAGCGCGAGCGTGTGCTGATCAAGCTCGCGTCGACCTGGGAAGGGGTGCGCGCTGCCGAGGCGCTGCAAAAGGAAGGCGTGAACTGCAACATGACGTTGCTGTTCTCCCCGGTGCAGGCGGCGGCCTGCGCGGAGGCTGGCGCGAAGCTGATCTCGCCGTTCGTCGGCCGCATCTACGATTGGTACAAGAAGCAGGCAGGCAGCGACTGGGATGAGGCAAAAATGGGCGGCGCCAACGATCCGGGCGTGCAATCGGTGCGTCGCATCTACGCCTACTACAAGCACTTCGGCTACGACACCGAGGTGATGGGCGCGAGCTTCCGCACGACGAGCCAGATCGTCGAGTTGGCGGGCTGCGACTTGCTGACGATCAGCCCCGATCTGCTGCAAAAGCTGCACGACAGCAATGACCCGGTCGAGCGCAAGCTCTCGGACAAGGCGTCCGGCGAAGCGATCGAGCGCATTGCCGTCGACGAGTCGTCGTTCCGTTTCCAACTCAACGACGATGCCATGGGAACCGAAAAGCTTGCCGAAGGCATCCGCACATTCGCGGCCGACGCGATCAAGCTCGAAAAGTTGATCGACTCGCTGCGTTGAGGTGCATTTCCCCCGCCAGAAGGAGACGATGATGGTGGTTCAACCTTATCTGTACTTCTACGGCCGCTGCGACGAAGCGCTCGCGTTCTACGAGCAGGCGCTCGGCGCCGAGGTCACGTTCAAGATGCGCAACAAGGACGCGCCCGCCGAGTATGCGGCCGAGGGCGAAGCGGGCGAGCGCATCATGCACGCATCGTTCAAGGTCGGGCAGACCACGCTGATGGCCACCGACGGCATGCCGACCGACACCACGCCGCCCGCCTATTCCGGCTTCAGCATTTCGGTGTCGCTCGACAGCGTGGCCAAGGGGGAAAAGATTTTCGATGCGCTCGCGCAGGGCGGCCAAGTGCGCTTTGCCTGGCAGCCGACGTTCTGGGCCAAGGGTTTCGGCACGGTCACCGACAAATTCGGCGTGCCGTGGATGGTCAACGTCGAAAACAAGGAGCCTTGAGCGCGCAGTTGTTCCGCTTGCTCGACTCAGCGCGGGCGGCGCATCTGCGCGCTGGCCGCAATGTCCCCTTCGATGTGCCAGTGCGGCTCCGTCTCGGCGAGCAGCCCTCTGAGCGCATCGACTTGCTCCGCAAACCATTGAGCGATCCAGCGCGGCCCCGGCAGCGTTTCGTCGGGCGCCCCCCTCGCCGGACCAACGTGCGCGCCTTCCGCCCCGGACGGCGTCGCGGCCAAGCGCTGCCCCGCGCGCGATTCGGAGCCGAAGCGCAACGCCCGCGCCATCGTCAACAAGCAAGCCCGTTCGGCGCGGGCGTGATCGTCGGTCTCTCCCGCCGCCGCCGGATGCATCGCCGCGCTCGTCGACATCATTTCGAGCGCGCTCAGCGTTGAGCGATGCAAGCGTTGGATGGCCTCCAGCCGCTTCAAGGGAATATCGACCTCTTTCGCCACGGAGGGCATCAGCGAGCGCAGCTTGACCAGCCGGCCGTTCAAGGCGGCGAAGGCCGCGACGTGTGCCTCGACGTCGAGCGGACGACCGCACGCGATGCGTTCGCGGATGCGCGCGCAATCGCGCAGATTGCGTGCGAGCAGATAGCGCCAAGAGTAGGTCGCGTACAGCGGCAAGGCGAATGAAAACGCAAGCGCGATCGCAATGCCGATCAGCACGTTCAGCGTACGCCACAGGCCCGTTTCGATCGTGCTGCCGCCATGCCCTGCCACGATGCAGATCGTGATGGCCGTCAAGAGCGCGATATAGCCGGCTTCACCGATCGCGTAATAACCGCAGACGCCGGCCGCGATCGCCATCAGCACGTAAGTGAGCGGCATCGAACCGATCACGTGCAGTTGAGCGATCAACACGAGCCCGACGAAGGCGCCGAGCGTCGTCCCGAGCGCGCGATCGGCAGCCTTCTTGCGAATGTTGCCGTGATGCTGCAAGCCGCCGATGACGACGAGCACCGTCACCGAAGCCCAAATGCCGTTCGGGACATGAATGCCCGTCGTGACGAGGATCGAGACGAGCATCGCGAGCCCGACGCGAACGCCATGCAGCACGCCCGCATGCCGGAACCGGCAGTACGGCGAGACGACGGCGCGCGGAAGCAACGTCGTCAGCCATCGGAAAGGACGAAAACGGTGGCTCACGATGGAATTTCCTGGCAGCGCGGCGGCGCGACGGATACGAAAAAGGGCAGCACGCGGCCGCCCTCGTTTCGAATCGCCGCATACGCGCCGCTCGTCATGAGCGAACGACGCGTGCCGCGCATCAGCCTTCCACTGCGTCGAGGTAGTCCTCCGGACGCGTACGATCTTCGGCACGGCTCATGCCGATCACGCGTACCGCGGCGCTGACGACGATCGCCACGACGAGGTTCACGACGAGCGACCACACGGCCGCATACCCTGGAATCGCGTGGCCGCCGATATGGATCGCGTAGATCGAACTCTTGAGCCCCAGCGACCCCGCCATCCAGGTGCCCACCGCGATGCCCGCCGCCCAGCCGGCCAGCAGACCGCGCGAATCGAGCTTGCGCGTATAGAGGCCGAGCACGATCGCAGGCAGCGTCTGGATGATCCAGATCCCGCCGAGCAGTTGAAGCTGAATCGCGTAGGTGAGCGGCAGGCCCAGAATGAAGGCGACGGCGCCAACCTTGACGATCAGCGACACGAGCTTGGCAACGCTCGTTTCCTGCTCGTGCGTCATATTGCGGTTGACGAACTCGCGATGGATGTTGCGCGTGTACAGGTTCGACGCGGCAATCGACATGATCGCGGCGGGAACGAGTGCACCGATCGCGATCGCCGCGAACGCCACCCCGACGAACCATGACGGGAAGAAGTGCAGGAACAGGGCCGGCACGGCAAAGTTCGGACCGAACGCCTTGAAGTACGGCGCGAACTCGGGCATGTCCTTCACCCCCGATGCGAGCGCCATGTAGCCGAGCAGCGCAAGCAAGCCGAGCACGAGCGAGTACGCGGGCAACATCGCCATGTTGCGGCGAATCGAGTTGCTCGAGGACGAAGACAGGATCGCCGTGATCGAGTGCGGGTACAGGAACAGCGCGAGCGCCGACCCGACGGCCAGTGTCGCGTAAGCGCTATAGCCGTTCAGGCTCGCGGCGTCGGGCGCCTTGAGCAGCAGCTTCGCATGCGGCACGGCGCTGAAGATGTGGCCGAAGCCGCCGAGCTGCGCCGGAATGACGATGATCGCCGCGATGATCGTGATGTAGATCAGCAAGTCCTTGACGACCGCGATCATGGCCGGGGCGCGCAGACCCGACGTGTAGGTATAGGCGGCGAGAATCGCAAAGGCGATGATGAGCGGCAAATCGCCGACGAAGCCCGACGTGTCGAAGCCGAGGCCACCGATCACCACTTCGATCCCGAGGAGCTGCAGCGCGATATAAGGCATCGTCGCGACGATACCCGTCACGGCCACGGCCAGCGCCAACGTGCGGCTGCCGTAGCGGGCGCTGACGAAGTCGGCCGACGTCACGTAGCCGTGACGCTTGGCGACCGTCCACAACTTCGGAAACACGACGAACGCGAACGGATAGATGAGGATCGTGTAGGGCAACGCGAAAAAGCCCGTCGCGCCGGCGCCGAACACGAGGGCCGGCACGGCCACGAACGTATAGGCCGTGTACAAGTCTCCACCGAGCAGGAACCACGTGACGATCGTGCCGAAGCGGCGGCCGCCGAGGCCCCACTCTTCCAAGTGGTTGAGATCACCGCGCCGCCAGTGAGCGGCGACGAAGCCGAGGATCGTCACCCCGACGAAAAATAGAACGAAAACGAATGTTGCTGTGGCGTTCATCGAGCGTCTCCGGCAGAGGCGCCCGGCTTCGAACGCGTTTTTGTCTTGAAATAGACGACGGCCGTGATGACAGCGCTCGCTAACACCCAGAACAACTGGTACCAATAGAAGAATGGGAAGCCCCACAGTTGCGGGTCGACCTTGTTGTACGACGGCACCCAGATCATGGCGATCCAGGGCACTACCAGCAGCCAGAGCCAGTGCTTGGAGGCTCGATTGGCGTCGGCATTGTGAGCCATGACGTCTCCTCTTTTACTCTTTATCACCCCGCGAGACA
This sequence comes from Trinickia acidisoli, assembly GCF_017315725.1. Classification (NCBI taxonomy): domain Bacteria; kingdom Pseudomonadati; phylum Pseudomonadota; class Betaproteobacteria; order Burkholderiales; family Burkholderiaceae; genus Trinickia; species Trinickia acidisoli. Next base: position 3,036,530 of record NZ_JAFLRG010000001.1, read on the forward strand.
TCCCCTTGGGGGGGATGGCCCGAATCTCGACCGGCTCGAAACCCGCATGGAGCGCGACCGGCCAGCATCCTTCAGCTTATTAAGCCTGGGAAGAGTATAAGAGCGTTGTGGGAGCGGTCAAGCCGGGCAGACCCCGGGGGCGCGAATCGCCGGCAAGACGCGCCCGGCGCGAGGAAGGCTGGGCGAGGCGCGCTCGTCGATCAAATAGTGAAGATATCGGCTGCGAGCGACGGTGCATAAGGGGTGCGCAATGCGTCCACTTCGCGCAGCGCCTTCACCCAACGCCGTGCCGGCAAGCCGAGCTTGTCCTCGATCAGCTTGGCGCGGCCCACGAGCGCGGCGTACGGCAGCTCGATCGCCGGGCCCGAGAACGCGAGCGCGATGCGATTGCCCTCGTGCACTTCGGGCAGCGCGATCACGCGGCCGTCGAAGGCCGCGTTCAAGTGCTTCATGTTGCGCACGAAGCTCGGATGATCGCCGAACAAGTTGATCGTGGCGATGCCCGCTCCGCTCAAGCATGCGCGCACGGCGCGATAGAACGCGACGGTGTCGTGCACCGGGCCGCGGGCCGTCGCATCGTAAAGATCGACCTGCAGCGCGCCGACCGTGCCGTGGTTCGCGCGGTCGTTGACGAAATCCCAGGCGTCGGTCTCATGCACAGTCAGACGCGCATCGTCGGGCGACAGCGCGAACATCGTGCGTGCCGCGACAACGACGGCGGGATTGAGTTCGACCGCTTCCACCCGCGCGCGCGGCAGGAAACGGTAGGCGAACTTCGTCAGGGCGGCCGCGCCGAGGCCAAGTTGCACGACACGCTTCGGCGTTTCGAGAAAAAGCAGCCACGCCATCATTTGCTGCGCATATTCGAGCTCGATCCGATCGGGCTTGTTGATGCGCATCGCGCCTTGCACCCACTCCGTGCCGAAGTGCAGATAGCGCACGCCGCGTTCCTCCGAGAACGTAACGGGCGCAAAACGCGGCTTGCGCGGCAGCTCGATGCGCGGTGCGTCGTGTTGGAAATCGTCGGAAGCCTCGGCGCGCGATGACCGCGAGTGGCGTTTGGAAGAAGAGGAAGCGGCTTGCGCACGGCGCGTGCGCAAGCCCCGCTCCTCGTCGCGTTGGCTGCGTGCGAACGCGCGCGCTTCGGCCGAAGCGCGCTTGATGAGATCGGTCATGGAAAGAATGGTGCGCGTCGAAGCGCTGGGTTGAATCGGACGAGAGGATAGCACTGACGAACGTCCGGACCCTCGCGCAGCTTGCGCTCGACAGCACCGCTAGCCACTTTGGCCGCGGCTAGTCGGAATGACTCTCGGCCGATCTGGTGATGGCATGACCGCCGTTCGAAATGTCCTGACCCGCGCCGGCCACGGTATTGCAGGCCGTCAGCGAAACAGTGCAAGCAAGCAACAGGAGTGCAATGAGTCGTGTCATGAGAGTTCTCCCTTGGCAAGACGAGCGGTTGGGCGTGGGCGTGCAGCGGCTCGCTCCGCTGCATCGACGCTCGCCGCGGATTGTGTTTCACTCCATGCCTGGAGTAGGAAGCGGCGCGCTTGCGCCACGCAGTAAGGGCAGCAATCGGCGTGCCCGATCGCCAATCTTCTACCTCCCGCCAAACGCCGCCGGTCGCCTCTCCGAAAACGCAATCAACCCTTCGCTGAAATCCGCGCTTTCGCATGCCTGCCGGCGCAGCTCGGCAATCTGTTCCATCGCCTGAACGGGCATCGGTTGCAGATCTTCGAGTATCCGCAGTTGTTCCTTCACGGCCCGGATCGCGAGCGGCGCTTTGCTTGCGATTGCGCGCGCCAATTCAAGGGCCGTTGCTTCCAGTTTGTCAGCGTCGACCAAACGATTGATCACGCCGAAGCGTTCCGCACGCGCCGCATCGAGTGGCTGCGCACTGAAGAACATCTCCTTCAATACGTGAATCGGCATGTTGTTGAAGAAGCGCAGCAGGCCGCTCATCGTGTAGGGCAAGCCGATGGTCGCCGGGGTCATCGTGAAACGCGCGCTATCGTCGGCAACGACGAGGTCGCAACTCATCGCCAGATCGACCGCGCCACCCCACGCGGAGCCCGACACCATCGCGATCACCACGCCAGGGTACGCGCGGACGCGACGCAACACCTGCTCCAACGGCTTGCCGTGGGCGATGGGGTCGCGATCGTGCACCAACTCTCCGAGGTCGTGGCCCGCGCTCCAAACGTCCTGCCCAACGCCGCTGCCCAGTATCACGACCGGTATTCGCCGGGTCGCAAGATCGACGAGCTGCGCGTCGAGCTCGCGCAACAACGCCGCGCTAAGGGCATTGCGGCGCGTAGGATGGCCGAACGTCAAGCGTGCGATCCGTTCATCCACGATATCGACCGTTACCGTAAACGGCGTAGCGTTCGGTGTGCTCATTGTGTGCCCTCGACAGCATGTTCCAAGTTTTTCGGTCTCATCATTGCGTTACTCCGGCCGCGCGTTCCACGGCCCTCTCCAGCGGTGAATACTCGCCCTGTTGATGTATCGCTTTAGCGGCGAGCAGTGCCTGAATCGACACCTCATCGAAACCCGCCTCGCGCAATACGTCGACCGTATGTTCGCCGAGGCCCGGCGGCGCATGCCGGCTGACGTGACGCGGAGCATCGCCCGCCGCCCCTGAACTCGACAAAGGCGTCACGACCTGACGCAGCGCGCCGAGCGTTGGGTGCTCGAGCGTTTCCACCAACCGGCAATGCTGCACCTGTGGATCGTCGAACACTTCATCCACCGTATTGATCGGGCCGGCGGGCAGCCCAGCGTCGATAAAAAGTTCAGTCCACTCCCGTTTGCCGCGCGTCTTCAAGCGCCCTTCCAACGCAATCTTCAACTCATCGCGATGCGCCACTCGGGCTTCGTTGGTCGCGAAGCGCGGATCGTCCGGCAACGTCGGCAAATCGAGCAATTGGCACAGGCGCAACCACATATCCGACGTGATCGGCGCAATGTTGAGCGGGCCGTCAGCGGTGTCGAACACGCCGTAAGGCGCGATCACCGCGTGCGCGTTGCCGGTACGACGTGCAACATCGCCAAGGCTCAGGTAGCGCTGACCATGCACGCTCAGCAGCCCCACCAGACTCGCGAGCAACGACGTGGTCACATGCTGGCCGCGCCCGGTTCGCTCACGCTCCAATAACGCGGACAGTATCGCCATCGTGAGCCACATGCCGGAGCTCAGGTCGCCGATCGCGGTGCCGGTGCGCGTGGGGTCGCCATCGGCGAAACCCGTCAGGCTCATCAACCCGGAATAGCCTTGCGCGATCTGATCGAAACCCGGCCAGCCGCTCATCGGACCATCGGCGCCGAACGCGTTGATGCTGCCCATCACCAGCCGCGGATTGCGTGCGCTGAGGACGTCGTAGCCGAGTCCCATGCTGTCGATGGTGCCGGGCTTGAAGTTCTCGATCACCACGTCGGCATCGTCGACCAGCCGGTGGATCGCGGCCAATCCTTCCGGGTGGCGAAAGTCGATGCACACGCCGCGCTTGTTGCGGTTGCAGGAGAGATAGTAGGTACTGACGCCGCGGTCGAACGGCCCCCAAGTTCGGCTCATGTCACCGCGCGGGCCCGGCTCGACCTTGACGACGTCCGCGCCGAGGTCGGCCAGCACCATCGAGCAGAACGGCCCCGATAGCGCTCGGCTCAGCTCCACGACCTTGATTCCTTGTAACGCTTGCATTTCGTTCCTCAACGAATGGATAACGCGGCGAATAGTCCGCGGCATGCGCTCGACGCGGCGCTATTCCGGCAGCGTCTGATGACGAGTCTCGACAGCGAACGGCAAGATCAGCATGCCGATCGCAAAAGCCACCGCTGTCCAGGCAACCGGCAGTCCGAGCGAACCTTGCCAATGAATCGCTGCAGCCAGCAGAAAATTCACGCCCGCGCCAAGCAGGCGGCCCACCGATGCATTGAAGGCAAACGCGGTCGCGCGGATCCTGGTCGGATATTGCTCGGGCAGCCATAGCGAAAAGATCGCGAAATTGCCGCCGAAGAACCCGAGGAACAGCAGCGACACCATGAAGGCATCAAGTCCATTCGGTAGGTAGAAGACCCAGCCAAACGCGAACACGATCGACACGGCCATGCCGGCGAAGTACGCGCCGAGCGCGAGCCGCCGTCCGAGCCGTTCCGCTAGCCACGGCGCCGCCAGGCAGCCGAGAATCGTCGCGACCGACAACAGCGCCGCGCCGATCGATGCGAGATGCACGGCGCCGATTGTGTCGATACCGGCGCGCCTCGCTAGGGTCACGACCGCGCTCGCTTCGTAGACCGACCCGGCCCACAAGCCGATGATCGCGACACCCACGAGGCTGGCGCTGGTCAGCGTCCGGCGTCGATAAGCCGGTGCGAAGATCTCCAGCAACGGCCCGCGGCCCGGCGCAGTCGGCGTATTCGTATGACCGACGCCATGCGCGGCCTTGCGCCATCGGTTCGGCTCCTTCACCTTGAGCACCGTAAAGATCGCCAGCAACGCGGGGGCGAGACCGCACAGGAACATCGCGCGCCAACCGTACGTCGCGCCAACCGTATAGTTCAGGAAAGCGGCGAGAAAGAAGCCGAGGTAATAACCGGTCTGCAGATAGCCCGCGCCCATCTTGCGGCGATCTTCCGGCCAGCCCTCGGCGACATAGGTACCGGCCAGCGCCCATTCGCCGCCCACGCCGATGCCCGCAATCAGCCGGAATGCCGCCAGTTCCCAGACGTTGTGCGAGAGCGCCGCGGCGCCGGTGAACACCGAGTAGATCAGAATGCTCGCGGCCAGCGTTTTGGCGCGGCCGAAGCGGTCCGCGAGCGGCCCCCAGATGAACGACAGGCCCCAGCCGATCAGAAACAGTGCGAACAGGATCGAGCCGTACATACCCAGATTGCCCGGCGTCGCGGCAATGCCCGAGACGGGCAGCAACTCGGTCAGCGCCGGGATCAGCACCAGCGCGTAAATCACCGAATCCACACCGTCCAGCACCCATCCCGCGTAAACCGCCCAGAAGCCGCCTATCTGCTCGCGGGTAAGGGGCGTGCGCCGGGGCTTGATCCCCTGCGCCGGTGCAGCGATCACTTTGGACATCCTTGTCTCCTGGCCAGCCTGCGCCGACCGTTCTGAAGCAGCGCCAACCAGTCAGGCCGGGCACGCTTCGGTTTTTGTGGAGCCAGTATAAAAACGTGATCGATAAAGGAAAAATATGATATTCCTCTGATTCAAGCTGATTTCGTTATGAAATGAAGAGGCACGGAGCGCGCATGGACCTGCGGCAATTGCGGTATTTCGTGAAGGTGGTGGAGTGCGGCAACGTCACGCGAGCAGCCGAGGCGCTGCATATCGCGCAGCCTGCGATCAGCCAGCAGATGCGCAATCTGGAGCGCGATCTGGGCATGCAATTGCTCGAGCGCAGCGTGCAGGGCGTGGCACCCACCGCGGCCGGGCAAACGCTTTATCGGCACGCTGTCGAATTGCTGCGGCAAGCCGACAGCACGCGCGAACTGCTGCGTCAGGATGACGAGCTTCCGCAAGGCAGAGTGTCGGTTGCCATGCCGTCGAGCACGGCGCGGATGGTGGCGATTCCGCTCGCACGCATGATTCGCGACCGCTACCCCGGCATCGCGCTGGAATTGGTCGAGGCGCCGAGCGCCGAACTCGGCAATCTGATCGGCAGCGGACGCGTGGAACTTGCCGTGGTGGTCGACGCGGTCGAAACGCGCGGCGTCGCCGCGCAGCGTCTGCTCACCGAAGCGCTGTACCTGATTGCGTGGCCGGAATTTCCGATGCCGAGCGAGCCGGTGGCGATTGCGGAACTGGCCCGCATGCCGCTGATCCTGCCGAGCGCGCCGAATACGATACGCAGCCGCGTCGAGTGGGCGCTGCGCGAAGCCGGGCTGCCGTGCGAGATTCTCTTCGAAGCGAGTTCAACCGCGTTGCTGTTCGCCGCGGTGATGGCGAAGCTAGGCGTGACGATCCTGCCGTGGACGGCGGCGCATGTCGAACTCGATGAGCGCAAGCTCAAGCTGGCCAAGGTCGATCACCGGCTGTTCTCGCGCGATCTATCGCTCTGCTGGCACGATACGGCCTTGCTGAGCAACGCCGTGCAAAAGGTCAAGGCGACCCTACTCGAACTGTTCGACAGCCTTGGGAAGCGAGCGGAGTGGATGACGAATTAGCGTGTGCGCGCCTCGAGACGCCCGCCTCCGCCGCACGCGCCAGACGTGGAAGGCCGCGTCGCGCATGCCGCTCGCTTTACGCTCCATTGCCTAGAATCAGCTTACATGCGGGCGCTTGCGCTCGACGCGAGCGACGGTACGGCCGTCGAGCCTGCATGCGTGAAGCACGATTCGAGGTATTGGTAAGGGGAATCGTCATGGCGACTTACGTGGTTCTTGCACAATTCACCGACCAGGGTATTCGTACGGTAAAAAACAGCGCACAGCGCGCCACCCAGGCGGCGGAGATGGCCAAGTCCTTTGGCTGCGAAATGAAGGAAATCTACTGGACATTGGGGGCCTATGACATCGTCACGATCGTGGAGGCTTCGGACGAACAAAGCTTCATGTCATTTGGTCTCGCACTCGGCTCTGCGGGGAATGTCCGCACGCAAACGCTCCGCGCATTCACGAAAGACGAATTCGCTGGTCTTCTCGGCAAGCTCCAATAAGCGAGCGAGCCATCGCTTTCTCGGGCGCGACATAACAGGTCGACTCGCTCCATACGTTGCGCCCCTGTGTTGCGGCAGCGCTTCTGCCATCTATTTTTGCGATATCGTTGCGCTTACTCGGCGCCTCGCCATCGCGTGGAGCCACGGGCTCGTTCACAACGACAACGACACTAACGATGACTCATCCCAACACCGAGTTGATTCAACGCTTCTACGAGGCCTTTCAGCGGCGCGACGCCACGGCGATGGTTGCCTGCTATGCCGACGACGTCGTCTTCAGCGATCCGGTGTTCGGTGAGCTGCACGGCGAGTCCGCACGCGATATGTGGCGCATGCTGGTGCAGCGTGCGCAGGCGTTTTCCTTGACGTTTGCCGACGTCGACGCGAACGAACAGACCGGGCGGGCGCAGTGGGTCGCGCGCTATCTGTTCAGTCAGACCGGCCACACGGTGGTGAATCGGATCGAGGCGCGCTTTGTGTTTCGTGACGGGCGCATTGTCGAGCATCGCGACAACTTCGATCTATGGCGCTGGGCGCGCCAAGCGCTCGGCCCGAAAGGGGCCTTGCTCGGCTGGACACCTTTCGTGCAACGCGCGATCCGAGCGCAAGCGAGTAGCAGTCTCGCGGCTTATCGGGCCAAGCGGCAGTAAGACCTCGCGTGCGCCCAACGCAAACGCTCTGTGCCGTTGCACCCTCAACCGCGGCCCCAGCGACGACCTCTTCGTGCGCTCAGGCGACGTAGAGGGTCCGAAAGCGCGTGGGTTCATCGGGATCGCGATCAGCGACTTGGACGGGTGGCCAAGTCCATTGCCATACGCTGATGCCTGGCGCTCGCGAGAACTGGATCTTTCCTCGAGTGCCTTCGACGACAACGCGCGACCAAGACTCGGTACCGAGCGGCCGATCCACGCCCTGGGACCGCAACACATCGGCGAGGACAGTGAGCGTGTCGTAGCCCTCGAAGGCGACGAATGAGGGCGCTTCGGCCAATCGCTCTCGGAGGGCCGCATCGACTCGTACACCGAGTGAGCTGAGGCGCTCGGGCAAGTAGCGCAAGAACGGAATCGAAGTGCCCTCGCGCCCCAGCAACGTCGCCCACTCGGCGAACTCCGGTTGCCCCGCCGGAGCGCCAATCAGTATCCCGGCCAGACGCGGATCGCGGCGAACGGACCTGACGATCGGCACCGCCGGCTCCGGGTAGCCGACCAGCAGAAGGAGAGCGGTCACGCGATGGTCGACCAGTTCGTCGCACACGACCTTGGGCGCACGCGCGCCCGTGTCGAGTTCGAGGACGGTGCCCCCGCGCGGAGCAAGGTAGTCCCGCAGAATGCGGGTCCCGGATGCCCAGTAGACACTCGATTGAGTTGCCACGGCGATTCGACGGTGGCCCGCGCTGAGGAGGAAGTCTGCGTAGATCTGCCAACCGTGAGACTGTGCCGGAGCAAGGCGCGCGACCCAATCCGTCGGCTGTTCGGTGAGTGCGTCGAGAACCGCTGACGAGCACAGGAACGGCAGGCCGAGGGCATCGGCCCGGGCTGCTACGGCGCGAGCGACGACGCTGTGATACTCCCCCGCCAACGCGGCCGCGCCTAGGCGAGCCAACTCATCCACGGCCGCTGTGGCCCGCTGTGGATCAGCCGCGGTGTCTCGAACGATCAGTTCGAGTGGCTTTCCAAGAATGCCGCCGGTGACGTTCACTTCCCGAGCGGCCAGATCGAGGCCAGCCAGTAAGTGTCGACCGGCCTCGATCCAGCCGGGTCGGCTCAACGGAACAAGCGCACCGATCCGGACGGATGGCCCGTCGATCCGTTCCGCTCTGGATGGCGATTGTGATGTGTCCACCTGTCAAGGTCTCCCATGCGATAGGTCGCGGGAAATGAAAATGCCGGTGACTAGGCCGGAAGGTCGAGTCCGAAGGGATGGATTTCGCACATGACTGACTCCCGGAGCATGGCGTGGCCGAACAAAATACCGGCCGGATAACCGGATTGTTTCGACAAAATGAGGCCGATGACATGCACAGTTATAAAAAGCTTGACTCTACTGTTCGGTCAAATTCGCTGAACACTTAGCGAATGCAGAATGTGATTTTGCCCCCCCCCGGTAACGGCGTGGAGCTGACGGATCAATTGCTCACGCAAATCGAGACCGCGATACGCGCCCTCCCTTATAATCCGGCATGACCACCTCCGTTTCCCACGCAACAATCCCACGGCCGGCATCACCCGTCACGCGATTCATCGATTTGCCGATCGCGCATGCCTCGGCGAGCCCTTCACCATTGACGAATGTGGAATACACGTCCCGCATGCGGCGCGTGGCGGTCCTATGAAGATACCCAAACGGCTTGTACCGCTTCTCGAAGAAGGACTCATCGACGAAGTCATTGGCCAGTTGATGAGCGGCAAGGAAGCAACCGTCTACGTCGTACGCAGCGGCGAATCCACGCGTTGTGCCAAGGTCTACAAGGACGCGAAGCAGCGCAGCTTTCGGCAAGCCGCGTCATATCGGGACGGCCGCAAGGTCAAGAACAGCCGGCAGGCGCGGGCAATGGAAAAAGGGACGCGCTACGGTCGTCAAATGCAGGAAGCGTCATGGCAGAACGCCGAAGTGGACGCACTGTTCCGGCTCGCCGACGCAGGTGTACGCGTGCCGCAACCCTACATTTGTACCGATGGCGTGTTGCTGATGGAGCTGGTGATCGACGCAATGGGTAACGTCGCGCCTCGGCTCAACGATGTCGAACTGAGCGAAGCTCGCGCGCTCGAACTCCACGCGCTGCTGCTCAATCAGGTTGTACGAATGCTCTGCGCGGGCGTGATTCACGGCGACCTCTCGGAATACAACATCCTGCTGGCAGCGGATGGGCCGGTGATCATTGATCTGCCGCAGGCCGTCGACGCAGCCGGCAACAACGACGCCGCCTCGATGCTCAAGCGAGACGTCGACAACCTAGCAGCGTACTTCGGACGGTTTGCTCCGCAAATACTCACCGCGAGTTATGGCACGGAAATCTGGGCGCTGTTCGAAGCAGGACGGCTGCACGTCGATGCGGAATTGACCGGCCGCGTCGAAGACGACACGCAACCCGTGGATCTCGATGAAGTGCTGCAGGCAATTGAAGAGATACGCCTTGAGGAAGACGCGCGAGCGCGGCGACAGCAGGAACTGAGCGCAGGCCGGTAACTGCTCTCGATATTCCTCGAAGTTAGCCCAGGAGGGGGGCTTCGAAGAATGTCGCCGCTTCAGCCAAGATTCACTCAAGATTCACTATCAGCTTGGCCGGCGGAACTCGTTTTCCACCCAGCTTACGGCGCTTGCCTTACTGAGCTTGAAGTTCGCAGCCACCTGCACTTGAGCAAGCTGCTCCCCGAAGGCGTCAAGCGCAGTCAATAGCGCGTAAGGCTCGTCCTCGTCGGGAACGATGTCCAGCGTGATCTCCAATTCGCCATCGCCCGTTGCCGCCGCCACCGTCAGGCTCTTATGCAATTGCGCGCGGAGCTGCTGCTCGTGCCGGCGCAATACCTCCGACGCCGTTTTCACCAGCGTATTAAATGCCGAGGCATCGAGCGGCTTCGGATCCTTCTTGTTGCGACCCATCGTCCATGGACCGACAAGCGCGGGCTCCGGCTCACCGTCCTTGATCATTTCGACGGCCCATCCATCGTCGTCCTCGTTCTTGATGACGCGCGCGGTCCAGCCGTCGTCGCGCCACAGGCCGTCCTCGTGCAGCGTTTCGGAGATTTCCGCGACATCGCTTTCGGTTGTGGAATCGGCGATGAGATCGGTGGCGGAATCGGGTGATGGAAAGGACGTATCGGTCATTGCGGGTTCACTGATGTCGTGCAAAGCATTGAGCACAATGCATGGATTCTACCTGCCCGACAAGCGGCGGACGCGCCGCTGTGACGAACGGATAAGGCGCCGACAACGCCCGCGAAATTGCTGTCGGACTTCTGGGCCGAAGTCGAAGCGGCTCTCAAGAGAAGGGCGACTCCGTGGTATGCGCTAGCGCCCAAAACGCATCACGGTGCTGGTATTGGCCAGCACATGACCCTTTATCGCCACATGTAGCGCATCGCGCGTCAACCCAGCCGCGAGCGCGTCAGGCGCGAGGTCGAGCGCATAGATCTGCACGAGATAGTGATGGGCAATCTCGCCAACCGGCGGGCACGGCCCGCGGTAAGCCGCCTGCCCGCTGACATTGAGGCCCACGTGCGCGCCGGCTGGCGGCTCGCCACCCGCTGCAAGCAACGTCGTCGAAGCGGGAATGCCGTACATCACCCAATGCACAACACCCAAGCCTTTCGCACCGTCCGGATCGAAGATCGTAATCGCGAAGCTGCGCGTGCCCGCGGGTGCATTGCGCCACTGCAATGCCGGCGACACATTGCTGCCACCGCAATTGTTCTGGCTCCCCGCATGACTCAAAGAGAGCGTGCCGCCGTCGGGCAGACCTGGCGAAGTCAGTTCGAACGCGTCTGCGGCGTACGCCATTGCGCCGTGCAGCAACAGCACGCACAGGCTCGCGCCAAGCGCATGCCGGATTGCATTTACGTTGCGTTTCATCTCGCGCCTTCCATTCCGAATGGAACAATTACGGCAGCCTACCACCGGCGGCGGCATGTCCGGTGACGAACACGCGAGGAATTGAGGGATGTTTCACGTGAGCTTCCCTCGGTTTTTCGCCTTCCAGAGGCCCCGAGTTATGCAGCCGTATCCTTTGTCCGCTGAGCCGCAAGCCAGTCTTGCATGAACTGAGTTGGCGACATGAAGCCAAGCAGACTGAGCGATTGATCGTTGAAATCGGATATGCAGTGTACCGAACGGCAGGTCGGAATCGTTTTGTGACCGGAGCGTCTTGCGGTTCCCTGTCGAGCAAGTCACTCACGGAACACCCGAACAAGATCGCCAGGTCTTTGAGATATTTGGCTGGGATTTCACTCTCGCCCGACTCCCAACGGGCGATCGTTTGCTGCGATAGCCTATACGTTCGGCGATCACCTGTTGGGCCAACCGTAGTTCACTCCGCGCCTTTTTTAGATCCATAACCGAAAACCGATCGACGCATCGCGGTTGCTACAGCCCGACTACCGCGACCTGCTTTTGCTCCACGACTTCGAGAGACTCATCGTCGGCGAAATCGTCAGCACATTCCTAGCGACGAGCCAAGCGCGCAGATCGTGCTAGATTCTAGCTCGTTCGTGCTAGAATCTAGCACATGACCAAACTCGGCGATGCACTCTTCTCTAGTGCGCAGCAACCCCTCTTGGCATGCTTATTTGGGCGGCCTGAACAATGGTTTCACGTCAAAGAGTTGATCCGGCTGACTGATCTCGGCAGCGCCACCGTCCAGCGCGAGTTGAATCGTCTCGAAAAAGGCGGCCTCATTGAAACGCGACGCATTGCCAACCTCAAACAAGTGCGCGCCTACGTAGGCAGCCCCATTTTCGATGAGCTACACCTCATTGTCCTGAAGACCTTTGGAGTCGTAGAGGTTCTCCGCGAAGCACTGTCGCCGCTTGCTTCAGAGATCAAGCTCGCATGTGTGTACGGCTCAGTTGCGCAGGGCAGTGACCGCGGCAGCAGCGATATCGACATCATGCTGATCAGTGAAACGCTCAGCTACGGGCAAATCATGGCGGCACTCGAGTCCGCCGAAAAGCGGCTAGGCCGAATCGTGCAGATTACCCAGTACACTCTCGAGGAATTCCTTGAGAGGAAGCGCAAAAACCATCCCTTCATTGCGGAAGTGTTGCGCCAGCCGAAGCTGATGGTCATAGGAACTGAGGATGACATCGACAATATTGGATAACCTAGTACGCATTGGAAAGCTAAAACCTTTCCCGGTGAACCGCAGCGAATTTGAGCATTTGCTTGGCCTCGCTCGAACCTTGCTCGGCACAGTAACAAGCAGCGGCACGATGGCCACGGAGAGCCAGTTCATTCTCGCCTACGACGCCGCTCACGCTGCATCACGCGCTGCCTTGCGCGCTCACGGATATCGAAGCGACGATCGGTACCTCGTCTTTCAATGTCTCGAACACACAATCGGTTGGCCAACCGAAAAATGGCGCGTGCTCGATACCTGTCATCGCAGGCGCAATGCGGCTGAATACGAAGGGAACATCGATCTGCCGGCGAGTCTGACCGCGGAGCTAGTCCAGCTCACTGCGGAACTCATAGACGCGGTTTCTGGGCTCGAACACCTGCTGCCTCCTACCTGATGCCACTCTGCGGGAACCCTCGTAGGGCCGCGTTGCGGCGCCTCGCGGAGACAATTCGATTTGTGCAAAGCTACACCACCAGCCACTTGCGCAACGCCTCCCATGCCCGCAGCTTCGCAGCATATGGCGCGGCGGCATAAGCGGGGCTGCTTGACGGCAACCTGATGAGATCGGGTGACACCCGGCTTTCCGCCAATGTCTGCATGCCGATCTTCGCCGCCGTGCCACCGTTGAACGCGACAGCGCGCAACTCGGGCAGCGCAGCCACGAGCGCAGCCAGATCATTCGTCGCATGCTCGCGAATCCGGCTATCGAGGCTTCCTTCTCGCCGTGCCTTTGCAATGACGTCCCACAACCCGACACGATGATCGAGCAACGCTTGAAGCCGTGCCTCGTAATCCATGCCGGGCAGCGCGACGCCAATCACATCCCCGATCAAATGCCAAAACCGATTCTGCGGATGCGCGTAATACCGGCTCTGCGCGAGCGACGCTTCGCCGGGCAAGCTGCCGAGCACGAGCACGCGCGTGCGCTCGTTCACGACGGGCGCGAACGAATGCTTGAATGTCACGACGACGATGCCGGGCGCGCGAAGCGCCGCGCAGACAGCGAGCACTCCGGCGTACGGCCCGGCGTATGCCCCGCGTGCGAAGGCCGCGCCGGACGCCCGCCGCGATCGTGCGGAAGATGAAGGGCGTGCGCACCGCCACGCGCATCGGAGCGCCGTGCGTCGAGATGCGCCCATAACGCGGGCAACATGCACTCGGTCACCATCAGCGGCGCGCCGTGCCGCACGAATACGGAGCGGCGCGCGAGCAACGCGTGCGGCGCGCGCCCTGCGATCTGACGTCGCGCCAGCACCGCAAGCGGATGGCGCGGAGCAAGCCGAGTACTGACGAGCACCGAGCGCGCAACAGTGCTGTCGGCATAGAGCAACTCGGCCAGAGGGCGCGTCTTGAGCCGCCGCATCGCCTGCCACACGCCCCGGCTCGCACCCAGCGGCGCGATGCTGTGCGCGGCGACGAACGGCACGCCGTCCACCTCGAGCACGACTTCACGCACCCACACGCGCGTGCGCAACCCAACGCGCAACGCAGCGCATTCGTCGGGCCACGCGCAGTCGACAGCCTCGCGCGTCACCCGCACACGCACATCGCCGAGCGTGCGTAAATGAGCAGTCAGCGAACCGCCGCGCGTGAGCCAATCTTTCTGGTCGAACGTCGATACGGGACGCTGCGCCGCACGCCAAGCGCGACCGACAGCGTCGTAACGCAGGCGCGCAGCGCGCATCACCGCGCGAGCAGCAGCGCGTTGGTGCGCTTGACGAAGGTGGCCGCATCCTCGAGCGTACCGCCCTCGGCCAGCACGGCCTGGTCGAACAACAGGTAGCACCAGTCGGCGAAATCGCCGTGCTCGGGTGCAAGCGCCTTCACGAGCGCATGCTCGGGATTGATCTCGAGGATCGGATGGACGTCGGGCGCCTTCTGGCCGGCCGCCTTCAGCATCCGCTGCAGATAACCGGTCATCTCGCCGTCGTCGGCAACGAGGCACGAGGGGGAATCGGTGAGCCGGAACGTCAAGCGCACGTCCTTCGCCTTGTCCTTGAGGACTTCCTTCATCTTCTCGACGAGCGGCTTCATCGTCTCGCCGATGGCCTCCTGCGCCTTCTTCTCTTCGTCGTCGAAGGCGTTCAAATCGAGATCGCCGCGCGCCACGCTCGCGAGCGGCTTGCCGTCGAATTCGGTGAAGTACGCCAACGCCCACTCGTCGACGCGATCGGCCAAGAGCAGCACCTCGATCCCCTTCTTGCGGAACACTTCGAGATGCGGGCTGTGCTTCGCCGCCAGCCATGTATCGGCCGTGACGTAATAGATCTTCGTCTGCTCGGGCTTCATGCGCGCGACATAATCGGCAAGCGATACCGTCTGCTCGGCCGAATCGGTATGCGTCGAGGCGAAGCGCACGAGCTTGCCGATGCGGTCGCGATTCGTGAAGTCTTCGCCGAGCCCTTCCTTGAAGACCTGGCCGAACTCTTTCCAGAACGTCGCGTACTTGACCTTGCCCTCTTCCGCCTCGGCACCGGCCATCTCTTCGAGCATCGACAACACGCGTTTGGTCACGCCTTCGCGGATGGCCTTGACGTCGCGGCTTTCCTGCAGGATTTCGCGCGAGACGTTGAGCGGCAGGTCCGCCGAATCGACGACGCCCTTCACGAAGCGCAGATAGGTCGGCAGCAACTGCTCGGCGTCGTCCATGATGAAGACGCGCTTCACGTAGAGCTTCAGCCCGCTGCGATGATCGCGATTCCACAGATCGAACGGTGCGTGCGCGGGCACATAGAGCAGTTGCGTGTACTCGCTGCGGCCCTCGACGCGGTTGTGCGTCCAGGCGAGCGGGTCTTGCTCGTCATGGGCGAGGTGGTGATAGAACTGCTTGTACTGCTCCTCGTCGATCTCGTTCTTGGACCGGGTCCAGAGCGCGCTCGCCTGATTGACGGTTTCGTCCTCGCCCTGCTCGACCATCTCGCCCTTCTCCGCATCCCACTCCTCTTTCTTCATGAGGATCGGCAGCGCAACGTGATCGGAGTACTTGCGGATGATCGACTGGAGACGGTATGACGACAGCAGCTCGTCTTCATCGGCGCGCAGATGCAGCGTGATCGTCGTGCCGCGCTGCGCGCGCTCGATCGTCTCGACGGAGAAGTCGCCCTCGCCCGCGCTGATCCAGCGCACGCCTTCCGCGGCCGGCAGCCCGGCCCGGCGCGTCTCGACGGTAATCTTGTCGGCGACGATGAAGCCCGAGTAGAAACCCACGCCGAACTGGCCGATCAGCGCCGCATCCTTTTGTTGGTCGCCCGACAATTGCGCGAAGAACTCCTTCGTGCCGGAGCGGGCGATCGTGCCGAGATGCGAGACGGCCTCTTCGCGGCTCATCCCGATGCCGTTGTCGTCGATCGTGATCGTGCGCGCGGCCTTATCGAATGCAACCCGAATGCGCAGGTTCGGATCGTTCTCGTACAGTTCGCTCTTGGCGATCGCTTCGAAGCGCAGCTTGTCCGCGGCATCCGATGCATTCGAAATCAGCTCGCGCAGGAAAATTTCCTTGTTGCTGTAGAGCGAATGAATCATCAGTTGCAGAAGCTGTTTGACCTCTGCCTGAAAGCTCATGGTTTCCTGTGCCATGGTCTCGGGTTCCTTTGCGTACGGTTCGTGGATGACGGGAAAGCGCCGATTTGCGCACCGCCCGCGGCCCGTGGCCCAAGCGAGCGGCGCGGCGCGCAGCGGCCCCTCAAATGGGGATGCCCGCCGGCGTTTTCAAGGGCCGCGCGAAGCGGTGCTGCGCTTCGAGGTAGCCGGCCAGAAAGCCGGGCAGCGCCGGATCGCCACAGTTTGCGACGTTAAAACGCATCCAGGTGGTCGGCGACTGATGCGGGGAAAACAAGCTGCCGGGAGCAAGCAAGAATCCGGCCTCCTGCCCCGCGGCGGCGAGTGCGTCGGCGTCCACGCCCGCGTCGGCCCACAGGAACATCCCCGCCGCCGGCATCGTGAACAACGAGAAACCGACCTGCTCGAGCAGGCGCGCACACTTGTCGCGCACGCCATCGAGCCGCGCGCGCAGCCGCTCGATATGCCGCCGGTAATGCCCCTGGGTCAAAATCTTATAGACCAGGCGCTCGTTCAATTCGGGCGTGGTCATGCCGATCAGCACCTTCTGATCGGCGATCGCCTGCGCAAGCTCGGGCGCGCACGCGACGAAACCCACGCGCAGGTTCGCCGTCAGCGTCTTCGAAAAGCTGCCGAGATAAATCACCCGCCCGAGCTGGTCGAGACTCGCGAGCCGCGTGACCGGGTAGCTCGGCGGACAGAGGTCGCAGTAGATGTCGTCTTCGACTACGACGAAATCGTATTCCTCGGCCAAACGCAGAATGCGAAACGCCTGCGCCGGCGACAACGATGTGCCCGTCGGGTTGTGCAAGACCGAGTTGATGACGAGCATCTTCGGACGCCACGTCTGAACCAGCGCTTCGAGTGCATCGAGGTCGGGGCCGGCCGGCGTATACGGCATACCGACGAGCCGCGCGCCCTGCGCGGCGAAGCGGCCGAACATCTGGAACCAGGCCGGATCGCCGACGATCACGGCGTCGCCAGGCTGCACATAGAGGCGCGCGATCAGATCGATCGCCTGTGTAACGCCCGACGTGAGCACGATCTGCTCGGGCGCGGCGCCGATCTCGAACTCTTCGAGCCGTGTCTGCAACTGCTGGCGCAGCGGTAGGAAACCTTGCGCCGTCCCGGCGCCGAGCCATTGCCCGCCGCTTTGCCGTCCGAGCGTGCGCAGGCCGGCCGCCACGAGCTCGCCGTCCAGCCAGCGGTTCGGCAGGTAACCAAGGCCCGGGCCCTTCTCCGGCGCGCCCGTATGCAAGGTGTTGCGCAACAGCCAGACGACGTCGATCGGCCGTTGCGACGCCGCTGCCGCGCTCTCCTGCGCCTCGTCGCCCGGGCGGCGCTCGCCCGGCGCCCCCAAGACGCGCTCGCGAACATAGAACCCCGAGCCGCGACGCGAATCGAGATACCCCTGGGCCACGAGCCGCTCGTAGGCCTCGACGACGGTGAAACGGGAAACGCCCTTGTCCTGCGCAAGCTTGCGGATCGACGGCATGCGCATGCCGGGGCGGAATACGCGCTCCTCGATGCGGCGCCGGGCCCACTGCACGAGCTGTTCGACGAGCGTCAGCGAGGAGGCGCCGTGCGGGGCGGGAATCTGGTCGAGGGCGGCTGACATGACGGCGGTGAACTGTACCGAAAAGTATCGCGCCGATTGTACCGTTACTGTGCCGGCCGCGGCGATTAAAGTGATTGCTGACACTGATTCCGTCGAAAGCGGCACCGTCTTTGGCGTCAACGGCCAAACGCGCCCCCTTCGCGCCATTCGCCTATTTCCGATGACACACGCCTTCGCGCTCGAACTCGATCACCTCGTCGTTGTCGCCCGCACCCTCGATGAAGGCGCGCGCTACGTCGCCGACACGCTCGGGGTCGAACCCGTCACGGGCGGCACGCACGCCGCCATGGGCACGCACAACCGGCTGCTCGCCCTATGGGGCGGCGCCTATCTCGAAATCATTGCGATCGATCCGCAAGCCGAACGCGACCGTGCCGGCCACGACGACGTCGCAGCACAGTCGCGCCCGCGCTGGTTCGCGCTCGACGATGCGGCGATGCGCGAGCGGCTCGAATGCGGCCCCTACCTCGCCCATTGGGTCGCGCGCGTGCCGCGTCCCAAGGATCTCGGCCGCTGGCAAACCCAGTACCCCGAGCGCATCGCGAGCGTCGTGCCGATGGCGCGCGGCGACCTGACCTGGCGCCTGACGGTGCCGGAGGACGGCGCGTTCCCGTGCTGGCAAGGGGCCGGCGACGGCATCGTGCCCACGTTGATTCAATGGGATACCGCCGCCCACCCGAGCGCGCGGTTGCCCGAAACCGGCCTGGCGCTCAAAGCGCTGAAGGCGCGCCACCCGCGCGCGGGCGCGATCCGCGAGCAGCTTGAATGGCTCGGCGCGGCCCACTTGATTGCACTGGAAGACATCGCGGACGGCCCCGCGGCCCTCGTAGCCGAAATCGAAACGCCGTCGGGCGTACGCACGCTCGCGTAATCGCACCGTATCGAACACAACCAAACCGGCGCTCGCGCCGCCCTACTCAACGTTGGGAGTCCTATCCGTGACGAAGTCGCGTGAAACGCAAGGCATGCTGCTCGGTCTCGTCGGCGTGATCATCTTCAGCTTGACGCTGCCGATGACGCGCATCGTCGTGCAGGAATTCAACCCGTTCTTGAACGGTCTCGGCCGAGCGCTCGCCGCCTCCGTCCCCGCCGCGGCGCTGCTCGCCTGGCGCCGCGAGCGCAGGCCCAATCGCGCTCAGTTGAAAGGGCTCGCCGTGACAGCGCTCGGCGTCATCATCGCGTTCCCGGTGTTTTCGGCGTGGGCCATGAAATCGGTACCAGCCTCGCACGGCGCGCTCGTCAACGGTCTGCAGCCGATGTTCGTCGCCATCTATGCGGCCTGGCTCTCGCGCGAGCGCCCGTCCCTCGCGTTCTGGGTGAGCGCGGCCGTGGGCAGCGCGCTCGTCATCGCCTACGCGCTGCACGCGGGCGGCGGCGCGCTGCAAGCGGGCGACCTCCTGATGCTGGGCGCCGTCGCCGTCGGCGCGCTCGGCTATGCCGAAGGCGCCCGTATCGCGCGCGAACTCGGCGGCTGGCAGGTGATCTGCTGGGCGCTCGTGCTCGCCGCGCCGTTCCTTGCCATCCCCGTGGCCTGGCTCGGCTGGCAGCAGCATCTCAGCCATCCGGGGCCCGTCGCGCTACGCACGTGGCTCGCGTTCGGCTACGTGTCGCTGTTCTCGCAGTTCATAGGATTTTTCGCATGGTATGCGGGACTCGCGATGGGCGGCACCGCGCGGGTGGGACAAGTGCAGCTATTGCAGATATTCTTCACGATCGCGTTCGCCTCGCTTTTTTTCGGCGAAACCGTCGCGCCATCGACATGGCTGTTTGCCGCCGCCGTCATCGCCACGGTCGTGCTCGGCCGCAAAGCCGCCGTCCGCACGACCACCACACCACCGCGAACGACGAGACTTGCGCGATAATCGCGCTTCTCGTCTCGAAATAAACATTACCCGTGTTTGGCTATCGACGACGGGACCCACTCAACCACCATCGAGGACTAAGGAGACGTTTCATGGATCACAGCGACTTGCCGCACACGAACTGGCGCATTTCCGAGCGCGCACGCAAACTCACGAGCTCCGCCATCCGCGAGATCCTGAAAGTCACCGAACGGCCCGAAGTCATCTCGTTCGCAGGCGGCCTGCCCTCGCCCGCCACGTTCCCGATCGAGCGCCTGCGCGCGGCGTGCGATCGCGTGATCAGCGACGCGCCGGCCGCCGCGTTCCAGTACAGCGCGACGGAAGGCTACCTGCCGCTGCGCGAATGGGTAGCCGCGCGCTATTCGAAGGACGGCGTCACGATCCGTCCGAGCCAGGTACTCATCGTCACGGGCTCGCAGCAGGCGCTCGATCTGATCGGCAAGGCGCTGATCGATCCGGGCAGCCCCGTGCTCGTCGAAACGCCGACGTACCTCGGCGCGCTGCAATCGTTCTCGATGTACGAGGCCCGCTATGTGCAGGTGCCAACCGACGAGAACGGCCTCATCACCGAAGGCCTGACGCCGGCGCTGACGGAAGGTGCGCGGCTACTCTACGCGCAGCCGAACTTCCAGAACCCGACGGGACGCCGCCTGCCGCTCGAGCGCCGCCGGGCGCTGGCCGAGTTCGCGCGCACGAGCCCGTTCCCCGTGATCGAAGACGATCCGTACGGCGCGCTCGACTACGCCGGCGCTCCGTTGCCGACGCTGCTTTCGATGGCGCCCGATCACGTCGTTCACTGCGGCTCGTTCTCGAAGGTGCTTGCGCCAGGCCTGCGCCTGGGTTACATCATCGCGCCCGAAGAACTGCACTTCAAACTCGTGCAGGCGAAACAAGCCACCGATCTGCACACGCCGAGCTTCACGCAGCGTATCGTCTACGAGGTGATCAAGGACGGCTTCCTCGACGAGCACGTACCGACGATCCGCGCGCTCTACCGCGATCAGTGCGATGCGATGCACTCGGCCCTCGAGCGCCACATGCCCGAGGGCGTGAAGTGGAACCGCCCCGAGGGCGGCATGTTCGTCTGGGCGAGCTTGCCCAAGAATATCGATACGATGAAACTGCTCGAGGCGGCCGTCGCGGACAACGTCGCGTTCGTGCCGGGCGCCCCGTTCTACGCGCACGATGCCGATCACAGCGCGCTGCGCCTGTCGTTCGTCACCGTGCCGCCGGCACGCATCGACGAAGGCGTCGCGCGCTTGGCCAAGCTGATCCGCGAGCGGCTGTAATCGTCGCGCCCCGCGTCTGCCGTCACGGCAGGCGCGGGGCGCGGCGGCGCCGACCTACGATTCTTCCAACCGAACCCATCCTCAACCTTCAAGGAACCGACATGGCAAACCAAAACGTCTACGACACGCTCAAGCAACTGGGCATCGAACTGCCCGTCGCGGCCACGCCGGCCGCCGCCTACGTCATGGCCGTGCAGACGGGCAACACCGTCTTCGTGTCGGGCCATATCGCCAAGAAGGACGGCAAGCCGTGGGTCGGCAAGCTCGGCCAGAACATGACGACCGACGAAGGCAAGGTCGCGGCGCGCTCGATCGCGATCGATCTGCTCGCCACGCTGCACGCGCAGACGGGCGATCTGAATCGCATCAAGCGCATCGTCAAGGTGATGAGCCTCGTGAACTCGACGCTCGAGTACACCGAGCAGCATATCGTGACGAACGGCGCGTCCGAGCTGTTCGGCGAGATCTTCGGCGATGCCGGCAAGCATGCGCGTTCGGCTTTCGGCGTCGCGCAGATCCCGACCGGCTCGTGCGTCGAGATCGAGTTGATCGTCGAAGTCGCGTGAGCGGAGCGTCTCGATGAGCGCACGCGAGGTCCGCTTCAAGCAGGTCGACGTATTCTCGGAGGCGCCGTTCAAGGGTAATGCGCTGGCTGTCGTGTTCGATGCGGACGGCTTGACCGACGGGCAAATGCGAGCGATCGCCCGTTGGACGAATCTGTCCGAAACGACGTTCGTCTGCCGTCCGACCGATCCTTCGGCCGACTACCTCGTGCGCATCTTCACGCCGGCCTACGAGTTGCCGTTCGCCGGCCATCCGACGCTCGGCACCGCGCATGCGTTGCTCGATGGCGGATACCGGCCGCGGCAGCCCGGCCGGCTCATCCAGCAATGCGGCGTAGGGCTCGTCGAGGTCGCCGTGCGCGAGGACGCATCGCTCGCGTTCGTGGCTCCGCCCGCACGCATCGAGCCGCTCGAGGCCGACGAGTTGCGGGTGCTCAAGGACGCGCTGCGCAGCGATGAGATCGATTTCGCCGCGCTTCCGCCATGCAAAGTCGATAACGGCGTCCCCTGGCTGACAATCGGTGTCGCTTCCCCACAAGCTTGCATCTCGCTGACCTTCGACCCTGCCGCGATTTCGCACATAGTGCAGAAAACGAGCATGACGGGTCTTGCTTTCTATGCGCCGCATGCACCGGACGGTCCGGCGACGCTCGAAGTTCGTTGCATCGTCGTCGACGGCGACCTCGCCATATACGAAGACCCGGTCACCGGCAGCGCCAACGCGGGGCTCGCTTGCTTGTTCGCTGCGCACGAGCGCCGGCCGGGCAATCGCTATACCGTGCGCCAAGGCACCGCCATCGGCCGGAACGGCCGCGTGACGATCGACTACGAGGCCGACGGCAAGATCTGGATCGGCGGCCGGTCGACGACGATCGTCGACGGCACCTTCCGCCTCGCATAAGCGACCGCCTCTCCCTGAGCGCGCTTGGACGCCGCTGCCGCGGCCCAAGCGCGCTGCCTTTCCAGTTGCTCTCGTCCTCTTTCCCACGACTTGAAATACCCACTTGCCTCAGCGGGCTATGCGGGATCGATGCTTGCGGCGCGAGCAGACAGGGCTTCCACATGCGGCTCGTGCCCCGTTGAACGCCGCTGCGCGGGGCTAAGACTGCGTCCACAAACACAAAACGCGAACGTCATTGCCGAAATCGTGCCCGGCGCGACGGACGTTTACCCGATAAATGGACGCTATCTTAATTTTTATCCATTCAGTAATATCCTCGATGAGGAACGTCTGCGGTATTCGAAGCCTTCCATAACCCACTGCCCCGATGAATTTCGCCCGGCTTCATTCCACGAGAGACACCCGCACGCGATCGAACGCCGCGGGCTCACGCCGTCGCGCGCTGATCGCGATCCCGGCGCTGGGCGTGCTCGTGCTTGCGCTGCTGTGGACGGTGATCTCGGCACGCCTGTCGGTCGAGCGCGACTCGACTTACCGTGAGGCGACAGCTTCGGCTGCGATCCTTTCGGCCGCGCTGGAGCAGCACACCGTCAAAGCCATTCACCAAGTCGACCAAATCACGCGTTTCGTCAAGTACGAATACGAAAAAAGCCCCGATCACTTCGATCTGGCCAGTACCGTCGAAAAAGGCGTCGTGCAAAGCGATACGCTCGTGCAGGTATCGATCATCGACGAGCGCGGCATTCTGATCTCCAGCACGGCCGAGCCCAATCCGGCGCCGATCGATCTGTCCGATCGCGAGCATTTCAAAGTGCACGAGCACGAAAACGACGACCAGCTCTACATCAGCAAACCGGTGCTCGGACGCGTCTCGCATCAGTGGACGCTGCAGATGACGCGCCGCTTGAATCATCCGGACGGCTCGTTCGCGGGCGTCGTGGTCGTCTCCGAAGACCCGAGCTATTTCACGAGCGACTTCTACAACAATGCGGCGATCGGCAAAGACGGCGTAATCGCGGTCATCGCCGACAACGGCGCCGTGCTCGCGCGCCGCACTGGTGTGGCCCGCAATGCAGCCGGCGAGTTCTCGGCCAGCGGAACCTATCCAATTTCCGAGCATGTATCGGGCACGATGGTCGATCCGATCGACCACGTCAAACGCATCGTCTCGTACCGGCACATCGACGGCTATCCGATGGGCGTGCTCGTCGGGCTGTCGGAGGCGGAGGAATTCGCCGACTACAACCACACGCGCAACGTCTACCTGTTGATGGCCGGCTTCATCTCGCTCGCGATGCTCGGCTTCTTCGGCGTTGCCACGGGGCTCATCGGCAAGCTGCTCGGACGCGAGCGCGAGATGACGCACCTCGTCGAGTACGATTTGCTCACGGGCCTGCGCAATCGTTACGCTACGATGCAAAGCCTGCGACAGGACGTAGGCGATCCCGGCAACGTCGGGCGGCTCGCGATCCTGTTCATCGATCTCGATAACTTCAAGACCGTCAACGACACGCTCGGGCACAACGCCGGCGACATCGTCCTGCAGATGACGGCCTCGCGCCTGGCCGACGCCGTCGGCGCCGCGGGCGTACTCTCGCGCATCGGCGGCGACGAGTTCGTCGTCGTGCTCAAAGGCGGCGACGTCGAGCGTCAAGCCGTGCAGCTCGCCGAAAACGTTCGCGAGATTTTCGAGCATGCGTTCGATGTGCGCGGCACGTCGTTCGTCCTGCATGCGAGCATCGGCATCGCCCTGTACTCGGTCGGCAGCGAAAGCGAAATCGATCTGCTCAAGAAGGCCGACCTCGCGATGTACAGCGCGAAGGACGCCGGCAAGAACTGCTACCAGTTCTACTCGCCGCACTTGTCGCACCGTGCCGATCACCTGATGCAGTGGGAGCAGCAGCTACGCGTCGCGCTCACCGAAAACCAGCTCTTTCTCGTCTACCAGCCGAAGGTCGATCTCGCGCGCCGCTGTATCACGGGCTTCGAAGCGCTCGCGCGCTGGAACCATCCGCAGCAGGGGGTCATCTCCGCGAGCGAGTTCATCCCCGTGGCCGAATCGACGGGCCTCATCGTGCCGATCGGCGACTTCGTCATCCAAACGGCTTGCCGGCAACTCGCGGCATGGCAGCGTGACGGCTACGACACGCTATCGCTCGCCGTCAATATTTCGGCCGTGCAATTTTGGCGCGGCGATCTCTACGAAACGATTTCGCACGCCATCGAGGAAACCGGTATCGCCGCGCATCGGCTCGAACTCGAGATCACCGAGACGGCGATGATGGAGTACCCCGAACTCGTCTCCGAGAAAATCGTCGCGCTCAAGCGGCTCGGCGTCGGCATCGCGCTCGACGATTTCGGCACCGGATATTCGTCGCTGTCGTACCTGAACCGCTTCTCCGTGGACACGCTGAAGGTCGACCGCTCGTTCGTGCAGGCGATCCCGGCCGACCGCAGCGTGTGCGTGATGGTGTCGGCGATCGTCAACCTGGCGCGCTCGCTCGGGTTGACCGTCGTCGTCGAGGGCACGGAAACCGAAGAGCAGATCGCGTGGCTGTCGGCGCTCGGCAATATCCAGGCACAGGGTTTCCTGTTCTCGCGCCCCGTACCCGCCGATGGCATCCCCGCTCTACTCGAACGCTTCGGCGTGTGCGATGCGCATGAGCCATTCGGCACGTTCGGCGCAAGCCAGAAGAGCACGAGTAAGCAGTCGGCATAAGCGCATCGGCGCGCGTGCGCTCGGTGCAGGAGAAACGAGAAGGACCGACCGATGGGCGACGCGAGCACGCAACGCAGACGCGCTTCGCGCGGCTTGCGTACCACCGCGGCCGCCGAGGAAGGCGCGCATGCCGCACCGGTGCACGCCACCGGGCCCGAGCCGCTATGGACCTTGTTTCGCGTCGTCTTTTCGCTATCGGCGCTGTCATGGGGCGGCCTTGCGCTGATGGCCCAGCTCGAACTCTATTACGTCGAACGCGAGCGGCGCTTCACGCAAGTCCAATACTCCGATTTCGTCGCGCTCGCCTGGATGACGCCGGGAGCGGTCGGCTGCAATGTCGCCGTGCAGGTCGGCTACGCACTGCGCGGCCGCATCGGCGCCTGCGTCGCCGGCATCGCCTCCGTGCTGCCGTTCTTCTGCACGATGACGGCCCTTGCCACGTTCTATCACGCGTCGTTCATTCATTCGCTCGCGTCACCCGGCCTCATCGATCATTTCGCCGTCGTGCTCGCGGTCCTCATCGGCATCACCTGGTATCGGCAAACGCGCGTGCTCGTGCACGAACCGCTCGAATGGGCGGCGGCCACGATCGCCACGATCGTGCTGCTGACGATGCACGGCACGGCCTCGTTCGTGCTGCTGCTGGCCGGCTCGTTCGCGGCCGGCTGGCTCGTGAGCCCGGCACGCGGCGGAAAGCTGGAGGTTTCACTCGGCCTGCTCGACAAACTGATCGTGCTGGCCGTGATCGCATTGATCGCGCTATTTGCGACGCCGCTACCGCCCCACGATGCCGGACGCCTGATCTGGCCGCGCCTCGCGGGCGCCGGCATGACCCTGTTCGGGGGCGGATTTTCCGCGCTGCCCGTGCTCAAGGCGCTGTTCCAGACGCCTGAGGTCGGCATCACCGCGCGCGAGTTCACGCTCGCGTTCGCACTGTCCCCCGTTTCGCCCGGCCCCCTCTTGAACGTTGTACCGTTTCTAGGCTATCTCGTGCAAGGCTGGGCCGGCGCCGTGACGGCCACCTGCTCCCTGTTCGTGCCGTCGGGGATGTTGATCGTGTTCGCGCGTCGCCACCTGCATCGTCTCGAAGCGAACGCGCGCTTCGAGCACGGCATGCGCGTGCTGCGCGCATCGACGACGGCCTTTCTGCTGGTAGCCGTGGTGCACATCGGCGCGCACGTATCGCGCGCGCCCGTTCACCTCGTGACCGCCGCGTTCGCGCTCGTCTGCCTCGCACGGTTCAAGACGCCCGTGTACACCGTCTACGCAATCGTCGCCGCGGTGTACGGGCTCGCGCACCTGCTCGGCTACGCGTAGCCGAACACGCCGATCAGCGCGCCGGCCGCGATCAACCAAAGCGGATTGAATTTCGTGCGAAGTCCGACCGCAATGGTCGCGATCGTCAATGCAATGCCGGCGACCGAATGGTCGGCACCTTGCGCGAGAATGGCACCCGTCGCCATCATCAGGCCGATCGTTACCGGCGCGAGGGCGCGCCGAATCGTGGTCATCCAGCGCGTATCGCGATGCACCCCCGTGTAATGCTCGAATGCGAGCGCAAGCACCGATGAGGGGCCGCACATCGCGAGCGTCGACACGATCGCACCCGCGAGCCCTGCGACCTGCCAACCGAATAGCGCGACGAACAGCACGTTCGGCCCTGGGGACGCCTGCGAGATCGCGAACAGCGCGGAGAACGTACTATCGTCGATCCAATGGTACTGATCGACGAGAAAGCGGTGCATTTCGGGGATGACGGCCGTCGCGCCGCCAAACGCCATCGCGGAGACGAGCGCGAAGCGCCAAGCGAGCTCGAACAGGATCATCGCTGGGCCCTCCACTCGACGAAGAGCGCGGACGGAATCAAGACGAGCATCACCCAGCCGAGCGGCAGATGAAAGATGCCGACGGCGGTCAGCGACAGTAGGCCGAAAATGAGCCCTCGCATCGTTCGCGGCTGGCTCTGCGCGAGCTTGATGCCTGTCATCAGCACGAGCCCCGCGGCCACGGCCGCCATGCCGCGCAGCGCGCCTTGCACGGTCGCCAGCCCACCGAACCGATGATAGAGCGCGCCGAGCACGAGCACGATGACGAACGGCGCCGACATCAGTCCGGCCACGGCCGCGACGGACCCGCGCCAGCCGCAGTAGCGGTAGCCGACGATCACGGCGATATTGCAGATATTCGGGCCGGGGAGAATCTGGCCGATCGCGAGCAACTCGGCGAATTCGCGATCGTCCACCCAGCGGCGCCGATCGACGAGCATGCGTCGCGCCCACGGCATGACACCGCCGAAGCCGTAAAGGCTCATTTCGGCAAAGGTGCGAAAGAGCTCCGAGGGCGCGATACGCCGGGGACGATGTGTGTCGTCGAGCGTGCCGGAGGGAGGATCGGAGGGGGTCATCGGCGGATCACCCGTAAAGCTTGCAGTATCGCTCAACGAGCTTGCAAACGGCTTGCCGGCAACAAACGGTAATCGTTGCGCACGCAACGACTACCGTTCAGCTCGAACGCCGATCAGAACCCGCGAGCGAGCACGGCGGCGACGATGGCGGCGATGCCGAGCACGAGCCGGCGCATCGTATCGACGGCGCGCGCGCCGTCCGGCCAGCGCTGCGCCTGCACGGCGCGGCGGATGCGAGGAAACACCGCGAATCGCACATGGCCGAAGATCAGCATCATGACGACGCCGAGCGCCGCCATCAGGTTGACCTGCCACGGCGCGTGCCCGCCGCCGAAGCGCGTCATCAGGAAGCCACCCGAGATCAGGATCGCGATCACGGCCGCGCCGATCCAATTGAAAAACCGCCCGAACACAGACTCGATCAGCGGCAACCGGAGCTGCGGCGACACGTCGGCCAGCGCGGGACGCAAACAAAAATGCGCAAACACCATGCCGCCGATCCAAACTGCAACCGAGGCCAAGTGCGCGAACAATGCAACGTCGATCGCAATCGACAGGGACATAAGACTCTCCAAGAGCGGTCGTTTCAACGTCCGGCGCACCCGCGCCGGTCAAGCCCGCGCGTCAATCGAGCGCGGGCCGCAATGCCGTTATCTTCAAACGCGCGTCGGGCGCACGCCCGCGACGGGCACGCTTGCCGACGTGCGGCGCGAGTGCGGCGCCGGCAAGCAGCGCCTCTTGCGGCTTGCCCGCGCGGCCCACGCCGAGCAGCACGACGCCGGCCGGCCCGATCGCCAGCGCCTGCGTGAGCTTTTCACCCTCATCGAGCCCCATCAGGATGATGCCGCGCCCGCCGGCCGCGAGCGTCTTCATCTCGTCGAGGCCGAACACGGCAAGCCGCCCCGTGCTCGACAAACAGGCCACTTGCGTCGCTTGCGGCAGCACCGGCATCGGGGCCAGCGGCTGCGCGCCGTCGTCGATCGTCATGAACGATTTGCCGGCCTTGACGCGGCTCACCATGTCGCCGACGCGCGCGACGAATCCATAGCCGTTGCTCGACCCGAGCAGCAACGGCTGCTCGACGTTCGCGGCATAGTAATGCATCAGATGCGTTCCCGCTTCGAGGTCGACGAGCGAAGTGACCGGAGCGCCGTCGCCCCGGCCGCCCGGCAGCATCGACACGAGGACCGAATAGACGCGGCCTTTGCTGCCCCAAGCGATGAGCATGTCGGGCGTACGACACTGGAACGCGGCGTAGAGGCCATCGCCGTCCTTGAACGTGAAACTGCCGACGTCGAGCCCGTGGCCCTTGAGCGCACGCACCCAGCCGCGCTGCGAAACAACGACCGTCACCGGCTCGTCCACGACGCGCGCCTCGAACGTCGCGCGCTTCTCCTGCTGGATCAACGTGCGACGTTCGTCGCCGTACTGCTTCGCATCGCCTTCAATTTCCTTGACGATCTGGCGCTTCATCGTCGATTCGTTCGCGAGCAGCTCTTCGAGCTTGGACTTCTCGTCGCGCAACGCTTCGAGCTCCTTCTCGATCTTGATCTTCTCGAGCCGAGCAAGCTGGCGCAGCCGGATGTCGAGAATGTCGTCGGCTTGCCGTTCGCTCAAGCCGAACGCACTCATCAGCGCGGCCTTCGGCTCGTCCGATTCGCGGATGATGCGAATGACCTCGTCGATATTGAGGAAGACGATCATCCGGCCTTCGAGGATGTGGATCCGATCGTCGACCTTCGTCAGCCGGTGGCGCGTGCGCCGCGTGACCGTGGCGAAGCGAAAGCCGATCCACTCGCCCAGGATCTCGACGATGCCCTTTTGCCGCGGCCGTCCGTCAGCGCCGATCATCACCAGATTGAGCGCCGCGTTCGATTCGAGACTCGTATGAGCGAGCAGCGAGTGGACGAACTCGGTCTGATCGATGCGGCTCGACTTGGGCTCGAATACGATGCGCACGGGCGCGTCCTTGCCCGACTCGTCGCGCACGGCATCGAGCAGCCCCAGCAGCGTTTGCTTGGTCTGTAGCTGCTCCGGCGTCAGCGACTTCTTGCCGAGCTTGATCTTCGGATTCGTGAGCTCCTCGATTTCCTCGAGCACCTTCTGGGCCGACGTGCCCGGCGGCAGCTCGTTCACGACGAGTTGCCACTGGCCGCGCGCGAGATCTTCGATCTTCCAGCGCGCCCGCACCTTCAGGCTGCCGCGCCCCGTCTCGTAGGCAGCGGCGATCTCGGCCGAACTCGAGATGATCTGGCCGCCCCCGGGGAAGTCGGGGCCAGGGATAATCTCCATCAACTCCGCGTGCGTGATCTTCGGATGCCGGATCATCGCGACGGCCGCCGCTGCGACTTCACGCAGATTGTGCGAAGGGATTTCCGTCGCCAAACCAACCGCGATCCCCGACGCCCCGTTGAGCAACAGGAACGGCAAGCGCGCGGGCAGCAACTTCGGCTCTTGGAACGAGCCGTCGTAATTCGGCGCGAAATCGACGGTGCCCTCGTTGATCTCGTCGAGCAACAGCTTCGCGATCGGCGTCAGACGCGCTTCGGTGTATCGCATCGCCGCCGCACCGTCGCCATCGCGCGAGCCGAAATTACCCTGGCCGTCGATGAGCGGATAACGCATCGCGAAGTCTTGCGCTAGGCGCACGAGCGCGTCATAGGCCGACTGATCGCCGTGCGGATGGTATTTGCCGAGGACGTCGCCGACGACGCGGGCCGACTTCACGGGCTTCGCATCGGCGGAAAGGCCCATCTCGTTCATGGCGAACAGAATGCGGCGCTGCACGGGCTTTTGTCCGTCGCTGACGTCGGGCAGTGCGCGGCCCTTGACGACGCTGACGGCATAGTCGAGGTAGGCGCGCTCCGCGTAATGGCCGAGCGTCAGCGACTCGCCGTCGGGCGCGGCAGGCGGTGCGAACAAGTCGTCTTGTTGATCCATCGAGAATAATGTCCGTGTTCAGAAGACTGGAGACGTAGCATGCGCCTCAGCGCATTGGCTTCAGCGCACTTGCCTCAAATATCGGCTTCGACTTCGTTGCCTTTCTCTTCGAGCCAACTGCGGCGCGCCGCCGCTTCGCCCTTGCCCATCAGCATCGTCATGCGCGAAACCGTGCCCTCGTATTCGAGTTCGCCGAGCTCGACCGGCATGAGCCGACGCGTGTCGGGGTTCATCGTCGTATCCCATAGCTGCTCGGCGCTCATCTCGCCGAGCCCTTTGAAACGGCTGATCGACCACTGCGTTTCGCGCACACCGTCCTTGCGCAGCTTGTCGAGTATCGCCTCGAGTTCGCCTTCATCGAGCGCGTAGAGTTTTTGCGCGGGCTTCTTGCCGCGCGCGGGCGCATCGACGCGAAACAGCGGCGGCCGCGCGACATACACATGCTTGCGTTCGATCAATTGCGGAAAATGCTTGAAGAACAGCGTCAGCAAGAGCACTTGAATGTGCGCGCCGTCGACGTCCGCATCCGACAAGATGCAAATCTTGCCGTAGCGCAAATTCGACAGATCGACGCTGTCGTCGGGATTATGCGGATCGACGCCGATCGCCACCGAGATGTCGTGCACCTCGTTGTTCGCGAACAGCCGGTCACGCTCCGTCTCCCACGTATTGAGCACCTTGCCGCGCAGCGGCAGGATCGCCTGGAATTCTTTGTCACGGCCCATCTTGGCCGAGCCGCCCGCCGAATCGCCTTCGACGAGAAACAGCTCGTTGCGCGAGATGTCGGTCGATTCGCAATCGGTCAGCTTGCCCGGCAACACGGCGACGCCCGAACTCTTGCGCTTTTCGACTTTCTGGCCCGCCCGCGTGCGCGCCTGAGCCTGTTTGATGACGAGCTCGGCGAGTTTCTTGCCGTGCTCGACGTGCTGATTGAGCCAAAGCTCGAGCGCGGGACGCGTGAACGACGAGATGAGCTTGACGGCGTCGCGGCTGTTCAGCCGCTCCTTGATCTGCCCTTGGAATTGCGGATCGAGGACCTTCGCCGACAGCACGAACGACACGCGTGCGAAGACATCTTCGGCAAGCAGCTTCACGCCCTTGGGCTGCAGATTGTGCAACTCGACGAAACTCTTGACCGCTTGAAAGAGCCCGTCGCGCAAGCCCGACTCGTGCGTGCCCCCTGCCGGCGTCGGAATGAGGTTCACGTAGGATTCGCGCTGAAGCGGCCCTTCCTCGCTCCACGCGACGACCCACGCGGCGCCCTCGCCTTCGGCGAACGCGTCCTCGTTCGTGCGCGCGCTGTCCGCGTAGCGTTCGCCCTCGAATAGCGGAATCAACAGCTCGCTGCCCGCCATGCCCTCGAGCAAATAACCGCGCAAGCCGTCTTCGTATTTCCAGCTTTGGCGCTCGCCCGTCTTTTCGTTGACTAGCACGACCTCCACGCCGGGCAGCAGCACGGCCTTCGAGCGCAAGAGCCGCTGCAGTTCGCCGAGCGGCAGGTTCGCCGAGTCGAAGTACTTCGGGTCGGGCTGCGCCGTTACTCGCGTGCCCGTGCGCTTCTCGCCCCGCTCGACGGCCCGCACCACCAGCGGACGCACGACGTCGCCGTGCGCGAAGCCGATTTGGGCCACCTTGCCCTCGCGCCAGACCGTGACATCGAGCCGCGACGACAACGCGTTCGTGACCGACACGCCCACCCCGTGCAGACCGCCCGAGAACGTGTACGCCCCGCCGGCGGCCTTATCGAACTTGCCGCCCGCGTGCAGGCGCGTATAGACGATTTCGATGACGGGCACGCCTTCGTCGGGATGCAGGCCGAACGGAATGCCGCGCCCGTCGTCGTCGACGGAGACCGATTGATCGGCATGCAGCGTGACCGTGATCTGCCGGCCATGGCCGCCGAGCGCTTCGTCGGACGCGTTGTCGATGACTTCTTGGATGACGTGCAGCGGATTTTCGGTGCGCGTGTACATGCCCGGCCGCTGCTTGACCGGCTCGAGCCCTTTGAGCACCTTGATCGACGCCTCGCTGTATGCGGCGCTTGGCTTTTTCGTGGACATGGTCTCGTGTAGGTCGTTGTCCACAGCGCGTGTGGATATCCGCGTGGACAAAGCGTTGAAAATTCAAAAAAAGCGAATCGAAACAACGAGAGCGGCCAGCGTGCCCGCAAAGCGAGCGCGGCCGGCGGCGCTCGATGGGGGCCCGCCATAGTCGCGGCGTATTTTACTGGTTTCGTTTCCCGGGGCAATTGGCGGGATGGCCAGCTTATTTGCGTTTCGCTTCGAGCGCCTCCCAGCGCTCCAACGCGGCGAACAGCTCGTCGTCGATCGCCGCATAGCGCTCGGTCAGCCGCGCGCCTTCCTTTGCATCGCGCGCAAAGATCGAACCGTCCTCGAGCTGAGCGCCGATCGCCTTTTGCTCGGCCTCGAGCGCAGCAATCGTCTCGGGCAGCGCTTCGAGTTCGCGCTGCTCCTTGAACGAGAGCTTCACGGTGCGCTGCGCGTTGCGCCCCGCGGCGCTCTCCTTGGGCACAGCCTCGCGCGCCACAACCTTCGGTGCGTTCTTGGCGGCGGCCTCCTGTGCGAGACGCGCGGCACGCTCGCTTTGCGTTTGCCAGTCTGTGAAACCGCCGACGTACTCGCGCCACTCGCCGCCCCCTTCCGACGCGATCACCGACGTAACGACGTTGTCTAGGAACGCGCGATCATGGCTGACGAGCAGCACGGTGCCGTCGTAGTCGGACAGCAACTCCTCGAGCAGCTCCAGCGTGGGAATGTCGAGATCGTTCGTCGGCTCGTCGAGCACGAGCACGTTCGCGGGCCGGGCGAAAAGCCGCGCGAGCAAGAGCCGGTTGCGCTCGCCGCCCGAGAGCGACTTCACAGGCGAGCGCGCACGCTCCGGTGCAAACAGAAAATCGCCGAGGTAGCTCATGACGTGCTTACGTGTGCCGTTGACCTCGATCCAATCGCTGCCGGGGCTGATCGTATCGGCAAGGCTCTTCTCGGGATCGAGCTGCGCGCGCATCTGATCGAAGTAGGCCACCTGCGGATTCGTGCCGACGCGCACGGTGCCTTCGTCGGGTGCGATTTCGCCGAGAATGAGCTTGAGCAGCGTGGTCTTGCCCGCGCCGTTCGGACCGATGAAGCCGATCTTGTCGCCGCGCATGACCGTCGTCGAGAAATGGTCGATGACCGTCCGTTCGCCGAAGCGCTTGGTGACGTCGGTCAGTTCGGCCACGATCTTGCCCGAGCGCTCGCCCTGCCCGACGTCGAGCTTCACGTTGCCTTGCACGTTGCGGCGCTCGGCCCTCTGGTTGCGCATCTCGACGAGCCGCGCGATGCGCCCGACGCTGCGCGTGCGACGCGCCTCGACGCCCTTGCGTATCCACACTTCCTCTTGCGCGAGCAGCTTGTCGAACTTGTCGTTCTCGACGCGCTCGACCTCGAGCTGCTGGGCCTTGCGTGTCTGATACGCCGAGAAATTGCCCGGGTACGACAGCAAACGGCCGCGATCGAGCTCGACGATGCGTGTGGCGACACGATCGAGAAACGCGCGATCGTGCGTGATGAAGAACAAGCCGGCGCGCGAGCCGACGAGCAACTCCTCGAGCCAGCGGATGCCGTCGAAATCGAGGTGGTTCGTCGGCTCGTCGAGCAGCAGCACGTCGGGATCGACCACGAGCGCTTGCGCGAGCGCGACGCGCTTTTGCATGCCGCCCGAGAGCGCGCCGACGCGCGCGTCCCCATCGAGATTCAGTTGCGCGATCGTGGTGGCGACGCGCGTGCGCCAATTCCATGCGCCCGCGGTATCGAGCGCCGATTGCAGCGTGTTCATGCGCGCGAGCAACGCGTCGTGCTCGGCGCCTTCGGGTGTTGCCGCGAGCGCGTGGGCGACGGCGTCGTACTCGTCGAGCGACGCGCGCATCGGCGCAAGACCGCCCGCAACCGTATCGAAGACCGACGCTTGCGCATCGAACTCGGGCTCCTGCGGCACGTAGACGGTCGACAGCGCCTGCTGCCCGGTAACGAGGCCGTCGTCGGGATGCATGAGCCCGGCGACGATCTTGAGCAGCGACGATTTGCCCGCGCCGTTGCGCCCGATGAGCCCAACGCGTTCACCGGCTTCGAGCGAGAAGTCGGCGTGATCGAGCAGCGCGACGTGGCCGAATGCGAGCTGCGCGTCGACGATGGAATAAAGCGACATGAAGGAGGGGGCCTGCGAAAAAATCGAAGCGCTCATTGTACCGGGCGCGACGCAAGAGCCGGCGTGTGTTGGCCGTTCGGTATATTCGGTACAATCGCGCCCTGCGCGGCGCCGACCGAACAAATGTCATCGAGAGTGCGACGATTCGCCCGCCGCCTGAGCGCCCGCGGCACGCGGCGCTAGCGTAGTTATTTTTTGGGACGAATTAGGGTAGGACGCCGTGAGCGACGTTATCGAGTACAAAAGTTGGGTTTGCGTAATTTGCGGTTGGATTTACAACGAAGAGGAAGGGCTGCCGGATGAGGGCATCGCGGCGGGTACGCGTTTCGCCGACATCCCCGATGATTGGCGCTGCCCGCTGTGCGACGTGACGAAGGACGAGTTCGCCATCGTCGAGTTCTGAACCTCGGAAACGGCCGCGCGGGCCGTCGGTCTCGCGATCGCATCGGCAGGGGCGCGGCCTTTGATATACTCTGCGCGCGTCGGCGCATCCGGGCTCACCGCCCCGGAAACGGAATCTCCCCGTAGTTCAATGGATAGAACAAGTGCCTCCTAAGCGCTAGATACAGGTTCGATTCCTGTCGGGGGGACCACAGAAGACTCAAACGGCCACAACGTTTTACCAGACAATCCCCGCCCAGCCTAGCTCGCGGGGTTTTTTATTGCCAAGTTTGCCAAGGTTTCGCCATTGACAGCGGGGGTATCCCGGGGGTATTTCTAGGGGTACCGAGACATACCCCTCTTGGAGATACCCCCCAAATGCCGCTGACCGATACCGCAATCAAGAACGCGAAGGCCGCCGACAAGCCAATCAAGATGTTCGACGGCGGCGGGCTGTTCCTCCTCGTCAATCCGGCTGGTCAGAGATACTGGCGGCTGAAATACCGGTTTGACGGCAAGGAGAAGTTGCTCGCGATAGGTGTGTATCCTGAGACGGGTCTAGCGGCGGCACGTAAGAGACGCGACGAAGCCCGCGAGCTACTGGCGGCTGGCACAGACCCCGGCGAGGCGAAGAAGGAGGCGAAGCGGCAACGCGCACTGAGCGCGGCAAACTCTTTCGAGGC
This sequence comes from Trinickia acidisoli, assembly GCF_017315725.1. Classification (NCBI taxonomy): domain Bacteria; kingdom Pseudomonadati; phylum Pseudomonadota; class Betaproteobacteria; order Burkholderiales; family Burkholderiaceae; genus Trinickia; species Trinickia acidisoli. Next base: position 3,072,152 of record NZ_JAFLRG010000001.1, read on the forward strand.
CGTGGCGCGAGAATGGTTTGAGGGGCAGCGCGGCGGATGGACGGCGGGCTACGCCGACAAGGTTATTGCGTCGCTAGAGGGTGACGTGTTCCCTACCCTTGGAGCGCGCCCTATCGCTGAGATCGAGGCGCACCACCTGGTGGACATTCTGCGGACGGTCGAGGCGCGGGGTGTTCGTGAAACGGCGAAGCGCATCCTACAGCGCAGCCGTGCGGTGTTTCAGTACGGGATTATGACCGGACGATGCGCGCGCAACCCGGCAAGCGATGTTGATGCGGCTGTCATCCTGAAAAAAGGGCCGGGAGTACAGCATATGGCCCGCGTGAAGGCGCTGGAGTTACCACAACTGATGCGCGACATTGCCGGATATGGCGGCGACCTCGTAACCCGTCTGGCGCTTGAATTCATGGCTGTCACGTTCGTGCGTACCGCCGAACTGATCGGCGCGAAGTGGGACGAGATCAACGCCGAGGCCGCCGAGTGGCGCATCCCCGCCGAGCGCATGAAGATGAAAACCCCACACATCGTCCCATTGAGCCGCCAGGCACTCGCCATTCTGGAGCAGCTACACACAATCAACGGCAGCCGGGAATTCGTTTTCCGCAGTCCGCAAGGTCGGGGGCCAATCTCGAATAACACGATGCTCTACGCTCTTTACCGGATGGGCTACAAGTCACGGATGACCGGGCACGGGTTCCGGGGACTGGCCGCTACGGCTTTGCGCGAGATGGGCTACTCGCGTGACATTGTTGAGGTTCAACTCGCACACGTCGAGCGCAACCAGGTGACAGCAGCATACGTCCATGCGGAATATCTGCCAGAGCGTCGCCAGATGATGCAGCATTGGTCGGACTTCGTTGACGCCGCTCGGTCAGGGGCGAAGGTCGTTGCTGGCAAGTTTGGCGCGGCTGCTTGAGCAAGAGGGACGATGAAAAACCTTCTCGCTCTGCTAGCGCAGGGGTGGATTACGGAGCTCGCGCCAGAGATCAGGGACGCAGCTTGGACGCTGGTGCAAAGCGGGGTTAGTCCAATCGAGCTAAGAAAACTACTCGTTCGCGCAAGATTACTTCAGCCATTACCGCCCGGCAGAAAGAAACTAGCCGAGCGCTCCCCCCAAAGGAAGCGAGGCAGGCCGCGCCGTTCTCAACGATTGCTTGGATTTCTCGCGCGTGTTCATTCACAGGCGGAGACGTACAGGCGAGAGCATCCAAATGCTACGTGGAGGGATGCCTGCGACGCTATCGTGACTGAATATGCAAAGAGTAAAAACCTGTCTGTAATTCAGACTACGAAAAGTCTTTCTCCCCTCCTTTACAAAGACCTCGCACGTTACCGCGCTCAGATGCGCGATCCAAAAAACAACTGAAATCGCGATCTCAATTTTCCGGATTTTTTGGCACGCGACCGCAACTAGATTTGTCGCCATGTTCCACAACCCTTCGAAAGGTTATCCATGGCGAAGCAAACAACAACCGCGCAACCGAGCGGCGGCGCTCATTCCTCTCCTAAGTCCCTCCCGCTGGACGGCTACACGCGCTGGAACGACCTGCGCAATCTAGTGCCGGGCAGCCGCGAATGGGTGCGCCTGCGTGAGAAGGAGGGCCGCTTTCCGAAACGAGTTCGTCTCTCGCAGCGCTGTTCTGCTTGGCCCAATCGCGAGCTGCATCGATGGTTCGCCGATCCGGCAGGCTATCGCGCGGAGTCGGTATGAGTGAATCCCGTTTTCGGCGTGACCGCTTGCCGCCCGTCTTTGAGGTGTTGGCGCTGCTGTCCATTAAGGCCGGCAAGCCGAACGGATCGGGCTATGCACAGGTGCGTTGCCCGATCCACGGCGAGACCAATCCGAGCCTGAGCATTCACCTTGAGCGCGGAAACTGGCGTTGCTTCGCTTGCGGCGAGGCCGGCGGCGATGCACTCGAGCTCTACCGCCGTGCACGTGGCCTGACCTTCACCCAGGCGGCGCGCGATTTTGGCGCATGGGAGGGCCGATGAATACGGCAATCGAGGAACGCACTTTGACGGATGACGATTACCGGAAGGCGGCGCGCGAACTGTTCGCGTTCAAGATCAAGGAAGGCTTTGCGCCGGTCGGGCTGCACCTGTACCGCTCCGCTGATGGCGCTGTGATCTACGCCCGGGTACGGATGCACAAGACTGACGCGACGAAAGACAAGGGCCGGGACAAGCTGATTCGCCCATTCTGGCATGACGGCACCCGCTGGACGCACGGCGAGCCGTCGCAACCGGGCGGAAAGCTGCTGTATGGCCTGCGCGATGTTTCGGCGTTTTCTGAGGCTTCCGTAGTCCTCACGGAGGGCGAGCAGAAGGCAGAGGCGCTCACGAAGATCGGGGCCGGCCGTTTCGTTGGCGTCACGTCGGGCGCGGCATCGAGCGCTGGCGCTGCTGACTGGCAACCGCTGGCGGGCCGTCGCGTGCTGGTTTGGCCGGATCATGACGCACCCGGCGCGAAGTATGCCGACGAGGCGACGGCTAAGCTGGAGGCGATCGGATGCACGCTGGAGCGGCTGGACGTGGCTGCTATGGCCTTGCCCGAAAAAGGCGACGTTATGGACTGGCTGGAGCAGTTCAAAGCCACGCACGACCGGATGCCGACCGCTGATGATGTGCTGGCATTGCCGAAGGTCGGGCAAGCGGATAACGGGCCGTCTGATGGGTGGCCTGATCCCCAACCGCTGACCGAGACGACCGAGCCGCTGGAATACCCAGTAGAAAGCCTGCCACCCTGCATCCGCGCCGCCGTGGATGAGGTATGCGGGTTTGTGCAGGCTCCCTTGCCTCTGGTGGCGTCGTCGGCAATTGCGGCGCTGTCTCTGGCGATTCAGGCGCACGCCGACGTGAAGCGTGCCGAACGCCTGACCGGGCCTGTCGGGCTTTTCATGCTGACCATCGCGGACAGCGGCGAGCGCAAATCGACGTGCGACGGATTCTTTACGCGGGCGATTCGCGATTACGAAGCCGAGCAGGCGGAGGCATACAAGCCAGTCCAGAAAGACCACCAGGCAGACATGGCCGCATGGGAGGCGAAGTACAACGGCCTGAAGGAGAAAATCAAGGGCGAAGCGAAGGCGCGCAAGCCAACGACAGGGCTGGAATCCGAGCTACGCGATCTGGAGCATGATAAACCGGAGCCGCCGAAGGTTCCACGCCTGATCTATGCGGACGTGACGCCGGAAGCGCTCGCTTTCTCGCTTGGCAAGCAATGGCCGTCGGGTGGCGTGGTTTCCGCCGAGGCCGGGATCGTGTTCGGATCGCACGGCATGGGTTCCGATAGCGTGATGCGCAATCTGGCGACGCTCAATCAGCTTTGGGACGGCAACATGCTACAGATTGACCGGCGCACGTCCGAATCATTCGCGGTTCGCGGGGCACGCCTGACGGTCGCATTGCAGGTGCAGGAGGCCACCATCCGCAGCTTCTTTGACAAGTCCGGGACGCTGGCGCGCGGGACGGGCTTTCTTGCCCGGTTCCTTATGGCGTGGCCCGAATCGACGCAAGGCTATCGACCGTTCCGCGAAGCGCCGGAGCACTGGCCGCACATGGCAACGTTCAATCAGCGCATCGCGGAGATTCTGAGCCAGCCTGTGCCGATGGATGACAGCGGCAATCTCGCGCCGCTGATGCTCACGCTATCTCCTGAAGCAAAAGCCGCATGGATCGGGTTTCACGATGCCGTAGAAGCCCAGCTACGGGCCGGTGGAGACCTACATGACGTTCGCGACGTGGCGAGCAAGTCCGCAGACAACGCGGCGCGGCTGGCGGCGCTGTTCCACGTATTCAGCGGCGCTACCGGGCCGGTCGCTGTGGAGTCGTTCGAAAGTGCAGCGAGCATCGTTGCATGGCACTTGAGCGAGTCGAAGCGGTTCTTTAGCGAGCTTGCGCTACCCGACGACCTGGCAGACGCCGCACGGCTCGATGCATGGCTGATCGACCATTGCCGGACAGAGCACACGCAGACGGTTAGCAAACGCAACGCTCAACGGCTCGGACCATTGCGCAGACCGGACCCTTTGAGCGCGGCATTGCGAACGCTGGAGGATATGGACCGCCTGCGTGTTGAGCGGATCGGTAAGCAAATCGTGATTCACGTCAACCCTGCATTGCTTGCAACCGGAGGCACGAAATGAGCCTTGAGGATCTGATCTATCGAAACCGGAAACGGAAGGTTGCGACTGCGACACCTGCGACACATGAGGCGAGAAACAAGCTAACTGTCGCAAGTGTCACAACTGTCGCTGTCGCAAAGTCCAAAAATCGCGAAGCCGCGAACGACCCGGCGAGCATCCCCGCCGATTGCATCGGAGCCTTGCAATCTGCGGACGGCGGCCTGTATCTGCCGTGGGGGCCATACCTGTCTCCAGATGACGCGCGGCGGATGCGTGCGGAACTGGTCGGCATGATCGAAGCATTAGCGGATTTGGAGTGCTGGCCTTGGGCGTATCGTGACGAGGTGCTTACCGCTGCTGTGCGCGGGCCGCTGTCGGCCCTGATGCCTGACCTGCACCACTTCACCGGGCGGCTTACGGCGGCGCGTGCTGTTCGGTAAAAGTTACGGACGGCAATCCAAAAAAAGGAAAGGTGTCGCGACGCACTGTTGAGAAATGCTAGGTTTTATTCAGAAATGTTAAGGCCGGCGCGTAGAATTTCAGGAGCAAGCGCACACGCCAGCATAAAGCCGAAATAATTCCGCAATTTCTTCGCACATTTCAAAATGGTCGCATTGCCTGCGAGCCTTGTGGCGCAAGGATTGCGGGTCCGACCTGCCGCGAGTTTCGGAACGGATTTCCTCGCAGATAAGTCCGAACGGCGAAATCGGCCCAATATCGAATTGTTGCGGAATCGGTAACGGCGATACGGTATGGTTACCGCGATGGTTGCCAGGGTTTCGGGGGTTTTGGAAACCGGTTAGCGCGGCGGTTAGGGAACCTCTGAACAGGTTCTGCTGATGCGTTGCCGATCGGCCGGAAGGGCCGATTTTTTTGGGGTGGGTCTGAAATACGCCCGATTTCCCGCTGATCCCGTGGCTTTTCGCCCCGGTGTGCGCCCGCTGGGCGTGCAGCGGACGCATCTTCCCCGCTTACGTCAGCATCGCTCGCCTCGCCAGATAGAGATTGGTCAGCCCGATCAAGGTGAACACTTGGGCCGCGTTCTTCGCCAGTCCCTTGTAGCGCACCTTGCTATAGCCGAATTGCCGCTTGATAACGCGAAACACATGCTCGACTCGGCTGCGAATCGACGACATCTTCCGGTTGAACCGCTTGTTCGCCCCGGACAGCTTGTGCTGCGCGCTCGCTTTGAGCGACACGCCCCAGAACACGCCTGCCTGACGCGCCGCGCGCTTGATGCGATTATCGACGTAGCCTTTGTCGCCGAATACGGCCCGGTCGTCTTCGCGCAGCAGTTTGGGCAACTGGCTCACATCCGGCGCGTTGGCCGGCGTCACCGAGACCGTATGGACCAGTCCGCTGTCCACGTCTGCTCCCACATGAATCTTCATGCCGAAGAACCAGTTGTTGCCCTTTTTCGTCTGGTGCATCTGGGGATCGCGTTGCTTGCTCTCGTTCTTGGTCGACGGCGGTGCATGAATGATCGTCGCATCGACCATCGTGCCGCCCTTGAGCAGCAGGCCCTTGCCCTCCAGCACCTCGTTGATCGTGTTCATGATCGCTGCCATCAACCGGTGCTGCTCCAGCAGGCGCCGAAACTTCAGGATCGTCGTTTCGTCCGGCATCGACTCGTCGAACAGGTCCAGCTTCGCGAACGCCCGCATGCACGGCACGTCATAGAGCGTGTCTTCCATGCCCGGATCGGACAAGTTGAACCATTGCTGCATGAAGTAAATGCGCAGCATCGTTTCCAAGCCGCGCGGCCGGCGACCTCGGCCCGCTTTCGGGTAGTGCGGTTCGATCAATGCAATCAGCTTCGCCCACGGCACCACCTGCTCCATCTCTTCGAGGAACCGCTCGCGCTTGGTCCTGCGTTTCTTGCCCGTCTCGGCCAGCGTTGCAAAGCTGATCTGCTTCATCGTCCTTCTTGTTCTTGGTTCGTTCGTGTCGGCGAGCATCTTACCCACAAGCCCCCGGGTCGTCACTTGATCAGAGGTTCCTTAGTGCAGAAAGTCAACGACAACGACAATATTTTCCGGCCAAAAAAGGCGGAAAGTAGCAGTAGCAGGCGGCGCCCCTGCGGCACAAAAAAACAAGTCGCCGGGAAAGTTTCAGGCTGTCGGGCCAAATTCATTTCGATCATTCAGCCGAATCCAGTCTCTTCTGGAGTTGGTCTACGCGCTTTTCTAGGCGTCGGATCCGGTCAATGAGGTGGCCAATGACGCCACCAGCAACACCGGAGACGAACACCCAGAAAATGCTTTTATCTCCCGACGTGATTGACTTGCCGATTGAAACGAAGAAGAGGATGAAGCAACTGAGCATGGCAAGAATCGCCAGCGGGAAGCCGAGACCGAACTTGATGTCGTCCCAGAGTGAGTGGTCGTCGCGTTTCATTTGTCAAATGCCCCCTATGCGCTTGAGCCTTCGGTTCTCAACGTCCAAACCAAGCGTTGAGGCCGATGATGGCCGCGAGGAAAAGTCCCCACGGCCACGGAACGAAGATCACCGAACACAAAATGAGGGTGAGGATGATCAGGAATTCGGTAAGGGTGCTCACCCCTTCATCCATTTCGGCTTCTGAACCCGCGTATGACCCAGGCAACCATCGAGCCGAGGACGTACAGAAAGGCCAGAGGAGCCGTGTAGAGGCCCGCAAACACTTCGCCCGCGTGAACCGTGCTCTCTGTCTCAGCCCGGCTGATCGTTTCTGCCTCAGTCTTCCGAAACGCCTTGTAGGCCTCTACGGTGGCGGCTTCGGAATAGCCGGGCGGCATATCAATCTCCTTTCCGTCAGGCATATTCAGCACAATCGGATCGTTGATCCACGGTTGCTTAGTCGAGTCCGTCGCTAGCTTGACGGACGACGGACCAGAAGCAACCGAATCAAATTGATCGAACGGATTGTTGCCTCCGACTTTGCGTGTCGGCAAGTCATCGTCTGGAACGACATTAGAGGTCCCTGCGCTCGCAGAAGTTGAGGGAGACTGCTGCGATGCCGGCGGCTTTGGCATAACGCCCTTGTAATAGGGTCGCAATGTATCGAACTGGACGTTTTCGACCGGTACCGATGCGCCGGGCTTCATCAGCCAGACGACTATCGAAGCCGGGAAGAGCCAGAGAAAGCACACAAGCAGGAAAAGTCGCCGCCAGCCATTCAGGATCATTGCTTGCCACCTTTCGGGTTGTTGTTCGCCAAAAGAATACACGCCTGTCTCTATGATGGCGCGGCCCGTGACGGCCGCCGATTCTTTTGCCCTGAAAAGGTGGCAGCAAGGCGAGTGCGGGGGTATTTTTGGGGGTATCAGGAAGCGTGCCTGAGCACCAGAGCAATTACTGATAAGGCTAGCCGACGATAATGTGAATTCTGTCGGGGACCAGAGACACGTCAAAGTTGCGCCAGGTTTCAAAAGAACCCCCGCCGGGCTTGGCCTCGCGGGGGACTTCCCATTGCGTTATACACATCTTTTGCCTAGTTTTTGAGCATACTGCCCGGAAGCCCTTGATACAAGGACTTCGAGGATTTGACGCCCGCTCGGAGCAGTGCACAGGCAGCGCCAGCCCATCGTCGTAACCCATTGATTCTTATAGGGGGCAAGAGATGTGTATAACGATATGGGGATTCCCACCGTCACGCAGATCCAGTTCAACGACATCGCCAAACTGCTCAATGGTCAGCCTCGTCGGGCGCTGGACTGGGACACCCCTGAAAAAGCGATGGCCAAGGAATTGAAAAAATCGATTAACTAACCGCCGCACTTGACTCTTGAGATCACGAACATATATTAAATACCAATATTATACGGATCGTGTTTCGATGAAAACGACCTTTCTTTCCAAAGATACCACTCGCGAGCCTCACTTCGAAATTTAAAATGGAATATCATCAGTCCATTCATCTTTTGGCGGTGCTGACAGAAACGGGGTTCCATCATAAAGTACGACAGCGGGGTTGTCCGGATCTGCTTTTTCCACCAATTCTTCGGCCAATTTCTTTTGCCAATTTTCGGGGAATCCGGAAATTCTCTCAATCAACGCCGCTCGCACGTTATATTCATCAGAATCGACACAGGCACAAATTGCCAACACACAGTCATCGATTTGATCAGCATCAACAATAATTTTCGGCAAATACGCCACAAAATACTTCGCAGCGTAATGAGATTTTTCCGCAGATGATCAAAACAACGACATCAGAGCTGCAGCAGCTTCGCGTCGCAGCACAAAATACTCGAGAAATGAATTTACCCAAGTCCCCAATGCCCCAGAAATGCCATCTACCCCTGTAATCGCCCCTTCTTTGATGCTGTCTATCAATTTATTTTCGATTCTTGGTCTTGGCAATTCATAAAGCGAATTCCAAAGAGTAGGCTTAATCATCTGCAAGGCACTGCGAATCTCCGCCTCCTTCGTAACAGTTTTCAAATCCTCTGATACCACTGAGAGGTAGCCAGCCAGTTGGTTGGGCGTTAGCCCGTTCAGCAAAGCAATGACAACATTTCGAAGCTTTCTTAGGTCAAACTCTTTGCGGCGCCGGTACAGGGCGACCAGCATCTCCCCCTTCCGCAAGGCAGGGATTTCCGCAGTAAAGAGTTCCGCGTATCTCCCTGAACTGACAAAGTGCTCGTCCGAAATTCCATTAAAGAACGATTCAACAGTAAAGGCCAATTTGGACGCGTTGAGCACCGTAGCAAGGTAACCTATGAAATAATTATTGAATCAGCCACCTCCTGCGTATCTACCATCGAGTCGTGACTTCTTGGATTGCGTATACCAAGGTATATTCCTCTGAGAATTTGCTCAATACCACGTTGAGTATTTCTCTCATTTTCTGTTTCTAAAGCGTTGACTCTCAACTTCGGCGTCTCGCCGCCCAAGGCCTGACCGACAAGCGTTGCCCCATCTCCATCTACACCCGCCCGCTCTCGAAGTATTGAACTCAGATGGAATGTAGCATCAGGAATGGCGTGCGAAAAATTCTTTGCTCCGTATGCGCTGGCAATTGCTTCCCAAAGCGATGTTGGGATATGCGCCTGCAAGTTCATGATGTTTTTGATCCAGGGTTGTAGATCTTCTTGATCCTATGCAGCAGAGCTTATTAGCGCGCGGTCTACCTCAAATTATTTTAATCTGCGCAAATAATCACCGAAGCTCGCGGAGGCTATAAAATTTGACGAGCATTCGTCAGCGCGACCCGACCTCTGCCTGGTCAGCCACCTATGCGCGATACCGCAGATGATCGAAGGAAGCATCGAAGCTAAGGAACCTCTGATCAAGTGACGACCCGGGGGCTTGTGGGTAAGATGCTCGCCGACACGAACGAACCAAGAACAAGAAGGACGATGAAGCAGATCAGCTTTGCAACGCTGGCCGAGACGGGCAAGAAACGCAGGACCAAGCGCGAGCGGTTCCTCGAAGAGATGGAGCAGGTGGTGCCGTGGGCGAAGCTGATTGCATTGATCGAACCGCACTACCCGAAAGCGGGCCGAGGTCGCCGGCCGCGCGGCTTGGAAACGATGCTGCGCATTTACTTCATGCAGCAATGGTTCAACTTGTCCGATCCGGGCATGGAAGACACGCTCTATGACGTGCCGTGCATGCGGGCGTTCGCGAAGCTGGACCTGTTCGACGAGTCGATGCCGGACGAAACGACGATCCTGAAGTTTCGGCGCCTGCTGGAGCAGCACCGGTTGATGGCAGCGATCATGAACACGATCAACGAGGTGCTGGAGGGCAAGGGCCTGCTGCTCAAGGGCGGCACGATGGTCGATGCGACGATCATTCATGCACCGCCGTCGACCAAGAACGAGAGCAAGCAACGCGATCCCCAGATGCACCAGACGAAAAAGGGCAACAACTGGTTCTTCGGCATGAAGATTCATGTGGGAGCAGACGTGGACAGCGGACTGGTCCATACGGTCTCGGTGACGCCGGCCAACGCGCCGGATGTGAGCCAGTTGCCCAAACTGCTGCGCGAAGACGACCGGGCCGTATTCGGCGACAAAGGCTACGTCGATAATCGCATCAAGCGCGCGGCGCGTCAGGCAGGCGTGTTCTGGGGCGTGTCGCTCAAAGCGAGCGCGCAGCACAAGCTGTCCGGGGCGAACAAGCGGTTCAACCGGAAGATGTCGTCGATTCGCAGCCGAGTCGAGCATGTGTTTCGCGTTATCAAGCGGCAATTCGGCTATAGCAAGGTGCGCTACAAGGGACTGGCGAAGAACGCGGCCCAAGTGTTCACCTTGATCGGGCTGACCAATCTCTATCTGGCGAGGCGAGCGATGCTGACGTAAGCGGGGAAGATGCGTCCGCTGCACGCCCAGCGGGCGCACACCGGGGCGAAAAGCCACGGGATCAGCGGGAAATCGGGCGTATTTCAGACCCACCCCAAAAAAATCGGCCCTTCCGGCCGATCGGCAACGCATCAGCAGAACCTGTTCAGAGGTTCCCTAACGGACTCTGTTGAAGCTTAGGTTGTTTTGAGGCTATTTTTCCCACGCCAATTCTCGCCCTGTCATCGGTATTGGTATAAATTCTGCCAGGAATCAATGGTGCGGTGATTTGAGCGACCGCCGTGACAGAATTGTGTCAAATCGTCCGTTCCAGCAGTAGCGACAGGCCCAGGCGACGTCAGCCACTCAGCCCTGAAGCGACCACATCGGCTTCACGTTCTTGAAATCCACGGGTTGAGAACCTGGATCCCGCCCGCTTCGTAGGGCGAGGTATCGCGGGACGCGACTATGAATCCCCGCGAAGCCGCAATGGCCGCGATATAGCCGTCCGGCGTCGGAAAGCCGCGACCGCCGTTTCTTGCCGTTGCAGCCAGTTCGGCATAGTGCCGTGCGGCGTCGACATCAAACGGCAGCACGCGTCCCTCGAATAGTCCGAGTAAGCCATCGAGTGCATGGGGCAGGAGGCTCTTACGCTTACCGGTCGGCAGCGCCGCGATACCAAACAGCAACTCGGCCAACGTCACGCTCGACAAGTACAGGGTTTCAGCGGTTTGCTCATTGAGCCACGCCCGAACCGCTGCGTCCGGCGCCGGCTTCATCGCTTCGGAAACCACGTTGGTATCCAGAACGATCATTCAAACCTCATCGGCTCAGCCGATGTCTTGTCCTGTGGGTGGTCGAAGACCGCCAAGTCCTCATTCGTTAGGCCAACCTTGCGCCCTAGCGCCGCCAAAGCGTCCCCCAAACGGATACGTTTTTCCGGCTTCACCGCGCTTGAGAGAATGTCCCGGATCTCGGCCTCGGTGCTATGCCCGTGCTGCGCAGCACGGAGCCTCAGCGCACGATGAACCTCGTCCGGCACATTGCGTACAGTCAGAACCGCCATCATCAAATCTCCACACACGACTGCAATGACGTCAATTTTATCACGTTGCTGTCATTCGTTGGGACATGTCGTTGGTCAAGTCGTGCCACATTCAGCCCGAATAGCCCTGCCGCCGCCGACAAACTCAAGCGCGCAAAGCAGCAACAGACCACGATCGATAGCCATGCTTTCATCACTTCAACCCCGCACCCGCTCGAACGTCCATCCCGTATGTCGTACGCTGAGGCGACGAGAAATCGAAGAGTTCGGCATGATGCATCAGGAACAGTTGCATCAACGGCGAAAATAGGGCGACGCCAGACTCAAATAGCGCTTGATGCCGGGGCTTCTGCCGTGTCGGTGCCTGCGCACTGAGGCCTACTTCGCCTTTGGAAACTACCAATAAAACCGTCATGCCGCATCGCAAACGGCAGCCCGCTCGCCTCTATCGCCGCCCCACCCTCCGACCAACCTCCGCAAAAACCCAGCTCACCACGAGCGTAGACGTCGTACCGAGCACCACTTGCAAGAGCCGAAACAACGGCACATCCCACAGCGGCCCTTGCATCGGCACCAGCAGCACGATCGTCGCAGTGATCGCACCGAGGCGCGCGGCGCTGCCCGCGTTCAGACACCAGCAGACGATGATGACGGCGGCGATCGTCGTCGCATAACCCAAGATCTCATGCGCCCCGGCGCCGAGTGAGGCACCGACAAAGCCGAACAGCCCACCGGCCATCGCTCCGATGAATTGGTCGCGCGAGAGGTTGCGCGTATCCGAATAGCTATGCTGCGTGACAGCGATCGCAGTAATTGCCGCCCAAAAGGGTTGCTTCGTGCGTAACGCGCTGGCAATGCCATAAGCGAGGCACGCACTGCTGACGGCTTGCAGCGCCATCAGCCCGCCCTCGACAAGGCGATCCCAGAATGGCAGGCTCTTCACGAGCGCAATCAGCGTGTCGGCCGCCTGCATCCGCGCTTCGTGTCGGATGGCTTTCGCTTTTGGCACCTGCGCGTTCTTGCCATCGATCATAAGCGGGCTCCGAATATTTACCGCAGCAGCCTCCGCCAGCAAATGTCGGGCACAGGTCTCGGGCATTGGCGTTCATGCTCCGAAAACCGAAATACAGCAAGCACGGTGTCGTCAAGCCGCGATCTTGAACTCCATCCGCTTGTCCAGAGCGGCTAGCGCGCTCGCCAAGGTCGTCAGCGTGAGGCTCGTGTCTTCCGTATCGAGCAGCCGATTAAGGGCAGCACGGCTCGTATGCATGCGTTCGGCCATGGCTGTCTTCGACAGCTTTTGCGCCTTCATTTCCTGTTCGATCTGCCATGCGATGATCCGCTTCATGGCCAGGGCCGTGGTTTCCTCGAGCCGACCTTCCTCGGCGAGGAATGGGTCGAAGCTGCCTCCGACATGCTTGTTCGCCATGGTGCGACTCCTTCTTTGCGCTCCAACCGCCAAATCGTGAACTCGCCGCATTCTCGTGCTTGAGAGTCATCCGATCGTACCAACTTTGATACGCTTTGTGACCGACGACCGCACCCACAACACGTCTAGCCCGAAAAACCGGACAGAGCCGTCCGCCGTGCTAGCATCGCCTGATCACGAAAGCGCCTCATGAACCCGACGATAGCTCACCGATTCGATGCAGAGTTCGCGCCTCGCATAGCGCAAGCGATCCGAGACGTCCTCGGCCCTCAGGCCAACGTGCGACTCGATCCGTACGGCGGCCCCGGTCGCCCGACGACGCTCAGGGTCTCCGCACCCATTACCGAGCGCATGCGCGGCGCCCGGCATCCGCTCAATCTACATATGACGTGGGACGAGTATGAAATCGCCTCGCTGATGGAGCACGGCGGCCCGCAGCGATTTGCTCATTACCTCGAAGCGTTGCCGCGTAAGCTCGGCGCGTGGCAAGCCGCGCGCAATTTCGATTTGTCCACACGCTCGCAGGCCGAGCCCTTCGTTTTGCTCGGCAATCTCGATCTAGAAGGCTAACGCCAGGCGCGTCGACACAAAGAGGCGAGCGCACGGCAGTTGCCGGACGCCACGCGATAGGAAATCGGCCGACTAATGCCGATGATGAAGCCGATCGAGCCAATGACGGGCTTGCACCCAGTGCATCAGATCGGCGAGGGGATGGTCGGTGCGGTAGCGCGTCGATACCGCGAGTGCGGCGCACGCGAATAACACCAGCCACAACACGAATCCGGTCGACGAATCGAACACGATGGCCTCCGTGATCGTTCACAGATAGCTCCATTCTAGGCGTACCACACACGTCCCCCACTGTGCGCCGCCGCACGGCGCGTCGCCAAAACGCACGCCGTCGACGTGCGAGCCGCCAATCCGCATCGCTGCGATAATTGGGGCGCCCACCCCCACTGAAACCCCCGAAAAGGAGCCGCCGTGAGCGAGCCGACTTTCTCGACTTCCTCTGTCACCAGCCCAAGCCCCATTCGTCGCGTCGCCTTCATCGGCCTCGGCGTCATGGGCTATCCGATGGCCGGCCACCTGGCCAAAGCCGGATACGACGTCACCGTCTACAACCGCACGTATCAGAAAGCCGAGCAGTGGGTTGCCGAATACGGCGGCCACGCCGCGCGCACACCGCGCGAAGCCGCCCAAGGCGCCGAGCTCGTGCTCGCCTGTGTCGGCAACGATGACGATCTGCGCAGCGTGACGCTCGGCGAGCATGGCGCCTTCGCCGGCATGGCGAGCGGTGCGCTGTTCGCCGATCACACGACCGCGTCGGCCGACGTCGCGCGCGAGCTTTCGCAAGCAGCCGGTGCACACGGCATCGCGTTCATCGACGCTCCGGTCTCGGGCGGCCAGGCCGGCGCGCAAAATGGCAAGCTGACGATCATGTGCGGCAGCGACGATGCGCAAGCGTTCGCGCGCGCGGCCACCGTCCTTGCGCACTACGCGGTCGCCGTCACGCACTTGGGACCGGCCGGCGCCGGCCAGTTGACGAAGATGGTCAATCAGATCTGCATCGCGGGCCTCATACAGGGCCTATCGGAAGCGATCTGCTTCGGCGAGCGCGCCGGGCTCGACATGACGCGCGTGCTCGAGGTGATCGGCAAAGGCGCCGCCGCGAGCTGGCAGATGGACAATCGCGGCAAAACGATGATCGCGGGCAAGTTCGACTTCGGCTTTGCCGTCGATTTGATGCGCAAGGATCTTGGCTTCTGCTTCGATGAAGCGAAGCGCAACGGCGCATCGCTGCCGGTCACGGCGCTCGTCGATCAGTTCTACGGCGACGTGCAGACGCTCGGCGGCAATCGCCTCGATACGTCGAGCTTGATCTGGCGGCTGCGCAAGCTGAACGATCGCGGCTGAGGCTCGCCGGAATTCACCCGCCGCGCACCGAGCCGGGCGTGGCGGGCGTCATTGCAACTGCAAAACGCAGCGGCGACGGCACTCGCCCGTCGATTCAGGCCCGCGGCCCCACCGTGCCGCCATAGACAGCCGCACCGTACGCCGCAACGATCCGCTCGTCCTGCTCCTTCGTCGAGAACAGTTCCCACTCGATGCCGTTGACGTCGCACGTGCTGCTGTAGCCGGTCGCGCTATCGTCCTCGAACCCCACGTGGCGCAATTGCCCGGAGCATTCGGGCGCTTCGTTGATCGAAAAATTGAGCAAGTCGGTCCGCCACATCGCATACTTGCCTGCAACGACGGCCGTCGGCGGCTGGCCGAGCCGCTCGCTGTAATCGACGATGGACGCCTCGAGATCGGCGACGGCCAGCGCAATATGAAAACGCTTCATGACACCCCCGTTCGGTTTTACTTGATCGATGAGAGCGCCATCGTAGCGGCCCGGCGCCGGCACAAACAGTTGCGCGCGCATACCGGTATCGCCGGTAACTGCCTTGCGCGGCGGCGCGCCTCGATCGAGCCGATGGGCGCGCGAGCGCGGTGATACACTCGGCACGCAAGCCGCAGCCGCCCGGTGGCACATCGCGCTGCACCGCCCACCCCGTTAAGAAAAAGGAGGCATCCGATGGCTGAGTTCAGAATCTGGTCAGACGACTTTCCGAGCAACGGCTTCATGCCGAAGGCTCAGGAGTGCAACGACAAGGCGTTCGGCGTCGACGGCGAAGGCGGTAATCTGTCGCCCGCGCTTCAATGGGAAGCGCCGCCCGAAGAGACCAAGAGCCTCGCGCTGACCGTCTACGATCCCGATGCCCCGACCGGCAGCGGTTTTTGGCACTGGGTCGTCGTCAACATTCCCGTCGACACCCGTTCGTTGCCGCTCGGCGCCGGCAAGGCCGACGGCAGCCTGCTGCCCGCCGGCGCGATCCAAGTGCGCAACGACTACGGCACGCAGGGCTTCGGCGGTGCGGCGCCGCCGCGCGGCGACAAACCCCATCGGTACATCTTCCGGCTGCATGCGTTGACGGTCGATCATCTTCCGATCATGTCCGAAACGACGAACGCGGTCGCCCGCTTCATGACGCACCTGAACGAGCTCGACTCGACCACTTACACAGGCCTTTACGAGCTGAAGTGACTCCGCGCCGGCGCGACGCGCGGGCATGATGGTTGCGGACGCAACCGAAGCCGCCCGCCGCCGCGATGATGCGCGAGCAAGCGCATCGACGGGTTGCGCGCTTAGAATGCGAGGGTACGTCCCCCGCCGCCCGCTACCCGAGTTTCTCGCCCCATGGAAGCAGATTCAGGCATTCCCGTTCCCCAGCGTTACTGGGCGATCGTCGTCATCGCGCTGGGCATCACGCTCGCCGTGCTCGACGGCGCCATCGCCAACGTCGCCCTTCCCACGATCGCGCGCGATCTGCACGCCAGCGCCGCCTCCTCGATCTGGGTCGTCAACGCCTACCAACTGTCCGTCACGATTTCGCTATTGCCGCTGGCCTCGCTCGGCGATCGCATCGGCTATCGGCGCGTCTATATTCCCGGCCTCGCCTTGTTCACCGTTGCCTCGCTCGGCTGCGCGCTCGCCAACTCGCTGCCCGAGCTTGCGCTCGTGCGGGTGGTGCAAGGGTTCGGCGCGGCCGGCATCATGAGCGTCAACACGGCGCTGGTACGCACGATCTATCCGGCCAATATGCTCGGCCGGGGCGTCGCGATCAATGCGATGGTCGTGGCAATCTCCTCCGCCGTCGGGCCGACCGTCGCCTCGGCCGTGCTGTCGGTCGCCTCATGGCCCTGGCTGTTCGCGATCAACGTACCGATCGGCGTCATCGCCGTCGCCGCCGCCCTGCGCGCGCTGCCGATCAATCCCGGGCACGAGACGCCGTACGATTACCTGAGCGCGATCATGAACGCGATCGTGTTCGGGCTGCTGATTTTTACGATCGACGGGCTCGGCCACAGCGAGGATGCGCTCTGGCTGATCGCTCAAGCGCTCGGCTTCGTGGTCGTCGGTTACTTGTTCGTGCGTCGGCAATTGACGCGCCCCGCGCCGCTCCTGCCGATCGATTTGCTGAAGATTCCCGTTTTCGCGCTGTCGATCGCGACGTCGGTCTGCTCGTTTTGCGCGCAGATGCTGGCCTACGTGTCGCTGCCGTTCCTGTTTCAAAACGTGTTCGGCTTCAACCAAGTGCAGACGGGACTGTTGATTACGCCGTGGCCGTTCGCGATCATCTTCGCCGCGCCGCTCGCGGGCGTGCTGTCGGATCGGTATTCGGCCGGAATGCTCGGCGGCCTCGGGCTCCTCGCGCTAACGATCGGGCTCGTGCTGCTCGCGACGATCGGCGCCCATCCGAGCCCGCTCGCCATTACTTGGCGCATGGCGCTGTGCGGCGCCGGCTTCGGTATTTTTCAGTCGCCCAACAACCGGCAAATGTTGTCGTCCGCCCCGCGCGATCGCAGCGGCGGCGCCAGCGGCATGCTCGGCACCGCGCGGCTCACCGGTCAGACGGTGGGCGCGGCGCTCGTCGCGCTGATCTTCGGCGTGGCGCCGGAGCGCGGACCGTCGATCGCGCTCGCCGTCGCGGCGGCCGTGGCCGGGCTCGCGTCGCTCGTCAGCCTGATGCGCCTGCGCACGTCGCATTCCACCGTCTCCGCCTAACGCAAGCGGCGTGTCACGCGCCGGCGCGATCCGGCATGATCCAACTCGCATCGGCTCCCCAGGACAAACCCGCAACGGCCGCACTTGCGCTGCGAACCGGTGTCCAATGAAGTGGCCCGCGGCGCGCGTCGTGGCCGTCCGCGCCCGGTTCGTTCGCTTCTCTCATACGGCATGCGCTACGCAACGCCGTCAAGGAGCCGCCATGTCGCTCATCGTCGCTGGACGTTTCACCACGTTCGCCGCGGCCGAGTCCGCCGCCCAGCAGTTGTTCACGCAAGGCTTTCTCGAGGAAGACGTGAGTCTGTTCTTCGTCAATCCGCGCGGACAACACGCGCACGCCGCCGCCGACAGCCTCCACGTCATCGCCCATGCAGTGCGTCCGCCGGCCCATCCAGGCCGCGGCGCGAGCATCGGCGCCGTCGCGGGTGCCGTCGTCGCCGTCGCCATTTGCGCGCCGCTCACGGCATCGGTCATCGCGGCGGTGACGGCAGCCGGAGTGGGCGCTTACGCCGGCGCCATGCTCGGTGCGCTCGTGCAGGGCCGCCTGAACGATGCACAGCAGACGAGCGAAGCCGTTCGTCACGCGGTCCATCACGAGACGCGCGATTCGGGTGTGCTCGTTGCCGTGCACGTCTCACCCGACAATCGAGTGCAGGCCGCCCAAGTGCTCGACGGCGCGGGCGCGCTCGCGGTCGAACGGGCGACGGGCCGCTGGCAGCAAGGCCGCTGGGCCGACTTCGATCCGACCGTGCCGCCCGTGCCGCTCGCGGAGTTCACGCAGCGGCAGGCGTAGCGCGCGGCACGACGCCGCGGCGTCATGCCGAAGCGCGTCGCGTCGTTCGTCACTCCGAGCCGCTTATCTTCAAGCGGTTCTTCACTTTGTGCACGCCGGTGACGCCGGCGGCGACTTCCTCTGCGCGCGTCTTCTCGTCGCTCGTCGGCACGGTGCCGGTCAGCCAGACGATGCCGCGGCGGGTCTTGACGTGGACATGGGTGGACTTGACGTCCTTCGCCGCCAGAAGCGCGGCTTTGACCTTCGTCGTGACCGTCCCGTCGCTAACGTGTTGGCCGAGCGACTCCGAGCTCGCCGACGGTGCGGAGGGGCTAGCCGTCGTCGTGGCGTCTGACGCACCCATTGTTTGGGCGCCTACGCCCACGGCAAGCGTCAGGGAAGCAACCAAGGCGGCGATTTTGAGTGATGGGAGTGCTTTCATCGTTTCTCCTGCTCAAAGATGGAAGGAATTGCCGAATCAGGACTTGCAAAACCGGGAAGCGATACCGACCCGCGTTTCACTCGCATGGCGGGATGTGCAAGCCGCGTGCCGCCCTGGCCGGATCGCGCATGGCGACCTCGTGGCGCCCGCTCTTCGCAGTCGCAGCAAAGCTGCGCCGCGCTTTTGCACTGCGCCTGTAAAAGCTGCCGCACTCCGCCCCTCGCGGCACGCTTCCTGCGACACCCGAATCGTCTTGCGCCCCGTGCGGCAACGCTTGGTATGACCGTTGCTTTAAAGCCAGGACTATTCCACTGGACTTTCGTTATGCCGCCCATTCTCGAACTGCGCAGCAAACAACACGTGGCGCTCACGCCTCGCCTGCAACAATCGGTGCGGCTGTTGCAGTTATCGTCGCTCGAGTTTCAGCACGAACTGCGTCAAGCACTCGATAACAATCCATTTCTCGAGTACGACGACCCCGTCGCGGAAGAGGCCGAGTCCCCCGCCAACGCCGCCCACGACGGCGATGCCACGACGCTGCAGCCCAACGCCGTGGCCGACGCGCCGCAAACCTCGGAGCCGGTCGATTCGTACGACAACATCTCGGGTCCCGACACGGCCAGCATCGCGCCCGCGGATGACCCCATCGGCGATTTCGGCGGAGACTGGACGGCGCGCGGCGCCTCGCGCAACAACGGCGATTCCGACGACGTCGACCCCGGCGCCTGGGCGCATGCGCACCTGACGATGCATGAGCATCTGCACAATCTGCTGCATCTTTATCCGCTCAACGAGCGCGATCGCGCCGCCGCGCAGATCGTCATCGAAGCGCTCGACGACGACGGCTATCTGCGCGAATCGCTCGACGAACTCGCGAGCGCATTCGAAGCCGATCCGCCGCTCGGCGAAGAAGAACTGCGCGTGGGATTGCGGCTCGTGCAAACGCTCGATCGTCCCGGCGTCGGCGCTCGCTCGCTGTCCGAATGCCTGTGCTTGCAGCTCGAAGCGATGCCGGACGACACGCCGGGTCGCGCGGCCGCGCACGCGGTCGCCGAGCACCATCTCGAACGGCTCGCTCGACGCGAGCACGCCGAGCTGCAAAAGCAGTTGGGCTGCTCGGCCGAGGAATTGCGCACGGCTTGCGCGCTCGTGCGGCGGCTCGACCCGAAGCCGGGTCAGTTCTACGCAAGGGCCGACGACAACTACGTCATCCCCGATGTCATCGTGCGCCGCGTGAAGGGGCGCTGGGCCGCCTCGATCAATCCTGCCGTGCTGCCGCGTGCGCGGATTCACCGCGTCTACGCGGAACTATTCGCACAATCGGGCGGCGCCGGCTCGCCGCTCGGGCAACAGTTGCAAGAGGCCCGCTGGCTGCTGCGCAATGCCGAACAGCGCTTCACGACGATCCAACGCGTGGCGCAGTGCATCGTCTCGTACCAAAAAGCGTTCTTCGACTACGGCGAAATCGCGCTGAAGCCGCTCGTGCTCAGCAAGCTCGCGGAAGAACTCGGCCTACACGAATCGACCGTCTCGCGCGCCTCGAGCAACAAGTACATGGCGACGCCCCGCGGCATCTTCGAATTTCGTCACTTCTTCCCGCGCGAGCTTGCCACCGAAACGGGCGGGCGCTGCTCGGCCGCCGCTGTGCGCGCGCTGATCAAGGAGATGATCGAGCAGGAAGACGTGCGCAATCCGCTCTCGGATGTCGCACTCGCGAAGATGCTCGCGCAGGAGGGCATGCTCGTCGCGCGCCGCACCGTTGCCAAGTATCGCAATCTGCTCAAGGTGCCGCCCGCGCAGTTGCGACGTCAAGCGTAGGCGCGCGCGCCGAGTCTTCTGGAATTGATTAGGTCTGCGAATCGTCCGCAGTCCTAATCAATTCCACCCGATGATCGAAATCGACACAATGAATAAGGCCGGCGCAGGAGCCGGCCCTATTCATCTGACGTGACGGCGACAGCTATTCGATCACGCCGCGATATCGGCCAATTTGACGGCCGTGCGCGTCACCGATGCCGCCGTGGTGACACTGCGTAGATCGGCCAGGAAAGCATCGCGCCACGTCGAGAGATCGCCCGCGCGCAACTGCGTCATCATGTCGGCGTGTCTCGCCTTGCGGTCCTCGAGCGGCATCGACAGCGCCCGCTCGAGCGCATCGGCCATTTGCGTCAGATCGAAGGGGTTGACGACTAGCGCGCCGGGCAGCTGCTCGGCCGCGCCGGCGAACTGCGACAGCACGAGCACGCCGGGATCTTCGGGGTCCTGCGAGGCTACGTACTCCTTGGCAACGAGATTCATCCCGTCGCGCAAAGGGGTGACGTAACCTACCTGCGACAGGCGAAACAGCGCCATCAACAGATTGCGCTCGTACTTCCGATTCAGGTATTGAATCGGCGTCCAGTCGAGTTGCGCAAAGCGCCCATTGATGCGACCGGCTTCTCCCTCCAGCGTCTGTCGAATGCGCTGATACGTCTGCACGTCGGAGCGTGTCGGCGGCGCAATCTGCACGAGTGAGACGCGCCCGTGCCAATGCGGCGCGCCGAGCAACAAACGCTCGAATGCCTGGAAGCGTTCGACGAGCCCCTTCGAATAATCGAGCCGGTCGACGCTCATGATGATTTTGCGTCCTCGCATCGCATCGCGCAGCGTCCCCACGGGCTTGCGATCGGAGAACTGCCGGGCCGCGTTGGCGATCGCGTCGGGATAAATGCCGATCGGATAGGCCCCGACCTTCAGCACCCGTCCAAATGCTTGGATCATGCCGTCGTCGCTCGCCGTGCCGAAGCCGCCGCGCTCGATGTAGTCGACGAACGACTGACGATCGGCGCTCGTTTGGAAACCGAGCACGTCGTAGCTGCACATCGCCTTGACGAGCTCCTCGTGCGGCGGCACGGTACGCAGCATCTCCGGAACCGGAAACGGAATATGCAAGAAGAAGCCGATCGGATTGGCCACGCCGATGTCGCGCAATGCGCGCGCAAACGGCAAAAGGTGATAGTCGTGAACCCAGATGATGTCGTCGGGCTCGAGCATGGCCTTCAACTGCTTGGCCAACGTCGCATTGACGCGCAGGTAGCCGGCGTACTCTTGCCGGTCGTAGCGGGATAAATCGGTGCGGTAGTGGAACGTCGGCCATAAGGTCGCGTTCGAAAATCCTCTGTAGTACTGATCATAATCGCGTCGCGTGAGGCCGACGGTCGCATACGTGACCTTGCCCTGCTTCTCGATCGACGGCGCGTGCGACTCGCCGACGATCTCTCCGCTCCATCCAAACCAGACGCCACCCGTTTCCTTCAGGGCGTCCAGCACGCCAATCGCGAGCCCCCCCGCTGCGGGACGGCCCTCCTGCGTCGGCGCGACGCGGTTCGATACCACGATAAGTCTGCTCATTGCGGCTCCACCTCTTCGGTTGGCATTCTCGTGCGACGAACACGCTCGCCGCCGCTAGACGTTCTGCACGCAAGGTGCGTGCCGCCTCAAACATCTAACGAATGCGTTCGCCATTCGGTTTGCCATTCGTATCACGGATGGGAAGCGCGCAATCGAGGGTGTAGCGCGTTGTATCCACGGGCACAGCGCGCGCGAACGCATCGCGCGAACCTATCGCGCGATGCGGGATGCAAGAAACGAATGCGTATGCCCTCGCCGCGCGCGCATGCGCTCGCGTACTCTGGGCTCACTTCTCACCGAAACCGCGCTTAGGCGTCCTGCTCGGAGCCTAGGTCGCGCTGATAATCCAGCCCTTCTGCGCGAGCGCCGCCTTGGTTGTGCTCGCCGTCGGGCGGGGTGTTGGGTGCCGCGCGGTTCTGTCCCGACGGATCGTGAGAAGACGGCGATTGAACGGGAAAACCGCCACCGTTCTTCGCTTCGCGCTTGAGCGAATGGCGCGCAGAGCGCCGCAACGCAGGATGTCTCATGGAACGATCTCCAAGAGCAGACGAATGCCCGGACAGGTAAGGCAATATCGACTTAAGTCTAGGATGCCGATCGAGCGAACGCGCGGTAACAATTGCGTCAGATTTGTAACCGGTACAGTGACGCGGCCGCCTTGTCAGCAATGCAGCGGCCGGTGCAGCGGCGGCGCCTCCGGCGGCACGACCGGCGGATCGCCGATCGGCGGGTGCTGAGGCTCCGGCGGATCGCGCTCCGGGAGGGGCCCCGGGATCGGCGGCTCCTTCGGCGGCGGCACGGGCGGATCGGGTTCGGGAGTATGCAGACGAATCGGTGCGCTGCGGGATACGGACATCGAGACTACCTCGTTGAGCAACCATGAAAGTTAGGTGTACTCACGAGCAAGTCCTCTGCCACGTCGCGGATATTGCGCGGCGACGAAGCCGTCGCCGCGATCGGTCGCGCATGGCGCGCGGCCCCCTCGCCTCAATTGCCGGCGGTCGCTTCGCCCGCTTCGCCGGCCGTATCGCTCTCGCTCGCAGCCGCTTTGCTTGCCTCGTCGCCATATTCGACGAGCCGGTTATACAACGTCTTCAGGCTAATGCCGAGAATCTCCGCGGCGCGCGTCTTGACGCCGCCGCACTGCTCCAGTGTCGCGAGAATGAGCTGACGATCGGCCGACGCGAGCGAGGTGCCGAACGGAATCGTCACAGCCGTGCCCGTCGAGGGCTTGGACAACGAGATCTGCAGCGGCACGGCCGCGGTGGTGTCGGCATCGGGCGCGGCCATGATGAAGGCGCGCTGCACATAGTTCTTCAATTCGCGCACGTTGCCCGGCCACGGATAGGACAACATCATGTCTTTCACCGCCGGCGGGAATTGCTTGGGTGAACCGTGACGCTCGTTGAGCTCGTCGAGAAACGCTTGCGCGAGCAGCCATACGTCGTTGCCGCGCTCGCGCAGCGGCGGCAGGCTGATCGGAAAGACGTTGAGCCGGTGATAGAGATCGAGCCGCAGCTTGCCTTCGAGCACGGCCTCCTCGGGATCGCGGTTCGTGGCCGCGATGACGCGCACATCGGTCTCGATTTCCTTGGTCGTGCCCACGCGCATGAACATGCCCGTTTCCAGCACCCGCAGAAACTTGACCTGCAATTCGGCGGGCATCTCGGTGATTTCATCGAGAAAGATCGTGCCGCCGCTCGCGCGTTCGAAATAGCCCTTGTGTTGACGGTCCGCGCCCGTGAACGACCCGCGCTCATGCCCGAACATCTCCGATTCGATCAGGTTCGGCGAAATGGCGCCGCAATTGACGGCCAGGAACGCATGCTTGCGACGCAAGCTCAACTCATGAATGGTTTGCGCCGCTACTTCTTTGCCCGTGCCGGACTCGCCGACCAGCAGCACGGATGCCGCGGTCGGCGCCACGCGGCCGATTTGGTCGTAGACCGATTGCATCGCCTGCGAATTGCCGAGCATCAAACCGAAGCGGCCCATGCGGCGTAGCTCGCCGCGCAGCGTGCCGATCTGCGCCTTCAAATCGCCCGCGCGCGGCAACCGGTCGAGTACCGCTTTGACGCGCTGCATGTTGATCGGCTTGACGAGGTAGTCGGAGGCACCCATCTTCAGCGCCGTCACGGCCGACTCGACCGTTGCATGGCCGGTGATGACGACGATCTCGACGCCCGAGCGCGGGTCGAGATCCTCGAATAGGTCGACGCCGCTGCCGTCCGGCAGTTGCAAATCCGTGAACACGACATCGGGCGTTTGTCTCACGAGCTGAATGCGGGCCTCGCGCAAATCGCCGGCCGTTGCCGTCGTCAAGCCGTCGGCGGCGATGATCGCTACGAGGGCTTCGCGCGTTTCGGGGTCGTCGTCGACTATCAGCACATGTGGCATCTGGGTTCGCTGTTCCGTTGATGAACAAAGGTTGGAAAAGGACGAGATTCGACGTTCGGCACGAACGCCGACGGCCCGCGCGGCTCATCGCATCATTGTGCCTAGATGCGGCGACGCAGGCGAGCTATTCGGCACACCGGGTGGAAACCGGCACCGCCGGGCGACGGCACCGTGGCACCGCAGCGCGCGAGAAGGTACGGAAAAGCGCAAAAAACGACGTCAGCTATGCCCGTGGGGGAAAATCCATGCGTCGCGCGTACCGCCGACACGCCCGAAAGCGCCTTGGCCTGAGCCGTTGGTCGCGACGCCGCGCCCGACGCTGCTGTCCGACATCGACGGCGCCGTGACCGCCGACGTCGTCACGGTGCCGCCTTCGCCCTCCCACCGGCTCAACTCTCCTGCGAGCCGCGCCTGCGAAGCACGATGCTTTTGCGCCCAGCGCCACGCGATCACGCCGCCGACCGCGACGAGCGCGCCGAAAACGCCGATTTTGGGACGAGCCATGTGATCCCCCTTAGCATTTGCTCGGTTCATTGACGAATGCAAGGTAAAGCGGCCCTTTGCGTACTTCAACATCCATGCCGCCGGATGTCTTTCCGATCGATCCGAGCGTGCCGAGTTCCGCTTACCGTGGAATTCTGTCAGACGCAGTTTTCGTGCCAGACGGCAAGCGGCCGCAAGGATGCGTCGCGACCGCTTTGCGTGGTTAAATACTCCTTTGGATTTTGAACTAGCCACGCGCGTTGCCGCCGAAGGAAGGGGCGCACAATCTTTCTCACGGCGGCCACGCCACCTGGACTGTCATCACATGCCCGAGTCTACCGATCTTGAAACGCCGCCTGCGGCGCCGGAGCAAGACGCAGCGACGCGGTTCGCCAAGAGCCTCGTGCGCGATGCCGCGGGGCTCGAATCGTACGGCGTGCTCTACGGCTCGTCGCCGTCGATGCTCGAACTGTACGAACAAATCGAGCGTGTCGCGTCCACCGATGCGACCGTGCTGGTCGTCGGCGAATCCGGCACCGGCAAGGAACTCATCGCTCGCACGGTCCACGACCGCAGTTCGCGCAAAAACGGCCCGTTCGTAGCCGTCAACTGCGGCGCGATTCCCGACAGCCTCATCGAAGCCGAACTATTCGGCCATGAGCGCGGCAGCTTCACGGGCGCCGTGCAGGGGCGCGCCGGCTATTTCGAACACGCGAACGGCGGCACGCTGTTCCTCGACGAAGTCACCGAGATGATGCCGGTGCGCCAGGTCAAGCTGCTGCGCGCGCTCGAAACCGGTACCTTCTATCGCGTCGGCGGCACCGAGCTGCTGCGCAGCGACGTGCGCGTCATTGCCGCGACCAATCGTGACCCGATGTTGGCCGTGAAGGAAAACGGCCTGCGCGAAGACTTGATGTACCGGCTCGCGGTATTCCCGCTGCGAGCGCCGCCGCTGCGCGAACGCGAAGGCGACCGCGAGCTGCTCGCACAGCATTTTCTGACCGGGCTCAATGCGCAAGAAGGCACGAACAAAGTCTTCAGCAAACGCGCCAAGGAAACGCTGCGCACCTACTCGTGGCCCGGCAACGTCCGCGAACTCAAGAACAGCGTCTATCGGGCATTCATCCTCGCGGAGAAGACGGTCGAGATCGAGCATCCACGTCTTGCCGCGCGTTCGAAGAAGGCGGTGACGCAGGGCGATGCGATGAGCATTTGGGTCGGCACACCGCTCGCCGAGGCGCAGCGGCAGATCATCCTCGGCACGCTCAAGCACTGCGGCGGCGACAAGCGGCGGGCAGCGAAGGCACTGGGCGTGAGCCTGAAGACGCTCTACAACCGCCTCGGCACATACGAAGACGAAGACGACAATCCCGCACCGGACGCGTAAAGACGAACGCGCCGCACGCGTGCCCGCGTAGGCGGGCCGAGTGCGGCGCGCGGATGCGCCCGATGCACCAGGGAATCGGCGTCTGCGCGCTTAGGACTCCACGTCCTCGAGGCTGAAGATTTCCGTCTGGTCGTTGTACGAGAAGATCTCGCCGTAACGACCCCAGTTGATGACGGCGTCGAGCGTCTCTTCGGCCGCACTGTCCGATAGGAAATCTTCGAGCTCCTGCTCGAAGCGCACGCGCGGCGCGCGATGGCCGGGCCGCTCGTTGAGCACCTTCTTGATCCGCGCCGCCAGCGGCACGTGACGCAGCAGGTGCTCGGCAAACATCATCTTGCGCTCTTGCGTACCGAACTCGGCGAACACGCGCGCAGGCGGCGTGAGGAAAATATCGCCTTCGCGCACGTCGGCAAAGCCGAGGTGCTGCAACACTTCCGCGATCGGGAACAGATCGTCGACCTCGAGGTGCAGCGAACGCGCAATTTCCGGCATGTCGGCGCGGCCGTGGTAGGGCGGCGCCGCCAGCGTTTCGATGAGACCGGCCATCAGGTTCGTCGACACGCTCGGCAGCCAACTGCCGAGCTCGAGACCCTTCTTCGTCGCTTCGTCGGTCCGGCGCGCCGTCATCTTCGCGTAGATCTCGTCGACGAGCCTTCGGAAAGCCGGATCGAGCCGGTTGCGCGGATGCGCGAACGGGACCTTGATCTCGGCAATCACGCGCCCCGGATTGGACGAGAGCACGAGGATGCGATCGCACATGAACACCGCTTCCTCGATGTTGTGCGTGACGATCAGCACCGATTTGATCGGCATGCGCCGCTGCGTCCACAGATCGAGCAAGTCGGTTCGCAGCGTCTCGGCGGTCAGCACGTCGAGCGCGGAGAACGGCTCGTCCATGAGCAGCAGCGTGGGGTCGACCACGAGCGCGCGCGCGAAGCCCACGCGCTGGCGCATGCCGCCCGAGAGCTCGCGCGGATAAGCGTTTTCGAAGCCGTCGAGGCCGATGAGGTCGATCGCGGCCAGCGCACGCTCGCGGCGCTCGCGCGCGGCCACGCCTAGCGCCTCGAGCCCCGCTTCCACGTTCTGCAGCACGGTCAGCCAAGGAAACAGTGCAAACGTCTGGAACACCATCGCCACGCCCGCGGCGGGGCCGGACAGCGGCGCGCCGAGATAGGTGACATCGCCCGCGGTCGGCTCGATGAGGCCCGCGATGATGCGCAGGAGCGTCGACTTGCCCGAGCCCGAACGCCCGAGCAGCCCGACGATCTCGCCTTCGCGCAGCGAGAGGTTGACGTCGTCGAGCACGAGCAGCTCGCCCTGCGCCTTCGCGAAGCCGCGGCGCACGTCCTTGACGTTGAGAACTTCCTCGCCCAGACGCGGCGCGGCGGCGGCGATCGCGCTGGTGAACGGCGCGGCGCTTAGGTCAGCTTTGGGATTTTGCATTGCGCTTCACTCTTGGATTGAGCACTCGGTCGGCGCGCCGCGACGGCGCGCCTTGACGGCCAAACTAAACGATCAGTCGAGCCGCAGCTTCGCTTCCGCATAGGCATACAGCGGACGCCAAAGCAACCGGTTGAACAACGTCACGAACAACGACATCACGGCAATGCCGAGAATGATTTTCGGAAAATCGCCCGCGGCCGTGTATTGCGCGATGTACGCGCCGAGCCCGTGCGCGGCCACTTTCGTGTCGCCCCACTGCACCAGTTCCGACACGATGCTCGCGTTCCATGCGCCGCCCGAGGCGGTAATCGCGCCCGTCACGTAATACGGGAAAATGCCGGGCAACATCGCCTGACGCCACCATTGCCAGCCGCGAATGCGAAAGTTCGCCGCCGCTTCACGATAGTCGTTCGGATAAGCCGTCGTGCCCGCAATGACGTTGAACAGGATATACCACTGTGTCCCGAGCACGATGAGCGGCGACAGCCAGATATCGGCGTTCAGATGGAACCGCACGATGACGATCACGAACACGGGAAAGAGCAGGTTCGCCGGAAATGCCGCGAGGAACTGCGCGATCGGCTGCACTTTTTCGGCGATGGCGGGCTTCAGGCCGATCTTGACGCCGATCGGCACCCAGATCAGCGTGGACAGCGCGATGAGCACCACGACCCGCGCGAGCGTGATGAAACCGAGGACGAACACGTGACCGACTTCGGCGCCCGTCACGCCCGTCCGCACGTAGGCAACGACACGCCATACGACATAGACGGTGCCCGCCAGCACCAGCAAGCCCCAGGCGATATCGCCGGCCAGCGAGCGCTTTTCGAGCCGCGCCAAGCGCGCGAGCGGCGCGGTATCGATACGCGGCAAACGCAGCGGCAAACGGGCGAGCTTCGCAAAGATCCAACCGGCCGGCACGAGCAGCAGATGGATCAGACGTGTGCGGCGCACGAGATCGAGCAGCCACGATTCGGGCGCGTCGCCCGAGCTCGTCGTCTCCATGCGGAACTTGTCGGCCCAGGCAACGAGCGGACGGAACATGAGCTGATCGTAGGCGAGAATGACGACGGTCATCGCGAGGATCACCCAGCCGATTGCGCCGAGGTTCTTGTCGGTGATCGCCTGCGCGAGATAGGCGCCGATTCCGGGCAGCGTGATCGTGTTGTTGCCGACGGTGATCGCCTCCGACGCCACGACGAAGAACCAGCCGCCCGACATCGACATCATCATGTTCCAGATGAGGCCCGGCATCGAGAACGGCACCTCGAGCTTCCAAAAGCGCTGCCAAGCCGTCAGGTGAAAGCCCCGTGAGACTTCGTCGAGATCGCGCGGCACCGTGCGCAGCGACTGGTAGAAGCTGAACGTCATGTTCCAGGCTTGGCTCGTGAAGATCGCGAAGATCGCCGCGAGCTCGGCGCCGAGCACGCGTGCCGGGAACAGTGCGAGGAAGAACGTCACCGTAAACGAGATGTAGCCGAGCACCGGCACCGACTGCAGGATGTCGAGAATCGGCACGAGCACCATTCCCGCGCGGCGGCTCTTGGCGGCGAGGGTGCCGTACACGAGCGTGAACACGAGCGACGCGACCATCGCCGCCAGCATGCGCAGCGTCGTGCGCAGTGCGTATTCGGGCAGCATCGCGGGATTGAGCGAGATGACCTGCGTCTTGAGCGTCGAAATCGGCGCCATCGTCTGGTGAAAGCCGATCGCGGTCATCGCGATCACGCAGATAATGAGCGGGAATGCGACGAAATCCCAGCGGTTCGGAGCCAGTCGCCACGCCGATGCGTTCGCGGTGCGGTTCAGATTGAAGCCGAAATCCATTACGTCCCCTTCACGCCGCGCGGCGAACGGTGGGTGGCGCAGGGGGCGCCGACTGCAAGGCCGCGCGCGGCCGGTGAGCTCACGCGAGCATGCGCGCGCGGGGCGACGGAACGATCCGGGACACGGAATACAAGCATGGCGAGCGTATGGTTGCGGTGATGCGATTTTTGAGCGCGAATCGTTGACTGCTGTCGACCGAGCCTTCCGTCCTGGCTGCCGGCCTATGCCGCCTTTGCGACGGCACGACACTACTACAACCTATGTTTCAGGCACAACCGCGCCGGCCATAAAATTCGCGCGCCGGCGGCCGGCCGGCGTACTTGGCACGCCCGGACGAGGCACCGGAGCGTAAAAAGTGCACGGCAACGATCGGCAAACGCGAAATTATGCCGCGAAGCGACGGCGCGGGGAACCCACGGGCGGGGCGGCCGCAGACCGCGCTCGAGGCGAAATCGGCGAACGAACGGTACTTCGGCGAGAGCGTATGATCGTTTCTCGTGGCGAATGAACCTACCGATCTACCGGGAGATGCGTATGAAAGGAAATCTGGTCATCGTCTGTCGCGACCAAGACGCTGGCGCCTTCGACGAACTCATGGCCGAATACGGCGCGTTCCAGACCAGGCTGTCGTCCACCGCATGGTATCTGAAGCTCGATACCGAGCCGGAGGAAATCCAGGACGAAATCCTCGCGCGGCTCGGCAAGTACACCACCCACTACATCTTCGAAGCGAACAGCGTCACCTACAACACCGTGGACAACGAAGCCGCCGCGGCGCTCGACGCATTGTTCGCCGAATGACGGCCGCATAAGCGCCGCTCGACGGCCGCATGCGGCCGCGCTTACCAGGCGCTCTCCGATTGCGGCGTCGCGCGAGCGGCGGCCGCATGCGGGAACGTCATCGCGACGCGCAACCCACCCTCTTGCGCGTTGCCGATCTCGCATACGCCGCCCTGGCGGCGCGCAAGCCGTTCGACGATCGCGAGGCCGAGACCGCTGTGGCCGTTGCCCCCGCGCGCCGGATCGAGCCGCACGAACGGCCGGCTGGCATTGACGAGATCCTGCGGCGCGATGCCGCGGCCGTGGTCGCTGACCGACAGCTCCCAGCCTGCCGGCGTACGTGTTGTCGAGATCACCACGGGTGGTGCCCCGTAGGCATGCGCGTTGTCGAGCAGATTCGAGAGAATCCGCTCGAGCGTCGCGGCCGGCAGGCGAAAGCCCGGTCCGGCGGCGAGTTCGGTGCGCACGGCGGGGCCGCCCGGAGCGACGGCGCGATAGGTCCGCGCAATGCGCACGCATTGTGCGTCGACTTCGACGGGCTCGCTGCGGTCGTTGCCGTCGTGCGCGAAGGCGAGAAATTGGTCGACGATATGAGCGAGCGAATCGACGTCGCGCACGACCCCGTCCCGTAACTTCACCTCTTCCATCATCTCGGCGCGCAGGCGCAGGCGGGCGAGCGGCGTCTTCAAATCATGCGCGACGCCGGCGAGCATGACGGCGCGATCCTGCTCGGTGCGCGACACCTCGCGCACCATCTGGTTGAAGCCGCGCGTAAGATCGCGCAGTTCCCGGGGGCCGCGCTCGACGAGCGGCGGCACGCTCTGCCCGCGGCCGAACCGGACGACAGCTTGCGCAAGGGCCCTCAGCGGCTGCTGCAGGCGCCAAGCGACGAAGAGCGCGCACATGACGGCGATCGAGAAGATGATGGCGAGCCATTCGAGCATCTGATCGCGCGGGCGCGGCGGATGCAACGAGAGCATGGGCACGACGATCCAGTCCTGATCGGCTGCCTCGTGCACCCAAAGGGTCGGCGGATGCCGTGGCGGCCCGACGCGCACGAGCGAGCCCGGCGGCAGGCGGTCGCGCACGTCTTCGACGAAGCGCTTGAGCGGCGGGGGTAGATCCGGGTTGGGCGGCGGCACTTCCGGGCTGGCGGGATCGACGAGCTGCACGCGCGAAGGCAGCGGCACCGTCGGCGTGCGGACGACGTGCTGGCGCACCGCGTCGATCAGAAAGGCCGCCTCCTCGACGGCGTAGCGCGTCTGCGTCTCGCTGCGCTCGACGCGGATCAGCACGAACCAGGCGAAATGCGAGATCAGCAGGACGGCAACGACGAGCAGCGCGAGCCGGCCGAACAGCGAATCAATTGGGCGCCGCATTCGGTTCGCCATTGGGAACGAAGACATATCCGCGGCCACGCACGGTTTGGATGAAACGAGGCGTCGACGGATCCGCTTCGAGGATGCGCCGCAGCCGCCAGACCTGCACGTCGATCCCGCGGTCGGTGCCGTCGTACTCGGGCCCGTGCAGCAGTTCGAGCAGCCGCTCGCGTGTGAGCGTGCGCATCGGGTGATTCACGAAGATCTTCAAGAGGGCGAACTCGCTGCCCGACAGCGTGAGCGGCCGGCCCTCGAGATTGAGCGTGCGCGCCTGAAAATCGAGTTGGAAGCGGCCGAACCCGAACGGCTCGCGCTGCTCGGGCGCGGCCGAGGGAATCGTGCGGCGGCGGCGCAATACGGCCTGCACGCGCGCGAGCAGCTCGCGCGGATTGAAGGGCTTGCCGAGGTAATCGTCGGCGCCGAGTTCGAGCCCGACGATGCGATCGACGTCGTCGGCGCGCGCCGTCAGCATGATGACGGGGATGTCGTCGCCCGTCGCCCGCAGTTTGCGCAGCGCGGTGAGCCCATCCACGCCCGGCATCATGAGGTCGAGCACGATCAGGTCGGGCCGCTCGCGTTCGAGCCTGCGCTCGAGCGAGGCGGCGTCGTGCAGCACCGAAACCTCGATGCCCTGACGAACGAGATAGTCGCGCAGGAGGTCGCGCAGTTCGGCGTCGTCGTCGACGACAAGAATTTGTGTAGCCATGGCGTGAAGTTTAACCGCGAGCGTCGCACGCGCTCGCGGGGTGGGCGGGACAAAGGGTTACGGGACATTACGCCGAAAGCCGCCCGTAATCGCGCGTAACAGGCCGCGGGCGCCGCGTAACACGCGCCCCGCACGGAAAGTCTAGCCTGATGTTACCGAGCCCATGCGTGCCGTACGGCTCGCTACTTTATCTTTCAGGAGCATGAAATGAAACAAACCCTAAGCTCGCTGCCCCTGGCCCGGCGCGCGCAGAAGAAAAGTCCGATTTCGCTCGCGCCGTCGCGCTGGATTGCGGTGATCGCCGCGGCACTCACGCTGGGTTTCGGCACGGCTTACGCCGCCGAAGGCGGTATGGGCGCGGGCGGGGCCGGCGGCTGGCATCACGGATGGCATGGCCATCAGCACAGCGACGGCATGATGATCATGAAGGAGCTCGGCAAGCTGCACAACGAGCTCAAGCTCACGCTCACGCCCGCTCAGGAACAGGCCTGGCAGAACGCGCTGCAGACGATGAAGCAGGAGCACGAGGCCGCTCGCGCCGATCACGAGGCGGCACGCAAGCAGTTCGAGGCGTTGAGCCAGCAACCGGTGCTCGACCTGAACGCCATGCACGACGCCCATGAAAAGCTCGCGAGCCAGGAACGGCAACGGCACGAGCAAGTGACGGCGGCTTGGCTGAAGGTGTACAACAGCCTGAACGACCAACAAAAGAAGGTCGTCAGCGATGACATCAAGCAACGCTTCGCCCGCATGATGCACCGTCACGAATGGATGAAGCAGCATCAGCAGGGCGGCGCGCAGCCGGCGACGCCATCCCAAAACCAGTGAGTCGGTGATACGCGCGATAAGTCTCGCGCGCCGGTTACGCTTTACCCCTAGTGTGCGCCCCTTCGCACACAACCCTTCGCCGCGCCCTGCTCCAGGGCTGCGGCGTTTTTTTGCCTTGCTCGTCGCGCTCGGGTTTCGCTACGTCCAAGCGTTCGCTACATCGGGCATGCTTCCCGGCAGCGGCGCCGCAATGGCGCGGCAACCGGCTTCAGGTAAAATATCGCGCTTTTCCAGCCGACCGTCCGGTTTATGTTATTGGGGTTTGCCTCAAGAGCATATGAGGAGCATATGAGGGGCTTATGAGCGCCGCGGCGCACCGTGATCGAGCGGCACCGGCTGCGAGATAGGACCGGATCTGGCTTTCGTCGCTCGCTTCGGTCACGCAGCGCCGGCCCCAATATTCAGAGCGCGCCATTTTTGGCCGCTTAGTATTTCGTTTCACGTCGCGCGCCGATTCGCGCGCCGTCAAGGACTGCACTACCTACCATGCTTTTACAAGGCTACGGCCCGCTGATCCTCGCCGGCACTTGGCAGACCGTCAAGCTCTCACTGCTGTCGCTCGCGCTGGCCTTCGTGCTGGGCCTTATCGGCGCGGCCGCGAAGCTTTCGAAAAACCGACTGTCGCACGGCATCGGCACCGTCTACACCACGCTCGTGCGCGGCGTGCCCGATCTCGTACTGATGCTGCTGCTGTTCTACAGCATCCAGATTTGGCTGAACAACCTGACCGATCTCGTCGGCTGGGACGAAATCGATATCGATCCGTTCGTGGCCGGCGTCATCGTGCTCGGCTTCATCTATGGCGCCTATTTCACCGAGACGTTTCGCGGCGCGTTCCTGTCCGTGCCGCGAGGCCAGCTCGAAGCCGGTGCGGCTTACGGCATGACGAGTTGGCAAACGTTCTCGCGAATCATGTTCCCGCAGATGATGCGTTTCGCGTTGCCCGGCATCGGCAACAACTGGCAAGTGATGGTGAAGGCCACGGCGCTCGTATCGATCATCGGGCTGGCCGACGTCGTCAAAGCCTCGCAGGACGCCGGCAAAGGCACGCTGCGCTTTTTCTTTTTCACGTTGATCGCGGGGGCGATTTATCTCGCGATCACGACGGTTTCGAATCTCGTGCTGCTGTGGCTCGAAAAACGGTACTCGATCGGCGTGCGTAAAGCCGAGCTATAAGGTCTTCCCTATCCACCATGATCGAGCTGATTCACGACTACTGGCGCAACTACCTTTTCACCGACGGCTATCAGACGACGGGCCTGGCCATCACGATGTGGCTGCTCGTCGTATCGATCGGCATCGGCTTTTGCTTGTCGGTACCGCTGGCCGTTGCGCGGGTATCGCACAACAAGGTGCTCTCGAGCGCCGTTTGGCTCTATACGTACATCTTCCGCGGCACGCCGCTCTACGTGCAGTTGCTGTTGTGCTATACGGGCCTCTACAGCCTCGACGTCGTGCGCAATCACGAATTGCTGAACGCGTTCTTCCGCCAGGGGATGAACTGTACGCTGCTCGCGTTCACGCTCAACACCTGTGCGTACACGACCGAGATCTTCGCCGGCTCGATCAAGGCGACGGCGTACGGCGAGATCGAAGCGGCGCGCGCTTACGGCATGTCGACGTTCACGCTCTATCGGCGCGTGATTCTGCCCTCGGCGCTGCGGCGCGCGCTGCCTTTGTACAGCAACGAAGTGATTTTGATGCTGCATGCGACGACGGTTGCCTTTACGGCCACCGTGCCCGACATCCTCAAGATCGCGCGCGACGCCAACTCGGCCACCTACCTGTCGTTCCAGGCGTTCGGCATCGCGGCTCTGCTCTATCTTTGCATCTCATTCGCGCTTGTCGCCCTGTTTCGCCGCGCCGAGAAGCGCTGGCTCGCCTACCTGCGCCCGCAAGGCAAGTAACCCATGCATAAGCTTTTCATCGACGATCTCCACAAGCATTACGGCAGCAACGAAGTACTCAAAGGCGTTTCTCTCAAGGCGAAGGCCGGTGACGTGATCAGCGTCATCGGTTCATCGGGCTCGGGTAAGAGCACGATGCTCCGCTGCATCAACTTTCTCGAACAGCCGAGTGCCGGGCGCATCCATGTCGACGGCGAAGAAGTGCGCACGGCCAAGGACAAGACGGGCGAGCTGCGCGTGTCCGATCAGAAGCAGTTGCAGCGGATTCGCACGAAGCTGTCGATGGTGTTTCAGCACTTCAATCTGTGGGCGCACATGAACGTGCTCGAGAACGTGGTCGCGGCGCCGATGCATGTGTTGGGGCTCGCGCGGAGAGAAGCCGAGGAGCGCGCGCGGATGTATCTCGAGAAGGTGGGGCTCGCGCCGCGGCTCGAGAAGCAGTATCCGTCGCATTTGTCGGGCGGACAGCAGCAGCGCGTGGCGATTGCGCGCGCGTTGGCAATGAATCCCGACGTGATGCTGTTCGATGAGCCGACTTCGGCGCTCGATCCTGAGCTCGTCGGCGAAGTGCTCAAGGTGATGCAGAAGCTGGCTGAAGAAGGGCGGACGATGATCGTTGTCACGCACGAGATGGGGTTTGCACGCAACGTGTCGAACCACGTCATGTTCTTGCATCAAGGCCGCGTGGAAGAGGAAGGCGCGCCGCAGGACGTGTTCGGCAATACGAAGAGCGAACGGCTACGGCAGTTTTTGGCGGGGAGTTTGAAGTAGATTGCCTCCACTCATGCGGGGCAAGTCTCATCGGCATCGAAGATTAGGCTTGCGGACGGGTCCTGACCTGGACGCGATGCCGACACGTCCGTATAACGACATGCCGATAGGCACCCTGCGCCTGCGGATGCTGATCGAAGACGTCGGTGACGATTTGCTCGCCCGTTTGTTCCCGCCAATCGCGCATATCGCGGCGCAGCGACAAGAAGCACATCGACGACGAAAACCGCAATTGATAGAACGACAAGAACCCGTCGCTGCCCAAACGCGAGAACGCCGTCACGTAGCCGTGATGCGGCAAATAACTTCCATCCGTTTGCTGCAACCACAACGTAACCGGCTGTGCGATCAAAGCCTGTAGATCGATTTCCTTGCCGTTGATCGAGGCAGCTTCTACAACGAATTCGTAGTCGCTTCCCAAGCGGGGCGTGCCTTTCGCATACAGCGGCAGCAACCAATCAGCACCCAGCGGCGTATCGAGTCGAATCAAACGGCCGTTTTGTCCGCCTTCCGCATACGCGGTTCGAACAATGCGTGAGATCCCTTTGAGATCGGCCCTCTCAGACAATTTTGCGTTTTTATAGGGGGCCGATTTCAATCGAATCATCGCAAGAAATGCGACATCGCGAGTGCTCGATCTCGGCAATTGCGGCTAAATCGGAACGATCTCGGCACGCGGACGCCCGCGCATGCAGGAGGGCCGCCAGATACGCAGCGGTATCGAGCGTCTGCACTAAAGCCTGCCTCGCGCTCTGCACCATTTACGACCCGTGCCCAGTCAATTGTCGTGGCGAACTACCCTCTCCAATATTTGGCGTCAATCCTCAAATTCCTGAACGACAACTTTACGCAACATGTGCGTCCGTTGTCCCAGTACGGGCCCGCAAGGCGTTGCGGGCCGCCGCGGCTACAGGTCCCAGCATCTGAATATGGCAATTTAGAGACACCTGCTAGCAAGACTACGATTTGCTTGGCCACAAGCATGTATTTTTGCTAAATTAGTAACCAAAGTAGCAAAACAAAGTCCGGCAAATGTAGTTTTACTTCAAACGAGGAGACACCGCCCCACGAGCGGTCTCGAACCCGAGCATAGCGCGAATGGCCCACCAAGCCCGCGGCTAGCCCTCGAGCGTTCCGATGAATCTCCCCTGACGACGGACGGATTCCCGCTCGGGCGACGTTCTCGCCCGAGCGCTATTCGCAGTAGTGGCTTCACTTTTGACAGGGTAATGGAGGAGAAGATGAAGAAAGTAATGCTCGCCGCGGCGCTCATGTCTGCCGGCGTCATCGCGCACGCACAAAGTAGCGTGACGCTGTACGGTCGCCTCGATGCGGGTGTCGAGTATATGACGGGCCTGCAAAACGGCACCGGCGGCTCCACCTCGCGTATCCGCGCAGAAAGCGGCGACTGGGGCACGAGCCTGTGGGGCTTGAAGGGCACGGAAGATCTGGGCGGCGGCAACAAGGCCCTGTTCCGGTTGGAAGGCTCGTTCAATACGATGACCGGCGCGGGCCCTGGCCCCGGCGAGCTCTGGAATCGCTTTGCGACGGTCGGCTTGTCGAACCAGACCTACGGTACGTTCCTGTTGGGTCGTGAGCTGTTCATCTCGAACGGCGTGTGGGACTTCGATCCGTTCGGCCAATCGAGCTGGTCGTCGGCATCGCTGGTGCGCGGTCGCAACTGGCCGCAATCGAGCAACAACATTTCGTGGCAATCGCCGACGTGGAACGGCTTCGACATCTACGGCCAGTACTCGCTGTCGAACGCGTCGAACTGGAACGGCAACAACTCGACGACGCAAGGGCGTGAAGACGGTCTGCAACTGACGTACACGAACGCGCTGTTCCAAGTGCGTGGCATGTACGACGAAATCCGCAACCCGGCGGACGGCTCGCTCAACGGTCAAGCGATTTCGAGCGGCAACCCGGTGCCGAGCGGCGCATTCAACTACTCGCGCGAATACACGGCTGGTTTGAACGTGTTCCTCGGCCAGTTCAAGCTTTCGGGCGCTTACCAAGCGATCCGCACGTCGGGTGAGCTCGGCGCGGCTACTGGCCTCGCAACGAGCCTCAACCACGAATGGGGCGGCGTCACGTGGCAAGCCACGCCGGCCGCGGCTGCCATCGCCGCTGTGTATCACGTGAACGGCAACAACGGCTCGGGCAATGCGACGATCTATTCGATCGGCGGCACGTACAACCTGTCCAAGCGCACGCTGCTCGACATCCAGATCGCCACGGTCCGCAACAGCAAGAGCGCAGACTTCAGCCTGGAAGCGAACGGTGTCGACAACGCCGACAACCCGCTGCCCGGCCACAGCCAATCGGGTGTCTACGCCGGTATTCAACACTCGTTCTAAGCGAACGGCGTAGTCGAAAAGAACAGACTTAACTCAGTTTCAAGTTTCACGCTGCTGCGAGAGGCGCGTATCGGTGCGATGTCCCGTTAGGGCGTCGCACCTTTTTTTTGTTTCTACGTTCTTGTATCGACGTATATCGGCTTATGCCCGCGCCATCGGTGCGATCACGCGCATACCCGCACAAGCCAGGGCGATCACCGTCTGCGCATGCGGCGCCCGCCCCTGCTCATCGCGTCATCAAACGAGCACTACCGCTCATCAAACCGCCGCTTCGTTCTCTTCACCCGTGCGAATCCGAATCACGCGCTCGACTTCGGTCACGAAGATCTTGCCGTCGCCGATCTTGCCCGTGCGCGCCGCGCCGATGATCGCGTCGATGACTTGGTCGCATTGCCCTGCCGCGACCACCACTTCGATCTTCACCTTCGGCAGAAAATCGACCACATACTCGGCGCCGCGGTACAGCTCGGTGTGCCCTTTCTGACGGCCGAAACCCTTGACTTCGGTGACGGTCAGCCCGGTGAGGCCGACATCGGCCAGCGCTTCGCGCACTTCGTCGAGCTTGAACGGTTTGATGATGGCGGTGATGCGTTTCATGGTGTGCCTCGTGGAAATCGGACAAACGGATGGGTCGATTCTACGCCGCGGCGCCGACGGCACCGCGATGCTGCGGATTTCATTGGATCGGTTCGGTGTAGCGCGAGGTGATCGGATAGCGCCAGTCGCGCCCGAACGCGCGATGCGTGACGCGGATGCCGATCGGCGCCTGACGCCGCTTGTATTCGTTCAGCTTGATCAGCCGCGTGACGCGCGCGACGTCCTCGCGCGCATAGCCGGCCGCGACGATTTCGCAGAGCGCTTTGTCCTCTTCCATGTACATACGCATGATCGCGTCGAGCACCTCGTACGGCGGCAGGCTGTCCTGGTCGGTCTGGTTCTCGCGCAGCTCCGCCGACGGCGCTCGCGTGAGGATGCGCTCGGGAATGACGTCGTGCTTGGCGAACAGGGGCGCGCCGTTGCGATAGCGGCACAGGCGATAGACGAGCGTTTTGGCGATGTCCTTGATGACGGCGAAGCCGCCTGCCATGTCGCCGTACAGCGTGCAGTAGCCGACTGCCATCTCGCTCTTGTTGCCCGTCGTCAGCACGAGCGAGCCGAACTTGTTCGAAAGCGCCATCAAGAGCGTGCCGCGAATTCGCGCTTGGATGTTTTCCTCGGTCGCATCTTCGGGCAAGCCGTCGAATTCGCCCGCAAGCGCGCCGCGAAACGCGTCCATCATCGGCGCGATCGCGATTTCGTCGTATCGCACGCCGACGCGCTGGGCCATCTCCGCCGCGTCGGATATCGAGATGTCGGCGGTGTAGCGCGAGGGCATCATCACGGCACGCACACGCTCGGCGCCCAGTGCGTCGCAGGCCACCGCGAGCACCAGCGCCGAATCGACGCCGCCCGACAACCCAATGATCGCGCCCGGGAAGCCGTTCTTGCCGATGTAGTCGCGCACGCCGAGAACGAGCGCCGCGTAGACCTGCGCTTCGAGCGAATCGGCCGGCGCGACTTCGCTCGCGAGCGGCCGGCCGTCCTCGAATTCGACGATCGCATGGCCCTCGACGAACTGCGGCATACGCGCGACCATCTCGCCTTGCGCGTTGAGCACGAACGAGCCGCCGTCGAAAATGAGTTCGTCCTGCCCGCCCACGAGATTCACGTAAACGACGGGTAGGCACGTCTCAGCGATGCGCGCACGCGCGATGTCGACGCGCGTCGCTTCCTTGTTCATGTGAAACGGCGAGCCGTTCGGGATCAGCAGCACCTGCGCACCCGCCGCTTTCGCGAGTTGAGCCGCCGACGCATGCCAAGCGTCTTCGCAGATGATGAGCCCGTACTTCACGCCGTCGAGCGCGAAGACGAACGGTGTCGTGGCCGAAGCGAAGTAGCGCTTTTCATCGAACACTTCGGCGTTGGGCAAGTCCTGCTTCATGTAGGTGCCGACGATCCGGCCGTCTGCAACCAACGACGCGGCGTTGTATGTGTCGACAGGCGGCACGCCGCGCTCGATCGGCCGGTTTGCATTACCATGACCGCTCGCCGTGTCGGCATTGCGCGCCGTGCCGGCATCGCTCGCATTGGCGGCGCGGTGCGGATGGCCGACGATGACGTGCAGGCCGGCGAGCGGCTCGAGCTGCTTCGCCAGTTCGTCCAACGCCGCGGCGCTTGCCGCGTAGAAGGCCGGGCGCAGCAGCAAGTCTTCGGGCGGATAGCCCGAGAGCGAAAGCTCGGGGGTGATGACAAGCTTGGCGCCGTCGCGGTACGCCGCGCGCGCTGCATCGACGATTTTCGCGATGTTGCCGGCGAAATCGCCGACGGTAACGTTGATTTGAGCTAAAGCGATACGGGTCTTCATGGGCAGTGAGCTGCAAGCGGCCAATATGGCCGGATGACTCGGCGAAATGAACGACGGGCAGAACGACGGGCGCGCGGCGACGCACATGCATCGAACCGTCCCGAAGAACACGGTCAGAAAGTTGAAACAGGAACGCATCGATTATCGCATGGGGCTTCTCGCCTCGCCGCTCGAAGTCGACGCGCGCGAGTGGAACGCGCTCGTCGCACGCCAGGCTCAACCGACGCCGTTCTTGCGTCACGAGTTCTTGAGCGCGCTGGCCAGCACGCAATGCGCGACCGAGGAGACCGGATGGGGCCCGCGCTTCGTCACGCTCGTCGATGCGCAAACGGGCGCGCTCGCGGCCGCCGCGCCGCTTTACGTGAAGAACCACTCCTACGGCGAGTACGTCTTCGACTGGGCTTGGGCCGATGCCTATCAGCGCAACGGCCTGTCGTACTATCCGAAGCTCGTCTGCGCCGTGCCGTTTACGCCCGTGCAAGGCACACGTCTGATCGCCGTTAGCGAGGCCGCGCGGCGCCAGCTTGCCGCTACGCTCGTCGCGCTCGCGGAGCAGTCGGACGTCTCGTCGCTGCACGTGCTGTTTCCCACCGAGCTCGAAGCCGACGCGCTGGCCGGGCTCGGCATGATGCGGCGCGAAAGCATCCAGTTCCACTGGCTCAACGACGGCTATCGCGATTTCGACGATTTTTTGTCGACACTCGAACAGAAGAAGCGGAAGAACATCCGCGCGGAGCGGCGCAAAGTGCGCGAGGCCGGCATCGCGTTTCGACGCGTGCGCGGCGAGGACGCGACCGATGCCGATTGGCGCTTCTTCAATCGCTGCTATCGGCAAACGTACCGCGAGCACTTTTCGTCGCCGTATCTGAATCTCGACTTTTTCCGCACGATCGGCCAAACGATGCCGGAGAACCTGCTGCTCGTCATCGCCGAGCGCGAACGCCGGCCGATCGCAAGTTCGCTGCTCGTCTATCAGCGCGACGACAAGACAGGCGGTACGCTCTACGGGCGCTACTGGGGCGCCATCGAACACGTGCCGTGCCTACACTTCGAAACGGCCTACTATCAGCCGCTCGAGTTTTGCATCGACGAAAAGCTTGCCGTCTTCGAGGGCGGCGCGCAAGGTGAGCACAAGATGGCGCGCGGCTTCATGCCGACCGTCACGCATTCGGCGCATTGGCTCGCGCACCCGGCATTCTCGGATGCCGTCGCGCGGTTTCTCGCGAACGAGGCGAACCTCATTCACGCGCATGCCGACGAGTTGCGCGAGCACGATCCGTTCAAGAAGCGCGCATAGCGCTCAACACGAGAAAAACGAATCGATTCGACGATGACTTGGTTTCTCTACCTGATCGAATGCGCCGACGGCAGCGTCTACACGGGCATCGCCACCGACGTTCAGGCGCGCTTTGCCAAGCATGCGACAGGCAAAGGCGCGCGCTACACGCGCGCGCGCAAGCCTGTGGCGCTGCTCGCCTCGTTCGAACTCGCCGATCGTTCGAGCGCGTTGCGCGCCGAATATCGCGTCAAGCAACTCCCGGCCGCCGAGAAGCGCGCACTCGCGGCCGGCACGCGCACGTTGGCGTCCGTGCTGCCCGAACCGGCCGTTACTTCTTGAAGTTGGCGACGCCTTCGCTAATTTCCTTGTGCGCTGCGTCGACGCCGGCCCATCCTTCGACCTTCACCCACTTGCCCTTTTCGAGCGACTTGTATTGCTCGAAGAAGTGCTTGATTTGATCCTTGAGGTATCCGGGAACGTCGTCGATCGACTTCATGTGCGCCGTCATCGGGCACAGTTTGTCGTGCGGCACGGCGACGAGCTTCGCATCGACGCCCGATTCGTCGGTCATTTGCAGCATGCCGAGCGCGCGCGAGCGCACGACGCAGCCCGGGATCAGCGGGAACGGCGTGATGACGAGGACGTCGACGGGATCGCCGTCGCCCGACAGCGTTTGCGGGATGTAGCCGTAGTTGACCGGGTAGCGCATGCCCGTGCCGATGAAGCGGTCGACGACGAGCAGGCCCAACTCCTTGTCCGCTTCGTACTTGACCGGATCGCTTTGCGCCGGGATTTCGATGACGACGTTGAAGTCTTGCGGAAGGTCCTTGCCCGCGGGGACGTGATTGAAGCTCATGGCGTTCTCTTGACGAAATGGAAACGGGGAAAACGTGAGGCTCGCGCGGCCGGATTCGGTTCCGGTGCATGCCCGATCGGGAAGCGCGCCGCTGCTGGCGGCGAACGTTGCGCGCCATTATAGCCGAGCGGCGCATGCCACTTTGCGCACGGATCGCGCCATAATCGGGCCTGGTGGCGTTTCGACAGACGGTTCTGACTCAAAAATGAGGAGCCTTGGATGGAAGAAGCGAAGCACTTCATCGGCGGCGGCTGGATGGCCTGCGCCGCCAACGAGTCGATCGACGTGATCGATCCGTCCGACGGCCAGCCGTTCGCGCGCATCGCGCGCGGCCATGCCGCCGACGTCGAAACGGCCGTGACCGCGGCGCGCGCCGCCTACGAGGGCGCGTGGGGACACATGAGCGCCGCCGAGCGCGGCCGCGTTCTGTACCGGCTCTCGATGCTGATCGCCGCCTGCGGCGAGGAACTCGCCGGCCTCGAAGCACGCGACACGGGCAAGCCGCTGCGCGAGGCGCGCGCCGATGCCGCCGCGCTCGCCCGCTACTTCGAGTTCTACGCTGGTGCGTGCGACAAATTGCATGGCGAGACCCTGCCCTATCAAGCGGGCTATACGGTCATGACCGTGCGCGAGCCGCACGGCGTCACCGGTCATATCGTCCCGTGGAACTATCCGATGCAAATCTTCGGGCGCAGCGTCGGCGCCGCCCTCGCCGCGGGCAACGCCTGTGTCGTCAAGCCCTCCGAAGACGCCTGCCTGTCGCTGCTGCGCGTCGCCGCGCTGGCAGCCGAGGCCGGCTTGCCGGCGGGCGCGCTCAACGTCGTCACGGGCTACGGCGCCGAAGCGGGCGCGGCGCTCGCGCGCCATCCGGGCGTCGATCACATTTCGTTCACGGGCTCGCCGAGCGTGGGCGCGCTCGTCTCCCAGATGGCCGCCGAGCATCACGCGCCGGTCACGCTCGAACTCGGCGGCAAATCGCCGCAAATCGTTTTCGCCGATGCGGACCTCGATGCGGCGTTGCCGACGCTCGTTTCGGCGATCGTGCAAAACGCCGGTCAGACCTGCTCGGCCGGCAGCCGCGTGCTGATCGAGCGCGCCGTCTACGCGCCGCTCGTCGAGCGCCTAGCGGCC
This sequence comes from Trinickia acidisoli, assembly GCF_017315725.1. Classification (NCBI taxonomy): domain Bacteria; kingdom Pseudomonadati; phylum Pseudomonadota; class Betaproteobacteria; order Burkholderiales; family Burkholderiaceae; genus Trinickia; species Trinickia acidisoli. The sequence goes on from NZ_JAFLRG010000001.1 coordinate 3,116,170, forward strand.
GCGTTCGGTGCGCTGCGCGCCGGGCCGAGCGCGCGCGATCTCGACTGCGGTCCGCTCATCAACGCGAAGCAGCGGCAACGCGTGGCGCAATTCGTCGACGACGCCAAGCGCGACGGCGTGCGCCTCGCCGCGCAAGGCGAGATCGCCGCAGACGCCCCGCACAGGGGGTTCTATCAAGCGCCGACCCTGTTTGCCGACGTCCCGCCCGAGCATCGGATCGCCCAGGAAGAAATTTTCGGGCCCGTGCTCGCGGCACTGGCTTTCGACGATGAGCCGCACGCCTTGGCGCTCGCCAACGGCACGCGCTATGGGCTCGTCGCGGGCGTCTGGACGCGCGACGGCGCGCGCCAGTTGCGCCTCGCGCGGCGCCTGCGCGCAGGCCAAGTCTTCATCAACAACTACGGCGCCGGCGGCGGCGTGGAACTGCCGTTCGGCGGCACGGGGCGATCGGGGCACGGGCGCGAGAAAGGGTTCGAAGCGCTCTACGGCTTCACCACGCTCAAGACGATCGCAATTCGCCACGGTTAGGACGTTCGTTTCCGTTGGTCGTGAGTTGGTCGTAAGTTGGCCGTCAGTCAGGAGGAAGACATCATGCGGTTGAAGGGCAAAACGGCGGTCGTCACGGGCGCCGGCTCGGGCTTCGGCGAAGGTATCGCCAAAACGTTCGCAAGCGAAGGGGCAAACGTCGTCGTGAACGATTTGAACGGGGCCGCCGCCGAGCGCGTGGCGAGCGAGATCGCACTTGCGGGCGGGCGCGCGATCGCGGTCACCGGCGACGTCACGAAAATCGACGACTGGCATGCGCTGCGCAACGCCGCGATCGAGGATTTCGGCAGCGTGCACATCGTCGTCAACAACGCCGGCACGACGCATCGCAACAAACCCGTCATGGAAGTGACCGAAGCCGAGTTCGACCGCGTCTACGCCGTCAACGTCAAAGGCATCTACTGGAGCGTGCAAGCGTTCGTGCCGTACTTTCGCGAGCAAGGCGGCGGTGTGTTCGTCAACATCGCCTCGACGGCCGCCGTGCGTCCGCGCCCGGGCCTCGTCTGGTACAACGGCAGCAAAGGCGCCGTCATCGTTGCGAGCCGCGCGCTCGCCGCCGAACTCGGCCCCGACCGCATCCGCGTGAACTGCGTCAATCCCGTCATCGGCGAAACGGGCCTGCTCACCGAGTTCATGGGCTGCGAGGACACCCCCGAAAACCGCCAGCGCTTCGTCGCCGGCATTCCGCTCGGCCGCTTCTCGACCCCGCAGGACGTGGCGAACGCCGCGCTCTATCTCGCCTCCGACGACGCGTCGTTCATCACCGGCGTCAGTCTCGAAGTCGACGGCGGACGCTGCGTCTGATCGCTTACCCCCAACGCTTCACCCCACTACCACAAAACGAAGAGGAGACATCAACCATGGCCAGTCCCAATCCCGTCGATCCGCTCGCGATACCCCGCGCGGGCGCGTCGTCGTCGAGCTTCGAGGAAGCCACTTATCGCAAGGTGTCGTGGCGGCTCCTGCCGCTGCTGCTGCTCTGCTATCTCGTCGCCTACCTCGATCGCGTCAACGTCGGCTTCGCCAAGCTGCAGATGGCCTCCGCGCTGCACCTGAGCGATGCGGTCTACGGCCTCGGCGCCGGCATCTTCTTTCTCGGCTACTTTCTGTTCGAGATTCCGAGCAACCTGATCCTGCACCGCGTCGGCGCGCGGCTATGGGTCGCGCGCATCATGGTTTCGTGGGGCGTGATCTCGATACTGACGATGTTCGTCTCGACGCCCGCGATGTTCTACGCCATGCGCTTCTTGCTGGGGCTCGCGGAAGCCGGCTTCTTTCCCGGCATCATTCTTTATCTGACCTATTGGTATCCGGCGCATCGGCGCGGGCGCATGACGACGTGGTTCATGACGGCGGTCGCGCTCTCGGGCGTCATCGGCGGCCCCGTCTCGGGCTATATCCTCAAGACGTTCAACGGCGCGAACGGCTGGCAAGGCTGGCAGTGGCTGTTCCTGCTCGAGGGGCTGCCCTCGGTGCTCGCAGGCGTGCTCGTCTTTTTCCTGCTCGACGATCGCATTGCGAACGCGCAATGGCTCAGCTCGGAAGAAAAGCAACTGCTCGAACGCAACATTGGAGCCGAAGAGGCCGGCAAAGAAGATATGCCGCTTCGCACCGTGCTCGCGAGCGGGCGCGTGTGGCTCATGAGTGCGATTTATCTGTCGTTCGTAATGGGCCTGTATGGCGTGAGCTTCTGGCTGCCGACGATCATCAAAGCCACGGGCGTGACCGATCCGTTCACGATCGGCTTGCTGTCGGCCATTCCGTTCGCCGTGGCCGTCGTCGCGATGCTGGTGGTCGCGCGCAGCGCGGACAAGCGTCGCGAGCGGCGCTGGCACGTTGCGCTGCCGGGGCTCGCCGGAGCAGTCGGGCTCGTGCTCTCGGTGACGTGGGCGCACGACACGACGCTCGCAATGGCCTCGCTCACGCTCGCCACGGCCGGCATCATCACGTCGCTGCCGCTCTTTTGGAGCCTGCCGACCGCGTTCCTCGCAGGCGCAGGCGCGGCGGCCGGCATCGCCATGGTCAACTCGATCGGCAATCTCGCCGGCTTCCTGAGCCCTTACGCGGTAGGCTGGCTCAAGCAGGCGACGGGCGCGAACGATTCGGGCATGTACATGCTCGCCGGCTTCATGGTGCTCGGTGCCGTGCTTGCGCTCAGCGTGCCGGCGCGACTCGTCGATAAATAGCGGGGAAGCGGGAAAAGGCGCCGCCGTCCGAGAGCGCGGCGCCACGGTCGCGCCCGGGCCGCTCATCCGGGCCCGCTGGTCGGTCGGCTGCCCGGCCGACCGACCAGCGGCTCAAACGATCTTCATCGCGAGCGCGCTGGCGCGATAGTGCTCAGCCGCGTGCACCGTATCGCCGAGTTGCTCGAACAACCGCGCGAGCGCGCGGTGCGTGCGGATGACGAGCGCATCGTTGTCGTCGGCGTGCTTGAGCGCCGACTCCAGGAACGACTGCGCTTTGCCCCATAGCTGCTGATGCAGGCACAGGCGACCCAGCGCGAACATCAGATCGGGGTCGTCGGGGCGCTCCTTGCGCCACGCTTCGGCCTTTTGAATCAGCGGCAGCGCGTCGGCCTGCGCCGTCTCGGGATAGCGGCGCAACAGCCGCGCATCCCAGTTGTGCGCCAGCGCGTCCTCGACGATCTTGCGTGCCTCTTGATGACGATTCAGCGCGAGCAAGAGCTCGGCGGCGAGGTCGGCCAGCCGCGGCGATTGCCGCTCGGCCGGCGCGAGCGAATGCCACAGCGCGAGCAACGCATCGGGGTCGTGGCGACGATCGCGCAGCAGATTTTCGGCCGCTTGCTGGCGCAACCGCACCGCGACGGCCGGATGCAGCGCCTCGCGCTTTTCGAGCGTCTTCACGAGCTTGAGCACTTCGGCCCAATTCTTCAGTTGCTGCTGCGCGCGCAGCGCGATTTGCTGCGCATGGATGCGCCGCGTGCCTTGCGCCTGCATCTCGGTGAGGGCCGTCAATGCCCCTTCCGGATCGCGGCCGTCGGCGCGCATGTCGGCACCGGCCATCAAACGCGCATCCTGCCAATCCGATGCGTCGATCGCAGCCAGCCACTCGTCGCGGCGCACGTACTCGCGCATCCGGTGCGCGGCCACCGCGGCGACGAGCCCCGCCGCGCCCTTGTTCGAGTCGAGCGACAGCGCTTCGCGTGCCGCCTTTTCCGCACGCGAGAACCGGCCCGCATACAGATTGCCGATCGCCTCGCGCAGCGCCGCGTGCGCCTTCGCCTCTTTCGTGCGCACGCGATAAGCGGCAACGCGCCGCGGCATCGTCCAGACGTTGCGCAGGATGCGGATCAACGCATAGAGCACGATGAACAGCGCGATCACGCCGACGACGACGAGATTGAGCGAGACGTCCACGCGATACGGCGGATAAACGATGAGCACCTGCCCCGCATCGAAATGGCCGACCGTTGCCAGCACGACCGCGAGCACGAAGAGCAAGGCGAGCCACAGGAGTCCTCTGAGCGCCATCGTCAGCCTCGGCTCTTGGCGTTGTGAATGGCTTGCAGGCTCGTGTTCAGGTTCGGCACTTCGACCGTCGCCGCACCTTGCCCCACGTCCTTGATCAGCGCACGCACCGTTTGAGTCCGCTTGGACGCGCCATCGAAATAGCGCGCGAGCGCGGCGTCGGCGGCGTTCAAATCCGATTCGAGCGTGGCCTGGTTGCGCGAGAGCAATCCCAGGCGGGCCGACAGCAGCCGCAGCTTCACGTTGTCGCGGATGAACTCGGCCTGCTGCGGCGAGTTCAGCATCGCGTCGGCATTGTCGAGCCGGCGCACCTGCACGAGACCCTTGAGCTCGTCGCTCGCCGCGCGCGAAAACACATGCCACCAGTAGGCCACGCGCGATTGGCCGGGGCCCGCGGCGCTGGCCGCGCCCGCCGCCGACGCGCCGGCCGGCGCGGCCGCATGCACAGTCGGTGCCTCGCCGAGCAGCGGCAGCGTGTCGATCTGCGCAATGGCGTCGTCGAGCTTGATCGCCAGCCCGGTCAGATCGGTCGACGGCGCCGCTTTGAGTGTGTCGATGTCCTGCGCGATCGCGCGCCGCACGACGAGCGCCTGCGGGCTTGCCGAGGCGGCCAGACGCGAGTCGGCGCTCTGCAGCGCGAACAGCGCGAGCTGCGTGTTGCCCGTCAGTTGCAACTGCTCGCTCGCGCTCGAGAGCATTTGCTCGACTTCGGCAAACGTCCAGTCGTCACGATTTTGCGCGAGATCCTGGTACTGCTGCTGCAAGGCCTGCTGCGCCGTCTGCGCATCGGCAAGCTTGCCTTGCATTTGCGAGAGCGCCGCATCGGTCTCGTGCGCGGTGGCGACCGCCTGCTCGGTCTTCACGCGCAGCTCGGCCGTTTGCGCATCGAGCGCCTGCTGCCGCGCCGCGAGCTGGGTATCGAGCCGGTCGAGCTTGCGGTTGAATGCGAACGCGGCGACGCCCGTTGCGATCGCAAGCAGGATGACGAAGATCCAGACGAGGCCGCCGCCGCCGCGGCGCGGCGCGTCGTAGACGGGCGGCATCGGCGGCGTGAACGGCGGCGTCGCGGCCGGCTGGAACGAGGCGGGAGACGATTCTTGGTTCGTATCAGTCATGCGCGGATGGGTCGAGGAAAAGGCCTGGGCCATAGCGGCCTGGGCCACGGCGGCCTGAGCCGGTTGATCGAATGAGGCGCGAGACGATGCGGATAAGGCACGCAAGGCCCCTAGGATGCGCGCATCGCCAGGGCCCGATGCCGTAATCGTATCAAAACCCACTGCCCGCGCCGTCTCGGCGATGCGCGGGTGTGGCGCGACGAGCGGCGCATGCAGCAGCGACGCCAGCTCTGCATCGGTCAGCGCGGCGCGAGCGAGCGCGTCGAGGTTGCGCGCCGCCTCCGAACTCGTGATGAGCCAAGCATGCGGCGCGCCTCCAAGCAGCGCGCGCACGCGCTCCCACGTATCGGCAGACGGTGTGGGCACGACGCGGCGGTAAGCGCAGACGGCTTCGACCTGCGCGCCCGACTCGCGCAGGCGATCGGCCAACCACTCGCGGCCGCCGTCCCCGCGCACGATCAGCACAGGGCGGCCGGTCAAGGCGGCTAGGCCGAGCCGAGCCGACAGCGCGGCGAACAGCGCTTCGGAGTCGAAGCGCGTGCCCGACTCGCCATTTGCGCCGTTACCGTTGCCGTTGCCGTTTTCGCTCGTCGAAACGGAGCATGCAGGCGTACCGGCTGCGCCGAATGCGTCGCTTGCGGGCGCGCCCTCCCCCATCTCGGCCCCCGCCGGTGCGATCACCTGGTGGGTCGGCGCGACGATGCCATGCCGCGCCAGCTCGGCGACGCTGCCGGGCCCGACGACGCCGATCGGCACGGCCGCGGGCCAAGCGAAGCCAGGGACCGCTCCCAATGCGCGTTCGATCGCATTCGGCGAGACGAAGACGACGAGCGCATAGCGCTCGAGCGAGGCCAATGCGGCACGGAGCGGGCCGTCGTCCGCGGCGGCGGCGATTTCGATCAGCGGGAAGTCGAGCGCGGCGATGCCTTCACGTTCAAGCGCCGCGGCGAGCGCGGCCGACTGCCCGGCCGGGCGCGTGAGCACCGCCGTGAAGCGCGCCGCGCCGTCACGTTGGCTTGCTCGTGGACTGCCGGCGTCGGCGTTCGTCATCGGTCCGCGCGGCAGCTCAGGCCGCCGGCTCGGCGCCGCGCGCGGCCGCGAGCTCGGCCACGACGTCGCGCGCGCCCTGCGCCACGAGCGAGCGCGCCACGGTGTCGCCAAGCGCCATCGCGTCGGCCACGCTTGCCACGCTCGCCGACGCTTCGGCGAATGCGGGGCGGCTGCCGTCCGGCATCGACACACGGCTCGCGAGGTGCATGCGCTCGTCCTGCCAGCTCGCGTGCGCGGCGAGCGGCACGTCGCAACTGCCGCCGAGCGCGCGCGAGACGGCTCGCTCGGCTTCCACGGCCAGCCGCGTCGGCTCGTGCGCGAGCGGTGCGAGCCAAGCCTCGAGCTCGGGCCGCTGCGCGCGGATTTCGATGCCGAGCGCGCCTTGCCCGGCGGCCGGCAGGCTGTCGCCGACGTCGAGCCAAGCGCGAATACGGGCGGCCAGCCCGAGACGCTTCAAGCCGGCGGCGGCGAGAATGATCGCCGCATAGTCACCGCGATCGAGCTTGGCGAGGCGCGTGTCGAGATTGCCGCGCAGCGGCTGAACGACGAGATGCGGATAGCGGGCTCGCAAAGTCGCCTCGCGCCGCAAGCTCGACGTGCCGACGACGCTGCCGTCGGGCAGCGCATCGAGCGAATCGAAATCGTTCGACACGAACGCATCGCGCGGATCTTCGCGCTCCATCACGGCGGCGAGCTCGAACCCCTCGGGTAGCGCCATCGGCACGTCTTTGAGCGAATGCACGGCCAAATCGGCCCTGCCATCGGCAAGCGCGCTTTCGAGTTCTTTGACGAAAAGCCCCTTACCGCCGACCTTTGACAGCGTACGATCGAGGATTTGATCGCCGCGCGTCGTCATTCCGAGAATTCGGACGTCGCAAGATGGATATAATTTCCGCAGCGCATCGCGCACGAACTCGGCCTGCCACATCGCGAGACGGCTCTCTCGCGAAGCAATCACGAGTTCGGTGGGCGGTGCGGCTGAAAGCGTCTCGGAATTCATAAGTCAACACTTCGAAGGACGGGATCGAACATCGAGAAATGGTAGCACGCACGCCTTGCCCCATTTTTCGCGCTTGCCGGCGGTAGGGCGCGCCCCATCGCGCGCCGTCGGCATCCGGGGGAGGCCGCCACGAGCGCATCGCCCACGGAAACAGAGCGTACGCCAGCATGTTTGCAGTCGTTTGATCAGTTTTTTGTCGCTGTCAACAGTCAGCCCCCTTTCATTCTGGCTTCACTGAGGAAACCCACCGTGACGTCTTCCGGATCGGCGCGCACCGCCCGCCGCAACGATGCATCGCCTCGCGCGCCCGCAAAATCCGCCGCGCTAGCCGCTGCGTCCCACCCCCCCGCTTCACGCGCCGACGGCGCCGCGCCGCAAAAAGCCGCCGGCCGCGGCCGCGAGGACAAAGACCAGCCGCTGTTCCAGGACATCCGCTACCTCGGCCGCCTGCTCGGCGACGTGGTGCGCGAACAGGAAGGCGATGCCGTCTTCGACGTCGTCGAGACGATTCGCCAGAACGCCGTTAAATTCCGGCGCGAGGACGACACGAGCGCGGCGCAATCGCTCGAGAAACAACTGCGCGCGCTCAAGCCCGATCAAACGGTTAGCGTCGTGCGTGCGTTCAGCTTTTTCTCGCACCTGGCCAACATCGCCGAGGACCGCCATCACAATCGCCGCCGCCGCATCCACGCGCTCGCGGGATCCGCGCCGCAGGCGGGCACGATCGCCTATGCGCTCGGCCGCCTCGCGCTCGCGGGCGCCCTCGACGCCGACTCGCTCAAGCGCTTTTTCGACGACGCACTGATCGTGCCCGTGCTGACGGCGCACCCGACCGAAGTCCAACGCAAGAGCATTCTCGACGCACAGCACGACATCGCGCGCCTCTTGGCCGAGCGCGATCAACCGCTGACCGAGCGCGAACGCGCGTACAACGAAGCGATGCTGCGCGCACGCGTCACGACGCTCTGGCAAACGCGGATGCTGCGCGATTCGCGCCTGAGCGTCGCCGACGAAATCGAGAACGCGCTGTCGTACTACCGCGCCACGTTCCTGAATGAAATTCCCGCGCTCTACGACGACATCGAAACGGCGCTTGCCGAGCATACCGGCGCGCCCGCTCACGTCGCCGCCTTCTTTCAAATGGGTAGCTGGATCGGCGGCGACCGCGACGGCAATCCGAACGTCACCGCGGCCACGCTCGAGCATGCGATCACGCGCCAAGCCACGGTCATCTTCGAACACTACCTCGAAGAAGTGCACGCGCTCGGCGCCGAGCTGTCGGTCTCGAATCTGCTGGCCGGTTCCAGCGAGGCATTGAAAGCGCTCACCGCGGCCTCGCCCGACCAATCGCCGCATCGGGTCGACGAACCGTATCGCCGCGCGCTGATCGGCGTCTATGCGCGGCTCGCCGCGACGGCGCGCACGCTGCTCGGCGAAGGCACCGTGCACACACGCAGCGGCGTGCATCGCGATGCCGCGCCCTACGCCAATGCCGAGGCCTTCGCGCACGATTTGGACGTGCTCGTCGATTCGCTGGCGGCCCACCACGGCGCCTCGCTCGCCACGCTGCGCCTGGCCCCGCTCGCGCGCGCCGCGCAGGTGTTCGGCTTCCATCTCGCTTCGATCGATCTGCGCCAGAGTTCCGACGTGCATGAAGCCGTCATCGCCGAGCTGCTCGCGCGCGCCGGTGTCGAGCGCGACTACGCGCAGCTCTCCGAGGCCGAGAAGCTGCGCGTGCTGCTCGCCGAACTCGAGCAGCCGCGGCTCCTGCGCTCGCCGTATCTCGAGTATTCGCCGCTCGTGCAGAGCGAACTCGCCGTGCTCGAGACGGCACGCCGCACGCGCGAGCGCTTCGGCGCGCGCTCCGTGCGCAACTACATCATTTCGCACACGGAAACCGTCAGCGACCTCGTCGAAGTCCTGCTGCTGCAAAAGGAAGCAGGCATGCTCGAAGGCACGCTCGGCGGCGAGCGCGGCGCCGGCGCGAAGAACGCGTTGATGGTGATCCCGCTATTCGAGACGATCCCCGACTTGCGCAACGCACCCGTCATCATGCGCGAGTTCTTCGCGCTGCCGGGCGTCGATGTTCTGCTCGCGCACCAGGGCAGCGAGCAGGAGGTCATGCTCGGCTATTCGGACAGCAACAAGGACGGTGGCTTTCTCACGTCGAACTGGGAGCTGTATCGCGCCGAACTCGCGCTCGTCGCGCTGTTTCGCGAGCGTGGCATCACGCTGCGCCTGTTCCATGGCCGCGGCGGCACGGTCGGCCGCGGCGGCGGCCCGACCTATCAGGCGATCCTGTCGCAGCCGCCCGGCACCGTGAACGGCCAGATCCGCCTGACCGAGCAAGGCGAAATCATTGCGAGCAAGTTCAGCAACGCCGAGATCGGCCGGCGCAACCTCGAGACGGTCGTCGCGGCGACGCTCGAAGCCTCGCTGCTGCCGCACGGCAACGCGCCGGCGAACCTGTCGGCTTTCGAAGAGACGATGCAGGCGCTGTCGGACACCGCGATCGCCGCCTATCGCGCGCTCGTCTACGAAACACCCGGCTTCACCGATTACTTCTTCTCGTCGACGCCGATCTCGGAGATCGCCGAGCTCAACATCGGCAGCCGGCCGGCCTCGCGCAAGCAGCAGGACCCGAAGAATCGCCGCATCGAAGACCTGCGCGCGATTCCCTGGGGCTTCTCGTGGGGGCAATGCCGTCTGCTGCTGACCGGCTGGTACGGTTTCGGCAGCGCCGTGGCAGCGCATCTCGAAGGCGCGGCGAGCGAAGCCGAGCGCACGCGGCGGCTCTCGACGCTGCGCAAGATGTACAAGAGCTGGCCGTTCTTCTCGACGCTGCTCTCGAACATGGACATGGTGCTCGCGAAGACGGACCTCGCCGTCGCGTCGCGCTATGCGCAGCTCGTCCAAGACAAAAAGCTGCGCAAACACGTGTTCGAACGCATCGTCGCCGAATGGGAGCGCACGTCGCACGCACTGTCCGAAATCACCGGCAAGGACGAGCGGCTCGCCGACAACCCGCTGCTCGCGCGCTCGATCAAGAACCGCTTCCCGTATCTCGATCCGCTCAATCACTTGCAGGTCGAGCTGCTCAAGCGGCACCGCGCGGGCGATACGAACGCGCGTTTGCGGCGCGGCATCCATTTGACGATCAACGGCATCGCCGCCGGCTTGCGCAATACCGGCTAACGCGCGGCACGAGGTACTGTCGCGGCTTGGCAACAAAGGCTGTTCGCGAAAGCGGCAGCCTTTTTTATTGCTCAGTAAGCCGCGAATTCATCGACCCTTAAGCGTTTACACCCATTCGAATGATTTAAGTTTCCCCGCGCTTCGGTCGATAAAAAAAATTAGAACGACCCGGTTTCTCGTTCCTAATATGTCGCTTATTCGCCACGCGGTCGATCCGAGGTGTGCGAGCGCGACAGCCGCCCTTGCCCGCGACGCCGTTTTTTTGCGCGCGGAGCATGCGTAATGAGGTAGACCGGTAAGGAATACCTGCTGAAACATGGTCAACGTTTCGCGTCTCTTTCGATCGCCGGTCTCCATCCCGCGCCCGTTGCGTGCCAATCACGCGGCGGCGTTCGGATTGATCTTGGCGCTTTGGATCGCGCTCGTCGGGTTTTCGACTTGGGATGCGAAGACGGAATTGACGAACGCGCGTTTGCAAGCCGACACGCTCACCGAAGCGCTCGCCGCGCATACGTCGCGCGTCATGCGCGAAGCGGACCAGCTCGCCGCGGTCGTCGCGTGGCAAGTGCGTCGCGAGGGCGTCGCGCTGCCGCTCGGCGATGACGTTCATTCGGGGCTGCTCGACCTCGGCATCTTCACCTTCGTTGCCGTCATCGATCAGCACGGGATCTTGCGCGCCTCGACGATCCCGAATTTCCAGCCGACCAACCTCTCCGATCGCAAGTCGTTTCGCGTCCATATCGACGATCCGAGCACGCGGCTGTTCATCGGCAGCCCGGCGACCGGACGCGCGAGGGAAAGTGCGAACGGGAGCGCGTCGATCGAACTCTCGCGGCGCATCGATGACGCGCAGGGCCGCTTCCTCGGCGTCATCGTCATCTCGATGCCGTCTTCGCGCTTGACCGAACTTTACGATGCGCTGCATGCCGGCCACGACGGCCTCGTATCGGTGGTCGGCGCAGACGACTTCGTTGTGCGCGCCCGCCGCAGCGGCAGTCGCGACGACGTCGACGGCCGCACCTTGCCCGCCAGCGCACCGCTTCGCATCGCCCTGGCGCAAGGCCCGCGCGGACACTTCGACGCGGTGAACTGGGTCGACGGCATCCGGCGCACCATTAGCTACGAAACGCTCCCCGACGATCGGCTCGTCGTGCTGGTGGGCATCTCCAACCCGGACTTCCTATCGGCGTTTCGCCTGCGCGCGCTCGCGCTCTTCATCGCGGGCGTCGTCCTCACGGGGCTGATTCTCGTGGCCGAGGCGCACCACGGGCGACTGTTCCGCCGCCTGCAGGCCGCATCGGAGCGCGAACGCGAAGCGCATGCCCGCAAGATCGTCGAAGCCACGCGCGCCGATGCGCTGTTCAAGGCGATCCCCGATGCCGCGCTGGGCTTTTCGGCCGACGGCCGGATCGACGGCCACAATCCGCGCCTGATCGAGCTGCTCGGCTGGCGCGGCGACGAAATCGCGACCGCCGCGCCCGAGCGGGTGGCGCAAGCGTTCTTCCGCAACGACCGCGGCGCGGATCGCGACGACAAAGCGGCCCGCTTCGCGGCGATGCTCGCAGGCACCGCACTCGAGCATTCGGCGAGCGCCGTATTTCATCTCGACACGCCGTTCGACAATGTCTACGAAATGCGCGTGGAGCGGCGCGGCGCCGATTCGCGCGGCGTCGTCGCTCTCATTCGCGACGTGAGCCACGAGCATGCGAACGAGCAGGCGCTGATGCAAAGCGAGGCGCGCTATCGCCAACTGATCGAACTCTCGCCGTACGCGGTCTTTCTCATTCAGGAATTCACGATCGCGTTCGCCAATCCGAAGGCGTTGGAGATGCTCGGAGCGTATTCGGCCGCCCAGATTCGCGGGCTGTCGATCGTCGAGTTCGTGCACGCGGAGCATCGCGAAGTGCTCGAGGAGCGCATCGGCCGCCTGCTGCGCCGCTACACGGCTACCCCGGCGCGCGAGGCCAAGTGGTTGCGGCTCGACGGCAGTGCCTTCATCGGCGAAATGACGGCCGTGCCCTACGAACTCGACGGCGTGCGCGGCGCGCTCGTCATGTTGCAGGACATCACGAACAGAAAAGAAGCCGAAACGCAGCGCGACCGCCTGTTCGACCTGTCGCTCGATCTGACGTGTCTGGCCGATCCGACCGGCCGGTTCAAGCGCGTGAACCCGGCATTCACCAAGGTGCTCGGTTGGTCGGCCGACGAGCTGCTCTCGCGCCCGTTCATCGAATTCGTCCATCCGAGCGACCGCGCGCGGACGATGGACGTCATCGAAAGCCGCCGCCCCGGCGAGCCGATCGATCAATTCGAGAACCGCTACGTGTGCAAGGACGGCAGCACACGTTGGCTGTCGTGGAAGGCGATCCAGCTCGAAGGGCTCGTCTATGCGACTGCGCGCGACGTGACCGAAAGCCGCCGCGCCACGCAACAGCTCGAGCAGGCCCGCGCCGACGCCGAAGCGGCCTCGCGCACGAAGAGCGCGTTCCTCGCCACGATGAGCCACGAGATCCGCACGCCGATGAACGGCGTCATCGGCATGATCGAGGTGCTGTCGCAAACGCCGCTGTCGTACGATCAAGGCGACATGGTCGCGACGATCCGCGAATCGGCCAACGCGCTGCTCACGCTGATCGACGACATTCTCGATTTCTCCAAGATCGAGGCGGGCCGGCTCCATATCGAACGCGTCCCGCTTTCGATCTCGCATCTCGTCGACGGGCTCTGTCAATCGCTGACGCCCGTGGCCGAGCGCGCCGGCGTCAAGCTCGCGAAGTCGATTTCGCCGGACCTGCCGCAGGCGGTCCTGTCCGACGACACGCGGCTGCGGCAAGTGCTCTACAACCTCGTGGGCAACGCGATCAAGTTCTCGGGCGGACGCCCCGGCAAGCCGGGGCTCGTCGACGTCGGCGTCGAGGCGACACCGCATCCGTCGGGACCGGGCCGCGTGCAGATCCGCTTCAACGTGACCGACAACGGCATCGGCATGTCGGCCGAGACGTTGCCGAAGCTGTTCAAACCGTTTACGCAAGCCGAGGCGTCGACGACGCGCCGCTTCGGCGGAACCGGGCTGGGCCTCGCGATCTGCCGGCGGCTGTGCGAGCTGATGGGCGGCGACGTATCGGCGCAAAGCGAGCCGGACGTGGGCTCGACGTTCACCGTGAGCCTGCCGTTCGACATCGGCGAGCCGGCCGGCGATGTCGGCCGCGCACACGCCCATGCGAACGCCGGGGCACGCGATATGCAACGGATCGGAGGGACTGCGCTAGGCTCGGCCGGCCCGGCGCCTTCGATCGCACAAGCCCGCGAACGGGGCCGCCTGATTCTCGTCGCCGAAGACGATGCGATCAATCAGAAGGTGATTCTGCGTCAGCTCGGGCTGCTCGGCCACGTTGCCGAAATCGCCGGCGACGGCCGTGAAGCACTCGCCCTCTGGCGCGCCAACCGGTACGCCTTGCTGCTGACCGACCTGCACATGCCCGAGATGGACGGCTATGAGCTCGTCGAAACGATCCGTCGCGAGGAAGCGCCGGGCACGCGCCTGCCGATCGTCGCGCTGACGGCGAACGCCGTGCAAGGTGAAGCGGCGCGCGCCAAGGCGGTCGGTATGGACGGCTATCTGACCAAACCGCTGCAGCTCGCCCGCCTGCAGGCCGTGCTCGATTCGCATTTCCCCCTGCACGAGAGCCGCGCCGCATCCGAACCGGCTCCCGCCGCGCCGCCGCCGCCGCGTGCGGACGCGGTCGACATCGACGTGCTCAAAGGCATCGTCGGCGACGACCCTGACACCGTGCGCGAGCTGCTCTCCGACTATCGGCAATCGGTTGGACGGCTTGCCGCCGAACTGCGCGCACATTGCGAGGCGGGCCGTGGCCGGGAAGCCGGCGCGATCGCGCACAAACTCAAGTCTTCATCGCGCTCGGTCGGCGCGCTCACGCTCGGCGATTTGTGCGCCGAACTCGAAAACGCCGGCAAGGCCGGCGACCTCGCCCTGCTGGCCAATTGGGCCAAGCAGTTCGACTCGGCGCTGGCCTGCGTCGAGCAATCGCTCGAACAGCTACTGGCCGTGGAATCGAAATGACTAGGGATCGAACCCGAGATCAACCCAGGGATCCATCATGATGGAACTAACCGATCTGACTCCCAAGCGCGCGGCGGTGCTCGTCGCGAGCCAATCGGTGGCCGATGCCGAACTCGTCGGCAAACTGCTGCAGGACGAATTCCACAACGTGCGGCTATCGACGAAGCCCGAGTTCGCCGTGGAGGACTTCGAGGCGCACCGCCCTACCGTGCTCGTACTCGCGTTCGATACGCTCGAGGCGGCGCAGCGCTACTACATCGGCCTCTACCGGCTCAGCACGGTCGTGCACGAGACGCGGCACCGCGTCGTCGTCCTGTGCAACAAGAATGACGTGTGGACCGTCTATGACCTCTGCAGCAAAGGGCACTTCGACGATTACGTCTTGTTTTGGCCCGCGACCAACGACGCGCCGCGCCTGCGCATGTCGGTGCATCAGGCGCTGCGGATCATGACGGCCAACGCGCAAGCGGGCGACGTCGCACCGCGCGCGGCACCCGAGGGCGTGCACGCACCGCGCCCGCCGCGCGCCGCGCGCGTCGAGGCCGAGACGGACACCGTGTTCGTCGGCGCCGCGGCCGGCGCCGCGCAGGCCGAATACGCCGGCGGGAACACTCATCTCTCGGCGGCGAAGGCGGCGGCAAGCGCTGCGCAACGCTTGGCCGTGCTCATCGTCGAAGACGACGAGTTTCAACAAAAGCTGATCGGCCGCTTGATGAACGGGCTCGACATCGACGTGCTCTTTGCCGGTAGCGGCGCGCAAGCGCTCGAACAGATGTGGGAGCACAAGCCCGACCTCGTGCTGATGGACATTGGGCTGCCCGATACGAGCGGCGTCGAGGCGACGCGCAAGATCAAGTCGATCGGACAATTCGGGCACGTGCCGATCCTCATGGTGACGGGCCACAGCGAGCGCAACGTCGTGGTCGACAGCCTGAAGGCCGGCGCCGCCGACTTTCTCGTCAAGCCGTTCGACAAGAACACGCTGCATGAAAAGCTGCGCCTGTTTCTGCCGGCCTTGGCGAACTCGTAGACCCGCAGCCCGCGAGCCAAGGACGATCAATGTCAGTCAACGCGTGCAACCAGCGGCAAGGGGGATAGAACATGGAGCCAAGCGCACGCCCCCGCAAGATCCTCGTCGTCGACGACGAGCCGTTCGTCCTCAAAGTGCTCGTGCGCCAGCTCACCGCGCTCGGCTATGAGGACGTGCTCTCGTACGAGCACGCGCAAGACGCGCTCGCGGTGCTCGAGCGCGAAGATCATGACGTCGACGTCGTCTTCACCGATCTGCAGATGCCGGGCATGGACGGCGTCGAGTTCCTGCGTCAGCTCGTGCAGCGCGGCTATGACGGACAGGTCGTGCTCGTCAGCGGCGAAGACGCACGCGTGCTGAACAGCGCCGAAAAACTCGCTTACTCGCGCGGCTTGCGAGTGCTTGGATCGCTCGCGAAGCCGGCCACGCGCGAGCAGTTGCAGCAGCGCTTGCATGGCGCGGCGCCGGCCATGTGCGCAAGCGTGCCGCAAGACGCGTATCCGCCCGAGGCGCTGCGCAACGCAATCGCGGCCGGTCAGCTCGTTACCTGCTATCAGCCGCAGGTGGCATTCGCAACCGGCGAGGTGACGGGCGTGGAGGCGCTGATCGGCTGGCAGCATCCGCGCGACGGGCTCGTGCCGGCCGATCGTCTTTTGAACGGCTTGCAGTATTACGGCGTCCTAAACGATCTGACGCGCTCGATGCTGCCGTCCACGCTGGAGCAAGCACGACAATGGCAGCACCTGGGCGACGACTTTCGCGTCGGCATCAATTTGTCGATGGACGATCTGGCCGCGCTCGACTTTCCCGATTTCATCGTCGAAGCGGCCGCGCGGGCCCAATTTCCGCTGTCGCGCCTCGTGCTCGAAATCAACGAAACGCGCATGACGCGCGACCGGCTCGTCTCGCTCGACGTGCTCACGCGGCTGCGCTTGAAGCGCATCAGCCTGCTCATCGACGATTTCGGCACCGGGCAATCGTCGCTCGCACATTTGCGCGACGTGCCGTTCGACGAACTCAAGCTCGACGGCAGCTTCGTGCACGGCGCAAGCCGCGATGCGTCGCTCAATGCCATCGTCAAGGCCAGCCTGCTGCTTGCGCGCCAATTGAACATGCGCACGATCGCACAAGGCATCGACGATCTCGAAGACTGGAACGTGCTGCGCGAGCTCTCGTGCGAAGTCGCGCAAGGCAAGTTCGTCGGCGCGCCGATGAGCGCGGAGGCCTTGCCGCAATGGGCACGGACGTGGGCGGCGCGCTATGCGGCGCTCGCGCGATGAGGGCGACGCGAAGGGGCCCCTTCGTCGCACACGACAGGCCACTCAGCGCGCCTCGATCATCAGGGCATCGAGCATGAACGATCCGTCGGGCTTCACGTCGAAGTACGCCCGCACTTCGTCGGGCGCGCGCTCCCACAGCGAGCGGATCGCTTGCACGCGCTCATCCGGCGTACGCATGCGCGCAACCCACGACGCGAACTCGATCGGCAAACGCCAACGTTCGCGCACGTCTGCCGCAAACCCCGCCGCCGTAAAAAACCCAAGCCATTCGTCCGCGCGATAGTTGCGCACGTGCGAGCCGTCGCGCAGCACTTCAACGGCCTGCAAATGCGTATCGAGCAACGGATGGTCGATGCCGGCCACGTCGATGAACAGCACGCGGCCGCCTGGTTTCAGCACGCGGCGCACTTCGGCGAGCGCATGCGGCACGTCGTGCCAGTGGTGTGCGCTCATGCGGCTTATGACCCAATCGAACGATGCGCCGGCGAACGGCAACCGTTCGGCCGCGCCCTGCTCCGTGCGGATATTGGCCAAGCCGCGCTCACGCGCGGCGGCTGCCACCGTCGCGAGCATCGGCTCGGCAATGTCGTACGCGACCACCGAGCGCGCGTGCGGCGCGGCGGCGAAACTCGCATGGCCCGCGCCGCAACCCATGTCGAGCACGTCGGCAGCGGGCGTCGATGCGATCGCGGCGGCCAGCGTCCCCAGATCGGCGCCGCTCGCGTGAACTTGACTCGTCAAATAAGCGGCGGCGGTCGAGCCGAACGCGTCGGCAACCTGGTCGTGATGTTTCATCGGTACGCTCCTTGGGCGGCAGGAAGTGGAAAAGCGGGAAGCGAAGCCGGCAAGCCGGCGGGCACGGCGTCGTTCGGTCGGCGACAAGGGCCTCTCGGCGACGCGTACCGCTACAATATGACCAGCCGGGTACCGGTACAAGCCAAGCAAATATCCTGGTATAGAATTTACCCGGCTTCGAATTGCATCCGCTCGATTCGCCCGTTTCGTCTATTGAACCGTCCATCATGACCACCGCTGAGTCGTCCCGCCCATCCGCAATCGCGCATCGCGCCACCTCGGCCCCGTCCGACGCTTCGCCGGCGAGCGCCGCGCCGCTCGAAGCGAGTCCCGCCCGCGCCCTGGGCGAGTTCATTCGCGCGCATCGCGAGCGGCTCACGCCGCAGGCCGTGGGATTGCCGCCAGGCCCGCGGCGCCGCACGCCGGGGCTGCGCAGAGAGGAAGTCGCTCAGATGTGCGGCGTGAGCCCGACCTGGTACACCTGGATCGAGCAAGGGCGTTCGGTATCGGCCTCGTCCGACGCGCTCGCGCGCATTGCCGTCGCGCTGCGGCTCTCGCGCGCGGAACGTGTGTACCTGTTCGAACTCGCGGGCGAGCGCGACCCGGCCGAGCCCACGCCGGCCTCGAACGATGCACCCGCCGCGCTGATCGCAACGGTCGGCCTCGTCGATGCACCCGCCTACGTGCTCGATCGGCAATGGAATGCGCTCGCCTGGAACACCCACGCGGCCGAGCTGTTCGCAGGCTGGCTCGATGCGCCGCCCGATCCGGCGCACGAGCGCAATCTGCTGCGCTTCACGTTCATCGAACCGGCCGCGCGCACGTTCATCGTCGATTGGGAAACGCGCGCGCGCCGCCTCGTCGCCGAATTTCGCGCCGATTCGATCCGTCATCTGAGCGACGGCCCCACGCGCGCGCTCATTGACGCGCTCGCCTCGGAAAGCGAGGCGTTCGGGCGGTTTTGGGCATCGCAGGACGTCGGCGAGCGAGAAGGCGGCACACGCGCGTTCGACCATCCGCGGCACGGACGCGTCGTCTACGACCAAATCACGCTGCGACCCGCCCATCGCGAGGATTTGCTGCTCGTCGTGCTCGTGCGAGCGTGAGCATGAACCCGAACCGGGACGATTGTCCTGACGAAAGCAGCTCGCCTTCGATAACCGCCCTCGCAGGCGGTAAGATAGCGCCCAACGTCCACGACGGCCGCCACGCCGCCCTATGACCACATTACCCAACGAACCCACACCGCCGGTACTCGCGGCTCTGCTCGCGCGCGTCGCGGCGCAAGACCCGGCCGCGCTGCGCACGCTGTACGAACTCACCAGTGCGAAACTGTTTGGCGTCGCGCTACGTATATTGGTGAGACGCGAATGGGCGGAGGAAGCCTTGCAAGAATCGTTCGTCAATGTTTGGCGCTATGCGGGCGATTACCGCGAGGCGCTCGCGGCTCCGCTCACGTGGATGGCGGCGATCGTGCGCAACCGCGCGCTCGACTGTCTGCGCCGGCAAAAGGCCGTCGCGTCCGACGGTTCGTCGCTCACGACCGAATGGAACGACTCGCTCGACGAAGTCCTTGCGGGCAACGAGCGCGATCCGGCCGATTCGGCGCTTTTGTCCGAACAAGCGAAGCAGCTCGAGATCTGCCTCTCGCGGCTCGATGCGAGCCAGCGGCAGGCCGTCGCGCTTGCCTATCTGCGCGATCAGAGCCACAGCGAGATCGCGGAACAGCTCTCGGTGCCGCTCGGCACGGTCAAGTCGTGGGTGCGGCGCGGGCTTGAAAAACTGAAGATTTGCATGGGGGGCCAGTGAGATGAACTTGCACCGGAATCCCGATCTCATCGATCGCTTAGCCGGAGAATACGCGCTCGGCGTATTGCGCGGCGGCGCGCGCCAGCGCTTCGAAGCGCTGGCCCGACAAGACAGCCGGGTGCGCGAAGCCATCGAAGGCTGGCAAGCGCGCATCGGGGCGATGACCGAACTCGCGCCCAGCGTCGCGCCGCCGGCGAGCACGTGGGAAGGCGTCGAGCGTCAACTCGGACTCGCTGCGGCGGCGCGCGCCGCAGCGGCCCCGGCACGCGTGGCGCCACAGGCTTCCCCCGCGCGCATCGCATTCGGTCGAGCCCGCGCGCGCTGGTTCGAGTCGCTCGCGTTCTGGCGTGGCTGGTCGATCGGCGCCACGGGCCTCGCGTTCGCCGCGGTGATCGCGCTCGCGGTGACGCTGCGGCCGTTCGCTCCCGAAGGAGCGCCGGCCGAGCAAGCCGCGCAAACGGCACAAACGGCGCCCCCGAGCGGGGCGAAGATCGAGCGCGTGGCGTACGTCGCGGCACTCGTGCCGCCCGATCAGCCGAAGAGCCCGACGATGGCATTCGTGATGTGGGACGACAAGAACGCCATGGCGAGCGTGCACCGCATGAGCGGCGGCAACGCGCCGCCGCCCGGCAGGAGCGAAGAGCTCTGGGGCGTGATGCGCGACGGCAAGATGGTGTCGCTCGGCATGCTGCCCGCCGGCGAAATCGTCGCGATGAAAGTGCACGGCATGAACGCCTACGTGAAGCTGGCCGTCTCGGTCGAGCCCATGGGCGGCTCGCGGCGCACGGACGGCCCGAGCGGTCCCGTCGTCGCCGAAGGCTCGCTGATGGCAACGGCGTGAACCGCCGGCGGCGGCCGGCCGGGCGGCGGTGATAAAATCGACGGCTTCCCGCCGCTTCGGCGCACCTTCTCACCGCCCATCATCATGACGTCTCAACTGCACAAAAAAGGCGAAGCCTGGTCGGCTCGCTTCTCGGAGCCGATGTCGGAGCTCGTCAAGCGCTATACGTCGTCGGTGTTCTTCGACAAGCGCATGGCGCTCGTCGACATCGAAGGCTCGCTCGCGCACGCCAAGATGCTAGCCGCGCAAAAGATCATCGGCACCGGCGATCTCGACGCGATCGAGCGCGGCATGGCGCAGATCAAGGGTGAAATCGAGCGCGGCGAGTTCGTCTGGCAACTCGATCTCGAAGACGTCCATCTGAACATCGAGGCGCGCTTGACCGCGCTGATCGGCGATGCCGGCAAGCGTCTGCACACGGGCCGCTCGCGCAACGATCAAGTCGCCACCGACATCCGCCTGTGGCTGCGCGGCGAAATCGACCGCGTCAAAGGTCTCATCAAGGATCTGCGCACGGCCCTGATCGATCTGGCCGAGCAGCACGCCGAAACGATCATGCCGGGCTTCACGCATCTGCAAGTCGCGCAGCCCGTCACGTTCGGCCATCATCTGCTCGCCTACGTCGAGATGTTCGGCCGCGACGACGAGCGCATGCGCGATTGCCGCGCCCGCCTCAATCGCCTGCCGCTCGGCGCGGCGGCGCTTGCCGGCACGAGCTATCCGATCGATCGCCATGCGGTGGCGAAGACACTCGGCTTCGATGACATCTGCGCGAATTCGCTCGACGCCGTTTCCGACCGCGACTTCGCGATCGAATTCACGGCGGCGGCGGCGCTCGTCATGACGCACGTCTCGCGTCTGTCCGAAGAGCTCGTGCTCTGGATGAGCCCGCGCGTGGGCTTCATCGATTTGGCCGACCGCTTCTGCACGGGCTCGTCGATCATGCCGCAGAAGAAGAACCCCGACGTGCCCGAGCTCGCGCGCGGCAAGACGGGGCGCGTGAACGGCCATCTGGTGGCGCTCCTGACGTTGATGAAGGGCCAGCCGCTCGCCTACAACAAAGACAATCAGGAAGACAAAGAGCCGCTGTTCGATACGGTCGACACCGTTGCCGATACGCTGCGCATCTTCGCCGAACTGGTGGCCGGCATCACCGTGAAGCCCGAGGCGATGCGCGCCGCGGCGCTGCAAGGATTCTCGACGGCGACCGATTTGGCCGACTATCTCGTCAAGCGCGGCCTGCCGTTTCGCGACGCGCACGAAGCCGTCGCACACGCGGTGCGCATCTGCGTCGACCGCGGCTGCGATCTGGCCGACCTCACGCTCGACGAAATGCGCGGCGAACTACCGAACGTGGCGCACCTGATCGGCGAAGACGTATTCGACTATCTGACGCTCGAAGGCTCGGTAGCCAGCCGCAATCACCCGGGCGGCACGGCGCCGAGCCAAGTGCGCGCCGCCGCGCAGGCGGCACGTAAGACGCTTTGAGCGCAGCGCGCGGCGGCGAGCCGCGCCGTCGCCGCCGCGCCGTCAGCCGTCAATCGCTCCCGACCGTCTCCGACAAGCGCTTGATCGTCGCAACGCGCTCGCCGATCAGATCCGCGCGTTCGGCTTCGGTACCGAGCGGCGAGGTGGCGTCGAAGTAGGCCCACCAAGCGCGCTGCGCGCGCACGAGCGCGGGCCGAGCGCGCGAGGACAGTTTGTCGCGCAGCGAGCGCTCGTAGCGCCGCAGGTCGAACTGCGCGTGCTCGCATGCCGCATCGAGGTTGCACGACCGCATAGGCTCGTCGTGTGTTCGCGCATCGTCGCTTTGCTGCGCGCGCGGCGGGGCGGCGGGGCTCGACGCCGCGGGCGCATCCGGTACAACGCTCGCCCCCGCCCCCGAAGATGAAGTCGAAGCGGACGCGGCCGACGTCGCGGGCACGGGCGCCGCGGGTGCCGGCGGCGCAAATCGCGCTGCGATACGCCGCAGCGCAAGCGCGCGATCGCGCACCGATTGCAGCAGCACGTTCGCCTGCGTGATCGAATAGGTGCCACCGTGCGTCGTGTCGAACACAGCGCCCATGAGCGGCACCTCTTCCTTGCGCCAGGCGAGCCAGCGCTCCTGGCTTTCAGCCCACTTGCGCCGGTCGTCGTCGGGCGCGTTGGCTGCGATCGAGCGCATCGCGCCGTCGATCACGCCTCGCCACGCCCCGCGCGCGGCATCGATGCACTGCACCTGTCCGGTTGTCGACGAGCGATCCGCTCGCGCCGAACAGTCTTGCATGGCCGTGTCGATCGGATCGGCCCGCGCGGCTTCAGCATGCGCCGCGAACGGCGCGGTAGACAGCGCGACCAATAGGGCGCCCCACGCGACCGAAGCCACGAGCACGCCGAAAGGAAGCTTCGACTTCGACATCGTCAAACGCGCACGCAATCGACGAAATACTCGGTGCGCCCGTTGACCGTTTCCGCCACGAGGCCGTGAATATCCGTCGAGAAACCCGGGAAGCGCTCGTTGAACTCGCGCGCAAACCGCAGATAGTTGACGATCGTCCTATTGAAGCGCTCACCCGGAATCAACAGCGGAATGCCGGGCGGATACGGCGTCAGCAGGATGCTCGTGACGCGCCCCTCGAGTTCGTCGATCGGCACGCGGTCGATCTCGCGGTGCGCGAGCTTCGCGAATGCGTCGGACGGCTTCATCGCAGGCTCCATGTTCGACAAATACATTTCCGTCGTCAGCCGCGCGATGTCGTTCGCGCGATAGACGCTATGGATCGCCTGGCACAAATCGCGCAGGCCCATGCGCTCGTAGGCCGGATGCTGCGCGACGAATTCGGGCAGCACGCGCCAGAGCGGCTGGTTCGTGTCGTAATCGTCCTTGAACTGCTGCAGTTCGGTCACCATCGAGTTCCAACGGCCCTTCGTGATGCCGATGGTGAACATGATGAAGAACGAATAGAGGCCGGTTTTTTCGACGATGATGCCGTGCTCGGACAGATACTTCGTGACGATCGCAGCCGGAATGCCCGTTTCGCCGAAGTCGCCCGCCATGTCCAGCCCCGGCGTGACGATCGTCGCCTTGATCGGATCGAGCATGTTGAAGCCGGCAGCCAGCGAACCGAAGCCGTGCCATTGATCCTCGGCGCGCAAGATCCAGTCGTCGCGCGACCCGATGCCTTCGTCGGCCAGTGCCTCGGGCCCCCACACTTGGAAGAACCAGTCCTCGCCGTACTCGGCGTCGACCTTGCGCATCGCGCGGCGAAAATCGAGCGCCTCGGCGATCGATTCCTCGACGAGCGCCGTGCCGCCCGGCGGCTCCATCATCGCGGCCGCGACGTCGCACGAGGCGATGATCGCGTACTGCGGGCTCGTCGACGTATGCATCAAATACGCTTCGTTGAAACGGTGCCGATCGAACACGCGGTGCTCGGAGTCTTGCACCACGATTTGCGACGCCTGCGAAATGCCGGCCAAGAGCTTGTGCGTCGAATGCGTCGCGAACACGAGCGCGCCCGTGCGCGGACGCCCCGCGCCGATCGCGTGCATGTCCTGGTAGAACGGATGAAACTCGGCGTGCGGCAGCCACGCTTCGTCGAAGTGCAACGTGTCGAGGAAATCGCCGAGCAATTCCTTGATCATCTCCACGTTGTAGACGACGCCGTCGTACGTACTCTGCGTGATCGTGAGGATGCGCGGCTTCAGGTTCGGATTCTTTTCGAGCGCCTCGCGCGCGAACGGGTTCGCTAAAATCTTCTTGCGAATGTTCTCGGGCTTGAACTCGTCGCGCGGAATCGGGCCGATGATGCCGAAGTTGTTGCGCGTCGGCGTGAGAAACACCGGGATCGCACCCGTCATCGTAATCGCGTGCAGGATCGACTTGTGGCAATTGCGGTCGACGACGACGATATCGCCCGGCGCGACCGTCGCATGCCAGACGATCTTGTTCGAAGTCGAGGTGCCGTTCGTCACGAAAAACAAATGATCGGCGCTGAAGATGCGCGCGGCGTTGCGCTCGGATGCAGCCACGGGGCCGATGTGATCGAGCAGTTGACCCAGTTCGTCGACGGCGTTGCACACGTCGGCGCGCAGCATGTTCTCGCCGAAGAACTGATGAAACATCTGCCCGAGCGGGCTTTTCAGGAACGCGACGCCGCCCGAATGGCCGGGGCAGTGCCACGAGTACGAGCCTTCGTCGGCGTATTTGACGAGTTCTTTGAAGAACGGCGGCGAGAGCGAATCGAGGTAGACTTTCGCTTCGCGCACGATATGACGCGCAACGAACTCGGGCGTGTCCTCGAACATGTGAATGAAGCCGTGCAGTTCGCGCAGGATGTCGTTCGGCAAGTGGCGCGACGTGCGCGTCTCCCCGTACAGGAAGATCGGAATGTCCGCGTTGCGCCGGCGTACTTCCGCGACGAACGCACGCAACTCGAGAATGGCCGTGGCCAGTTCGGGCAGCTCGCCGTCCGGTCCCGTTTCGCCGAGCATGAGCTCGTCGTCGTCAAGCGACAAAATGAAGCAAGACGCACGGCTCGATTGCTGTGCGAACGAGGTCAGGTCGCCGTAGCTCGTCAGGCCGAGCACTTCCACGCCCTCCCCTTCGATCGCTTCCGCGAGCGCGCGAATGCCCGATCCCGAAATGTTCTCGGAGCGGAAATCTTCGTCGATGATGACGACGGGGAAACGAAACTTCATGGACGATTCTCCAAAAACAAGGACCGCGGGCACGGGGTGAATGCATCCCTCGTGCCAGCGGCCGCCGAAACTGCCAAGTTTCTACGCGCTACGCGTCCGTTGTATGACGGAGGCGAACGCTACGTCTTCGGCAGCGTGACGCCGTGCTGCCCTTGATACTTCCCGCCGCGATCGGCGTACGACACTTCGCACACTTCGTCGCTCTCGAAGAACAGCACCTGCGCGACGCCTTCGTTCGCGTAGATCTTCGCCGGCAACGGCGTCGTGTTCGAGAACTCGAGCGTCACGTAGCCTTCCCATTCGGGCTCGAACGGCGTCACGTTGACGATGATCCCGCAGCGCGCGTAAGTCGATTTGCCGAGACAGACGGTCAGCACGTTGCGCGGAATGCGGAAATATTCGACCGTGCGCGCGAGCGCGAACGAATTCGGCGGGATGATGCAGACGTCGCCTTTGAAATCGACGAACGACTTCTCGTCGAAGTTCTTCGGATCGACGATCGTCGAGTTGATGTTCGTGAAGATCTTGAATTCGTCGGCGCAGCGAATGTCGTAGCCGTAGCTCGACGTCCCGAAGCTGACGATCTTGCGGCCGTCTTCGGCGGTGCGCACCTGATCGCGCACGAACGGCTCGATCATGTTGTGCTGGGCGGCCATGCGCCGAATCCACTTGTCGGATTTGATGGTCATAAAAAGACGCTGAATAGGCGGATTTACTGCCGGATCACGCCGCACGCGAGTGCCGCGCCAACGCTATGGTCGGGAAATTCGGGATCGCTCGGCTCGCGCCCGACGAGCACCGAGCGGCCGATGATGGAGCGCACGCCATCGAGCGAAACGTCGGTCGCGACAACGAAGCCCGCCGCCACGCCCGTGGCGTCCGCATGGATGTTGCCGAGATCGCCCGCGCGCCGCACGCCGCTTTTGAGCCGATCGGCCGCCGGAGCGAACACGGCGCCCGCGCTCGAGCCGTCGGCCGCGTTGCAGTCGCCGCGCTCGTGCACTTGCAGCGCGTGGTCGGTGTTCGGCGGCAGACCGATGAGGTTGTACGTCACCTGCACACCGTCCGCGCGCTCGATGAACGTGACAGTGCCACGCGCCGTATTGCCGACCGTCGGCAATATCTGCGCGTCCGCACGTTTCTCGTGGGGTCCGAAGAAGGCGGCGCAGCCGCCGAGCGCCATGCTCGCCAGCACCAGGCTGGCCACGACGATGCTCGGGCGGCGGGCACGCCGCCCGCCGGTTCTGTCTCTCATGCGATCCTCATGCCGGCGCGCGGCGACCTTCGCGCCGCCGAGCCGGACTCAAGCGAAGGCGACATGATACCGCGACGCGCGCCGCGCAAGCACAATCGAGGCCGCGCACCGCGCCTACGGGGGTTGCGCGGTGCGACGAACGCCCAGGGATAGCCGTGATCGCTCACGTGTCCTGAACGACGATGGTGGGGAATTTCGCACTCATGTCGCGCGCGCGCTCGGCGATGCGGATCGCCACTTTGCGCGCGATGGCGCGGTACGTCTCGGCAATCCGGCCCTGCGGGTCCGCCACGACGCTTGGGTGGCCGCTGTCGGCCTGTTCGCGGATGCCGATGTCGAGCGGCAGGCTGCCGAGGATCTCGACGCCGTAGTCCTTGGCCATCCGCTCGGCACCGCCCGCGCCGAAGATGTGCTCGGCGTGCCCGCAGTTCGAGCAGACGTGGATGCTCATGTTCTCGACCACGCCGAGAATCGGCACGCCGACCTTCTCGAACATCTTGAGCCCCTTCTTGGCGTCGATGAGCGCGATGTCCTGCGGCGTCGTGACGATAACGGCGCCCGTGACCGGCACCCGCTGCGCGAGCGTGAGCTGGATGTCGCCCGTGCCGGGCGGCATGTCGACGATCAGGTAGTCGAGTTCGCCCCAACTCGTTTGACGCAGCAGTTGCTCGAGCGCCGAGGTGGCCATCGGGCCGCGCCAGACCATCGGGTTGTCCTGCTCGACGAGAAAGCCGATCGAATTGGCTTCGATGCCGTGGCCCTTCATCGGATTCATCGTTTGCCCGTCGGGCGACTCGGGCCGGCCTTCGATACCGAGCATCATCGGCAGCGACGGCCCGTAGATGTCGGCGTCGAGAATGCCGACGGCCGCACCCTCGCTCGCGAGCGCAAGCGCGAGATTGACGGCCGTCGTGCTCTTGCCGACGCCGCCCTTGCCCGACGCCACGGCCACGATGTTCTTCACCTTCGGCAGCAATTTCACGCCCGGCTGCACCGTATGCGCAACGATCGACTGCGACACCGTGACCTGGGCGCGCTCGACGCCGGGCACCGCCAACAGCGCCCGCTCGACGACCGCGCGCGCAGTGTCGAATTGGCTCTTGGCCGGATAGCCGAGCACGATCTCGACGCTGACGGCGACGCCGTCGACGCCGACGTTCTTCACGCCCTTGCCGGCCGCGAACGGCCGGTTCGTGTTGGGATCGGTGACGGCCGCGAGGGCGGCGTCGACCAAGGCCCGATCAATGCTCATCGATTCGACTCCGAGGGGGTAGATGCGCGCGGAGCGAGGGTCGCCGCCCGGCGCGACAGGCACCGGACATGCTGCCGCGCGGCAGAAAATTGAAAGAAAGTGTTGCGTACCATTGTCAAATGATGGGCTGCCGGGCACCTTCGCGCAGCGGCAAGCAAAGAGAGTGCCGCATCGGCGCTCATAGGCACTATTGTAGTGGCTAGCGGTGGCTCGCGCCGCCGCGCGGCCGATGCGTCTATCCGGTTTATCTGTCTTGCCGGTTTCGTCGCCGCATCGAGCGAGCGACCGTTTTCGAGAGAGGACACGAACATGAACGCAAAAATCGTCACCCGCCTCACCGTTTTCGCCATCGCCGGCTCGCTTCTCGCCGGGTGCGCAACGCAGCAAGGAAACAACACGGCCGTGGGTACCGGCGTGGGCGCCGCCACCGGCGCCGCGCTCGGTGCCATCTTCGGCGGCGGCAAGGGCGCGGCAATCGGCGCCGGCGTCGGAGCCGTGGCCGGCGGTGTCACCGGCTACAACTGGCAGGCCATTCGCAACAAGCTGTCGGGCGCATCGAAGGGCACCGGCACGCAGGTCACCGAGCAGCCGGACGGCTCGCTCAAGCTGAACATTCCAAGCAACGTGACGTTCGCGACGAACAGCTACCAGATCAACCCGGCGCTCTACCCGACGCTCAACGAATTGTCGTCGCAAATGCAGCAGCACCCCGAGTTGATCGCCGAGGTACGCGGGTACACCGACAGCACCGGCAGCGCCTCATATAATCAAACGTTGTCCGTCAACCGGGCGCAAAGCGTCGCCTCCTATCTGAACCAGCATGGCGTAACGCCCAACCGCCTGGCGGCCCAGGGGTTCGGCCCGAGCAACCCGATCGCGGATAACGGCACCGAAGCTGGCCGCGCGCAAAACCGTCGCGTCGAAATCTATCTGCGCGCAACGGCGCAGCCGGGCCAGGCGCCGGCTTACCAATAAGCCCCCGGGCGCTTGCCGGCGCCCACAGCCCGGCAAGCGCCTCGCGCCCCCTGGGAGCGGCATGAAAACAGCGACGGAAGGTGCCTAGAAGGCGCTGGTAAACAATTCGAAAAATTTTTCGAACTCGCCGGCAATTCACCTGTCTGTATGTTCGGTACGTGGCTGGCAAACGCCGCTGCGTCACCATTCTCCTCTTGTCGTTGTTGCTCCGGGGCCAAACGCCCCGGTTTTTTTTGCCGCATTCGCGAGCAACTTCGATGGCTACGTCAGCCGCGGACGAACAGCCCAGAAATACTATTCTGGCGCGCAACGCTCCTTGAAATCATGACAGACATATCTTACATTTCAACTATCTCACGCAGAAATGTAAGATATGTCATACAAGGACACCGATAGATCGAGCACGATACCGCTTCTCCTTGCGCCCGACTTCGGGGCGGCATTCCGACGCGAACGCAAAGCGCAGGGGCGCACCCAGCAATGGGTGGCCGAGAAAGCCGGCGTCGCGCGCTTCACGATCACGCAATTGGAGTCGGGGCAAAACGTCGGGCTCCACCACGTCCTAGCTGCGCTTACCGCACTCGGAAAAGGCCTCTCCATCGTATCGGCGCGGCCCGATTACGACCAGATCAAGGAGATCTTCGGTGACGAAGAATAGGGTTCGAGCGCTGAGCGTACGCACGCCGCAAGGCCACGCGGGCACGCTCACGAAAGAGTCGCGGCACGTGTTTGCCTACGACACGCGCGACCGAGCGCGGCAAGTATCGCTGACCATGCCGCTGCGCGCCGAAACCTATGCCGAAACGCCGATGTTGCCCGCGTTTTCGATGAATCGACCCGAGGGCTTTCTGCTTGAACGAATTCAACGGGCGTTCAAGCACGTTCAGCTCGATGACATGGCGCTGTTGGCCATCACAGGCGGCAATCAGATCGGACGACTCCGCTACAGCGAACCGGGCAAGCCGACGCGCGGAAAACGAGCCGAAGTGGGCCTGGCAACGCTGCTCCGGACGGGCAGTCAGGCGGGGCTTTTCGACCATCTCGTAGAGACCTATCTCGAATCCGGCATCTCGGGCTTTCAACCGAAGGTGATGATTCCCGACGCGGACAAAATCGAGAGCGGCAAGGTCGACGAGAAGACGACGGCGGCGACGCCGAATCTGATTTTGAAGGCGGCCGGCGACGATTACCCGCACCTGCCGGTGAACGAATATCTGTGCATGAGCACCGCGCGCCGCGCAAATATCCGGGTGCCGCGGTTCTGGCTATCCGACGATCAAAGCTTGTTCGTGATGGAGCGCTTCGACGTGGACGGCGACGAGCAGTTCGGTTTCGAGGACATGGCCGTTCTGATGGGCAAGAACCCTTGGCAGCCGAACTTCAAATACAGCAGCAGCTACGAGAAGATTGCGCTTGCGATCGGCATGAACTGCGGCGGCAATGTCGACGAGAGCCTGGCACGCTTCTTCGAGTATTTCGCGCTGTCGGTGATGGTCCGCAACGGCGACGCACATCTGAAAAATTTCGGGCTAATCTACGACCACCCGGATGCCGACGAGCCCCCCCGCCTGTCTCCCCTCTTCGACGTGGTGACGACCTCCGTCTATCGCTACGAAAACCAGAAAACCGGCGTCGAGATGGCGGACCGCACGATGGCGCTAAAGTTGAACAAGGCTGTGTCGTATCCGACGCGCGACGAACTGCTGGCGTTCGGACGCAACGTCTGTCACATGCACGACGCCGCTGCCGTGATCGAACGTATCGCCGAGGCGATGTCGGCCACGCTCGCGGAAGAAGGCGAGCGCATGCCCGGCGAGTTTCTTGCGGCGCTGCGCGTCGAATGGGATGCCGGCCGATCTTCGGTCGAACCCATGCGGGTGTTCGGTCGCCCGGAATAAGAATCGGCGCGTCGGGACAGATCCACGGCCGCTTGGGATGAAGCCCCCTGAGCCACGTTTGCGCGCGCCCCGTAGGCTCGGGGCGGGTGAGCGGCGCGCAGGCGCCAGGCGTCGCGCCGTGTGCCTGCTAAAATCAGCGTTTTCCCTCAAGCAGCACCTCCTTCCCCTACGCTCATGACCGTATCCGCCCCTCCTTCCGCCGCGCAAGCCGGCGCGGGCGCCGCCCGCCGCCGCGTTCTCGTGACGTCCGCTCTGCCCTACGCAAACGGGCAGATCCACCTCGGCCACATGGTCGAGTACATTCAGACGGACGTCTGGGTGCGCGCGATGCGAATGCACGGGCACGAGGTCTACTACGTCGGCGCCGACGACACGCACGGCACGCCGATCATGCTGAGCGCCGAAAAGGAAGGCATCACGCCGAAGCAGTTGATCGAGCGCGTCTGGCGCGACCATACGCGCGATCTCGGCAACTTCCTGATTTCGTTCGACAACTACTACTCGACCGACTCCGAGGAAAACCAGGAACTGTGCGAGACGATCTATGGCCGGCTCATGGAAGCGGGCCTCATCGATGCACGCGAGATCGAGCAGGCATACGACCCCGTCAAGGAGATGTTCCTGCCCGACCGCTTCATCAAGGGCCAGTGCCCGAAATGCGGCGCGAAAGACCAATACGGCGATAGTTGCGAGGTCTGCGGTTCGACCTATCAACCGACCGATCTCGTCAATCCGTATTCGGCCATCTCGGGCGCGACGCCTGTGCGCCGCAAGTCGACGCATTATTTCTTCCGGCTCTCCGATACGCGCTGCGAGAACTTTCTGCGCGAATGGGTGAGCGGCCTCGCACAGCCCGAGGCAACGAACAAGATGCGCGAATGGCTCGGCGAGGCCGGCGACGCCAAGCTCGGCGATTGGGACATCTCGCGCGATGCGCCCTACTTCGGGTTCGAAATCCCCGGCGCGCCCGGCAAATACTTCTACGTCTGGCTCGATGCGCCGGTCGGGTACTACGCGAGCTTCAAGAACCTCGCGGCCAAGCTCGGCTTCGATTTCGAAGCGTGGATCAAGCCCGGCTCGAACACGGAGCAATACCATTTCATCGGTAAGGACATCCTATATTTCCACACGCTGTTTTGGCCCGCGATGCTCGAATTCGCGGGCTATCGGACGCCGACGAACGTGTTCGCGCACGGCTTTTTGACCGTGGACGGCGCGAAGATGTCCAAATCGCGCGGCACCTTCATCACCGCGAACAGCTACATCGAGACCGGGCTGAACCCCGAGTGGCTGCGCTATTACTTCGCCGCGAAGCTCAACGCGACGATGGAGGATCTCGATCTCAACCTCGACGATTTCCAAGCACGCGTGAACAGCGACGTCGTCGGCAAGTACGTCAACATCGCGAGCCGCGCTGCCGGCTTCCTCATCAAGCGCTTCGACGCCCGCGTGCAGGACAGCGCGATGCACCATCCGCTGCTGGCGACGCTGCGCGCGGCGATCCCGCAAATCGCGGCCCACTACGAAGCGCGCGAGTACAGCCGCGCGGTGCGTCAGGCAATGGAGCTCGCCGATGCCGTCAACGGCTATGTCGATACGGCCAAGCCGTGGGACCAAGCGAAGGACCCGGCCAACGCCACGCTGCTGCACGAGACCGTCAGCGTCAGCCTCGAGGCGTTTCGATTGCTGTCGATCGCGCTCAAGCCCGTGCTGCCCACGCTCGCAGCCAAGGTCGAGGCGTTCCTCGGCATCGCCCCGCTCGCGTGGAGCGATGCCGAGACACCGCTGTCATCGAAGCAGCCGATCGATGCCTATCAGCACTTGATGACGCGCATCGACGCGAAGCAAATCGAAGCGCTGATCGCGGCCAACCGCACGTCTTTGCAGCCGACCGATACGGGCGCCGCAGCATCGGCATCGGCATCGCCGAGCAAAGCCGCGAAAAAGGCTGTGGCCACCTCGAGCGAGCCCCGAAGCGAGGGCGGCAGCGACACCCGAAGCGAGTCGATCTCGATCGACGATTTCGCCAAGATCGATCTGCGTGTGGCCCTCATCGTCGATTGCCAAGCCGTTGAAGGATCGGACAAGCTGCTGCAACTGACGCTCGACGTCGGCGAAGAGAAAACGCGCAACGTCTTTTCAGGCATCAAGTCGGCCTATCGTCCCGAGGATCTGGTCGGCAAGCTGACGGTGATGGTCGCCAATCTCGCACCGCGCAAGATGAAGTTCGGCCTATCCGAAGGAATGGTGCTCGCCGCCTCGAGCGCCGACGAAAAGGCCGAGCCGGGCCTCTATATCCTCGAGCCGCACAACGGCGCGAAACCCGGTATGCGCGTGCGCTGACGCACCGCGCCTACGTGTCGGCCGGCAGGGGGTGCGCCCGCTGTCGGCCGGCCGAATCCTCCCCTGCTCGGCCACGCGTCAACGCCGGCCGCGCCACCGATCGAAGCGTCGCGTGAAATTGATGTCGACGCCTTGGAACGTTCCCGTATAGAGCAGGACCGACCAAAAGCGGGACAGATTCAACGTCGCCTTGAACGCGTTGTCCGCCGATTGCAGCCCCTGCTCGTAACCGAGCACGAGCCGGTCGTTGATCGCCTTCGACACCATGACGACCTGCGAATCGGTCAGCCCCACGTCGCTGCGGCCGACCGAAAACTCGTCTAGCCCGAACGTCTGCGCCACGCGCTTGCCCGTCGCGCTGCCGAGCAGCGCAAGCGCCGCCGTCATCGTGCTTTGTTGGCTCAGGTTGTTGCCTTGGTCCGTCCCGTGGCCGAACAGCAGCCACGAGAGCTTCTCGTTATCGGGCACGTTCGGTTCCGACACGAGTTTGACGGTGGGCGCATGCACCGTGCCCGTCACTTGCACGCCGGCTTCCACCTCCTGGTTGCGACGCATGGCGAGAATGTTGATGCCGGGGTTCGCCACGGGGCCGTTGAACGTGAAATAGCCGTTTTCGATCGCGAGTTTGCGACCGAACGAAGTGTAGGTCGACCCTTCCGTCACGCGCACGTTGCCGATCGCGCGCAGCGGCTGGTTCGGCGCCGACAGGGCCGTCACCGTGCCGCTCAAGCCGAGGTCGGCGCCCTGGCCACGGAACCGAAATTTTTTACCCAGATCGATAGCGACGCTCGCGCGCGGCGCGAAGGCGCCCACGGGCTTGTTGGTCGGCGCCGCCGGCGGCGGCGCGCCTTGCACGAGGCCGCCGTTGCGGACGATGACGACGTCGTCGGACAAGCGCGGCGCCGGCTGCTCGGGCAGATCGAACAGTGCGTGATCGACCGTGAACTTGCCGTCGATGTCGAGGCCGCCGGCCGCGCCGCCGTTCGCGACCGTCGCGCTGCCCGACAGCGATAGTTGGCGATCGGGCGCCGCGAACAGCTCGAGCTTGTCGGCCACGATGCGCGCCGTCAGGTCCGGCTCGGCGCGATCGAGCCGGATTTGCCCCGTCGCACGTACCGTGCCGTCGCCGCCGTGGAACTCGACGCGCTGCAAATCGACGAGGTTCTCGGTCAGCGCGACGCGCACGACGCCGTCCTTCAATTGAATGCCTTGGTCGACGAGCGTCGCCGACAATCCGTCGCCGGCCAGCGCGCCCGATAGCGTCGGTTTCGCTCGCGTGCCGGCGAGCACGAGGTTCAACGCGACATGCCCGTCGAGCACGTAGCTCGGGCCGAACAGCCCGCCGGTCGTCTTCAGGGCCGGGATGTCCAAGGCGAGCTTGCCCGCGAGCGGCGCGTCGACGCCAAGCTCGAGCAGACCGTTGCGTGCCGGATCGGGTGCGAGGCCGGCGCTCACGTTCGCGTCGAATGTACCGATCCGACTGGCCGCCGCGTGCGCAGTCACGCCCACGAGCCCGGGCGTGAAATCGGCGCGCGCCGACAGCGCCGTGATGCCGAACGCCGCCGTGCCGTAGCCCGTCGAGAGCGTCGCATCGCCACTGCGCCGATCGATGCGTGCATAGCCGCTCGCCGTACGGCCCAGCGTGAAGTTCCAGTCGGCCCCGAGCACGAGATCGCTCGACAGACGCGAGGGCATCCCCGTCAACATCTGCCGGATCGCGATGAGCCGCGCCATCGACAGATTCGACGCACTGCCGGCCGAGCTGATCGCGCCGTGGTCGTAGACGAGCGACTTCACATCGAGCGTCGCGCCTTCGATACCAAGCCGCACGGGGCCGAGCGTCACGCGCTGGCCCGCGGCCGATAGGGCCACCGGCGATTGCAGGTCGATCGCCGGCATGCCCCGGTTGGCCAGGCGCGCGAGCACACCGTCCCAGCGCGGACCGTCGCGCGTATCGGTCAGCGCGCCCGAGCCCGCGAGCACCATGTCGACGGGGCGTGCGCGCACGGTGCCCTTCGCTTGCGCGTCGAACGTGTGTTTCGCCCGCGTGCCGGCGACACGGGCCGTCAACGTCGCCAGGTCGACGACGCCCGCGTGCACGTCGCGCGCGTCGGTCGTGAGTTCGAGCGCGCCCGCCGCACCATCGCGGATGCGCGCGCTGCCCGTCGCCGCGCCGATTCGGTTCCCGCCCATCGAGACGTCGCGGGCGTCGTAGCTGAGCGTCACGTCGGGATGAACCAGCGAGCCGGTCAGATCGCCGTCAGCGAGCACGGTGCCTGCGACACCGAAGCCGAGGCGGTCGAGCTGCGGCGCATCCACGTGAAAGCGCAAGCGGTCGCCGGGCTCGCCGAAGCTACCGTGCAACTCGACGTCGTTGCCGGCGATCGACAGCTTGGCGTCGCTCGGCAAAAGCCTTGCACCGGCTAGCGTAATCGTCCCTGCGCCCGTCAATGGAAATCCATCGTAGATGCTGTCGCCGAGTTCGAACCGCAGCTTCGTCGAGAGCGGCTGCGCGAGCGTGCCTATCGCGCTGAACCGGCCCGTCACGCGCGCTTCGGGCCGCTTGATCGCCGCAGACGCGACGACGAGCCGCGGGTCGAAGTTCGTCAGCGTCGCGCCGATGTCGTAACTCGCGCGCGCGTCATGCTCGAGGGCGCCCTTGAGCTCGAGACGGCCGTCGCCGGCGTCGATGCGCACGTCGTGCAACGCCATGCGTTCGCGCTCGAACGCCACGTGGGCCCGCGCGCGCAGACGCGCTTTGGCGTCGGTCAAATCGAGCGAGAGCGACTGCGTCGCCCCGTCCAGTTCGATACCGATCGGCCCGGACAGCGCCGTCGGCCGCACATAGGGCGCAAGCGTCGCCAAATCGAGGGCGCTCGCGGTCAAATCCAAGCGGCCGCGCCCGTGCGCGAACGTGCCGCCGCCCGTCAGCGCCGCGCCACGAACGAGCCGCACGCTGAGATGATCGAGCCGCTGCGCTTGCGCATCGAGCCGCACGTCGGCGCGCGCCTCGACGAGCGGCAAACGATGCGCGTCGAGCAACCCGGGGGTCGCATTGACGATGACGACGGGGCCGGCGACGACGAGCGGCCCGGCGCCCGGAACCGGCGCAAGCGTCGCGGTCAGCGACAGGTCGGCCTGCGGCGCACCGGCGCTGAAGGTGCGCGGATCGACGTGATCGAACGCGATCGTCGCGCGCTCGAGCGGCACGGGCGCGAACGGCGTGGCCTCGATATGCGCGCGGCCGGCCAGCTTCATCCCACTGGCGGTTACATCGGCAACAAGCGACTCGAGCGTGCCGGACACGCGCGCCTGGAGCTCAGCCGGCGCACCGGCCAGCGTGCCCGAGGCCGACAACGCGCCGGTCAGCGCGAACGGCCGCACCCCGTCGAGCGAAAGCTGCGCCGCCAGCGCGCCGTAAGCCGTATCGAGCCCGTCGACGGACAGCGTATGATGCCGGCCGTCGCTGCGGCCATGCGCGCGCAACGCGTCGATCTCCGTGGTTGTCGTGCCGTCGCGCACGAGCAGCTTGTCGACGGCGAGCGAGCGCAAGTCGACCTCGATCGGCAAGCGCAGATCGGTCGGCACCCGCATCGACGCCGTGCTCTTGGAAGGCCCGAGCCGAGCGTCGATCGTCCCGGCCCGCAGCGCATCGACGGTCAAGCGCCAAGGCGCGCGCGTGAGCACCCAGCGGCCCGACAGGCGATCGATACGGATGTCGGTCGGCGGCGCGCCCGCCGGGCCCGCGCTCTCGTGCCACCGCACGTCGGCCAAACGCACGCCGCGCGCGAGCGTGCCGCCTTCGAACGTGCCCGACAACCGCGTACCCGTCACGGCGACCGCCACCCGCCAAACGAGCCGTGTACCCGTCTCGGTCGCGATCGCGCCGTAGAGCCCGGCGGCGGCGAAGACAACGATCAGCACGGCGGCAAGCGCCATCCATACGAACGAGCGACGGCCGCGATGCCTGCGGCGCGGCGCTTCGGGCGCTTGCGGCGCGCCGGCCCGGCCCGCGCCCGAGCCGGTAGCGCCCGAGGCGTCTTCCTGCGGCGGCGGCGAATCGTGCGTCATGCGAGGCCCATGCGATTCAAGATCTCAGAAAGCGATGCCGAGCGTCAGGTACGGCCGCACGCTGTGATTGCGGGTGCCGTAGGCCAGATCGACGTTGATCGGGCCGACGGGACTGCGCCAGCGCACGCCTAAGCCCACGCCCGGATAGATGACGCGCGCTTTCCAGTCGTCCGTTGCCGTGCCGACGTCGTAGAACACAGCCGCCCCCCAATCGTGCGTGAACCAGTGTTGATATTCGGCCGCGGCCGTGGCCAGATACTTGGTCGGCAACACCGAGCCGTCGACAGTGTTGCCGATGCTTTGGTAGCTGTAGCCGCGCACGGAATTGGAACCGCCCGCGCGGAACAGCAGCGACGCCGGAATACCGCTCGAACCGCCGCTCGTGAAAACGCCGCCGAGTTCGGCGCGCACGAGGAACAGATCGCGCTTGAACAGCGGCACGTATTGCTCGGCGCGCCCGTAGGCGCGCGCGAAGGTCTGGTCCGTGGCGAGCCCCTTCACGGCGAAGCCTGCCTCGACATGCACGAGATTACCCTTGCGCGGGAACAGCGGATCGTCGACGTTGCGGCGCGTCCATGCCCACTGCGGCATGAGTGCGTGGCTCGTCGTCGGGCCCGTCGCATTCTGATCGAGACGGTCGGCGTAGTACTGGATCGAGTACGAGTAGTCGATGAACTGCGCCGTGCGCGTGCGCTGCAAGCCGGCGCGCGCGCTATAGATACGCGTGCCCGACACTTCCGTGCTCGTGTACGAGGCGAGCGCGCTGTTGACCCAGCCGCGCTCGCCCGGCGGCATCGACAATTGGATCTGGCCGTACTGCTGAAGCTGATCGAGCCGGCCCTGGATCGAGAACGGCCACGCGGCGCCGAACGTGTCGAGATACGTGTACGAGCCTTGCACGTGCGCGCCCGTGTCGGTCGCATAGCCCACGCCCCCGCGCACGTTGTTGTACGGATACTCGCTCATCTTCGCGTGGATCGGCGTGTCATTCGGCTTGGCGACGTCGCTGTCGACGTCGATCGCGACGCTCGCGTAATACGGCGTGCTCTGCAGTTGCCGCTGCAACTCGGCGACGCGCTCGGCGTCGTAGACCTCGCCGACCGACAACGGATTGACGTTCGTGACGATGCGGCCCGGATAACGCCGCACGCCCGACACGTCGAGCGGGCCGAGCGTAAATGTCGGCCCGCTGTCGAACGCGACGGTCAAAACCGCCTGCCGGGTGTGCGGATCGATGCGCGCTTGCGAGCGGACGATCTTCGCACCGAGATAACGGCGTGCGCGCAATGTCTTGAGCGCGGCTTCTTTCGCATCGGTCCACGCCGCCTGCGTGAACGGATCGCCCGTATGCAGCGAAAACGCGAAGCGCACGGCGTTTTCGCGTGCCGGCGCCTCGTTGCGCACGGGCCCCTCGAACGTGAGCTCGATCGACGAAACGGCGGTGCGCGGCCCGGGATCGACGTGCACCGTGACGTCTTTCCTGCCCTTGCCGCCCGTGCGCACGTC
Source organism: Trinickia acidisoli (assembly GCF_017315725.1). NCBI lineage: Bacteria > Pseudomonadati > Pseudomonadota > Betaproteobacteria > Burkholderiales > Burkholderiaceae > Trinickia > Trinickia acidisoli. The sequence goes on from NZ_JAFLRG010000001.1 coordinate 3,154,380, forward strand.
GGTGCGTACGACGGGAGAAAAGTAGCCGTCGGTCGCGGCCAGATCGCGCACTTGCTGCGGCGTGGCGGTGACGAGGAAATCGAACTGATCGTCGGTCACGCCCTCTCGCGAGGCGAAACGAGCGAGATCGAGATGTTTCTGAAGCAGCTTGCGCATGGCGCGCGGCGCGTCGATCGTGACGTCGTACTTGGCCGCCGCAGGCATCGACACGAGCGCGAAGAGCACGCCCAGTACACCCAGCGCGAGCGAGCGCCAAGCGGGCCGCAACGCTGCCGCCGCTCGGCGGCGTCGGCTGCCGCCGGCGTAAGACGAAACGATCACGGCTCCCCGCAAACACGACCTCCCCAACATTGAACGACGCCCGGCGCCCGCCACGATCAGCCCGCTGGGGCCGCTCGACTCGGTTCAGCCTTCCTGCTCGCGGCGCAAGCGGTCATTTGACCATAACGGCGGCTCATCGGACCACGAAGCGATCCACAAGGCGCGCCGCTTTGGAGCGATTCGCACGCCCGGTTTCGACGCGCGGCCGCCTTCGATGTTCCGCGCTCGACGGCATGCGCTAAAATCTCGGCTTGCTCGAGGCGGCAGCCAGTGTTGCTATGTCCCCATTTTCAGGATGACCGAACCATGTTGTATCAATCGGATGTCACGCAGTTCATCAATCAACTCAAACAGCAAAAGCCGACGCTGGAAGAAGAGCAACGCCGCGGCCGCGCGCTGCTGTGGGACAAGCAGCCGATCGATCTCGAAGAGCGCTCGACGCAGCAGCAGTCGAGCGTGACGCAAACGCCGTACGTCTACTACCAGAACTTCTGAGCGTGAACGCCGCCGACCAAAGGCGCGCTGGGCGAGGGCCCGACGCGGCGCTGACCGCGCCCGCGACCGACACGACGCCCGACACCGTCGACGGCATCGCTTTCGCGCGCCTGTACGGCGAGCCGCTGTTCAAGCTGCCGCAGGATCTGTACATTCCGCCCGACGCGCTCGAGGTATTCCTCGAAACGTTCGAAGGTCCGCTCGATCTGTTGCTGTACCTGATCCGCAAGCAGAACTTCAACGTGCTCGACATCCCGATGGCGGACGTGACGGTGCAATACCTCGGCTATGTCGAGCAGTTGCGCAAAACGAATCTCGAACTCGCATCCGAGTATCTGTTGATGGCCGCGATGCTGATCGAGATCAAGTCGCGCATGCTGCTGCCCGTCAAGAAGGCCGACACGGGCGAAGAGGCCGAAGACCCGCGCGCCGAACTGGTGCGGCGCTTGCTCGAATACGAGCGCATGAAGCTCGCCGCGCAGCGGCTCGATCAATTGCCGCAACTCGGGCGCGACTTCTTGCGCGCCGAAGTCTATATCGAGCAGAGCATGGCGCCGCGGTTTCCCGACGTGGCGGCCGACGATTTGCGCGCGGCCTGGGCCGACGTGCTCAAACGCGCCAAGCTCGTGCAGCATCATAAGATCTCGCGCGAGGAACTCTCGGTGCGCGAGCACATGAGCCTGATCCTGCGACGCTTGCAAAACGTGCGATTCGTGGAATTTTCCGAGCTTTTCGACGTGACGCGCGGCGTGCCCGTCGTCATCGTGAACTTCATCGCCATGCTCGAGTTGGCGCGGGAATCGCTGATCGAGATCACCCAACCCGAACCGTTCGCACCGATTTACGTCCGTCTCGCGTATCTGCCCGCATAACGGGCAAACGCTCGCCCGCCTGCTCGTCGAGCCGTCACTTCGGTCGATGCCAGGCGCCGTCAAATCCACTACAATCGGCGCGCGTTCAACCTGCGGGGCGTCGCGCGCGTCTCGGTTTTGCCCATCATGAAAGTCATCAGCTCGATCCAGGAATTGCGCGACCAGTTGCGCGGCCAGAACCGTACGGCGTTCGTCCCGACGATGGGCAACCTGCACGAAGGCCATTTGTCGTTGATGCGCTTGGCGCGCCAACACGGCGACCCCGTCGTCGCGAGCATCTTCGTCAATCGTCTGCAGTTTGGGCCGAACGAGGATTTCGACAAATACCCGCGCACGCTCGAAGCCGACATCGAGAAGCTGCAGCGGGAAAACGTCTACGTGCTGTTCGCGCCGACCGAGCGCGACATGTACCCGCAGCCGCAGGAATACCGCGTCCATCCGCCGCACGACCTCGGCGACATCCTCGAAGGCGAATTCCGCCCCGGCTTCTTCACGGGCGTCTGTACCGTCGTCATGAAGCTGATGTCATGCGTGCAGCCGCGCGTGGCCGTGTTCGGCAAGAAGGATTACCAACAGCTCATGATCGTGCGGGCGATGTGCCAGCAGTTCGCCTTGCCGACCGACATCGTGGCGGCCGAAACCGTGCGCGACGCCGACGGCCTCGCCTTGAGTTCGCGCAACCGCTTCTTGAGCGAAGCCGAGCGCGCCGAAGCGCCGATGCTCGCCGCCACGCTCGCTCAGGTGCGCGAAGCCGTGCTAGCGGGTCGGCGCGACTTCGCCGCGATCGAACGCGAAGCGATGGAACGCCTTGCTGCGCGCGGCTGGAAACCCGATTACGTCGCCGTGCGCAAGCGCTCGGACCTCGTCGCTCCCGCTGCGCACGAGGACGACGCCCCGCTCGTCGTGCTCTCGGCCGCCAAGCTCGGCGCCACGCGCCTCATCGACAACCTGGAAATCTGACGCCGCCCGCGGGCCATCGTCGGAATCGTTTGAAGTTTGAAGTCAGAAGGAACGATCATGCAGCGACACATGCTGAAATCGAAGATTCACCGCGCCGTCGTGACGCATTGCGAGCTTCATTACGAAGGCTCGTGCGCGATCGACGAGGATTTGCTCGATGCCTCGGGCATCCTCGAAAACGAGCGCATCGATATCTGGAACGTCAATAACGGCGAGCGTTTCTCGACCTACGCGATCCGCGGCGAACGCGGCAGCGGCATGATTTCGCTGAACGGCTCGGCCGCGCGCCGCGCGCAGCTCGGCGATCTGGTCATCATCGCGGCGTTCGCGATGGTGGACGATGCCGAGTTGAAGGCGGGCTGGGACCCCAAGCTCGTCTTCGTCGATGAGCACAACAAGATCAAGGGTAGCCGCGCCCACGTGCCCGTGCAGAGCTGGACCTGAACGAGCGGGCCGCGCCTTACTTCGCGGCCCACTTCGTGATCGGCTCCCACTGCTCGAGGTCTTTTTCGACCCGGCTTTGCGGCACGTCCCACAGCGTGAGTCCGTGCGCCGCGAGCTGAACGTAGTTCTGCGTATCGCGCAAAAATCCGAGCACGGGCAGCTCGAGGCTTTCGACGAAGCGGTGTAGCTGCTCGGCCGAGCGCGTGCGCGCATCGACGCGCATGCCGACCACCCCGATTTCGATCGCGCCCTTTCGCACGGCTTTTTCCTTGGCCAAACGCTCGAGAAATTGCTGCGTGGCGAGGATGTCGAACATCGACGGCTGTAGCGGCACGACGACTTTATCGGCCAATTCCAGCGCCGCCGCAAGCCGATTGCCGTGCAGCCCGGCCGGCGTGTCGACGACGGCGCGCTCGAGGCCCTTGGGCGGCTTGACCGGTGCATCCGGGTCGACGCGCCACGTTTCGATGGGGGGCAACCCGCCTGGGCGCAGGGCGAGCCACCCATGAGACGACTGCTGCCGATCGAGGTCGGCTAGCGCCACCCATTCGCCGGTCGCCGCAAAGGCGCCCGCCAAGTTCGTCGACAGCGTGCTCTTGCCCACGCCGCCCTTGGGGTTCGCTACCACGATCACCGTCATGAACACTCCCGAATAGAAGACCGCTTGCCGCGGCCGGTTATCCCGTTAGAACCCGTCGCTTACACGAATGACAGGCCCACCTGCGTCATAACGCTCGATAATATCGGCAAATCAGGTCAACGTCCCCTTCGAAGGAATCTCACCCGATGTCGACGCTCCGCTCCGACTACACGATCGAGACCATCCATGAGCACCAGCAGGGCACGCTGCCCGAACTGCTCGGCGTTCGCGTGGTCGCCCTCGCACAAGGCACGCTGACGGGCAAGCTGGCCGTGCGGCCGCAACTGCTCGCACCGAACGGCTTCTTGCACGCGGCAACCGTGATCGGCCTGGCCGATACCTGCTGCGGCTACGCGTGCATGGCGCATCTGCCCGCTCACGCGCGCGGCTTCACGACGATCGAACTGAAGAGCAACTTCCTCGGCACTTGCCGCGAGGGAACCGTGCGCGCAGTCGCCACCGCCGTCCATCTGGGTCGCAGCACGCACGTGTGGGACGCGTCCGTGTTCGATCCCGACGGCCATACGATCGCGCTGTTCCGTTGTACGCAGATGATTCTCGCCTAACGAGCAAGCGAGTGCGCAGGCGGCCCGACGCGCTCGTGCGGCCGCCCCATTTCACGCACCGCGGCGCCCGGCCTCGCTACAATCGCGCGATGACCACGCCCGATCTCACTTTCGTGCTCGGCGGCGCCCGCTCGGGCAAAAGCCGCTACGCCGAGCAACTCGCGCTGGCGCGCGCATCGAGCCCGGCGCAGCCCGTGACGTATATCGCGACCGCGCTCGATGCGGGCGACGACGAATTCGCTGCCCGCATCGCTCATCATCGGGCGCGGCGGCCCGCGCACTGGCGTATCGTCGAAGCCGGCGCCGAGCTCGCGCAGGCGATCGCCGACGCAGACGACGGCCGCACCTGCATCCTCGTCGACTGTCTGACCCTTTGGCTCGCCAATGTGATCTGCCCGGCCGGCGCAGAGCCGACTGAACGAAACGAGCGGAACGAACCGGCACCCGACGACTGCGCCGCGCGCATGGACGCGCTCGAGGCGGCATTGGCGCGGGCGCGAAGCCCTGTCATCGTCGTCAGCAACGAAATCGGCATGGGCGTCGTGCCGATGGGCGCCATGACGCGCCGCTACGTCGACGAACTCGGGCGGCTCAATCAGCGTGTTGCCGCGCTCGCGCGCGAGGTGACGATGATGGTGGCCGGGCTGCCGATGACGGTCAAAGGCGAGCGCGCACGATGAGGTCTCTGCGACTCGCGCCCGCGCTTGCCTGCGCGCTCGCGCTCGGCGTTGCGCCACGCGCCAACGCGTCGGTCTCGGTCACCGACGATGCTGGCCAGCGCGTCACGCTCGCCACGCCCGCCCGTCGCGTCGTGGCGCTCTCGCCGCACGCGGTCGAGCTCGTCTATGCGGCCGGCGGCGGCGCCAAGCTCGTCGGCGCGGTGTCGTACAGCGACTATCCGAGCGCAGCGAAGGCGCTACCGCGCGTCGGCGACAACAACGCGCTCGATCTCGAGCGCATCGTCGCGCTCAAGCCCGATCTCGTGATCGTCTGGCGCCACGGCAACGACGAGCGTCAACTCGACCGGCTGCGCGCGCTCGGGATCGCGCTCTATCACAGCGAGCCGCGCAAGCTCGACGACGTCGCCACCGATCTGCTCGCGCTCGGTACGCTGCTCGACACCTCCGCGCAAGCCGAAGCGGCCGCGGCCGACTATCGCGCCAAGATCGCCGCGCTGCGCGCGCACTACGCCGAGCGGGCGCCGGTCAGCGTCTTTTATCAGGTATGGGACGACCCGCTGATGACGCTGAACGGCACGCACATCGTCAGCGACATCATCGCGCTGTGCGGTGGGCGCAATGTCTTCGCGCGCCTCGCGCCGCTCGTGCCGACGGTCTCGAGGGAGGCCGTCGTCGCCGCCGATCCCGAAGCGATCGTGACGACGAGCCAAGGCGCCACGCATGCCGACGCGCCGCTGCCGAGCCTCGCGTCGTGGCGTGCTTGGCCGCGAATGACGGCGGTGGCGCGCGGCAATCTGTTCGCCATCGACGGCGATCTCATCAACCGGCCAGGGCCGCGTCTCGTGCAAGGCGCCGAACAATTGTGCCGCGATTTGGACATTGCACGCGCGCATCGACCGCCCACCCGTGCGGCGAAGATGCACTGAGCCTGCCCGACGCGCCTCGTTCGGCTCATGCGTTCCAATGCAGCAAGCGCCAGCCATCCGCGTCCGCGTTCGCCTCGCGCCGCAGCCAGACGACGGCGGCCATGTCGAGCGGCCACGTCAATGTCGTCTCGAGCGGTTCGTCGAGCGCGAGCGAAGCGATCATCCGCATGACGCCTGCGTGCGTCACCGCGAACACGCTCGAAGCTGGCGATGGCGATGGCGAAGCGAGCGGTGCGCGCCAAAGATCGAACCACGCCACAACACGCGCTTCGAACTGCGCCACGCTTTCGCCGCCGTGCGTCCGCGCGTGGCGCAAATCGGCCGCCCAGGCGTCGAGCGCGGCGCGGTCGATCGCATCCCAGCGCTGCCCCTCCCAATCGCCGAAGTCGATTTCCCGCAAACGCGCATCGACACCGCAAGCGCAGCCGAAGTGCTCCGCGAGCCAGCGGGCCACGCCGGCGCATCGCTGCAAAGGGCTCGTCGCGAGATACGCCGGCAACGGCGCATCGAGCGCAGCGAGGCGCCGGGCAAGTGCGCGAGCGGACTCGGCCGCATCGCCGGCCAGCGGCACGTCGGTCTTGCCATAGCAGACACCCGCATCGATCGCGGGCGCCGGATGGCGGATCAGGACGAGGTCCACGCGAGCGCGGACAGATAGAACGCAAGCTCGAAGATCTGTTGGGCGAAGCCGAGGCAGTCGCCCGTATAGCCGCCGAGCCGGCGCGTGAAATAACGCCCGAGCGCGAAGCGCAGCACGCACGCCGCGACGAGCCCGGATACCCCGGCGCGCCAGTCGGGAATGACCAGCCACGGCAGGCCGAGCGCGCAAGCAACGCCGAGTGCGGGCGCCGACATCCGCTGCGCGAGGGCTTTGGCTTTGCCTTGCTCACGCGCGTAATCGTGCGTCGCGAGATAGCTCACGGCTAGCGCGCGGCTCGCGGCATGCGCGCCGACCATCGCCCAAGCGGCCGTCATCGCCGGCAGCGCGGCGAGCGTCTGCCACTTGAGCGCGAGCGAGATCACGAGCCCGATCGCGCCGAATGCGCCCAGGCGCGGATCGCGCATGATGCGCAGCGCATCCTCGCGCGTGGCCCCGCCGCCGAGCCCGTCGCAGCAATCGGCGAGACCGTCTTCGTGCAGGGCACCGGTCAGCAGCAACGTGACGGCCATCGACAACAGCACGGCGACGGCCGGCGGGAACACACGCAGCGCGGCGAGGTAGACGAGCGCGCCGGCAGCGCCGACGCATACGCCGATGAGTGGAAAGTAGCGCGACGCCCCCGCTAAATCACGCGGATCGAGGCTGATCGCACGCGGGATCGGCACGCGCGTGAAGTAGCCGAACGCAGCGACGATGTAGCGCAGATGCGTGCATAGCGGCGAACGGCGAGCGACCGGAGCCACGCTCAGGCCCGCGCGCACGGCTTTCGGCTCGTGAGCCTGTGCTCGACCGGCCGCCGCCCGTTCGGGTTCCTCCTCGGCCGCGTCACGCGCATCCGTCATCGCGCCTCTCGTCCCGCGACACCGGCCGATTCGAAGCTCGCCATCTCGTTGATGATCGCAACGGCCGCGCGCAGCACCGGCAACGCCAGCGCGGCGCCCGTTCCCTCGCCGAGCCGCATGTCGAGTGCGAGCAACGGCTTCGCGCCGAAGTAATCGAGCATGCGCCGATGACCGGCCTCGTTCGACAGGTGCGCGAACACGCAGTAATCGCGCACGGCCGGTGCGATCGCATCGGCCACGGCGAGCGCCGACGTCGCGATGAAACCGTCGACGAGTATCGTCATCTTCGCTTCAGCCGCGGCGAGATAGGCGCCTGCCATCATCGCGATTTCGAAGCCGCCGAACGTCGCCAGCACGTCGAGCGGCTCGGTCGCGCCGCGATGCGTCGCGAGCGCCGAGGCGAGCACGTTGCACTTGCGCGCGAGGCCCGCGTTGTCGAGCCCCGTGCCGCGACCGACACACTCGTCGATCGGCACATCGCACAGCCGGCTCATCAAACAAGCGGCCGACGACGTATTGCCGATGCCCATTTCGCCGAAGCCGACGACGTTCGTGCCGAGCGCCGCGTGATGACGCACGCGCGCGGCGCCGGCCAGCATCGCCGAGTGCGCCTCGTCGCGCGTCATCGCCGGCTCGTGCGCGAAATTGCGCGTGCCGGGGCCGATCGGCACGTCGACGAGACCCGGCAGCGGCGCCAGCGGCGTCGCCACGCCGGCGTTGACGACTTCGAGCGTGAGGCCGGCCACGCGGCTGATGGCGTTGATCGCCGCGCCGCCGGCCAGAAAATTCGCCACCATCTGCGCCGTGACCGCTTGCGGATACGGGCTCACGCCCTCTTTCACGATGCCGTGATCGGCAGCGAAGACGATCATCGCCGGCCGCTCGATCGTCGGATGCGTGCTGTGCTGGATCATGCCCATCTGACGCGCGACGACCTCGAGCATGCCGAGACTGCCGGGCGGTTTTGTCTTGGTGTCGATGATGTGCGACAGTGCATCGCGCAACGAGTGATCGAGCGGCTCGACGATAGGCAATGGAAGTAATTCGTTCATATTCGGTTCAATCGGATGGGGCGGCGATGCGCGCGAGGACGCTTCGCCGGAACGTCATCGGCATGAGCAAGCATTCGGCCGGGTCGCCCGTGGGGTCCTGGGGTCCGAATGGCGCATCGCAAAAGCGTCACGATACTCGCACCGGTTGCCCTCGTTCAATTCGGTAAAACCGCAGCACGGGCGTGCTGCGGACTTGCGGTACCACGACGAGGCACTACGAAGTGCCGAGACATGACACGGCTGTGCATGGCATGGGCATACTTTCAGCACGGCGTACCCGACAGGGCCGGCACGAGCGCCTCATAGCCGTTTTGCTCGATCAGCACCAGCGGATACCCGAACGCTCGGCTCGCGAGCGCCGGCGTCAGCACGTCGCGCGCAGTCCCGGTGTGGGCGGCGCCGTTGCCCTCGAGCAGCAGCGCGTGAGTCGCGAAGCGACGGGCGAGATTGAGGTCGTGACACGAAAAAACGATGGTGCGCGCACTCGTGCGTGTCCATCGCACGAGTGCGTCCATGCACTCGATTTGATGGTGCCAGTCGAGAAACGCGAGCGGCTCGTCGAGCAGCAGCAGCGGCGCGTCTTGGCACAGCGCCGCGGCCAGCGCGACGCGCTGGCGCTCGCCGCCCGAGAGCGAGAGCACGTCGCGCGAGGCGAGCGGCTCGAGCCCAAGCATGTCCAGCGCAGCGAAGGCGGCCGCACGGTCGCCGGGGCGCTCCCATCCCCAACCCGTCAAATGAGGGAAGCGATTGAGCAGCACGATGTCGAGCACGCTCGCGCCGAACGCATCGTGCGAGCTCTGCGGCATCAGCGCCCGTCGCCGCGCGAGGGCCGCGCCCGTCCATGCGTCGATACGCTCGCCGTCGACTTCGACGTGTCCGCCGGCCGGCCGCGCAAGGCCGGCGAGCGTCGTGACGAGCGTCGTCTTGCCCGCCCCGTTCGGCCCCGCGACGCACCAGATCTCGCCGGGATAGAACGTATGCGTAAAGTCCTCGAGCAGCGTACGCGCACCGGCGCGCAGCGTCAGGTGCTGGGCCGATAGCTGAGTCGATAGCCGGGCCGACAACGACGCGGAGCGCGCATCGGCTTGCATCCCGCTCAGCGACTTCATCGGTGACTTCATCGACGCCCTCCGAGCAGCATCCAAAGAAACACCGGTACGCCGACGAGCGCCGTCACGACGCCAACCGGCAATTGCGCGGGCGCGATCACCGTCCGCGCGACGAGATCGGCCCCCATGACGGCAACGCCGCCCGCCAGTGCGCTGGCCGGCACGAGCATGCGCTGATCGTTGCCGAGCACGAGCCGCAGCGCATGCGGCACGACGAGGCCGACGAAGCCGATCGTGCCGGCCGTCGTCACGCTGGCCGCCGCGGCGAGCGATGCCACGATGTAGATTCGCAGACGCAGCCGCGCCGCGGGCACGCCGAGCGACGCGGCGAGCGCGTCGCCGCGCAGCAGCACGTTCAATTGCGGCGCAACGGGCACGCTGGCCGCGAGCGCGACGACGAGCACTACGAGTGCCGGCCACGGGCTCGCCGCGCCATTCAAATCGCCCGTCAGCCAAAACACGATGCCGCGCAGCCGGTCGTCGGGCGCGAGCGCGATAAGCAGCGTGATGACGGCGCCCCACCCGGTCGCGACGACGACCCCCGTCAGCAACAAACGCGGCGACGCTTCTTGCGGCTCGCCGCGCCAGAACTCGCGGCGCGCGAGGCCCAGCACGAGCGCGATCGAGAGCAGCGCGCCGCTGAACGACGCGGCGTCCACGAGCCACCAGGCCCAGCCCGCGAAGAGTGCAGCCACGGCAAACGCAGCCGCGCCGCCGGAGACGCCGAGTACGTAGGGCTCCGCGAGCGGATTGCGCAGCAGCACTTGCAGCAGCGCACCGGCCAGCGCGAGCAGCGCGCCGCAGGAGAAGCCCGCGACGGCGCGCGGCAACCTCAGCGTTCGCACGATCTCGCCCGCGAGGTCGCCCGCGGGGTTGCCAGATTGAGCGCCGGCAACATCGGGGCCAGGCAAGTGCAAGAGCGCGAGCACGGCCCGCCACGGCGAGATCGTGACGCTGCCGAGCATGAGCGCGGCAGCGAAAACGACGAGCGCGGCGAGCGCGAGCGCGGCCCAGACGAAGGCCGCGCGGCGCGCGTTCATCGATGCGTGCGCACGCGCAGCGGGCAGATTCATCGCGGCGCGGTCACGACTTCGACGCGCCGGCGAGAACCGGCGATGCAGGCCTGCGCGGCACCGCGCGGGCGGCGCGCAACGCTCGGCCAAGACGCGTCACTGCTCCTGCCAGCCAATCGTAATGAACGCGCTGCGGCGCGGCGTGTTGTAGGTGTAGGCAAGCTCATAGTTTTTGTCGAGCAGGTTGTCGATATGGGCACTCACATACCAAGCCTTCGTGATGTTGTAGCGTGCGGACAGATTCACGAGACCGAACCCGCCGAGATTGGTCCCGCCATCGTTGCGCGGACCACTGACGATCCATTCTCCGCCAACGCGCCAATCGTCGATCGACCGATTCGCCGACAACGTCGCAAAGTGCCGCGCCCGCCGATCGAGATCGGTATCGGTCTCCTCGTCGACGGGATTTTGCACCGTGAGCGCCGCGCGCACGTCGGTCTTACCCACATGGCCGCTCCATGAGCCTTCGAGCCCCTGCACCTTCGCGCGATCGACGTTCTCGGCCAGATAGAACAGGCCGCCATCGGTCGGCACGTAATTGATCAAGTCCGTATAACGCGTTTGGAATGCCGTCAGCCGCAACACGCCAAGCGCATCGGACGCATATTGCAAAGCCGCCTCGACCGAATGGCTATGCTCGGGCTGAATCGACGTATTGCCGCTGCCCGGGTAGTAGAGATCGTCGAAGCTCGGCGCGCGAAACGCGCTCGAATAGCTGGCCGTCGCCTTCCAATGCTCGGTGAAGTCGAACCCGTAGCCCAAATAGTAGGTGTTCGCGCCGCCGAAGTCCGAATATTGATCGCGCCGCACGTTCGCTTGAATCTGGCTTGCGCCAAAGCGCGCCGTGTAGCCGGCGAACACCGAGTTCACGTGGCGATCGGGGGCGGCGAACGTATCCGAATCGAGGCTTTGATCGAGCCGCTCGTAGCCGACCTGCAGCTTCTGCTGCGCGGCGAGCTTGAAATCGTTCTGCCAGGTGAATTGGCGATTGTCCGTATCGAAGCGGTCGTTGTAGAGGCCGTTCGTCAGGTCGATCGCACGATCGTTGCCGAGGCCCGCGGTAAAGTGCGTGGTCCACCAATCGGTCAGCTTGCCGTTGGCGAACAACGACGCCATCTGCACTTTGCTGTAGAGATAGTTGACGTCGGTGGGCAGGCCGAACGCGTTGTCGAAGGCGTCCTGGCCGTTCGATTGAAAGTACCGCACGCCGGCATCCCAGCCATTGTCGAACTTGTGACGCAGCGAGGCCGAGACGCTCTCGTTCAAATAGCCGTCGGGCGCCGGGTTCACGCTCGGCGCGAGCGCGGGGTTGATCGCGGAGAAACCGTCGTCCTTCGAACGCGCGACGCTGAAGCTGAAAGTCGTCTTGCCGTCCTTGTCGAGCGCGCCGTCCACGCCGGCCTGCTGCGTCTGCGTGTGATAGCTGCCGTAGCCGAGCGCGAAATTGAAGCGCGGCGGGTAATCGCCGCCGTCCTTCGTAAACACTTGCACGACGCCGCCCATCGCCCCCGAACCGTAGAGCGCCGATACATCGCCATTGACGACTTCGACGTGATCGACCTCGGACAGCGGAATCTGCCCGATCTGAGCCTGGCCGAGACTGACGGAGTCGACGCGCATCCCGTCGATCAGCACGAGCGACTCCGTGGCCGAGCCGCCGCGTAAGAACATCGTCACGTTCGAACCGGGCGGGCCGTTGCGGATGATCTGCGCACCCGGCGCCTGCTCGAGCAAGCCTGGCAGATCGGTTGCCGTGGAATCGGCGATATCTTGTTGAGAGAAACGCGTCGTTTGCGGAATGGCCTCCGAAATCGGCTGCGGCCCCCGCTGCGCCGTGACGACGATAGGGTCGAGCGAGCCGCCGTTGGCGACGGCGCTCGTCGAGGAAACGGCACCGCCTGTGTTCGCGCCTTGCGCGGACGAAGCGGCGGACGAAGCTGGAGATGAAGCCGCAGGAGCGGTGGCGGCGGCATCGGGTGAAGAAGCGGAATCGCTCGGTGCGCCCTGTGCGAGCGCGACGAGCGGCAGACCCGCGAGCGCAATGAGCGCCGCGCGGACGGTAGACGTGGACATCGTGTGGTTTTCCTGTGGGATCGGCACGCAGCTGCTCCCCGCAGACTGCTCTGTCATCGAGTGCTCGAGCGGCACGCGCGACGCGATGCGCCGCGAGCGCGGCGTCGCACTCCCCCTTTGGCCGGTATCCGGGCTGGCGACGGACCGCATCCGCCTTCCCACGTGGGTCACGCAGTGGCGATGGACGGGTCGTGCGCGGCCGACTCTTTTCGAAAGCCGCGCGTATCGCTTACCGTTGGCGGGGGCAGCACAGGTTGGCTCGTCCGAGCGGACTTCGCTCCCTGTTTCCCGTTTAACCGCGCGCGAGGCAGCCTAGCGCGCGAGCACCAAAGTGCCGCAAGTGTAGAAGTGGGGACATGGCGGCGTCAAGGAATCACAAAAACCCCTGCAAACATCGTGCGAAAAACGCACAGCCCGTGAAAAAAGCCTACGACGGTTACGTCTCGATACGAGAGATCGATCGGAACTGCGGCTATTTAGCGCTAAAATGCGGGGTCTTTAGAGGACGCAGCGGATGCTCAACGAACTCGAAACCCTCTCACGAAATATCGGCCGGCTGATCGCGATCAACGAGCGTCAGCAGCAGGCACGTCACGCGCTCGAGGAGCAGCTCGCTCAATTGCGCAAGGAAAGCGAGGCGGCCCATGCCGAACTCGCCTTGTTGCGCGAAGAGCGCAATGCGCTGCAAGCCGAGCGCGACGCGCTTTTCGCGAAGATCGACGATGCCCAGGTGCGGCTGAACGCGATTCTCGAAAAGCTGCCGCGCGCCAAGGGCCCATACGACTCCGACAATCAACTCGATCTGCTCGCCTCTCAGCAGGAACAGAGTGCCGCGCAGCACGGAGAAGATGCATGACGACGAAACAGATCGAAACGACGATACTCGGCCAGAGTTATCGCCTCGCATGTTCGCCGGAAACGGAAGCGGCACTGCTCGAAGCCGTTGCGCGCGTCGATGCCGAGATGACGAAGATCCGCAACGCGAGCAACGTGCGCGGCACGGATCGCATCGCTGTCATGGCGGCGCTCTCGCTCGCCTCGGAATTACTGAAGCTGCAACAGAGCGTGCGTCACGGGGAAGCGTTTCCCGCGGAGGAAATCCGGCGTACAATGCGCCAAATGAACGAGAAGCTCGGCGCGGTGCTCGATCAACACGAAGCGCTATAACGAGCGGCAGTTTTGAAATAACAAGTTTTACGGCTTCCCTGCCTGGTTCGCCAAGGTCATAAATTCCTTGAACCAATGCCATGTGCACGGTTGCGGAAATTTGTAGCACGGGCGTGCGCGTCACTCTGTCTGATGAACCCGAAGTGCTGCTAACTGCGACCAATTCTGAACCCCAGGTTCAGGATGCCGGCCTAGCGGCCAAGGCGGGGATTTATTCAACGGCATCGGTACTCCCGATGCCGTTTTCATTTGCGTTTTCATTTCGGGGCGCGCGCAACCTCCGCGGCTGCAGCGCCTGCGCCCGGCTGGCCGCACCCGGCCACTAGCCGTCCCTCTCGATTCACTCGACCGACTCGATCCGCCTATGCGCTACTGGCTCATGAAGTCCGAACCGGACGAAGCAAGCATCGACGACCTCGCGGCCGCGCAGAAGCGAACGCTGCCGTGGACCGGCGTGCGCAATTACCAGGCGCGCAACTTCATGCGCGACATGATGGGAATTGGCGACGGCGTGCTGTTCTATCATTCGAGCTGCCCGGAACCCGGCATCGCCGGCATTGCCGAAGTCGTGTCGGGCGCGTATCCCGATCCGACGCAGTTCGACCCGAAGAGCCCGTACTACGACGCGAAATCGACGCGCGAAACGCCGCGTTGGATGCTCGTGGACGTGCGCTTCGTGAAAAAGACACCGCTCGTGCCGCTTGCCGAGCTGCGCGCACACGCCGAGCTTGCCGGCATGCGCGTACTCGCCAAAGGCAATCGGCTGTCGATCACGCCCGTGACCGACGACGAGTGGCGCTTCATCACGGAGCAGCTCGCGTAGAACAGCGATGAGGGAACGCCCGCCCGGGTTCGCATGGTCCCGGTCCCAACGCCATGTCACGAAGTGGAGCCAGCATGAGAAAAATAACCGCAGCCCTGACTTTCGCGGCCGTCGTGCCGCTCGCGTTCGCTGCCCTGCCCTCGAGAGCCGACACCACGCTGACGCAGCCGGTGCCGTCGGGCGTGCTGTCGCTGTCGGCGCAAGCGAGCGCCGACGTGCCGCAGGACGTCGTCGACATCACACTGTTCTACGAGAAGGAGGCGAACGACGCCGCGTCGCTGACCGATTCGCTCAATCAGCATGCCGACGCGGCGCTCAAGCAAGCCCGGGGCGTAGCGAACGTCACCGCGCATACGGGCACGTTCACGATCTACCCGATGACCGACCGCGACGGCCATATCTCATCGTGGCGCGGCCGCACGGAAGTCGTTCTCGAATCGCGCGATTTCGCCGCCGCCACGAAGCTCGCGGGGCAGATCAATTCGACGATGCAGGTCGGCAGCGTGGCGTTCTCGCTGTCGCCCGACGCGCAGCGCGCGGCCGCGGAAAAGCTCACGACCGAGGCGATCAAGAAATTCAGGGATCAGGCCGAATCGTCCGCGCGCGCGTTCGGATACGGCGGCTATACGATTCGCGAAGTCGACGTGGGCGGGGGCAACGCGCCGCCGCCGCGCCCGATGTTCGCGATGCGAGCCATGGCCGCCGCCGCGCCGGCAGCGGCCCCGCTGCCGGTCGAAGGCGGGAAGTCGACGGTGACGGTCACGGTGTCGGGTTCCGTGCAGATGACCCGCTAGCCGATGCGGCGATGACCGCCGCATCGCTCGATCAACGCGTGCCGGCACCCGCCGGCGCCGTGCGGGCGCGCCGATACGACCAGACGAGCAGCCCCGCGCCGACGATGATCATCGGCAGCGAAAGCCACTGCCCCATCGACAGCCCCAGCGCGAGCAACCCGAGGAAGTCGTCGGGCTCGCGCGCGAATTCGACGATGAAACGCGCCAGCCCGTAGCCGATGAGAAACACGGCCGACGCGGCGCCCATCGGGCGCGGCTTGCGCGTGAAAAACCACAACACGAGAAACAGCGTGATGCCTTCGAGCGCGATCTCGTAGAGCTCCGACGGATGACGCGGCAGCATGTGATATTGCGCGAACACTTCGTTCAAATGCCACTTGGCCGCCAACAGCGGATGCCGCGTGAGCCAGATCGCGTCGTCGTTCGACGCGCTCTGGAACATCATCGCCCAAGGCGCATCCGGGCTCGTCACACGGCCCCACAGTTCGCCGTTGATGAAATTGCCGAGGCGGCCGGCCGCGAGGCCCGTCGGTACCATCGGCGCAACGAAATCGGTCACTTGCAGCCAAGTGCGCTTGCGCTGATAAGCGAACAGCACCATCGCCAGCGTCACGCCGAGAAAGCCGCCGTGAAACGACATCCCGCCCTGCCAGACCTTGAAGACATCGAGCGGATGCGCGAAGTAGTAATCAGGCTTGTAGAACAAGATATAGCCGAGCCGGCCCCCGAGGATCGTGCCGAGCACGCCGTAGAACAGGATGTCGTCGATGTCCTTCGCGGTCCAGCCCTGCTCGGCGACATGCGGCAGCTTCAGCCGCAGCCGCGCGATGAAAACCGCCAGCATGAAGCCGACGAGGTACATGAGGCCGTACCAACGCACCGCAAGCGGGCCGAAATGAATCGCAATGGGATCGAAATTGGGATGAATCAGCATCGTAAGGCTTTGGGCATTGAAAAATGAGGCGTTGAACGAGCGGCTCGCGCGCCGCGCTTAAGTAGCTCGAATTGCTTAAGTCCCTTGTTCCCGCACGGCCCTGCTCGGCTTCGCCCGGCGGCCGCCTACCGGCGCGCGAGGCGCGCGCGCGTGCACGCTTGCATGGGCGCGCACGATGTCGATGAAGCCGGCCAGCACAGGGCCGACGTCGGCCGTCCGCCAGACGAGCCCCGTTTCGACGAGCGGCGTGCGCTCGGCAAGCGGCCGATAGACGACACCGGTGCGCCGCAAGTTCCGCAACGACTGCGGCACGAGCGCGACGCCCATGCCCGCCGAGACGAGACTGACGATCGTCTGCATCTGAATCGCTTCTTGTCCGATGCGGGGCGCGAGGCCCGCCGCACCGTAGCAGCCCGTAATGATGTCATAAAAGCCCGGTGCCAAACGGCGCGGGAAGATCACGAGCGGCAATTGCCCCACTTCCGACAGCGACACGGGTTCATCGAGCCAGTCGGGCGGCTCACCGCGGCCGCGATGACGCACGCCGGATGCGGGCAGCGCCGCGACGAGCGGTTCGCGCATGACGGGCAGATACGTCAGCGTCGCCGCATGACGCGGCGGCAGCGGCGGAATGATGAGGCCGGCATCGATCCGGCCCGCGACGAGTTCCTCGATCTGCACGTCGCTCGTCGCTTCCGCCAGATTCAGGCGCACGCGCGGATGGTGCGCCGCGAACTCGCGCAACAATTGCGGCAGCAGGCCGTAATCGGCCGTGGAGACGAACGAGAGCGAAAGCGCACCGGCCTCGCCGCGCGCGAGGCTTTGCGCGAGCGGCCGCAGCGCGTCGGCACCCACGAGCAGCTTGCGCACTTCGGGCAGCAGATCGGCACCGACAGCCGTGAGCTCGACCGTACGTTTCGTGCGTGCGAACAGCTCGACGCCGAGCGTTTCCTCGAGCGCACGAATCGCCTGCGACAGCGGGGGCTGGGTCATCGACAGCTTGCGGGCGGCGCGCCCGAAATGCCGCTCCTCGGCAACGGCGACGAAATAGCGCAATTGGCGCAAATCCGGTGTCATGGCGGCGGCTCCCAGCGATCGCTGTTGATATGCGTTTCGACCTAATTCGCCATGAATCATATATTGGACATGCGCAACCGGGCGCGGCATTCTGATCCGAGCCTCATGCGCGGCCCTCGCCTCGCCCGGGCAGTATTCACTCGCCCAACGGCCGGCCGCTCCCGATGAACGAACCGGAGTCTCCTCATGGCCCACAACCGTCGCTCCCAGCACATCACGCAAGGCGTCGCGCGCGCACCGAACCGCTCGATGTTCTATGCGCTCGGCTACAAGAAGGACGACTTCGACAAGCCGATGATCGGCATCGCGAACGGCCACTCCACGATCACGCCGTGCAACGCCGGCTTGCAGAAGCTCGCCGATGCGGCGGTCGCCGCGGTGAGCGAGGCCGGCGCGAATGCGCAGACGTTCGGCACGCCGACAATCTCCGACGGCATGTCGATGGGTACCGAAGGGATGAAGTACTCGCTCGTCTCGCGCGAGGTCATCGCCGACTGCGTCGAGACCTGCGTGCAGGGCCAGTGGATGGACGGCGTCGTCGTGATCGGCGGCTGCGACAAGAATATGCCGGGCGGCATGATCGCACTCGCCCGCATGAACGTGCCGGGCATTTACGTCTACGGCGGCACAATCCGCCCCGGCCACTGGAAGGGCAAGGACTTGACGATCGTGTCGTCGTTCGAGGCCGTCGGCGAGTTCACGGCCGGCCGCATGTCGAAGGAAGACTTCGACGGCATCGAGCAGAACGCCTGTCCCACCACGGGCTCGTGCGGCGGCATGTACACGGCCAACACGATGAGCTCGTCGTTCGAAGCGCTCGGTATGTCGCTGCTCTACTCGTCGACGATGGCGAACCCCGACGACGAGAAGGTCGTATCGAGCGCGCAATCGGCGCGCGTGCTCGTCGAAGCCGTGAAAAAGGATTTGAAGCCGCGCGACATCATCACGCGCGAATCGATCGAGAATGCCGTGGCGCTCATCATGGCGACGGGCGGCTCGACCAATGCGGTGCTCCACTATCTCGCGATCGCGCATGCGGCCGAAGTCGAATGGACGATCGACGATTTCGAGCGAATTCGCCAACGCGTGCCCGTCATCTGCAATTTGAAGCCGTCGGGCGACTATGTCGCGACCGACCTTCACCGCGCGGGCGGCATCCCGCAGGTGCTGAAGATTCTGCTCGACGCGGGCCTGCTGCACGGCGATTGCGTCACGATCACCGGCAAAACCATCGCCGAAGAATTGAAGGACGTACCGAGCGCGCCGCGCGCCGACCAGCAAGTGATCTTCCCGATCGAGAAGGCGCTGTACAAGGAAGGGCACTTGGCGATCCTCAAGGGCAACCTCGCCACGAACGGTGCCGTCGCGAAAATCACCGGCCTGAAGAACCCGGTGATCACGGGCCCGGCGCGCGTCTTCGACGACGAGCAAAGCGCACTCGCGGCGATCCTGGACGAGCGCATCCGTCCCGGCGACGTGCTCGTGCTGCGCTATCTCGGCCCGCAAGGCGGACCGGGCATGCCCGAAATGCTGGCCCCCACTTCCGCGCTGATCGGCAAAGGATTAGGCGAATCGGTCGGTCTCATCACCGACGGGCGCTTCTCGGGCGGAACCTGGGGCATGGTGGTCGGGCACGTCGCACCGGAAGCGTTCGTCGGCGGCACGATCGCGCTCGTGCAAGAAGGCGATTCGATCACGATCGATGCGCACGCGCTGCTGCTGCAACTGAACGTGGATGAAGCGGAACTCGCGCGTCGAAAAGCCGCGTGGAAGCAGCCGGCTCCGCGCTACGTGCACGGCGTGCTTGCCAAGTATGCGGCGCTCGCGCGCCCGGCCGACCAAGGCGCCGTGACCGGTTGACCCTCACCGCAGCCGCGCCCGCGGCGGGTGCCTATCGTTGCGACGTATGCCGCGCGAGCTCCTCGCTGACGGCATCGCGCACCCACCCCGCCACCTCCGCCTCGAGCGCGCTGACGACTTCGCGCGTGACTTGCCGCACGAGCCAGTTCGTATGCTCCTCGACGGCGTCGCGGCAACGCGCTTCGATGACACCGCGCGCGTCCTGCCGCAGATAGCTCGAGAAACGCGCCCGCAAACGCTCGGCGATGAATTCGACGTCGCGCGCATCGAACACGGCGGGCCGCGCGCCCGGTTGCTCGGCCGGCACCGTCGCGACATCGACCTGAGGCTCGGCCGGGCGGCCGACGGCTGGCCTGCCAGGCACGATAACGTCGGTCAGCATCGGAATCGAGTGGGGATCGTGGGGATCGGCCATGCTTGTCCTCCCTGGTTTCAATCGACATACCGGCGAACGCGCCGGCGCACACGAAGCCGGCGCACCGGCGGCGACGCTCACGCGTCTTGCTTGTAATTGTTGAGCGGATAGCCGCGATCGCGGTAGAAACGATACCGCTCGCGCCCCGCCGCGAGCTCGTCGTCGCTCGTGCCGACGACTTCGAGCAAGCGCTCGAAGCGCGCGAACTGCGCCGGCACCGCCGGTGCAAGATTGAGCAAGATCCGATGATGCGGCGCGCGCTCGAGATCCGTCGCCAGCACGATCGGCGTACGCGCGGCAAGCGCGCTGTCGGCCATGCAATGCGGCAGGAAATCGAGCGGCGAGAACGTCCAGAGCCGCTCGTCGAAGGCGCGCAGCCGCCCGGGATCGGCCAGCACGACGAGCGGCTGGCCGGCCTGGTACGCCTTGCGCGCGAGCCGGCAGGCATACAGCAACGCATCGCCGACGTTCGAATGAAAGTCGACGCGTGTCACAGCGTGGCCCCGCGCGCAAGCCCGGCGGCTGCCCCGGCTGCCATCACTGCCCCGCGCGATCGATCAAGAATTGCGTGAGCAGCGGCACGGGACGCCCCGTCGCCCCTTTGGTCGCGCCGCTCTTCCACGCGGTGCCCGCGATGTCGAGGTGCGCCCAGGGATAGGCTTCCGTGAAGCGCGACAGGAAGCAGGCCGCCGTCACGCTGCCGGCCGGGCGGCCGCCGATGTTGGCGAGGTCGGCGAAGTTCGACTTGAGCTGCTCCTGATACTCGTCGTCGAGCGGCATGCGCCAGGCCGGATCCGATGCCTCGCGCGACGCGTCGAGCAGCTCGCCGGCCAGCGCATCGTCCTTCGAGAACAGCCCCGAATTGTGATGGCCGAGCGCGATGATGCACGCACCCGTGAGCGTGGCGATGTCGACCACCGCGGCCGGCTTGAAGCGCGCGGCGTAGGCGAGCGCATCGCACAGAATCAAGCGCCCTTCCGCATCCGTGTTCAGCACTTCGATCGTGAGCCCCGACATGCTGGTGACGATGTCGCCCGGCTTCGTGGCCTGGCCGCTCGGCATGTTCTCGCAGGCGGGAACGATCCCGACGACATTGAGCTTCAAACCGAGCTCGGCGACGGCGCGCAGCGTGCCGAACACCGAGGCCGCGCCGCACATGTCGTACTTCATCTCGTCCATGCCCTCGCCCGGCTTGAGCGAAATGCCGCCGCTGTCGAACGTGACGCCCTTGCCGACGAGCACGATCGGGGCGGCCTTGGCGGCGCCTCCCTGATATTGCATGACGATGAACTGCGCGGGCTCGACCGAACCGCGCGTGACCGACAGGAACGAGCCCATCTTGAGCGCTTCGAGTTGCTTCTCGCCAAGCACTTCGACCTTGAGCTTGAACTCCTTGCCGAGCTTCTTCGCGGTTTCGCCGAGATAGCTCGGCGTGCAGACATTGCCGGGCAGATTGCCGAGATCGCGCGCGAGTTCCATGCCGTTGGCAACGGCCAGCGCCTGCTTGACGGCGACCTTCGTGAGCTTTTCGTCAGCCGCATCGACGGTCACGACGATGCGCTTGAGCGCGTGCTTGACGGCTTCCGGCTTGCTCTTGAGTTGCGTGAACTGATACGTTTCGGCGCGCAGCGCGAGAACCGCGGCGCGCGCCGCCCAGTCGGCCGTGCGTTCCTTGATGGGCAACTGCGCGAGCGTGAACGTGACTTGGACGATCTTCGTGCCGAGCAGGGCGCGCCATGTGGCACGCACCGCTTCGCCGTATGCCTTCTGCCCGAATGCGTCTTGCTTGCCGAGCCCGACCAGCAGCACGCGCGAGGCGCCAATGCCTTCCACCTCGTGCAAGAACAGCGTCGAGCCGCTCTTGCCCTGCATGTCGCCGGCCTTGACGATGCGCGTGAGGAGCCCCTTCGTCGCGGCGTCGATCTCGAGCGCCGCACCGGACAAGGACTGCCCCTCGAACACGCCGATGACGATGCAATCGGATTTCCCCGTCAGAAAACCACCGGTCGTGCCCTTCGTCCAGTCACAGGCTTTTATGCTAAAGTCCATCGCGCTTGTCCTCGGATAAAATCGGCTTAACTCTAGAAACGAAGCCGCAATTATCCGCTATTTTTTCTCCGGCGTCGGCATGCCGCGCGCGGCTGCGCGAACGCCCCGCCCTCTCGCATCGACGATGATCTTCGAACGCTCCCTGCAGCGCGAGCTAGCGTATACGGCCGGTGCCGTATTCATGGTGCTGCTGACCATCTTTCTGACGACGATGATGATACGCATCGTCGGCTATGCCGCGTCGGGCGAAATCGACCCGAAGGACGTCGTCGTCCTGATCGGTCTGACCGTCATCGGCTACATCGCCGTGATGCTCGTCGTCACGATGTTCGTCTCCATTCTGTTCGTGCTCACGCGCTGGTACCGCGATTCCGAGATGGTCGTTTGGCTCGCCTCGGGCGTGAGCCTCACGCAGTTCATCAAGCCGATCGCGAAGTTCTCGGCGCCGATCATCCTGCTCGTCGTGTTTTTCGCCTACATCGGCTGGCCGTGGTCGAATGCGCAGAGCAAGCTCATTCGCACCCGGTTTCAGCAACGCGACGAAGTCTCCATGCTCGCGCCCGGCCAGTTTCGCGAATCGCCGGCCACGCACCGCGTGTTCTTCGTCGAAAAAATGACGCCCGATCAAGCGCACGTGCAGAACGTATTCGTCACGAGCACCGAGAACGGTAAGGTCAGCGTCATCGTTTCGCAGAACGGCCATGTCGAGACGATGAAGGACGGCTCGCGCTTCGTCGTGCTGGAAAACGGCCGGCGCTACGACGGGGAACCGGGCAAGCCCGATTTCCGCATCATGGAGTTCATGCGCTACGGTGTGAAGATCACGCACCAGCCGATCGTCAATACGCCGTCGGCGACGGGCATGTCCACGCTTGCCTTGCTGCGCCATCCCACGCGCGAGAATCTCGCCGAGTTCGCTTGGCGCACGGGGCTGCCGCTGATGGCGGTGAACCTGATGCTGCTCGGCATTCCGCTCGCCTATCAAAACCCGCGGCGAGGGCGCACGATCAACCTCGTGATGGCCGTGCTGATCTTCCTGACCTATTCGAACCTGCTCAACGTCGTGCAGTCGTGGCTCGAGCAGGGCAAGATCTCGTTCGTGCTCGCGCTCCTGGGCTTGCATATCGCCGCGGCACTGCTCGTCGTCGCCGTGTTCTGGATGCGCGTGCGCAATCGTCCGCTCATTCCGCGCACGTGGTTCGCGTCTACGCGGGGAGCTTGAGGCGATGCGCATCTACGAACGATATTTCGCCCGGCAGGTGTACCTCGCGTTCATCTTCGTCCTGTTCGCGTTCTCGGGCCTGTTTTTCTTTTTCGATCTGATCAACGAGCTCAACACGGTCGGCCACGGCAATTACAAGTTCGGCCTTGCCGTGCTGCGCGTGGCGCTGCAAACGCCGTCGCGCTTCTACGAAATCATTCCCGTCGCCGCTTTGATCAGCGCAATCTATGTGTTCGCGCAGATGGCGGCGAGCTCCGAGTACACGATCTTTCGCGTATCGGGCCTGTCCACGGGCCGGGCGCTGCGCTCGCTGCTCAAGATCGGCATTCCGCTCGTGCTCGTGACTTACTTCATCGGCGAAGTCGTCGGACCTTATTCCGATCAGTTGTCCGAGCGCGTGCGCCTCGAGGCGCTCGGCTCGGCCGTTTCGACCAACTTCGCCTCCGGCGTCTGGGTCAAGGACACGCTGACGGCCAGCGAGGACGGCCAGCAAGTCACACGCTTCGTCAACGTCGGCGAATTGATGCCCGATTCCACGATCAGCAACGTGCGTATCTACGAATTCGATCCGAGCTTCAAGCTGACGAATCTGCGAACCGCGCAGACGGGCCGCTACCAAGGTAACGGCCACTGGCTGCTGACCGGCGTGACCGACACCAAGCTCACGAGCCTGCCTCAGCCTGGGAAAGCCCCTGCTGACACGCTCAATCCCGTCTATCGGGCGACGCAAGTGACGCTGCCCGAGTACTCGCTGCGCTCGGAGCTCACGCCGCAAATTCTGTCGGTGCTGCTCGTGTCGCCCGATCGCATGTCGATCTTCAACCTGTTCCGCTATATCCAGCATCTGGTCGAGAACCAACAGGACACGCAGCGCTACGAAATCGCACTGTGGAAGAAACTGCTCTATCCGTTCGCGGTGCTCGTGATGCTCGTGCTGTCGCTGCCGTTCGCGTATCTGCATACGCGCGCGGGCGTGGTCGGCGTGAAAGTATTCGGTGGCATCATGCTCGGCATGAGCTTTCAACTCGTCAACACGCTGTTCTCGCACGTCGGCATGCTCAACACGTGGCCCGCGCCCGTGACGGCCGCAACGCCGAGCCTCATCTATCTTGCGCTCGGGCTTGCCGGGCTCAAGTGGTTCGATCGGCACTGATGCTGGTTGCGGCAGCGGAGAAATCGATGAACGCAAGCGCCATTTCACGCGGCATCATCCTGTTCGGGCACGGCGCGCGCGATGCGCGGTGGGCCGAGCCGTTCGAGCGGCTGGCCCACAAGCTGCGTGTGCTCGCGGGGCCCGATACGCGCGTCTCGCTCGCATTCCTCGACTTGATGACGCCCGATCTGCCGGCCGCGGTGGCGGCGCAGGTGGCCGCGGGCTGTCGATCGATTACCGTCGTGCCCGTTTTCTTCGGACAAGGCGGGCACGTGCGGCGCGATCTACCGCTCTTACTCGATGCCTGTCGCACAGCCCATCCGGCAGTCGACATTCGCGGTGCGGTACCGGTCGGCGAGGACGATGCCGTGCTCGACGCGCTCACGGCGTATTGCCTACGTCAGCTCGCCGGCTAGATCCGCTCAGGCGGCGTGCGCGTAGGAATCGTGCGCGGCGCGGCGTTCACCGTCGCCTTGCTGGTCATCGGCGCGCGTGGTGGCCAATGCGCGTTCGGCAAACGCCTGACCGATCATCAACAGGCTCGGCTGGGACGGATCGAGCCAAGTCTGCGCCTCGCCCATGGCGAGCGCATCGAGCGTCAAAGTGAGCGTGCGTTCGCGCGGCGTGCTGCACGCCTCGACGATGGCGACGGGCGTCGCACCGGAGCGGCCTGCGTCGATTAATTGCTGCGCAATGTCGGGCGCGCTGTCGCGACCCATGTAGAACACGAGGGAATCGGCGTTCACCGCCTCGCGGATCGCCTCGCTATCGGGCGCGCGGCTCTTCGTGGCCAGCGCCACGCTGCGCGCAACCCCACGCAGCGTCAGCGAACGCTTGACCGACGCGGCGGCAGCCAACGCGGCCGTAATCCCGGGCACGACTTCATAGTCGATGCCGGCTTCCTCGAGTGCGCGCATTTCCTCGTCGGCCCGGCCGAACAGCATCGGGTCGCCGCCCTTCAGCCGCACGACGACATCGTGCGCGCGCGCTGCATCGACGATCTGTTTATTGATGAATTGCTGCGCCGTCGAGCGCTGCCCGCAGCGCTTGCCGACGGCGATCTTGCGGGCGTGCGGCGCATACTCGAGCATCGCGGGCTCGACGAGCGCGTCGTGCAGCACCACGTTGGCCATGCCCAACAAACGGGCGCCACGCACCGTGATGAGATCCGCCGCTCCCGGTCCTGCACCGATCAAATACACCTTGCCCATTGCGCTTCCATCCTCTCGCGTGTGCGGGCGGCGCCTTGCGCGCCGCCTCGTTCATCCATCACGCGGAATATGCACGAATCATGCCGGCCGCGACCGTATGGTGCGTGGCCTCGTCGATCAGCACGAACGCGCCCGTGCCCGCATGCGCGTCATACGCATCGCACACGATCGGCTTTTGCAGCGTCAATGCGACGCGCCCGATATCGTTCATCTTCAAGTCGTGTACCGCGCTCGAATGCAACAGCGTATGCACGTCCAGCACTTCCTTGACGGTCCCGATTCGGGCAAATACCGTCGTCGTGGTCTGCTTGAGCAGATATTTGCGCTGCGTCGAGAGCGGCTCCTCATCGAACCAGCACAAATCGGCCTCCAGCTTCTTGGCCGGCTGCGGCGCAGCTTGCGCCGCCACGAACGTATCGCCGCGCGAGACGTCCAGGTCCTGCGTCAGGCGGATCGTCACCGTCTGCCCCGCGAACGCCCGGTCCACTTGCGCCGTGCCGCCCGGCACCGGCGCGATGATCTCGGCCACCGTCGCCTCGCGCTGCGCCGGCAGCACCACGAGCGCATCGCCCACTCGCACCTCGCCCGCCTCCACGCGCCCCATGTAACCGCGGAAATCGTCCGCGCTCGCCCCGTCCTGGCGCGCCACCCACTGCACCGGAAAGCGCAGCGCTTCGCCCATCGCCTGCGCCACCGGCAACTGCTCGAGCACGTCCAAGAGCGGCTCGCCCGCATACCACGGCATCCGCTCGCTCGCCTGCACGATGTTGTCGCCCTTGAGCGCCGACACCGGCACGAACCGCACATCCGACAAACCCAGTTGCCGCGCCAGCTCCACGTACGCGTCGCGGATCTCGTTGAAGCGCGTCTCGCTGTACTCGATCAAGTCCATCTTGTTGATCGCCACGATCACGTGCTGCAAGCCCAAGAGCTTGACGATCGCACTGTGCCGCTTGGTCTGCGGCAGCAAGATTGTGCGCCCGTCGTCGCCCTTTGTGACGCGGGTGGCGTCGACCAGGATGATCGCCGCATGCGCCGTCGAGGCCCCCGTCACCATGTTGCGCGTGTACTGCTCGTGCCCCGGCGTATCGGCGATGATGAACTTGCGCCGCGCCGTGGCGAAATACCGATACGCCACGTCGATCGTGATGCCCTGCTCGCGCTCGGCCTCCAAGCCGTCGGTGAGCAGCGACAGGTCGATCTCATCGCCCACCGTGCGCTTGTTCTTCGCCCGCGAGAGCGCCGAGAGCTGGTCCGACAGCACCGCGCGGCTGTCATAGAGCAGGCGCCCGATCAGCGTGCTCTTGCCGTCGTCGACGCTGCCCGCCGTGATGAATCGCAGCACACCGAGGTCTGCCGGTTGATGAGGAGTACTCATGATCTCAATCCCGTCTTCAATGTTTCGGAGTGCTGACTATTAGAAGTAGCCTTGCTTCTTGCGCTGCTCCATCGCAGCCTCGGACGCCTGATCGTCCATGCGCGTCGCGCCCCGCTCGGTGATGTCGGTCACCGCCGTCTCGGCGATGATCTTCTCCACGTCGTCCGCGTCGCTCTCCACCGGGCACGTGCAGCTAATGTCGCCCACCGTGCGAAAACGCACGAGCACCTTCTCGCTTCGGTCGCCCTCGCGCATCGGCGTGAGCGGCGTCACCGGCACGAGCAAGCCGCCCCGACGCACGATCTCGCGCTCGTGCGCGTAGTAGATCGAGGGCAACTCCAACCCTTCTCGCGCGATGTATTGCCAAATGTCCAGCTCGGTCCAGTTCGAGATCGGAAACACGCGCAGGTGCTCGCCCTTGTGCAGGCGCGCGTTGTACAGGCTCCACAGCTCGGGGCGCTGCGCTTTCGGGTCCCATTGGCCGAATTCGTCGCGGAACGAGAAGATGCGCTCCTTCGCACGCGCCTTCTCCTCGTCGCGGCGCGCCCCGCCGATCATCGCCGTGTAGCCGTGCGCCTCGATCGTCTCGAGCAGCGTCACCGCTTGCACCGCGTTGCGCGAATCGGTCTCGCGCCGTAGCCGCACCGTGCCGCGCTTGATCGAATCCTCCACGTGCCCCACCACCAGTTGCGCGCCGATTTGCTCGGCGCGCCGATCGCGAAAATCGATCACCTCCGGGTAGTTGTGCCCCGTGTCGATGTGCACCAGCGGAAACGGCAGCGACGTCTTGCGGTTCGCACCCAGCCCGAACGCCTTGAGCGCCAGATGCAGCACCACCACCGAATCCTTGCCCCCCGAGAACAGCAGCGCCGGCTTGCTGCACTCGGCCACCAGCTCGCGCAGAATGTGGATCGATTCCGCCTCGAGCCAGTCGAGGTGGTCCATGCGCGTGGCAGTGATCGTGAGCGGGGTCGTCGCGGAAGGTTCCAGAATCGTGCTCATGTTTAACGGTTTCCTATCGTTTGCCCGTGTGCCGCGCCGCGCGCAATGCGCTCGCGCCGGTCGTCACGGCATTCGGATGCTGCGTATGCTGTCGATGTTGCAGTGCGGCTCAGGCCGAAGCCGTCGCGCTTGCGCTGCCTGCGGCGAACTGGATGGTCGTCACGTGCAAGCCGCATTCCTTCGAATCGCGCGACTCCCACCACCAGCGCCCCGCCCGGCTGTCCTCGCCGGGGCGAACCGCGCGCGTACAAGGTTCGCAGCCGATGCTCGGATAGCCGCGCGCGTGCAGCGGATTGACAGGCACATCATAGATCTTGATGTAGGCCCAGATCTCGCCTTCGGTCCAATCCGCAAGCGGGTTGTATTTTGCGACGTTTCGCGTCGCGTCGCGCTCCTCTTCGTGCAACTCGGTGCGCGTGACCGACTGCTCGCGGCGCTGGCCCGTCACCCAGGCGTCGACGCCGGCGAGTGCGCGGTTGAGCGGCTCGACCTTGCGGATCTCGCAGCAGCGCTTACGCAGCTCGACACTGTCGTAAAACGCGTTCAAGCCCTGCGTATTCACGTACTCGTCGACCGCATCGGCTTGCGGATGAAACTGAGCGATCTCGTAACCGTAGCGCTCGCGCACGCGGTCGATCATGCCGAGCGTCTCCGCATGCAGGCGCCCCGTATTCAGCGAAAAAATGCCGATCGGCAGCGCACGCGACAAGATTGCGTGCGTCAGCACCATATCCTCCGCCGCCAAGCTGCTCGCGAGCTTGATGTTCGGGTGACGCTTCGCGATTTCGTCGACGAATGCGTGCAGCCGATCGATTTTCGCCTCGAGTGCGGCATCGACGGGAGCCGCGGCCGGCGTCCGATCCTGGCTCATGCGCGCGGCTCCGATTCGAGCGCAGCGCGACGGCGAAACAGCGGCAGCGGCGTATCGAACGCGCTTTGGTACTTGACCGTGAATTCGTCGAACGCGCGCAATG
This sequence comes from Trinickia acidisoli, assembly GCF_017315725.1. NCBI lineage: Bacteria > Pseudomonadati > Pseudomonadota > Betaproteobacteria > Burkholderiales > Burkholderiaceae > Trinickia > Trinickia acidisoli. Next base: position 3,183,153 of record NZ_JAFLRG010000001.1, read on the forward strand.
CGTCGTGGATGTCCTTGTCGGCGCGCACGGCAAAGGCGTCGAAGCCGCAGCGAGCCATGAAGTTTAAATGATCGCGCAGCACGTCTCCGATCGCGCGCAGTTCTCCGCGCCAGCCATAGCGCTCGCGCAGCAAACGCGCGGTGCTATAGCCGCGCCCGTCGCGAAAAACGGGAAAGTCGACGCCGATCAGCGAAATCTTGTCCAAATCGGTGACGAGATCGGCCGGCTCGTCGTCGGGCGCGAGCCACACGCCGAGGGTATCGCGCGAACGCGAAGCGATGAGCGCGGCGCTTTCTTGCTTCCAGAGCGCGAACGGCACGAGCACTCGGCCGTCCGGCAGTGTGCCGACCGTGGGCAGGGTGCCGTCTTCCGCCGCGCGCACGACCGTCCAGTCGTCACGCACCACGGAGCGGTTCTTGATAATCGAAGTCATCTGCAAATATCCCTTTCGCCCGGTTACGCGTGCGCCGGCTGGCGCGACGCGTAGACACGCTCTTTGAACGGCGCAATGCCGATTCGATTATAGGTGTCGATGAAGCGCTCGCCGTCCGCGCGGTTCTCGACGAACGTATCGATTACCTTGGACACGACATCGGGCATCTCATGCGCGGCGAACGACGGCCCGATCACACGGCCGAGATGCGCACCGGTCGCACCCGTGCCCTGCTCGCCGCCGAGCGTCAACTGGTACCACTCGGAGCCGTCCTTGTCGACGCCGAGGATGCCGATGTTGCCGACGTGATGATGGCCGCATGCATTGATGCAGCCCGAGATGTTCAACGACAGATCGCCGAGATCGTACACATAGTCCAGGTCGTCGAAGCGGTCCTGGATCGCTTGCGCGATCGGCAGCGACTTCGCATTCGCGAGCGAGCAAAAATCGCCGCCGGGGCACGAGATGATGTCGGTGAGCAACCCGAGATTCGGAGTCGCAAAGCCTTGCTTCTTCGCCTCTTCCCAGACGGCGAAGAGATCGCGTTTGCGCACGTCCGCGAGAATCAGGTTCTGCTCGTGGGACACGCGGATTTCGCCGAACGAATACGTATCGGCCCAATCGGCGACGGCTTCCATTTGTTCGGCGGTGGCATCGCCGGGCGCGCCCTTGGCCGGCTTCAACGAGAGCGTGACCGCGGCGTAACCGGGCACCTTGTGCGGGCGCAGATTGCGTTCGATCCAGCGCGCGAACGCGCGATTTTCGAGCAGATGCTTTTCGAACGAGGCGTCGGTATCCGATAGCTTTTCGTAAGCGGGCGGCGTGAAATGGCGGGCGACGCGGTCGAACTCGGCTTGCGTGAGCGTCGAGGGGCCATCCTTCAGGTGTTGCCATTCCTCTTCGACTTGCTGCGCGAACTTCGCCGGGCCGAGCGCCTTCACGAGGATCTTGATCCGCGCCTTGAACAGATTGTCGCGGCGGCCGAAGCGGTTATACACGCGCAGCACGGCCTCGCAATAGGTCAGCAGATGCTGCCACGGCAAGTTTTCGCGAATCACCGCGCCGAGAATCGGCGTACGGCCCAGGCCACCGCCCGCGAGAATCGCGCAAACCACCTCGCCCGCTTCGTTCTTCGACAGATAGACGCCCAGATCGTGGATCTGCACGGCGACGCGATCTTCCTTCGACCCCGACACCGCGATCTTGAACTTGCGCGGCAGCCAACTGAATTCGGGGTGGAACGTCGACCATTGGCGCAGAATCTCAGACCACGGGCGCGGATCGATGATCTCGTCGGGCGCCACGCCGGCGAACTGATCGGCCGTGATGTTGCGGATGTCGTTGCCCGAAGTTTGGATGCCATGCATCTGCACGGACGCGAGATCGGCCAGAAGATCCGGCGTTTCCTCGAGCTTGATCCAGTTGTACTGGATGTTCGTGCGCGTCGAGAAGTGGCCGTAGCCGCGGTCGTACTTGCGCGCGATATGTGCCAGCGTGCGCAATTGGTCGCTGCGCAAGTTGCCGTACGGAATCGCGATGCGGTGCATGTACGCGTGGCGCTGCATGTAGAGGCCGTTTTGCAGGCGCAGCGGGCGGAACTCGTCCTCGCTCAATTCGCCCGACAAGCGGCGGCGGACTTGGTCGCGGTACTGCGCGACGCGCTCGTCGACGATGGTCTGGTCGTACTGATCGTATTGATACATTCGGGATCCCAGGTTGTGTCGCGCCGCGTCCTGTGCATTGTTCGGCACTAAGCGGCGCCCGAATCGCTATCGATGCATGCGGCCGGCGATCGTTCAGACCGTCCGCTCATTTGCTAATGACAAAAACAGCTATACATATTGAAAAACGTGCGGTGATCGTAATAAACTGGCCTTATATTTCAAACGACTAAAAAATTCTTTCCTTATGTCGATAGGGTTATAAATGAACCTGCACCAATTTAGGTTCGTGCGCGAGGCGGTCCGACAGAACTACAACCTGACCGAGGCGGCCAAGGCGCTCTATACCTCGCAGCCGGGCGTCTCGAAGGCGATCATCGAGCTCGAGGACGAATTAGGCGTCGAAATCTTCACGCGCCACGGCAAGCGTGTCCGGTCGCTGACGGAGCCGGGGCGCATCATCCTCGCGTCGGTCGAGCGGATCTTGCAGGAGGTGGAGAGCCTCAAGCGCGTCGGCAAAGACTTCGCGGCACAGGATCAGGGCAATCTCGTGATCGCTGCGACGCACACGCAGGCGCGCTACTCGCTGCCCGCCGCGATCGCCGAGTTCAAGAAGCGGTTTCCGAAGGTGCATCTGTCGATCCTGCAGGGCAGCCCGACGCAAGTGGCGGAGATGGTGCTGCACGACCACGCCGACGTTGCGATCGCGACCGAAGCGATTTCGTCATACAAAGACCTCGTTTCGCTGCCTTGCTTCCAGTGGCACCACGTGGCCGTGCTGCTCGCCGATCACCCGCTGCTGCAGCGCAAGCAACTCTCGCTCGAAGATCTCGCGCAGTACCCGCTGATCACCTACGACAACGCCTTCGCCGGCCGCACGAAGATCAATCAGGCGTTCGCGCTGCGGGGGCTCTCGCCCGACATCGTGCTCGAGGCCATCGACGCCGACGTCATCAAGACGTACGTCGAGCTCGGCTTGGGCGTGGGGATCATGGCCGACATCGCGTTCAACGCCGAGCGCGACCGCCATTTGCGCGCGATGCCGGTCGGGCACCTGTTCGGCAGCAACCTGACGCGCGTCGCGCTCAAGCAAGGCGCCTATCTGCGCAGCTACGTGTATACGCTCGTCGAACTGCTTTCGCCGACGCTCAATCGCAAGCTGATCGAGCAGGCGCTCAAAGGCGAGCACGAGAGCTACGAGTTGTAAGCGGGCGGGCGGGAAGCCGTCCGGCGCGGGCGCCGTTGCGCTACAGATTCCACTAAGCAACAAACCCAAGGAGACCATGGCATGGCGTTGTCCGCTACCTTGCGCCGCGCGCTCACGCTCGCAGCATTCGCGCTCGTCTGCGCGGCGCAGACCGACCCGGCGCAGGCCGACATCAAAGTAGGCATCGATTTGTCCTCGACAGGCCCGGCGGCCGTCATCGGCATCACGAGCAAGAATGCGATGCTGATGTGGCCCAAGACGATCGCCGGGCAGAAGGCGCAGTACATCTTCCTCGACGACGGCTCCGACCCCGGCGCGGCCGTGCGCAATATCAGCAAGCTGATCCACGAAGACCACGTCGACGTGATCGTCGGCCCGAACGTCACGCCGGCCGCGCTCGCCGCGCTCGATCCGGTAGCCGCATCGCATACGCCGATGATCACGCTGGTCGGCTCGGGCAGCGTCGTCGAGCCGCAGGCGGGCCCGCGCGTCTGGGCGTTCAAGATGGCGCAGACCGATAGCGCGATGGCCGACGTCATGACGCGGTACATGGCGAATCATGGGGTGAAGACGGTCGGCTTCATCGGCTTTGCCGACAGCTACGGCGAGGGTTGGCTCAAGGAATTTTCGACGTTCGCGAAGCTGCGCCACATCGAGATCGTCGCGACCGAGCGCTACAACCGCACCGATTCGAGCGTCACGGGCCAGGTACTCAGGCTGATGGAAGCCAAGCCCGATGCGATGCTCGTCGCGGGCGCGGGCACGCCGGCCGTATTGCCGCAGCGCGAACTCGTCGAGCACGGCTTCAAAGGCCCGATCTATCAAACGCACGGCATCGCCACGCCCGCATTCATCAAGCTCGGCGGCCGGGACGTCGAAGGGACGCTGTTCCCGACGCAGCCCGTCGTCGTCGCGCGCACGCTGCCGGCCGATCATCCGTCGAAGAAGGCGGCGCTCGATTTCGTGAACGCGTACGAGGCGAAATACGGCCCCGGCAGCGTCACGCAGTTCGCGGGCGACGCGGCAGGCGTGTATCCGCGTCTGAACGATGCAGTCGCGCGCGCGTTGAAAACAGCGCAACCGGGCACGGAAGCGTTCCGTACCGCGCTGCGCACCTCGCTCGAGCAGGCGCACGAACTCGTCGTGCCGAACGGCGTCGTCAATACGAGCGCGAGCGATCACGTCGGGCTCGATCAGCGCGCAAGCGTGATGGGGACGATCAGGGGCGGGAAGTTCGTCTACTTGAGTCGGTAGGCGTCGCTCGGTAACTGTCGCGCTCATGCAAGCCGAAACTGGGCGACGAGCCGCCCCATCTGCTCGGCTTGTTTCTGCAACGACGCGCTCGATGCACGAAAGCCGGCGAGCCGCGCCATTTGGATAGCCGAACGGCGCGGCCCGCCGTAACTTGTCAGCCGCGGCAATTTCCGCCATAATCGCGCTCTTCTGTTGAGCGTGTTCGCGCGCCGACGAAAGCCCGGGTGGTGAAACAGGTAGACGCAGGGGACTCAAAATCCCCCGCCGCAAGGCGTGTCGGTTCGAGTCCGACCCCGGGCACCAAAAGTTGTTTCGGCAGAATGCCGCACAGGATTCCGAAGAAAAGCCCCCGCAAGATCAAGGTCTTGCGGGGGCTTTTCGCTTTCCGGCGGTCTGGATTGGTCCTGGGCAGCCTGTCAGAGCGCTCCCGGAATGGTTGGTGCTGCCGGCTTGAACACGCTGAACGCTTCGTCAAACATCGGCTTCGCCTTCCCGTAAACCAGCGGCATCAGGACATGCTGATATTCCCGGCGCGTCTTCCGCATCCCGTCATCGACATGATTGACAATATCAATGTTGTATAACAACATTGACCGCATGTACGCGCCGATCTCGGCCGTGATTACGGCGGCGCCTTCGGCGTCGAACCATCGCCACTCGCCGTTAGCGCAATAGCGCAGCACCGGAACACCAACGATGAACGAGACAACACCCGCTAAGCCGCGCCGCTTGGAGCCGCGCAACGCACGACGCTCCGCCGTCGGTGAGAGCCCGGTTTGGCGGGCCTCGCAGAACGCGCTCTACTGGGTCGACATCCCGGCGCAGACGCTCGCGCGCTACGAGGTTTCCAATGAGCGGCGCACCGAATGGCTGCTACCCGAACGCGTCGGGTGCATTGCATTCGACCGCAACGGCACAGTGCTGGCCGCGCTCGAAACCGGACTGTTCGCGCTCACGCTGCATGAGCCCGCCCCCGCAACCGCCCGCTCCGGCGATATGCCCGCGCATTGCGGGACGCTAACGACCCGCCGCCTCGCATCCGTCACGCACGACGCCGAGCGCATGCGCTTCAACGACGGCCGCTGCGATCGCCAAGGCCGCTTCTGGGCCGGAACGATGGTGCAGGACGCCCCCCCCCCTCACCCCGCGGGCAAACTCTATCGCTACGAGGCGAATACCGGCCTGTCCGCGCCGATCGTCGAGGGCCTATGCACCCAAAACGGCCTCGCCTGGTCGCCCGACGGCCGCACGATGTACCTGTCCGATTCACACCCCTCGAGCCGGGTTATCTGGACGTTCGACTACGACATCGACGACGGCGTGCCGACTAACCGCCGAGTCTTCGCCGATTTGCACGACTATGCCGGCCGCCCCGACGGCGCGGCGATCGACGCCGAGGGCTGCTATTGGATCTGCGCGAACGACGCCGGTCTGCTGCTGCGCTTTGCGCCCGATGGCCGGCTCGATCGCAAGCTCGCGCTGCCGGCGTCCAAGCCGTCGATGTGCGCATTCGGCGGACCGGGCTTCGATACGCTGTTCGTGACGACGATCTGCCCGAATCCCGTCAGCGAACACGACGGCTATGTGTTCGCGATGCATCCGGGCGTGCGCGGCCTGCCCGAACCCGAGTTCGCCGGTACGCTCTGAACGGAGGATGCCTTCAGTCCACGCAGCCTCCTCGTTCATCGTGCCGAACGCCGTCGCCGTCGTTGCGCCGACGCCGACGCAAACGTTCAAGCGAAGCACCGGGCGCAGAATGAAAGGCGCGTTGGAGACGAACGCTATGATTTACGACATGCCGTGACTTACAATCGGTCACACTCCTGACAACTCACCGCACATCGTCTCAAATGGCCGAGCAGAAAGCGCCGCGCATGCCGGCGCGAATTTACAGCGACATCCTCAATCGCATCATCGACGGCGAATACAAGGAAGGGGAGCGGCTACCGACCGAGCACGCGCTCGCGGAACGCTTTGCGACTTCGCGGCCGACCGTGCGCGAGGCGCTCGCCCAGTTGCGCGCCGACGGCATCATCGCGACGCGCCACGGCTCAGGCACGACGGTCGTGCGGCGTCCAGACCCGGACGTGCGCCGCTTCGCGCCGCTCGAGACGCTGTCGGACATTCGGCGCTGCTATGAGTACCGCGTCGTGATCGAATCCGGCGCCGCCGCACTCGCCGCCGAAAAAGCCGAGGACGAGGACATCGCCGCGATTCGCCACGAGTGGGACAACCTTCAGACGATCGTCGAAACGTCAGGCATCGGCGCGAAAGACGACTTCGCTTTTCACCTTGCCGTCGCTCGCGCGTCGAGGAATCAATTCTTCGTCGCCGCCTTGTCGGCGATTCACGAGCAGATGGTGTTCAGCATGAACCTGTCGCGCAACCTGTCGCTGGTCAAGTCGATCGAGCGACAGAGGGTCGTCCAGCAAGAGCACCTCGAAGTGCTCGAAGCGATCCAACAACGCGACCCGGCGCGCGCGACGCGCGCGATGCGCGATCACCTCGAACGCGCGCTGAGCCGAATGTTCGGTTCCTGACTGACGAGCCGACGCACCACCGGGACAGCAAGCGCATCCGATAACGAACGCGCGCTCGCGTATCCTTCTTCCGTCCCCGCCGCGGCCGCCGTCGCGGCACGCAGCGCTCGACGCACCGGGATCCCCCGTCGAGCGCATCGACAACGCGTCCTCCCCCCGCCCCGGCCGATCCGTTGCCCCGCTCAGATTAGGGAAACCCCTGAGTCGCCTGAGATTTGCTTGACAACTTTAGACGTATCGCAGACGATGTCTTACATGGTCGACACTCGCGCGCGACAACCCACATAGCGGTCTGCGGCCGATGCGCTACAAACCGGCCTTCCGCGTCTCGAGCGATCGGCATCGTCGTCCGGTCCAGCCGGGCGCCCGCTCCCCAAGAGACTCGACATGACGAAACTCTGCGCGAACCTCACGATGCTATTTAGCGAGGTCGATTTTCCGGACCGCTTCGCACACGCGGCAAACGCCGGCTTCAAAGGCGTCGAATATCTGTTTCCCTACGCATACGATAAGCAGCAGCTTGCCGAACGGCTCGAGCAGCACGGCTTGACGCAGGTGCTGCACAACCTGCCTGCCGGCGATTGGGCGAGCGGCGAACGCGGTATCGCATGCCTGCCCGATCGCGTGGGCGAATTCCAGGACGGCGTCGGCACGGCCATCGAATATGCGCGCGCGCTCGGCTGCAAACAGCTCAACGTGTTGGCCGGTATCGCGCCCGCCGACGCGGCGCCCGAGACGATACGCGAGACCCTCGTCGCCAACGTGAAGTTCGCGGCGCAAGCGCTGGCCGCAGTGGACATCCGCCTCTTGATCGAGCCGATCAATACGTATGACATCCCGGGCTTCTACGTCAATCGCACGCAGCAGGCGCTGGATCTGATCGCGGCAAGCGGAAGCGACAACGTATTTCTGCAATACGACATCTATCACATGCAGCGCATGGAAGGCGAGCTCGCCGCGACGATCGAAAAGCACTTGCCGAACATCGCGCACATGCAGCTCGCGGACAACCCCGGCCGTCACGAGCCGGGTACCGGCGAAATCAACTATCCGTTCCTGTTCGCCCATCTCGAGAAAATCGGTTACGGCGGCTGGATCGGCTGCGAATACAAGCCTGCCGCGGCGACGGCCGCCGGGCTCGGCTGGGCGGCGAACTATCTTTGACCAAGCGTCTAATCGAGCGCGCGAGCGCTCATCCGAGGAAAGACAGATGAGCAAGGTCGGTTTTATCGGCTTGGGCATCATGGGCGCCCCGATGGCCCTGAATCTCCTGAAAGGCGGGCACGAACTCTACGCGCATACGCGCCGCCAAGTGCCCAGCGAGCTGACGGCCGCGGGCGCAACCGCGTGCGAGCACGCGAAGGCCGTCGCGCAAGCGGCCGAGATCATCGTCACGATGCTGCCCGACACACCCGACGTCGAGCATGTGCTCTTCGGCGAAAACGGCGTTGCCGCCGGCCTTACGCCCGGCAAGCTCGTGATCGACATGAGTTCGATCGCGCCGCTCGCCACGCGCGAGTTCGCCCGCCGCATCAATGCACTCGGCTGCGACTATCTGGACGCGCCGGTATCGGGCGGCGAGGTGGGCGCAAAAGCCGCCACGCTGACCATCATGGTCGGCGGCCCGCAGTCAGCGTTCGCCCGCGCCAAACCGCTGTTCGATCTGATGGGCCGCAACATCACGCTGGTGGGCGGCAACGGTGACGGCCAAACCGCCAAGGTCGCCAATCAAATCATTGTCGCGCTCACGATCGAGGCCGTCGGCGAAGCGCTATTGTTCGCCGCGAAGGCCGGCGCCGATCCGGCCAAGGTCCGCGAAGCGCTGATGGGCGGCTTTGCCTCGTCGCGCGTGCTCGAAGTGCACGGCGAACGAATGATCAAGCGCACGTTCGAGCCCGGCTTTCGGATCGAACTGCATCAGAAGGACTTGAATCTCGCGCTCGACACCGCACGCAGCCTCGGAATGGCATTGCCGAACACGGCCGGCACGCAGCAGCTTTTCAGCGCATGCGTCGCGAACGGCGGCCGCGGCTGGGATCATTCGGCGATCGTCCGGGCGCTCGAACTGACGGCGAATTTCTCGCTCGAGTCGGCCAATTCAGACAACTCGGCCGCGCAAGCGGACGCATAGGCACGCACGGCGGTTGAATTTCTCTTTGAAGCCCCTTCGACAAGGATTTGTATCGTGAAGAAAGTTGCATTGACCGGTGCGGCTGGCCAGCTCGGCCGTGTATTGCGCAAAGCGCTGCTCGAGCGCGGCGTCGATCTTAGATCGGCAGCCGGCTCGAAGCCGCTCGAGCCGATCGTCGACGGCGAGGACGTCATGCACGGCGATCTGCGCGAGGCCACCGTCGTCGACCGGCTGCTCGACGGCGTCGACGTGCTGATCCATATGGCCGGCACGAGCGTCGAACGTCCGCTGCCCGAGATCATCGAGAACAATTTGCGCGCGCTCGTCGAAGTATACGAAGGGGCGCGCCGCCACGGCGTGCGCCGCATCGTCTTCGCGAGTTCGAATCACGCGATCGGCATGTATCCGGTTCAAGCCAAGCTCGAACTCGACTGCGCGTTCCGTCCCGACGGCTTTTACGGCCTCAGCAAGATGTGGGGCGAAGGCCTTGCCCGACTGTATTGGGACAAACATGGAATCGAGACCGTCTGCATTCGCATCGGCAGTTGCGTCGAGAAGCCGACCGAGTTCCGCCACTTGAGCACCTGGCTCGGCTTCGACGATCTGATGCAACTGATCGACCGATCGATCAACGTACCCGATCTCGGCTTCGAGGTGGTATGGGGCGTGTCCGCGAACACGCGCAGCTATTGGGACAACGCCGGCGCCGAGCGCCTCGGCTATCGTCCGACCCAGAACGCCGAGGACTACGCGGCCGAGGTTCTCGCCAAGACGAACCCGCTCGACGCCACGGCGCAGCAGTATCAAGGCGGTAGCTTCGCGCGCTTCGACTTCTCGCGACAAGACACCACGCCTCACACGCGCTGATGTCACGCATCGTTTCACGTCACCGGAAAAAGCGATGAAACTCCCCGAGAATCGTTTCAAGCGCGCGCTCGCCGCGCGCCAGCAACAGATCGGCTTGTGGTCGAGCCTCGCGAGCCCCGTGTCGGTGGAGTTGCTGGCCGGCACGGGCTTCGATTGGCTCTTGCTCGACATGGAGCACGCGCCGAACGAGTTGCCGATGGTCAACAGCCAGCTTCAAGCGATGGCCGCCTCGAAGACGCATCCGATCGTGCGGCCGCCGTGGAACGATATGGTGACGATCAAGCGCTTGTTGGACGTGGGCGCGCAAACGCTGTTGATTCCTTACGTCGAAACCGAAGAACAGGCCCGCGATGCGGTCGCCTTCACGCGCTACCCGCCGCAAGGCGTGCGCGGTTATGCGTCTTCGTCCCGCGCGTCCGGGTATGGCCGCGTCGCCGACTACGCGAAGCAATGCGCGAGCGAGCTATGCGTGCTCGTGCAGGTGGAGAGCCGCCTTGGGCTCGATAACCTCGAGCGCATCGCGGCCGTCGACGGCATCGACGGCGTGTTCATCGGCCCGGGCGATCTCGCCGCCGCGCTCGGCCATGTCGGCGAGATCAGCCATCCTGAAGTCCAATCGGTGATCGAAGACACGATTGGCCGCATCGTCGCAACGGGCAAGCCCGCCGGCATCCTCACGCCGAACGAGACGCTCGCGCGCCGCTACATCGAATTGGGCTGTATGTTCACCGCGGTAGGCTCCGACATCGGCATTCTCGGACGCGGCGCCGAGCAACTCGCCGCACGCTTCAGGTCGAGCAACTGACCCACGCCGGCGGACAATCCGCCGGTCTGACGAGCAACGCCGCGTCCGAGCGGCTCGGCGTCGCTCCGATCCGCGCATCGCGGCGCGTCATCGCACCCTCCCCTACTCGACGTGGAACACGGCGACGGCATCGAGCAGCATCGCCGCCTGTTCCTCGAGCGACTTCGCCGCGGCCGCAGCCTGCTCGACGAGCGCGACGTTGTTCTGCGTCACGTCGTCGATCCGGCCGATCGCACCGTTGACCTCTTCGATCCCCGCATGCTGCTCGCTCGCGGCCGCTTCAATCTCGATCACGATGTGCGTCACGCGTTCGACAGCGCCCATCGCTTCGCTCATCGTCCCGCCCGCCATGGCGACGAGCGCGGCGCCCTCTTCGATCTGCGTCGACGACTGACCGAGCAGTTCCTTGATCTCTTTGGCGGCCGTCGCCGCGCGCTGCGCGAGACTACGCACTTCCGAGGCAACGACGGCGAACCCGCGCCCTTGCTCGCCCGCGCGCGCGGCTTCAACCGCGGCGTTCAGCGAAAGAATGTTGGTTTGGAACGCGATGCCCTCGATCATGCCGGTGATCTCGGTCACCTTGCGCGACGATGCGGTGATGCCGTTCATGGTATCGATCACACGCTTGACGACATCCCCGCCGCGCGTGACGGTTTCCAGCGCGCCGCGTGCGAGCTCGTTCGCCTCCTTCGCGTAATCGGCGTTGTGCTTCACCGTCGACGAGAGCGTGCCCATCGTCGCCGCCGTCTGCTGCAGCGACGCCGCTTGCTGTGCCGTGCGTACCGACAGATCGCGATTGCCCGCCGCGATTTCCTTCACGCCGTCGGCAATTTCGCCCGCGCCGCCGCGCACCGCCGATACGGTGGCCGCGAGCGCGTCGCGCATCTGCCTCAGCGCGCCGAGGAGTTGGCCCATTTCGTTGCTGGAATTCTGCGCGATCGAGCCCGTCAGATCCCCGCCCGCGATCCGCCCGAAGTGCGCAATAGCGCGATCGATCGGCTCGATCAATGCGCGCGTGAGCAGCGCGCGCGCCACGAAACAAATCAAGAGCGCGGCGGCCCCGATCCCCGCAAACAACAGCACCGAAGTCCGGAAGCGTTGTGTCAAAGCCTCGGCGCTACGGTGCTGCGCATCCGACTGCAGCGTTTCGAGCGCGTCGATCGCCTTCGCATAGACACGGTAGCTGCGATCGGCGACATCGCCCTGAATCGTGCGAAACGACATGAAGTCGCCGTTGACGAGCGCCTTGTACTCAGGCTCGATCGCCTGATTCACGAGCGCTGCGCGCGCCTGGCCGACGCTCGCCGCGAGCGCGCGCTCGTTCTCGCTCGAATATGGGCGGCGCGCATAGGCATCGAAATCTCGATTCGACTCGGCGAGCAGGCCCTTCGCCTCGTCGAGCAAACCGTCCGTCGGCTTGCCCACATGGAACAGGATCTCGTAACTCGACAGCGTGAGCCGCGCTTGCAGCAGCTTCTCGGAACTGGCGTTCAGCGACGCGAGCGCGGACGAACTGAGCTGCGCGTCCTGAAAGCCGTCCATCGCGTGCCTGAGCGTGTCGTAGCCCACCCCGATCACGGTCATCAAAAACGCGGCGAACACGCAAAGGGTTGCCGTCAGCCCTGCACGGATCTTGATGTTGTCGAGCATGGGGGTCTCCTGATTCATTCTTGTTACTTCGTCGTGCTTGCTGCTGCGCGCTTCTGCAAAAAGGGCCCGCTCGAGCGGGCCCTATGCGAAGCATTGGCGCGTGGGTTCAGCCCGCCTTCAAAACACCGGATGCGCGTTGATGAGACTCGGCAACCAGGTCGAAAAGTACGGGAAATACGTCACGATGTTGATCGCGCTGAAGATGGCCATGTAATACGGCCACGCGATTTTCGTCGTCTCGCCGATCGACACTTCGCCGATCGCGCAGCCGATGAACTGCACCGATCCGATCGGCGGGTGAACGAGGCCGAGCGAGCAGTTCAGCAAGATCATGATCCCGAACTGCACCGGGCCCACGCCGTAATGCATCGCCATCGGCAGGAACAGCGGCGTCGTGATGAGGATGTGCGCGGCCATATCGACGAACGTGCCGAGAAACACCTGAATCACGTTGATGTAAAGCAGCATCAGCCAAGGCATCGTCGTCGCATGCTCGAGCAGATGTTCGATCGCGTCGGGAATCTCCAGATAGGCCATCTGGAAACGCAGCATGTTCGACACGCCGATGAGCAGCAGCACGACCCCGGTCGTTCGGGTGGCGCGCGCGAGCGCGACGCAGAGCTTCTTGAGCGTCATCGTCCGATAGACGACCACGGTCAGCACGAGCGAGTACGCGACGGCGATCGCGGCCGCCTCGGTGGCCGTTGCAATGCCTTTCGCGACGCAGGTGAGGATGATGAGGATCACGAACAAGCCGGGCACGGCGCCGACGAACGACTTGCCGACCGCCATCCAACCGGGAAAGACCGGCAGGTCGGACGAACCGTCCGCACGACGCGGAAAGCGATAGCGCACGGCCTGCCAGTAGGCGGCCAGCAGCACGAAGCCCATCACCCACAGCACGGGGAGCAGCCCCGAGAACAACAGGTCGCCGATCGACACGCCGCTGACCGCATGTCCGGCGACGACGCCGGTGATACCTTGGGCGGCGAGCGCATAGATGATCATGTTGGTCGACGTCGGCATCAGCGCGCCCGCAAGCGAGGCGTGCGTCGTGACGTTGACCGCGTAGGCGGCGCTATATCCTTCGCGCTTCATGAGCGGAATGACGACGCCGCCCATGGCCGAGGTATCCGCGGTCGGCGAGCCCGACACGCCGCCGAACATCGTGCAGGCGACGACGTTCGCCATCCCGAGGCCGCCGCGGAAATGCCCGACCGTGGCTTGCGCGAAGCGCAAAATGCGATCCGCGATGCCCCCGTGCAGCATCAGCTCGCCCGAGAGAATGAAAAACGGCACTGCGAGAAACGAGAATGCGTTGATACCTGAAACCATCGACTGCATCGCCGTCGCGAGCGGCAGCCCTTCATGCAGGTAAGTCACCACGCAGGACAGGCCGAGGGCGAATGAAACCGGCACCCCCAGCACGAGAAGAACGAGAAAACTGACGACAAGAATCAAGAGTTCCATTTGAATCACGTCCGCTTAGCCGCGAAGAGCGCCAGCAAGCGCTCGATTGAAAAGAGAATGGTGCAGACGCTGGCAACGAACGGGATCGCGTAGCGAACGGCTTCGGGCAAACCCAAAATCGGAATCTGGTCGTCGAGCGTGGTCATCGCCATTTCCTTCGTGCCGATGCACACTGCGACAGAAAACGCGACGAGGCAAAGCTGTTGCAGCACTTCGAGCGCGAGCCGCCATCTGGGCGGCAATGCCTTGGCCAGCGAGTCCAAGCCGATATGCCCGCCGTCGCGCACTTTCAGCGCGGCACCCATGAACGCGATGACGAGCACCATGAGCAGGCCGATCGGCTCGACATAATCGGGGGCGTTGTCGAAGACATAGCGCATCACGACGCTATACATGACGAGCACGCACAGCACGGCCATGCAAAGCGATGCGAACACCGTAATCAGCAGCGCGATGACGCCGCTCGGACGCTTGATGAAGTTCATCGATCTGTTTCTCGTACAAAACAATGCGGATGCGCGCGGGAATTGATCCGCGCGCATCCGAGGCTTACTTGACCGCTTCGATTTCGTCGACGATCTGCTTCATCGCCGGCGTCTTCTCGTACTTGGTCCAAACCGGCTGCATCGCCTTCACGAACGCCGCGCGATCGATTTGCGCCGCCGGAATGATCGTCACGCCGGCCTTCTTCACCGTCTGCACGCCTTCGCTCTCCTTCGCGACCCAAAGCTTTTGGTAGTACGGCACCGAGTCGACCGCGGCCTTGCGGATCGCCTGTTGCTCTTGCGGCGTCAGCGTGTCCCAGATCTTCTTCGAGAACACCACGACTTCCGGCGTCATCGAGTGCTCGGTTTCCGAGAATATCGGCGCCACTTCGTAGTGCTTCGTTTCGACGTACGAGGGGATGTTGTTTTCAGCGGCGTCGACGAGGCCCGTCTTCAGGCCCGTATAGACCTCGGAGAACGGCATCGGCGTCGGCGTGCCGCCCATCGCCTTGATTTCGTCGACCATGAGATCCGACGGCTGCACGCGCACCTTCAAGCCCTTCATGTCGGCCGGGGAATGAATCGCCTTCTTGCTGTAGATCGAACGCGCGCCGCTCTCGTAGAACGTGAGCGCGATCATCCCCTTCGCCGCGAACGCGTCGAGAATCTTCTGGCCCGCCGGGCCGTACATGGCCTTGCGGAAATGATCGATGTCGCGGAACAGGAACGGCAGCGACGGGATCATCGATTCCGGCACGATGTCGTTGAACGCGGCCGCATTGGCACGAACCATGTCGATCGCACCGATGCGCACCTGGTCGATCGTATCGTTCTCCGAGCCCAGGGCGCTGTTGCTGAAGACCTTCAGCGAGTCCTTCCCGCCGGTCTCCTTCGAGATTTCGTCGCCCATGAACTTCAATGCCATCGTGGTCGGGAACGTGTCGCTATGGACGTCAGCGGCCCGGAACACGTGCGCCTGAGCCGTCCCCGCCATCAACGCGAAGCAGGAAGCGGCCACCGTCACGGCGACGGTCGACAGGGCGAATTTCCGTTTCATTCTATGATCTCCTCGAGAATATGGATCGTGTACTGCCTGCGCTGGCGGTGGTTCCGATGGCTCGGAGGCGCTTCGCGACTGACATCTTCGATGCAACCCATAAGGTTGTCTGACAATGTTTGTGATTGTATTAACATGTCGTCTGCTTGCGGCCTAGTAGATACCCGAGGACGGCGCACTTTCGCACACCGCCCTCGTATCCGGGCCGGATCAGAACTGGTGATTGATACCGACCGTCGCGGCGAATTGGTTGCGCGACGAAGCCGCCGACTGCTCACCGATACTCGCCGTCGCGTCGACAACCTTATCGCTCGTGCTCAAGGTCTGGCCGTTCGCGCGCTGATACGCTTCCAACACGTAGATGCGCGTGCGCTTGGACAAGTTGTAGAGCTGCGTCAGGTTGAACTGCTGATAGCTCGCGGCACTTTGGATGCCGTTCGCCGTCGTCGCGCGCGTGTAGCTGTAGCCGGCTGCGAGATCCCACACGTTGGCGGGACGGAAATGCAGCACCACGCCTTCGGTGTTGAAGATCGCGGTCGAGGAGAAGCCCGAGTTCACGCCGGGAATGTACTGGACGTTCGAATACGTCGCCGAGACATCCCATTGCTGGTTGAACTTATAGCCACCCGTCACGGCAAAACGCTGTTGCGCCGCCGCGTTCTGATAACCGTTCGTGATGCTCGACACGCCCTGCTCGCCCGTGCCCGAGTAGGCCGTCGACGTAGCGCTCCAAGCACCGCCGCCGTTCGTCGCATTGTTGAAGCGAGCGAACCCGACCGCGATGCCCGCAGGGCCCGCGAGGTATTGCGCCGCCACGCTCCAGGTCGAGCCGGCGTTGAAGCTGCCCGCCACGCCGCCCAGCGCGTACATGCCGCTGACCTTCAAGCCGTTGAACGAAGGCGACGTATAGACGAGCGCGTTGTTCACGCGGTAGTCGGTATCGAGGGCATCGACGTCGCCCGGATGCGCGCCGAAGGCACCGGTCAGCCAGGTGGTCGGGCTGTACGGCGAGAGCAGCGTGTAGTACGGCGTGTACTGACGGCCCGCCGTGAACGTGCCGTACGTCGCGTTGTCGAGTCCGACCCACGAAGCGCGGTTGAATGCGAGACCGCTCTTGCCTTGCGCGCCGGTGTCGATGTTGAACCCTTCTTCGAGCTTGAAGATCGCCTTCGTGCCGCCACCCAGATCTTCGCTGCCCATCAGGCCGAAGCGCTCGCCGCCCCACACGCCTTCCAGCATTTTCACGACCGACTTGCCGCCTGTGGTCGCGCCCGTCGACGGGGCCTGGTTGCTCAGGTAACCGATGCCGGTATCGACAATGCCATAGAGCGTCACGCTGCTTTGCGCAAATGCGCCGCCGCTCACGAGTATGGCCGCCGCACCGGCGATCGTCATCGTGGCTTGTTTATAGTGCTTCATCAAATCTCCTGGTCTTTGTTGGATTTGTCGCGACATGCGATGCCGCTTGAAACTGCATGGCCGCTGCGAGGCGCCCAATCACTGCTCTCTCTTGCCGTGGATCGATCGACACGTCTGTTCGTCTATTCGTTTACTTTTTCATCCGCTTCTTTAATTAGGACTCCTAATTAAACTCGCCCGTGCGCTTTTCCGTGGACGTATGCGAGCCCGCCTCCTTTCAAGCCGAGCCCGCCGGACCGTCTAAAAACCCGTGCGGCGGTTCGACGTACTCCAGCGTCGAACCGCCCCACCGCTTCGATTCAGTGAATCTCCGGCTCGCCGCCACTGCCTCCGCTGCCGGCACAACCCGAACCTTCGCGCTGCAGGAAGTCGAAGTCGCAGCCCTTGTCGGCCTGCATCACGTGGATCTGATGCATCGCGCCGTAGCCGCGCGTGAAGCGCGGCTCGGGAGCCACCCACGCGGCCCTGCGGCGTGCGAGCTCTTCGTCGCTCACGAGCAGATTCAGCTTGCGCTGCGGCACGTCGAGCTCGATCAGGTCGCCATTCTGGACGAGCGCGAGCGGACCGCCGATGAACGACTCGGGCGCCACGTGCAGCACGCAGGCGCCGTAGCTCGTGCCGCTCATGCGCGCATCGGAAATGCGCAACATGTCGCGCACGCCTTTTTGCAGCAGCTTCTTCGGGATCGGCAGTTGGCCCCATTCGGGCATGCCGGGCGCGCCGACCGGCCCCGCGTGTTGCAACACGAGCACGCTGTTTTCGTCGACGTCGAGCGCGTCGTCGTCGATGCGTGCCGCCATGTCGGCGTAGTCCTTGAACACGACCGCGCGCCCCGTATGCACGTGCAGCTTCGGATCGGCCGCGCCCGGCTTGATCACGGCGCCGTCAGGCGCGAGGTTGCCGCGCAGCACCGCAAGGCCCGTGTCGGGCATCAGCGGCACGGCACGCCGACGGATGACTGCATCGTTGAAGATCTCGGCATCGGCGATGTTTTCGCCGAGCGTCTTGCCGTTGACCGTGCGCTGCGTGCCGTCGATCGAATCGCCCAACTCCTTGAGCATCGCCCGTAGGCCGCCCGCGTAGTAGAAGTCTTCCATCAGATACTGGCCGGTCGGCCGGATGTTGGCGAGCACGGGCGTGCGCCGCGACAGATCGTCGTAGTGGCCGAGCGTGAGCGGAATGCCCGCGCGGCGTGCGAGCGCGATCATGTGCACGATCGCGTTCGTCGAGCCGGACAGCGCAAGGCACGTCGTCACGGCGTTATCGACCGACTTCTCGGTGATGATGTCCGACGGCTTGAGGTCTTCCCACACCATCTCGACGATGCGCATGCCCGTCTTCGCCGCCATTTGCGCATGGCGCGAATCGGCTGCCGGAATCGACGCGAAACCCGGCAGCGTGAAGCCGAGCGCTTCGGCCGCGCTCGTCATCGTCGAAGCCGTGCCCATCGTCATGCAATGCCCGGGCGAGCGCGCGATGCCGCCCTCGACGCCCTTCCAGTCGTCTTCCGTGATCTTGCCGGCCCGCAAATCGGCCCAGTACTTCCACGTATCCGAGCCGGAGCCGAGCGTGCGGCCGTTCCAGTTGCCGTTGAGCATCGGGCCGGCGGGCAGGAAGATCGCGGGCAGGTCCATCGAAATCGCGCCCATTAGCAGAGCAGGCGTGGTCTTGTCGCAGCCGCCCATCAGCACGACGCCGTCGGCGGGATAGGAACGCAGCGTTTCCTCGGCTTCCATCGCGAGGAAGTTTCGGTACAGCATCGTCGTCGGCTTCTGGAACGGCTCGGAGAGCGTTTGCACCGGCAACTCGATCGGAAAGCCGCCCGCCTGCCAAATGCCGCGCTTCACCTCTTCCACGCGCACTTTGAAATGCGTATGGCACGGGTTGATCTCGCTCCACGTGTTGAGGATCACGATCACCGGCTTACCCGCGTATTCCTCGCGGCTATAGCCCATCTGCGAGCTGCGCGAGCGATGGCCGAACGAGCGCAAGTCGTTCACGCCGTACCAGCGATGGCTGCGCAAGTCCTCGGGTTTCTTTCTGTTCGTGCTCACTTCGTGCGACTCCGGAATGCTGAATCAATGAAAGGGGCGGCCGCCGCGTCAGCGACGCACCAGCTCGCCGTCGCGCAGGCGCCAAAGACCGAGCGGGTTCTCGTCGCGCAGCGCGGCCGGCAACAGTGCCGCGGGCAGATCCTGGTAGCAGAGCGGCCGCAGAAAGCGCTCGATGGCCATGGCGCCCACCGACGTCGTGCGCGCATCGGACGTCGCCGGGAACGGGCCGCCATGCACCATCGCATACGTTACCTCGACGCCGGTCGGAAAGCCGTTCGCAAGAATACGGCCCGCCTTGCGTTCGAGCGTCGGCAGCAGGCGCGCCGCGAGCGCGTAGTCGTCCTCGTCGATTTGGAGCGTCGCCGTCAACTGGCCTTCCAAGTGCTCGGCCACGCGCAGTAGTTCGTCCGCGTCGCGGCATCCGACGATCAGCGAGGTCGGCCCGAAGATCTCATCCTGAAGTTGCGCATCGGCCAAGAATTGGGTGGCGCAGGTCTTGAACAGCGCGCCACGCGCCGCGCAGTGCGCGTCGCTTGCGGCGCCGTCGGCCACGCGGGTCACGCCGGGTGCGCACGCACGTTCGCCGATGCCGTCCTCGTAGGCCGCGGCGATCCCCGCGGTGAGCATCGTCTGGGCGCGCTTGCCTTCGAGCGCGCCGGCGGCGGTATCGACAAAGCGCGCGAGCGCCGGCCCTTCGAGCGCGATGACGAGGCCCGGATTGGTACAGAACTGACCAACGCCGAGCGTCAACGAATCGACGAAACCACGCGCAAGCGCTTCGGTGCGCGCGGCCAGCGCCGCGGGCAGCACGAACATGGGGTTCACGCTGCTCATTTCCGCATAAACGGGAATCGGCTCGTGGCGTGCCGCCGCGATCGCCATCAACGCCAGACCGCCGCGCCGTGAGCCCGTGAAGCCGACCGCCTTGATTGCCGGGTGCGCGACGAGCGCCTCGCCGACTGCGTTGCCCGCACCGATCAGGAGGGAGAAAACGCCTTCGGGCAAGCCGAGGTCGGCAACGGCCTTCTGGATCGCGCGACCGACGAGTTCGGACGTGCCCAAATGCGCGGGATGCGCCTTCACGACGACTGGACACCCGGCCGCGAGCGCGGACGCCGTATCGCCGCCGGCAACCGAAAACGCAAGCGGGAAGTTGCTGGCACCGAACACCGCCACCGGACCCAGCGCAATCCGTTGCGCGCGCAGGTCCGAACGCGGCGCCGGCGTGCGCGCCGGCAAGGCCGAGTCGAGCACCGCACCGCACCAGCGCCCGTCCCGCACGAGCGAAGCGAACAGCTTGAGCTGGCCGATCGTGCGCGCGCGCTCGCCTTCGAGGCGCGCCTTCGGCAAGGCCGATTCGAGGTGCGCGCGATCGACCAGTGTGTCGCCGAGCGCGGCGATGTTCTCGGCAATGGTTTCGAGCAGGCGCGCGCGCATCTCGTGCGGCGCGGACCTGAACGCATCGAACGCGGCGGCGGCCAAGGCGCACGCACGCTCGACATCGGCCGCACCGCCCGCGCCGAACGCCGGCTCGATCTCTTGGTTCTGCGCGGGATCGAACGCATGCAGCGTCCCGTGCGTCCCGCGCACGGACGACGCGCCCAACAACATCTCACCTGCAATCCGCATCATGCCTCCGTGGGTACCCGCGCCCCGTTAAGCGCCACGCCCAGCGCTCAGGCTGCGCTCGAAGGCAAGCAGCACCTGTGCCGCCTCGCGCACTTGCGCATGGTGCGCCTTCGGGGTTTCGCTGAGCAGCGGCAAGATCGTGCCCATGTTCGCGACGCCCGAGAACGTCACCGCATCGTGCAGCACGCGGATCAACGAGATGTCCTCGCGCAGCGTCTCGAGCGGCATGAATGCGTCGTAAAGCCGTTTCGTGTCGGCCTCGCGCGATTCGCGTATCGCGCGCATCAACTCACACACCGCATACGGCGCGATACAGCCGGAGCCCGTCGTCCATGCGGCAAGGCCGAAGTCGCGCAAGTGCGTCACGGCCGGGCCCTCGCCCATTCCGGAGACCACTCGCGCCGGATTCACGCTTTCCAGCAAACGGCGCAGATACGGGTCGTTCGAGGGATCGTCGCGCACGATCGCGTACTTCACCGCGGCGAGCGTGCCGCGATCGACGAGCCGAGCCAACGTATCGACGTCGACGTACTGCTCGCTCTTCACGTAGAGCGTCAGCGCAATGCCCGCGGTATCCGCGATCCGCGTCAATCCCGCCTCGACGCCCTGCGGCGTCGCGAACCCATTGAACGGCAGCACCATCGCCGTCCGGTAGGAAGTCTGCGCGAGGATGCGAGCCTGGTCGAGCATCTTGCCGTAGTCAGGGCCGATCGACGGGATCACGCGGGTGGTCGGCGCCGCGCTGTCGGCAAGCATGTCAAGCAACTCGCGATATTCGCTCGGCGCGACGTGATAGAAGTTCGCATTGCCGCCGTACAGCAGCGTGCGTACGCCGCCGGCTTCGATGTGACGGATCAGCTTCTGGTTTTCGTCGACATCGATCGACAAGTCGGCACGGCGCGCAAGGGGCGGCACCGCCATCACGGACGAGGCGAATTCGCTCTCGACAAGTGGGGACACGTTCATGGGGCCTCGAAACGAATTTTTGATGACTGGCAGCCCGGACGTTAACATCGGGCTACCCATCTTGTCAAACAACATTCGCACAGGATAACGACTTCAGTCCGATGATCGAGCAGGCACATGCGTCGCAACTGATTCACTCAAATGGCTTAAACACAGGCCAAGCAGGGAAATCAGCCCCCTTTCAGCGCTCATTTCACCCTTTACCTATCGTTTACGAGGTTTGACAACTTTCAATTTGCATAACGAAAATGCCTGCCCTGGCTAATCGCCAGACAAGTCCCGGCGCCATCGACGGCGTTCGCGGCCCAAGCTCAACTCACGGAGACATTGAGATGGCAGACAAGAAACGTAGCGCGCACCCGATCGCAGCCGGTACCTCACACGTTCCCTCCCCCAGCCGCCGCGCCTTCATGGCGTTGGCCGGCGCCACAGCGGGCGCGACCGTGCTGGCGGGCTTGCCCGGCTGCGGCGGTGGCAGCGGCGGCACGCCCGCATCGACGGCCACGTCCACCGCGGCCGATCCGATCTGGGGCGCGAGCGGCGCCGGAACCCAAATCGTCAATTCGCTCAAAAACATCACGCAGTCGATGTTTCCGGCCATCGACTTCAACGTCACGAGCTTCGGCGCGCAACCGATCACGTCTCAGGTCGTAGCCGCATCGGCGTGGAGCCCTGCCATTCCGTGGTTGAACCAGGCCACATCGCCGCAAAGTCCCGGTGCGGAATTGATGGTGTCCTCGAGCTTGACGGGCACCGCGTTCGATGCCTGCACGGCGTTCAACAACGCGATCGTCGCGGCCAATGCGGCGGGTGGCGGCCGGGTGGTCGTGCCGGCGGGGAACTGGTATTGCGGCGGGCCGATCGTGCTGCTCAGCAACGTCAACTTCCACCTGAGCGAAGCCTGCACGATCTACTTCAGCCCCAACCCCGCCGACTATGCGGCGAGCGGCCCGTACGTGACGGCCAACGGCAATTTGTATTGGACGCGCTGGCAGGCCAACGACTGCCTGAACTTCGGCTCGCCGGTCTACGCCTACAAGCAGACGAACATCGCGCTGACCGGCGAGGGCACGAGTTCAATCCTGAACGGCCAGGCGATGACGCCGATCCAGGCGAACGGCACGACGCCGAGCTCGTGCTGGTGGACCTTCAAAGGCACGAACGGGGCCTACGGCTGCGCCAGTTCGTCGACGCCGTCGCAGGCGTATTCGAATCCGAACAATGCGGCGTTGACGGGCCTGTCCACGATCACCGCATCCAATGCGTCGACGATCCTGCCGTTGTTGACGGCGACGTCGTGGTCGCAGGATCAGAACTATTTGCCCGCGCTCTCGGAATTGGGCGTCGCCGTGACGTCACGCGTTTTCGGCAACGGCCACTACCTGCGCCCGTGCATGGTCGAATTCATCGGCTGCACGAACGTGCTGTTGCAGGACTATCACACGCAGAACACCCCGTTCTGGCAGCATCATCCGACGGACTGCACCAACGTCGTGGCCCAGGGCGTCTTCGCCGACAGCATCGGGCCCAACAACGACGGCTTCGATCCCGACGCCTGCAACAACGTACTCATCGACACCCTGACGTTCAATACGGGCGACGACTGCATCGCGATCAAGTCCGGCAAGGCGCTCGATATCGAGTATGGTCCCGCGCAAAACCACGTGATCCAGAACTGCACGATGAACAGCGGCCACGGCGGGCTCACGCTCGGCAGCGAAATGAGCGCCGGCGTCGAAAACATCTATGCGCGCAACCTCAGCATGCTCAACGAGAATTGGGCCAGCAATCCATTGCAGATCGCGATCCGGATCAAGACGAACATGAACCGGGGCGGCTTCGTACAGAACGTGTACATCGACGGCGTCACGCTGCCCAACGGCATCGCGCTGACGGGCAAGGGCTACGGCGCGAGCAACATGATCGCGGGAAGCCCGATCAACACGACGGTGCCGGTCGGCGTCGCAACGACAAGCGCGGCCAACCCGTCCGCTTCCGAGGGCGGCTTGATCACGTTCGACTGCGACTACTCGCCCAGCGGCGATGCCGTGCGCTTGAGCCCGCCGGTCGTGCGCAACGTCAACATCAGCAACGTGACCGCGAGCAACGTCACCGTCAGCGGCAGCACCGGCTCGTGCTTCCAAGCGATCGTCGCACAAGGCCCTGTCGCCGCGGACTACAACGGCCCCGCGCCGACGCCGACCGTCTCGCCGATCACGGGCGTGACGATCTCGAACTGCAACCTCGGCACGCCGATCTGCAGCGGCACGGCCAGCCCGACGAACCCGGGCCCTGTCTATGCGTGGAACGTGAACGCGATCACGCTGAGCAACGTCGCGATCGGCGGTCAGACGTACAACTCGGCGTTGACGGGCTGATCGCGCGGCAAGCCACGGAAAGGCGCGCCCGGCTCGCGCGAGCGGGGCGCCTTCCGGTTCACAACGCTCATTCAGGCGTCCAACTTAGGCGTCCAACTGAGCATTCACTTCACGGTGAACGCGTAGTGGCCTTGCGTGCGGTGGCCGTCGGCGGCCACCGCCACCCACGACACCGTATAGACACCGGGCTTGAGCGAACCAAGCGCGACCGTCATGTGCTTCTTGTCGTTCGCATCGACGCTCGACGTGCCGTTCGTCACGGCATTGCCGGCCGTATCGGTCACCTTCAGCGAACTGAAAGCGGGCTCCAACGTATCGTCGAACTCGATCGACACTTGCTTGGTATCGGTGCCGACGGTCGCGCCGGCTCCCGGCGTCTGCTGCTTCGGGTAGGCGTGCGCACTGGCCAATTGCGCGAACGTCAACGCGAGCGCCGCGACGCAAGCGCGCGCTGAAAGCGAAATCAGGGATGTTTTCATGGTGCTCATGTAACTCATGGTGCAATAGTCCGAAGTTAGAACAACGGTTTGCCGAGCGAACCGGGAAATAGATCGTCGAAATACAGGTGAGCGTCGAGCAGCACCCCCGTGTGTGTGCCGCTCGCGCGATTCACGGGAATCTGCGCTTCAATGCCGAACTGCCCGTAGCGATTCGTCCATAGGAGGCCGGGATTGATCGTGCCCGTCGTCTGTCCCGCACAGGCGCCGGCGGTACAAGTACTCATCGGTATCTCGACGACCGGAATCAAGTTCGAGAACGGTTCAGGCAGATGCAAGTCTTTCACCTGCGATTGCAGGTAAGGGATGCTGTATTGCACCGTGAAGCCCCAGTCGAACGAATTGGGCCCCGCATCGGACGACGCAGTCGTCATGTTCGGCCCAAGCTGCCCCGTTACCGCAAACGGCCGCAAGTACCCGAGCGATGCCGGCAGGTCGCCGAAACCTTTGCCGAAATAAATGTTCGGCGTGAAGGTCGAATACGAGTTCGCGACCGATTTGGCGCCCGTGCCGCCGAGTTCGGCCACGAGCCCCACCGATGCCATGAATTCGTGCGGCCCGTTCACATAGGCGAGGTACTTGAGCCCAAGCTCCGTGTTGTCCCAACCGCGAGCCGATCCGCCGTCCGGCGTGTTTTGATTCACGTACTGGCCGCCCACGCTGAAGCCGAGGTTCGACGTGATGAGCTTGTCCCACTCGTACGAGGCCGTGTTGACGTTCATCGCTTGGCCGTCGTCGGTCGCGCTCTTGATGTGGCCGAACTGAAAATCGAATTCGTCGCCAACGCCTGGGTCGTCGATCGCGAGCGTCGCGGGAAAGACGCGATCGCCCGCAACGGCATGTGCCATCGCCGCGGGTGAACAGACCGCGAGGCCGGCGGCCGCGCTCAGCGCCACGCGCCACCGAGCGCGCCGCTTGAAATGAGTCAGCATGTGTTTCCTTTAGGAGTCCAAATGATGTTCGAATGCCGCGGCACGCCATACGCGCGCGACAATGCCGCGGCGCCCGAGCGCCGCGAAACGATGTCCGATTCGATCAGAGACTAGGAAACGACAGGCGGGGCGCGCGGTTGCGCAGTCAAGAAACGGGTCGCGCGCCGCGCTTCGACTGCGGCGGCGACATAGGGCGGCTGTGCCGCCGCAAGCGCTGAAACGACGGCCGGCGTCAAACCCGGCATCACGGGAAGGTGCGCGAAGAACCCGCAATATCCGCATGCATCCCAATGGCCGAGCGCATCGTGATGATGAGACGCTTGATCGCCGTCGCTGCTTGCGGGCTCGGGAGCCGCATCTTGCGCCGAGCACTCGACGCCGAGCGCCATCTCGACGCCCATGCGCTCGTGCGCGGCGAGCGTTTGAGAGATCGTCGGCGCGAGCGCGGTCAGCCAGATTGCGAGCAATCCGAGCAGCGTACCGAGCTTGTGCAAGCGACGATTGAGCATGACGAGGCGCATATAGCGCGCAAAAGCAGGACTAAACCGATCGATTATCGTCGAGGCCACCCGCGCGACGCAAGGCGGCTGCGACAATCGGTCGGATTTCGGCGCAACGAGATAGGCGGGTATACGCGGCGTACAATCCCGGCCATTCCGATTCGAAGCACGCAATGGACCTCGAAAGCATTCTCTTCAGACAAGGCTTCGGCTCGCGACGCCAATGTCGTGCGTTGATCGAGCAAGGGCGAGTCGCCGTCGCGGGGAGCGTGTGCAAGAACGCCGATGCCGCCTTCGCGCTCGACGACTTGACGTTCGACGTCGACGGCACGGCCTGGCGCTACCGCGAGCACGCCTACGTGATGCTCAACAAGCCCGCAGGCTATGAATGCTCGCGTGAGCCGCAGCATCACCTGAGCGTGTTCGGGCTACTGCCGGCGCAGTTGGCCGCGCGTGGCGTTCAGTGCGTCGGCCGTCTCGACGAAGATACGACGGGGCTCTTGCTGCTGTCCGACGATGGTCAATTCGTTCACGCCTATACGTCGCCCAAGCGCAAGGTACCGAAGACGTATTGGGCCACGACGCGCCACGCCCTCGACGAGCGTCAGCTCACCGCACTGAGCGACGGCGTCCTGCTGCATGGAGAAAAAGCGCCGATCGCCGCGGCGGCCGTGCGGATGCGAGACGAGAAGCTGCTCGAAATCACCGTCAACGAAGGCAAATACCATCAAGTCAAGCGCATGATCGCTGCCGCGGGCAACCGCTGCGAAGCATTGCACAGGGAACGCATCGGCGGCTTGGCACTGCCGCCGTCGCTTACCCCCGGCACATGGCAATGGCTCGACGACGAAGCGCTGCAGGCGTTGCGCGGGGGGTAACGCGTCCCTAACTCGTCCCCAACGCGTCCCCAACGCGCGTGCCCCCTGCATGCTCCCTGCGTGCGCCGGCGCACGCACGAGTCGAACGATCGCTCGATATCGGGTCCGCTCCCTATGGGGCGGGCGCCACGCCGCACCTATACTTCTTTCATCGAACGAAGCGAGACCGCCGCCGTCGAGCGAGCAGGTCCGATGAAGAGGCGTTTGGAGGGAGGTGCATCGTGGTCATCAACAGCACGTTCGAGATTTCGTACGTGACGCTTGCGTTCGCCGCGCTCGGTGCGATCGTCATCGGTGCGTTGCTCGCGGCGATGCACGTGAAGCGCCAATATCACCCGAATCTCATCGGCGCATTGATCGGCGCCCTGCTCTGCTTCCTACTGCTCGAAACGTTGCCGGCGCTCATTTAGCCTCGGCCAATGCTGCGCAAGAAATCGTCGACGGTCGGATAGCGCAGCGTCGCGCCCAGTTCACGCTTGAGCCGCGCGTTCGACAGACGCCGCGATTCGCGCATGAACGACAGCGCCGCGGGATCGAGCGTCTGCTCGGCGGTCCCGCGGGCGATGCGCGGCACGCGCGGCAGCCCGAACGCATCGGCCACGCGATCGAAATACGCTCCCATCTTCAGCACGGTATCGTCCGACGCATGGACGACGCGCCCGATGCGTCCACGCACGGCCACGCGCAGCATGATCGCGGCCAGATCGTCCGCATGAATATGGTTCGTGTAGACGTCGTCCTGTTCGACGAGGGCGGGCTTGCCTTGCGTGATGCGAGCGAGCGGCAATCGCTCCAGAGCGTAGATGCCGGGAATGCGGACGATGCTCGTCGCGATCGCCCCGCGCACGGCGGCTTGCCTCAACCGCCGCTCGGCCGCCACACGCCGCTTCGCGCGTGCGTTCGCGGGCCGCACGGGCTGTGTTTCGCCGATGAGCGCCCCGGCGCAATCGCCGTAGACGCCCGTCGTACTCGCATAGACGAGGCGCACGCGCGCGGGGAGCCCAGCCGCCGAAAGGGCCTCGGTTACAATACGGCCGTCGAGCGACGCGCGTCCGTATGTCGCGGCGCGGCGGCCCTTGCGCAAACGCCCTTCGGCCGGTGCCGTAAGGCAGGCTGCGTGCCGGCGGCGGCGCGCGCCGAGCGCGGCGATCAACGCCCGCGTGCGCGGGTCGTCGAGCCCATGCGGCGGCGGCGGCGCGAGATGCAGCACCGTTTGCGCGAGTCCTGCCAGTCGTCGCAGGCTGCGCGGTGCATCGAGATCGCCGACAATCGGCAGCAGGCCGTCGGCGCGCAACTGCGCGGCGCGCTCCGCGCGCGTCGTCAAAGCGATGACGCGCGGCTTCGCGGCGCGCGCAAGCAAGCGTTGCGCGCAGCGCAGTCCGACGTCGCCGCACCCGACGATCAGCACGCGGGGCCGGCGCAAGATTCGTGTGGCATTCATGTGCGCGCATTGTAGCGGTCAGCGGGCGGTGCGCGCTTCGACCTGAAGGTTTTTCGATTTTTTCGTTTCGATCGAGCTATGGCATATAACGTGACCCTCCGGCAAAGCGGCCGGCAGTTTCAAGTAGAACCCGACGAGCCCGTGCTCGCCGCTGCGCTGCGTCAAGGCGTCGGCGTCCCGTACGGCTGCAAGAACGGCGCGTGCGGTTCATGCAAGGGCGAAGTCGTGTCGGGCGAGATCGAGCAGCGCTCGCACTCGTCGTCCGCGCTCTCGAACGACGAGAAAACGCGCGGCATGGCGCTGTTTTGCTGCGCAACGGCCCAATCGGATCTCGTCATCAACGTGCGTGAAATCGCGGGCGTCGGTGACGTTCAAGTCAAGAAGCTGCCTTGCCGCGTCAACGCACTGGAGCGCAAAGCCGACGACGTCGTGGTCCTGAAGTTGCAATTGCCCGCGAACGAGCGCTTGCAGTATCTCGCCGGCCAGTACATCGAATTCATTCTCAAGGACGGCAAGCGCCGCAGCTATTCGATGGCGAGCGCGCCGAACGAGGAAGGCCCGATCGAGTTGCACGTGCGGCACATGCCCGGCGGCGTCTTCACCGATCACGTCTTCAACACCATGAAGGAGCGCGATATCCTGCGCTTCGAAGGGCCGCTCGGCACGTTCTTCCTGCGCGAGGACTCCGACAAGCCGATCGTCCTGCTCGCCTCGGGCACGGGTTTCGCCCCGATCAAGGCGATTGCCGAGCATGCGTTCTTCAAGAACATCGAACGGCCGATCACGCTCTACTGGGGTGCGCGCCGCAAGAAAGATCTCTATATGCTCGAGCTCGCCGAGGGCTGGGCCAACGATCATCCGAACTTCAAGTTCATACCCGTGTTGTCCGAGCCGGATGCGAGCGAGAACTGGACCGGCCGTATCGGTTTCGTGCATCGCGCCGTGATCGAGGATCTGCCCGATCTGTCGAGCCATCAGGTCTATGCGTGCGGTGCGCCCGTCATGGTCGAATCGGCCTTGCGCGATTTCACGGCGCATCACAAGTTGCCGGCCGACGAGTTCTACGCCGATTCGTTCACGAGCGAGGCCGATCTCGTCAACGCCGTCTGACGAGACAAAAATGCGACACCTGATGCGCAGCAAGCGTTGCATCGAGCCGCACGCTGTCGTATTCTTGCGCCCATGAACCGCAACCTGTCCGCCCTCCGACGTCGCCGCCCGCTCCCGCCAAGGGAAGCCGTCGGCTCATAGCGGACGCGCGCCTCGCAAGGAATCAGCAGCAAGCGACGGCGTGCAATCGGTCAAACCGCGAAAGCCACGGACTTCCGTGGCTTTTTTCATTTCCCCTTCACCTTCCTTCATTTATCGCGGAGCCGTGCCATGCAATCGACAGAGAACCCGACGCAGTCGCTGATGTACATCACCAACCGGCCAGACATCGTCTTCACGCGCGGCGAGGGCTCTTGGATTTTCGACAGCGAAGGCAAGCGCTACCTCGATTTCATCCAAGGCTGGGCCGTCAACAGCCTCGGGCACTGCCACCCCGCGATGATCGAAGCGCTCGAGACGCAGGCGCGCCGGCTCTTGAACCCGTCGCCGGCGTTCTACAACGAGCAGATGGCCAACCTCGCCTCGCTGCTGACCGAGCATAGCGTCTTCGACAAAGTCTTCTTCGCCAGCAGCGGCGCCGAAGCCAACGAAGGCGCGATCAAGCTCGCGCGCAAGTGGGGCAAGAAGTTCAAGAACGGCGCCTACGAGATCATCACGTTCGATCATGGCTTCCACGGGCGCACGATCGCGACGATGTCGGCGAGCGGCAAGCCCGGCTGGGATACGCTCTACGCGCCGCAAGTGCCGGGCTTTCCGAAGGCCGACCTGAACGACATCGCATCGGTCGAGAAACTGATCGGCGAGAAGACGGTCGCCGTCATGCTCGAACCGATTCAAGGCGAGGGTGGCGTCATCCCGGCCACGCGCGAATTCATGCGCGAGCTGCGTGAGCTGACGCGGCGTCACGGCTTGCTGCTGATCGTCGATGAGGTGCAAAGCGGATGCGGCCGAGCCGGCACCCTCTTCGCCTATGAACTCGCCGGCATCGAGCCGGACATCATGACGCTCGGCAAAGGCATCGGTGGCGGCGTGCCGCTCGCGGCGCTGCTCTCGAAGGCCGACGTTGCGGTGTTCGAGGCCGGCGATCAAGGCGGCACCTACAACGGCAATCCGCTGATGACGGCGGTGGGCTGCGCCGTCGTCGAGGCACTGACGGCGCCGGGCTTCCTGGAAGGGGTTCGAGCACGCGGCGAGTATTTGCGTGCGAAGCTGCTCGAGTTGTCGGCGGAACGCGGCTTCGAGGGCGAGCGCGGCGAAGGGTTGCTGCGCGCGCTGCTGCTCGGCAAGGACATCGGGCCGCAGATCGTCGAAAAAGCGCGCGAGTTGCAACCGGTGGGCCTGCTGCTAAACGCGGCGCGGCCGAATCTGCTGCGCTTCATGCCGGCGCTGAACGTGACGAACGAAGAAATCGACCAGATGATGGCGATGCTGCGCACGGTGCTCGATTCGCTTTGATGGTTCGACGCGTTCGACGCGATCGATGGGCGGGACGGCCAGCCGGCGTCTCGCGCGCACTATGAAAAAGCCGCATGCGATCAAACGCATGCGGCTTTTTGCTGCGGCCTAGGCCGCAGAGGAGCGCTTACACAGCAGGCTTACATCGAAACCTTGTTGATGAAGGTCCGCTTGCCTTCCTTGTAGCCGTAGATCGAGATGACGCCGTGCTTCAGGTCACCCTTCGCATCGAACGTCGTCTCGCCGATCACACCCTTGTAGTCGCTCGTGGGCATGGCAGCGAGGATCTTTGCCGGATCGACCGAGTTCGCACGCTTCATCGCATCGACGACGATGTAGACGGCATCATAGGTGTACGGCGAATACAGCACGACGTCCTGGCCGAAACGCTTCTTGTACTTGGCTGCGAACGCGGCGCCGCCCTTCATTTGATCGAGGCCGACACCGGCTTGCGAGCAAATGATGTCGTCGGCTGCGTTGCCGGCCAGATCGGCGATGTTCGACGTGCACACGCCGTCGCCGGCGAGGATCTTCGCGCTCACGCCGAGTTGCTTGGCTTGCTTCGCGAACGGGCCGCCCGTCGCATCCATCGCGCCGATCATGATCGCATCGGGCTTTTCGCCCTTGATCTTCGTCAGAATCGCGCGGAAGTCGACGGCCTTGTCATTCGTCGCGTCGTGCGACACCACGGTCAGGCCCGCGGCCTTCGCGGCCGTTTCGAATTGCTGCGCCAGACCTTGGCCGTACGCGGTCGAATCATCGACGATCGCCACCTTCTTCACATGCATGTCCTTCGCCGCATAATTCGCAAGCGCGGGACCCTGCTGCGCATCGGTCGCGACGACACGGTACGTCGTCTTGAAGCCTTGCTCCGTGTACTTCGGGCTCGTTGCCGACGGCGAGATCTGCACGATGCCGGCATCGCTGTAGATCTTCGACGCAGGAATCGACGTACCCGACGTTTCGTGGCCGACGACCGCGACGACCTTATCGTCGACGAGCTTCTGCGCGACTTGCGTCGCTTGACGCGGATCGCCCGCGTCGTCTTGCGGATCGAGCTGGAGCGTCACCTTCTGGCCGCCGATCACGAGGCCCTTCGCGTTGATCTCTTCGATCGCGAGACGAGCACCGTTTTCGTTGTCCTTGCCTTGGTGAGCCGAGCCGCCCGTGAGCGGGGCGACGTGGCCGATCTTGACGATCGTATCGGCTTGAGCAGTATTGCAAAGTGCAAAAGAGAGCGCGGCCGCTGCTGCGCAGCCGGTGAGAAGCGACTTATTCACTGTTGTAGTTCCCTTGTTGGATCGGGTTTTAATGGCACTGCATGCGGGCCGTGCTTCGGCCCATTGACGGCGCCCGTGCACGGCGACACGGGCGCGCGAGAGAGGGTGTTACTTACTCGCCGAGATACGCAGCCCGCACCTTCGGATCGTCGAGCATTTGCTTCGCATCGCCCGACATCGTGACCATACCAGAATCCATCACATAGCCACGGTTAGCCGCCTGCAACGCGAGGCGTGCGTTCTGCTCCACCAGCAGCACGGTCAAGCCTTCCTTCGAGATGTCGCGCACCACTTCGAAGATCTTCTCGACCATGATCGGCGACAGACCCATCGACGGCTCGTCCAGCAGCAACAACTTAGGACGACTAATGATCGCGCGCGCCATCGCCAGCATCTGCTGCTCGCCGCCCGAGAGCGTGCCGGCCAACTGCTTGGCCCGCTCCTTCAAGCGCGGAAAGTAGCCGAACATGCGATCCACGTCCTTCTGGATGCCTTCGTTGTCGTTGCGCAAGTAGGCGCCCATCTGCATGTTCTCGAGAATCGACATGCGCGCAAAAATGCCGCGGCCTTCCGGCACCATCGCCAAGCCGCGCTTGAGCAGGTCGTGCGGCTGCAACCCCTTGATCGACTGCCCCTCGTACTCGATGTCGCCCGCCGAGTACGGCTTCAGGCCCGTGATGGCCTTCATCGTCGTCGTCTTGCCCGCGCCGTTCGCGCCGATCAACGTGACCAGCTCGCCCTGCGCCACTTCCATGTCGACACCCTTGACCGCCTGGATGCCGCCGTAATTGACCTGCAGGCCCTTGATTTTCAACATTGCCGTAGCCATCAGTGGACCCCCGCGCCCAGATATGCCTCGATCACCTTCGGGTTCTTCTGCACGTCGTGCGGCAGACCCTCGGCGATCACCTTGCCGTAATCGAGCACCGTCATGCGGTTGCACAGGTGCATCACCAGCTTCACATCGTGTTCGATCAACAAAATCGTCTTGCCGTCCGCGCGAATCTTGTCCAGCAGACGCGTGAGCTCCACCTTCTCCGTCGCGTTCATGCCCGCCGCCGGTTCATCCAGCGCGAGCAGCTTCGGATCGGTCGCGAGTGCGCGGGCGATCTCCAAGCGGCGCTGGTGGCCGTACGAGAGATTGCGCGCCGTGTAGTCGGCATATTGCAGCACGCCCACGTATTCGAGCAGTTCGAGCGCGCGCTCCTTGATCTCGCGCTCTTCCCTTCGCTCGGACGGCGTTTGCAACACGGCGCCGATCAAGCCGTGCTTGGTGCGCACGTGGCGGCCCACCATCACGTTCTCGAGCGCGGTCATACCGCCGAACAGACGAATGTTCTGGAACGTACGAGCGATACCGGCCTTGGCCACTTGGTAGACGGCCGTCGGCGTGTAGTCTTGGCCGTCGAGCTTGAACTCGCCCGAATCGGGCGTGTACAGCCCCGTGATCACGTTGAAGAACGTCGTCTTGCCGGCGCCGTTAGGGCCGATCAAGCCATAGATCGTGCCTTCCTCGATTTGGAGGCCCACGTCCGACAATGCTTGCAGACCGCCGAAGCGCTTATTCACGCCGCTGACCGACAAACGAATGCTTTTGTTGCTCATGTAATGTTCTCCTGCCGAGCCATCGAGCGTTAAGCGCGCGCCGGCTTCTTGGCGTTACGCTTGGCCAGTTTCGCGATCTTGTCCTCATGCTTGGGCGCGGGCCACAAGCCCTCCGAGCGGTAGAGCATGATGAGCACCATCGCCAGGCCGTACAGCAACTGACGGATCACTTCAGTGTCGATGATCTGATGGCCAAACATCCAGTGCTGCAGCGGGCCCATCGTCGAGCGCAGGAATTCGGGGAAAATCGCGAGCAACACAGCGCCCAGAATCACGCCGGGGATGTGGCCCATGCCGCCCAGCACCACGCAGGCGAGCACCACGACCGATTCCCAGAACGTGAACGACTCGGGCGAGACGAACCCTTGGAAGCCACCGAACATCGCGCCCGATAGGCCGCCGAACGACGCGCCCATCGCAAATGCGAGCAGCTTCACGTTGCGGGTGTTGATACCCATCGCCTTCGCGGCGATTTCGTCTTCGCGGATCGCGGCCCAAGCGCGGCCGATACGCGAGTGCTGCAAGCGCGTGCACACCCAGATCACGAACAGCGAGCACAGCACGAACAGGTAGTAATAGGAGTAGACCGAGGGGAAGTCGATACCGAACAGCGTGTGCGTCTGCGCGAGGCTGAAGCCGCCCACGTGCACCGGGTCGACACCGGTGATCCCTTGCGGCCCGTTCGTGATGTTCAGCGGACGGTCCAGGTTGTTCATGAAGATCCGGACGATTTCCCCGAACCCGAGCGTCACGATCGCCAGGTAGTCGCCGCGCAGACGCAGCGTCGGTGCGCCCAGCAACACGCCGAACAACGCGGCAAGCCCCATCGCGACCGGCACGACGATGAAATACGAGAGGTGCGGACCGTTCGGCCAGATATCGTGGATCCATCCGAACTGGTTGGACAGGTGCGGGGACGTCAACAGCGCGGCCGTGTAAGCGCCCACCGCGTAGAACGCGATGTAGCCCAAGTCCAGCAGGCCGGCGAAGCCCACCACCACGTTCAGGCCCAGGGCCAGCATCACGTAGAGCATCGCGAAGTCGAGCACGCGCACCCAGTAGTTGCCGCCGGCTGCGCCGATGATCAGCGGTGCCGCGATGACGAACACCGCTGTCAGCACGCCGACGACGAGCGTTTTCGCTGCGTTTTTCTCGGGGATGAGCGTCGTGGACGGCTCGATCGGTTGAATTGATGTCATTTTGCTAGCTCCTTGCCCTTACGCGCGGTCCGCAACACGTTCGCCGAGCAGACCCGACGGCCGGAAGACCAAGACGATGATCAGCACGATGAATGCGAACACGTCCTGATAGTTACTGCCGAACACGCCGCCCGTCAGATTGCCGATGTAGCCGGCGCCCAATTGTTCGATCAGGCCGAGCACCACGCCGCCGACCATCGCGCCGCCCAGGTTGCCGATCCCGCCGAGCACCGCGGCCGTGAACGCCTTCATGCCGGGGATGAAGCCCATGTAGAAGTGCACGTTGCCGTATTCCGAGGCGATCATCACGCCGGCCAAGGCAGCCAAGGCCGAGCCGATCATGAACGTCGCCGAGATCACGAAGTTCGGGTTCACGCCCATCAGGCTCGCGACGTTCGGGTTCTCGGCGATTGCGCGCATCGCACGGCCGAGCTTGGTCTTGTGCACGAGCAGCAGCAGGCCGGCCATCACCAGGAACGCCACTACGATGATCGTGATTTCAGTGGCCGAGATCACGGCGCCCACGGTCGTGTCGGTCGCCTTGATGACGTTGATCGGGTCGGTCGAGATGAGTTGCGGGAACGGCAGCGGGTTGCGCGACCAGATCATCATGGCCAGCGTTTCCAGCAGGATCGACACGCCGATGGCGGTGATCAGCGGGGCCAGGCGCGGGGCGCGGCGCAGCGGCCGATAGGCGCCCACCTCGATCAAATAGCCGACGATCGCACACACGATGGAGGCGACGACGAGCCCGATGAGGAGCGTCGGGATGTTGCCGAGCCCTGGGAAATGATTGTGCAGCATGTTGATGGTCGATAGGGCAACCATCGCACCCACCATCAGCACGTCGCCGTGCGCGAAGTTGATGATGCCTAAGATGCCGTACACCATCGTGTAGCCCAGCGCGATGATGGCGTAGACGCTACCAAGCACCAGACCGTTGAGGATCTGCTGGATGAAGATATCCATTTAAAGCTCCTTAGCCCGTGCGACTGGATCTTCGCTTCGCGCCGGTTGTAACGCGGACGGTCGGCGAAAACCGCAACGGCACTGCGGGTACTGATAAAAAAACCGGTAAGGGTCGGCCGCCTCACGGTACCGCTCGAAGCCGTGATTCGGCAGACCGGTGAGGCGGATGCAAAAACGGCACCGTCGGGTATTCGGTGCCGTCGCGCTGCCATGCTCCGTCACTACACCTCCACGACGTCGAGGACCGCACGCACGCTGTCCTTGAAGTCGTGAAGCGTAATGGCACCGGCTCGCGAACCGCCGTCGGCGCACAGAGCGATGGGGGTCGGCCGCGCACTCGCGCACGCGGTGGACATCGTCTTTGGCGTCATGGGCGTCTCGATCGAGTCGGCGCACTTCTTCTTTGCGTCGAATACCACCGAAGCGGCATCCGGCGCCCACATGCGGGAGCGGGCCTCGTCGTGCTGCACGAAGTCTGCATCCTGGTGTCGGCACGCCGGCGTTGAGCCTGCCTGCGCATCGACGCGATGCCACCGCTGCACACTGAGCGCCGACGGCATCCCCTTGCCGGCACGCATGCCGCCCGCAAGGATTGTTGCTGCGATTTCGAGCGCGGCCTGCGCTGCAGGCAACACACTCGCCGAAAATGTTTCGCCATACCTGCACGCGTTCGGTCGAGCGCGTCCGATGCGGGTGGGGAGAGCCGCCGGCGCCGTCGTGCGCGAGGGCACGAGTCGATGCGGGCAAGCCGGCTGCGCGTGCCTGCTCGACCGCGACGCCGCCTGCTTTTTATTTTCGTTGTCCTGACCGAAAGGCGCAGGGCCTACCGCCAACCGCACGGTCTGCCCCTGGATGACGATAGCCGCCGTCTCATTCGTCGACACCGCGACGGCCCGTGCCGCGACACCGATGCTCGCCTCGCCGCCCCTCGTCATACTCGATGCGGCGTAAGCAAACTTGACTTGCATTAACTAGGTCTCCCGCGCCTTACTGAATACCGATGTCCAAAGGCCCAGGGACCTTGAGGACGCGCGCATTGTAACTCTAATTATCGGGCGGCCAATATGCTGAATCGCCAGGGTTTTCCTGCATTGCAACCTTTTTTTGGGACCCTTATTTGGCGCACGTCGCAACCTAGTTGCAACATTTGTGCGTTTATTGGGAGCAACCTTCGTATTCTTTTACTAACGGAAAATAAAAAAGCGTGCCGTGGGGCACGCTTTTCTTGAGCGTAAAGACCTAAGGAAAACCCGAATACTCGAATCGCGGTCGCGACCGTCAATCGGGCTCAATCGGGCAGCGTGAGCCCGCGCGGCAGCGGGAATGCGATGCTCTCCTCGATGCCTTCGAGCGCGCGAACGTTGCGCACGCCGAGTTCGCGCAGCCGGCCGATGACCGCTTGCGCGAGCACCTCGGGCGCCGAAGCGCCGGCGGTCACGCCGATGCGCAGCTTGCCCTCGACCCAGGCGGGATCGATTTGATCGGGCGAATCGACCATATAGGCCGGCACCCCGCGCTTTTCGGCCACTTCGCGCAACCGGTTCGAATTCGAACTGTTGGGACTGCCTACGACGATCACGACGTCGCACTGAGGTGCCATGAATTTGACGGCATCCTGGCGGTTCTGCGTCGCATAGCAGATGTCTTGCTTCTTCGGTTCGCGAATCAGCGGGAATCGCCCCTTCAATGCGGCAATGATGTCGGCGGCGTCGTCGACCGAAAGTGTGGTCTGAGTGACGAATGCAATCTGCGCCGGGTCGTCCACCTCGAGCGCCTCGACGTCTTCGATGCTCTCGACGAGAAACATGCGCTCGCCGCACTGCCCCATCGTCCCCTCCACCTCGGGATGCCCCTTGTGGCCGATCATGACGATGTCGAGCCCTTCCTGGCGCATCTTCGCCACTTCGATGTGGACCTTGGTGACGAGCGGACAGGTGGCGTCGTAAATGCGCAGGCCGCGCATCTCGGCTTCCTCGCGCACGGCTTTCGAGACACCGTGCGCGCTAAAGATCACGGTGCTGCCGGAGGGGACCTCGTCGAGCTGCTCGACGAAAACGGCGCCCTTCTTGCGCAAATCCTGAACCACATAAGCGTTGTGAACGATCTCGTGGCGCACGTAGATCGGTGCGCCGAACAGCTTGATCGCGCGCTCGACGATCTCGATGGCGCGATCGACGCCAGCGCAGAAGCCGCGCGGCTGCGCGAGTAGGATTTCCGACTCGGCGGCCGCGAGAGAGGTATCCGTGAGGCTCATGTCTACAGAATTCCGATGATGTGCACTTCGAACGTCAGCGCCTGGCCCGCCAGCGGGTGATTGAAATCGAACAACGCCGACGTTTCGCCGATCTCCTTGAGCACGCCCGCGTAGCGGCCGCCACTCGGCGCGTTGAACTCGATCAGGTCGCCCGGGGCGAAATCCTCGCCCACCGTGCCATTTTCGCGCAACGTAGCAAGCGACACGCGCTGGATGAGCTCCGGGTTGCGCGGACCGAACCCTTTCCCCTCCTCTAGCCGGAAGGTCGAATGGTCACCCGCCTTCATACCCATGAGAATGTCTTCCAACGGCGCGGCGAGTTGCCCGGCGCCAAGCAGCAGCGTGGCAGGCTTATCGCCGAACGTATTCACGATGTCCGCGCCATCGGCAAGAGAGAGCCGGTAGTGAAGCGTGACGTGCGAGCCGGCTTTCACTTCTGAAATATCGATGATGCTCATGGAGTAACTCGTTGGGCAAACGCGACTCGCGCGCTGCGCGAGGGTGGTCTGGCAGCGCGACGTCGCGCGGGCATAAGTGCGCGCAGCGTGCCGACGTCCAGCGTATGGACGCCTCGCGCGAAATCGCTATTGTAAGCCACCTCGCGCCGGGCGGCGCGCGCCCTATGAGCGCACTGCCCGGGCCGCCCGAGTAACCGCTACTAGGAGATGCGCTCATGCAAGATAGTTCCAGCCTCATCTCGATACCCGCACTTGCCGGGCGCGTCCATGCCGGGGCACGCCGCCCCGGGGCAGGCGCGGCACGCGACATGCCGCGCGAGCGGCTCTTCGGCGCCGGCCCGGCCGTGCTGTCCGACACCGAACTCGTCGCAATCTTTCTCGGCTCGGGACTGCCCGGCCATAACGTCTTCGACGTCGCGCGCTCCCTGCTCGAGCGTTTCGGATCGCTGCGCGCGATGCTCGACGCCACGCCCGCCGATTTCCACGGCTTGCGTGGAATCGGGCCGGCAAAGACGGCCGTGCTGCTGGCCGTCATCGAGATGGCGCGCCGCGCGCTGGCCGAGCGGGTGCGCGAGCAGCCGCTCGTCGATTCGACTGCCGCCGTCCAAGACTACGTGCGGCTCTTGATCGGCACGCGCCCGTACGAAGTATTCGTCTGCCTCTTTCTCGACGCACGGCATCGCCTAATAGATATAGAGGAAAGCTCGCGCGGCTCGCTCACGCGCCTTGCCGTCTACCCGCGCGAAATCGTGCGCCGCGCGCTCGACACGAACGCCGCGAGCCTGATCGTCGCGCACAATCACCCCTCGGGCGCGGTCAAGCCGAGTGCGAGCGACCGTCAGCTCACGCGCGTGCTACGAGAAACGCTCGCGCTGATCGACGTACGGCTCGTCGACCATCTCGTGGTCGGCCGCCACGACGTCTTTTCGTTCGCCCATGCCGGCTGGCTCTAAACGGCCCCGCCGCCCCGCCCGTCGCGAAAGAGTGTAAATTCGGTTTGATTTTTCGGTGTTTTTTCTGCTAGAATCGCCGTCTGCCTGTTTCCAATCCCGTTCAGAAGCTTGGGGGAGGTCGCCGCGACCGATTGCTGATCGGCTTACCGTGCCCGCGTTGTTACGTTGGCCCGCCATCGGCCTTCCATCGCTTTCACGCGGCTTAGCTTGGCACTTTGGGCAACGCGCCGTCCAGCGCATGTCCAGGTCAAGCTAGGAAAGGCGAGAGAAGCGACGGTGTCGACCTTTCCTGTTAGGCCCGACCCAGGCTTGAACCCCGAATTTAAGCGTTTTAGGAGTGCTCTCATATGGCACGCGTATGCCAAGTAACTGGGAAAGCGCCGATGAGCGGCAACAACGTTTCCCACGCGAACAACAAGACGAAGCGGCGCTTCCTGCCGAATCTGCAATACCGCCGTTTTTGGGTGGAAAGCGAAAACCGTTGGGTGCGCCTGCGCGTTTCGAACGCCGGCTTGCGCCTGATCGATAAGAACGGCATCGATTCCGTGCTCGCCGACCTGCGCGCACGCGGCGAAGCGTAAGGAGTACATCATGGCCAAAGGCGCACGCGACAAGATCAAGCTGGAATCGACCGCAGGCACGGGTCACTTCTACACGACCACGAAGAACAAGCGCAACATGCCGGAAAAGATGGAGATCATGAAGTTCGATCCCGTCGTCCGCAAGCATGTGGCGTACAAGGAAACGAAGATCAAGTAATCGGCTCCCTGCGAGCCCGAAGACACCAAAAGCCCCGCCGCGCGCGGGGCTTTTCTTTGGTGTGTACCCGCTGCTCCTCCCGGCGCGGTATCCTCCTTGGCTTACCCGCGCGCTTTTCATCCGGCGGCAATCTTTGCGCGGCGGCGCAAGCGGGACTGGTGACAAGGGACTTTCGTAGATGAATTTCGATGTCGTAATCGTAGGCAGCGGGCTCGCGGGGCTGACCGTTGCACTGAATCTTGCCGAGAAACGGCGGGTCGCCGTCATCGCGAAGCGGTCGATGACCGAAGGCGCGAGCGACTGGGCGCAAGGCGGGATCGCCGCCGTGCTCGATTCGGCCGACAGCGTCGAAAATCATGTCACGGACACGCTCGTGGCCGGCGCAGGGCTCTGCGACGAAGACGCCACGCGCTTCATCGTTGAACATGGCCGCTCGGCCATCGAATGGTTGATCGCCCAAGGTGTGCCGTTCACGCGCGACGATGCAGCCGAACTCGGCTTTCATCTGACACGCGAAGGCGGACACAGCCATCGACGCATCATCCACGCAGCGGACGCCACGGGCCACGCCGTTGTCGCGACGCTGTCCGAGCGCGCTCGCACGCATCCGAACATCTCGCTGTTCGAAGACCATTACGCGATCGACCTCATTACCTCCGATCGCCTCGGCTTACCGGGGCGTCGCTGCCACGGCCTATACGCGCTCGATCTCGCAAGCGGCCGCACGGTCACGCTCGAGGCACCGCACACGATCCTCGCCACGGGCGGCGCGGGCAAGGTCTATTTGTATACGACGAACCCCGACACCGCCACGGGCGACGGCATCGCGATGGCGTGGCGCGCGGGCTGCCGAGTGTCGAATATGGAATTCATCCAGTTCCACCCAACCTGCCTGTTCCATCCGTATGCGAAATCTTTCCTGATCAGCGAGGCGGTGCGCGGCGAAGGCGGCAAGCTCGTCCTGCCCGACGGCACGCGCTTCATGCCGGCTCACGACGAGCGCGCCGAGCTTGCGCCGCGTGACATCGTTGCGCGCGCAATCGATTTCGAGATCAAGAAACGCGGCATCGATTGCGTCTACCTCGACATCAGCCATCAAAGTCCCGCGTTCCTGCACGAACATTTCCCGACGATCCTGGCGCGCTGCCTCGAATTCGGGATCGACATCACGAAAGACCCGATTCCCGTCGTGCCGGCCGCGCACTATACGTGCGGCGGCGTCGTTACCGATTTGGCAGGGCGTACCGATTTGTCCGGCCTCTACGCGGTCGGCGAAACGTCTTACACGGGCTTGCACGGTGCGAACCGCCTCGCCAGCAATTCGCTGCTCGAATGCCTCGTCATCGGCCGCTCGGCCGCCGAAGCGATCGAGCGCGAAGGCTTCGATGCAGCCGCCCATGCGCCGCTGCCCGATTGGGACGAAAGCCGCGTGTCCGATCCCGACGAGGAAGTCGTCGTCGCGCATAATTGGGACGAGCTGCGTCGGCTCATGTGGAACTACGTCGGGATCGTTCGCACCGACAAACGCCTGGCGCGCGCGAGGCATCGCATCGCTTTGCTGCGGGATGAAATTCAGGAGTACTACGCGAACTTCAAGGTGAGCCGCGATCTGCTCGAATTACGCAATCTCGTCGACGTCGCTTCCTTGATCGTCGAAAGTGCCCGCGCGCGGCGCGAAAGCCGCGGGCTCCACTTCTCGCGCGACTGGCCGTCAGCGCTGCCCAAAGCCTTGCCGACCGTCCTCTCGCCCGAGCGCGTGCGCAACCGAAAACTCTAAAGGACAGGCCGGCCGCGCCCACGCGCCGGCCGGCGCCACCCTTAGATCAAGCGCATCGAATAGTCGGTCGCCCGCACGTCCTTGGTCAACGCGCCGATGGAAATGCGATCCACACCCGTCTCGGCGATCGCACGCACGGTCTCGAAGTTGACGCCGCCCGACACCTCGAGCAGCGCGCGCCCAGCCGTCAGCTTGACGGCATCTCGCATCGCCTCGAACGAAAAATTGTCGAGCAGAATCGATTCCGCACGATGCGCGAGCGCCGATTCGAGCTGCTCGAGCGTCTCGACCTCGATCTGAATCGACACACCCGCATCGAGCGCGTAGGCCGCATCGAGCGCGGGACCGACTCCGCCGGCCGCGGCAATATGATTCTCTTTGATCAGGATGCCGTCATAGAGTGCGAGGCGGTGATTCGCCCCACCGCCCACGCGCACGGCGTACTTTTGCGCCAGGCGCAGCCCCGGCAGCGTCTTGCGCGTATCGAGAATACGCGCGCGGGTGCCTGCGACCGCGTCCACGTAGCGACGCGTTACGGTCGCCACGCCCGAGAGTAGCTGCAGGAAGTTCAAGCCATTGCGCTCGGCCGTCAGCAGCGCTCGCGCCGGCCCGCGCAGAAAGCAAACGGGCGTATCGGCCGCCATGACATCGCCCTCGCGATAGCGCCAGTCGATCTCGATCGCCGGATCGACACGCTGCATCACGGCCATGAACCACGGCACCCCGCAAAGCACTGCTTCTTCGCGCACGAGAATCCGCGCATCGCGTAGCGAATCAGCCGGCACGAGCCGCCCCGTAAGATCGCCCTCGCCAACGTCTTCCGCCAGCGCATCGGCGACGTTGCGCGCGAGCGCCATGTCGAACGCCGCACCATACCGCTCGCGAATCTCGGCGAAAAGCGGCGATACGGCGCCGTGGCCCAGCGTTGCTTGTTGCACGGTCAATACTCCGTTGTCGTTAGTGCCGCCGACAGCTACGCAGGCCGTCGCGGCGCACAAATCGAGGACGAATGCGCCAATGCGGCGCGCGTGTCAGGCCGCGCCGACGTTGGCGAAGAGCGTCGTGTCGCGAGCCAGATCCCCGCTCGCCTGCACGCGCTTTTTGTGTGCGGCCGCGAACGCGAGCATCCGATCGATCGGCACGCGCGCACGCTCGCCGACGGCGGCATCGACAAAGATCTCGTTGTGGCCGCGCTCGAGCACGTCGACCAAATTCGCGAGCCCGTTCATCGCCATCCACGGACAGTGCGCACAGCTCTTGCACGTCGCGCTATTGCCGGCCGTCGGCGCTGCGATGAACGTTTTGCCGGGCGCCGCAAGGCGCATCTTGTGCAAGATGCCGAGATCGGTCGCGACGATGAAATGCGTCGCATCGAGACGCGTGGCCGCGTCGATCAATTGAGTCGTCGAGCCGACGACGTCGGCCTGCACCACCACGCTCGCCGGCGACTCGGGATGCACGAGCACCTTGGCGTGCGGATGCTCGGCTCGCAGCAAATCGAGCTCGATGCCTTTGAACTCGTCGTGAACGAGACACGAGCCCTGCCACAGCAGCATGTCGGCGCCCGTCTGCCGCGCGATGTAGTCGCCGAGATGGCGGTCCGGTGCCCACAGAATCTTTTCGCCGCGCGCGTGCAAGTGCGCAACGATCTCGAGACCGATAGACGACGTCACCATCCAATCGGCGCGGGCCTTCACCGCAGCGCTCGTGTTGGCATAGACGACAACCGTGCGATCGGGGTGCGCGTCGCAAAATGCCGAAAACTCGTCGGCCGGGCAGCCGAGATCGAGCGAGCAGGTTGCGTCGAGATCGGGCATCAGAATGCGCTTGCCGGGGCTCAAGATCTTGGCGGTCTCACCCATGAACCGCACGCCCGCCACGACGAGCGTTTGCGCATCGTGATCGCGGCCAAAGCGGGCCATTTCGAGCGAATCGGCCACGCAACCGCCCGTCTCGTCGGCGAGCTCCTGCAGCTCGGCGTCGACATAGTAATGCGCGACGAGCACCGCTTTTTCCCGCTCGAGCAGCGTACGCACGCGTGCCTTCAACTGCGCGCGCTCCTCGGGCGACGGCGCCGGCGGCACCTTCGCCCACGCGTGGCCGACGCCGCACACGGCGCCCGCGAGCGGCTTGTCGAATTCGACGGCTTTGATGGCCGGGTCCATCCTGTTCTCCTCTAGTCGGCCTGGCGGCGTTGGCCTCTCGCCTGGCGATCGAGGTGAGCCGAGCGCATCACAAGGGCCCAAAAATGCAACACCCCGCCAACGCGGGGTGTGTGTGACGTAACGAAATTTTAATGGATTTCGCGTTTTGGCGTGTTCCGGCGCGCTTAAGCGTACCGGCGCAAACGCATCGCGAACTCCTGCAATGCCTTGATGCCGCTTTGCTCGGCGCGATGACACCAATCTTGGAGCTGCACCAGCAATTGTTCGCGCGAGGCGTTCGAGCGTTCCCAGATCGCGCTCAGGTCGTTGCGCAATTCGATGAACGTGCTCAGCGTTTGGCTATTCGCGAAGATCTC
The DNA here is from genome assembly GCF_017315725.1 of Trinickia acidisoli. NCBI lineage: Bacteria > Pseudomonadati > Pseudomonadota > Betaproteobacteria > Burkholderiales > Burkholderiaceae > Trinickia > Trinickia acidisoli. The sequence continues at coordinate 3,227,747 of NZ_JAFLRG010000001.1, forward strand.
GGGCAGTTGGCGCTTCTGCGGCTCGTCGAGCCCCGCTTCGTCCTTATGGAACCACGTGCGCGCGCCGCGCATCAGTTGGTACTTCTCGCCTGAGCCGATTTCCTTGAGGCGCGCGAGCTCCTGCCGGTAGGCTCGCTTGACCGTCTTCGCGTAGCGCGCCATGACCTCGTAGCGATTCGTCAGCACCGCCTGCAGCGTGTCTTGGTCGAGCACGAGCTTGTCGGAGGTCAGACGCGGCGTGGGCGCGATCTTCTTGACTTTCGCCAGGCCGAGAACCGACATCAAGCGGATGTAGCCCCAGCCGATGTCGAACTCGAACCACTTGTTCGACAGCTTGGCCGACGTCGCGAACGTATGGTGATTGTTGTGAAGCTCTTCGCCGCCGATCAGGATGCCCCACGGGAAGATGTTCGTGCTCGCGTCGGCCGAGTTGAAGTTGCGGTAACCCCAGAAATGCGCGAGCCCGTTGACGACCCCGGCCGCCCAAAACGGAATCCACATCATCTGCACGGCCCACACCGACAGCCCGACGATGCCGAACAGCGCAACGTCGATCACCATCATGATGCTCACGCCGAGGATCGGATAGCGCGTGTACACGTTGCGCTCGATCCAGTCGTTCGGCGTGCCGTGGCCGAAGCGGCGCAACGTTTCTTCGTTCTTGGCCTCGGTGCGGTACAACTCCGCTCCCTCGAGCAGCACCTTCCAGATGCCGCGCGTTTGCGGGCTGTGCGGATCCTCTTCCGTTTCGCACTTCGCGTGATGCTTGCGGTGGATCGACGCCCACTGGCCCGTGAGCATGCCGGTCGTCATCCACAGCCATAGCCGGAAGAAGTGGCTCGCGGCCGGGTGCAGATCAAGCGCACGATGCGCCTGACAGCGGTGCAAATACACGGTCACGCCGATGATCGTCACGTGCGTGAGGGCAAGCGCGATCAGCACGATTTGCCACCACGAGCAGCGAAGGAAGCCGTGCGCGAGAAAATCAAGAAGGGAATTCAGCAAGGTGTTCTACCTGTGTTGCAGCGAGACCCGCTTGGATGCGGATGCCGAAAAGAGGAAAGCTAGTCTTTCAAAGCTGAACGGCATTCTACTGCAATCGCTGCAAGTATTTGTAACAAATGAAGTTTTTTGCGCTGCACAAGCGCAGCGACGACCATTTTTTACCGATTTACGGCGTACCCAACCGGCTGCGACCTATCGCCGCAGGGACGATCACGCGCCCGTCGATGCATCCCGAGCCAGCCCCGTGCCCGAATTGCTCGAATCGGCGGCGGTGCCGTGCGCCGCATCGATTGCCGGATCTTGGGCGATTTCGACGGCGCTGCCGAGTATCGCGGGCAGGCTGCCGACGAGATGGACGTCGCGCCGCGCATAGGGGATCGAGATGCCGTGCTCGTTGAAGAGCCGCCAAATGTTGCGGTTGACGGTCGAGCGCGTGCCGGTCGTGCCTTTGGCCGCTTCCTCGACCCAAAAGCCGAGTTCGAGGTTGATGCCGTCGGTGCCGAAGCCGACCAGATACGCCGCCGGCGCGGGCTCCTCGAGCACGCGCTCGACGCCGCGCGCCGCCTCGACGAGCAATGCCATCGCGCGCTCGAGATCGGACGTGTAGGCGATCTGCACCGCCGCCTTCGCGTAGCCGCGCGTGAGATACGACGAGTGGTTCTGGACGACGTCCGTGATGAGCTTTTCGTTCGGAATCAGCGTCTCGATGCCGTCGAGCCCGCGTACCGTGGTGTAGCGCGTGCGGATCTCGGTCACCATGCCTTGCAAGCCCGAGACATTGATCGTGTCGCCGATCCGCAGGGAACGATCGATCAAGATGATGAAACCCGATACGTAGTTGCTGGCGATTTTTTGCAGGCCGAAGCCGAGCCCAACACCGAGCGCGCCCCCGAACACGCCGAGCACCGTGATGTCGATGCCGACGAGCGAGAAGCTGATGAGCAGGGCCGCCAGCACGAGCAGCGCGCGCCCGACGCGCGCGAGTACGACCCGCAGGTTCGCGTCGACCGAATGCGCACGCATTACCCGGTCCTCGTAAGCCGAGCCGAGCCACAGCGCAAAAATCAGCGTAGCGCAGACCCACATCAAGCCCGTCGTGAGCGAGAGCAGCGTCATGTGCGCGGTGCCGATACGGAACCGGACCGATGCCATCCAGCGCAGCACTTCGTCCTGAATGCCGAGCACGGTCACGACCATGCCGATCCAGACCGCCACCGAGACGATCCTTTCAGCGATCGAAAGCCACGCGTGCGCCTGCCCGGTCCGCCCGAATACGCGACGCGCGATAAAAAAGAGGATGTAGATCAGCGCAATGCCGATCAGCGGCACGAGCGCGAGTTCGAGCAGCGACGTCGACATGTAATCGTCGAGCACCGTTTCCGCGACCCAGACGAGCACCCCGCCCAGCAGCGGGAACAACGCTTTGTGCAGACTTTCGGCGCCGAAGCGCACGGCTTCGTGCCGGGCGCGACGGTGCGAATCGAGCTTGTGGCGCACGAGCCGCGCGAGCAGCCATGCGACGAGCAGCGTGCCGAGCAGCGTACCGGCCTGCCAGATCATCACGGGCTGACCGTAATCGCGCACGATGCCGGCCAGCATATGGGAGAGGATGTGGTTCTGCATCATGTCGATAAGGGGCCGCCCCGCGCGCGCGCGGCGAACGACCTCGGCCTTGCGCGCGTCGAACCGTTCATCTCAAGCGCGCCGCTCGAGGATCGCCGCGAAGAAACCGTCCGTCGCGTGCCGGTGCGGCCAGAGCGAGAGGTAGTCACCCATCTCGAGTTCGATGCGTTGCTCGGCGAGCACCTGACCGGCCGGCACAAGCGCGAAATCGGGGTGATCGGCGAGAAATTGCACGACGATCGCCTCGTTCTCGGCTTCGAGCACGCTGCAGGTCGCATAAACGAGGCGGCCGCCCGGCTTCACGAGACGCGCGGCGCTGGACAGGATCGACGCCTGCTTCGGCGCGAGTTCCTCGACGGCGTCCGGGCCCTGGCGCCATTTCAGATCGGGGTTGCGGCGCAGCGTGCCGAGGCCGCTGCACGGCGCATCGACGAGCACGCGATCGATCTTGCCGGCCAGGCGCTTGATCTTGGCGTCGTGCTCGCTATCGATCAGCACCGGATGCACGTTCGACAAGCCGCTGCGCGCAAGGCGCGGCTTGAGCTTGGCCAGACGCCGGTCGGAGACGTCGAACGCGTACAGCCGCCCCGTCGAGCGCATCGCCGCTCCGAGCGCGAGAGTCTTGCCGCCGGCGCCGGCGCAAAAGTCGACGATCATCTCGCCGCGGCGCGGCGCCACGAGCGCGCAGAGCAATTGGCTGCCTTCGTCCTGAACTTCGATCCAGCCGTCCTCGAACGGCTTGAGCTTGGTCAACGCCGGCTTGCCCACGACCCGCACGCCGAACGGCGCAAACGGCGTCGCGCCCGCTTCGATGCCGGCCGCCTGCAACGCGTCGAGCACCTGTTCGCGGTTCGCCTTCACAGGATTGACGCGCAGATCGAGCGGCGCCGGGTAGTTGAGCGCCGCGGCGAGCTGAGCCAATTCCTCGGCATCGAACCGCTTGGAGAGCGGCTCGACGATCCAGCCGGGCAAGTTCGTCCGCACACGCAGCGGCAGGCTTGCCGGATCGATCTTCGAGACGTGCTCGAGCCAAGCGCCCTCCGCCTCGGAAACGAACCGCGCGAGCGCCGCGCGGCCGGCCGTCTGCATGAGGCCGAGCAACGCCAGGCGTCGCGTGGGGCTGCCGCTGCCGCTTTCGGCCAGATGCGCGAACTCCATGCGCCGGCGCAACACGGCGAAAACGGCTTCGGCGATGACGCCGCGCTCCGCATGCCCAAGCTTCGGATGGGCGCGGAAAAAGCGGCTCGTGGTGGCGTCGGCCGGGCCGGTGAATTTGAGAACCTCGGCGAGCAGCGTTTCGGTCTGTCCGACCAAAAAGCCGTGCAGAATCGAATCGCGCTTGCCGCCGGTGCGGCCGGCGGCCTGGCTGCCCTTGTCTTTCTTCTTCATGGTCTTCATGCAGCCGCCCCTTGTGTGTCCGAGAAATACCATTGCGGCTCCGGCGGCGTCACGGCAACTCGCAGCCCCGCGACCGCCAAGCGCTCTTCGACGAACCAGCGCACCGCGCGCGGATAAATGACGTGTTCGACCGCGAGCAGGCGCTTGGCGAGCGAGCCCGGATCGTCGCCGGCCGTGACCGGCATGGCCCCTTGCACGACGATCGGGCCGTGATCGAGCTCGGGCGTCACGAAATGCACGGTCGCGCCGTGCAGCACAACGCCGGCTTCAAGCGCGCGCTCGTGCGTGCGCAGCCCCGGAAAGCTCGGCAACAGCGACGGGTGCACGTTCAGCATGCGGCCCGCGTAACGCTCGACGAAGCCGGAAGTTAGCACGCGCATGAAGCCGGCCAGCACGACGAGGTCGGGGGAAAAGCCGTCGATGACGTTGGCCAGTGCGGCATCGAACGCCTCGCGCTCGGCAAAGCCGCCATGTTCGACGACGGCCGTCGCGATGCCTTGCGCCGCCGCGAACGCCAGCCCGGCGGCGTCGGGCCGGTTCGAGACGACGGCGGCGATGCGCGCCGGCCAGCGCTCGGCCGCACAGGCGCGTACGATGGCTTCCATGTTGCTGCCGCGCCCGGAAATCAAAATCACGATATTTTTCATCCGGCGATTTTATCACCCGGGGGACCGCCCAAAGCCGCGCGCCGCCGCGCCCGGCCCCGAGCGTTTATAATCTTCTGCTTTGCGGCATTTGCCGCGCGCCCATCGATGATCGGCTTCGCGGCTTCGCGCCGCCCACCCCAACGGCTATCGTGAGAGTCTTCCGCGGTCTTCCCAACGCCGAAAGCCGCGCGCCCTGCGCGCTGACGATCGGTAACTTCGACGGTGTCCACCGCGGCCACCAGGCGTTGCTCGCCCTTGTGAACGAGGCCGCGCACGCGCGCGGCCTGCCCGTGTGCGTCATGACCTTCGAGCCGCATCCGCGCGAATTCTTCAACCCGGCGGGCGCGCCGCCGCGCATTGCGATGCTGCGCGACAAACTCGAAGCGCTACGCACGAACGGCGTCGAGCGGGTCGTCGTCGAGCATTTCAACCACACGTTCGCCAGCCAATCGCCCGATGCGTTCGTCAAACGCATCCTCGTCGACGGGCTGCATGCGCGCTGGGTGCTCATCGGCGACGATTTCCGCTACGGTGCCAAACGTGCCGGCGATTTCGCCTCGCTCAAGGCGGCTGGAGAACAATACGGGTTCGAGGTCGAGCAAATGTCGACCGTTGCCGATCCGAGTGGCGCGCGTATTTCGAGCTCGGGCGTGCGCACCTCGCTCGTCGCCGGCGATTTGGACGCCGCGCGCGCCGCACTCGGGCGGCCTTACGCGATCAGCGGGCACGTGGTACACGGGCTCAAGCTGGGCCGCGACCTCGGTTTCCCGACGCTGAACCTACCGATCGCCCACAAGCGCCCCGCGCTGGCGGGCATTTTCATCGTGCGCGTCCACGGCATCGGAGACGCCCCGCTGCCGGGCGTCGCGAGCCTCGGGCTGCGTCCGACCGTCGACGATTCCGGGCGCGTCCTGCTCGAAGTGCACTTGGTCGATTGGCACGGCGACGCCTATGGCAAACTCGTGCGCGTCGAATTTCTGAAGAAGCTGCGCGACGAGGAGAAGTTCGCCGATCTCGAAACGCTGACGGCGGCCATCGCGCGCGACGTCGCGGACGGGCGCGCGTACTTTGCGGCGCTCGACGGCGCCCGATCCGACGCCGATGCCGCGCCGGGCAGCCGCACGACGGGGTTCTCCACGTCGGCGACCGACCGAATTCGCTAGCCGCGTATCGGCACACGGCCACGGCGCGGCGAGCGCTCGGCCGTGCGAAGCACTACCACAAACTCAATACCGAAGCGCCCACGGCTCGGGCGCCCACCGATTTCAGCGATAGCACCATGAGCGACAAGAAAGCCGATTCGAAATCCCAGGCCAAGTATCCGGTCAACCTGCTCGAGACGCCGTTTCCCATGCGCGGCGATCTGCCCAAGCGCGAACCTCAATGGGTCAAGGCATGGCAGGAAAGCCGGATCTACGAGAAGATCCGCGCGGCGAGCGCGGGCCGGCCGCGCTTCGTCCTGCACGACGGCCCGCCGTACGCGAACGGCGACATCCACCTTGGCCACGCGGTCAACAAGATCCTGAAGGACGTCATCGTCAAGTCGCGCAACATGGCCGGCTTCGACGCACCGTACGTGCCGGGCTGGGATTGCCACGGCATGCCGATCGAGATCCAGATCGAAAAGCAATTCGGCAAGTCGCTGCCGGCGGCCGAAGTGCAACGTAGGGCCCGAGCCTACGCGGGCGAGCAGATCGAAACGCAAAAGGCGGGCTTCAGACGGCTCGGCGTGCTCGGCGACTGGGACAATCCGTACAAGACGATGAACTTCTCGAACGAAGCGGCCGAGATCCGCGCGCTCGCCAAGATCCTCGAGAACGGCTACGTGTTTCGCGGCTTGAAGCCCGTCAACTGGTGCTTCGACTGCGGCTCGGCGCTGGCCGAGGCCGAGGTCGAATACAAAGACCGCGTCGATCCGTCGATTAGCGTCATGTTCCCGTTCGCGGAATCTGAAAAGACGGCGCACGCATTCGGCCTGCCCGCGCTGCCGCGCGCCGAAGGCGGCATCGTCATCTGGACGACGACGCCGTGGACGATTCCCGCCAACCAAGCGCTGAACGTGCACCCCGAGCTCGACTACGCGCTCGTCGATACCGAGCGCGGCCTGCTCGTGCTCGCGCAAGAACGCGTCGAGGCCAGCCTCACGCAGTTCGGCCTCGCGGGCAGCGTCATCGCCACGGCGCCGGGCGCGAAACTCGCGAATCTGCGCTTCCACCATCCGCTCGCGTCGGCGCACCTCGGTTACAAGCGCACCTCGCCCGTCTATCTCGGCGAGTACGTCACGATCGATTCGGGCACGGGCGTCGTGCACTCGTCGCCGGCCTACGGCGTGGAAGACTTCCAATCGTGCAAATCGCACGGCATGGTCGACTCCGACATCATCAACCCGGTGATGGGCGACGGCCGCTACATCGAATCGCTGCCGCTGTTCGGCGGCCTCACGATCTGGGAAGCGAATCCGAAGGTGGTCGAGGCGCTCACCGGCGCGGGTACGCTGCTGCACACCGAAAAATACCGGCACAGCTACATGCATTGCTGGCGCCACAAAACGCCGATCATCTACCGCGCCACGTCGCAATGGTTCGCGGGCATGGACCTCACGCCGAAGGACGGCGGCGCGACGCTGCGCGAAACGGCGCTCGCCGGCGTCGAAGCCACGGCGTTCTACCCGTCCTGGGGCAAGCAGCGTCTGTACAGCATGATCGCGAACCGCCCCGACTGGACGCTCTCGCGGCAACGTCAATGGGGCGTGCCGATGGCGTTCTTCGTCCATAAGGAAACGGGCGCGCTGCATCCGCGCACGCTCGAGTTGCTCGAAGCCGTCGCACAACGCGTCGAAGCAGGCGGCATCGAAGCGTGGCAAACGCTCGACCCGCGCGAATTGCTCGGCGACGACGCGAACCTCTACGAAAAGAACCGCGACACGCTCGACGTCTGGTTCGATTCGGGCACGACGCATTGGCACGTGCTGCGCGGCTCGCACAAAGCCGTCTCGCAGTTCCCGGCCGATCTTTACCTCGAAGGCTCCGACCAGCACCGCGGCTGGTTCCACTCGTCGCTGCTCACGGCCTCGATGCTCGATGGCCGCGCGCCGTACCGTGCGCTGCTCACGCACGGGTTCACCGTCGACGGCGAAGGCCGCAAGATGAGCAAATCGCTCGGCAACGGCATCGATCCGCACGAGGTCGCGAATCGGCTCGGTGCCGAGATCATCCGCCTGTGGATCGCCTCGACCGACTACTCGGGCGAGCTCGCGATCTCCGAGGAAATCCTCAAGCGCGTGACGGAAAGCTATCGCCGCATCCGCAACACGCTGCGCTTTTTGCTCGCGAACCTGTCGGATTTCGATCACGCGCAGCACGCGGTGCCCGTCGACGCATGGCTCGAGATCGACCGATACGCCGTGGCGCTCACCGACGAACTGCAAAAGGACATCCTCGCGCACTACGAGAAGTACGAGTTCCACCCTGTCGTCGCGAAGCTGCAGACGTTCTGCTCCGAAGACCTCGGCGGGTTCTATCTCGACGTGCTCAAGGATCGCCTCTATACGAGCGCGCCGAACTCCCCGGCACGGCGTTCGGCGCAAACGGCGCTGTATCACATCGCTCAGGGTCTCTTGCGCGTGATGGCGCCGTTCCTCTCGTTCACGGCCGAAGAAGCGTGGAAGGTGTTTCAGCCGGGCAGCGAGACGATCTTCACCGAAACGTACTACGTCTATCCAGACGTCGCCGGCGCCGAGGCGCTGCTGTCGAAATGGTCGCTGCTGCGCGCGGCGCGCGGCAACGTGACGAAAGCGCTCGAAGACGCGCGTTCGACGAATCAGATCGGCTCGTCGCTGCAGGCGGAAGTGAGCATTCGCGCAACGGGCGCCACCTACGACGCGCTCGCGAGCCTCGGTGACGATCTCAAATTCGTCCTCATCACGTCGGATGCGACGCTCGTCAAGGTCGAGTCCGATGCCGAGGAAGGTGTCGAAGTCGTCGCATCGAAGTACCTCAAATGCGAGCGCTGCTGGCACTATCGGGCCGACGTCGGCGCGCATGCGGAGCACCCGACGCTGTGCGGGCGCTGCTTCGGCAACCTGTTCGGCAACGGCGAAAAAAGGAGCGCTGCATAATGGCGAAATCGCGTTCGATACAGGCGAGCGGCGGCGCGTCGCTCGCTCCGTGGCTTGGGATCTCGCTGATCGTCATCCTGTTCGATCAGCTCACGAAGATCGCCGTCACGAAGGTGTTCGCCTATGCCACGCCGTACGCTGTGACGTCGTTCTTCAATTTCCTGCTGATCTTCAATCGCGGCGCGGCGTTCAGCTTCCTGTCGACCGCAAGCGGGTGGCAGCGGTGGGCATTCACGGGCCTGGGCGTGGCGGCGGCCTGCCTCATCGTCTATCTGCTCAAGCGCCACGGCAATCAGCGGCTCTTTTGCACGGCGCTTGCGCTCATCATGGGCGGGGCACTAGGCAACGTCATCGACCGTCTCGTGCACGGCCGCGTGATCGACTTTCTCGATTTTCACGTCGCCCACTGGCACTGGCCGGCATTCAACCTGGCTGACAGCGCAATCGTCATCGGCGCAATGCTGCTCGTGCTCGACGAGTTGCGGCGCGTGCGCGGCGCGCGCTGAGGTCCCTACCCTTAACCCACGGCGAGCGTCGTGGGCCGGCGGCGAATCGGCCACCGCGGAAGGCGGCGCGTCGAAGGGGTAAAAAGGAAGTGCCGGCATCGGGGGCACTCCCGTGCATTCGGAGGCAACGTTGGCAACCGCAGAACTCGAAGGCAGGCACCTGCTGCTCGGCATGACGGGCGGCATCGCTTGCTACAAGATCGCCGAACTCACGCGGCTGATGACCAAGGCGGGGGCGACCGTGCAGGTCGCCATGACCGAGGCGGCAACGCAGTTCATCACGCCCGTCACCATGCAGGCGCTGTCGGGGCACCCTGTCTTCACGAGCCAGTGGGACGCGCGCATCGACAACAACATGCCGCACATCGACCTCTCGCGCGCGGCCCACGCGATCGTGATCGCGCCGGCTTCGGCCGATTTCCTCGCGAAGCTCGCGCATGGCCGAGCCGATGAGTTGCTCTCCATTCTGTGTCTCGCGCGCGAGTGCCCGCTGCTCGTCGTGCCCGCGATGAATCGGCAGATGTGGGCGAACCCCGCCACGCAGCGCAACGTCGCGCAGCTACGTGCCGACGGCGCCGTCATCCTCGGCCCCGACGCGGGCTCGCAAGCCTGCGGCGAAGTCGGCGAAGGTCGCATGATCGAGCCCGAGGCGGCCTTCGAAGCAATCGTCTCGTTCTTCCGGCCCAAGGTGCTCGCAGGCCGGCGCGTGCTCATCACGGCCGGGCCGACGTTCGAGGCGATCGATCCGGTGCGCGGCATCACGAACCGCTCGAGCGGCAAAATGGGCTTCGCGCTCGCGCGCGCCGCGCAGCAGGCCGGTGCCGACGTCCGTCTGATCGCAGGGCCCGTCGCACTCGCTACGCCCTGGGGCGTCGAGCGCGAGGACGTCGAGACGGCGCAGCAGATGCACGACGCCGTCATGCAATCCGTGGCCGATTCCGACGTCTTCATTTCCGTGGCGGCCGTGGCCGATTGGCGCGTGGCGCAGACGAGCGAACACAAGATCAAGAAGACGGCAGCGCAGTCCGTGCCGTCCCTCTCGTTCGTCGAAAATCCCGATATCCTTGCCACCGTCGCACGGCTGCCGAGCCCGCCCTACTGCGTCGGTTTCGCGGCGGAAAGCGGCGACCTCGAAAAGAACGGCGCACAAAAGCGCATCAAGAAGAACGTCCCCTTGCTCATCGGCAATCTCGGCCCAGCCACGTTCGGCCGCGACGAGAACGAAGTCGTGCTGTTCGAAGCCACGGGCACGACGCGTTTGCCGCGCGCAGGCAAAGACGCGCTCGCGAGCATGCTGATTGCCGAAATTGCACGACGCCTACCCGATGCGAGCCTCATCTCGTGATGACGAAGCGCGATGCCGCGAATCATCGGCTGAGCACGTGCCGGCATGTACTCGACATGTTGGCGGCTGAGCCGCACTGTCCCGACACGTCTGCCGAACCTACTCGAAACCTATGAACCTCGACCTCAAGATTCTCGATGCGCGCATGCGCGACTACCTTCCCGCCTACGCGACGCCGGGCAGCGCCGGGCTCGATCTGCGCGCGTGCCTACAAGCGCCGATGACGCTCGAGCCTGGACAAACGGTGCTCGTGCCGACAGGCCTGGCGATTCACGTCGGCGATCCCGGCTTCGCTGCGCTGATCCTGCCGCGCTCGGGACTCGGTCATAAGCACGGCATCGTCCTCGGCAATCTGATCGGCTTGATCGACTCCGACTACCAGGGCGAGCTGATGATTTCAACGTGGAACCGCGGACAGACGACGTTCACGCTGAACCCGATGGAGCGCCTCGCGCAGCTCGTGATCGTTCCCGTCGTGCAAGCGCACTTCAACATCGTCGACGACTTTGCGCCGAGCGAGCGCGGAGCGGGCGGCTTCGGCAGTACCGGCAAGCACTGACCCACACGAGCCGCCCGAACAGCAGGCGGCCCATGGCGCTCACCGCTCTCGCGGCGAACCAAACGCAAAAACGGCGCTTCGAACCACGAAGCGCCGTTTTTGCGTTGGCGAACCCAGGACCGCCTGTTCTGCTGGCCTACTCGACTTCGACCGTCTCCGGATTCGGATTGCGCGGCGCGGCGTTCTCGTCGAACGTCAACTGCACCTTGTCGCTTTCGTCGACGTCGACGGTCACGCGGCCACCGTTCATCAGCTTGCCGAACAGCAGCTCGTCGGCCAACGCGCGGCGGATCGTGTCCTGAATCAACCGCTGCATCGGACGCGCGCCCATCAACGGATCGAAACCATGCTTCGCCAGGTGTTTGCGCAGTGCATCGGTGAAGAGCGCATCGACCTTCTTCTCGTGCAGTTGATCCTCGAGCTGCATGAGGAACTTGTCGACCACGCGCATGATGATTTCTTCATCGAGCGAGCGGAAGCTGATGACCGAATCGAGCCGATTGCGGAACTCGGGCGTGAACATCCGCTTGATGTCGGCCATCTCGTCGCCCGTTTCGCGGCGCGACGTGAAGCCGATCGTGCCCTTCTGCATCGACTCCGCACCCGCATTCGTCGTCATGATGATGATGACGTTGCGGAAATCGGCCTTGCGACCATTGTTGTCGGTCAGCGTGCCGTGATCCATCACCTGCAGCAACACGTTGAAGATGTCCGGATGCGCTTTCTCGATTTCATCGAGCAGCAACACGCAGTGCGGCTTCTTCGTGACAGCTTCGGTCAACAACCCGCCTTGATCGAACCCGACATATCCCGGCGGCGCGCCGATCAAACGGCTGACCGCATGCCGTTCCATGTATTCCGACATGTCGAAGCGAATCAACTCGATGCCGAGCGTGAACGCAAGCTGACGCGCGACCTCGGTCTTGCCGACACCGGTCGGGCCGGAAAACAGGAACGCGCCGATCGGCTTGTCCGTTTTGCCGAGGCCCGCGCGCGCCATCTTGATCGCCGCGGACAGCGCGTCGATGGCCGGGTCTTGGCCGAACACGACAGCCTTCAAATCGCGGTCGAGCGTCTGCAGCTTGCTGCGGTCGTCCTGCGACACGCTTTGCGCGGGCACGCGCGCGATCTTGGAGATGATGTCCTCGATCTCGCCCTTGCCGATCGTCTTCTTTTGCTTCGACTTCGGCAAAATCCGCTGCGCCGCGCCGGCTTCGTCGATCACGTCGATCGCCTTATCGGGCAGATGACGGTCGGTGATGAAGCGAGCCGACAGCTCGGCGGCGGCCGACAACGCGCCGGACGAATATTTGACGCCATGATGTTCTTCGAAGCGCGACTTGAGCCCGCGCAGGATCGCGACGGTTTGCTCGACGGTCGGCTCCGTCACGTCGATCTTCTGGAAGCGCCGCGACAGCGCCGCGTCCTTTTCGAAGATGCCGCGATACTCGGTGAACGTCGTCGCGCCGATGCACTTGAGCGTGCCCGAGGACAACGCGGGCTTGAGCAGGTTCGAGGCGTCGAGCGTACCGCCCGATGCCGCACCCGCGCCGATCAAGGTATGAATTTCGTCGATGAACAAAATCGCGTGCGGACGCTCCTTGAGCTCCTTGAGCACGGTCTTCAGACGCTGCTCGAAATCGCCGCGATACTTCGTGCCGGCGAGCAGCGCGCCCATGTCGAGCGAGTAGACCTGGGCATCGGCGAGAATGTCGGGCACTTCGCCGCGCGTGATGCGCCACGCGAGCCCCTCGGCGATGGCGGTTTTGCCAACGCCGGCCTCGCCCACGAGCAGCGGGTTGTTCTTGCGACGGCGGCAGAGCACTTGCACGACACGCTCGACTTCCGCCTCGCGCCCGATGAGGGGATCGATGCGGCCGTCCTTCGCCATCTGATTCAGATTCTGCGTGAACTGCGCGAGCGGCGTTTCCTTTTGCGACGCGGCGTCTTCCGCTTCCGCGTTCGTATCGCCGGTCTTGGCCGCATCGCTGCTGCTCGTCTTCGCGATGCCGTGCGAAATGAAATTCACGACGTCCAGACGCGTCACACCCTGCTGCTGCAGGTAGTAGACAGCGTGAGAATCCTTCTCGCCGAAGATCGCCACGAGCACGTTCGCGCCCGTGACCTCCTTCTTACCGTTCGAGGTCGACTGCACGTGCATGATCGCGCGCTGAATCACGCGCTGAAAGCCGAGTGTCGGCTGCGTGTCGACGTCGTCGGTGCCGGGCACCGTCGGCGTGTTGTCGTGAATGAAGTTGCGCAGATTTTGGCGCAGATCCTCGATGTTGGCCGCGCACGCGCGCAACACCTCGGCAGCCGTCGGATTGTCCAGCAACGCCAGCAAGAGATGTTCGACCGTAATGAACTCATGCCGCGCTTGGCGTGCTTCCATGAACGCCATGTGCAAGCTGACTTCCAGTTCCTGGGCAATCATGCTTCCTCCATCACGCATTGCAGCGGATGCCCTGCCTGCCGTGCGTGGGTAACAACTTGCTCGACCTTGGTCGCCGCGATATCCCGCGTATAGACCCCACATACCCCCCGCCCTTCGCGATGCACCTTCAGCATGATCTGCGTAGCGGTCTCTCTATCTTTATTAAAGTATTCCTGCACGATCATCACGACAAATTCCATTGGCGTGAAATCGTCATTCAGTAGGACAACCTTATACATGGACGGCGGTTTCAGCGCTTTTTCCTGCCGCTCCAGTACGGTGCCATCCTGCTTGTCCGGGATAATCGCCATACACCCATTCTAAACAACTCGGACGGGCCCGCAATCCTGCAAAAACCCGACCGACCAGTTGGTGGACCGGGCCGCCGCCGAGCGACGACCCATCGCGCATTCACGCGCGTCGATCGCCGGCTACTTCCCGCATCGTGCGCATCGTGCGCATCTCGCGCTCCGCCGCGCCCGCCGCCGCTTTCCTCGCGGCGGCCGAACGTCGCGGCCGCTTCGAGTATCGCACATAGCGTGCCGACTTTCCCGGCGCCGCGCCTGACGGTTCGCACGACGAAGCTAGAAGTCGCGCCGAGCTTAATTTGAGTCGATTATGCGACTTTTCAAGAGCTCCCGCTTGCGCCACCGCACAAAAGGAAAGCGGGAGAAACCCTGAATTCCCGCACTCGACGCAACGCTCCAAGAAACATCTCAAAATTCACTTGACACCTGCTTAAAGAGATCCAACAATCAAGCTGGCACTTTTTTTCAGCTAGCCGCAAGAAGTGGATGTACGAAAAAAAAATGCCGAGGTGAGCTAGTGCGGAGGGGGCGGCTGCATGAAGCGGCTGTCGAGCTTTTCGAGCGTGCTCGTGGTGGGACATGAGTTACAGGGGAAGTTGGTATGGCAACTGGTACGGTCAAATGGTTCAATGACGCGAAAGGCTTCGGATTCATCACGCCCGACGAAGGCGGTGAGGATCTGTTTGCACACTTCTCGGCCATCCAAATGAACGGTTTCAAAACGCTCAAGGAAGGTCAGAAGGTGAGTTTCGAGGTCGTTCAAGGACCGAAGGGCAAGCAAGCGTCGAACATTCAGTCTGCAGCTTAAAACTGCTTCGACAGCAGCGCCTGTGAAAACCCGGCTTCGGCCGGGTTTTTTCTTGTGCGAGCGCGAGCGGCCTCCAAGCCTTTGAAGGGCCCGCCGATACGAATGCGGCGCGAATACATGGAATGTCGATTCGATCGCGGTGCGTCATTTCGGGCACCGTGCTCGGTCCGTTTGCTTGCGCCGACGACCGAACCGCTTGCAGTCGTCGGCGCTCAGGATTATCAGTTCTGATAAACCCAAACGTTGCTGTAATACAAGCCGTCGGCCTGCCAGCCCAGCTTCACGAAACGCGAAACTTCCGCGTTCAATCCTTCCGTCGTGGCCTCACCGCCCTGCGCCGCCGCGGTGAAGGTTTCGGCGAATGCGTCGGTGCCTGCCGCTATCGGAAGCGTGGTGTAGTCGTTATGGTAGTACGCCTCTTGCGGCGAGCCCCCGATCGCCGCAATCACCGCGCCGATCGTCACGCCGAAATTCGGCTTGGCCAAGTGCGTCATCAACGACGGCGCCGTCCAGTCCAGCGGCACGGTGGCTTGCGCCGCCGTGGCCTCGGAACCGCCGAGCGTCAGGAAATTGCTGACGACGTCGCTGCCGAGCGTCTGCCAGGGCACGATGGCCGCAGCGGCGGCCGCGACGTTCGGGGCGATGTTCATCACTTGCAACGACTGGCCGATCCGGGTGCCGGTCGTATCGAACAGTGTCACGGTGTAGACCGAGTACTGCGGCACCGACGCGACGTCGATCGGTTGCGGGGTGTAGTCGGCCTCGCCGTTCGGTGAGAACGAGCTTGTCCCGCCCGACAGCGACACCCAGTCCCACTTGTACGACGAGCTCGTACCGTTGGACTGAGCGCAGGTTCCGCAACCGGTCCAGGCTGCCGTCAGCGCGGTAGACGGAATCGTCAGGTCAAACGCCGAGTTGTCTAGACCCTGTGCCGTATTGAGCATGTAAAGACTGCCGCCGTTGATTCCGGCCCCTTGCACGAGCGCCGAACCGACTGCCGTCAACGTCCCGCTCACCATTACCGCTTGCGGAATCTGGATATCGATGCCCGATTCGAAGCGGCCGTTGTTCGCGTCAGCCGCATCGGCGAACTGCTTCTTGCCGAGGAACGATGCGATATAGACATCGTATTGCTCCTGGTCGCCAATGATGTCCCACGTACCGTTCGGCAATTTCTGCACGAAATCGCTCGCGAAATTCGGCGTGCCGTCCGCGCTCACGTAGAGAAAATAGACGAGCGCGCCCGGATTGCTGATCGCCGAGAACGTGCCCGCCGGCAGGAATGCGACCGTCTTGGCGCCGATCAGCGTCGCGGCGCTAAATAGGCCGCTATGACGCGTCTGCATCGTGGTGTAGCCATCGTTCAGGTAATTCGCGTCGATGGCGGTCGCGCACGACGCAGTGTTCTTCGCGATGCACTGCCCGAGCGACTGCACGAGTGCGGCCAGATAGTTGGCCGGTTGCGGCGGCGCCTGCAGCGTCGGCATGGTGCCGCTGTTGGGCCGGAGCTGAATCGCCGTGCCGGGATCGGCCAGGCTCGACAGTTGCAGCCCTGTGCCGCTTGCCGACGGTGCGATTTCGACGGAGTCGATCACCGCATCGGCGCCCGTCTGATTCGGCGTGAATGCGCCGCCGATCGGGTCGAACGTCGCGGGGGAAAGATTGTTCGCAGCGAGAATCGGCGCGAGCGCCGTATTGAGTTGCGTCACGGCCGCGGCCACCGCCGACGGCGAGATCGAACTCAACGCCGAGGTTGAGGCCAAGTCGCCGGGATTGCCGCTATCGGTCAGCTCGGCCGCCACCGCCGTCGTAAGCGTGGTCACGTTGGCCGTGATCGATGTAGCGCCGCTGGTCGTCGCGCTCGCGAGCACCGAGTACAGCGTCGAGCTGGCGCCGCTGCTATCGGACGCCGTGATGAGCAGCGGCGAGGTAAGCCCAGCGAGCTGAACGGAGTAGGCCCCGTTGCTGTCGCTCTTCGTCGTGACCGTCTTCCCGGTCGAATCCATCACCGTGACGTTCGCGCCGGTGAGGGCATCGCCAACGGCTACCGTCCCGGTCATAGACGATGCGTTGATCGTCGAACCCGACGCGGCCGACGTCGAACCGCCTCCACCTCCGCAGGCTGCGAGCGAGCCAATCAGCGCCGCGGCCAATATCAGTCTCACAACCCCGATATTACAAATTTTTTTCAATTTCTTATCCTTTTTAGTATCGCTTGTCGTCGGCCGCGTCAGTCTCATTCGGCGCCGCCGAACGCAGATAACGTCACGGATTAGCAACGACTTGAATATTTTGCTAAACCCGCACAGGATGAAATCGAAAATCGCAAGTTGGGATACCGAAAAACAAACCCCGGAGACTCGCGCCCGCCGGGGTTTGCCGGATTGCTCCGGAACAGCTCGAATTCGCAGTGTTTACATGTTCTCGATCAACACTTGACCGAAGCCCGAGCACGACACTTGCGTCGCGCCTTCCATCAAGCGCGCGAAGTCGTACGTGACGCGCTTTTGCAGGATCGACTTTTCCATCGACGAGATAATCGCATCGGCCGCTTCCGTCCAGCCCATATGGCGCAGCATCATCTCGGCCGACAAAATTTCCGAACCCGGGTTCACGTAGTCTTTACCCGCGTACTTCGGCGCCGTGCCGTGCGTGGCTTCGAACATGGCCACGGAATCGGACAAGTTCGCACCCGGCGCGATGCCGATGCCGCCGACTTGCGCGGCCAGCGCGTCCGAAACGTAGTCGCCGTTCAAGTTCAACGTGGCGATGACGTCGTATTCGGCCGGACGCAGCAAAATTTGCTGCAGGAACGCGTCGGCGATCACGTCCTTCACGACGATATCGTTACCCGTCTTCGGGTTCTTGATCTTCATCCACGGGCCGCCGTCGACGAGTTCCGCGCCGAACTCCTTCTGCGCGAGCGCGTAGCCGTAGTCGCGGAACGCGCCTTCGGTGAACTTCATGATGTTGCCCTTGTGCACGAGCGTGACCGAACGACGATCGTTGTCGATCGCGTACTGGATCGCCTTGCGCACGAGGCGCTCCGTGCCTTCACGCGACACGGGCTTGACGCCGATGCCCGACGTTTCCGGGAAGCGGATCTTCTTGACGCCCATTTCCTCGCGCAAGAACTTGATGACCTTCTTCGCCTGCTCCGATTCGGCCGCCCATTCGATACCGGCGTAGATGTCTTCCGAGTTCTCGCGGAAGATCACCATGTTGGTCTTCTCCGGCTCGCGCACCGGCGAGGGCACACCCTTGAAGTACTGCACGGGGCGCAAACAGACGTACAGGTCCAGTTCCTGACGCAATGCGACGTTCAGCGAGCGGATGCCGCCGCCGACGGGCGTCGTGAGCGGGCCCTTGATCGAAACGACGTACTCCTTGAGCACTTGCAGCGTTTCTTCGGGCAGCCAGACGTCGGGGCCGTAAACCTTCGTCGCTTTCTCGCCCGCGTAGATCTCCATCCAGTGGATCTTGCGCTTGCCGCCGTACGCCTTCTCGACCGCCGCGTCGACCACCTTGATCATCACGGGCGTGATGTCGAAGCCGGTACCGTCGCCTTCGATGTACGGAATGATCGGCTGGTCGGAAACGTTGAGCGAAAAGTCCGCGTTGACGGTGATCTTGTCACCGCCCGTCGGAACCTTGATGTGCTGATACGGCATGATCGACTCCAGTGTTGGCTGTGCGGGTGGAAAGCAGTGATGCGCGGTAAGGCGCCGCCGGGCGCTTGTTCTTCCCGAGCGCTGACGCGCAACACGTGCCCAATCTTCGGTTCGGCGCGCTCGTTTCGCTGCCGAGCGAACGCGGCTGGATGGCTATTCTAGCCCACGTCGGATCGGCGGCGGCAGCGATGCGCGCCGGCGAATCGGCTCGGCCGCGGCGAGCACGCCGTTCTCGCGGCCAGCGCCGAAAATTCGGCAAGCGAGGCAGTCAGTCTTGGGTCTTATATAAGACAAAAGACTTAAGCGTTCCGTATTATGCATTAAGATTCCGCCATTTGCCATAGAGGCGTCGGTGCGGCACGCGCCGCGTCGGCACTCGACGGCCGACTTCCTTCGCCTCCGGCGCCTCTCGTCGTCCGCACGCTGCCTCGCTCATCGCCATGCGCCTCATCGCTCTCAACAAACCGTTCGGTACGATCTGCCAATTCTCGGCGCACGAGACGCGTGCTTCGCTCGGCGATTGGGTCGAGGTGCCCGGCGTCTATCCGGCCGGTCGACTCGACGCCGACAGTGAAGGACTGCTGCTGCTGACCGACGACGGAGCCCTGCAGGCGCGCATCGCCGAACCGCGGCACAAGCTCGTCAAACGATATTGGGCGCAAGTGGAAGGTGTACCCGACCAGGCCGCGCTCTCGAAGCTATCGGCGGGCGTGGATCTCGGCGATTATGTGACGCGTCCGTGCCGGGTGCGCGCCATCGACGCGCCCGCTGCGCTCTGGCCGCGCGTCCCACCGGTCCGCTACCGGGCCGCCATCCCGACGAGCTGGGTCGAGCTTGCGATCACCGAAGGAAAAAATCGCCAGGTCCGCCGGATGACGGCCGCCGTCGGCTTTCCGACGCTGCGCCTCGTGCGCGTCGGAATCGGCCAGCTCGACCTGAACTCGCTCGGGCTCCCGCCCGGCAAGTGGTGTGAGCTGCCGCCGCGCGCACCCTGGGACGGGTTGCCGCAGCGCGGCCGGCAGAAACACGCCGAATAATAGGTAACCCTTTGAACTCACAGCGATTTATCGCAGATTTTATTTTCCAAAATAATCGCCGACCGATCCGTTGCGCGTCCGCGCACGATCTAAATCGAGGAATCGCGAAAAACCGCGTCAACCGCCCGCGCGAGTCGCGCGTTATTCGACGCAGATGCCCGACCGAAGCTATCCGGCATTAGCCTTCGAAGCCTCCACTCGTCTTGCTTTCGCAGTATGGGATGGCGGCCCGAGCGCTCGCAGACGCGTCGGCAAATTTGTTTGATGCGGCTGTCAACCGAAAGGTGGATGGCGCGTTTACCGACATGACTCATTGACCGGGTCATTTGGTTAATTAACTAAAGCTGAGGATTCACAAATGAACAAACTGATCGCCGCTCTGGTCGCTGGCCTGTTCGCAACGGCTGCTTTCGCACAAGCTTCGGCTCCGGAAGCCGCTTCGGCCGCTCCCGCTGCAAAGACGACGAAGGCCAAGAAGCACGTTGCCAAGAAGCACGTTGCTAAGAAGAAGGCTGCCAAGGCTGAAGCCGCTTCGGCCGCTTCGGAGTAAGTTTGTTGTAACGACGCAGTCAAGAACTAGCAGTACAGCCGTTCTTTACGGCGTTGGAAGGCAGGTGGCCGCAAGGCGCCTGCCTTTTTCTTTTTTTACGCGCCGGCGCTTTGCATTGCCCGCGCTCGCTCGCGTAACATGCGCGAGTTCCCGTCGTCGAAAAGGAGTGGTGTCGTGCGATTTTCGTTTCGCTCGTGGATGGCGCGCCTTGCGATCGCCGTCGCTTTGCCCGCCGCGCTCGCGGCCGCACAGTTCGTGCCCGCAACGGCCTACGCGCAGGCAATGCCTGCCGGTGCCAAGCCGCCCGAGGCCTTCCCCCGCGTGAAGCTCACGGCCGGCATGTTCGTGATCGACGCCGCCGTCGCCGCAAACGACGCCGATCGCGAGCAAGGCCTGATGTACCGGTCGCAGCTCGCGCCGAACGAAGGGATGCTGTTCGTCTTCAATGAAAACGCCGTCCATTGCTTTTGGATGAAGAACACGCTAATCCCACTCTCGATCGCCTTCATGCGCGCCGATGGCACGATCACCGACATCGACGAAATGCAGGCGGAAACGACCAACAACCACTGCCCGCGCAACAATGGCGTCTACGCGCTGGAGATGAGCAAGGGCTGGTTCAGCGCGAAGGGCATCCAGCCCGGCACGAAGATCAGCGGGCTGCCGCAGCCGCAGTAACACCACGCCGGACGGTTCGGCGCCCGTCGGTGCAGAACCACCGCCTGCTCCCATCCGAGCCGCTTGCCCGCGGCGAACCGCACTCCCGCGCGCCTGGGGGCACATCCCCTGCAAAAGCCCTTGGCAGGCGCTATGCTTCTATGGCTGCAACACCGCACGTGCCGCGCGCGGTCCGGCTTCATGCTCGGGCAGTTCGCGGCGCCCACATTCCAAGGAGATTGACGTGCCCCGCAAGACTCCCATCGAGCGCTACCGAAACATCGGCATCAGCGCTCACATCGATGCCGGCAAAACCACGACTACCGAACGCATCCTGTTCTACACCGGCGTGAGCCATAAGATCGGCGAGGTTCACGAGGGCGCGGCCGTGATGGATTGGATGGAGCAAGAGCAAGAGCGCGGCATCACGATCACGTCGGCTGCCACGACCGCGTTTTGGAAAGGCATGGCCGGCAACTATCCCGAGCACCGGATCAACATCATCGATACCCCGGGGCACGTCGACTTCACGATCGAGGTCGAGCGCTCCATGCGCGTGCTCGACGGCGCGTGCATGGTCTACGATTCGGTCGGCGGCGTGCAGCCGCAGTCGGAAACGGTTTGGCGTCAAGCGAACAAGTACAAGGTGCCGCGCATTGCGTTCGTCAACAAGATGGACCGCGTCGGCGCCGACTTCTTCCGCGTTCAGCGTCAAATCGGCGAGCGCCTGAAAGGCGTAGCTGTGCCGATTCAAATTCCCGTCGGCGCGGAAGAACACTTTCAAGGCGTGATCGATCTCGTCAAGATGAAAGCGATCATCTGGGACGAGGAAAGCCAAGGCGTGAAGTTCGAGTATCAAGACATTCCCGAGAATCTTCTCGCCACCGCCGAGGAATGGCGCGAAAAGATGGTGGAAGCGGCCGCGGAGGCAAGCGAGGCGTTGCTCGAGAAGTACTTGAACGACCACACCTCGCTGACCGAAGCCGAGATCAAGGCCGGCTTGCGCAAGCGCACGGTCGCCAACGAGATCGTGCCGATGCTGTGCGGCAGCGCGTTCAAGAACAAGGGCGTGCAGGCGATGCTCGACGCCGTCATCGACTACCTGCCCTCGCCTATCGACGTGCCCGCCATCCTGGGCCACGACGAGGACGACAACGAAGCCGAACGTCATCCGAGCGATGAAGAACCGTTCTCGGCGCTCGCGTTCAAGATCATGACCGACCCGTTCGTCGGCCAGTTGATCTTCTTCCGCGTGTACTCGGGCATCGTCAATTCGGGTGACACCGTGCTCAATTCGACGAAAGGCAAGCGCGAGCGCGTCGGGCGGATCCTGCAGATGCACGCGAACGACCGCAAGGAGATCAAAGAGGTCTACGCGGGCGACATCGCCGCGGCCGTCGGCTTGAAAGAGGCGACGACGGGCGACACGCTGTGCGATCCGGCCAACCCGATCATCCTCGAAAAGATGATCTTCCCCGAGCCCGTGATCTCGCAGGCCGTCGAGCCGAAGACGAAGGCCGACCAGGAAAAGATGGGCATCGCGCTCAATCGCCTCGCGCAGGAAGACCCATCGTTCCGCGTGCAGACGGACGAAGAGTCCGGGCAGACGATCATCTCCGGCATGGGCGAGCTGCACCTCGAAATTCTCGTCGACCGCATGAAGCGCGAGTTCGGCGTCGAGGCGACCGTCGGCAAGCCGCAAGTGGCGTACCGCGAAACGGTCCGCACGAGCGCCGAAGACGTCGAGGGCAAGTTCGTCAAGCAGTCGGGCGGGCGCGGCCAATACGGGCACGTCGTCATCAAGGTGGAGCCGCAACCGCCGGGCAAAGGCTACGAGTTCGTCGATGCGATCAAAGGCGGCGTCGTGCCGCGCGAGTACATTCCGGCCGTCGACAAGGGCATTGTGGAAACGCTCAAGAGCGGCGTGCTTGCGGGCTATCCCGTCGTCGACGTGAAGGTGACGCTGACGTTCGGTTCGTACCACGACGTCGACTCGAACGAAAACGCCTTCCGCATGGCCGGCTCGATGGCATTCAAGGAAGGCATGCGGCGCGCGAAGCCGGTGCTGCTCGAGCCGATGATGGCCGTCGAAGTCGAAACGCCTGAGGATTTCATGGGCAACGTCATGGGTGATCTTTCCGGCAGGCGCGGCATCGTGCAAGGGATGGAGGACATCGCGGGCGGCGGCGGCAAGGTCATTCGCGCCGAGGTGCCGCTCGCCGAGATGTTCGGCTATTCGACCTCGCTGCGCTCGCTCACGCAGGGGCGCGCCACGTACACGATGGAGTTCAAGCACTACGCCGAGACACCGGCGAACGTCTCCGAAGGCATCATCAATTCGAAGACGAAGTAGCGCACGAGCGCGGCTCCGGTGAATGCATCGGAGCCGCAATTGTCGAGCCTGTCGGGAGTCCTGCACGCCCGGCAGGCTTTTTTATCGGCTGTCGCACACCGCACTGCAACGCGCCGCGGCCGAATCGCATGAAGTGCGCACCACCAAGGCGCGCGGGCCGCGAGTCGCGTTAAACTGCAAGCGCATTCGTCGTCGCAGTACCGCTCGTTGCCGCCGCGCCGCTTCGCGTGAGCGCCCCTCCACACGAACCGGAAACTCATCGATGAAGATACCCGCAGCGCTCGCTCTCGCCGCCGCTCGCCGCGATACCGGCGAACTCGGCAATCACGCCATCGACGAATACCTTGCGCACCGCCTTTCGCGGCGCGATCTTCTGCGCTATGCGAGCGTGCTCGGCGGCTCGAGCATCGTGCTCGCAGCCGGCGAGCTCGTCGCACCGCGGCAGGCGCACGCGCAAGGTAGCCAAGCCGGAGCGAATGCAACGATTCGCGTCGCGCATTTGACGCCCGCGGGCCGCGTCGATCCACTGACGGTGGCCGATGCAGCGGGGCTTTGCCTCATCGCCCAAACCGGCGAGTTTCTCGTCAACGACGAGGGCGACAAGTCGACGCTCACGCCGGCCTTGGCACTGTCGTGGACAGCAAACGACAAAGGCGACGTCTGGACCTTCAAGTTGCGGCCAAACGTGAAATTCCACGACGGCCGGCCGTTTGCCGCGAAGGACGTAGCCGCCACGTTCGATCGCCTCGCCGATCCCGCGAGCGGATCGGCCGCGCTTTCGGTGTTCAAAGGGGTGCTCTCGAAGGGCGGCGCGCGCGCCGTCGACGAGCATACCGTCGCGTTTCATCTCGATGCGCCGAACGGCAATTTTCCGTACTACGTATCGTCCGACAATTACAACGCCGTGATCTTGCCGGCCGATTTCAGCGGCGACTACGAGAAAACCTTCGTCGGCACGGGGCCGTTCAAGCTCGAGCAGTACCAGCCCAAAGTCAAAGCGTCGTTCGTTCGGAATCCTAACTATTGGGGCGACAAAGCGCTGCCGGCACGTGTGCAGTTCGTCTTCTACGCCGACAGCCAGGCGCAAATTCTCGCCTTGCAGGGGCGGCAAGCGGACGTCATGGGCGATCTGACCGTACAAGGCGGCATCGGCATCCTCAACAATCCCGAGTTCAGCGTTCAAGGCGTGAAGTCGAGCGCGCATCGTCAGATTCATATGCGCTGCGATACGGCGCCTTTCAACGACAAGCGCGTGCGCGAGGCACTGGCACTGGCGGTCGATCGCGACGTGCTCGTGCGCGGGCTCTTCAAAGGCCGCGCCGTTGTCGGCAACGACAGCCCGTTCGCGCCGATCTTTCCGTCGACCGACACGTCGGTGCCTCAACGCCATCTCGACGTTGCGCAAGCGAAGAAATTGCTCGCGCAAGCAGGCCATCCCAACGGCTTCAGCGCGACGTTGACCACCGAGAAATTCATGGAGATCCCCGATCTGGCCGTTGTCTTGCAGAATGCGCTCAAGGCGATCGGCGTCAACCTCACGTTGAAAGTCGAAAGCCAAGGCCAGTATTACGGTAAGGGCACGTTCGGCAGTTCGGACTGGCTCGACGCGCCGCTCGGCATCACCGATTACGGCCATCGAGGCGTGCCGAACCTCTTTCTGAACGCCCCGCTCGTCAGCCAAGGTCCGTGGAATGCCGCCCATTTCAGCGACGCGCAATACGACAAACTCGTCGGGCAATTCGTCGGTGCGCTCGACGTCGCCTCGCAAAAGAACATTGCAGGCGCGATCGAGCGGCTGCTGCTCGACCAAACGCCGATGATCATTCCGTACTTCTTCGACCAACTCATCGCCACCCGCAAGAACCTGACCGGCGTACGATTCACCGCTATTTCTCAGCTCTATTTCGATCGCGCTCGATTGACGCCATGATCGCTTCCGCCATGCGCCCGCGCGTTCAGAATCGGCAATCAATCAGTACGCCTAATCGATCGATGATTATCCGACGATGTCCGATACCGCCTTTCCGCTTCGCTTGAGCGCCGCGCGCGGCGGCGCGGCGCGCGTCGTTCGCTTTCTCCTCGGCAGGCTCGCGCTGTCGCTCCTCACGCTGTGGCTGCTGTCGATGATCGTCTTCGCGCTCGGTCAATGGCTGCCGGGCGACATCGGTCGAGCCATTCTCGGCCCGCTCGCCGATGCGCGCGCCGTCGCGGCGCTCGATCATCAGCTCGGCGTCGATCGGCCCGTGCTCGTCCAATACGCGCAGTGGATCGGTCATTTCGTGCGCGGCGACATGGGCATCTCGTACGCCTATCGCTCGCCCGTCGCACCGTTCGTCGGCGAGGCGCTGCTCCATTCGGCGAAGCTCGGCGCGCTCGCGTTTCTCATCGTCGTACCGCTCGCGATCTCGGCCGGCGTTTGGGCCGCGCTGCATGCGGGGCGCTGGCTCGATCGCACGATCATGATCGTCGGCTTGTCCGCGACCGTCGTGCCCGAGTTCGTCTCGTCGATCACGCTGATCCTCGTGTTCGGCATCTGGCTGCGCTGGCTGCCCAGCGAGGCCGGCTATCCCGACGATGCTAGCGCGTTGACGGCACTGCGTCATCTGATCCTGCCCGCGCTGCCGCTCGTGTTCGTGTTCTTCGGCTATATCGCGCGGATGGCGCGTGCCGGCACGGTCGAGGCGCTCGACGCGGACTACACGCGCACGGCCGTGTTGAAAGGACTACCGCGGCGCGTCGTGATCGCGCGTCACGTGCTGCCCAATGCGCTGATGCCGACGATCACGGTTGCCGCAACGCAGCTCGGATATATGGTCGGCGGCCTCGTCGTCGTCGAGACCCTGTTCCACTATCAAGGCATCGGCTCGCTGATCTTCAACGCCGCAACCGCGAAAGATTTTCCGATGCTCGAAGCCGGCGTGCTGACGGTCGGCGTCGTCTACATGCTCGCCAATCTCGCTGCGGACGTGCTCATCGTCGCGCTCGACCCGCGCATGCGCCTCGGAGGTGGGCAATGAACGGCACGATCGAAGCCCACGAGGCGAGCGCGGCGAGCGAACGTCCCTTGCGGACGCCGCGCTTCGAGGCATTGCGCGCGCTCGCTCGTTCACCGAGCTTCATCGCCGGCGCCGTGATTCTCGTAGGCTGGATCGTCTGCGCGATTTTTGGTCCGCTGATCGTGCCGCACGATCCTTATGCCTCCGATCCGCTCAATTCGCTGCTGCCGCCGGGGCACGCGCACTGGTTCGGTACCGATCAACTCGGCCGCGACGTGTTCTCGCGCGTCATCGTGGGCGCGCGCGACATTCTCACGATCGCGCCGCTCGCCACGCTCGTGGGCACGCTCGCCGGCACGGCGCTCGGCCTCGTCGTCGGCTACTTCGGCTGCTGGCTCGACAATCTGATCGGGCGCCTCATCGATGCGCTGCTCGCGCTGCCGCTCGTCGTGCTCGCGCTCGCGGCACTCGCCGCGCTCGGCGCATCGAACGCTGCCGTCGTGCTCGTCATCGGGCTCACGTTCATGCCGATCACCGCGCGCACAGTACGCGCCGCCGTGTTCGCCGAGCGGCATCTCGACTATGTCGACGCCGCTCAGCTCCGCGGCGAGCGCGCGCCGTACATCATGTTCGTCGAAATCCTGCCGAACGTTCTGCCGCCGATCGTCGTCGAGGCCACGGTGCGGCTCGGCTATGCGATCTTCGCGGTCGCCACGCTGTCGTTTCTAGGGTTCGGCATTCAACCGCCTTCGGCCGACTGGGGGCTCGCGCTGTCCGAGTCGTATGCTTTGATGACAGGCGGTGCATGGTGGACCGTCGTGTTCGACGCGGCCGCCATCGCGACGCTCGTCGTCGGCGTCAATCTAATCGCCGACAGTGTGCAAGGGGTATTCGATCGATGAGCACCGCCGCGCGCCGCGCCTTCCCCGCGTTCGAACCCGCGCCGCCCGGCGAGGACGATGCGCTCGCGGTCCTCGGCTTGACCGTCGCCTATCGCGTGCGTGGCCGCGATCGCGAAGTGCTGCACGACGTGACGTTTCGCGTGCGGCGGGGAGAAGCGTACGGGCTAGTCGGAGAGTCGGGCTGCGGCAAGACGACGGTCGCGCTCGCGGCGCTCGCCTACCTGCCGCGCAACGGCAGGATCAAGGCGGGACGTATCGCGGCAGTGGGGCGCGACGTGGCCTCGCTCGCTCCCGAAGCGCTGCGGTCGATGCGCGCGCACACGGTTTCGATGGTCTATCAAGATCCGGCGCGCGCGCTCAATCCGTCTTTGACGGTCGGCCGACAGGTGTCCGAAGCATTCGAAGTCGACGGCGCGGCACGCGCCGATGCGCGTTCGCACGCACAGGAGATGCTGCATCGCGTACGGATCGCAGCGCCCGAGCGCGTGATGAATTGCTACCCGCACCAGTTGTCCGGCGGGATGCAGCAACGCGTCGTCATCGCGATGGCGCTCGCGTCGAAGCCGGCGCTCTTGATCCTCGACGAACCGACGACGGGCCTCGATGCCACGGTCGAAGCCGAGGTACTCGATCTCGTCGCGAAGCTGCGCGAAGAATCGGGCACCGCGGTGCTGTTCATCAGTCACAACTTGGCCGTGATCGGCCGAATGTGCAGCCGTGTCGGTGTGCTCTACGCGGGCCGGCTCGTCGAGGAGGGCACGGTGAAGGACGTGTTCGGCGCGCCGCGCCATCCGTACACCGTCGGCCTCCTGCGCTGCCTGCCGCGGCCCGGCCGCAGCAAGGACAGCGAACGCCTCGACACGATTGCAGGCAGCCTGCCGCAGCCCGGCGCCATCATGACGGGCTGCACTTTCGCCGCCCGCTGCCGTCTAGCCGACGAACGTTGCCGGCGCGACCCCCCACCGCCGCATCGGTTCAACGCCGAGCATGGACCGCAAATGGCGCGCTGTCACTACCACGAGCAGGCCGCAAACTTGCCGCGCACGACAGCCGAGCCCGCCCCTCATGACGCCGCGCTCGGCAGTGAGGCCGTACACGCGCCGCTCGCGCTGAACGCCGCGCATTTATCGAAAACGTTCGCCGCGTCGGGTGCGCCGCTGCGCGCCGTCGACGACGTTTCGCTCGAACTCGCCGCGGGCGAGACGCTCGGGCTTGTCGGCGAATCGGGGAGCGGCAAAACGACGCTCGCGAAACTGCTCGTCGGCTTGATCGCGCCCGACCCAGGCGGTACGTTGGAACTCGACGGCAGGCCCCTGCCGGCGCAGGTTGCGCACCGCGACGACGAGCAAGTCAAGTCGCTGCAGATCGTGTTCCAGAATCCCGATTCGGCTCTAAATCGCGCGCATTCGGTCAAGCGGCTCATTGGACGCGCCCTGTCGAAGCTCGGCGCACTGCGCGGGCGCGCGCACGGCGCTCGTCTGGCCACGCTGGCGCAGGCCGTGCGTTTGCCGTCGCGCTACCTCGAGGCGCGCACGCGGCAATTGTCGGGCGGCCTGAAGCAGCGCGTCGCGATCGCACGCGCGTTCGCGGGCGATCCGCGCGTGGTCGTCTGCGACGAGCCAACCTCGGCACTCGATGTTTCCGTTCAGGCCGCCGTTTTGAATCTGCTTGCCGATTTGCAGCGCGAGCGTGGCGTCAGCTACATCTTCATTTCGCACGATCTGCACGTCGTGCGGTACGTTGCGGATCGCATCGCAGTGCTTTACGTCGGGCGGCTGCTCGAGATCGGGCCGGCGCGCGCGGTATTCGACGGACCGCATCATCCTTATACCGAGGCGCTGCTGTCGGCCATGTCGACGTTTTGGAGTCCTAACCTTTCGGCGAAGGGACGCATACGATTGGCCGGCGACCCACCCAGTGCCGCGACGCCGGCGTCCGGATGCGTATTTCACACGCGTTGCCCTCGCAAGCTCGGCGACGTGTGCGAAACCCTCGATCCGCCGTTCGCCGATGCGGGCGACGGGCACCGCATTCGCTGCCACATCCCCGTGGACGAATTGCGAACGCTGCAACGCGACACGCAAATCGCTTGAGCGGCATTCGTTATTTGGCTTGCGGTCGCCCCAGGTTCTGTCTCCTTCTTTCTCTCGTCGCATGCTCCCGTGTGCGTGACCGCGCATGAGCCAAATGACGACGCGTTTCAGCGCTGAAACGTTTTTTCGCTGTTTTCCGCACGCCGCTCCGCGCGATGAATGTAACGCCCATATGCGGCGCGGCGCTGCGTCCGATGGCACGGTTATCGCAACGAGACGGCACACGTGGCCGCGTGACCGACGCGCGCCCAGCGACAGTCGATGGAGCGGTGTCGCGACCGCAGAGGTGTGCGCGTTCGCACAGTCGAACGGCATGCGTCATGAGACATGCGCATCCATCGCGCTCGGGCAGCCACGGTCGCCTTAGGGCGACAGGAGTACGACGACATTCGATCGTCGTTCATGCCGGGGAGATGACGATGAAGATCAGAACGATTAATAAGGACTCCTATATATTTTCGGGGACCCTCAAAGCAACGGCTTGTGCGGTACTCGCTTTGCTCGCGACCGGTGCGCATGCCGGTTCGTTCCTCGACGGCATGGGCAGATGGTTTGCTGAGACGGGGGCCGCCGTCCAAGCGGATACCGCCAATTCCAGCGATTCGGGTGGGCCCGCCAAGACGAAGCTGCAGAGTGTGGCGCCGTTCGATGCGTCGTCGTTGAAGGTCAGCGCGGCAACGACCGATGACGGGACCGCGCCCTCTTCGGCTTGTCGCGATGCAGCCGGTTCGTCGGCCTGTGTGCAGAATCCCGAGACCGATCCCGCGGTGAGTGGGCTCGGCGGCACGACCGACGGCACGACAGCGAGCGGCGACAGCGACGGCACGTCGCCGAGCGGCGGTTCGTTCGGCGGCGGCCGCGGCGGCAACGATGGCGGAACGTCCACAGCGCCCGGGAACGGAACCAGCGGCAACAGCGGCAACGGCCATAGCGGCAGCAGTGGCAGTGGATCTTCGGGTGGCTCGGGCTCTTCTGGCGGGCCGGGTTCGGGTGGCTCGGGTGGCTCGGGTGGCTCGGGTGGCTCGGGTGGCTCGGGTGGCTCGGGTGGCTCGGGTGGCTCGGGTGGCTCGGGTGGCTCGGGTGGCTCCGGTGGCTCCGGTGGCTCCGGTGGCTCCGGTGGCTCCGGTGGCTCCGGTGGCTCTGGCTCCGGTGGCTCCGGCTCCGGTGGCTCCGGCTCCGGTGGCTCCGGCTCCGGTGGCTCCGGCTCCGGTGGCTCCGGCTCCGGTGGCTCCGGCTCCGGTGGCTCTGGCTCCGGTGGCTCTGGCTCCGGTGGCTCTGGCTCCGGTGGCTCTGGCTCCGGTGGCTCTGGCTCCGGTGGCTCCGGTGGCTCCGGTGGCTCCGGTGGCTCCGGTGGCTCCGGTGGCTCCGGTGGCTCTGGCTCTGGCTCTGGTGGCACAGGAAACGGCTGCGGTTGCGGTGGAAGCGGTAGCGGTTCTGATGGCGGCAGCGGCCACGGCTGGGGCAACAACAACGGCAACGGCTCGGGCAACGGCCACAGCTCCGGCAGCAACAACGGCAACGACTCGGGCAACGGCCACAGCTCCGGCAACAACAACGGCCACGGCTCGGGCAATGGCCATAGCTCCGGCAACAACAGCAACGGCTCGGGCAATGGCCATAGCTCCGGCGGCAACAACGGCCACGGCTCGGGCAACGGCCACTAATGCCCGAAAGACGGCGGCGTTGCCAATGCACGCAGCGTAAATTGCAACGGGAGAGCGACCGCCCAGCCTAGGCGGCTCTCTCCCGCGACGTTTCAAGCGCTCGCTTTCCTCGACGCGCAGCGCATTTCACCCGCATCGCAAGCCCCCGTCTCAACAATGCATCATCGCCGACGACCCAAGTTGTCGAATCCGCATTCTCCAATGCGTCTGCCAACGCACCGACGCGCATCGCTTCGTCGAGATGAGCGCGACGAAGCACCGATGCCGCGTGAACGCACGATCTTCTCGCGGCAACGTGCGCCATCCGCTGCGCCACTTCCATATCTGCCACGCCCGCCACATCAACTCGCGACCGCTCACAACATTTCGAGCGAGACCTTCCTACGCGGTGGCTTGAACTCGCCGTCGATCGCCGCAAGTTCTTGCTCGCTGAGCACGACCTCGACTGCGCGGCGATTCGCGCGCACGTGCTCGACGTTGCCTGCCTTCGGAATCGCGCAGACATCGGGCTGGGCGAGCACCCACGCGAGCGCGATCTGTACCGGGGACAGCGCCCGTTCACGAGCGATCTCGTCGAGTACCGAACGCTTGGGCAAGCGCATATGATCGATCGGGCTGTAGGCCATCGCGGGCATCCGGCGCGCCCTCATCCAAGGCAGCAAGTCGAACTCGGGTCCGCGCCGCGCGACGTTGTAAAGAATCTGATTGGCGGCGCACTCGTCCCCGCCGGCTTCGACGAGTTCATCCAGATCGTCGACGTCGAGATTGCTCACGCCCCAATGCCGAATCTTTCCATCGCGCCGCAATGCCTCGAATCCTTCGACCGTTTCCGCAAGCGGCACGCCGCCGCGCCAATGCAGTAGATACAGGTCGAGCCGATCGGTCTTCAAGCGCTTCAGGCTCGCTTCGCACGAAGCGACGATTGCACGCCGGCTCGCATTGTGCGGATACACCTTGCTGACCAGAAAAACCTGCTCGCGCAGCCCCGCGAGCGCCTGGCCGAGCAGCGTTTCCGTCGCTCCGTCGCCGTACATTTCTGCGGTGTCGATCAACGTCATGCCGAGTTCGATGCCGGCACGCAGCGCGTCGATCTCGGCGGCGCGCCGCTCGGCTCGCTCGCCCATTTCCCAAGTGCCTTGCCCTAAGCGAGCGATGCGCTCGCCATCGGGCAACGTGATGAAGGCGTCCTCGCGCGTCATCTCTGCCTCCCTTTCAAGGATTGACCATGCGATGCAGATGCAGTTTAGACGTGGCCGGCCTTGCCCGCGCTTTCGTTCGCGAATGACGGGTATCAGGCCACACGCGCCGGGGCCGATCGCACCGATAACCGGCCCGGACGACGCCGCGATGACTTAAAATTGCGGCTTGCCCCTCGCCGCGCATATTCCATGAACAATGCTTCCTCGGAAGACCGTTGGCGCGATTTGCGCCCAGACCCGGACAACGACACACCGCTTTACCTGCAGCTCGCGCGCAAGCTCGGCCAGGCCATCCACGAGAATCGCTGGAACGCCGGCGAAGCGCTGCCCTCGGAACGCGTGCTGTCGGATGCGCTCGGCGTGTCCCGCATCACGGCCCGCAAGGCGATCGCGCTACTGGTCGAGCAAGGGCTGATCCGCCGTACGCAAGGCGCGGGCAGCTTCATTACGCCGCGCTACGACGACCCGCTCTCGCGCCTGTCGAGCTTCAGCGAGATGCTGCGCCGGCGTGGCTTCACGCCGAGTTCGAAATGGATCTCCCGCGAGATTCAACCCGCGAGCCGCGACGAAGTGATTCAACTCGGGTTGTCGCCCGCCGCGGCCGTTACGCGTCTGAAACGCCTGCGGCTGGCCAACGGCATCGTCATGGCCGTCGAGAATTCCACGCTGCCCGCATCGGTCATACCCGATCCGCACGCAATCGGCGATTCGCTCTACACCTATCTCGAGCAACGCGGCCTTGCGATCGTGCGCGCCCTGCAACATTTTCGGGCGGTCAATGCGAGCGAGGAAATCGCGCATCAAATGGGCATTGCGCCACACGACGCCCTGCTGCTCATCACGCGCATCGGCTATACGGGCGATCAACGCGCGATCGAGTTGACCGACACCTACTGCCGCAACGACTACTACGATTTCGTCGCCGAGCTGCGCAAGTAGCCCGAGCACACGGCGCGTGTCACGCGTCGCGCACCGCACGCGTCAAGGCGCTAAGCCTCCCAACTCGCCGCGTGCGTGCCGAGCGGCACGGGCGGTCGATCGAATCGCGGCGGCGTCGCCGACATGCGCTCGGCAGGCGCTGCGGCCAACACTTTGCCGAACGGCGAATCCATCGTTTGCATCAGGTCTCGCACGTCGTCCAGCCGAACGTCCGGCGCGCGCCAGCCGTCGGCGAGCGTGCCGAACGACTGCAGCCAGCGGCCCGTCTGCGCAAGCGAGAGGCGCACGTGCCAGCTACCGCCTTCGACCGATCGGCGCATCAGCGCCACCATCGCACCGAAAGCGGCGAGGTATCCCGTCGCGTGATCGAGCGCCTGACACGGTAGATGCTTGGGCGCCGTCGTGCCGGCCGCCGCGCGCTCGGTCCAAGCGATGCCGCTCGCCGACTGCACGAGACTGTCGAAGCCGCGCCGCTGCGCCCATGGGCCGGTGTGTCCGTATGCGCAGATCGACACGTAGACGATGCCCGGCTTGATCCGCGCCAGCGTCTCGGGCGAGAAACCGCGCGCCGCCAATGCGCCGGGGCGATAGGCCTGCAAGAAGATGTCGGCTCGCTGCACGAGTGCCTGCAGGGTGGCCCGTTCGTCTTCGCGACGCAAATCGAGCAGCGCCGAGCGTTTGCCGCGGCCGTTGTCGATGACGAGCGGTGCAATGTTCGGTAAATGCGGCCCGTTGACGACCAATACGTCGGCGCCATGTTGCGCGAGCGTGCGCCCCGCCACGGGGCCCGCGATGATGCGGCTCAAGTCCAACACCCGCACGCCGCCGAGCGGCCAAGCGCCGAGCGCATCGTTCGCCGCTCGACCGATCGGGATCGGCGCAGCATCGCCGATCCGTTCGATCTCGAACAGCGGCAGCGCCGCGAGGGCCGTGGCCTGCGAGTGCACCATCCACTCTTCAGGACTCCTAATCAATGCCGCACATAGCCCGGCGTCGGCGAGCGCCTGATCGAGCGCCGCACCATCCCAGCCGCGGATCGCTTCGCTGACGGCCGCATGATCGTCGGCACAGTCGAGCAGATTGACGACGCCGCGCCGATGATGCGGAAAATTCGTGTGCAGTTGAATCCAGCGCCCATCGCGCGTTTCGTAAAACCCCATCAGAGGATCGCGCAACTCCGCAGCGGCACCGTCGTCGATACGCAGATACCGCTCGCTGCGAAATACGGCGAGCGCGCGTCGTTGTTCTATCTCGACCCGCTGACGACACCCTGTGCGCAGCCGGTGGCATTCGGACGCGGCGAGCGCGGCAGCGCCGATCGCGGCACTGGCAAGCGCGCCGACGCGATAGACGGAAGGCAAGCCCGGGTCCGCGCCGACGAGGCGAATATCGTTCAACGCCGCGGCATCGCAGCCGGCGAAAGACCAGAGATGTTCGAGCGCGCTCAGAGGTGACATAGTCTGAAAAGAACGAAATGGTGATGTCGACGAGTCTAAAATCGAGCTCAATGTCGATCAATCTTGATTTTGATAATCAACATATATTGATTTGTTTGGTTTCTTTTCGACGACCCTCGCGACCATGTCCACTTACTTGACTGCGGCCGAAGCGGCCGCCACCCTCGGCGTCAGCGTGCCGACGCTGTACTCGTACGTGAGCCGCGGCATGCTGCGTTCGGCACCTGACGCGATCGGCAAGCGGCGCCTCTATGCGGCCGACGAAGTGCGCCGGCTCGCGCGCCGCAAGGCCGACGGCAAGCGCGCGGGCAAGGTCGCGCAAAAGGTTCTCGATTGGGGTGTGCCCGTGCTCGAGTCGCGCATCACGTTGATCGCGGATGGCCGTCTGCTTTATCGCGGGCACGACGCGATCGAGTTCGCGCGCACGGCTACGCTCGAGGAAGCGGCCTCGCTGTTATGGGAATGCGGCAGCGGCTGCTTCGACGACACCCCCGATGCGCCGATCCCCCCGGCATCGTGGCGCACCTGGATCAAAGAGACGCGCGCGAGCGCACCGCACGAGCGCGCGCTGGCGATGCTCCCCGTGGCCGCGGGGCAGATACCACGCCTGTTCGCGTCGAACAAGCAAGGCCAACTCGACACCGCTGTCATGCTGATGCGCGTACTCGCCGCGGCGCTCGCCGCAGCGGCTCCATCGCGCGAGCCGCTGCATCGGCAACTCGCACGAGCCTGGAACGTCCGCAATCGTCGGCATCTGGAATTGCTGCGCGCGGCGCTGGTCGTCTGCGCCGATCACGAATTGAACGCATCGACCTTCACGGTCCGGTGTATCGCGTCCACGGGCATGCATCTCGTCGGCGCTGTCACGGGCGGCCTCGCGGCGCTGGCCGGGCCACGCCACTGCGGCGAAACCATGCTGGTCACGGCGTTCTTTCGCGAAGCGAGGGAAGCCGGCGATATCGATCGCTATGTCGCCGCGCGACTCGCGCGCACGAACGCACGGCAGCGCACGATCTTGCCCGGCTTCGGCCACCTGCTCTATCCGAACGGCGATCCGCGCGCGGCCCTGCTGCTTGAGATGCTGCCGCTGTATGCGACCACGCGTGCCGAGCGTCAGGCCCTAGCCGATATCGACTCGATCGTGCGAGCCGCGCGCGATGCCACGGGGCTCGCGCCCACCGTCGACTTCTCGCTGTCCGCCCTCGAGCGCGTACTCGCACTACCACCGGGTGCGGCGTTCTCGCTGTTCGCGCTCGGCCGCGCGGTAGGCTGGATCGCGCATGCGATGGAGCAGTTCGAAGATGGCCGACTGATTCGACCGCGTGCGCGCTACGTCGGCCCCGACGAAATCACGCGCTGATTCTCCCCCGAGGTAGCGGCGCGCATCTTATGCCGCGATCTGGCGCCAGCGCGGCACCAGTACCGGCAGCCGCGGATACGCCAGCTTCGGTTGGCGGCTGGTCATCGCCCGACACGTCGCACCCATCACCGTCACGCGCACGTCGCCGCGCCCCGAGCCGATCCAAGCACGCGCCCCCGCGGGCAAAAAGAACGACTGCCCGGAATCGAGCCAATAGTCTTCGGCATCGCCCTCGATCGTCAGCCAGAGCGCACCTTGCGCCACTTCGACGACGAGCGGACGGTCCACACGCCACGCGGTCGCAGGCTCCTCGTATCCCATTTCGAACGTCCGGATCTCGCGCATCGCCCTACTCCTTCAACAATATTTCGTGCATGCATTATTGCGAGGTCACGGCTACAATCACATGCACAGTACTGAACAGTTTTATCAAGACTGTTCAGTTGGAATACCGAACAGTTGGAGGCGGGCAATGAAGATCGAGATCGATCGCGACAGCGGCGTGCCGATGACCGAACAGATCGTCGCGGCGATGGACGGTTGGATACGCTCGCGCGAAGCGCATGCGGGCGCTAAGTTGCCGTCGATCCGACAGCTTGCGCAAGATTGCTGCATCAGCCGATTTCCCGTGATCGAGGCCTACGACCGGCTCGTCTCGCTCGGCTTGATCGAATCGCGCCATGGCTCCGGCTTCTACGTGAGCGCGCGCGCTCACGCGGCCCTCGACCGCTGCGGCGCGTCGGACCCGCGTCGTGCCGAGGGGGAATCGAACTACATCCTGGAGCAGTTCAATCACCCTGGCGATACGCTCAAGCTCGGCAGCGGCTTCATCCCCGAAGCGTGGCGCGACATGGACGCCATCGCGCAGGCGGTGCGCCATGTCGCACGCACCGATCACAGCTCGCTGATCGACTACGCGACGCCGCTCGGCAACGCCGCGCTACGCGAACATTTGCAGGCTCGCATCGCGCCGTTCGGAATCCGTGCCGACCTCTCGCAGATCTTGATCACGTTCGGCGCGAGCCAAGCCATCGATCTCATCGTGCGCTACCTGCTGCGAGCAGGCGACACCATGTTCGTCGAAGACCCCGGCTACTACAATTTGTTCGGACTCCTAAAGTTGCACGGCGTCAATGTCGTCGGCATTCCGCGCACGGCTTCGGGACCCGACATCGAGGTTTTGCAGGCCGAATTGAAGCGGCATCGCCCACGCGCCGTCTTCGTCAACACGGTTTTTCACAATCCGACCGGGACGGTCGTGGCGCCGGCCGTCGCGTTTCGCTTGTTGCAACTCGCACACGAGTACGATTTCACGATCGTGGAAGACGACATCTACGCCGACTTTCAAGCGGAGACGACCGATCGCCTGGCCGCGCTCGATCAGCTCGAACGCGTCGTTTATATCGGCGGGCTGTCGAAGACCTTGTCCTCGTCGTTGCGCATCGGCTTCATCGCCGCGAGCCGCAAGATCGTCAAGGATCTCGGCGACATCAAAATGCTCACGAGCATCAGCGGATCGCTGTTCGCCGAAGCGGTCGCGCTGACGATGCTCGAGCGCGGCGCCTACCGCAAGTTCTTGGAGCGGCTGCGCCGTCGCATGACCGATGCGCTCGGCGCAACCACGCGCACGCTCGACGCGCACGGTTGGCAGTTGTTCGCGCCGCCGGCCGGCGGCAAGTTCGTCTGGGCACGCTTACCGCACGTGGACGATCCGCGATGGCTGAGCGACTGCGCGACCGCGTGCGACGTGACGATCGCGCCGGGCAGTTACTTCCGTCCGCACGGCGAACCGAGCCCGTGGATTCGCATCAACGCGGCCTACGCGCAAGACCGCCGCGCTCAGGCGTTCTTCGCGCGCGCGGCGCAACTTGCACCGATCGACGACACGCCCGGCGTGCGCGAGCGCGCATTGATCGCTTGACGCATGGTCGCGTGCAAAGGCACGCTCGAAGACAGCCGCATTCGCGCCGAGATGGGGCCGCGGCGGCACCAACGCTGTGCGCCTGTGTCTCGCAAAGTCGGCTACAGGTGCGCTGCGGGCCGGTGCACAGCGCTTCGGCATTGCGCATGGATCTTGCTGTCATATGCTGTACAGTTAGCGGCTGTACAGTAAGTGCTGTCGCATCGCGACGCCTGTTTTCATCTCCGTCCGATTCCAATGAGCATGATCGAACTCGATCCTCCCGGCTTTCAACCGCCTCGTTCCGTCGCGGACGATGCGGGCAGCCGCCGCACCGTCGCCTATGGCGGCTACACCGTGTTCAGTGTGTTTCAGCCGGTGTTCTCGGTCTCGCATCGCCGCGCGATCGGTTACCACGCCTCGTTGCGCGCGCATGAAGAGCAAGGGCGTCAGGTGCCTTCGCGCGATGTTTTTGCGCAAGCCGCGCGGCGCGGCGATCTGCTCGAGCTCGGGCGGCTTGCCGAATCGCTCCATCTCGGCAACTTCAGCGCGATCGACGGTCACGACGAATGGCTCTTTCTGAGCTTGCATCCGGCTGCGCTGATGGACACGAGCTACGGCGACGCCTTGCTCGCGAACCTCAAGACGCTGGGCCTGTCGCCGCAGCGCGTCGTGCTCGAAGTGCCCGAGCAAGCCGGCGGCGAGACGGGCCGCTTCGCCGAAATCGTCGACGGCCTGCGCAAATCGGGGTTTCTGATCGCGCTCGGCGGCTTCGGTGCGAAGCATTCGAACATCGATCGCGTCTGGCACTTGCATCCGGACATCGTCTCGCTCGATCGCGGCATCCTCGCGCAAGCGAGTGAGCACTCGCACTTCGAACGCGTCCTACCGGGGCTCGTCTCGCTGCTGCACGAATCGGGGCAGCTCGTGCTGATGGGTGGACTCGCGACCGAGCGCGACGCTTTGATCGCGCTCGAGTGCAACGTCGACTTCGTGCAAGGCAGCTATTTCGCCGGGCCGAGCGCCGAGCC
This sequence comes from Trinickia acidisoli, assembly GCF_017315725.1. Taxonomy (NCBI): domain Bacteria; kingdom Pseudomonadati; phylum Pseudomonadota; class Betaproteobacteria; order Burkholderiales; family Burkholderiaceae; genus Trinickia; species Trinickia acidisoli. The sequence goes on from NZ_JAFLRG010000001.1 coordinate 3,266,306, forward strand.
GGCGGAGCCGCAGGCGGCGGCGGGACTCATCGATGCTTTGTCGGCGGCCTTGCGCAAGCGCATCGCAGCGCGCGAGCGCGTTCAGGCTCAACGCCTCGCGCCGTACGTGAAGTCGCTCGATGAGGCGTGCTCGCGTTTCGTCGCGGGCACGCCGGTCGAGACGGCATGCGACGCGTTGCTCGCGCTGCCCGATACGGCGCGCTGCTTCGTGCTCGACGCGCAGGGACGGCAGATCGGCGACAACGTCGTGCCGAGCGGGCGCGTCTCGCGGCGCGCGAAACGCTTTCGGCCGCTGCTGCATTCGGAAGGCGCGAACTGGGCCCATCGTCCTTACTTCATCGAGGCTGTTCGCGCTCCGGGGCCCGTGCACGTCACCGCGCCGTATCTCTCGCTCAACGAAGCGCACTTGTGCGTGACGGCATCGATTGCCGCGCAAACGGTGCATGGGCTGCAGGTGCTTTGCGTCGATATCGATTGGGAAGCTGCGTCGCATCGACGATGAGGGGATTGGCGGGAAGCGGTGATGCGCAGGCGCAATGCGTCGAAGGCTTGAAGAAAAACTGCATCGCGCGGTGTCGCGGTTCGCGCCAGGAAGAATTCGACAAAAAGGAACGGCCGAATCAGATCGTCAGGCGGCAGACGTTCGTCGACGAGACGAAGGAAGATAAGAATCCGAGGGGAAGACGTCGGCGCTCAGGCTGTGCAGGCGCTTGCCGTCGACTGGGGCTTGGCGATCCGTGCCAGCAATCGCGCAATCGCACGCGATCCAAAGCGGCAGTTGAGCTCGTCCACCTCGGCGCCGCCCGTCGCGAATTCGATGTGGCCGATACGGCCGCCCGCGCATGTCCGCGTCGGGACGAAGCGTAGGATCCCCACGATTTCACAGTCACGTGCGAGCGCAAGCGCTGCCCCCCAATCGGGCGGCAGCGCGTAAGCATCGAGCGCGGCGCCCTCGGCGAACGCCGAAGCATCATCAACGAGCGGCGCAGCAACACGCAGAGGCCCGCCGACGACACTCACCGCGGCGGCAACGGCCATCTCCCCATCGGCAAACAACTGCATCGCGCCCGCGGCATCCGCGCCGTGAAGCGTTTTGCGCAAGTGCTCGACGCTGCCCGCGCGAGACGCTTCGGCCGCGGCGACGTCGCGGCGCTTTGCATTTGCCCCGCTTTCTTGCCCGCTGACCAAACGCTGCCGCGCGCGATGCGCGAGTTGCCGGCAATGCGCCGGCGTCTTGCCCACGACTTCGGCAATCTGCGCATAGTCGAAATCGAACGCCTCGTGCAATACGAATGCCGCGCGCTCGTCGGGCGACAGGCGATCGAACAGCATCTCCACGGCCTCCGACACCGACGATGCACGCAGCACCTCGTCCTCCGCCGACGGGGCGAATTCGTCGAGCCACGGCTGAATCAAGCATTCGCTAGCCCGCGCCGCCTGTTCGGATTGCAGGCGCCGAATCCGATCGATTGCGAGCCGCGTCGTGACCGTCGTCAGCCATGCGAGCGGCGTATTGAATTCACTTTCGGCCGCGGCATGCCACTTCAGCCACGCGTCTTGGACGACGTCCTCGGCTTCGGCCCGGCTGCCGAGCATGCGATAGGCGATCGACGTGAGCCGCGCGCGAGCGGCCTCGAAACCCGATGTTTTGTCTTTTTCTTCTTGCGTCATTGAATTGGCTCCCAAAGTCGAGCTTGCGGCGCGCCTCGCGCCTCCATCATATTGACGTTCGAGCACTGACCGATGTGACGCGCACCCCGAAAGTTTTCGTCTGCACATGGGGGCACGGTTATATCGCCGTCGCGACGTCACATCTTCACCAACCCGCGCGTCATGAAAGCAGGGACCGCTTGCGAGGAGTATGCTCGATCGGCGGTCATCGTCGATCTCCATGCGAGGAGCGTCATGCCTTCTTACCCTTACAGCCAGCTCGTACCGACCGTCATCGAACAATCGGGCCGGGGCGAGCGCGCCTACGATATTTATTCCCGCTTGCTGCGCGAACGAATCGTATTTCTCGTAGGCCCCGTCACCGACGAAACGGCGAGCCTCATCGTCGCGCAAATGCTGTTTCTCGAATCCGAGAACCCCGACAAGGATATTTTCTTTTACATCAACTCGCCGGGCGGCTCAGTGTATGACGGCCTCGCGATCTACGACACGATGCAGTTCGTCAAACCGCAAGTCTCGACCCTCTGCACCGGATTCGCGGCAAGCATGGGGGCGTTCTTGCTCGCTGCCGGCGCAAAAGGAAAACGCTTTGCGCTGCCGAACGCGCGCATCATGATCCACCAGCCGTCGGGTGGCAATCAAGGTACGGCAGCCGACATCGAAATTCAAGCCAAAGAAGTGCTGTTCCTGCGCGAACGGCTCAATCAAGTGTTCGCCGAGCGGACGGGCCAACCGGTCGAGCAAATCGCCAAAGATACCGATCGCGACAATTTCATGTCGGCGGCGGCGGCGAAAGAATACGGGCTCATCGACGACGTGTTGACCGATCGTGTTGCGCTGGCCGATGTTGCACGGCGCACGACGCTTTGATCGGTCTGGCCGCACCGACGCGTCGCGCCGGATGCTAGCCCGATAGGACGGCTACATTCTCGGGCGCGACGGCGAGGCTGGCGCCAGCGCTGGCGCCGCATTTGCGCTTTGCTGCTGAGCCTGGGCGAGAACCACCGCCGGAGTCGCGGCCGTATTCGCGGTGTTGAAAACCGATGTGGGAGACGTCGCGATTTGATAGATCGCCAGGTTGTAGGCTTTCATGCGCGTGTCGTCGGCTTTCGCGTGACGCCGTCCAAATGTCGAGTCGTCGATGAACGCCTGGATGTCGTCGACGGTTGGCGCTGTTTTGATCTGAAGCTTGCCGCCAGCTAAGCTCACTTGCTCGCCGCACAAATAGGCAAGCATCGAATTGGCCGGTGGATTCTTGTCGTTCATGCCCGAGAGGCGGAGTTGATTCATGTAGTCCACCAGCGAAAGCTGAAGATTCGGATCGTTTAGGACGGCGTCCGCGGCGACGGGATTCCTGGCCTTTACGTAGTCGATCAGTGAATCGAGCTTCTGAACGTAGCCGCGAATTTGAGCGTCCGTAAAGTCCTGCAATGCGCTCTCGTGGCTCTTCAACTTGTCGTTGTAACCTTGGAGCACCGACGCAGGAATGCTCCCTTGCTTCGACAGCAATTTGATCTCGTCATCCTTGAATCCAATGCTCGCCAGAAACGTACGAGCTGCAGAATTATTCCCGACGTCAAACTGCAGGACGCCGAACGAATACGTGCTCTTGTCTAAGGTCGCATCTGAAAAGCTTGTCGTCTTTTCGACATTCGCTGCGATTTCCGTATAAAAGAACATCGTACGGATGCCCGAGACGAGAACCGCTTCATATTTTGAACCGAAATTGGACGGCATGTTGTTTTTTGCTTCAAAAATGCGATAAGCGCGCCTATGGATGTTCCCTTCGTCAATAGGCTCGTCTAGATCTTTATCGCCCTGTCACCCCGAGGCGAGGCCGGCAATCGTCATTGCGCTCCCGGTTGCTCGCTGCAATGCATCGGCTCATACCGCGGCTTACCTCCGGCACGCGACAGTACCGCCTTGTCGGGAAACCAGTCCTCGCCTTTCAATCCTTTGGTCTTCGTCCACACGAGCGTATCGCCAACGCGTTTGAGCGTCGCCTCGCCAAAGTCATTTTCGTCATCGGATAGCGAGCTCTTGAAACGGACCTTCGCCACACCACCCTTGACGATGCCGTTAATCGATGCCCCAGCGTCCCATTCATCGATGCGCTTCGTCAAGTTTCCCGTGGCCACGTGCGAGCCGCAGATACGATCCCCTTCCTGCGTCAGGTTGTCGAGTTCGAACGAGTCAGCCGTACCATCCTTCTTGCAAAGCTTCACGTCGTCGGGGGTCATATGGTAGTCGTTGCACGAATATTGATGTACCCAATTGCCGTCGAACGGGTGGCCCGCACCGGCGGCAAAACTCGGCTGCATGGCTGTCATGAACAACCCGCTTACGAGCGCGAGAACGACACGCTTTTGCATATGGAAAGCCTCCGTCGACTGAAATGTTAGCGAATGGAGCGACCGGAATTGCCCTGACCAGGTTGATTTCCAATAAGAAATTTGACTGCCAGTCAAATTTCAATCAACCGAATCCGCAATTCTTCGCAATCCGATTGGCGGCTCAATATACGCACCCGAAAAATCCTGTCAAGCGCTCGACGATAAGCCGTTGCAACTCGTCAGCTCCGTCATTGAAGCGTCAAAAATATGAAAGCTAGCGCGGACTAGCCGTGCACGATAAGCTGCGCGCCCGTCCGGGAGCATTCACTCGTCACTCAGCCCCAAAAAAACAAACCCTCGCACGTGGCGAGGGTTCGTCTACGACCCGAGCCCTCCGTTCGAGGGCCCTTATTCATGCAACAGGACCTTATGCGAAGTTCTTCGCAGCAAAGTCCCAGTTGACGAGGCTCCAATACGCTTCGACGAACTTCGGACGCGCATTACGGTAGTCGATGTAGTAAGCGTGTTCCCACACGTCGATCGTCAACAGCGCCTTGGCATCCGTCGTCAGCGGCGTGGCGGCATTGCTCGTCGAAACGATGTCGAGCGAGCCGTCGGCCTTCTTCACGAGCCATGTCCAGCCCGAACCGAAGTTGCCCACGGCTGCTTTCGAGAACGCTTCCTTGAACGCGTCGAACGAGCCCCACTTGGCGCTGATCGCGTCGCCCAGCGCACCGCTCGGCGCGCCGCCGCCTTGCGGCTTCAGGCTGTTCCAGAAGAACGTGTGATTCCAGATTTGCGCCGAGTTGTTGAAGACGCCGCCCGACGATTTCTTGACGATCTCTTCGAGTTGCAGGTTCTCGAACTCGGTACCCTTGATCAGGTTGTTCAAGTTCGTGACGTAGGCTTGATGGTGCTTGCCATAGTGAAATTCAAGCGTTTCCTCCGACATATGCGGGGCGAGCGCGTTCTTCGCGTACGGCAGCGGCGGGAGCGTATGTTCCATGGTGCTGATCCTTCTGTGTTATGGGGAAGTAGGCGGCTAACGCGGTAGAGCAATGGATTGTAGGCGACTTGGAATAACCCCGCAAACCGATGGCCTTTATGCGCAGCATTGACGCCACGCGCCGCAATCGGCGTAAAAAATGCTCTCGCAACGCGCATTTCGTCGCACCGATCGCGGGTTATCGACCGATGACGGGCTATCGACGCCCAGCATTGCACGGGCCCGGCGACGATGCCCGGCATCGCATCGGTCGATGTCGGTCAGAAGCCGTCGGCGAGCCTCGGTTGTACGTCTTTGAGCGTGACGTCGACGGAGCCTTCGGCGACGTGCACGGTGAGCAGCCGATCGCGTTTGAGCGCGGTGGGAGAGCGCACGGCGCGCCCTGTCTGCGCGTCGATAAGCGCAGCGTAGCCGCGCTCGAGCGTGCGCCGCGGGCTCAGCACCTCGAGCCGGGCCGCGAGTGCCGCCACACGCGACGCGCGACGCTCGCGCTGGCGGTCGAAGCCGGCATCGAGCCGTTGCGCGAGCGTGGCCACCGCCGCGCGCGGCGCAGCGAGATCGGGGCGCCAGCGCCGCCATGAAAGCCGCACGATCGCAAAGCGCGCCTGCGCGTCGCGCACGGGCCGCCCACCCGCGGAAGCAAGGCGCGCCTGTAGTTGTTGCAGATGCGCGCGTTGCCGGCGCAAGCGCTCAGCCGGGCTCACGAGTCGACGCGCGAGCCAATCGAGTTGCTGCGCACGCCGCTCCATGAGCCGCCCGAAGCCGCGCGCGAGTGCGGCGGTGCGGTGATCGAGCTCGCGCAACAGCATCGTGCGTTGCGGACTCACGATCTCGGCGGCGCCGGTGGGGGTCGGCGCGCGCACGTCGGCCGCGAAATCGGCGATCGTGACGTCGGTCTCATGCCCGACCCCGCTCACGATCGGCAGCGCACTCGCGGCAATCGCACGCGCGAGCCCTTCTTCGTTGAACGACCAAAGATCTTCGATCGAACCGCCGCCACGACAAACGATCAGCACGTCGACCTCGCGGCGCGCGTTCGCCGTCTCGACCATCGCGGCGAGCTTCTCGCTCGCACCCGCGCCTTGCACGGGCGCCGGATAGACGATGACGGGAATATGCGGCGCACGGCGTGCGAGCGTCGTCAGTACGTCACGCAGTGCCGCGGCCTGCAGTGACGTCACGATGCCGATCGCTCGCGGATGCGCCGGCAGCGGCCGCTTGCGCTCCGGCTCGAACAGCCCCTGCGCCTCGAGCTGCGCCTTGAGCCTCAAGAATGCCTCGTAGAGCCGGCCCGTCCCGGTCCGCCGCACGGCCTCGACATTCAATTGCAACTCGCCGCGCGGCTCGTACATCGTGACGAGCGCGCGCACTTCGATCTTGTCGCCTTCGCGCGGCAAGAACTCTGCGTACTGGGCGCGGCCGCGAAACATCACGCAACGCATCTGCGCTTGCGCATCCTTGATCGAAAAGTACCAGTGGCCGCTCGCCGCCCGCGTGAAGTTCGATACCTCGCCCGCCACCCAAACGAGCGGAAACGAGCGCTCGAGCATCGTGCCGATCGCACGATTGAGTACCGAGACGGGCACGGCCACGTCGGTCTCGAACGAGCTGGCGGGCAGCGGCGAGTTCGAGCCGCCGGGGGGAAAGGGAGAGCGAGATGGCATGCGGAACCTTATTTTTGGCCGCTCAGACGATAGACCGCCGCGCGGCCCACGTCCAGTGCGCGCACCATTTCGTGCAAGGTTTCCCACATAGCGAGGCGTCATGCCCGATGGCGTTAGATACTGGGGAGAACCGCTGGAAAGCGCGAAGAAGCATCCTAAGTAGCTGATTTTCAATCAATATTTCTCAACATAACATTGGACGCGACCGATGGGACGCTTGATTTATCGGCCTTCCGGCTCGCGTTGACGGAAGTTCTTCACAGAGTTATCCACAGGCGCGTCACGAGGGTGCGGCATCCGTCAGCATGGGCGTCCGAGCCGCCGGCCGCTTGCCGCTCTGTTGCAGGGCACGCTACAGTGTCGGGCTCATCCTCCGATCTTTCGATAACCCGACGACCTCGCACTATGAATCGCTTGGCCGACCGCCTCAAAGCACACGCCGAAGCCTACGTCACGCGCGAATGGCAGCGCCGCGGCGCATTCGCATGGGCCTTGACGCCGCTCGCCGGCCTGTTCGGCGCAATCGCCGCAATCCGGCGCGCCACGTTCGCGCTCGGCTGGCGCAAGCAAGTGGCGGTGGGCGTACCTGTCATCGTGGTCGGCAACGTAACGGTCGGCGGCACCGGCAAAACGCCCACCGTCATTGCGCTCGTCGAGGCGCTGCGCGCGGCGGGCTTCACGCCGGGTGTGGTTTCGCGCGGATATGGGTCCAAGGACGGCGAGCCGCGTCCCGTCACGTCGGCCTCGTCGGCCGCGCAAGCCGGCGACGAGCCGGTGCTGATCGCGCGCCGCACGAGTGCGCCCGTTTGGGTCGCGCGCGATCGCGTCGCTTGCGCGAATGCGCTGCGGGAAGCGCACGTCGACGTCGACGTGATCGTCAGCGACGACGGCTTGCAGCATTACCGGCTCGCGCGCAACGTCGAACTCGTGGTGTTCGATCAGCGCTTGGCCGGAAACGGCTTCCTGCTGCCTGCCGGGCCGCTGCGCGAACCGCTTTCGCGGCGCCGCGACGCCACGCTCGTCAACAACCCGTTCGAGCGCGCGCTGCCGGCGTGGCCCGACACGTTCGCGCTCACGCTTATGCCCGGCGAGGCATGGCATCTGGGCGAACCGAGCCTGCGGCGCCCGCTCGCGCAGTTTGCCGGCACCCGCGTGCTGGCCGCCGCCGGCATCGGTGCGCCCGAGCGTTTCTTTGCGACGCTGCGCGCCGCCGGCCTCGCGCCGATCACGCGCCCGTTACCCGATCACTACGCGTTTCGCGACAACCCGTTTATCGACGAACCGGTGGACGCGATCCTGGTGACCGAGAAGGATGCAGTAAAATTGAGCGCTTGGCGTGACGCTCGCATCTGGGTCGTCCCGGTCGAAGCCACGCTTCCCGCTCGCCTCATTGCTCTGGTTGTGGAGAAACTCCGTGGACGCTCGCCTGCTTGAAATCCTCGTTTGCCCGATTTGCAAGGGGCCGCTCACCTACGACCGCGCCCAGCAAGAGCTCATCTGCCACGCCGACAAGCTGGCCTATCCGATTCGCGACGGCATCCCCGTCATGCTCGTCGACGAAGCGCGTCAGACCGTTGAAGGCACGCCGGTCGAGCCGCTCGATCCGACAGGCGTCGCGTAAGACACGACGCGCATCGCCCCCGTTTGCACCGCTCCGTTTTCGCACCGAGATGACCGCCACCGCCCGTCACGACGCGCCGCCTTTCGTCGCAGTCGTCCCCGCCCGCCTTGCCTCGACCCGCTTGCCTGAAAAACCGCTTGCCGACATTGCCGGCAAGCCGATGGTCGTGCGCGTGGCGCAACGCGCTCGCGAAGCGGGTGCGCAGCGCGTGCTGATCGCCACCGACGATCCGCGTGTGCTGCAAGCCGCGCAAACGCATGGATTCGAGGCGTTGCTCACGCGTGCCGATCACCCGTCGGGCACCGACCGGCTCGCCGAAGTCGCGACGCGGCTCGGCCTGGCCGACGACACGATCGTCGTCAACGTGCAGGGCGACGAGCCGCTGATCGACCCGGCACTCGTGCGCGACGTAGCGTCGCACCTCGCGCGTCATCCCGACTGCGCGATCGCCACGGCCGCGCACCCGATCGCCGATGCCGCCGACGTCTTCAATCCGAACGTCGTGAAGGTCGTGCTCGATGCCCGCGGCGTTGCGCTCTATTTTTCGCGTGCGCCGATTCCCTGGCTGCGCGACGCGTACGGGCCGCAATGCGGCACGCGGGCGATCGACGTCGCCGCGATGCCGGTGCCGCCTGCCGATGCGGTCCTGCGGCATATCGGCCTCTATGCCTATCGCGCACGTTTTCTACGCACGTATCCGACGCTTGCCCAGGCGCCGATCGAACAAGCCGAGATGCTCGAGCAACTGCGCGCCATGTGGCACGGCGAGCGCATCGCGGTGCGCGTCACCCACGAGGCGCCCGCACCGGGCGTCGACACGCCGGCCGATCTCGAGCGCGTGCGGCAGCTTTTCCTGTCGAAGACCTAACGCCGCATGGCATAATCAGGGCCGATTGCGCGAGCATTCGCACTATTCGCTTCAGGTTCCCGTTCGTCTGCTTTGTCGCCCCCGGCGGCCCGCGCGTCGTCCTCAATGACGCGGCAAGCCCCCGAGGGTAGGCCGATGCGCCTCTGCGCCGCCTCCGACGCGACGATTGGAAGCATGTTGCCATTGGCATATTGCGTTTGCTTTTCGCGCCGCAGCATTCACATACGATTCGGAGAACAGCATGCGTTTGATCCTGTTGGGCGCGCCGGGCGCCGGCAAGGGCACCCAGGCTAACTACATCAAAGAAAAATTCGGGATTCCGCAGATCTCGACCGGTGACATGCTGCGCGCGGCAGTCAAGGCCGGCTCGCCGCTCGGTGTCGAGGCCAAGCGGTTCATGGATGCAGGCGAGCTCGTGCCCGATGCGCTCATCATCAACCTCGTCAAGGAGCGGCTACGCGAGGCCGATTGCAAGAACGGGTATCTGTTCGACGGTTTCCCGCGCACGCTGCCGCAGGCGGAAGCGATGAAGGAAGCGGGTGTCGCGATCGATTACGTGCTCGAAATCGACGTGCCGTTCGACGAGATCATCGTTCGCATGAGCGGCCGCCGGACGCACCCCCAATCGGGCCGCACCTATCACGTCAAATTCAATCCGCCGAAAGTCGAAGGCAGGGATGACGTCACGGGCGAGCCGCTGATCCAACGCGACGACGACAAGGAAGAGACGGTGAAGAAACGTCTCGACGTCTATGTCTCGCAAACGAAGCCGCTCATCGACTACTACCAGCAATGGGCGCAACGCGGTGTCGAAAACGGTCTGAGCGCGCCGCAATACCGGCGCATCTTGGGCCTGGGCAGCGTCGACGAAATTCGTCAGCGCGTGTTCGACGCGCTGAGATAACGCGAATAACGCGCGGTAGGCCGCCAAGTGCCCGTCGCCCGTCCCCTCGGGCGGATGCTTGTCGTTGTACAAATTTGGCTTGCAATCGGCCGACATCGCCGATATCGCCGATATCGCCGACCACAATACGTCCCTCACCTCGGGGCCCGGCGCAAACCGGCAACTCATGTGGGGGATTTTCTTTTGGGGCTTCAAATCGGCCGAGAGGGTTGCCGCGGCGCAAGTGTCGCGGTTTTCCGCGCCGCAGCTACATCCGGGTGAAGATCCTTAGCCATACGGCCTTCCCTCAGGGGCAGTTTTTTATCCCCCCGAACGATTACAATCGTCGGCTCCCGTACGCCAACCGGTCACGAGCCGTCATGGCCACGGGAATGCCCCCCCTCTTGAAAACGAAAGGAGCTTGAGCATGGAGATTCGCGGCAACGCATTTTTGGTCACCGGCGGCGCGTCCGGTCTCGGCGCGGCAACGGCACGCCTTTTTGCCGAACACGGCGGCAAGGTCGCGATCGCCGATTTGAACGAAGATGCAGGCAATCAGCTCGCGAGCGAACTCGGCGGTGTCTTCGTCAAATGCGACGTGAGCCGCGAAGCCGATGCCAAGCAGGCAGTCGAGGCCGCGACGCGGCTCGGCCCGCTCGTCGGGCTCGTGAACTGCGCGGGCGTCGCCCCCGCCATCAAGACCGTGGGCAAAGACGGCCCCCATCCGCTCGACAAATTCCAGCGCACGATCGAAATCAATCTGATCGGCACGTTCAACATGCTCCGGCTCGCGGCCGCCGAGATGGCAAAGAACGCGCCCAATGCAAACGGCGAACGCGGCGTGATCGTCAACACGGCCTCGGTCGCGGCTTTCGACGGACAAATCGGACAAGCCGCTTATGCGGCTTCCAAGAGCGGTGTCGCGGGCATGACGCTGCCCGTCGCACGTGATCTGTCCCGCAGTGCGATCCGCGTGATGACGATCGCCCCCGGCATCTTCGAAACGCCCATGCTGCTCGGCATGCCCAAGGAAGTGCAGGATTCGCTCGGCGCGATGGTGCCGTTCCCCTCGCGGCTCGGCAAACCGGGCGAGTATGCGATGCTCGTCAAGCAAATCTTTGACAACCCGATGCTCAACGGCGAAGTGATTCGCCTCGACGGCGCGATTCGGATGCAGCCGAAGTAAACGGCCCGCCGGGCGCCGGTCAGCGCTCGCCGTGATCGGTACGCTGACGCAGTTCGTTCAATTGCGACTCGACCGTCGTCGCGTCTTCGGCGTCGGGACGGTCGTCGAGATAGCGCTCGAGATCTTCGAGCGCCGGCCGCAGGTAATCGAGCCGCGCGTAAGCGAAGCCTCGATCGCGGACTTCCTCGATACTCTCGGGCAGCAAAATCACGAGGCGCTGCTGCACCGCCAGCAACCGCTGCCAGCGCTCCGTCTGTAGGTAGACGGCCTTCAGGTTGCGCAGCATCCGCGCGACGATCTCGCGCGGTGCAGCCGGCTGCAGCAGCAAGCGCAGCGCATTGCCGACCGACTGCTCCGTGTGCGAGATGTACGGCTCGAGCATATCGACCATCCGCGCTTCGGAGAGCGACTGCCCCGTCGTCGGATCGAGCATGACGTCGCCTTCGGGCAGCGTGACGCGCAGCAGGAAGTGCCCGGGGAACGATACGCCCTTCACGGGCACCCCGATTTGCTCGCCGAGTTCCAGATACAGCACCGCCAGCGAGATCGGAATCCCGCGCCTACGCTTCACGACGATGTTCAGATGGCTGTTGTCGGGGTCGTAGTAGTCGTTGAGATTGCCGGCGAAGCCGAGTTCGCGGAAGAAGAAGCGATTCAGCGCGCCGATTCTTTCGGCCAGATCGGCGCCTGCGGGCAAGCGCCGCCTCAAACGCAGCGCGAGTTCGTCGAGCTCGGCGAGCACACCTTCGAGATCGAGATCGGGGTACGCATCCTGCGCGAGCGAGATTGCCGTCTCCGTGAGCGGCAGGCTGTCGTCGTCGGCAACGAGGGTGGCGAAGTAATCGAGAACGGATGTCATGGCCGTCACTTGGCACGCCTTCTGAAGTATGCGTATTTGAAGCCCATCAACCCAAGCATACTGAAATATAGCGCGGCAAACAGAACGAGACAGGCGGCAAGCAGCGCAATGCGCGCGGCGGGCCGCGCATGCAGGCCGATCCAGTCGAAACTGATCGAGCACCAATGCATCGCGCCGGCGAGCATCAACGATGCTCCCGCCAATTGCACCAGAAAGCGCAGCCACCCGCTCGACGGCGTATAGATCCCGCGCCGACGCAAACCGATGAACAACAACGAAGCGTTGACGCAAGCACCGAGCCCGACGCTCAGCGTCAAGCCGGCATGCGCCAGCACGGGCACGAATGCGTAGTTCGATAGCTGCGTGACGACGAGCACGGCGATGCCGATCTTCACCGGAGTCTTGATGTCCTGCTTGGCGTAGAAGCCCGGCGCGAGAATCTTGATGAGGATGAGCCCGATCAGGCCGACGCCATAGGCGGCCAGCGCCCGTGCGACCATGACGACCGAGTGGGCGTCGAAGCGGCCGTAGTCGAACAGAGCCGCCGTGAGCGGTTCGGCAAAGAAAAATAGCGCGAGTGCGCTCGGCACGGCAAGCAAAAAGGTGACCCGCAACCCCCAATCGAGCAGCGACGAATATTCGTGCGGGTCTTCGTCGGCATGCGCTTTCGCCAGGCTCGGCAGCAAGATCGTGCCGAGTGCGACGCCGAGCAAGGCCGTCGGAAATTCCATGAGCCGATCGGCGTAGTAAATCCAAGAGACGGCGCCCGGGCCGAGGCGCGACGCGATATTCGTATTGATGATGAGGCTGAGCTGCGCAACCGAGACGGCGAACGTCGCGGGCACCATTTTGACGAGCACGCGCTTGACGCCGCGGTGCGCCAGCGCGGCAAACGGGTTCAGCCCGATACGCGGCGCCATGTCGATCTTTCCTAGCGCCGGAAGCTGCGCGAGGAACTGCAGCACGCCGCCGACGATGACGGCCCATGCGAGCGCGTAGACGGGCACCTTCATATGCGGCGCGACAAAAACGGCCGCGATGATGAAGACGATGTTGAGCAGCACCGGCGCGAACGCGGGCAGCGAGAACTTGCCGTAGGTGTTGAGCACGCCGGCGGCGAGCGTCGTCAGCGAAATGAAGATGATGTACGGAAACATGATCCGCGTCATCGCCGTTGCAAGCACAAAGGCTTGCCCATCGGCGCGCAGCCCCGACGCCACGGCGTAGACAACCCACGACGAGCCTGCCACCCCGAGCAGCGAGAGGACGGCGAGCGCCCAAGCGAGAACCGTCGACATGGCGTCGACGAGCGCCTTGGTCGCGTCATGCCCTTGCTGGCTCTTGAATTCGGCAAGGATCGGCACGAACGCCTGCGAGAACGCGCCTTCGGCGGACAAGCGCCGCAGCAGGTTCGGGATCCGAAAGGCGACGTAGAACGCGTCGGTGAATTGACTGGCGCCGAACGCACGGGCGATCAGCGTTTCGCGGGCCAGACCGGTCACGCGCGACAGCAACGTGAAGCCGCTGACCGTCAGCAGGGCTCGGAAGAGATTCATGGGGCAGGTATTATACGGACACCGGCGGACACCGGCCGACACAGGCGGCCCGGCCGCCCGTATCGAGGACCGGTCGGTCGTATCGCTACCGGTCCGCTACCGGTCCGCTGCCGGTCGTGGCAGGTTTCAAAGACGTCGGCCCACCCCGTGCTTGCCAGGTGCCTGATTTTGTTGCTATACTCGCGCGTTTCGAAGCTCGACCTCGAGCCACAAGCCCGAGCCACAAGCCGGCCTTTCCTCGTTTTGGCCGGCCAAGGCTGCTGGCCGAGAGGCCGGCTAAGAACGCTAAGGACCCAACGGCGGGCGTCGGCCACTAGTGGGCTAGGCGCCGTGTTCGCGGCACATTCGCGAAAACCACGAGCACGCTTCGCCGATGTTTTTGCACTTCCGGGCAATCGCTTCCGGAGGTTTGGACCAAAAGCGGCACTCGATCGGCTTCACCGGCCGGGCGCCGAAACAGTACAGGACAAGGAACTCTCATGGCTAACTCCGCACAAGCACGCAAGCGCGCCCGTCAGGCCGCGAAGGCGAACTCGCATAACTCGGCCCTGCGCTCGAAGTACCGCACGGCGGTCAAGGCTGTCCGCAAGGCGATCGAAGCCGGCGACCAAGCCAAGGCGGCGGAGCTTCTCCGCGCGTCGTCCAAGACGATGGACATCATCGCCGACAAGAAGATCGTTCATAAGAACAAGGCCGCTCGCCATAAGAGCCGCCTGGCTGCTGCCGTCAAGGGCCTGCAAGCCGCCGCTGCGCAGTAAGTTCGTTTCACGAGCCGAAGCGCGCCGCACGCGTCGTTTCGAGCTGCAAGTCAGCGTTACACCAGTCGCACTTCGACGACCCGGCCGTATAAGCGGCCGGGTCGTTTCGCATTGGGCATCGACTCGATGCGCTTCGAATTTTCCCTCGTCGGAACCTAGTTCGTCGTCGGCCGCAAGCACCGCCTCGCGCCTCCCATCCATGGCCGGAGCCGATTCCCTATTCCGGTCGATTCCCGGTTCCCGGCTATTCCCGCTTATTCCCTATCCGCGCCGGTGCCCTGCCCCGGCGGCCCTGGCGCAAAAGCACGAGATCTTGTCCGAATGTCTACCTGCGGCCGATAGCGCCATTCGTCTAATAATTATTGACACTCGAGAACCGTGACACGCCTCCGGGGCATCTCCATGCATTGCCGCGTTTCCCTATTGCTAGAAGTCTGATCGAACTGACGGTGGGCTTATGACGCGCATGTCCGACGTGAACTCGCAGGTTGTTGGTCCGACGCTCATGGCGTCGGCGATTCGGTCTGCCATGGCAATGTTGTTCGGCATCTCGGCACTGGCGAACGCAGGTACGCTGCCAAGCGGCGGCCGCTTCGTCGCGGGTGGCGGATCGATCACGGGAAACGGAACGTCACTGACTATCAATCAAACGTCGGGCAGCGGCGTGATCGACTGGACCCGCTTTTCGATCGACAGCGGCAATCGCGTCGTGTTCGACAACGGCAACGGCGCGACGCTGAACCGCGTGACGGGCGGCGCTACGTCGTTCATTCTCGGCAAGCTTTCGGCCACCGGTAGCGTCTATCTGATCAATCCGCAGGGCATTGTCATCGGAGCGAACGGCGTCGTTTCGACGGGCGGCCGCTTCGTGGCATCGACGCTCGATGTCGAGAATGCCGCGTTCATGAGCGGCGGCGCGCTGACGTTCTCCGGCTCCTCGACGCGCCGGGTCGTCAACCTCGGCAAGATCGGCTCGACGAACGGCGACGTATTTCTTATTTCCGCAGACGAGATCGACAACTTCGGCAGCGTCAAAGCGCCCAACGGCTCTGCCGAGCTGGCCACCGGCAAGACCGTGCTGCTGCAAGATTCATCCACCGGGCAGCAAGTGTTCGTGCAAGCGGGCAGCCGCGGCACCATCGTCAACCTCGGCGCGATCGACGCCGCGCAAGTCAGCCTGCAAGCTGCGGACGGCAACATATTCGCGCTCGCGGGCAACGACGCCGCGATCCGCGCGACGGGCACGGCCACGCGCGACGGCCATGTTTGGCTCGTCGCCGACACGGGCGGCATCACGCTCGCGCAGCCGATCGAAGCGCACAACGCGGACGGCAGCGGCGGCGCCGTCGATACGAACGCCGCCGGCTTCGCGTTCGTCGGCTGCATGCCAAGCGTGCTGGCGGGTGTTTGGAACATCACGACCCCGAGCATCGCAATCGATGCGCCGGCGGCCTCGATCTTCTCGCGCAGCTTGAGCGCCGGCACGGCCATCAATCTACAAACGACCGGTGCGTCCGGCACGAGCGGCGATGTCGACGTGGCGGCGAATATCGGCTGGACGGGCGACGCCTCGCTGACGCTGGGCGCTTATCACACGGTGACGATCGGCACAGGCGTCATGATCGCGAACCAAGGCGGCGGGAATCTGACGCTCAGGGCCGATGCGCCCGCGATCGACAACGGCGGCGGCGTGATCGACAACGGCACCCTCGACTGGTCGAAGAGCACCGGCATTGCTACGCTGCTATACGACATGAACGGCACCTACAGTCCCGGCACGCTGCTTGGCAATGCATCGTGGGCATCGCCGATGTACAGCGGCCTCGTCACGCAAATCACCGCGTATCAACTCATCAATTCGCTCGACGATTTGAACGCGTTACAAGGCCCTCACGCAAACTACGCCGGCAACTATGCGCTCGGCAACGACATCGACGCAAATTACTCGTTCTACACGCCGCAAACGGTGGGGATCGGCAACCAGGGGGGCTATACGTTCACGGGCCAATTCGACGGCATGGGACATACGATCACCGACGCGTACGTGTACCAAGGCTTTTTCGATACGATCGGCGCGAATGGCGTCGTGCGCAACCTGAACATCACCGACACCGCGGCATCCTCGAGCTTCTTTGGGGGCGGCAACGGCGAAGCGGGCCTGTTAGTGAGAGACAACCAGGGCCTGATCACTAACGTTGATGTCTCGGGAAATGTCGATGTCAGCTACGGATCGTTCGCCGGCGGCCTCGCGGGGCAGAACGACGGCACGATCGAGCGTGCCGGCAGCGGCGCAAGCGTGGGGGCCGAGGGAACCGCCGGCGGTCTCGTCGGCGAGAACAACGGACACATCGTGCAATCCTATGCGACCGGCAACCTCTATTCCTCCGCCAACACTTACGCCGACGAGATCGAAGGCGGCGCGCTCGTCGGCACCAACAACGGCACGATTTCCCAGTCATATGCAACCGGCAATGCGGCGGGAACGTTCGTGGCGGGTGCCGCCGCCGGCCTTGTGGCATTCAATAACGGGACGATCAGCCAATCGTTCGCAACGGGTCTCGTAGCCGGAGAGTCACCCGATCCGAACTACCCCGCTCAGCTTGCCGGTATTGCCAACGGCGGCACGATCGCCTCGGATGTGTATTGGAACGCGCAGACGACCGGGCAATCGTACGGCGGCCCGGGCCTCTCGGCCTCGAACGGACTGACAACGGCACAGATGTCGAACCCCGCGAGCTTCGTCGGCTGGAACTTCGGGCCTAGCGGCGTGTGGGCGATGCCCGCCGGCGCCACGCACCCGGTGCTTGCGTGGCAACTCGCCACACCGTGAGCGCTCAGACGCGCTCAGCTTAGGCTGGCGCTTACCTTGCGCGCGTCGCGCCGTGGCCGTCCGGCAGTTCGCACGCCTCGGTAACGACGAGGTCGTTGTCCTTCGCGAAATTCATCACGAAATCGAACGCCATCGGCTCAATGTCGCGCAACCGCGAATCGAGAACGACACATTTGAGATCGCCGAGGAGGAGGGGACGGACGTAGCGCGAATATTGCAGCCGCGCGTTCGGACCTTGGGCGCCGGGACCGTAGCAGGACATGACCCCCGCGAGACGCTCCGACCAATCACTGGGCCGGAATTTCTTTCCGCCTTTCGTGACGCCTTGAATGAAGTATTCGATGTGGGATGCTTCGGCCATGTAAAAAACCCATGAAACTTGCCCGAAGCCTGCCCGCCGGGCTTGGGAAAACCTGTCGATTATATCACCGCGACGGGCCTTTTGCGGCACTGCACACAAACGGGGCATGCCCATGGCTACCGGTCCACGCCGCGGCTTGCCGGCTCGTCAAACGAAAAAAAATCCTTTATGCTGCTTGCAGTTACCACATCCGACGGCGGCGCCGTCCGGTGCCCTTGCACCGGGTGAAGCCCGCCGTATTTGTTTCATGGCCGCCAAACAAATCCGTCACTACCTGCAGTTCAGCGACTTCTCCCTGGATGACTACGAGTACGTGCTCGAGCGTGCGCGCATCCTGAAACGCAAGTTCAAGAACTACGAGACCTATCACCCACTGCACGATCGCACGCTCGCGATGATTTTCGAGAAGAACTCGACGCGCACGCGGCTCTCGTTCGAAGCCGGCATCTTCCAGCTCGGCGGCCACGCCGTTTTCATGAGCACGCGCGATACCCAGCTCGGCCGCGGCGAGCCGATCGAAGACGCCGCCCAGGTTATTTCGCGGATGGTCGACATCATCATGATCCGCACGTTCGGCCAGGACATCCTGCGCCGCTTCGCGGACAACTCGCGCGTGCCCGTCATCAACGGCCTGACCAACGAGTACCA
The DNA here is from genome assembly GCF_017315725.1 of Trinickia acidisoli. NCBI lineage: Bacteria > Pseudomonadati > Pseudomonadota > Betaproteobacteria > Burkholderiales > Burkholderiaceae > Trinickia > Trinickia acidisoli. The sequence continues at coordinate 3,284,550 of NZ_JAFLRG010000001.1, forward strand.
CCCGTGCCAGGTGCTCGCCGACATCTTCACGTTCTATGAGCTTCGTGGCCAGATCGCGGGTAAAACGGTAGCGTGGGTGGGCGACGCCAACAATATGCTCTACACGTGGATCGAGGCCGCGCAGATTCTCGGCTTCAAGCTGCGCATTTCGACGCCGCCCGGCTACAAGCTCGACGCAGCGCTCGTCGCCCCCCATAGCGCATCATTCTTCGAGGAGTTCGAAGACCCGAACGATGCGTGCGAAGGCGCCGATCTCGTCACGACCGACGTCTGGACCAGCATGGGCTTCGAGGCCGAGAACGAAGCGCGCAAGGCAGCGTTTGCCGATTGGTGCGTCGATACCGAAATGATGGGGCGCGCGCGCCCCGATGCGCTGTTCATGCACTGTCTGCCTGCCCATCGTGGCGAGGAAGTCAGCGCCGACGTGATCGACGGGCCGCAAAGCGTCGTATGGGACGAAGCCGAGAATCGGCTGCACGTCCAGAAGGCGCTCATGGAGTTTTTGCTGCTCGGCAAGCTCAATCACTGACCGCCCGCCGAACCGGGCCACCAACCGACGCACCGATCTCGTCTTTGCTGCGGCCGGCAATGCAACGACCGGCCGCAGCGAAACGACTCGGCGCGCTCGCATACGTCGCGGCCCCCGCCCGCGCACAATCGCGCTAAACGACGACCGGCTCGGGCTCCAGCCGAATGCCGAACCGTTCGCGCACGTCGTCTTGGATCGCTTGTGCGAGTGCAAGCACTTGCGCGCCCGTTGCCCCGCCCCGATTGACGAGCACGAGCGCCTGCCGCTCGTGCACGGCGGCCGCGCCCATCGCTCGCCCTTTCCAGCCGCAGCGATCGATGAGCCAGCCGGCCGCGAGTTTGACGCGCCCGTCGGCCTGCGGGTACGAGACGACCTGCGGCTCGCGGGCCCGCAGCGTTTCGAACGTCGCCGCATCGACGACGGGATTCTTGAAGAAGCTCCCCGCATTGCCGAGCACGGCCGGATCAGGCAGCTTCGCGCGCCGCACGGCGACGACCGCATCGAAGATGGCCTGCGGCGATGCATCGGCAGCGCCCGCCTCGAGCGCGCGCGCTATGTCGGCGTACTCGGCGCGCGGCGTCCATGCCTTCGGCAAGCGAAACGTCACCGACGTGATCGCGAACCGGTCTCGCCCTTCCCGCTTGAAAAAGCTGTCGCGGTAACCGAATCGGCATTGCGCCGCATCGAGTTCGACCGTCGCGCCGGTGGCGAGCTCGACGGCCCGCAGCAAAGCGAAACGCTCGGCCATCTCGAGCCCGTACGCGCCGATGTTTTGGATCGGCGCGGCGCCGACCGTGCCCGGAATCAACGCGAGGTTTTCAAGCCCGGGCAAACCGTTCGCGAGCGTCCAAGCGACGAACGCATGCCAGTTCTCTCCCGCGGCAGCTTCGACGTAGCGCGCTTGGTCGTCCTCGCGCACGAGGCGTTTGCCCGCCAGCGCGACGAGCATCGCGACGCCGTCGAAATCGCGCGTGAAAACGACGTTGCTGCCGCCGCCAAGCAAGAGATGCGGCAAGCCAGCCACGCGAGCATCGCGCAAAACGGCCGAGAACTGATCGGACGATTCGATGCGGCAAAACCAACGCGCGCGCGCGTCGAAGCCGAACGTGTTGTGCGCACGCAGCGAATAGTCGGGTACCAGCAGTGAAGGATCGGACAAGGACATCGGCAAGAGCGCGCTTGGCTGCATTGTCGGGCCAGCCGTCGCACAATGCGATATATCGATCGGCGCGGCTGCGGCCCGGCATTTTCTCGGAAGAAAGGCGTCGGTAAAATAGCGTTTGGTCGTGATTATATGGAGAAATGAATATGCCGTCGTTCGATGTCGTCTGCGAAGCCAACATGGTCGAAGTGAAAAACGCGATCGAGCAATCCAACAAGGAAATTTCCACGCGCTTCGATTTCAAGGGGTCGGACGCGCGGGTCGAGCAAAAGGAAGGCGAACTGACGATGTTCGCCGACGATGACTTCAAGCTGGGGCAAGTCAAGGACGTCGTGCTGTCGAAGATGGCCAAGCGCAACGTCGACGTGCGCTTTCTCGACTACGGCAAGATCGAAAAGATCGGCGGCGACAAGGTCAAGCAAGTCGTCACGATCAAGAAGGGTGTGTCGGGCGATCTCGCCAAGAAAATCGTCAGGCTCGTGAAGGACAGCAAGATCAAGGTGCAAGCGAGCATTCAAGGCGACGCGGTGCGCGTGTCGGGCACCAAGCGCGACGATCTGCAAAGCGTCATCGCGATGCTGCGCAAGGATGTGACCGACACCCCGCTCGACTTCAACAACTTCCGCGACTAATCCGAGGACCCGACGCTCACCGCGCGAGCCGCGCGAAAGCGGGCGGCGCACCGGCAAGACGGCAAAGCGCGAGCGCCTTGCCGTCTTGCCGTCTTGCTCGACTTCAATGCTTGCGCGCGTGCGCGGTGCCCGCTTCGGGCTTCTTCGCGCCGCCCTTCTTTTCGCCGATGCGGCTTTCCTTCCCCGCAATCAGCTTCGCGATGTTGCCGCGATGCCGCCAGATGAGCAGCGCGCTCATCGCGAACACGGCCCAGGCGATTCGATTGGCGCCGAACATGAAGATGTCGAACAGCGGCGCGAACACCGCCGAGACGAGCGCGGCAAACGACGAATAGCGGAAGAAGAACGCGATGATGAGCCAGGTCAGCGCGGTCGCGAGGCCGAGCACCGGGTTGATCGCGAGCAGCACGCCGGCGGCCGTTGCCACGCCCTTGCCGCCTTTGAACTTGAAGAAGACCGGGTAGAGGTGGCCGAGAAAGACGGCGATTGCCGCCAGCGCGACGGCCGTATCGCCGAGCCCGTAGTTCGGCCCGAAACGCGCAACGAGCCAAACGGCCAGCCAGCCTTTGAACGCATCGCCGACGAGCGTGAGAATAGCCGCGATCTTGTTGCCGCTGCGCAGCACGTTCGTGGCGCCGGGGTTCTTCGATCCGTAGGAGCGGGGATCGGCCAGCCCCATAGCCGCGCTGACGATCACGGCGAACGAGATCGATCCGATCAAATAGGCGGCAACGGTTGCGATCAGCATTTGCATAGGCGGGACTCTTTCGACTTAGCGGGCATAGCGCGGAGCGCGCGGGCGGCTCATTTTACAGAACGGCGCGCCGCTCGCGCGGGTCACTCGACGCTCGCGCATTGCACGGGGCGCGCGCCGAGCAGCGACGTCAGCAGCGCGGGCGCAAGGCTGACGAGGTAGCCGCGGCGGCCGCCGTTCAGATAGATCAGATCGAGTTCGAGGATGCTCGATTCGACGTAGATGGGCATTGCCTTTTTCGTGCCGAACGGCGAGGTACCGCCCACCAAATAACCGGAATGGCGATTGGCCACCTCGGGCTTGCAGGGCTCCACGCGCTTGGCGCCGATTTGACGGGCGAGGTTCTTGGTCGATACCGTGCGGTCGCCGTGCATGAGGACGATGAGCGGCTTCGCGTGCTCGTCCTCCATGACGAGCGTCTTGACGACGCTGTGCTCGTCAACGCCGAGCCGGCGTGCCGATTCGCCCGTGCCGCCGTGCTCCACATACTCGTAGGGGTGCTCGCCGAAGTGGACATCATGGCGACGCAAGAACTGTGTGGCCAAGGTCTCCGACACGTGTTTGGTTTTACTCATCGGCGCATTGTAAGTCAGCCGCGCGGGTGATGCGTCGCGTGCAGCGTCTTGAGGCGCTCGCGTGCGACGTGCGTGTAGATCTGCGTCGTCGAAATATCGGCATGGCCGAGCAGCAACTGCACGACGCGCAAATCGGCACCGTGATTGATGAGATGCGTCGCGAACGCGTGGCGCAGCGTGTGCGGCGACAGCGGCGTTCTCACATCCGCCGCGCGTGCGTGCCGTTTGATGATGTTCCAGAACTGCTGGCGCGTCATGCCCTCGCCGCGCGCCGTAACGAACAGCGCATCGGCCGCGCGCGCGCCGATCAGCGTCGGCCGCCCCTCGCGTAGATAGCGTGCGATCCATGCATGCGCCTCCTCGCCGAACGGCACGAGGCGCTCCTTCGACCCCTTGCCCATCACCCGCACCACGCCTTCGTTCAGGCCGACTTCGACGGACTTGAGCCCCACGAGCTCGCTCACGCGCAGCCCGCTTGCATACATGAGTTCGAGCATGGTCCGGTCGCGCAAGCCAAGCGCGGTGTCCACCTCGGGCGCGGCAAGCAGCGCCTCGACTTGCGCCTCCGTCAGCGTCGAAGGAAACCTCGGCGGCTGCTTCGCCGAGCGAATTTTCATCGTCGGATCGCTTGATACGCGATGCTCGCGCAACGCCCACGCGAAATAGCGACGAAATACCGAGAGGCGGCGGTTGGCGGAAGTGGGCTTGCCGTCGCTGCGCGCGGCAAGGTAGCCGTTGACGTGCCCCTCGCCCGCTGCGTCGATGCCGACGCCGTGCGTGCGCGCGAGCCAGTCGGCGAAGAGACGCAAATCGCGGCCGTAGGCATCGAGCGTGTTGCGCGCGAGGCCGTGTTCGAGCCAAAGGGCATCGCCGAACGCATCGATCGATCGCACGTTGGCCGCCTGCAGCGCGAGCACTGCCGCGTCGGCCTGCGGCTCGTTCGGCGCTGCAAACGCATCCTGGGCTTCTACCGGCGCAAAGCCGTTCACCTCGTTCATAGCGCGAGCGCGAGCTGGCTGCTTTCATGCGCGAGCAGCCAACGCTTGACGCGCGGATAGAAACCATCGCCCGCATGATGCGAAAACCCGCCTAGCCCGTTCGCGGCCACGACGCGATGACACGGAATCACGAGCGGAAACGGATTGTCGCCGCACGCCTGACCGACCGCGCGCGGCACCCCGCCAACCTGCCGTGCCAGTGCGCCATAGGTCATCACGCTGCCGAGCGGGATTTCGCACATCGCCTGCCAGACGCGGCGCTGGAACGGCGTGCCGGCATTCGCGAGCGGCAAATCGAACGGCGCGCCGGCGTCGGCCATATACCGCTCGATCTGCCGCGCGGCGCGCTCGGCGATCGCCGAATCGGGCGCACGCTCGGGGATCGAATCTTCGAGGTAGATGATCGCGCGGACGACGCCTGCCGCGGCATCGACTTCGATTCCGACTTTGCCGAACGGCGCGCTCACGACGGCGTGGTACATCGCATCTCCCCGATAAGTAGCGGTAGCGGCGGCTGTGCGCTGCGCCATAGCTTACGCCGCTTGCAGCGCCCACTGCACATGTTCGCGCACGAGCGGCGAGGGATCGTCGGCGCGCGAGCGCAACGCAGCGACGATACGCGCGCGGACGTCGGCATCGAGCGCGCTCGTCTCGGCGATGGGCGCCGCGCGGCCCATGTCTTGCGGTACCGTGCTCTCGGCTCGCCCGGTGCGTAGTGCATTGCCCATCGCCACGGCCAGATTGCGCAGCCATCGCTCATGGCCGATGCGGCGGATCGCACTCCCCTGCATGCGCGTGTCGAACGTCTCCTCGCTCCAGGCGAACAGGTCGACGAGGCTCGCGCGATCGAGCCCGTGCCGTACGTCGAAATCATCGACGGGCGCCGCTTGGGCGAACTTGTTCCACGGACACACGAGCTGGCAGTCGTCGCAACCGTACACGCGATTGCCGATCAGCGGTCGCAACGACTCGGGAATGCTGCCCTTCAGTTCGATCGTCAAATAGGAGATGCAGCGACGCGCATCGACGCGATAGGGCCCGACGATCGCGCCGGTCGGACACGCGTCGATGCAGCGCGTGCAGTGCCCGCAATGCGCACCGGCCTCGCGCGTGGCGCGCTCGGGCTCCGTCTGGGCGTCGGTCGGCAACGGAATGTCGACGTAGATCTCGCCGAGAAAGAACAGCGAGCCCGCGTCGCGCTCGAGCAACAGCGTATGCTTGCCGCGCCAACCGATGCCGGCCTTTTGCGCGAGCGCGACTTCGAGCACGGGCGCCGAATCGGTGAAAACGCGATAGCCGTATGCGCCGACCTCGCGCTCGATCCGCTCGGCGAGCTGCTGCAGCCGCTGGCGCATCACCTTGTGATAATCGCGGCCGCGAGCGTAGACGGACACGACAGCGGCCGACGGATCGGTGAGGCGCGCGAGCTCGCGCGCGCGCCAATCGCCGCGCGCACCGCGAAGCGTGGCTGACGATGCGCTTTCATCGTGATTTGCCGCGAGCGACGCTGCGGGTAAATAGGCCATGCGGGCGGAGATCACGCGTCGCGTGCCGGCCACAAGCTCGGCCGGCCGTGCGCGTTTCGCGCCATGTTTGGCCATATAATCCATCTCGCCGTGGAAGCCCGCCTCGAGCCAAGCGGAAAGCGCCGCTTCGGCATCGCAGAGATCGGTATCGCTGATCCCGACAGCGGAAAAGCCCAGCGCGCGGCCCCACACCTTGATGCGCTGCGCAAGCGTTGCAAGCGCGGCATCGTCGAGGGGCTGGGTAGCAGCGTCGGCCGCATCGCATGCATCGGCTTGGCCGAGCATGCCCGTGTCGAGGGCGGCCTGTTCCGGACTTCGTTTCATCCCGCTATTTTACGAGAATGCCCGCCGCGCCCGCTTCATCGTCTTTTCCGCTCGCGAAAGCGCTGCTCGAGCGCCGCTTCACGCTCGAGAACCTCGCGGCCACCGATGCATTGGGCGCGCGCTTTGCGCATGCGATCGACGACGTGCGCAAGCTACCCGGCTTCACCGGCCTGCACGTGCAGCTTCTCGGCGATCTCGGCGCCGGCAAAACGGCGCTCGTGCGCGCGACGCTAGCCGGCCTCGGTCACTCGGGACGCGTGCGCAGCCCGACCTACACGCTCGTCGAACCGTACGCGCTCGCGCGCGATGGAGGCGAACTCGAGCTCTACCACTTCGATCTCTACCGCTTCGCCGATCCGGCGGAGTGGGCCGATGCAGGCTTTCGCGAATATTTCGATGCGGGCGCAATCTGCCTCGTCGAATGGCCGCAGAAAGCGGGCAACCTGCTCGGCACGCCCGATCTCGTTTTCGGCCTCGACACCGTCGACGGCGAGCGGCGCCTGCTCGATGCCCGCGCATACAGCGAATCAGGAAAAGCATGTCTCGAAAGATGTTGATCAAACCGTTCAAGTCGATCGAATCGGCTGCCACGGCGACGCATAACTGGCGTCGCCGCCAAGTGCTGCGCGCGGGCGCATCGACGCTCGTCCTCGGACTCGCATCGTCGCTCGCGTTCCCGCGCCTCGCCCTCGCCAGTTCCGTGCTCGGCGTGCGCGTCTGGCCGGCGCGCGATTACACGCGCGTGACGATCGAATCGGATCAGCCGCTGCAAGCGACGCAACAATTGCTGCAAGGGCCCGATCGCCTCGTCGTCGATCTGGATGGCCTCGATCTCGACCAAGCGCTGCGCGATCTCGTCTCGAAGATCACGCCGAACGATCCGCAAATTCAGACCGTGCGCGTCGGGCAATTCCAGCCGCACGTCGTGCGCCTCGTATTCGACTTGAAAGGCTCGGTCAAGCCGCAGGTGTTTTCATTGCCGCCCGTGGGCAGCTATCGCTACCGGCTCGTGCTCGACCTCTATCCAACCGTCGCGCCCGATCCGCTGATGGAACTGCTCGCCGAGACCGAGCGCAAGGAAAAGCGTTTGAACGAAAGCGCGGGCGGCGGCAACGCTCTGCAGGACACGCCCGCGCCGCTCGCGGGGCCGGATGCGGCGCCTTCGGCATCGCCTGCGCCGTCCGATAACAGCGATGCGTTCTTCGAGCGCTATGCGCAAAACACGCCACCGGGCACGCCGGCTTCGCCAAGCGCGAACCCAAGCGCAGGCTCCAACGCAGGTGGCGCGCGCAAGCCGACCAAGCCGCCCGCCGCGCCGCCCGCGCTCGCCCAGCGCAAGGGCGAGCCGGGCCAGAACGGCGGGGCGACGGGCGACGGCCTCGGCGGCGACGACGCCTACGCCTTCACAACGCCCAAGTCCGGCAATACCACGCGCCTGCTAACCGTCGCGATCGATCCGGGTCACGGCGGAGAGGACCCCGGCGCAATCGGCAGCGCGGGCACCTACGAGAAACACGTGGCGCTCGACATCGCGAAGAAGCTGCGCGTGCTGATCGACGCGCAGCCCAATATGCGGTCGATGATGACGCGCGACGCCGACTTTTTCGTGCCGCTGAACGTGCGCGTGCAAAAGGCGCGGCGCGTCGGCGCCGACCTGTTCGTGTCGGTCCATGCCGACGCCTTCACGACCCCCGAGGCGCGCGGCTCCTCGGTCTTCGCGCTGTCCGATCACGGCGCGACGAGTGCCGCGGCGCGTTGGATGGCGAACAAGGAGAATTCATCCGACCTCATCGGCGGCATCAACGTGAAGACGCAAGACGAATCGGTCAACCGCGCGCTGTTCGATATGTCGACGACGGCGCAGATCCGCGATTCCCTGCGCTACGGCACGTTCGTGCTCAAGGAGGTCGGGGAGATCAACAAGCTGCACAAGGGTTCGGTCGAGCAAGCCGGCTTCGCCGTGCTCAAAGCGCCCGACATTCCGTCGATCCTCGTCGAAACGGCTTTCATCAGCAATCCCGAAGAAGAAAAGCGCTTGAACGACGATAGCTACCGCGCCGAAATGGCCAACGCCATTCTCAAGGGTATCAAGCGCTACTTCGCCGCGAACCCGCCGCTGGCGAAGAACCGCATGGCGTGAGGCCGCAACGGCGGGCGAGCGCGGCAACCGCGGCCGCCCGCCCGCGTGCCGCACCTGTGAGGCGAAGTACAATGATTCGCCCAAGTCTCGCAGGGAGTGCGCCGTGCCGCCGCCGTCCGTCAAAGCCATCCTCAAGCCGTCGCTGCGCGACATAGGCAGCCTAGCCGTGCGCCGCGTGCTGCCTGCGCTCGCCGCTCGCCTCGTCGGCCCGTTCATCTTCTTCGACCATATGGGCCCAGCCAGCTACGCGCCGGGGACGGGCGTCGACGTGCGGCCGCACCCGCATATCGGCCTCGCGACGGTCACGTACCTGTTCGAGGGCGCGATGCTCCACCGCGACAGCATCGGCTCGGTGCAAAAAATCACGCCCGGCGACGTCAATTGGATGACGGCCGGCCGCGGCATCGTCCATTCCGAGCGCACACCGGACGAAGAGCGACGCCAAGGCCAGGTCATGCACGGCATTCAAACCTGGGTAGCGTTGCCGCTCGCGCATGAAACCGACGAGCCGTCGTTCGAGCACCATGCAGCCGCCGCGCTGCCGCAAATCGAGCGCAACGGCGTCACGCTGACCGTCATCGCCGGCCGTGCCTTCGGGGCGCAAGCGCCGACGCGCACGTACTCGCCGACGCTTTACGTCGCCGCGAATTTCGCCCCGGACGGCGCGCTGGCGATCGAGCCCGAGCACGAGGAGCGCGGCGTCTATCTCGTCGAGGGCGACCTCGCAATCGACGGCGAGCCGCTCGCCGCCGGCCACATGGCCGTGCTCGTAGCGGGCGAGACGGCGACGCTAGCGAGCCGCGCCGGCGCGACGGTCATGCTGCTCGGCGGCGCGAAACTCGACGGCGAGCGCTACATCGAATGGAATTTCGTGGCGAGTTCGCGCGAAAAAATCGCTCAGGCCAAAGCCGCCTGGGCCGCCCAGACGATCGGCAAGGTGCCGGGCGAAACGGAGTGGATTCCGCTGCCCGAACGCGGCGCGCACTAGCGCGGCGTCCGCCTCGCCGGCGCCGCACGCCATCGCGAGATGGTTGAAATCGCGCGCGCCGCGCCCATCTGCTGCACCGGTAACTGACTGTCCAACGAGGAAGCGATGAACACCACCTTGGCGACTTTCGAAAAAGACGTAATCGATGCTTCGGCGTTCGCGCCCGTCCTAGTCGATTTCTGGGCGCCGTGGTGTGGCCCCTGCAAATCGCTCGGCCCGCTGCTGGAAAAGCTGGAGCACGAATACGCGGGCCGCTGGCGGCTCGTGAAAGTCAACGTCGACGAGAACCCGCAGCTCGCCGCGCATTTTCAGGTGCGCAGCATTCCGCACGTCGTGGCGTTCGCGCTCGGGCGTCCCGTCGACCAATTCACGGGCGTGCTGCCCGAAAACCAGTTGCGCGCCTTCATCGATCGGCTCGTACCGAACCCGGCCGAGGTGGAGCATCGCACCGCCCTGCAAGCGCTCGAGGCAGGCCAGCGCGGCGTCGCGCTGGACCACCTGCAAGCGGCGCTCGCGCTCGACCCAGGCTTCGACGAGGCACGGCTCGACCTGATCGAGCTCTTGCTCGACGAGGATCAAATCGACGACGCACGCCGCGAAGCGGAGTTGCTCTCGCCGAAAATCACGCAGGGCATCGATGCCCGCTACAACTCACTGAAGACGCGGCTCGACGCCCTCGATGCGGCCACGGATCTGCCGCCGACCGATTCGCTGGAAGCCACCGTCGCGACAAACCCGGACAATCTGGAGGCGCGCTTGGACTTGGCGAACGCGCTGATCGCGCGACGCGCCTATGCGCCCGCGCTCGAGCACCTGCTCGAGATCGTCAGACGCGATCGGTCGTTTCGTGACGATGTCGGCCGCAAGACGATGCTCTCCGTCTTCGACCTGGCGGCGCACCGCCCCGAACTCGTCTTGGAATGGCGCCGTAAGCTCAGCGCCATGCTGAACTGAACCCCGCGGCGTGGCCCTCAGCCGGCGGCCTTCGCCAATGCCCGCAGCACGTGGGCGGCCGCAGCGAACCCGAAGCTGGCCGTCACGCACACGCTCGAACCGAACCCCGCGCAATTGAGCCCGACGGGCCCCGCGTGACCGGGTGAAGTGCTCAAATGTTGGGCAACATCGTCCATATCGCAGACGGCCGCTTCGGGATAGATGAGCGGTTCGTCGGAATAGACGGCGCTCACTTTGAATTTCGCCTTGGGCCCGCGCGGAAAACCGTGCTGCTTGCGCAATTGCGCGCGCACTTTCGAGAGCAGCGGGTCCTGGATCGTCAAAGCGAGATCGTCGATGCGAATACGCGTCGGATCGAGCTGCCCGCCCGCTCCGCCCACCGCAATGAGCGGTTGCCCGCGCGCGACGCACCAGGCGATGAGCGCCGTTTTCGTGCGCACGCTATCGATCGCGTCGACGACGTAGTCGAAACCGCCACCGAGCAGGGCATCGAAATTGCCGGGATCGACGAAATCTTCGACGCGGCGCACCTCGCACGCGCGATCGATCAGCGCGATGCGTTCGGCCATGGCATCGACCTTGGGCTTGCCGTAATTGCCATCCAGCGCGTGCACTTGCCGGTTCGTGTTGCTTTCGGCTACGTTGTCGAGATCGATCAGCGTGAGCGTGCCGATGGCGCTCCGGGCAAGCGCCTCGGCCACCCATGAGCCCACTCCGCCGATTCCGATCACCGCCACGTGCGCGCGCTCGAACGCGGCCAGTGCGCGCGAGCCGTAAAGCCGCGCAATGCCGCCGAATCGGCGCGCGCGGTCGGCCTGTTCGGCGTCGTCGACGATGCTGAGCACGGGAGTAAGATCGGAATTCATCGCGGTGGCGCGCGGGCTGGACATGATGCCTGTAAATCGTACGAGCGAGGCCTGTATTGTGCCTCATCGAGCCGAGCCGGGCCGCTCGCATGGCGGGTGGCTGGCGTGCTCGCTTGCCCGCATTGCGGCGGCCCGACACACGGCACGTTTTTCGCGGGTTGGCTATACTGACCCCGACTGTGTAGTGGTCGCATAACAACATGACAACGCTCGCCGATCTCCGAATAGACTATGCGCGCGGCTCGCTCGATGAAACGAGCGCCGACGCCGATCCGATCCGCCAATTCGACGCCTGGTTCAAGCAGGCCTTGGACGCGCGCCTGCCCGAGCCCAACACGATGACGCTCGCCACCGTGGACGCGCGCGGCTATCCCTCGACGCGCATCGTGCTCATCAAGGGCGTCGACGAGCGCGGCTTCGTCTTCTTCACGAACTACGAAAGCCGCAAGGGGCAGGACCTGGCGGTCAATCCGCACGCGTGCCTGCTGTTCTACTGGATCGAGCTCGAGCGCCAAGTGCGTATCGAAGGCACGGTGGTGAAAACAAGCGCGCAAGAGAGCGACGCCTATTTCAACTCCCGCCCGCTGGGTTCGCGCATCGGCGCCTGGGCGTCGGATCAGAGCCGGCCGATCGAGAGCCGTGCGCTGCTCGAGGCGCGCGAGAAATCGTTTGCCGAGCGCTTCGGCGAAAGCCCGCCGCGGCCGCCGCACTGGGGCGGCTACCGTCTCGTGCCCGACACGATCGAATTCTGGCAAGGACGTCCGTCGCGACTGCACGACAGGATTCTTTACACGCGCCAAAGCGCGGGCGGCTGGCGCCTCTCGCGGCTTTCGCCGTGACGGCGAGCTGACGCGCGCCGGCGCGCTGCCCGCGTGCAACCGCGGGCGGGCAGCACGCTCGATCGTCTTTGCAAGAACCCGCCGCCCGCATTCGCGCACGCGACGCGCGGACGGCTGCTTTGCTCTACTTTGCTTTGCATTTTCAACGTACACGGAGAAAAGGCATGTTCTGGGAGAAAAAGCTGACGCAGTGGGTGGACGACGTGCGCAACAAGACGAACCTGCCGGCGCGCCTCGTCTTATGGAATGGGCAGCAACTCGACTTCGGCAGCTTTGCGGCGCCGCAGGTCACGCTGAAGGTCAACTCGGCCTCGGCGCTGCCGCTGTTGCTCGAGCCGAGCCTCGACAATCTCGGCGAAGCTTACGTGAAGGGCAAGATCGATATCGAGGGCAAGCTCTCGGACATCATCTCGATCGGCTACTCGCTCGCCAAGAACACGGTGACGAGTGCGGGCAAGCTGGCCCGCGTGCGGCGCTACTTCAATCACACGAAGACGTCGGACAAGAAGGCGATCCAATATCACTACGACGTCTCGAACGAGTTCTACAAGCTCTGGCTCGACGAGAACTTGGTTTATTCGTGTGCCTACTTCGAAAACGGCGACGAAGACCTGGGCACCGCGCAGCTCAAGAAGATCGACCACATTCTGACGAAGATTCGACTGCAACCAGGCCAGCGCCTGCTCGACATCGGCTGCGGCTGGGGTGCGCTCGTCTTGCGCGCGGCGAGCAAATTCGGCGCGCAGTGCGTCGGCGTCACGCTTTCGCAGAATCAGTTCGACCTTGCCACCGCGCGCGTGAAAGCCGCGGGCCTGGCCGACAAGATCGAAATTCGTCTGCAAGATTATCGCGACATCGAAGGGCAGTTCGACCGCATCACGAGCGTGGGCATGTTCGAGCACGTCGGGCGCAAGAACCTGCCGACCTATTTCGGCAAAATCCGCGAACTGCTCGTCGACGAAGGCATCGCGATGAACCACGGCATTACGTCCACCGACTATGACAGCGGCGAGACGGCGCTTGGCGGCGGCGAGTTCATCGATCGCTACGTGTTTCCCGACGGCGAGTTGCCGCACATCAGCCTCGCGCTCGAAGCGATGCAGCGCGGCGGGCTCGAAGCAATCGACGTGGAAAGCTTACGGCGCCATTACGCGCATACGCTCGAGATCTGGACCGAGAACTTCGAAACGCACAGCGAGAAGCTGAAAACGCTCGTCGACGACGAAAAGTTTCGGATCTGGCGCGTGTATCTGGCCGGCTGCGCTTATGCGTTCGAGAACGACGACGTCTCGCTGTTTCAGATCGTCTGCCGCAAGGCCGGCCGCAGCGCGCAGACGTTGCCTTGGTCGCGCCGCTACATGTACGATCGGCCGCTCAGCGCGTAGCGCGTGCACGAAGGGCCCGTTGCAAGGGCCCGGCATTCGATGGCAGCAAGCAAAGACAACGACGATACGCAATTCGATCTGTTCGGCCATCCGGACGCAGGCTCGCCGCAGCCGGCGTCCGAATCGCCTCGATCGGCCGCTCCCGATACCGCCCCCGACGACGGTGGCGGCCCTCCCGCCAAGCGCACCCGTCGCGCGCGAGCCGTACTCGCGGCGACACCTTCGCCCGACATGCTGGACGCCGCGCAGGCATTGCCGCGTCACGTGCATCTGGGCACGTCGTCGTGGTCGTTTCCGGGCTGGGAAGGCATCGTCTACGGCGAGGCTTACAGCGACTCGAAGCTGGCACGCGATGGTCTGACCGCCTACGGCGCGCACCCGCTGCTGCGCACGGTCAGCATCGACCGCTCGTTTTACGCGCCGCTGTCGGTGGCCGACTATCTGCGCTACGCGCAACAGGTCCCGGACGACTTCCGCTTCATCGTCAAGGCGCCGGCTTCGGTGACGGATGCCACGCTGCGGGCAGAACGCGGCGAACCGATCGCGGACAATCCCTGCTTTCTCGATGCACGGCTCGCCGCCGCCGAATTCGTGACGCCATGTATCGAAGGCCTTGGCGCCAAGGCCGGCTCGCTCGTGTTCCAGTTTCCGCCGCTGCCCGAGCGCATCCTCGCCGACCCTAGCGCATTCGTCGAACGGCTCGGCGCGTTTTTCGACGCGCTGCCGCAACTAGCGGCGGCCGGCGATGCCGGCGGTGGTGCGCCGAGCCCCTGCTACGCATTGGAGATTCGTGATGCCTGCCTGCTCACGCCGCGGCTGATCCGTATGCTGCGCGAGCGCGGCATACGCTACTGCGTGGGGCTGCATGCGCGCATGCCCGACCCCTTGCGCCAAGCGGCTGCCCTCGCGCTGCTCGACGGCGAGACGCCACGCGGGCCGCTCATCGTGCGCTGGAGCCTGCACGGCGGGTTCAAGTATGAACAAGCGAAGGCGAAGTACGAGCCGTTCAATCGGCTCGTCGATGAAGATCCGGCCACGCGCGCGGCGCTCGCCGAACTGGCCGCGCGCTACGCCATCGCCGGGCAACCCGTGCTGATCGTCACGAACAACAAAGCGGAAGGATCGGCGCCGCTCACGTGCGCGGCACTCGCGCGCGAAATCGCGGCGGCCTGCGCCCGGTTGCGGGAAGAGACGCCGCCGGACGATACGAACACGGCGGCGGCTGCGGATTTGGATTGATCACCCGCCGCAACTCGTGGCGGTGTCCGAGCACCGCCGCATCGGCTGCGGTCCTATACCCCCGGGCGCATCCAGCCGGCGAACTTCGCGCGAAACTTCGCGACTTTCGGTGCCACGACGAACGCGCAATAGCCTTGCTCGGGATGCTGAGCGAAGTACCGTTGATGGTAGGCCTCCGCCGGCCAGTAATTGCCGTCGAGCGCGTGCACTTCGGTGACGATCGGCGCGTCGTACACACGGTCGCGCTCGAGCTCGCGAATCGTCTCGAACGCAATCTCGCGCTGACGATCGCTGTGTGCAAACACGACGGACCGGTACTGCTCGCCGACGTCGTTGCCCTGCCGATTCAACTGGGTCGGGTCGTGAATCGAGAAGAAGATCTTGAGCACCTCGTGATAGCTGATCCGCGAAGGATCGAATTCGACCTTCACTACCTCGGCATGGCCGGTTCCGCCGTCGCAGACCTGCTCGTAGGTCGGCCGCTCGAGCCTGCCGCCCGCGTAGCCCGATTCAACGCTCGTCACGCCTTCGACGTCGAGATAAACGGCTTCGAGACACCAGAAGCACCCGCCGCCCAACGTGGCGGTTTCGGTTGTCTGACTCATGGCTTTCGCTCTCCTGTATCGTGCGCGGTACGGTGCAGCGCGTCATGGCGCGCACTGCGTTCCGAGAGACAAGCTTAGTGCGTTTTGAGACAAGATGGGAGCCGGCGCGCGCGTCCTCCGGCTTCCGGTGGGTGCCGGACGCGGCAAGATCGGCCGATTCCATTAAAATCTCGGCTACTCGCCGACTGACGCAACGATATTTCGACTTTGAACCTCTTCCTTTCGCCGGCCCTCCCGCATGCGTCGTATGCGGCTGCAGCACAGCACGATGGAGCCGCGGCACGATGAAGCGCGCGGCCCCTCCGAACTTCGACGCCGCCGTCTTCCGGCGCGCACTCGGTCAATTCGCCACGGGTGTGACGGTCATCACGACGCGCGCGCCGTCAGGGCAGTTGATTGGCATCACGGCAAGCTCGTTCAACTCGGTATCGCTCGATCCGCCGCTCGTGCTGTGGAGCCTGGCGACGAAATCGGCATCGATGCCCGTGTTCCGCAGCAACAGCCATTACGTCGTCAACGTGCTGTCCGACTCGCAGATCGATCTTTGCCAGCGCTTCGCCACCGTGAAAGGCGATCGTTTCGCCGGCGTTTCGCATGCGGCGGGCGACACGGGCATGCCCGTCCTCGACGGCGCACTCGCCTGGTTCGAATGTCATAACCGAAGCCGCTACGAGGAGGGCGACCACGTCATTTTCGTCGGCGAAGTGGAGCGCTGCGGCGTGCATCCCGACGCTGCCCAAATGGCGCCGCTCGTTTTTCACGGCGGCGCGTTTCATGGGTTGAAGTCGCTCTGAGCCCACTTGCTCGGCGGCAAAACGGCATGCCCGCGGCCGAGCCCGATGGGCCCCGCCGCCCACCTCCGTGCTTCGTTCAGACAACCGTTTCGAGCATCGCGCGACGATAGCGTCGGGTCGGCCCCTCCTGCGGCACGACAACCCGGTTGCCGCGCACGATCTTGACGCGTTTCTCATCGGGCAGCTTGCATCGGCCGTTCGTCGCTTCACGAAGCAGTCTGTCGAAAAAGCCGGTTGCCTCGTGCGCGACGGCGCTCGGCCCGACTCTCCGCTTTCCGGCCATCGGGTGCGTGCATCCGCGATGTTTCTCGTTCAGTTGCGTGTCGAGAATGAGTGTCGGGATCGTCAGCCATCCCGGATCGATGCCGACCGACAGCGCCTCGTGCTTGTAGCCGACGAGCCAGCCGACGTCGACGTGCCGATAAGACAAATGCGCAACGAGCCGGTCGAGAAAGTCGCCCTTGCCGACCAAGCAGCTTCGAAACGCCAGCAGGCCGACCTTCCTCAGCCCCCAGGTAGCCAGTTGCTCGGCGAACTGCGGTGCGCTCTGAAATCGATCGTCATTCTGCACACCCTCGGGACGACCGTGGCTCACGACGATCAGCTTGGTCGCAAGGTCGCTGAACGAGAGCGAATCGCGCGCGAATTCGGTGTATCCCGGCGGCAATCTGCCGGCCCACGCATGCCTTCCCGGAAAGCGATGAGAGAAACACCGGTTTGCCGGAATGGCGTAACGCATTCGCCACGCATCCGCGCACATTCGAATGGTGGCATCGGCGGGATCGAGGAGCAATACGGCCGCTTCGTTCCATTTCAATTTTTGCCTCCGTTGCAATTGGGACGAGCGGCCAAGCTAGACGCGGGCGACGCGCGCCCGCCTTCCGGCCTCGCCATCTCGGACCCAATTACCCCCAGGGCGGGAGATTCTCCGATTCTTCTCAAGTCCTGCTCCGGAGCGCATACGGCTGCAACTGCCGATGCGGCGGCGCCACGCGGCAGGTACGCGCTAGTGCTGCGGCTCCCGAACCGGCACCGGAACACCCGAATCTTCCTTCAGCGTTTGCAGCACGATGTTGGAGCGAATGTCCATCACGCCGGGTGCCTTATACAGCTTGGAGAGCACGAACTCGGAGTAATGCTTGAGGTTCTGCGCGAGCACGCGCAGTACGTAGTGGCTCTCGCCCGTCACGACGAACGCGCCGACCACCTCGGGCCACGCCCGCACCGCTTCCGCGAAACGCTCGTGCCAATTCTCCTGATCGTTGCGCATCGAAACCTGAACGAAAGCCTCGAGTTCGAAACCGAGCGCTTCTCGATTCAGACACGCCCGGTAGCGCGCGATGACACCCTGCTCTTCGAGCAACCGCAGTCGGCGCAGACAGGCCGACGGCGACAGCGAGATGCGGTCGGCCAGATCGAGGTTGCTGATCCGGCCTTCGTTCTGTAGGACGCTCAGAATACGGCAATCGGTGGCGTCCAGCGAGATCGCGTTCATTTTTGGCCCCCTTTTTAGGTTTATCTCGAATTATGTTCTAGTCTGCCCGGTTAGGGGCGAGAATTTCGCAAGCACTTTGCGCGCGAAGTTGCCTATCATCCTCGCAAGCTTCCCGATAAGTGAGGAGACATGCAGGAGACGATCTGGGACATCTCGCCGCCGCTCGACACGCGCACGCCGATCTGGCCTGGCGATACGCCCGTCGGCATCGAACGAATCTGGCGGATGGAGGCGGGCTCGCCCGTCAATGTCGCCCGGCTGACGTGCTCGCCGCACACGGGCGCGCACGCCGACGCGCCGCTGCACTACGACGCCGAGGGTGCCGCGATCGGCGCCGTGCCGCTTACGCCCTATCTCGGCCCATGCCGCGTCGTCCATTGCATCGGCGCAGGGCCGCTCGTATTGCCCGAGCACGTGGTGCCGTATGCCGACGCCCTGCCGCCGCGCGTGTTGCTGCGCACCTACGAGCGCGCACCCGTCACGCATTGGGACGCAGCGTTTTGCGCGGTCGCGGCGCAGACGATCGACTTTCTCGCCGAGCACGGCGTCATGTTGATCGGCATCGATACGCCTTCGCTCGATCCTCAGGATTCCAAAACGATGGATGCGCACGGCCGCGTGCGGACGCATCGCATGTCGATCCTCGAAGGACTCGTGCTCGATGCCGTCGCGCCGGGCGACTACGAGTTGATTGCGCTGCCGCTCAAGTTCACGACGCTCGACGCGAGCCCCGTGCGCGCGGTGCTGCGCGCCCGCGTTGCCTAGCCTTGCGGCGCGCCGGGGCCCTCCGAGCATACCGAACGAAGCCTACCCTTTTCCATTGCCTCGACTTTTTCGAATCGACTTCATGAAGACCCGTGCCGAAGCTATCGCGCTCGATCGCGACGATCCCCTTGCCCCCTTGCGCGACCGGTTCGCGTTAGCGCCCGACGTCATCTACCTCGACGGCAACTCGCTCGGCGTGCCGCCCGCGGCCGCCGCCGCGCGCGCGCAGGCCGTCATCGCCCGCGAGTGGACCGAAGGGCTCATTCGCAGTTGGAACGCGGCGGGCTGGTTCGCGCTGCCGCGCCGTCTCGGCGACAAGCTCGCGCCGCTGGTCGGCGCCGCGCAAGACGAACTCGTCGTCACCGACACGATTTCCGTCAATCTGTTCAAGCTGCTGTCGGCGGCGCTGAGGATGGCCAACGATCGCGATCCGCGCCGCCGCGTGATCGTCTCCGAGCGTGCGAATTTCCCGACCGATCTCTATATCGCGCAGGGGCTCATCGAGCAGCTCGATCGCGGCTACTCGCTGCGCCTCGTCGACGATCCCGCCGAGTTGCCCGGTGCCATCGGTGAAGACACGGCCGTCGCGATGATCACGCACGTGAACTATCGAACGGGCTACATGCACGACATGGCCGCGCTCACGCAGATCATCGCCCGTGCCGGCGCGCTCGCGCTGTGGGACCTCGCGCATTCGGCCGGCGCCGTGCCCGTCGATTTGAACGCCGTGCATGCCGATTTCGCCGTGGGCTGCACCTACAAGTACCTGAACGGCGGCCCCGGCTCGCCGGCGTTCGCGTGGGTCCCCAAGCGCCACCAGGATGCGCTCGCACAGCCGCTGTCGGGCTGGTGGGGGCATGCCGCGCCGTTCGAGATGAATCCCGTCTATACGCCGGGCCAGGGCATCGGCCGCTTTCTGTGCGGCACGCAGCCGATCGTCTCGATGTCGCTCGTCGAAGCCGGGCTCGACGTCTTCCTTGAAACCAACATGCAGACGATTCGACGCAAATCGCTCGCGCTGACCGATGCATTCATCGATCTCGTCCAAACGCGTTGCGAGCGACATCCGCTGACGCTCGTCACGCCGCGCGCGCATGCGCAGCGCGGCTCGCACGTGAGCGTGGAACACCCGCACGGTTACGAAGTCATGCAAGCGCTGATCGCGCGCGGCGTGATCGGCGACTATCGCGAGCCGCGTGTGCTGCGCTTCGGCTTCACGCCGCTTTATACGCGCTTCGTCGACGTCTGGGATGCCGTCGAGACGCTGCGCGACGTACTCGATACCGATGCCTGGCGCGCGCCCGAGCATGCCGCTCGCCATTCGGTTACCTAAGGAGTCCTAAATGACTGGACATATGCGCCTATCGGACATACCCGAAACCACGGAGCCCGCACCGCAGGCTATGGGCGGCTGCCCGTTCGGACATGGCGGCGAGCCGGCGGTAGGGGACGTATCGAGCAAGGCTGCGCCGCACGTACCCGCGAGCGACGCGGGCTGGCACGATGCGCAGCTCGACTTCTCGAAGTCGATGAGCTACGGCGACTATCTTTCGCTCGACGCAATCCTGCACGCGCAGCATCCGCTCTCGCCCGACCACAACGAGATGCTGTTCATCGTCCAGCATCAAACGAGCGAGCTCTGGATGAAGCTGGCGCTCTACGAGCTGCGCGCGGCGCTGAGCTGCGTGCGGCGCGACGAGTTGCCGCCCGCGTTCAAGATGCTTGCGCGCGTCTCGCGCATCATGGAGCAACTCGTGCAAGCATGGAGCGTGCTCGCGACGATGACGCCCTCCGAATACACGGCGATGCGCCCCTACCTCGGTTCATCGTCGGGGTTTCAGTCGTATCAATACCGGCAGATCGAATTCGTGCTCGGCAACAAGAACGCGCAGATGCTCAAGCCGCATGCGCATCGGCCCGACGTGTACGCCGAAGTGAAAGCGGCGCTCGAAGCGCCGTCGTTCTACGACGAGGTGGTGAGCCTGCTCGCGCGCCGCGGCTTTTCGATCGCGCCCGAGCGGCTCGAACGCGATTGGACGCAGCCGACCGCTCACGACGCATCGGTCGAAGCGGCGTGGCTCGAGGTCTATCGCAATCCGTCGCAGCATTGGGAGCTCTACGAGATGGCGGAGGAGCTCGTCGATCTCGAAGACGCGTTCCGCCAATGGCGCTTCAGACACGTCACGACGGTCGAGCGGATCATCGGCTACAAGCAAGGCACGGGCGGCACGAGCGGCGCGTCTTATCTGCGCAAGATGCTCGACGTCGTGTTGTTTCCGGAGCTGTGGCACGTGCGGACGGTGCTCTGAAGCAAAGGCTCCCTAGCTTCGGGCACCAACGCTAAGCGAAGCCGAGCGGTTCACACCGACTCGCCTATACGCACGCTCGGCTCGACGCCCCGCCCCGCCTGCGCGAGCAGCCATGCACGAAATACCGCGACGTCGAAGCGCTGCGCCTTGGCGAGCGGATAAACAAGCCAATAGCTGTAATCGTTCGGCATCGCCTGCGCAAACGGCCGCACCAAGCGGCCTGCGCGTAGATCATCGTCGGCAAGCGTCAGCCGGCCGAGCGCAACGCCTTGTCCTTGCACGGCCGCCCGCAAGACGAGCGCCGCGTCGTCGAAAGCGAGACCGGCTTCGAGATCGATATCGGCAACGCCCGCGTGATCGCACCAGATGCGCCATGCGTCGCTCGGCGTATCGTGCAGCAAGCGCACGTGCCGAAGATCGCCAAGCTCGCGCAGCGCCGGCGGCCCCGACGCCACCGACGGCGCGCAGACGGGGCTCAACGATTCACGCGCGATCAGCTCCGCGTTCAAGCCCGGCCATCGACCAAGACCTGAACGAATGCCAAGATCGAAGCGATCGTCGGCGCCATCCCAGCGTTGCTTGGATGCAGTCAGTTTCAGGTCGATGTCGGGATGCTGCGCGCGAAACGCATCGAGCCGCGGCACGAGCCAGCATGCGGCGAACGACGGCAGCACCGTGATGCGCAGCGGTGCCTGCGCGCCCTCCTTCACACGCGCCGTCGCGGCCGCGATTCGATCGAGCGCGACCGAAATGTCGGCGAGATATGCACGCCCTTGCGCTGTGATCGTCAGCGCGTGACCGCGCCGCTCGAACAATCGGAGTCCTAACCATTGCTCGAGCTGACGGACTTGATGGCTGATCGCCGCCTGCGTGACATGCAGCTCGGCGGCCGCCTGAGTGAAGTTCAAATGACGCGCGGCGGCCTCGAAGGCTCGCACCGCGCCCAATGGAGGCAAGCGACGCATGCGCTCGATAATCGCATGTTATCGAGTCGATGAAAATACGTCGCTTGGTCGAACGCGCGAACCTGCGTCTAATGATCGCCACCCATCGATCGTTAAAGGAGACCGCATGGTTTCGCTGCAAATTTGGACGCTCATCGTCGGCTTCTCGGTACCGATGATCATCAGCCCCGGACCCGGCAATACCCTGCTCGCAACGGCGGGCGGGCGCTTCGGCGTAAGGGGTACCGCGCCGTTCTGGTTCGGCTTCGAAGCTGCCAATTTCATCTGGTGTCTCGTCTACGGCTTCGAATTGAGCCGGCTGCTGCACGATGCACCGGCGGCCGCGCACGTGCTCAAGTGGGCCGGCATCACCTATACGCTCTATCTCGCCTATGGTTTCGTCAAACCGTCGGCATCGGGCAAGAAAGCGGCCATGCCGAGGTTGTCGGCACTCGACGGCTTTTTGTCGGTCTCGCTCAATCCGAAAATCCATTCGATGATTTTCGTGCTGTTCTCTCAATTCCTGCGGCTCGACATCCCGCTCGTGCAACAAGTGCTGCAGATCACGCTCGTCTTCACGCTCCTTTGCATCGTGTGTCACTTTCCCTGGGTCTATGGCGGGCACGTCATATTCGATCGCTTCAACGGTGAAAGGTCGGTCAAGCTGCAAGGCTATCTGTTCGGTGGATGCTTGGCGGCTGTCGCCGTCGTTCTCGCGTTCACCACGTAACTTCGCGCCGACATCGTCCTCGTCCCGCTGCGCGACGCGATGATATGTTATATCATCGCGATCACGAATGACTTCGGACGATGCCATGTCAGCCGACGCCCTACCCTTAAACGAGCGCCTTACCCGCGCCGACGTATTTGCCGCCGAGCACGGCCTGGCGCTCACGCAGTTGCGGCGCCAGGTCTACGCGCTCGTTGTTGCCGCCGGCAAGCCGATCGGCGCGTATGACTTGCTCGCCGCACTCGAGCCCGAGCGCGGACGCGTGCCGCCCACGACCGTTTATCGCGCGCTCGATTTTCTCGTCGAGCACGGTTTCGTTCATCGAATCGAATCGCGCAATGCCTTCGTCGCATGCTGCGAAGTCGGCAAGCCGCATCAAAGCCAGTTCCTTATCTGCGAACGCTGCGGCGACACGCTCGAGATTCCCGGGGAGGAGCTTGCCGAGCGCCTCTCGTCCACGCCGCCCGCGCACGGCTTCGAAGTGCACAAGCAAGTCGTCGAGTTGAGTGGCCTGTGCGGCGACTGCCAACATCGGCGTGGCGAGCACACGCATCGGCGATGACGCGCCCGGCATCGCCGCTTGTTTTCGGCTTCTTTTCGAATAATTAGGAGAACGAATGAAATTGACGGACCACACCGGCGGCGCGGCAAGCTTTGCCCGCCGATTGACGAAGCGGGCCGCGCTCGGACTGGCCGCGCTCGCGTTGAGTGGCGCCGCGCTCGCGCAAGGCGCCCCGATTCGAATCGTTGCCGCCGAGAATTTTTACGGCGACGTCGCCAAGCAACTCGGCGGCAGCCACGTGTCCGTCACGAGCATTCTCAGCAATCCCGATCAAGATCCGCACCTGTTCGAGGCGAGCCCGAAAACGGCACGGGATCTGCACTGGGCTACGCTCGTCGTCTACAACGGCGCCGATTACGATCCGTGGATGGACAAGCTGCTCGCCGCCTCGTCGAACGACAAGCGCGCGGTCATCGTCGCGGCCGATTTGGTCGGCAAGAAGGCCGGCGACAATCCGCACCTGTGGTACGACCCGCAAACGATGCCCGCCGTCGCGAAGCAGATCGTCGCGGCGCTCGATCGCGCGGATGCCGCGCACAAAGCCGACTACGATAAAAACCTCGCGCAATTGCTCGCTTCGCTCAAGCCGATCGACGACAAGGTCGCGGCGCTGAAGGCGAAATATCAGGGTGTCCCCGTCACCGCCACGGAACCCGTGTTCGGCTACATGTCCGATGCCATCGGCCTGCAGATGCGCAACGCGCGGTTTCAACTCGCCGTCATGAACGACACCGAGCCGAGCGCCTCCGACATCGCGGCGTTCGAGCAAGATCTGCGCGGGCGCCGAGTGCGCGTGCTCATCTACAACAGCCAGGCCACGGAAGCGCTGACCAAACGCATGCTCGCGCTCGCCAAGCATTCGGGCGTGCCGGCTATGAGCGTTACGGAAACGGAGCCCGCCGGCAAGACATTTCAGCAATGGATGCTCGGCCAGTTGGAGACGCTGTCGGCCGCGCTCGGCCAGACGAATTAACCGATGAACACTGTGCACGACACCCGCCGGCCCACCGAACGCAAACTCGAACTCGAGCTCGACCGCGTCTCGCTCGAACTCGCTGGGCGCGCAATTTTGCGCGACGTCAGCCTCTCGATCGACCAGGGCGAATTCGTCGGCGTGCTCGGCCCCAATGGGGCCGGCAAGACGACGCTGATGCGCGCCGTGCTGGGCCTCGTGCCACTCGCTCAAGGCGCGATTCGCATCGGCGGACGCCCCGTCGAACGCGGCAATCCGTCTATCGGCTACATGCCGCAAACGCGCAGCGCGCTCGCAAGCCGGCGTGTGCTCGGGCGCGATTTCGTCGCCATGGCCGCCGACGGGCATCGCTGGGGGTTGCCCATCGCCGATACCGCAACGCGTGCGGATGTCGAGCGCGTGCTCGATCTCGTCGGCGCGCGCACGCTCGCGTCGCGACCGCTGTCGGAGCTCTCCGGGGGCGAGCGCCAGCGCTTGCTGCTCGCGCAATGCTTGCTCGGCAACCCGCGGCTGCTGCTCCTCGACGAGCCGCTCATCAGCCTCGATCCGCATCACCAGCGCAGCGTCGTCGAACTCGTACGGCGCGTGCAACGCGAACTCGGCATCACCGTGCTCTTTTCCGCTCACGAACTGAACCCGCTGCTCAACGCGATCGATCGCGTCCTTTATCTGGGCAGCGGTGCGGCGGCACTCGGCACGGTCGACGAAGTGATCACGCGGCCCGTGCTGTCGCGGCTGTACGGTTCGCCGATCGACGTGATGCGCGTGAACGGCCGCATCTTCGTGATGTCGGGCGACGTCGAAGTCGAGAAACACGACCACGAGCACGAAAGCGATGCGAACGGCGCCGAGGGCCACAGCCACGCGCACGGACACGAGCATGGCGCTCATGGCCACGACCATTCACACGGACACACGCACGATGTTTGAATACGACTTCATGGTGAACGCGTTTGCGGCGTCGGGGATCGTCGCCGTGCTCGCGGGCATCGTCGGCTACTTCCTCGTGATGCGTGGGCAGACCTTCGCCGGCCACGCGCTATCGCACGTCGGCTTCACGGGTGCGACGGGGGCCGTGCTCGTCGGCATCTCGCCGCTTTGGGGCATGGTCGGCTTCACGCTCGCGGCCGGGGTCTCGATGGGCGCGCTCGGCGAGCGGCTGTCGGGCCGCGACGTGGCGATCGGCGTCGTGCTCTCGCTCGCGCTCGGCTGCGGCTTGCTGTTCTTGCACTTCTTCACGGCGTACGCGACGCAGGTCACGGCGCTGCTGTTCGGCAACGTCCTGGGTGTGACGCATTCGACGCTCGTGGTGCTCGCCGGCATCGCCGCCGCGAGTCTCATCGCACTGGGTTCGATCATGCGGCCGTTGCTATTCGCGACGCTGCAACCGGAACTCGCCGAAGCCAAGGGCGTCTCGCTGCGCCTCGTCTCGATGCTGTTTCTCGCGATTGCGGCGCTGGCCGTGGCCGCTTGCACGCAGATCGTCGGCGTGCTGCTCGTGTTCACGCTGATGGTCGGTCCGGCCGCCGCCGCTCAAAATCTGACGACGCGGCTAGCAAGCGGTGTCGGCCTGGCCGCGCTGTTTGCGCTCGCGCAAGCTTGGCTCGGCGTGACGCTGGCGTTCTATACCGATTGGCCGACGAGTTTCTGGATCACCGCGCTCTCCGCGCTCGTGTACGGCGCGAGTTTGTTGCGCCGGCGGTGATCGGCGTCGGAGGCCTGCGCTTTCGTACTACCTTACGCCCTACCTAGCGCCCCAATCCGCCATTGGGGCCGCGCCCCACCCCCGCTTTTCTGTTTTTGGCGCGCGCCGCCCCCCCTCGCTGCGGCGCGCCTTGACTTTCGCTCGCCGCAAACCGATCATTCGCTCATTCAGCGAACAAAAGATCCAATCGGATCCGGCGGCGCCCAGCCCGCCGCACTCACCGTTGCTGAGGCGTGGGTCGTCGGCGTTCGCGCGCTTGGCTTCGCGCCCACATAGGAGACAAACGATGGTCAATACGCGCGGCACCGGCTCGAACGTCATCTTGCACTTGGGCGCAGGCTCGTTTCATCGCGCCCACCAAGCGTGGTATCTGCATCGGCTGAATGCGGCCGCAGCGCCGGGCGAGGCGCGATGGTCACTGACGGTCGGGAACATCCGCGGCGACATGAATGCGGTGCTCGAGGCGCTCACGAAGCAGCACGGTGTCTATACGCTAGAAACGGTCACGCCACAGGGCGAGCGCGCCTACGAGACGATCCGTTCGATCGAGCGCGTGCTGCCTTGGTCGCCTACCCTCGAACCGCTCGTCGAGGCCGGGTGCGATCCAACCTGCAAGATCATTTCGTTCACGGTGACCGAAGGCGGCTATTACCTCGACGAACACGACCGACTCGACACGTCGAACCCGGACCTCGCCGCGGACCTGGCCGGCGCGCGCACGACGATCTACGGCGCGTTGGCCGCCATTCTCGACGCGCGGCGCGCGCGCGGCGCGGGCCCCGTCACCCTGCAAAGCTGCGACAACCTGCGCAGCAACGGCGAGCGCTTCGAAGCGGGCATGCGCGCGTTTCTCGCGGCGCGCGGTGCGACGGCACTCGCCGCGTGGTTCGATGCGAACACTACCTGTCCGAATTCGATGGTCGATCGGATCACGCCACGCCCGACCGACGAGGTCCGCGCGCGCGTGCTCGAGGCGACCGGCGTGCCCGATGCCTGCCCCGTCATGGGCGAGGCGTTCATTCAGTGGGTCATCGAGGATCGCTTCAAGGCCGGACGACCCGCGTGGGAGCGGGTGGGCGCCGAGCTCGTCGAATCGGTCCTGCCGTACGAGGAAGCCAAGATCCGCATCCTGAACGCGAGCCATAGCTGCATCGCATGGGCCGGCACGCTCGTCGGCCACACGTACATCCACGAGGGCACGCTCGATGCCGACGTGCGCCGATTCGCCTACGAATACGTGACGCAAGACGTCATCCCCAGCCTCACGCCGAGCCCGCTCGATCTGGCGCGGTACCGCGACGTCGTGCTCGATCGCTTCAGCAACCCGTACATTCAGGACACGAATCAGCGCGTCGCGGCCGATGGTTTTTCGAAAATTCCCGGCTTCATCGCACCGACGCTCGCCGAATGCTTCGCACGCAACGCGCAGCCCGATGCCACGGCGATCTTGCCGGCCCTGTTCTTTCGCTTCCTCGACCGGTGGCGTCAAGGCACGCTGCCTTACACGTATCAAGACGGCCTACTCGACGAAGCCGCCGTTCGTGCTTGGTTCGAGTCATCCGATCCGCTCGCGCAGTTCTGCACATCGCGTTTGCTCTGGGGCGGCTTGGCACAGGATGCGCGGCTCACGCGCGTGATCGAAGCGGCGCTCGAACGCGTCGACGCGTGGCTGGAATCACGGCTAAAGTAGCGCAATCCCGTTTTTTTCGACTCCGTCACGAATCGCATCGACCAAGAGGCCGCCCGCCATGTATCTCGGCATCGACCTAGGCACGTCCGAAGTCAAAGTGTTGTTGCTCTCGGCCGACGCGCGCGTGCTCGCCACTGCGGGCTCGCCGTTTCACGTATCGCGCCCGCATCCGCGCTGGGCCGAGCAAGACCCGGCCGACTGGTGGCGCGGCACCTGCGAGGCGATCGCCAAGCTGCGCGCCGTGTGCCCCGACGCCTTCGCTCAGGTGCGCGGCATCGGCCTATCCGGCCAGATGCACGGCGCCGTGCTGCTCGACGCGGCCGATCGCGTATTGCGCCCGGCCATCCTCTGGAACGACATGCGCAGCGTCGAAGAATGCGACGAGCTCACGCGGCGCGCGCCCGAACTGCATGCCATCGCCGGCAACCTAGCCATGCCGGGCTTCACCGCGCCCAAGCTGCTGTGGGTCGCGCGGCACGAGCCCGATCTATTCGCACGCACAGCGTGCGTCTTGCTGCCGAAAGACTACCTGCGCCTGCGCATGACCGGCGAGAAGGTATCCGATCCTTCCGATGCCGCCGGCACGCTCTGGCTCGACGTCGCGCGCCGAGACTGGTCCGACGCGTTGCTCGGCGCCTGCGACATGCGCCGCGCGCAGATGCCGCGGCTCGCCGAGGGCAGTGCGCCGTCCGGCGTGCTGAGCGCCGAGATCGCGCGCGAGTGGGGCCTCTCGGGCGAAGTCGTCGTCGCGGCCGGCGGCGGCGACAACGCGACGAGCGCGATCGGCATCGGCGCGACCGAGCCGGGCGACGGCTTCGTCTCGCTCGGCACGTCGGGCGTGCTGTGCGTGGTCGGCGATCGCTTTTCGCCGAACCCGGCGTCGGCGGTTCATGCGTTCTGTCATGCGATTCCCGATCGCTGGCATCAGATGAGCGTCGTCCTCTCTGCCGCGAGTTGCCTGCGCTGGGTCTGCAAGCTGACCGGCACCGACGAACCGACGCTCGTCGGCGAAGCCGCGGCGCTCGCCCCGGAAGCGCGCGACGCGGCGCCCATCTTCCTGCCGTATTTATCGGGCGAGCGCACGCCCCATAACGATCCCTATGCGCAAGGCGTGTTTTTCGGCATGACGCATGCAACCGATCGCGCGCTGCTCGGCTACTCGGTGCTCGAAGGCGTCACGCTCGCGCTGACCGACGGCCTCGATGCGCTGGCCGCGGCCGGTACAGCGCCGAGCGCGCTCTCGCTGCTAGGCGGCGGCGCGCGCAGCGCGTTCTGGGCGCAACTGCTCGCCGACGCCTTGTCGACGCCGACGCGCCAGCACGGCGGCGGCGAAACGGGTGCGGCACTCGGTGCGGCGCGCTTGGGCTGGCTCGCGGCCGGCGGCAATCCGCGCGAGGTGCTCGCCAAGCCACCCGTAGTCGCGCAATTCACGCCGAACGCGCAGCGTCACGCCCCATTGCGCGCGCGCCTGCACGCATACCGCGAGCTCTACCGTCACGTGCGGCCGTTGTTCGAGCCGTCGCGTGCGCGGCTCGCTTGATTTTTTCTCCCTCTCTCGCAGCTTCATCCGTACCGTGTCCAAATCAAACGAAAAACTCGACCTGGCCACGCGCGCCGCCTGGCTCTATTACGTCGCGGGGAATACGCAAAACGAGATCGCCGAAAAGCTGCAAGTATCGCGGCCCGTCGCGCAGCGTCTCGTGGCGTTCGCCGTCGAAAAGAATCTCGTGCGCGTGCGCATCGAACACCGGCTGGCCGATTGCCTGACGCTTGCCGAGCAATTGAAGGCTCGTTACGGGCTTGCGATGTGCGAAGTCGTGCCCGTCGACGACGACACGCCCGAAGCCATCGACCGCAAGCTGGCCGTCGCCGGCGCGCAGGTGATGGAACGCTACTTGAGCGAAGAAAAGCCGATGATCATCTCGGTGAGCAGCGGCCGGACGCTGAAGGCGGCCGTCGATCACCTGGGGCAAATCGAGCGGCCGCAACATCGGCTCGTGTCGATGGTCGGCGCGATCGCGCAAGACGGCTCGTCGAACCGATACGACGTCGCGCTGCACATCTCGGAGAAGACAGGCGGCAAGCACTTTCTGCTGCCGGCGCCGCTCATCGCCGACAGCGAGGCCGAGCGTGCGCAATGGGTCAATCACCGTCTCTATCGCATCGTCGAATCGTTGACGGCGCAGGCCGACGTGGCCTTCGTCGGCATCGGCGACATCGGACCGAAATGTCCGTTGCACGTCGACGGGTTCATCACCGCCGCCGAGGTGGGCGAACTCACGCAGGGCGGCGCGGTGGCGGAAATGTTAGGACTGCCGATCGATGTGAACGGCAAGTGCGTGGAATCGCCGGCGGGCCGGCGCGTGACGAGCGTGCCGCTCGATTCGCCGCCCAAGCGGCCGACGATCGGCTTCGCCGGCGGCGAGCGCAAGCACGGCGCCGTATTGGCCGTGCTCAAAGGGGGCTGGCTGTCGGGGCTCGTGACCGATGAAGCCTGCGCGCGCGCGGCACTGGGCGAGGACGGCCGCGCGGCGAAACGCGCCAAGACGCGCGGGACGCATACGACGGCTTGACGGCTCGCTGCCGATTCGGGCGCAGGCCATATCCGAATCGGGCGATGGCGCCCCGAGCGACGAGCGCTCCGCCTCGCCGTCTCGCGTCTCGACACAGCCGTCTCACTACTGAATCTCGGCTTCCACAAGCAGCTTCAGCAAAGCAAGCGATTCCTGCCATCCGAGATAACACGCTTGAACCGGAATCATTTCCGGTATTCCCTCCTGCTCCACATCCAGCTCGGTGCCGAACGGCGTCTGCCGTAGCGACACCGTCGTCTGCATGACGCCAGGCAGATTCGGATCGTCGAACCTGCCCGTATAGCGAATGCGCGCCAGCGGGACCAACTCGAGATACTCGCCGCCGAACGAATGCGCGTGGCCGGTGGTGAAGTTCGTAAACGATATCCGATAGCCGCCGCCGACCTCGGCCCGCAGTTCGTGAACGGTGCCGACAAAGCCGTTCGGGGGTAGCCATTTTGCCAGGGCGCCGGCATCGAGGAACGCGCGGTAGACGCGCTCGGGCGTGGAACGCAGAACACGATGCAGGCGAACGGTATTCGTGGACATGATGAACTCCGAAGGCGAAGGCACGGCCCCTTCGATCGTAGTCGACGAATGGGGAAAGCGGAAATCGACAGATGGCCGCGCTCATGTCGACTCTCTCACCGGACCATTCTCCGCGTCCGGTTAAATCGCTTCCCTGCCCGCCCCATTCGTTGCATCCCGCATATTTCCTCGTGGCTTACGCCCTGTGGTGCACGTCGTTCAGCGGCGCTGGGATATTCAAGTGTCAGTTGAAGCCGGCACGTCAGTACAAATGTCAATACAATCGCAAATAGGTGAACTGTGCAGTTCGAGTGGGATGAAGAGAAGAATCGAATCAATATTCGCAAACACAGGATCGATTTCACCGACGCGATCGATGTGTTCAACCATCCGATACTCGTAGCGCTGGATGGGCGGGAAGACTATGGCGAGGAGCGCTGGACCGCGCTGTGATGGATGAAGGCGACGCTGGCCGTCGTAGTCTATGTCGAATGCTGCGGGCCAGTCGTCCGGATAATCTCCGCTCGCAAAGCAACGAAACACGAGGCGAACGATATGAGCAAAGTGTCAAAAACTGACTGGAAGCGACTAGAGAAGCTCAAGGACGAGCAGATCGATACGAGCGACATCCCTGAACTGGGCGACGATTTCTTCGCCCGTGCGGAGTTGCATGTTCCACCAAAGCAAGCCGTGACGATGCGACTCGACGTGGACGTGCTGAACTGGTTCAAGGCACAAGGACAAGGCTATCAGACACGCATCAACAAACTGCTGCGCGCATACATGCTGGAGCATCAGCGTCGGCACGCGTGACTGCCGTTACATCCACGGACGGCGCGCTCGCGTCCGATTCCCACAAGCCGCCGACGACACCTCCACTATCGTCCTGTCGTAAGACTGCCCCTCTTCGTCGATTTCTTTTTCTGTCGACGCGGAACGAAGAGCGGCGCAGACAGGACGACCCGCAGATTTCGTGAGAAAGACGGCTAGCTGGCTAACATGGCCATGGTAGCTACCACGGCCGTGTTAGGGCTCAGCGCGCCTCAATTCGCCGATGCGGATGGCGAGTCACTCGAATGCATTCGTCACGAACCCACCCTCAAGCCGCCGACAACACCTCCACGATCTTCCTGTCGTAAGCCTGCCCGTCTTCGTCGAACAGATGACAATGCTCGGGGGCGGCGCCGAGCGTGAGCGCTTCGCCGCGTTCATGGCGCTCGAGCGGCGGGATGCGTGCGATCAAACCGTCAGGCGCCACCGAAGCTTCCGCGTAAAGGTAGGCGGCATCGCCAAGCGATTCGACCGTCGTCGTCTGCGCGCTCACACCGTATAGCGGCGCGCCGCCCGCCGGTGCAGGCGGTTGCGCATGCAAATGCTCGGGCCGAACCCCGACCGTCACGCGTGCGCCCAGTTGCAGCGCACGCGCGCCCGACGACGAAGTCCCGCGCGTCTCGACCGCCACGCGCTGCGTTTCACCCGTGGCATAGCGCACGAGCACGCCATCGCCGCTGACCTGCTCGACGACGCCTTCGAGAAAATTCATCTTCGGCGATCCGATGAAGCCGGCGACGAATCGATTGGCCGGTGCGTGATAAAGACGATTAGGACTGCCGACTTGTTCGACGTTGCCCGCCGACATCACGACAATCTTGTCGGCCAGCGTCATCGCCTCGACCTGATCGTGCGTCACGTAGATCATCGTCGTCTTCAATTCGTCGTGCAGCCGCGCGAACTCGAGGCGCATCTTCACACGCAAGGCCGCATCGAGATTCGACAATGGCTCGTCGAATAGAAACACCTTCGGTTTGCGCGTAATGGCCCGCCCGATCGCCACACGTTGCCGCTGCCCGCCCGAAAGCTGCTTCGGCTTGCGATCGAGCAGATGGTCGATGTGCAGGATCTTCGCCGCATTGCGCACGGCTTCGTCGATCTCGGGCTTCTTCGCCCCGGCCAGCTTCAAGCCGAACGCCATGTTGTCGTAGAGCGACATATGCGGGTACAGCGCGTACGACTGGAACACCATCGCAATGCCGCGCTTGGCCGGCGGCACGTCGTTCACCCGCGCGGCGTCGATCATGAGCTCGCCGCCGCTGATCGCTTCGAGGCCTGCAATCATTCTGAGCAGCGTCGACTTGCCGCATCCGCTCGGCCCGACGAACACGACGAACTCGCCGTCGGCGATATCGAGGTTCACATTGCGCAAGACCTCGTGCTCTTCATAACGTTTCGCGATGCCACGCAGCGTCAAGCTTGCCATGATGCGTCTCCTTTCCCATTCGTTGCCGTGCGCGCCCCATCGGCTGCGCCGGTCATCCATTGCTCGACGAGCGCGGGCAATACGCGCATGTCGTCGAATACGCGTTGCGCGCCCGCTTGCACGAGCGCATCGGCGTGCGCGCGCCCGCCGTGTTCCGCGTGCGTGCCGCCCGCGAAGCCGAGCACGACCATGCCCGCCGTGCTAGCCGCCGCGACGCCCGCGACGCTGTCTTCCACGACGAGACAGGCGCGGCTCGACACGCCGAGCGCATCGGCCACGGCGATATAGATGTCGGGCGCGGGCTTCGGTCTCGGCACGCGATCCGCGCAAAACACGCGCGAGCCGAAAAAACGGTCGAGCCCCGTGCGCGCAAGCACGGCGTTGACATAAGCCGTATAGCTGTTGCTCGCGCAAGCCTTCGTCAACGCGATCTGCGTCAACGCCGCTTCAACGCCGGCCACGACCGGCGCCTGCTGCGCGGCTGCCTCGACGCTACGCCGTATCGCATCCATCTCCACCGGCGCCAGCGTTTCGCCGAGCGCCGCGGCGCTCTCTTGCAGCACGCGTTCGATGCGCAGCCCGAGCAGCGGCAACACGACGGGCTCGACGTCGGCCCGCGGCCAGCGCGCTTGCAGCTCGTGCACGAGCATCTTCGCCGCGACGGCCTCGCTGTCGATCAGCACGCCGTCGCAATCGCAGATCAGCACGCGATCGCGCCGCATCTCGCCCGCTCCGATCGTCGATGCCGTCATTTGACGGCTCCGAACGTGAGGCCGCGCACGAGTTGCTTTTGCGACAACCAACCCACGAGCAGAATCGGCGCGACCGCCAACAACGACGCCGCCGACAATTTCGCCCAAAACAACCCCTCGGGACTCGAGTACGACGCGATGAACACCGTAAGCGGCGCCGCGCCCGAGCTCGACAAGTTGATGCTCCAGAACGCCTCGTTCCACGACAGAATCACGAGCAGCAGCGCCGTCGACGCGAGCCCGGGCAGCGCCATCGGCATCAGCAGATAGAGAATCTCCTGCCACGTCGCGGCGCCGTCGATGCGCCCCGCTTCGAGAATGTCGCGCGGAATCTCGTTGAAATACGTGAATGCCATCCACACGGCGATCGGCAAATTCATCAGCGTATAGACGATGACGAGCCCCGAGACCGTATCGAGCAGCCCCGCGTTCTTCCAGAGCAAATAGATCGGCACGAGCACGCCGACCGACGGCATCATCTTCGTCGACAACATCCACAGCAGCATGCTTTGCGTGCGGCGCGTCGGGAAGAACGCCATCGCATAGGCGGCCGGCACGGCAAGCAGCAAGCACAGCACGGTCACGCCCGCCGAAATGAGGATCGAATTGCGCGCGAACAGGAAGTAGTCGCTGCGCGCGAACACCTCGCGGAAGCTGTCCAGCGTCGGCGTGAAGATCAACGACATCGAATAGGCGTCGCGCTCGGTCTTGAACGCCGTGATCGTCATCCAGAAGATCGGGAAGAACAGCGCGAGCGAGATGAGCCAGGCCAGCACGCCGGGCAGCGTGCGCTTGACGACATCGAGCCCGGGCAATTGCGCGCGCAGCGCACGCGTGGCGGGTAAGGTCGGATGGCTCATGCTTCGTACTCCCCTTTCAGATTCTTCGCGAGCATGCGCACGAGGAAGAACGCGACGATATTGGCGAGCACCACGGCCAGAATGCCCCCCGCCGATGCGAGGCCGACGTCGAACTGTTGCAGGCCCAACGCGTAGATCAAGTAGGAGAGAATCGTCGTGGCATTGCCCGGGCCGCCCGCGGTCGTCGTATAGATTTCGGCGAAGATCGACAGCAGAAAGATCGTCTCCATCATCACGACCACGGAAATTGCCCGCCTCAAGTGCGGCAGCGTGATGTAGAAGAACATCGCAAACGGCCCGGCGCCGTCGATCCGTGCCGCTTCCTTTTGCTCCTCGTCGAGCGATTGGATCGCGGTAAACAGAATGAGGAAGGCGAACGGCAGCCATTGCCACGCGACGATGACGATGATCGCCGAGAGCGGGTACGTGGCGAACCAATCGATCGGTTGCATGCCGAACCAGCGCATGACGGCCGCCACCACGCCGTATACCGGGTGCAGCATCATGTTCTTCCAGATCAGCGCGCTGACCGTCGGCATGACGAAGAACGGGCCGATCGCGAGCATCCGTGCAATCCCTTGCCCGAGGAATTTGCGATCGAAAATCACCGCCATCAAGATGCCGCCGACGACCGTGATGACGAGCACCGAGCCGATCAGCTCGAGCGTGTGAACGATCGACGGTAGGAACGCGGGATCGGTGACGAGGTAGCGGTAATTGTCCAATCCCGCGAAGCCTTTTTCATCGGGATTGAGCAAGTTGTAGCGGGAGAACGAATACCAAATCGTCATCGCGAGCGGTATCGTCATCCATAAGACGAGGACGGCAACCGAAGGCGCGACGAGCCAGCGCGTCGAGCCGGCACGCCGCTCCGGCGTCGGCAAGGCGCCGTGCTCCGCGGCAGGCGAGAGCGGCATATGAAGATGTCCCATCGTTCGGACTCCTGGTCGATTCGGCGCCATCGCGCGGATGACGTCGAGAGCGGGCCGCGGCAAACACTCCGCAAGCGGCCCGCAAGCGAACGATGCGCTCGATGCGCACCGTTCGCACGGCTTGGCGATTACTTCTGGTAGCCGGCCTCGCGCACGGCACGGTCGGCCGCGGCATTGCCCGCCGAGAGCGCTTGATCCACCGACATCTGGCCTGCCAGCGCACCCGAGATGCTTTGACCGACCACCGTCCCGAACGACTGGAATTCGGGGATGCCGACGAACTGCACGCCCGTGTAAGGAACGGGCTTGGCCGTCGGATGCAGCGGGTCGGCCGTGCGGATCGCGTTCAGCACGAACTCGCCGAACGGCGCGGCTTGCACGTAGTTCGGGTTGTTATAAGTCGACTCGCGCGTACCCGGCGGCACCGATGCCCAGCCTTCGTCCTTCGCGACGAGCTGGATGTAGTCCTTGCTCGTTGCCCATTCGACGAACTTCTTGGCGTCGTCCTGCTTCTTCGACGTCTTCGGAATGGCGAGCGCCCAGGCCCACAGCCAGTGCGAACCGTTCGGCGTGACGGCCGTCGGCGCCGCGGCGAAGCCGATCTTGTCGGCGACCTGCGACTGATTCTTGTTGTAGAGCATGCCGGCCGCCACCGTGGCGTCGATCCACATCGCGCACTTGCCCGAGGACATCAGCGTCAGGTTTTCGTTGAAGCCGTTCGAGCTCGCTCCGGGAGGGCCGTCCTTCTTCATCAGATCGACGTAGAAGTTGACCGCCTTCTTCCATTCCGGCGACGTGAGCTGCGCATGCCATTTGTCGTCGAACCAGCGCCCGCCTTCCGTGTTGACGAGCGTCGTCAGGTAGGCCATGTTCTCGCCCCAGCCCGCCTTGCCGCGCAAGCAGATGCCGTAGACGCCGTTCGCCTTGTCGGTGAGCTTGTCGGCGAATTGCCGGATCTGGTCATAGGTCGGCTTCGGCGGCATCGTGAGGCCCTTGGCCGCGAACAGATCCTTGCGGTAGAACGTCATCGAGCTTTCCGCGTAGAACGGCAAGGCATAGAGCGTGCCGTTGTTCGACAAGCTGTCGCGCACCGTCTTGATGACGTCGTTCTCGTCGTAGCTCGCCGGCAGGTTCGACATCGGCGAGAGCCAGCCGCGTTTGCCCCACTGCGGCGCCTCGTATGCGCCGATCATCATCACGTCGAACTGGCCGCTCTTGGTCGTGATGTCCGTCGTCGCGCGCTGACGCAGCACGTTTTCCTCGAGCACGACCCAGTTCAGCTTGATGTCGGGATTGCTCTTCTCGAAATCCGCCGAAAGCTTCTTCATCTCGATCATGTCGGGGTTGTTCACCACCGCAACCGTGATCGTCGCGGCAGCGGCCGGCAGCGCCGCCATCGCGGTCAGCGCGAGGGCGCCGGCGGCGAGCGCACGCCGCGTCAGTCGAGGGGCAGGGCCGAAATTGCGTTGCATCGCTTGTCTCCTTAAGTCTTGTACGTTGTGGTGGAAATGCACGTGCGCTTCTCGTTGAAGCGCGGTTCGTACTCAGCTCATCCAGTTGCCGCCGTCTACGTTCAGCGTCTGCGCCGTGACGTAATCGGCATCGCTCGAGGCGAGAAAGAGCGCGGCGCCCGTAAGATCGGACGGCACGCCCATGCGCCCGAGCGGCACCGCTTCGCCGACGAGACGCTTCTTCTCGCCGGGCGCGCGGTTTTCGTAGCGGGCGAACAGCGCGTCGACCTGCTCCCACATCGGCGTGTCGATCACGCCCGGCGCAATGCCGTTCACGTTGATGCGATGCGGCGCGAGCGCGAGCGCGGCCGACTGCGTGTAGCTGAGCACGGCGGCCTTGGTGGCGCAGTAATGCGACACGAGCGCTTCGCCGCGACGGCCGGCCTGCGACGACATATTGACGATCTTGCCGCCGCGCCCTTGCTCGACCATGCGCTGCGCCACGGCTTGCATCAGGAAGAACATGCCTTTGACGTTGACCGCGAACAGCGTGTCGAAGATGTCCCACGATTCGTCGAGCAGCGGCCGCATGTCGAAAATCGCCGCGTTGTTGAACAGGATGTCGACGCTGCCGAAGCGCTCGACCGCCTGCGCGACGATGCGCGCGATGTCCTCGCGCCGCGTGACGTCGGCGCGCACGACGTGCACCCGCTCGGCATGCCGCTTGGCGAGGCCGGGGCAAATGGCGTCGGGGGATTTGACGTCCACGAGGACGCAGCGCGCGCCTTCCTGCAAATAACGCTCGGCCACGGCCTCGCCGATGCCGCTCGCGGCTCCGGTCAGAACCGCGACTTTGTCGTGCAATCTCACGAACTCGTCTCCAAAGGGGTGTAGGGAAACCCGTCTTTCTTCTGGTGTGGTCTTGCTTTTTTTGATCGAGCGATCGCTCAACGATAGAGCAATTGCTCGGTTTGTGATCGAATGATCGGATACGCATCGAAACCTGTCAAGGCGAGGCCCCGATTTTCGATGGTGCGCTGCGAAAGAGCCGTATTGGCCTTTCGGTCTATTGCGAATTTAGACTAAACTAATGAAACTTAGTCCACATCAACAGACACCATGGAAATCGTGAACATCCACGAAGCGAAGACCCATCTCTCGCGGCTCGTCGATCGCGCCGCGCTCGGGGAAGGCTTCATCATCGCGAAGGCCGGCAAGCCGCTCGTCAAAGTCGTACCGCTCGACGCCCCCAGCGCGGAGCAGCGTCGCCGCCTCGGCTTTCTCGCGGGGGAGATTCTCGTGCCGGACGATTTCGACCAAATCGGCACCGGTGAGATCGAACATCTTTTTGGAGGAACGGATACGTGAATTTGCTGCTCGACACTCACCTATTGCTGTGGGCGGCCGCGCAGCCCGAACGCTTGACGGCTGCTGCGCGCGCATTGCTGGAAGACGAAGGCAACACCCTGCTGTTCAGCGCCGCCAGCCTATGGGAAATCACGATCAAGAGCGACTTGGGAAGGGGCGATTTCCGGGTCGATCCGCGGCTCTTGCGCCGCGGGCTCGTCGATAATGGGTATCTCGAATTGCCCGTCACGCATCGGCACGTGCTCTCGCTGAAAGGGCTGGCGCCGCTTCACCGGGATCCCTTCGATCGGATGCTCGTCGCGCAAGCGATCGCCGAAGGCATTGCGCTCGTGACGACAGACCCGCTCGTTGCCCAATACACGGGGTCGATCAAGCAGGTTTGAGCCGCGAGCCAAGCAACGGCGGGCGCCTTGCGCTACGTCAATGCCCGCGCGTGATGCGCGATGTGGTCTTCGATGAACGTCTCGATGAAGTAGTAGCTGTGGTCATACCCTTCATGGCGCCGCAACATCAACGGCTGACCGGCCTTCAGGCACGCCTGCTCGAACACGTCGGGGTGCAATTGCTCGATGCGGAATTTGTCGGACAGGCCCTGATCCACGAGGATGCCGTCTTCGAAGCGGGGCGCATCGGCGCCTGCAACGAGTTCGCTCGCGTCGTACTGCCGCCATGTTTGCTCGTCGTCGCCAAGGTACCCGGCGAATGCTTTCTTGCCCCACGGGCATCGCATCGGCGCCGCGATCGGTGCGAACGCCGACACCGAGCGATAAATGTCGGGGTTGCGCAGCGCGAGGACGAGCGCGCCGTGGCCGCCCATCGAATGGCCGAAGATGCCGAGCCGCGCACCATCGATCGGCAGCGCCGCGATCGCCGTTTCTC
The DNA here is from genome assembly GCF_017315725.1 of Trinickia acidisoli. Classification (NCBI taxonomy): domain Bacteria; kingdom Pseudomonadati; phylum Pseudomonadota; class Betaproteobacteria; order Burkholderiales; family Burkholderiaceae; genus Trinickia; species Trinickia acidisoli. The sequence continues at coordinate 3,323,633 of NZ_JAFLRG010000001.1, forward strand.
GCAACTCGTCGCGCACGTAGGAATACATGCGGTAGTGACGCGACCAAGGTTCGCGCGTCGCGTCGACGTAAAAGCCGGCAGCGACACCGAAATCCCAATCTTCGGTTTCGCCGGCGATATTCGCACCGCGCGGGCTCGTATCGGGCGAGATGAGCGCGATCCCATGCTTGGCGGCGAAACGCTGGGCCCCCGCCTTGATCGGGAACGTTTCCTCGCTGGCGGTCAGGCCCGCCAAGTAAAAGAGCGCGGGCACACGGCTATGCTGCGCATGAGGCGGCAGATAGACGGAAAACCGCATCGGCAAGCCGATCGTTTTCGAATCGTGCCGGTAGAGCGCCTGCGTGCCGCCGTGGGTGAGATGGGTCTCGATCGTTTCGAGCATCGTGCGCCTCCGCTTCGATTCAATACAGCACGACCGACCGAATCGATTCGCCGCGCTTCATCAGATCGAAGCCCTCGTTGATGCGATCGAGCGGCAACGTGTGCGTGATCAGGTCATCGATATTGAGCTTGCCGTCCATGTACCAGTCGACGATCTTGGGCACGTCGGTGCGCCCACGTGCTCCGCCGAACGCCGAGCCCTTCCATTCGCGCCCGGTCACGAGTTGGAACGGACGCGTGCTGATTTCCTCGCCTGCGGCCGCCACCCCGATGATGATCGATTGGCCCCAACCCTTGTGGCAGCACTCGAGTGCCTGGCGCATCGTCTTCACGTTGCCGATGCATTCGAACGAGTAGTCGGCGCCGCCGTCGGTCAACTGCACGATGTGGTCGACCACGTTCTCGACGTTCGCCGGGTTGACGAAATGCGTCATGCCGAATTTTTTCGCAAGCTCGACGCGGCCCGGATTGAGGTCAACGCCGATGATCTTGTCCGCGCCCACCATCTTCGCGCCCTGAATCACGTTCAAGCCGATACCGCCGAGCCCGAACACGACCACGTTCGCCCCTGCCTCGACCTTTGCCGTGAACACGACAGCGCCCACGCCCGTCGTTACGCCGCAGCCGATATAGCAGATCTTGTCGAACGGTGCGTCCTCGCGCACTTTCGCCACGGCAATCTCGGGCACGACGATGTAATTCGAGAACGTGGAAGTTCCCATGTAATGAAAGATCGGCTTGCCGCCGATCGAAAAGCGCGAGGTGGCATCGGGCATCAGGCCCTTGCCTTGCGTGGCGCGAATCTTTTGGCAAAGGTTCGTCTTGCGCGACAGACAGAACTTGCATTCGCGGCATTCGGGCGTGTAGAGCGGAATGACGTGATCGCCTTTCTTGACCGTGCCCACGCCCGCACCGACGTCCACGATGACGCCCGCACCCTCGTGCCCTAGAATCGCCGGGAAGATGCCCTCGGGGTCCGCGCCCGATAGCGTGTAGTAATCGGTATGGCAGATCCCCGTCGCCTTCACCTCGATCAACACCTCGCCCGCGCGCGGCCCGTCGAGATCGACCTCTTCGATCGTCAAAGGCTCGCCCGCTTTCCACGCGATTGCGGCTTTCGTCTTCATAGGGATTGCTCCTTTGGATTGATTGCCTTCCCCGGCATAACCGCCGGCATAACCGCCGGCAGGCCGACGATCATCGCCGATCTCTTCGCGGCCGGTCTGTCCTAGCCGGCCATCGCATTGTCCATGCGCGCCACGTCGCGAAGCCCAACGACGGCGCCCCCATACCCATAGTGAGATACACATCATAACGGCTGTGCGAAGTGCGGCCCGCCAAAATCGGCAGGCACACGTGGCGCGCCCCCACCAGCGCCGCTGCCGGCCGTTCGGCCGCGCGCGCCCATATCGTTCCGGAAAAGGACGGAATAGGGCCGCGGCGTCTTGTGCCAGGTTACCCAAGCGCCTACCGTTGAGCCACCCAATACAAAGACACAATGGAGCGAGACAACATGCAATCGACCACGGTTCATCCGTGCGACGAGCAGCTTCCGCTTGCGCGGCTGCTTACGCTCGGCGTTCAGCACGTTTTAGTCATGTACGCGGGCGCGGTCGCCGTGCCCCTCATCGTCGGCGGCGCGATCGGGCTGCCCAAAGATCAGATCGCCTTTCTCATCAGCGCCGACCTTTTTTCGTGCGGGATCGCCACGCTGATCCAAACGCTCGGGCTGTGGATCTTCGGCATCCGCCTGCCCGTCATCATGGGCTGCACGTTCGCCGCCGTCGGTCCGATGGTCGCGATCGGCACGAATCCGCAACTGGGCATCCTCGACATCTTCGGCTCGACGATCGCGGCAGGCGCCATCGGCATCGTGCTCGCACCGGCGATCGGCAGGCTCCTGCGTTTCTTCCCGACCGTCGTCGTCGGTACGGTGATTTCGGTCATCGGGCTATCGCTGATGGAAGTCGGCATCAACTGGGCTGCAGGCGGCGTCGGCAATCCCAACTACGGCGCCCCGCTGTTCCTCGGCTTGTCGCTGTTCGTGCTCGTGCTGATCCTGCTCATCAACAAGTTCTGCCGCGGCTTCCTCGCCAACATCTCCGTGCTCATCGGCATCGTCACGGGGTTCGTCATCGCAGCCGCGACGGGGCACGTCTCGTTCGACGGCGTGCGCGCCGCGCCGTGGGTCGGCATCGTGGCGCCGTTTCATTTCGGCCTGCCGCATTTCGATCCGCTTGCGATCGCAACGATGGTCACCGTCATGTTCGTCACGTTCATCGAATCGACAGGCATGTTCCTGGCTGTAGGCGATATGGTCGGCCGCCCCGTGGACCGGCGCACGCTCGTACGCGGCCTGCGCGTCGACGGGCTCGGCACGCTCATCGGCGGCATCTTCAACTCGTTCCCGCATACGTCGTTCTCGCAGAACGTCGGGCTCATCGGCGTGACCGGCGTCAAGAGCCGCTTCGTCTGCGCAACGGGCGGTCTGATCCTCGTCACGCTCGGCCTGTTCCCGAAGATGGCGCAGGTGGTCGCCTCGGTGCCGCCGTTCGTGCTCGGCGGCGCCGGCATCGTCATGTTCGGCATGGTTGCGGCCAACGGCATCAAGGCGCTCTCGCGCGTCGATTTCACCACCAATCCGCACAACCTGTTCATCGTGGCCGTCAGCGTCGGGCTCGGCCTCGTGCCCGTCGTTTCGCCGACATTCTTCGCACAATTGCCGCATGCGCTGTCGCCGTTGCTGCACAGCGGCATCTTGCTCGCGTCGGCATCTGCGGTCTTGCTCAACGTCATCTTCAACGGTGTGTCGAGGACGAACGAAAGCGAAAGCGAACACGAAACAGCACGCAACGAGCATGAAGGCCCCTCCCCGACGAGACTCGAGCGGCGCGCCGTCGACATGCACTAACTGAACGATGCGTTCGGCCGTCGAGAGGCGGCTATTCAACGCAGGGCGCGCATGGAGTCGATCCGACTCCATGCGCGCCCTTCTCTTTTTTCCCTCCCGATGCGCGTCGCTAGCCGGATCACCGCCATCGCCTTGCTCGCTCTCGCCGTTTCATCAGACATATTCCGATAGTTGGTGAAACTGACTCATCGTTTACGCCTAGCGCCGTCACATCAGACGATTGTCTTGCCGCGCTCAATGCGCGCGCAAACCCTTGCCGCATCTGGCTGTCCGCGCGCACACCAATCGTTCGCGCTTTATTCAGATGAAACGTTTTGCCCGTGGAAATTCAGGTTTCCTACGAATTTTCCTAAATTCGCGCAAACGTTTGCCGTAAACAAAATTGGGAGCTTCTGTCTCTCCCATCCCCCGTTGCGGAAGTGGTCCCTCGGCCGCTTTATCAATCATTGAGGAGTCCTAATAAATGTTGCGTTTCCTACGGTTCCTTTCGCGCGACGAGCGCGGCGTCAGCGCACTTGAATACTCTGTCTTGGCCGGCATCGTCGTCGTTGCCGTTGCGGCAGCGGGTGCGATTTTCGGCGGCACCAGCGGCCTCCCCGCCCTCTTTCAAAACCTGATCACCAACGTCACGAGCGTTCAGGCCAGCGGCAAATGATCCCTTGATGCCGTTCGGCGGCAGCGCCGAACGGCTCGTCTCGGCCGCCTGCGGCTTGTATCGATCGAAAGGCAAACGCTCATGGATGGAATCGATGCCCTTGCCTGTGTCGTGTTGTCGATATTGGCCGTCTCCGATCTGCGTCGACGGCGCCTGCCCAATGCGGTGGTCGTAGCCTACGCCGCACTCTATTTCATTCATGCCTGGCTCGACGGCGAAAGCCGCGTCGTGCTCGAAGCCCATGTTGCGACAGCCATTGGCGCGCTCGTGTTCGCAGCCTTGCTGTTTCGCTTCGGATGGCTCGGCGGCGGCGATGCGAAGCTGTTCGCCGCCGTGTATTTATGGACGGGTCTCGCCCACGCGACGACCGTCTTCTTTGTCATTTCGTTGTCCGGATTGATTCTCGCGCTGGTCCAGCTCGCCTGCGGTCGGATGCACGGCGATGCGGGCGCGCCCGCTGCGCTCGCATGGCTCGCGCCCGCGCGCGGCGTGCCTTACGGCGTCGCGCTCGCGGCGGGCGGCATCGCCGCCGTGTGGCTGCCGCTCGCGCAAGCGCATGCGATGCCGCTGCATCAGGCCGCATGGGTGCCTTCGATTCACGTACGGCTCACATAACGGAACGCCGTCGTCATGCAAAACATCATCAAACTAGTGGGCCTCATGGTCGTTGCCGCGATCGGCGCGTTCGTTTTGCGCACGCTCTACATCACCGCATCGCGCCCGGGACCCGTCAAGCCGACGCCAACGGTACGCATTCGGGCCGCCGCGGCCGATTTGCCCGACGGCTTGCTGCTGCGCGACAGCGACCTCATCTGGAAGAGCGTCCCGCGCGGCGACGCGCCGACCGGCGCGCTCGTCGAAGGACAACCCGACAGCACGGACCTCAAAGGCGACTTGCTGCGTCATGCCGTGCATGCCGGCACCCCACTCGGCCCCGCGGACGTCATCTCGCCCAACTCGCCGGGCTTTCTCGCCGCGGCGCTCAAGCCCGGCATGCGCGCGATCTCGGTGGCGATCGACGATGTCTCGGGCAATGCCGGCCTCATCGAGCCGGGGGACTATGTCGACGTCCTGCTGACGCAGCAGATCGCGACGACGCCCGGCGCGCCGAACGACGCCGACCGCACGGTCGAGACCGAAACGATCGCCGAGCGCGTGCGCGTACTCGCGGTCGGCACCGCATTCAAGCGTCCGAAGGACGATGCGTCGCAAAAAAGCACGGCCAACGCACGCGCGCGCACGGTCACGTTCGAGGTCACGCCGCGCAGCGCGGAAGTCGTCACGGTGGCCGCCCACCTCGGCTCGCTTTCGCTTGCACTGCGCAGCTTCGCGACGCGAGACCGTCATGCCCCCCAGACGGAAGATGTCATGGAGCCGCAAACGGCGCCGGTGTGGGCCCGCGACGTGTCACGCGGCTTGCGCGCAATGACGGCGGCAACGCATGCCGCCGCACCGGGCCTGAGCGCGAGCGCGCGTCCCGTCGTCATCTATCGCGGCTCCAAACAAAGCGATTCGTTCGGCAACGATTATTCGGGGCTGCCAAACGGTTCTGGTTCTGGTTCGGGCGGCCCGATACCGCCGCTGCCCTCGGGCGCACCGCAGGCCGCGCCCACCGCCACGCCCGGCACGACGCCGACCGCGGCGACGAGCATTCATCCCGCTGCTTAGGACTCCTCAACGATGCTTGGTTCGATTCGTTCCCTTCTGCATCTTCGCCGCGCTGCATCGTACCGTTCGATCGCGGCGGTTGCGACGCTCGTGTGCGCCGTCGCGTGTCTTTCGCTGATGGCAACGCCCGCGCTCGCGGCCGGTGATGTCGGCGGCGTGCTGAACATTGCAGCCGGCGGCGGCGAGCTGGTGCAGCTACCGGCGGCTGCCGTTGCCGTTTTCGTCGCCGATCCGGACGTCGCCGACGTTCACGTCCCCAATCCGCGTACGGTGTTCGTCCTCGGCAAAAAGGCCGGCACGACGACGCTGTTCGCACTCGGCGCCGACAACCGTCCGATTTTGCGCAAGACGATCAACGTCTCCATGGATACGGCGTCGATTCAGCGGCTGCTCGACGCGCGCTTCCCGCAATGGCGCCTCACGGTGACGAGCGCGCCCGGTTCGCTGATGGTGAGCGGGCGCGTGCCGAGCCCGGCCGATGCCGACGCCATCGCGCAAACGTTGAAACCGTATCTGCACGGCGAGGAAGCGCTCGTCAATCGGCTGACGCTCGCGCAACCGATCCAAGTCCACCTGCGCGTGCGCATCACCGAGGTCGATCGCAACGTCACACAGCAGTTGGGCATCAACTGGAGCGCGCTCGGTTCGAGCGGCAACTTTGTCGGCGGCCTCTTCAACGGCCGCACGCTCTTCAGTACGACCTCGGGTACGACGGAGAACCTGTTCAATCTGTCGCCCACAGGCGCGTTCTCCGTCCTCGGCGGCTTTCACACCAATAACACTTCAATCGATGGCGTACTCGATGCGCTCGACCAGGAAGGGTTGATCACGATGCTCGCCGAGCCGAACCTCACGGCAATGTCGGGACAAACTGCGAGCTTCCTCGCGGGCGGGGAATTCCCGATTCCCGTCGCGCAAGATACGACGGGTGCGATCACGATCGAATTCAAGCCGTACGGCGTCTCGCTCGATTTCACGCCGACAGTGCTCGCGAACAACCGCATCAGCCTCAAGGTACGACCCGAAGTCAGCGAAATCGATCCGAACAACAGCGTGACGACCGGCTCGATCAAAGTGCCCGCGCTGACGGTGCGCCGCGTCGAAACGACGGTCGAACTCTCGAGCGGCCAAAGCTTCGCGATCGGCGGCCTGCTGCAAAGCAACAGCAGCGACGTGCTCTCGGAATTGCCCGGCCTCGCCCGGCTGCCGGTGCTCGGCAAGTTGTTCTCGTCGAAGAACTATCAGAACAACAAGTCGGAGATCGTCGTCATCGTGACGCCGTATATCGTGCAGCCGGTCGGCCCCGGGCAAGCGCACGACGTACTCGACAGCGTGACGCATCCAAGCAGCGACGTCGAGTTCGCGCTGCAGCGCTCGCTCGGTATCGATCCGCTCGCGGGCGACGCGCCGAGGCTCGTCGGCGCCGCCGGCTTCGTCTATTGAACGGAGAGCATCGATGCGCAATCCCTTAGTCATCCTAATCATCTTCGCGGCGGCAACGATCGTCTTCGGAATGGGGCTCTCGGGCTGCATGTCGGAACATCCGCCGCTCGGCATGCCCGACGACTCCGTCATCGGCTTTACCGCCGCGGACGGTGGCCGCGCGATTCCCCCGCAATGCGACCAACTGAATCAGCCGTCGCACATGGTCGACGCGGGTCAGGGCCGCCCCGGCGTCGAATTCGGCTGCGCGACCTACTCGAATTTGGCTGCCATGCTCGTGCGACCGGCCGACCTCGTCGCACCGATCCCGTATGCGGGTGCCGATGCGGCGCTCGGTGCGAGCGCCGTGCGCGCCTATGAGGAAGGCCGCGCGCAGCCGCTTCGGTCGACATCGACGACGACGACGGTCACGCACTGAGGACTACTAAGGACTACTAAGGACGCTACGCCATGGGTGCTTTCGATCTGCGCTCCACCAAAGGCCGCGCACAGCCGCTCGCGACCGATCGCATCGTCGCGGTGCTCGCCGATGCGAGCAGCGAGGAAGTCGTCAGAAATCTCATGCTCGACCAGGGCATCGCCCACGCATTCGTCACGCGCGGCGCAATCGGGGATGCCGTCGAGCTGATGCGCGGCCTGCCTCATTCGCCGCGGCATCTGCTCGTGGACGTCTCGGGTTCGTCGATGCCCATCTCCGATCTGATGCGGCTCGCCGAGGTTGTCGATCCGTCGGTCAGCGTCGTCGTCATCGGCGATCACAACGACGTGGGCCTGTTCCGCTCGCTGCTGCGCATGGGCGTGCAGGACTACCTCGTCAAGCCGCTGACCGTCGAGCTGGTCCAGCGTGCGCTGAGCGCCGCCGATCCGTCCGCCGCCGCGCGCGCCGGCAAGGCGATCGGCTTCATCGGCGCCCGCGGCGGCGTCGGCGTCACGACGATCGCCACCTCTCTCGCGCGCCACCTCGCCGACAAGACGCGCCGCCGGATCGCCTACGTCGATCTCGATCTGCACGGCGGCGCGGCGGCGTCGATGTTCGGCATCGCGATGAACAACGGCCTCTCGGAGTTGCTGCAGAACACGCAACGGCTCGATCAGCAGCTCATCCATCAGACCGTCGTCGCCCAAAGCGATCGCCTGTTCGTGCTCGGCGCCGAGCTGCCCTACGATCAGCCGCTCACGCTGCGCCCGGGGACGGTCGGCGAACTCGTCGCTGCGCTCAAGCGCCACTTTCATTACGTCATCCTCGATCTGCCGCAGCGGTCCGGCACGCTGGTCGACGAAACGCTCGACGCGTGCGAGACGATCCACGTCGTGGCCGATCGCTCCGTGCACGCCGCGCGCGAGACGGCACGGCTTTGCCGCTTCGCCGAAGGGCGCCCTGCCGATGCGGCCGTATCGGTACTGCTCAACAATGCGCAGCAGCCCGTGCGCGGACGCGTCGCGCAGGCCGACTTCGTCCACGCGCTCGGCCGCGCATCGGTACACGAGTTTCCCTACGAGCCGCAAGCGCTCGCGCTCGCCGAGAATCTCGGCGAGGCAATGGCCGAAGGAAAGCATTCGGCGTTCGCGCACGCCGTGATCGCACTCGCCGATGCCATCACCGGATCGGATGCGCCGGCCGTCGCGGCGCGCTCGCCCTGGTATGCACGCCTGCTGTCGAAGCGGAGCACTGCATGATGTTCGGGCGCCGGAGCGATACGCCGCCGATCGCGAAGCAAGCAAGCGTCGCGACCGAGGCCGCGCCGCTCGATACCGCACCTCGCGCGAATGCAAGCACGGGCTCGAACTTTAGCGACGCGGCGAGCTCCGGCGCAAGGCATGCGGCGGCGAGCGCCGCACCCGCGGGGCTTTCGAGCGCCCCCGACGCGGAGCAACGGTTGGTGCCGGCCCCCGCCTCGTTACCGGCCGACCGCCATGAGGCGCTGATTCGCTCCGATACGTTCAAGACGATTCGCTCGGCGGTGTTCGCGTCGATGAACATGTCGGCCGCACTAATGATGTCTCGCGCGCACGTGCGGGAGGGCATCGAGCAGATCGCTGCCGAGACGATCGCGCGCGAACGGTTGACGATCACGCTCGCCGAGCAGGCGCTCGTCGTCGACGAGATGCTCAACGACATGTTCGGCGTCGGCCCGATCGAACCGTTGCTCGCCGACGAGAAAGTCACCGACATCCTCGTCAACGGCCCCGATCAAGTCTACGTCGAACGAGGCGGCCGACTCGAGCTGACCCCACTCAAGTTTCGCGACAACGCACACGTCGTCAACGTCGCGCAGCGCATTGCCGCGGCCGTCGGCCGGCGCGTCGACGAAAGCAGCCCGCTCGTCGACGCGCGCCTCGCCGACGGCAGCCGCGTCAACGTCGTGTTGCCGCCGATCGCCTTGCGCGGCGCATCGATCTCGATTCGTAAGTTCGCCAAGCGCAACATCACGCTGACGCGCATGGCCCAGCAAGGCAACATCTCGCCCGCGATGGTCGAGGTGTTGCGCATCGCGAGCGCGTGCCGCCTGAATATCGTCATCTCGGGCGGAACGGGATCGGGCAAGACGACGCTGCTCAATGCGCTGTCGAACTTTATCGATCCGCACGAGCGCATCGTGACGATCGAAGACGCGGCCGAGCTCCAATTGCAGCAGCCGCATGTCGTGAGTCTCGAAACGCGGCCCGAGAACAGCGAGGGGCTTGGCGGAATCTCGCAGCGCGATCTCGTTCGCAACGCGCTGCGGATGCGCCCCGACCGCATCATTCTCGGCGAGACGCGCGGCACCGAAGCGTTCGACGTGCTGCAAGCGATGAACACGGGCCACGACGGCTCGATGACGACGATCCATGCGAATACGCCGCGCGATGCGATCACGCGGCTGGAAAGTATGGTGATGATGGCCAACGGTAACCTGCCGCTCATCTCGATCCGCCGGCAGATCGCGAGCGCCGTGCACATGATTTTGCAGGTGGAGCGCATGCGCGACGGCATGCGGCGCATCACGCGCGTCACGGAAATCTCGGGTATGGAGGGTGACATCGTCATCACGCAAGACCTGTTCACCTTCCGCTTCAACGCCAGCGCCTACGAGGAGCAAGTGCACGGCACGTTCGAATCGTCGTCGCTGCGGCCGGCCTTCGCGCAACGCGCCGCCTATTACGGTCTCGAAGACCAGTTGATCGGAGCGATGCAATCGTGAGGCCCGCCGATGTCGTCGCAGCCGCTGCGTTTTTCACGATCGTCATCGTGGGACTCATCGCGCGTTCGCTGCGCGAGATGATGCGGCGCCGACCCGCGCCGCGGATTGCCCAGCGCGTCGGCGCACTGCGCGACCCGCATGCCGCGAACCGCCAAACGTCGAGCGCGAAGCCATCGCACCAACTCGTGAGCCTCGGTCGCCGTCCCGGCGACGAACTCGCTTGGCTGGCGTGGCTGCGCGCGAAGCGGCAGCGGGTCGAGACGCTGGCCGGGCGCGCGGGCGTGCGCGCCATCGTCATCGTCGCATTGTCGACAGCCTTGGCCGTGCTCGGCGCAACGTCGCTCGCCGGGTTGCCGCTCTGGGTTCGTCTGCTTGCTTGCGGCATAGCGGTGCCTGTCGCCACGCGCACCGCCTATGCGTTCATCATCACACGCTTCAAGCAGCGCTTCTTGGCCGTGTTTCCCGACACCCTCGACCTGATCATCCGCGCCGTGCGGGCCGGTATTCCGGCGGTTCAGGCCATCTGCACGGCCGGCGTCGAAAGCGAGGAGCCCGTGCGCTCGACGTTCCGCGCGATGGGCGATGCGCTGCTCGTCGGCGGCGACGTCAAGGACGTGCTCGAGCAAGCCGCCGAGCGCTTGCAGCTCGCCGACTTTTCGTTCTTCGCCGTCTGCCTCGTCCTGCAGCGCGAGACGGGCGGCAATCTCGCCGAGACGCTCGAGAATCTCGCGGCCATCGTGCGCACGCGGCGCGACATTCGCGCCAAGACGAGGGCGCTCACGGCCGAAGGACGCATCTCGAGCAAGATCATTTCGGGTGTGCCGTTCTTCATCATGGGCTTTCTCTACATCGTCAATCGGCCCTACGTGTCGCTGCTGTTCGATACGCGCGCGGGCCATAAGATGCTGACCCTCGCGGCCGTCCTCTTGACGATCGGGCTCGTACTGATCCGCAAGATCGCCAACTTGGATACCTCTCGATGAAGCTGACCGACGTTTGGATGAATCTCGGGCTCGTCGCGCTGCTTGCGGTCGCAACGCTCTGGCTCGTGCTGCGCGGGGCAAGTGTGCGTTCGCGAATCGCGCAGCGCGTGCGGCACGGCATCATTCGGGCAAACGCCGCGCCGGGACGAAACATGCCGCAGCAGCTAGCCCATCGCGTCGCGACGCTTGGCGAGCGGATGCCCATCTTCGACGCCGCCGAGCGCGGCAAACTTGCGACCCGACTGGCGAGCGCGGGCTTTCGCGACGCGCGGTCGGTCTCGATCCTCGCTGGCCTCAAGATCGTCTGCGGAGCCTGTCTCGCGCTCGGTGCGATCGTGCTCGCGCCGCATATTCCGCGCATCGGCGGCCACTTCGTGCTGCGGCTGTTGATGATGGCCGCCGCGTTCGTCATCGGCATGATGCTGCCCGAGCTCGCGCTCGCCTCCGCGATCAAGCATCGCCAGCGCGCCATCGCGATCGCGCTGCCCGATGCGCTCGATCTGCTCGTGATCTGCACGAACGCGGGCAACAGCCTCGTCGTCGCCATCAAACGCGTCGCTGCCGAACTGAGCACGATCTGCCCCGCGCTCGCCGACGAACTATCGCTCACCGCCGACGAGTTGCAGATCGGCGGCGACAGCGCGAGCGCGCTGAATGCGATGGCCGCACGCATCGGCTTGACGTCGATGCGTGCCCTCGTCACGACGCTCGTGCAATCGCAACAGTACGGCACGCCGATCACACAATCGCTGCGGATGCTGTCGCGCACCGAACGGGCGATGCAAATCGTAGCGCTCGAAGAAAAGGCCGCGAAACTCGCGCCGAAGATGACGCTGCCGATGATGCTCTTCATCATGCCGACCGTTGCGTTGATCGCGGCAGGGCCGGCCATCATCCGGCTCATCGCGGTGTTTCACCATCATTGACGATCGATAGAATCGTGGGAGGTTTCATGCGTTCGATCCCCATGCCTTCGCGGCGCCTGCTGATCGGCGCGGTCACGCTCGGCGCACTCGTTGCCGGCTCGCTGACGGGCTGCGCGAACGGACCGCGTATCGAAACGCGGCCCGTCGTTTCCGAACGTGGCGTGGATAAGAGCACCGATCTGCGCATTGCCGAAACCGCGCTCGAAAGCGGCGACACGCAACTTGCGGCATCCCTGTTCGAAAAGGCGCTCAAGGCCGATCCGAACTCGCTGCGCGCCGAACTCGGTTTTGCGGACGCGATCTACCAAGCGGGCGACCTCGCGCGCGCCGGCGTGCTCTACGCTCACGTTGCCGCCACCGCCCCCGACGATCCGCGCGCGCAACTCGGGCTCGCGCGCGTCGCACTGCGCGAGCGCCGTCTAGACGACGCCGTTGCGCGCTATCGTCGTCTCGTCGACGCGTATCCCGACAACGCGGTCGCGGCCGAAGGTCTTGGCGCCGCGCTCGATCTGCAGGGTAACCATGGCCAAGCGCAGGCGGTCTACCGTGCGGCGCTCGCGCGCCATCCGGAGGCGCAGGGCTTGAAAACGAATCTCGGCCTCTCGCTGATCCTCGATCGACACGCACGCGAAGGCGCGAACGTGCTGCTCGACGTCGCGGGCCTGCCCGATGCTCCCCCGCAAGCGCGCGAGAACCTTGCACTCGCCTATGGCGTACTCGGCAACGGGGAAGCGGCCAAGCGCATTCTCACCGCCGACATGCCGGCGGTATCGGCCGAGGACAACTTGCTCTTCTATCGAAACCTGCGCGCGCGGTGGTCGAACCAAGGCGCGTCATCCGATGCGTCCGGTCGCGTGGGCAGCGGCGGCGCGGTGCACGCGCAGTCGGTACCGTCGGCACACATCTCCCCTCAAGGCACGCTCGAATGAACCGCCTGGCACGCCTTGCCTCGAACGAACGCGGCGTCGCGGCGCTCGAGTTCGTGCTCGTGTTTCCGTTCCTCATGACGGTCTTGTTCGGCATCGTCGACACCAGCCTGCTTTTGTGCGACAAGGCCGTCATCACGAACGCGAGCCGCGAGGCCGCGCGTGCGGGTGTCGTCGTGCGCGTGCCGCAGCTCGCCGCGAGCGACGTCGCGAACGTCGCGCTCGCCTATACGCAGAACAATCTGGTGACGGGCGGCACGGCCACGACGCCCGTCGTCACCGTCGATCAGTCGGCCGGCACCTCGCCGGGAGACCCGCTCACGGTCACCGTCACTTATACGTATGACGGCCTCGTGCTCGGCTCGGCACTGAGCTCGCTGACGGGTCCCGTGACCGTCACCGCGACGACGGTCATGAACTATGAGTAGACGCGCGCGGCGCCCCTCGCATCGCCTTTCGCCGCGCGGCCGGCAACGCGGATCGGTGCCGCTTTGGTTCGTGCTCACCGTGGCGATCTTGCTGACATTCGGCGCATTCGCCGTCGATCTGCCGCGTGTCGCGACCGTCAGCAACGAATTGCAGAACGCGGCAGACGCGGCCGCGCTCGCGGGTGCCGCAGATCTCATCGACAGCAGCAGCGGACCGGATTGGGCCGACGCCGCCAGCGAGACGAGCGCGGCCGTTTCGCTGAACGCGTCGGACGGTACGACACTGACCGTCGGCAGCGTGCAAGCGGGGTTCTGGAATCTGACGGGTTCGCCCTCGACGCTCGAAGCACAGACGATCACGCCCGGCCTCTACGACGTGCCCGCCGTGCAGGTCACGGTCACGCGCAGCGCAGGCCAGAACGGCGGCGCCGTCAATCTGCTGCTCGGCGGCTTTCTCGACCTGCTGAGCGCGCCGGCGAGCGCCACGGCCGTGGCGGTTGCCGCCGCGCCGTCGACGGTCGATTCAGGCGGCATCTTTCCGATGGTCATCGATCAATGCGTGCTGGATCAGTACTGGGACGCGACAACGAACGAACCGACGATCGATCCGGCGACCGGAAATCCCTATGAATTCGAGATCGGCAACGGACAGCTTTACGGCTCGAGTTGCGAAGCGGGGCAATGGACGTCGTTCCTCATCAACGCGAACGATGTGCCGACCGTGCGCGGCCTCATCGCATCGGGCAATCCCTCACCGCTTTCGATCGGCGACGACATTTGGATCGAGCCCGGCGTGAAGACGACGCTCTACAGCAGCGTGCCCGTCGGCGTGACGATCGTCGTGCCTGTCGCCGAGCAAATCATCACGCACAGCTACGTGCCGATCGTCGCGTTCGCGGCGTTCTACGTCGATGGGTCATACGGCGGCAGCCAAAAGTATATCGAGGGACATTTCGTCGGCGGCTATCGGATCCCCGTGCAATCGTGGGGCGTCGGGCCCAACTATGGGGCTTACGTGGCGCCGCGTCTCGCGCTCTGACTTCGAAAGGACAAAAAAAACCGGTGAGCGTGTGAGCTCGCCGGTTTCGCCCAACGGCGACGCGAACCGATGCGTCAGCCGGACGTATGGGCCGATGCCGCCGCAGGCGCCGACGCCGCCCCGACCGTTGCCGGCGCATCGGCCGGCCGCGGCGTCTCGCCCGTGTTCGCGATCCATCCGCCGCCGAGGGCGACGTAAAGATCCACGAGATTGTCGAGCCGCGCGACGCGTGCGTCGACGAGCGACTGCTGCACCGTATAGAGATTCGTCTGCGCGGTCAGCACCTGCAGGTAGCTGTCGACGCCGTTCTTATAGCGCAACTGCGACAGATCGAGCGTACGCGATTGCGCAAACGTCGTCCGCTCGAGCGCTTGGATCTGCGCATCGTACGTACTGCGCGCGGCCAAATCGTCGGCCACTTCGCGGAACGCCGATTGGATCGCCTTCTCGTAGTTCGCCACCTCGATCCGCTTCTGCACGTTGGCGAGATCGAGATTGGCGAGATTTTGCCCGCCCTCGAAGATCGGCAACGTGACCTGCGGCGCAAACGTCCATGCTGCCGAACCGGCCTTGAACAAGCCGCCGAGCGTCGGGCTCGCCGTGCCGAGCGAACTCGTCAACGAGATCTTCGGGAAAAACGCCGCCCGCGCCGCGCCGATGTTCGCGTTGGCCGCGCGCAGCGTGGCCTCGGCTTCCATGATGTCGGGCCGGCGCGTGAGCAGATCGGACGGCAAGCCCGCCGGGATGTCGGTGAGCAAGCGCTGATCGCCAAGGCTGCGGCCAGGCGGCAGATCGTCGGGCAACGGCTGGCCGACCAGCAGCACGAGCGCATTCTCGGCCTGCGCCCGCGCGCGCGCCTGCGCTTCGCGATTCGCGCGCGCTTGCTCGACGACGGTCTCGGCTTGACGCAGGTCGAGCTCGGAGCCCGTGCCGTTGTCGAACTGCAGCTTGGTCAGCGAGTACGACGATTCAGCCGTCTTCAAGGTGTCGTCGGTGATCTTGAGCAGATCGTCGACGGCCAATACCTGCAAGTACTGCTCGGCCACCTGCGAGACGAGCGAAATCTCGGCGGCCTTGCGCGCTTGCGCCGTCGCCAGATATTGCTCGAGCGCCTGGTCCTTCAAGCTGCGGATGCGCCCCCAGAAATCGATCTCCCACGAGGCGTTGAGCCCCACCTCGTACTCCTGCGAGATCGTCTGCCCGGTGGGCGACAAATCCAAGGGGACGCGCTGGAGCGATTTGCTGGCTTGCGCGTTGAGCGTCGGGAACAATTGCGATCGCGCGACCCGGTATTGCGCTCGGGCCGCGTCGACGTTCAGCACCGCGACACGCAAGTCGCGGTTGTTCGCGAGCGCGATTTCGATGAGCCGCTGCAGACGGGGATCGGCGAAGAATTCGCGCCAGCCGATGTCGACGGCCGTGCGGCCGTGGGACGCATCGCCCGCGCTCGTCGTCGGCTGCGTCGCGTACACGCCCGAAGCCGGGAACGTCGCCGCCACGGGCGCAGCGGGACGCTCGTACTTCGGCTCGAACGTGCAGCCCGCCGCGAGCACGGCAACGGCGACCGTCATCAAGGAATATCGTTTCATCTCACTGTCCTTCGCCGTTCTTGTTCTCGCCTTGGCCCGGCGCATGCCGCGTGTGATGCTCCTCGGCGAGACGCGCCGCTTCGTCCGCATCCTCCGCCTCGCCCGCGAACTTCGCGCGAATCACGACGAAGAACATCGGGATGAAGAAGATCGCGAGGAACGTCGCCGTCAACATACCGCCGATCACGCCCGTGCCGATCGCGTGCTGGCTCGCCGAACCGGCACCGTTGCTGATCGCGAGCGGCAGCACGCCGAGAATGAACGCCATCGACGTCATCAAGATCGGGCGCAGCCGCAAGCGTGCGGCTTCCATCGCCGCCTCGACGGGCCCCATGCCTTCATTGCGCTGCAACTCGCGTGCGAACTCGACGATCAGAATCGCGTTCTTGGCCGAAAGGCCGACCGTGGTCAACAGACCGACCTGGAAGAACACGTCGTTCTCGAGCCCGCGCAAGGTCGCGGCGAGCAGGGCGCCGATCACGCCGAGCGGCACCACCATGATGACCGAGAACGGAATCGACCAGCTTTCATAGAGCGCCGCCAAGCACAGGAACACGACGAGGATCGACAGGCCATAGAGAATCGGCGCCTGCGAACCCGATTGGATTTCCTGATACGACAGGCCCGTCCATGAGTAGCCGATACCGGGCGGCAGCTTGGCCGCGATTTTCTGCATCGCTTGCATCGCTTGGCCCGTACTCTTGCCCTGCGCCGCCGCCCCTTGGATTTCGACCGACGAGATGCCGTTGTAGCGCTCGAGCTTGGGCGAGCCGAACGTCCAATGGCCCGACGAGAACGACGTGAACGGCACCATCGTGCCCGACGCGTTGCGCACGTACCAGTCGCCCATATCCTGGGGCGTCATGCGGAACGGCGCATCGGCCATCACGTACACCTTCTTGATCCGGTTGTCGGTATCGAGGAAGTTGTTCACGTATTGCGACGCCCAAGCCACCGAGAAGGTCTGGTCGATCGCCTCCGGCGAAACGCCGAGCGCCTGCGCCTTCTCGCGATCGATGTCGACCTTGAACTGCGGCGTGTCGTTCAATCCATTGGGCCGCACGAGCGCGAGCGTCGGATCCTTGGCCGCCATCCCCAGCAATTGATTGCGCGCGGCCATGAGCGTGTCGTGGCCGAGCCCCGCGTTGTCGGTCAGTTCGAAGTCGAAGCCCGATGCCGTGCCGAGTTCGGGAATCGACGGCGGATTGAACGGGATCACCATCGCGTCCTTGTAACGCGAGTAGTGCATGAACATCCGCTGGATGATCGCCTGCACCTTCTGATCCGAGTGCTGCCGCAAGCCGTAATCCTTCAGCCGCACGAACACGAGGCCGGAGTTCTGGCCACGGCCCGCGAAGCTGAAGCCGTTGACCGTGAAGACCGACTCGACGAGCGACTTCTCCTTCGTGAGCAGGTAGTCGGAGATGTTCTCGAGCGTGCGCGCCGTCGTTTCCTGCGTCGAACCCGTGGGCGTCTGCACGATGACGAACATGAGCCCTTGGTCTTCGTCGGGCAGGAACGACTTGGGCAGGCGCACGAACAGCAGCCCGACCGCGACGATCACGGCCAAGTAGATGATGAGCCAGCGGCCCGAGCGGCGAATCACATGGTGCACGCCGTCGTGATACTTGTCGCGGCTTCGCTCGAACGTGCGGTTGAACCAGCCGAAAAAGCCTGTCGTGGCCGCATGCTCGCCGGCCGAAACCGGCTTGAGGATCGTCGCGCACAGGGCAGGCGTCAGAATCAACGCGACGAGCACCGACAGCACCATGGCCGAGACGATCGTCAGCGAGAACTGACGATAGATCGCGCCGACGGAGCCGCCCGACAGCGCCACCGGCACGAACACGGCCGACAGCACGAGCGCCACGCCGACGAGCGCGCCCGTGATCTGGCCCATCGCCTTGCGGGTCGCGTCGCGTGGCGAGAGCCCCTCCTCGCGCATCACGCGCTCGACGTTTTCGACCACGACGATCGCATCGTCGACGAGCAAACCGATCGCGAGCACGAGCCCGAACATCGACAGCACGTTGATCGAGAAACCCACCACGTTCATGATCGCGAACGTGCCGAGCAGCACGACGGGCACGGCGATCGTCGGAATCAGCGTCGCGCGCAGGTTCTGCAGGAACAGATACATCACGAGAAAGACGAGCACGATGCCTTCGAGCAGCGTCTTGACCACTTCCTCGATCGACAGGCGCACGAACGGCGTCGTGTCGTACGGGTACTTCACGACGAGCCCGTGCGGAAAGTACTTCGACAGATCATTGATCTTCGCGCGCACTTCCTTGGCCGTTTGCAGCGCATTCGCGCCCGTCGCGAGCTGGATACCCATACCCGCGGTCGGCTGGCCGTTGTACTTCGTGTCGAAGTTGTACGTCTCGCCGCCGAGCTCGATGCGCGCGACGTCCTTGATGCGCACCTGCGAGCCGTCCGAATTCACCTTGAGCTGGATGTCGCCGAAATCCTTCGGCGTGCGCAGCAGCGTTTGCTCGGTGATCGTCGCTTGCAGCATCTGGCCCGGCACGGCAGGCGTGCCGCCGAGCTGGCCGCCCGCGATCTGGACGTTTTGCGCCTGCAATGCGTTGACGACATCGCCCGGCGTCAAGCCGTAGTTCGTCAGCTTGTTCGGATCGAGCCAGATCCGCATCGCATACTGCGTGCCGAACAGCGTCACGGTACCGACGCCGTCGAGACGGCTGATCGGATCCTCGATGTGGGAGGCGACGTAGTTGGCGAGATCGTACTTGTTCATGCTGCCGTCTTCGGAGACGAACGCGAGCACGAGCAAGAAGCTGCTGCTCGATTTCGTCACCTTCGTGCCGAGTTGCTGCACGACCGTCGGCAACAGCGGCGTCGCGAGCGACAGCTTGTTCTGCACCTGCACCTGCGCGATGTCGGGGTTCGTGCCGGCATCGAACGTCAGCGTGATCGTTGCCGTGCCCGAGTCGTCGCTCGTCGAAGACAAGTACAGCAGGTGATCGAGGCCGCTCATCTGCTGCTCGATGACCTGCGTGACGGTGTTTTCGACCGTCTTCGCCGATGCGCCCGGATAGCTCGCCGAGATTTGGATCGACGGCGGCGCAATCGTCGGGTACTGCGCGATCGGTAGATTGAAGATCGACGCGATCCCCGCGAGCATCAGGATGATCGCAATCACCCACGCGAAGATCGGCCGATCGATAAAGAACTTAGCCATGTAGCGCGCGCTCCGTGATCAAGCGGCGGGCGCTGAAGCGCCCGATGCGGGCGCGGCACCGCTGGCGGCGGCATCCGAGGCGCCGGAGGCCACCGCCGGCAACTGCGCCGGTACCGGTTTCACTTGCATGCCGGGATGGACCTTTTCCGTGCCTTGGACGATCACGCGATCGCCGCTTTGCAGGCCGCCGTCGACGACCCAGTCCGGACCTTGCATGCCGGACGTCACGAGCTCGCGCGGCACGACCTTGTCATCCGCACCGACGACGAGCGCGATCGCCGCGCCCTTTTGATCGTGCGTCACGCCGATCTGCGGCACGAGCATCGCGTGCTCGTTGACGCCTTCCTCGATGCGCGCTCGCACGAACATGCCCGGCAGCAGCACGCGGTTCGGGTTCGGGAAGATCGCGCGGATCGTCACCGAACCCGTCGATTGATCGACGGTCACGTCCGAGAACTGCAGCTTGCCCGGCAGCGGATACGGCCGCCCGTCTTCGAGAATCAGCGTGACCTTGGCTGCGCCGGGCCCGCTCGTCTTCAAGCGCCCTTCCTGCGCGTCGCGGCGCAGCTTGAGGCCGTCGAGACTCGATTGCGTCAGATCGACGTAGACCGGGTCGAGCTGCTGGATCGTATCCATCAGCGTGGCTTGGCTCGCTTGCACATAGGCGCCCGGCGTGACCTGCGAGACGCCCGTGCGGCCCGAGATCGGCGCGACGACGTCGGTATAGCCAAGGTTGATCTGCGCCGTTTCGACGCCGGCCTTGCCTGAGGCGACATCGGCTTGCGCCTGGCCCTGCGCCGCCACGGCGTTGTCGTAGTCTTGCTTGCTGACGGCGTTCGCGGCGACGAGCACCTTGTAGCGGTTGGCCTGCGCGGTCGTGGTCGCGAGATTGGCCTGCGCCTTCGCGAGCGTCGCCTTCGCGCTGTCGAGCGCAGCCTGGTAGGGCGCCGGGTCGATCTTGTAAAGCCGCTGCCCCGCCTTCACCTCACCGCCTTCCGTGAACTCGCGGCGCAGCACGACACCGTCGACGCGCGCACGCACTTGCGCCACGAGGAACGCACTCGTGCGGCCCGGCAGTTCGGTGACCACGGGCACCGCGCTCGGCTGTACGGTGATGACGCCCACTTCAGGCGTTTGCTGCGGCGGCGCGGCGGGCTTCTGTCCGCACGCCGCGAGCGCCACGGCCGCGGTGGCGGCGCAGATTAAGCGAAATGGAACCGGTTGGACACGCATGGAGCGACCTCTGGTCTATAACTTGGGAACGAAATGATCCTGCCGCGCCTCTTCCCCCGCGAGGCGCGCGGCGCGACGTTCGTCGCAAAACGCTTGATGTAAGTCGATGGGCGCCGGCCCGGGCGCCCTATCTTGGGCGCTGCGCGAGCCGCGCAAGAAGCGCGCGATGACGACACGGTGAAGCT
Organism: Trinickia acidisoli; assembly: GCF_017315725.1. Taxonomy (NCBI): domain Bacteria; kingdom Pseudomonadati; phylum Pseudomonadota; class Betaproteobacteria; order Burkholderiales; family Burkholderiaceae; genus Trinickia; species Trinickia acidisoli. Next base: position 3,344,384 of record NZ_JAFLRG010000001.1, read on the forward strand.
GGCGCTCGCGCACAAACGACTGACGATAATACCCGCGATTCCACTTAGGGCACTTCAAGCTACGCCGCGTATTTTATATACATCCTCGACTGTATGTAAAATGCATGCCATTACACGATGTTCCTGAGCCACGCGCACGCTTGCCTTTTCGAGCGGATGCGTAGCAACAGAACCGACGGCGGCCGGATGCCCGCACCAACGCCCATCTCGCGGGCAGCACGAAATGGTCAGACGAACGAAGGAAGAGGCCCTGCAGACGCGCCACCGCATTCTCGACGCGGCCGAGCAGGTGTTTTACGACAAGGGCGTATCGCGCACGTCGCTGGCCGACATCGCCGCGCAGGCGGGCGTCACGCGCGGCGCGATCTATTGGCATTTCGCGAACAAGGGCGATTTGTTCACGGCGATGTTCGACCGCGTGCTGCTACCGCTCGACGAGCTGAGCGCGCGGCCGGCCGATGCGGCCGACGACGATCCGCTCGCGCGCCTGGCCTTGGTGTTGAAATGGTGCTTGCAGGCAGCCTCGACCGACCCGCGCCGGCGGCGCGTGTTCGACATTCTGTTCTTGAAGTGCGAGTTCGTCGATGAAATGGGCCCCGTCAAGGAGCGCCATCAGACGAGCATGCGCGAGGGCGTCGGCAAGATCGAGACCGATTTGATCCTCGCCGTCGAGAAGGGCCAACTGCCGGCCGAACTCGACACGCGGCGCGGCGCGCTATATTTGCACGCTTTCGTCGGCGGATGCCTGCGCGATACGCTGCTGCTGCCGGCATCGGTCGATTTCGCTTCGCATTGCGATGCGTTCGTCGACGCCTGCATCGATGCACTGCGTACAAGCCGGGCGTTGCGCAAGGAGCCGCCTCCCGCTCATCACTGAACGTATGCCGGCGCTCGAGACGAATCAAACCACGGCGGCGGCTCGCGCTCTCGCCTTCTTGTTCGATGCGCCGATCGACCCGCCCTCGATCGGCTTGCCCGCGTCGACGGCGGCGATCCAATCGTCCGTGCCGACCACCGCGGCGAAGCGCGAATGCATGACGACCGTGAACGTGCGGTGAATCTCCTCCGCACTCGCGTAGCCCGCGTCGTTCTCATAAGGCACCGCGCCCGTCGCGTCGTTCAGATACTCGACCTTCATCCCGGCGTGCGACGCATGCAGAACCGTCGACACGTTGCAGTTGTGCGTCATGTAGCCGACGACCGTGAGCGTGTCGATGCGGCGCGCAGCCAGCCAGTCGGCGAGGTCGGTGCCGGCGAAGGAGCTCGGCAGCGTCTTCTCGATCAAGTGGTCATGCCCGCGGTCGGCGACGACCGGATGCAGCGCGCCGCCGTGAGAGCCGCGCGCAAACAGCGACGCATCGGGCGGCGATACCTGCTGAACGACGATCACGGGCACCGCGTGCGCACGCGCGGCATCCATCGCGCGGCCGATGTTCGCGAGGGAATCTTGCACGGGCGGGTATTCGATGGGCAGATCGCCGGTGACGTATTCGTTTTGGACGTCGATGACGATCAATGCGCGGCGCGGCGACGTGAACATGATTCAAGCTCCTTTCGGTGTTGGGCATGGACGTCATTGTTCCCGGAACGGTAGGCGTACGACAGTGGCCCAAGTGTCATTCATCGATATAATCGGGCCATACCTGCGCCATAACCGGCCCATTCGCAATTTCACCCACCGTTTCGGCGTTCATCGTCTCTTTCAAAGGCCGCCATGACGCTCGCCCGCTCCTCGCCCGCCGATCCTCCCGTCATCGCCGTCGTCGCTGTCGTCGCATTCGGCGGCATCAGCCCATTCCATCTGTCGGTCCCGTGCATCGTCTTCGGCGAGGACTACGGCGCAGGCGGCGTCCCGCGCTTCGACGTGCGCGTCTGCGCCGCGGAACCCGGCATGCTGCGCACGACCGCCGGCTTCGCGATCGCGGCGCCGCACGGACTCGAAGCAATCGCAGCCGCCGACATCGTGATCGTGCCAAGCTGGCGCGATGCACTCGAGCCCCCGTGCGAGGCGCTCATTCAAGCGCTGCGCGCCGCTCACGCACGCGGGGCACAGATGGTGGGATTGTGTCTCGGGGCATTCGTCTTGGCCGCGGCCGGCATACTCGAGGGCCGCCTGGCCACGACGCATTGGGCCTGGGCCGAGACGTTCGCCTGCCGCTTTCCGGCCGTGCGCGTCGACGCGGCCGTGCTCTACGTCGAAGACGGCAACGTGCTGACGTCGGCCGGCACCGCCGCCAGCCTCGATTGCTGCCTGCACCTGTTGCGCCGCCGCTGCGGCGCCCGCGCGGCCAACTACGTGGCGCGTCGCCTCGTCGTGCCGCCGCATCGACAAGGCAGCCAGGCGCAGTTCGTGGAGCAGCCGCTCGGCATCCGCGCGCGTGACGAACGGCTGTCGAGCCTGCTCGACTGGGTACTGGAAAATTTGGGGGAGCCGCACTCGCTCGATTCGCTCGCGCAGCGTGCGCTGATGAGCCGGCGCACGTTTACGCGGCGCTTCAAGCTGGCGACGGGCACGACAGTCGGCGCGTGGCTACTCGGCGCGCGCCTGTCGCGTGCGCAGCAGTTGCTCGAGACCACGGACGACAACGTCGACGTCGTCGCCGAAACGGCAGGCTTCGGTTCGGCCGTATCGCTGCGCCAGCACTTCGCCGAGGCGTTCAATACGACGCCGTCGAACTACCGGCGCGAATTTCAAGGCGTGTGAGGTTGACCGACCGCGGACGGCTCACCCGAACCAATGCGACGCGTACAGCAGCACGGCGACAAGCACGACGATGGCCACCCAAGCCCACGCCGGCATCGCTTGCGGCGGCGATACGCGATGAAGCCCATGTGCGCCGCGCGGCGATACCAGCGTGCCGGCCGCCCGACCGGCGAGTACGGCCGCCGCATTGTGCTCCCACGATTTGCGGCCGAGCCCGGCCAGATTGATCGGCCTCAGAAAGACATGCTGACGGCGCGGACCGCCGGCGGCGCGGTTTGCCCGCTTGCCGTGCTTGGCCTCGACCACGGCGCAAAATTCGGCGAAGAAATCGTCGGCGAGCTCGTGCAGCGCGTTCTCGATCTGCCGCGGCGGCAACTCGGCCAACGGCCCCGTCAGCGTCGCCCAGACGGAGTAGTCGATGCGCGTCGCGCTCGCTTCTCCGCTTTCGTCGGCGGAACCATCCCCCTTGAGCATGATGTCGATTTGACCGCGCAGCGATCCGACACCGGTCGCACATGCCTTGAAGTTCAGCGTACGGTGCAGCGAGTCGGCCGCCGCCTCGAGCGCCGCCCCCCCGAGCCGGGCTTCAACGCTCGCCAAGTGCGCGCGCACGTCGTAGCGTGCACGCAGCGGCCCGAGCGGCACGGTCAAGGTCAGTCCATACTCGCCGCTCGGCATCCGGCTGAAGGTCTCGCAATTTTCGAGGCTTGCCCGCAGCAATGCGATGTCTTGCAAAGCATCCCGGACCGCGGACGGAGCGAGCGGGATACGCAGCGCGTCGGTCAATTGCATGGCGGTCTCCTCGATGCCCTCGCCTACGAGGTTTGATCGATGCGGTCGACGCGGGACGAATAGAACGCCACGCAGTCTTTGATCGCCTCGGCGCCCGACAACGGGGACTCGTAGCTCCACGCCGCGTCGACGACGGGCCCGTCCTCTTCAGTACGCAAATGAAAATAGGAAGCGTCGCCCTTATACGGACAGTGCGAGCCGCTTTCGGAGCGCTGCAAGCGCGTCATGTTCACGTCTTCTCGCGGGAAGTAGAAGACGTCCGGCAGGCCGGTTTCCTTCAGCGTCAATCCTTTACGCGTGTCGGCAATCGTGATGCCGCCATGGATGACGCGCAGACGGTGAGAGTTCGGCTCGATATCGATACGATGTGAGGCATCGGCATTCGTCATAGCAATTCCTCTCGCAAGGCGTATGCCGGGTGCCCGTGTGCATCGCACAAAAAAAGCCACGAGCGGGCGCCCGTGGCTTCATTATCGGCGAAAGTCGGGCCGCGTGCTCGGCCCGACCGCGGACTATTGCGTATTCCAGTGGAAATCTGCGCGCGCACCCGGCGTCTTTGCAACGTTGACCTCGCGCGTCTGGTCGTCGTCCTTGTAGCGCGCGTGCACGGTGTAGTGGCCCGGTGGCAGCTTCACGAGCATGTAGGGCCCGCGCGAATCGGCTTTGAGCACATCGGCGTCGTGCGGACCGACGATGCGCACATGGACGTCGGCCAGGTAGTCGGAACCGGGCCCCGTGAAGCGCATGGCGAGCGGCCATTGATGCGCGGCGCTCTTGAGCGCCGCCGACTCGTCGCTGCCGACGCCGCCCGAGACATAGGCCACGTCGCCCTTGTGCTGAATCTGCGGCATGCCGCCGCCGTTCGTATTGCCCGCGCTCGTCATATCGGTGGTCGTGCCGCCGACCGTGCCCGAGCCTTGCGCAAACGCGCCGGCCGTCAAGCCGAGCGCCGCCGCCGCAACGGCCGTGGCGAGCATTGCTTTCTTGGTGGTTCGCGTTTTCATTGCATCGCTCCTTCGAGTTGCGCGCCCGTCGACTTGCGACTGCCGGCGCTACGGGAATCAGGCAAGCAAACGCCGTTCCCGGCGGGCCGCGCTTCTTGCTGCGCGGCCCTCTACGAGCTGACGCCCGCAAACGTCAGCCCAAATCGACCGGCACGAAGATCTGCGCGTTGTCGCGCTGGATCAACAGCGCAACGCTGTTGCCGGCTTTGGCGATGACGTCGCGCAGTTGCTGAACGGACGTCACCGGATGACCGTTGACGGCAAGGATCACGTCGCCGGGTTGGATGCCCGCGCTGGCCGCCGGGCCGCTCGACTGCTGCACGAGCAAACCGTGCGTGAGCGACGTGCCGCTGCGTTCTTGCGGCGTGAGCGAACGCACCGCCACGCCGAGACGCCCTTGCTCCGACCCCTGCGTGCCTTTGTCCGCCACCTTCGTATCGGACAACGAGCCGAGCGTGACCGTCACCTGCTTCTTGCTCTTGTCGCGCCAGATGTCGAGCGTCGCCTTCGTGCCCGGCTTCATGCTCGCGATTTGCGACGGCAGGTCGGTCGAGTCGTTCACGGCCGTGCCGTTGACGGCCAAGATGACGTCGCCTGCCTGCAAGCCGGATTTCGCGGCCGGACCGTCCGGGTCGACCGAGCTGACGAGCGCGCCGACCGGCTTTTGCAAGCCGAACGACTCGGCCAGTGTCTGATTGACGCCCTGCACGGCCACGCCGAGCCGGCCGCGGCTCACGTGGCCCGTCTTCACGAGTTGGTCCTTCACGCGCATCGCCTCGTCGATCGGAATCGCGAACGACAGGCCCTGGAAGCCGCCCGTCTGCGAATAGATCATCGAGTTGATGCCGATCACCTGCCCTTCCAGATTGAACAGCGGGCCGCCCGAGTTGCCGGGATTCACGGGCACGTCGGTCTGGATGAACGGCGTGTAGTTCTCGTTCGGCAGCGAGCGCCCCTTCGCGCTGATGATGCCGGAGGTGACCGTGTTGTCGAACCCGTAGGGCGAGCCGATCGCCACGACCCACTGGCCGACCTTGCTCTGGTTAGGATCGCCGATCTTCACGATCGGCAGATTCGAGGCGTTGATCTTGAGTACCGCGACGTCGGACTGCTTGTCGGTGCCGACCACCTTCGCGCGGAACTCGCGCTTGTCGGTCAGCTTGACGGTCACGACGTTGGCGCCGTCGACGACGTGCGCATTGGTCAGGATGTAGCCGTCGTTGCTGATGATGAAGCCCGAACCGAGGCTCGCGCTCGGCACGTCGTCCTGTCCGCCCCCACCGCCGCCGCTATCGCCACCGTTGAAGCCCGGGAACTGGCCGTAGAAACGCTTGAAGAATTGGTAGAAAGGATCGTCGGGGTCGACGGGCAGTTGCTGCATCGAGCGTTGCGCCGTCTGCTTCACGACGTGCTTCGCGCTGATGTTGACGACCGCGGGCCCATAAGTTTCCACGAGCCCGGAGAAATCGGGAATACCCGTTTTCGCGGCGGCTTCCGCCGGCATCATCGCGGCGGCATGGGCGGCCGAGATGATCTGCGGATCCGCGTGACGCGTGCCGGCGACGTAGCCGGCGGAAAGCGCGGCGGCGACGGCGACAGCCACGGCACCGCGGGACAGCGTTCTTGCGTTCATGGGGAAAGGCCTCCTTGCTTGATGTGAGGCAGAGTAAAAGGGCTGTCTTAAAGGAGACTTAACGGTGAAATCGTCCGATAGGCCCATAGCAACGGGGCCTCGAGGCCCGGCCCAGTCTGTTCGCGGCGAAGCCCGGCGTGCGCGGCACGCTCTTGCGGCCGGAACACCGTCAACCCATCGTCGAAACGACCCGCAACCCCGCTGTCAAAACCGCACGGTGACGAGCAAGCCGCCAAGCGGAGCGTCGCCGAGCTCGATTGCAGCCCCATGCTGCGCGGCGACACGCTTGACGATCGCGAGCCCCAGGCCGCTGCCCGAGACGTCCGCCCGCGCGCGCGCCGAGGCGTCGCGGTAAAAGCGGTCGAACACGCGCGCGCGTTCGTCGGCCGGAATGCCGGGGCCGCTGTCGGCGATCTGCACGCAAGCCCCGGCCCCGCCGCCGTCCTTGCCGGCCGAAAGCGTCACGTCGATACGGCCGCCGGCAGGCGTGTACTTGACCGCATTGTCGAGCAGATTGCCGAACATGACGCGCAGCGAATCGGCGTCGGCCGTCACGCTGGCCGGCTGAGCCTGTTCGAAGCCGAGATCGATGCCGCGGCGCTGGGCAATGGGCGCATGCGCGGCGACGCATTCGGCCAGCAACGTACGCAGATCGACAGCCTCCTTGACCGCGCTCGCATCGGGTTCCGCGCGAGCGAGCGCGAGCAGTTGCTCGGCCAGGCGCGTCGCGCGCGTGACGCCGGCTTGCAGGTCGGCCAGCGCCTCGCGGCGAGCGTCGGCATCTTGCGCGCGCGCGACGAGCTGCGATTGAATCTGCACGGCCGCGAGCGGCGTGCGCAACTCATGCGCGGCATCGGCCACGAATGCGCGCTGCGTGTCCAGCGCCACCGCCAGTCGCGCGAGCAAGCCGTTGAGCGCACGCACGAGCGGACGCACTTCGAGCGGCAACCGCGCTTCGGGCAAAGGATCGAGCGCCTCGGGACGGCGCGCGTCGAGCGCGCGCGTCACGCGGCGCAGCGGTGCGAGCCCGCGTCCGACGACACCCCACACGGCCACGCCGAGAAACGGCAGCAAGACGATGAGCGGCCACAGCGTGCGCAGCGCGACGTTGGCGGCGAGACGGTTGCGCACGGACAGCGGTTGCGCGAGCTGCACGACGTTGTCGCCGACGATCGCGCCGTACACGCGCCAATCGCCGCGGTCGGTGCGCTCGGTCGAAAACCCGAGCTCGGCGCGCGGCGCGAGCGGCGCCCGCGGGTGCGAGTAATACATCAGCGAGCCGGTGCGGCTCCAGATTTGGATGACGATGCCTTCATCGGCATCGTTGTGCGCGCCGAAAATCTGCGCGAACGGCTCGGACGGCAAGGCCGCCGCGATCTCCTGTAGCTGATAGTCGAACAGCTCGTTGGCTTCGGCAAGCGCCTGCCGATAGATGAGCCAACCGGCGAGCCCCAAACCGGCGAGGACGATTCCGATCAGCCAGAACAGCAGTTGACGACGAATGGATTGCATCTAGGGTCTGTTTACATGGGGAACGCGCGCGCGTTGCCTCATTCCTTCGCGATCATATAGCCGAGGCCGCGTACGTTGCGGATCAGATCCGCCCCGAGCTTCTTGCGCAGCGCGTGAATGTAGACCTCGACCGTGTTGCTGCCGATCTCCTCGCCCCAGCCGTACATCTTCTCTTCGAGCTGGGTCTTGGACAGCACGGCGCCCGGCCGGGCGAGCAGTGCTTCGAGCAACGCGAATTCGCGCGCCGACAACGCCACGGGCGCACCGTCGAGCGTCACTTGATGCGCGGCCGAATCGAGCGTGAGCGAACCGTGACGGATCATCGACTCGCAGCGGCCGGCCTGACGCCGGATCAGCGCGCGCATGCGGGCGCCGAGTTCGTCGAGGTCGAACGGTTTGACGAGGTAGTCGTCGGCGCCGGCGTCGAGCCCTTTCACGCGATCGGCCACGGCGTCTCGCGCCGTGACGATCAGCACCGGCAGCCCGTTGCCGCGCGCGCGCAACGAACGCAGCACGTCGAGGCCGTCGCGTTTGGGCAGACCGAGATCGAGCAGCACGAGATCGTAGGTCTCGTTGCCCGCGGCCGTCAGCGCAGCCTCGCCGTCTTGCACCCAATCGACCGCAAACCCTTCCCCGCGCAGCGCCTTGCGCACACCTTCCGCAATCATGCGATCGTCTTCGACTAGCAATATTCGCATCGCTTCACGCTCAACGCGTCCGAAATCGTTCACTTAGCGCATTCTAACGGGTCCCGTATCGACGTTCGCGCGCAGCTCACGCGACTTGAGTCCTACAATGAGCGTTTTCCGCGCGCGCCCCGTGCGCATCGCCCTTGCCATCGGCCCTTTTCGCATTATTTCATGACGCTCGCCTCGTTTTTTTCACTTCGCCGCCGCGCCGTCCAAGCTCCGTCTCGTTTTTCCGCATTCTCCGCTTCGTCCGCCTCCCCCACCGCCCACGCCCTTGACATGCGACGTGCGCGCCGTGCACGACACCGCATCGCCTTCGTCCGCGCGGCATGCGCGCTCGCGGCCGTCGGCGCGCTCGTCGCGCCCGCGCCGGCCGACGCGCACAAACTGCCGCATCGCCACGCGCGCGCCGTCGCGCCCGCGCCGGAACTGCCGCGCTCGGTGACAGGCGCGCTCCGGCGCGCGGGCGTGCCGCTGTCGGACATCAGCGTCGTCGTCGAGCGCATCGGCAATCGCACGCCGCTCGTCGCGCTCAACGCGGACGCGCCGATGCTGCCGGCCTCGACGATGAAGCTCGTGACGACCTACGCCGGCCTATCGATCCTCGGCCCCGACTACCGCTGGCGCACGAGCGCCTACGCCGACGGCGAGGTGGACCGCAACGGCATGCTGCACGGCAATTTGTACATTCAAGGCACAGGCGACCCGAAGCTGGTGCCGGAAGAGCTCATCGATCTGGTCGACAAAATCCGGCAAGCGGGCATCACCGGGATCGACGGCGCCCTCGTACTCGACAAGCGCTTTTTCGATCCGTCGACCCGCGACCTGCCGCCCTTCGACGACGACACGGACGCCCCGTACAACGTCGGCCCCGATCCGCTGCTCTACGCGTTCAAATCGCTGTCGTTCACGCTGACGCCCTCACCGGACGGCACCGTTGCCATCGACGTCATTCCCGCCCTCGCGCAACTGCAAATCGACAACTCGCTGCACGCGAGTCCCGGGGCCTGCGTCGGCGTCGAGGCCGCGCTCACGCCGAGCGTCACGCCCGAGGCGAACGGCACGGTCGACGCGCTCTTCTCGGGCGACTATCCCGTGCGCTGCGGCCCACGCACGATCAACCTCGCCGTGCTCGACCACACCGCGTTCTTCGCGGGCGGCTTTCTCGCTTTGTGGCGCTCGGTCGGCGGCACGTTCAACGGCACCACGCACGAAGGGCCCGTGCCCGCCGGCGCGCGGCTCATCGCCGTTCACCGCGGCCCCGTGCTGGCCGACATCGTGCGCGACATCAACAAGTTCAGCAACAACGTGATGGCGCGCAACCTGTTTCTCACGATCGGCGCCATCGGCGACAAGCCGCCCGCCACGCCCGCGAAATCGGCGGACGTCATCGAGCGCTTTTTGCGCTCGCAGGGGCTCGCGATGCCCGAACTCACGCTCGTGAACGGTTCGGGCCTCTCGCGCGAAGAGCACGTGAGCGCGCGCTCGCTCGCCGATCTGCTGCAAAACGCGAACGCAAGCCCCGTCGCTCAAGTGTTCGTCGCGTCGTTGCCCGTGGCCGGCGTGGACGGCACCATGCGCAACCGCCTGCGCAGCGAACCCGTCCTCGGCAACGCGCATATCAAGACGGGCACGCTCAACGACGTGCGCTCGATCGCGGGCTACGTGGCCGCGGCCAACGGCGAAAGCTACGTGGTCGTCAGCCTCATCAACGCGCCGCGGGCCGCCGAGGCACGCGCGGCTCACGACGCGCTGCTCGAGTGGGTCTATCGGGGTTTGCGCTAAGGCTTCCCACGCCAATCACGGCCGCGAGGCCCCCAAGCGGCCGGCGGGCAAGGCGCCGGCCATCGAATACTTCTTCTAGGATCAAATGACGCCGGGCGCGACGCGAGCGTGTACGCTGTCGAGCAACGACCGGCGCATGACCGGATGGATGCCTTTGCCCCGCGCGCCAACGACCGGCGACAACGCGCGCTGTGGGTTTCAATAACGACGAGACACGAAGGAGGAAGACGTCATGCAATTGGACGCCGAATTGCTTCTGCTCGCCCTGGCGCCCGTCTTTCTCGCATGCATCGGCTGGGAGGCCTGGCACTTCGCGCGCACACGCCGCACCGACGGTCTCTATAGCTGGCCCGACACGCTCTGCAATGCCACGCTCGCGCTCATGCATCAAGGGGCCGACAAGCTCGCCTGGCTAGCGGTCGTACCCGTTTATGCCTACGTCTACGCGCATTTTCGGCTGCTAACCTGGGACGGCGGCTGGGTGTCGTTCGCCGTGCTGTTCGTGGCACAGGACCTGCTCTACTACGTGTTTCACCGCTGCAGCCACCGTATCCGCTGGTTCTGGGCCGCGCACGTCGTTCACCATTCGTCGGAGCGCTTGAATTTGTCGACGGCGTTCCGTCAAAGTCTCATGTACCCGATCGCCGGCATGTGGGCATTTTGGACACCGCTTGCACTACTCGGATTCCCGCCGAAGCAAATCATCGCGATCGTGCTCATCAATCTCGCATTTCAATTTTTCGTTCATACGCAGGCGGTCAAGCGCCTCGGATGGCTCGAATACGTCTTCAACACGCCGTCGATTCATCGCTGCCATCACGCACGGAACGCGCGCTACATCGATCGCAATTACGCCGGCGTTCTCGTGATCTGGGATCGGCTGTTCGGCAGCTACGTGCCCGAGGACGCAAACGACGCGCCGCAATACGGCATCGTCGAGCCGCTGCACACGTACAACCCGTTGACGGCGACGTTCCACGAATGGCGCTCGATGCTGTCCGACGCACTGCACGTGCCGCGCTTTGCCGATAAAGTGCACGCGATTTTCGGGCCGCCCGAATGGGCGGCGGCTTATCACGCGGCACGCGCCGAGCAAGCCCGCGAGAAAAGCCCCATCGGCATAGACCCGTCGTATTCCGCTTCCGGGCCGGCCGTTGCGGCTACGCGCGAGACATAACCTATAACGAAGACACTGGACACCACGTCCCGGCCGCCGGAGACAACGTCTTGCGGCCAAGACACAGGCGCCCTGCGTCGATTTTCACGCATCAAGCATCACAACACGGCCATGCCGCCTACACGAGGAGATGAAGTCGATGGAACACGGTAATAAGACCCGGAACAATACCTGGCTGCGCGTGGCGCAAGGCTCGATTGCAACCGCGACGTTCGCGCTGCTCGCCGCATGCGGCGGTGGTGGCGGCAGCAGTTCGACCAGCGCGAGCGCAACACCGGCAGGCGGCGTATCTTTGCAGACCGTCTCGTTCGGCGACAGCCTCTCCGACGTCGGCACCTACGCGTGGTACGCGCTGCCGAACTTCGGCGGCGGCGAGTTCACGACGAACCCCGGCACGATCTGGACGCAGGACGTGGCGGCTTACTACGGCACCACGCTCACGCCGGCCTATTCGGGCGGTTTCACGATGACCACGCCCACCGCGATCGGCGGCTTCGGCTATGCGCAGGGCGGTGCGCGCGTCTCGCTGACGCCCGGCGTCGGGGCCCCGGTGCTGAGCGCGGTGCCGGTCACTACGCAGATTCAAAACTATCTGAGCACGTACGGCAGCTTCAATACCAACCAACTCGTGCTGATCCAAGGTGGCGCTAACGACATCCTCACCGCCGCTCAGATCATCGCGGCCGATCCGACGGACCCCACGGTGATCGCTACGGAAGAGGCCGCTGTCGAGAACGCGGCGATCGCGCTCGCAACGGATGTCGGCACACTGCTCCAGAAGGGTGCGACGAAGGTCGTGCTCGTCAACGTGCCCGACATCGGCAAGACGCCGCTCGGCGTCAGCTCATCGGACGGCGGCGCACTGCTCACGGCCTTGAGCTCGGGCTTCAATACGGCGCTGACCACGGCGCTGACGACGGCCGGCATCATGAACGACGTGATCTATGTCGACTCGTTCAGCTTCATCGACAACGTGATCACGAATGCGGCGGCGGACGGCTTTACGCAGACGAACACCGCCACGGCCTGCAACCTGACGCAGATGGAAACGTCGGCCACGGCTTACGGCACCGCCAACCCGAGCGTACTCAACGGCGATACGCCGGCCGAGTTCGGAGCGTCGCTGGCCTCGTCGCTGTTCTGCTCGCCGCAAACGCAGGTGGCGTCCAACGCAAACCAGACCTACATGTTCGCCGACACGGTTCACCCGACCACGCACCTGCATCTGCTGTTTGCGCAACAGGTCGAGAAGCAGGTGGCGGCCGCCGGTATTGGACACTGATCGATCGCGACGACAGCCGCACGCGCGGTGCGCAGGGCCTAGCCTAGACGCGCATTGCCGCGCTGCATTTGACACGCGCGCCGCCCGACGACGCCGATCGCTACTCGTTCGCCTCGAACGCCGCCGCCGCGCGGCCCAGCCGATCGTTGACGGCGATCCACTCGAGCGTGTCGGGCAGCTTTTCGACGAAGATGCGAACACAATCGGCCCGATCGAGTGCGCGCAGCAACCCGTAGAGCTCGCGCGCATAGACATGCGGATCTTCGGGCGCCGCGACGAAATGCACGTTGCGCGCATCGGCCCACGCGCCGGCGCGCGAAACGCGCGCTACCAATGCGATGCGCGTATCGGCCGCACTGGCCTCGGCCAGCATCGATTCGAGCGCCTCGAACGGCAGCAGCGCAAGTGGCGTGCTCGGCGCGTAGTGGGCCTTGAGCGTGCCCGATGCGCGCGGCGCCGTCGCGTCGCTGCCGTCGGGCAAGCGCGGCGCCACGCCGAGCACGTCCGCGATCTCACGCGGGGTCACGCGCCCAGGGCGCAGCAGCGCGGGGAAACCGCGAGACAGATCGAGTATCGTCGATTCGATCCCGACTTCGCAGGCGCCACCATCGAGCACGTGAATCGCGCCGCCGAACTCGTCGCGCACGTGTTGCGCCGTCGTCGGGCTCACATGACCGAAACGGTTCGCCGATGGCGCCGCGACGCCGCCGTGGCCGCCACGCCGCGCGCTGAACGCGTCGAGCAGCCGTTGCGCGACGGGATGTGACGGACAACGCAAACCGACCGAATCCTGACCGCCGCTAACGGCATCGGGGATGCGCGCCGCGCGCTTGAGGATCAACGTGAGAGGGCCCGGCCAAAACGCATCGATGAGCTTTTGCGCGTCGGCGGGCAGGTGCTCGGCCCAATATTGCGGATCGCCGTGCGGCGCCAGATGCACGATCACCGGATGATTGGCCGGCCGCCCCTTTGCCGCATAGATGCGAGCCACGGCAGCCGGGCTCGCGGCATCGCCGCCGAGCCCGTAGACCGTCTCGGTCGGAAACGCGACGAGCTCGCCCGCATCGAGCAGCGCGGCCGCTTCGTCGATCTGCGCGTCGGAAACCGCGGATGCGGCAGACGCGGCGGATGAAGTCGAACGGTCGGACATCGTCGATGAGCCTAGACGCGCGCCTCGCTTACGCGAGCGGAATATGCAGCAGCCGCGCGCAATCGCGTGCGGCCGTGCGCGCTTCGTCGAGCGTGGCGGCCGTGAAATTCACGTGCCCCATCTTACGCCCGGGCCGAGCCTCTTCCTTGCCGTACAAGTGCAAGCGCGCCGCCGGCATCGCGGCCACCTCGTGCCAAGGCGGCGTCACGGCCGTCGGGCGGGCCGAGCCCTTCGGATCGACGGGAAACCAGACGTCGCCGAGAATATTGAGCATGACGGCCGGCGAGTGCTGGCGCGTATCGCCGAGCGGCATGCCCGTCATCGCGCGCACCTGCTGCTCGAACTGGCTCGCCGCGCAGGCATCGACCGTGTAGTGGCCAGAGTTGTGCGGCCGCGGCGCCATTTCATTGGCGACGAGCGAGCCGTCTTCGAGCACGAAAAATTCGACGCATAGCACGCCGACGTAGCCAAGCTTCTCGGCGATGCTGATCGCCGCGAGCTGTGCCCGCTCGGCGAGCGCCGGCGACGCGTCGGGCGCGGGCACGACCGTCACCGCGAGCACCCCGCCACGATGCAGGTTTTGCGCGAGCGGATAAACCGCCGTCGCACCGTGGGTGCCGCGCGCAACCAGCGCCGACACCTCGAACTTCAAAGGCAAACGCTTTTCGAGCACGCACGGCACGCCGCCGAGCGCGCTGTAGGCATCGCGCACCTCGTCGGCGCTCACGACCCGCACTTGGCCCTTGCCGTCGTAACCGAGCCGGGCCGTCTTCAAGATACCCGGCAGCACGGCCGCAAGCTGTGTGTCGTCGAGCGCAGCCAGCGCGTCGGACGATTCGATCACGACGTGCGGCGCGACGGGTACGCCCGCCTCGGCGATAAAGCGCTTTTCGGCGATGCGGTCTTGCGCGATCGCGACGCAGCGACCGGCCGGGCTCACGAACGTCGAGCGCGCCAGAAAATCGAGACTCGCTGCGGGCACGTTCTCGAACTCCGTCGACACGGCCGCGCACAGGCGCGCGAGCTCGGTCAGTGCGGTTTCATCGGCGTAAGCGGCGCGCAGATGCCGGTCGGCCACGCTGCCGGCAGGGCTCGCTTCGTCAGGGTCGAGCACGGCCACGCGATAGCCCATCGCCTGCGCCGCGAAACAGAACATGCGACCGAGTTGGCCGCCGCCGACCATCCCGAGCCAAGCGCCGGGCATGATGGGTGAAACCGGAGTGTTCTCTTGATTCATTTGAGTGGTCGGTCGCGCCCACGGCGTGTCGAGCAGCAGCGGGACGGGGAAGCAATGGTCGCGAAAACGGGACCTCGGAACGAGCCGGGCCGGGCACAGCCCCGGCCCCACGCTCAAAGCACCGGCAGCACCATCGCGTGGGCGGCCTGATTCTGCCGAACGCGAAACGCCGCGAGCCGCTCGGCATACTCGCTCGACGTACCGGCAAGCAGCGCCACGGCGAACAACGCCGCGTTCGCCGCGCCGGCCTCGCCGATCGCAAACGTCGCGACGGGCACGCCCTTGGGCATCTGCACGATCGAATGCAGCGAATCGACCCCTTTCAGGTACCTGCTGGCCACGGGCACGCCAAGCACCGGCACCGTCGTCTTCGCAGCGAGCATGCCGGGAAGGTGCGCCGCACCGCCGGCGCCGGCGATGATCGCGCGCAAGCCGCGCTCGCGCGAACGCTGCGCATAGTCGAACATCTCGTCGGGCATCCGATGCGCCGAGACGACCTTCGCTTCGTACGGCACGCCGAATTCCCGCAGCATCGCCACGGCATGCTTCATTACGTCCCAATCCGAGCTCGATCCCATCAGCACGCCAATGAGCGGCGCGCTATGCGTGTGGGCGCTCTGAACTTCTTCGGTCATGGTCCGGTCTTCCTTCCTCTATCTCGATCAGGCCAGATCAGGCCAGTGTTTGTCCCGTGAGCCGCTCGAGCGCCTCTTGATACTTGCTGCTCGTTTTCGCGACGACGTCGTCGGGCAGCTTCGGCGCCGGCGGCGTCTTGCCCCAGTTCTGCGCTTCGAGCCAATCGCGCACGAACTGCTTGTCGAACGAGGGCGGGTTCGTGCCGACGCGATACTCGGTGGCCGGCCAGAAACGCGACGAATCGGCCGTCAGCGCTTCGTCCATCAGGAACAGCTTGCCGTGGTTGTCGAGCCCGAACTCGAACTTCGTGTCGGCGATGATGATCCCACGTGTGGCCGCGTATTCCGACGCTTCCTTGTACAGCTTGATCGAGATGTCGCGGATCGTCGCGGCGAGCTCGCTGCCGATACGGCGCTCGCACTCGTCGAACGTGATGTTTTCGTCGTGATGCCCCATTTCGGCCTTCGCCGCGGGCGTGAAGATCGGCTCGGGCAGCTTTTGCGCATTCGCGAGGCCGGGCGCCAGCGCGACGCCGCAGACGGCGCCCGTCGCTTGGTAGTCCTTCCAGCCGCTGCCGGCCAGATAGCCGCGCACGACGGCCTCGACGAGAATCGGTTCGAGCCGTTTGACGACGACGGCACGCCCCTTCACCTGCTCGACTTCGTCCGCGGCGACGACCGTCTCGGGCGCGACGCCCGTCAGGTGGTTCGGCACGATGTGCTCGAGACGGTCGAACCAGAAGTTCGCCATCTGATTGAGTACGCGGCCTTTGTTCGGAATCGGCTCGCCCATGACGACGTCGAACGCCGACAGACGATCGGTCGTGACGATCAGCAACTGGTCGTTGCCGACGGCGTAGTTGTCGCGGACCTTGCCGCGGCCGAGCAGCGGCAGCGAGCGGAGCGAAGATTCGTAAAGGGTAGACATCGTCGTGAGCCGTCAGTCAAAAGTGATGAACGAATGAAACACCAGGCGGAAACACAACGCCTCGAAGCATCCTGCCGCGAGCCGCCTGAACCACAACACCGTACAAAACACTACAAAACGAAAAAAGGCAAACGCCGTTCCCATCGATTGATCGGAACGGCGATCGATTCAAAGCGGCCGCGCGACCGGACAAACCCGCGCGCGGCCCTTCGTCGGACAGGTCAGCGCACCACTTGCGCCAGTTCGCCCGCCTTGTACTTCTCGGCCATCTTATCGAGCGCGATCGGCTTGATCTTGCCCGCTTGGCCTTCACAGCCGAACGCGACGTAGCGCTCCACGCAGATCTTCTTCGCCGCTTCGCGCGCGGGCTTCAGGTAGTCGCGCGGATCGAACTTGCTCGGATTCTCGAACAAATAGCGACGGATCGCTCCCGTGATCGCAAGACGCAGATCGGTGTCGATGTTCACCTTGCGCACGCCGTGCTTGATCCCTTCCTGAATTTCCTCGACGGGCACGCCATACGTTTCCTTCATGTCGCCGCCGAACTCGCGGATCTCGGCAAGCAGTTCCTGCGGCACCGACGACGAACCGTGCATCACGAGGTGCGTGTTCGGAATCCGCGCGTGGATTTCCTTGATGCGATCGATCGCGAGGATGTCGCCCGTCGGCTTCTTCGTGAACTTGTACGCACCGTGCGACGTGCCGATCGCGATCGCGAGCGCGTCGCACTGCGTCGCGCGCACGAAATCGGCGGCTTGCTCGACGTCGGTCAAGAGTTGCTCGCGCGTCATCGTGCCTTCGGCGCCGTGGCCGTCTTCCTTGTCGCCCTTCATCGTCTCGAGCGAGCCGAGCACGCCCAGTTCGGCCTCGACCGTCACGCCGATCGAGTGCGCCATCTCCACGACCTTGCGCGACACGTCGACATTGTATTCGTACGACGCGACGCTCTTGCCGTCGGCCTCGAGCGAGCCGTCCATCATGACGCTCGTGAAACCGCTGCGAATCGCGGCCATGCAAACAGCCGGCGATTGCCCGTGGTCTTGATGCATGACGACCGGAATATGCGGATACGCTTCGATCGCCGCTTCGATCAAGTGGCGCAGGAACGCCTCGCCCGCGTATTTGCGGGCGCCGGCCGACGCTTGCATGATGACGGGCGCGCCGACTTGATCCGCCGCGGTCATGATCGCTTGCACTTGCTCGAGATTGTTCACGTTGAACGCCGGTAGGCCATAGCCGTGCTCGGCGGCATGGTCCAGCAGTTGACGCATTGATACGAGAGGCATGCTGTACTCCTAGGATTGAAATCGGGGTGCTCGGTCGGCACTTTTTTGTGCGAATGCGCGATTTTATCGCGAAGCGGAGGCCTCCCCGAACTCAGGAGGCCGTCGTGCCCCCGCGGCAAGCGCCGACGCGCGGCGCAAAGCGCCCGGCGAACGGCGCGCAGCGCCGGTTCGTGGCCGGCGCGCCGCCTTCAATCCGCCGCGCCGAGTATCAATACGGATCGCCGACGCGCACGATCTTGAGCGTATTGGTGCCGCCCGCTTGGCCCATCGGCTCGCCCACGGTCAACACGACCATGTCGCCGATCGCGGCAAAGCCCTTCGAGACGACGACGTCCACGGCCTGTTTGAGCGCCTGGTCGCGATCGTTGTTCGACTCGACCGACAGTGGCGTGACGTTGCGAAACAGCGCCATCGCGCGCTCGCTCGTCACGCGCGAGGTCAGCGCGAAGATCGGAACGTGCGACCAATGGCGCGAGAGCCATAGCGCGGTGGCGCCCGACTCCGTCAGCGCCACGATCGCTTTCGCGCCGAGATGGTAGGCCGTAAACAGCGCGCCCATCGCGATGGATTGGTCGATGCGCGTGAACGTGCGGTCGAGAAAATCCTTGTCGAGTTCGACGTGCTCCGACTTTTCCGCTTCGATGCAGATCGCGGCCATCGCCTCGATCGTCTGCACCGGATACTTGCCCGCGGCCGTCTCGGCCGACAGCATCACGGCATCGGTGCCGTCGAGCACGGCGTTGGCGACGTCGGACACCTCGGCGCGCGTCGGCACGGGCGCATGGATCATCGACTCCATCATCTGCGTGGCCGTGATGACGAGCTTGTTCGACTCGCGCGCCATTCGGATCATGCGTTTTTGCAGCGCGGGCACGGCCGCGTTGCCGACTTCGACCGCTAAATCGCCGCGCGCGACCATGATGCCGTCGGATGCGTCGAGAATGCCTTGCAGCGCCGGAATGGCTTCGGCCCGCTCGATCTTCGCGATCATCTTCGGCTTGTTGCCGTACGGCACGCCGGCGATGTTCGCGAGTTGGCGCGCCATCTCCATGTCCGTCGCGTTCTTCGGGAACGAGACGGCGATGTAGTCGACGCCGATCGACATCGCCGTGCGGATGTCTTCCATGTCCTTGGCGGTCAACGCGGGCGCGGTGAGGCCGCCGCCTTGGCGGTTGATGCCCTTGTTGTTCGACAGCTCGCCGCCGACTTTGACTACCGTGTGGATTTCCTCGCCGACGACGCGCGACACCGTCAGCACGATCAGCCCGTCGTTGAGCAGCAGCACGTCGCCCGGCCGCAGGTCGCGCGGCAGATCGCGATAGTCGAGGCCGACGCGCTCGTCGTTGCCGAGCGCGCAGTTCGCGTCGAGGATGAACGGCTGGCCCGGCTCGAGCATGGTCTTGCCGTTCTCGAACTTGCCGACGCGAATCTTCGGCCCTTGCAGATCAGCCATGATGGCGATCGCACGCCCCGTCTGGCGGGCCGCTTCGCGCACGTACTCGGCGCGCTGGCGATGATCGTCGGCCGTGCCGTGCGAAAAATTCAGGCGGACCACATCGAGGCCCGCTTGCATCATCTGCAAGAGAACCTCGGGCGAACTCGAAGCGGGTCCGATGGTGGCGACAATCTTGGTGGCGCGATGCATGTATCTCCTCGTTTGAGTGGTATCGCTGGTAAACGCGTTGCGAGACGATGCGTCGGGCGCCTGGGGCGAAGCGCTCGTGCTGGGGGGGCGCGCGCCGGATCGGGCCGGCGTCGCTTTAGGGCTGATTGGAATCTGGGCCGCCGCGCCGGCAGGCGGCGCCGCGGCGGGTTCTACGGGCACGGCGGGCTCGATGGCCGCCACGGGCTGCGCCTGCGAAGCCGGGGCTGGCTCCACGGGCACGGGGGCCGCGGCACGGTGCGCCGATCGGGCCGGCCGGGCCGGGCTTTTGTTCGACTTCGGAGCGCGCGCGCCCACGATCAAGCCCGCGACTCGAGCACTTCGACGGCGGGCAACTTCTTGCCCTCGAGGAACTCGAGGAACGCGCCTCCGCCCGTCGAAATGTAGCTGACCTTGTCTTGGATGCCGTACTTGGCGATCGCCGCGAGCGTGTCGCCGCCGCCGGCGATCGAGAACGCCGACGACTTCGCGATCGCATCGGCCAGCGTCTTGGTGCCGTTGCCGAACTGGTCGAACTCGAACACGCCGACGGGGCCGTTCCAGACGATCGTGCCTGCGCTCGAAAGCTGCGAGGCCAGCGCCTTAGCCGTTTGCGGGCCGATGTCGAGAATCATGTCGTCGGCTTCGATGTCGGCGACAGGCTTGATCACGGCTTCGGCCGTGGCCGAAAACGCCTTCGCCACCACCACGTCGGACGGAATCGGCACCGATGCGCCGCGGGCGCGCGCGCCGTCGATGATGGCCTTGGCCTCGTTCACGAGATCGGCCTCGGCGAGCGACTTGCCGATCTTCAACCCGGCCGCGAGCATGAACGTATTGGCGATGCCGCCGCCCACGATCAGTTGATCGACCTTTTCGGCAAGCGACTTGAGAATCGTGAGCTTGGTCGACACTTTCGAGCCCGCGACGATCGCCACGAGCGGACGCTTCGGATTGCCGAGGGCCTTGCCGAGCGCATCGAGTTCGGCCGCGAGCAGCGGGCCCGCGCAGGCGACCTTCGCGTATTTGGCGATGCCGTGCGTCGTGGCCTCGGCGCGATGCGCCGTGCCGAACGCGTCGTTGACGTAGACGTCGCATAGTTGCGCCATTTTCTGCGCGAGCTCGTCGCTGTTCTTTTTCTCGCCCTTGTTGACGCGGCAATTTTCGAGCAGGACGACCTGCCCCGGCGCGACGTTCACGCCGTTCTCGACCCAATTGGCGACGAGCGGCACGTCGCGGCCGAGCAGTTCGGCCAGGCGCTTGGCCACGGGCGCCAGCGAATCCTCAGGCTTGAACTCGCCCTCGGTCGGACGCCCAAGGTGCGACGTCACCATGACTGCCGCGCCGGCGCTAAGCGCCGCCTCGATGGCCGGCACGGAGGCGCGAATGCGCGTGTCCTCGGTGATGTTGCCTCGATCGTCCTGCGGCACGTTGAGATCGGCGCGGATGAAGACGCGCTTGCCGGACAGCAAGCCCTTTGCGATCAGATCGGAGAGACGCAGCACTTGGCTCATGGGAATGTACGCATGCAGGTTGATTGGCGGGCGGGCGCACGCGCCGCGAACTGGCGGACCCAGCTCGCGGCTCGGCGGCAGTCGATCATTTTAGCCGATCGTCCCCGCTTCGAAGCCGATGCTGGAACGAATGTCGCGTATTCGACGAACGTGTGTCGCAATTGCGGCGAAATTGGCGTATCCGCGACGGCTGCGACGCGAAAACGCCGGCGGGCTGCGCCAAACGACTCGGAGCACCGTGCCGCGCGGGCGTTCCGGGGGGGCCGTCCCCCTGCACGGCGCGGGCGTCACGCCCAAAGGCGCAGCAGCGTATAGGCGATCATGCCGACGACGATCGTGCCGAGCATGCTGCGCCGCCAGAGAAACCAGGCCAGCCCGGCCAGCGTGCCGTAGAACGCATGGTTCGAGAGCGCGAACGAGAGCCCCTGCGGCGTTTCCAGCACGTCGGGCAGCACGACGGCGACCAGCGCCGCCGCGGGCGCATAGCGCAACGCGCGCTGCACGCGCTCGGGCAGGACGGCGCGCTCGCCGCCGAGCAGGAAGAATGCGCGCGTGAGAACGGTCACGAGCCCCAAGCCGAGGATCGCGAGCCAAATCTGGGTAGCCGACATCGCTCAGGGCTCCTTGCGCAAGTCCGCCGTCCCGGCCTCGGGCCGCGCGGCGCGGATGCGGCGCAAATCGGCCCGCTCGGCGAGCAGGTCGACGACGCTGCCCGCCCCGATCGCCGCGAACACGGCCAGCGGCAGCGCGAGCCGATAGGGCAAGTCGATCGCCACGAGCGCCACCACGCCGGCCACCGCGACGGCGGCCAGCACCGAGCGGCTCACGACGGCGGTGACGATCAGCGGCACGAGCGCCAGCGTACCCGCGAGCGCGAGCCCCCAATCGTCGGGAAATGCGCTGGCGAGCACGATGCCGACGATCGACGAGCCCTGCCATCCCACCCACGCCGGCACCGCCATCCCCCAGAAATAGGCCTCCTTGCCCGGCACGTAGCCGGTCGCGAACGCCTTTTTCTGGAACAGCAGATAGACCACGTCGCCGTTGAAATAGCCGAGCATCATCCGGCGCCAAAACGGCAAATAGGAAAAGTGCGGCGTAAGCCCCGCGCTGAAGATGACGAAACGCGTGTTGATCATGGCCGCCGTGAGCAGTACCGTCCAGATCGGCAGCTTCGCGGCCATCAGCGGCAGCACCGCGAGCTGCGACGAGCCCGCGTAGACGAACAGCGACATGCCGAGCGCTTGCGGCACGCTCATCACCGATTTGCTCATCGCGATGCCCGTCACGAGCCCCCACGAGAGGATCGCCATCAGCGTCGGCGAGTAGTCGCGCACGCCGCTCAGGAAGGCGGCGCGATTGGCAGGGCTGATGCGAGCAGGCATGTAGGCGAGGCGCGGCGGCGCTGTGCGCACCCCGTCGCGGATTGAACCGGGAAAGTGTCCGATTATAAAGACCGAACGCCCACAAAGCCGCTACGGCGTGCCGAGAAGCAGGGAAAAGACGCTAAAATGGCGAACTCACTGGGGCAATCCCCACCGCACCGCTAGGAGATACGTATGTCAATGGCCGATCGTGACGGCAAGATCTGGATGGACGGCAAGCTGATCGACTGGCGCGACGCCAAGATCCACGTCCTTACACACACGCTGCACTACGGCATGGGCGTCTTCGAAGGCGTGCGCGCGTACAAGACGGTCGACGGCGCGAGCGCGATCTTCCGCCTGAAGGAGCATACGAAGCGCCTGCTGAACTCGGCCAAGATCTTCCAGATGAACGTGCCGTTCGATCATGAAACGCTGGCCGCAGCGCAATGCGAGGTCGTGCGCGAGAACAAGCTCGAGACGGCGTATCTGCGCCCGATCATCTGGGTCGGCTCGGAAAAGCTCGGCGTGTCGGCGCGCAACAATACGATCCACGTGGCGATCGCGGCCTGGCCGTGGGGCGCCTATCTCGGCGAAGAAGGCATCACGAAAGGCATCCGCGTGAAAACGTCGTCGTTCACGCGCCACCACGTGAACGTCTCGATGGTGCGCGCCAAGGCGTCGGGCTGGTACGTGAACTCGATCCTCGCGAACCAGGAAGCCACGGCCGACGGCTACGACGAAGCGCTCCTGCTCGACGTCGACGGCTACGTCTCCGAAGGCTCGGGCGAGAACTTCTTCCTCGTCAACAACGGCAAGCTCTACACGCCCGATCTGGCTTCGTGCCTCGACGGCATCACGCGCGACACGGTGATCACGCTGGCCCGCGACGCCGGTATCGAGGTCATCGAAAAGCGAATCACGCGCGACGAGGTCTACACGGCCGACGAAGCGTTCTTCACGGGCACCGCCGCCGAAGTCACGCCGATCCGCGAACTCGACAACCGCACGATCGGCACGGGTTCGCGCGGCCCCGTCACGGAAAAACTCCAATCGGCGTTCTTCGACGTCATCGCCGGCAAGAACCCGAAGTACACGCACTGGCTCACGAAGATCTGACGCCGCACGCCACACCGCCTATAACGAGAATCCGTCTCATGAGCGAAACGAAGGAAATGCCGCTGGTCGAGCTGTCGGCCAAAGATTTGCCCGCTTATTGCCCGAATCCGGCGATGCCGCGCTGGAGCGCGCATCCGCGCGTGTTCATCGACGTCACGCACGGCGAGGCGCGCTGCCCGTACTGCGGCACGCGCTACAAGCTGCGCGAGGGCGAAGTCGTCAAGCATCACTGATTCGCTTCGGCGCGCACGCGCCGCCCGTCGCGCTCGCTCGGCTCGTACCGGCACCGCGCGCGGGCGGCGCGTGCGCGCATTCGGAAGCCGTCTTCCGGTGGCCGATGCGGCGCCGGGCGACGCCGCTCGCTCAATCGCCGAATGCGGCTGCCTCGCGCGCCGCGTTTGCCTACCTCTCGGATACCCACACTAATGCGTCGCGCGTTGGTAATCGCACCGAATTGGATCGGTGACGCGTTGATGGCGCAGCCGCTGTTCACGCTGCTCAAGCAACTTCATCCGCGCATCGTCATCGACGCGCTCGCGCCCGCGTGGGTGGCCCCGGTGCTCGAGCGAATGCCCGAAATCAGCGACGTGCACGCCACCGATCTCGCGCACGGCAAGCTGCAGCTCGTGCGGCGCTGGCAGCTCGCGGGCGATTTGCGCGAGAGCGGCTACGACGCCGCCTACATCCTGCCCAATTCGCTCAAGTCCGCCCTGATCCCGTGGCTGGCCGGCATTCGCCTGCGTATCGGCTACAGCGGCGAAGGGCGGGTCGGCCTGCTCAACGTTCGCCACCCGAACCCGAGCAAGAGCGAACGCGGCCCGATGGTGCAGCACTACGCCGCCCTCGCCTATGCCCCAAGCGCGAACGTACCCGATCTCGAAGCGCGCCTGCGCATGCCGCGCCTCGATACCGATCCGAACGAATCGGCGCGCGTCTCGGCACGCTTTCACCTCGACACGCGCGTGCCGCTCGTCGTCTTCTGTCCGGGCGCCGAATACGGCAACGCCAAACGCTGGCCCGCCGAGCATTTCGCCGCGCTCGCGCGGATGATCGGCCAGTCGTTTCCGTACAC
Organism: Trinickia acidisoli; assembly: GCF_017315725.1. Classification (NCBI taxonomy): domain Bacteria; kingdom Pseudomonadati; phylum Pseudomonadota; class Betaproteobacteria; order Burkholderiales; family Burkholderiaceae; genus Trinickia; species Trinickia acidisoli. The sequence continues at coordinate 3,368,909 of NZ_JAFLRG010000001.1, forward strand.
GCAAATCGTCGCGCTCGGCTCCAACAAGGACGCACCGCTCGCCCAGGCCATAGCAAGCCAAGCGCCGAACGTGCGCAACCTGTGCGGACAGACCTCCCTCGGCGAAGCCTGCGCGCTGATCGCGCGCGCGGGCGCCGTCGTCAGCAACGATTCCGGCCTCATGCACGTCACGGCGGCGCTGCGGCGCCCGCTCGTCGCCATCTACGGATCGAGCGATCCGCGCCACACCCCGCCGTTATCGGACGCTGCGAAGGTACAATGGCTGCATCTCGAGTGCAGCCCTTGCTTTGCCCGCGAGTGTCCGCTCGGCCATTTGCGCTGTCTGCGCGAACTGTCGCCGGAGCAAGTGTTCGCCGATCTGCGCACCATGCTGCTCGGCGAGCGCTGACGCACGGAACGCGCTGCGCCTTTATGCGTTCATTGACTCGTGGACGCCGCACGCCGAGCCTGAACGACCGAACGCGAGCGCGCCGCGCCGATGAATGCGCAGCGCGCCAAGTTAGCCCGACGGCGCGAATTGTGCGCGCTACCTACGAGCCCAAAGAGCCATGCCACGTTTTGCCCGCTTGTTCGAAGCCGCAGCCGATACGCTCAACGCGTTCTATCAGACCGTCGCCGAGGGCAGCATCGATGCGCTGATGGCGCTTTGGATCGACGAGGAGTTCGCGAGCTACGTCAACGCGGGCGGAGCGCATTGGCACGGCGTGGACCAGATCCGCGCCGGGCTCGTCGCGGCTGCGCAGGCGCACACGCTGCCGACGGCGATCGAGCCGCTCGACGTGCGCGTCTACGACAGCCTCGGCACGGTCGTCTACACGGTCGCGGAAGCGCATCGGTTCCAAGAACCGCTCGCGCCGCCGCGGATGATCTACACCACATACGTCATGGTTCACGAGCGCGGCGAATGGCGGATCGCCCACATTCATGCGAGCCCGATGCCCGAAGAAACGGCCACCGAGTTCGCCGCGAAGATTCGACACGGACAAGGCGCATTGCACTGACCGGCCGGCAAGCGAAAGCCGGGCGGGACGGTATCAGTTTTCGAGGACGGTCATGAGCACCACACATGACAAACCGGCTTCGTCGGCAGCAGCAGGGGCTGCGGCCTCCGACAGGCTTGTCCAATTGCTCTACAACCCACCCCGATGGCTTCCCACGAGCCACGCTCAAACGATCGTTCCGGCCCTGTTCGCGCGCCTCCCGGCAGTGGAATATCGCCGCGAACGCTGGGATACGCCCGACGGCGATTTCATCGACCTCGACTGGCTTGCCTACCCGCCCGGCTCGAACGCCGCGCCGCCGGCCGACGCCCCGCTCTTCGTGCTCTTTCACGGGCTCGAGGGCAGTTCCGATTCGCACTACGCGCGCGTGCTGATGGCATCGGCCCGCGCCCTCGGCTGGCAAGGCGTCGTGCCGCACTTTCGCAGTTGTAGCGGCCCGCTCAATCTGGCGCCGCGGTTCTACCACCTCGCCGACAGTGCGGAGGTCGATTGGGTGCTGCGCCGGCTGCACGCGTCGCATCGAGGCCCGCTCGTCGTAGCCGGCGTGTCGCTCGGCGGCAACGTGCTGCTGCGCTGGCTCGGCGAGCGCGGCGCGGATGCATCGTTCGTCGCGGCGGCCGCGGCCATTTCCACGCCGCTCGACGTGCATGCCGGCGGCCGCGCGCTCTCGCAGGGATTTGCGCTCGTCTATACGATGAGCTTTCTGAAGACGCTCAAGCGCAAGGCGCTGTCCAAGCTCGAACAATACCCCGGGCTGTTCGATCGCGAGGCCGTGCTGGCGTGTCGGACGATGTACGAGTACGACAACGTCGTCACGGCGCCGCTCCACGGGTTTCGCGATACGGAAGAGTACTGGACGCGTGCAACGACGCGCCCGCTGCTGCCCGACGTCGTCGTGCCCACGCTCGTGCTCAACGCGCGTAACGACCCGTTCCTGCCGAGCGCCGCCCTGCCCACGCGCGCCGAAGTCTCGGCCGCCATCGAGCTCGACCAACCCGAGGCCGGCGGACACGTCGGCTTCATGACGGGCCCGTTCCCCGGCCGCATCGATTGGCTGCCGCGGCGCGTCTTCACTTTTCTGGAACCGTACGCGCACGATGGATGAGCTCGTCAAAGCCGCACTCGCGAAATGGCCCAACGTGCCGCATTGCACCGGGTGGCTGCTGCTCGATCGCCGCGGCCAGTGGCGCATGCGCGACGAAGGGGCGCAGGCGCGAGGTGAGCTCGGCACGCCGATTCGTCACGCGGCGCTCGTCGGCTTCATCGAGCGCAATTACGAACATGACGACGACGGTTGTTGGTTTTTTCAAAACGGGCCGCAGCGCGTATATGTCGAGCTGGCCTATACGCCGTGGGTCGTCAGGCTCGCGCTTTCGTCGGCCGCCGCTCCTACGCTGACCGATCACGCGGGAGCGCCGTTCGACCCGGCGGCGGTACTCGTCGACGACGAAGGCGGCGCGTTGTTCGCCGATGCGTCGCAGCCGGCTCGCGTGGCGGTATTGCACGATCACGACCTCGATCTTTTCTCGCAATTGGCAACGCTCGACGCCGACGCGCGCGGCGGCACGTTCGACTGGCTGCCCGGCCGGCGGCTGGCGATCGAAACGGTGCGCCGCGCCGATCTGCCGGCGCGCTTCGGCTTCGTCACGAGCCCCGCGGCGATCATGGTTCGCCCCGATTGAGTCGGACGGGGCGTCTCGGCCCCGTCCCCCTTCCTTGCTTTGATGTCCCCGAGGGTCTACCCCGATTGCGCCAATCCACCAGTCATATAAACATATATATGAATAGTTGACTATATTATTGCTCACCTCACCCCAAGGATCGCTTCATGCAAGCAGACGACCGCCTCCCTCGCTATCAGCGCCTGCGCGACGAGCTTGCTGCGCAAATCGGGGCGCATCGCTGGCGCCCAGGCGAGGCCATCCCGACCGAGCAGGAGCTCTCGCGCACGTATGACGTCGCAGTCGGTACCGTGCGCAAAGCCGTCGATCAACTCGTCGCCGAAGGGATGCTCGAGCGGTTTCAAGGGCGCGGGACCTTCGTGCGTCGCGCGAGCTTCGACGGCTCCTTGTTTCGATTCTTCCGTTTTCAGAACCGCCGCGGCGAACGGCGCATCCCGACGAGCCGCATTCTCATGCGCGAAGTCGTTGCGGCGCCATCGGCGGTCAGCGCAGCGCTGCAGATCGATACCGACGCGCAGGTCATCCATATGTCGCGGCTGCGGCTCGTCGACGAGCATCCGATCCTCGCCGAAGAAATATGGCTGCCATACGAACGCTTCGCAGCATTCGCCACGCTTGCAACGGAAGAAGTCGGCGATCTGCTCTACCCCGTCTACGAAGGGCAGTGCAATCAGATCATCGCCTCAGCCAGTGAAACGCTGACCGTAGAAACGATCGACGTGATGCACGGGCGATTGCTGCGCCTCGAACCCGGCACGCCGATCGTCGTCATCGAGCGGCTTGCGTACGGATACGATCGTCGGCCGCTGGAGTGGCGCCGTTCACGGGGGCCCGCGAGCGAATTCGTCTATCAGGTGGAAATTCGATAGATAGGAGACAGGCAATGTTCAAGTGGTTCAAGGAAATTTCCCCCACCGAGCGCCGCACGTTTTGGGCGTGCTTCGGCGGCTGGGCGCTCGACGCACTCGACGTGCAGATCTTTAGCCTCGTCATCCCGGCGATCATGGCTGAATGGGCCATCGACAAGACACAGGCCGGCTTCGTCAGCGGCGCCACGCTGATCGCTTCCGCACTCGGCGGCTGGATTGCAGGGGCGCTGGCCGACCGCATCGGTCGCGTCCGCACGCTGCAGCTCACCGTCGCGTTTTTCTCGGTCTTCACCTTCGCCTGTGCGTTCGCGCAAAACTTCGATCAGTTCCTCGCGCTCAAAACGCTGCAAGGGCTCGGATTCGGCGGCGAATGGGCCGCCGGCGCGGTGCTGATGGCCGAATCGATTCGCGCCCAGCACAGAGGCAAAGCGATGGGCTCGGTCCAAAGCGCCTGGGCGGTCGGCTGGGCCGCCGCGGTCGTGCTTTATACCGCCATGTTCTCGCTGATGCCCGGTGCCTTGGCATGGCGCGCGATGTTCGCGCTCGGTCTTCTGCCCGCCTTGCTCGTCCTTTACGTGCGGCGCGGCGTGCCGGAGCCCGCGGCCTCGTCCGACCGTAGAGCGTCGGGCGCGAAACCGGCGACGCAGGCCGCCGAGCGCGCCACAGGGCTGCCGTTCGTCGAAATCTTCTCGCCGCGCGTGTTGCGCATGACGCTCATCGGCGCACTGCTCGGCGTCGGCGCGCACGGCGGCTATTACGCGCTGACGACATGGCTGCCCACCTACCTGAAAACCGAACGGCACCTGTCCGTGCTGGGCACGGGCGGCTATCTTGCCGTCATCATCGTCGCGTTCTTTTGCGGGTGCATCGCCAGCGCGCAACTGCTCGATCGGATCGGGCGGCGCGCCACCATCCTGCTCTTTTCGATCGCCTGCGTGGCCACGGTGCTGATCTATCTCTTCGTGCCGCTGACGAACGAAGCCATGCTCGTCGTCGGCTTTCCGCTCGGATTTTTTGCGGCGGGCATTCCGGCCAGCATGGGCGCGCTCTTCACCGAACTGTATCCGCGCGGGATGCGCGGCACGGGGGTCGGCTTCTGCTATAACTTCGGGCGTGTCGTGTCGGCAGGCTTCCCCGTGATGGTCGGCCATCTGGCCAAGACGACGACGCTCGGCTTCGCGATCGGCGCCGACGCGGCCATCGCCTATTCGATCGTCGTGTTCGCCGTGTTGATGCTGCCCGAGACGCGCGGACGCGCCCTCGCCGACAGCGCGCCCGCGGCGGCCGAACATCGCGCATCGTCGAGCGTTCAGCCCGCGCGCCGATGATCGACACCCAACTTCAATGAAGGTTTTTTTGCCATGCTGACGACGACCGCGCCCGGCGCCGGCGCGGATACGCTCCTTCGCGCAAGTGCCGGCACGATCACCGCCATCGACGCGCACGCCCACGTGTTTTCTCATGACCTGCCGCTCGCGCAGCGCCGCAGATACGCGCCGACGTATGACGCACCGTTATCGCGCTATCTCGCCCATCTCGACGCACACGGTATTTCGCACGGCGTGCTCGTGCAGCCGAGCTTCCTCGGCATCGACAACCGTTGCTTGGTGCAGGCGCTCGCCGAAGCGCCGCATCGTCTACGCGGGATTGGCGTGATCGATCCCGCGGCCGTAGCCGCCGATCCGAGCGGACTCGACGCGCTCGCGCGCAGCGGCATCGTCGGCATCCGGCTCAATCTGTTCGGTCTGCCGGTCCCCGACTTCGCGAGCGCCGCATGGCGAGCGACGCTACCCAGGATCGCTGCACTCGGCTGGCAGATCGAAGTCCACTGCGAAGCGCAGCGGCTACCGAACGTCGTTGCGCCTCTGCTCGCGCGCGCCGAGGACGCGATCGACATCGTTGTCGATCACTTCGGACGACCCCATCCAACGCTGGGCGTCGACGATCCCGGCTTTCGGTATCTGCTGACGCTCGGGGCAGCGCGTCGCGTGTGGGTCAAGATATCCGGCGCCTACCGCAACGCGCACCCGGCACAACCGAACTCGGGCGAGCAGACCGCGTTGGCTGCGATGCCGCTGCTCGAAAGCGCCTTTGGCCTCGATCGGCTCGTCTGGGGTAGCGATTGGCCCCACACCCAGCATGAGCGCACCGAAAGCTACGATTCCGTCTACGCCTTGGTGTCGAAGCTGCTGCCGACGAAGCATGAGCAACGGGCCGTGCTCGTCGATGCGCCCGCGCGGCTGTTCCGCTTCGCTTGATCGACTTTCGGCGGGCGGGCACACGCTTCCGAGGCTGCGGGCCTGTGAGTGCCGGTCCTCGGGCAACAGCGTAGGCTCACTGATGAGCCCATAGCGGCTGCTAAGATAGGCGCCCATCGAAGGAGCAAGACATGCCTGAATTGACCCATTTCGACGCGGCCGGCCAGGCGCATATGGTCGACGTCGGCGGCAAAGACGAAACGAAACGGATCGCGGTTGCGCGCGGCTCGATTCGGATGAAACCCGAGACGCTCGCGCTGATCCGCGACGGTCATGCGAAGAAAGGGGACGTGCTCGGTGTGGCGCGCATCGCCGCGATCCAAGGCGCGAAACGCACGGCCGACTTGATTCCCCTGTGCCACCCACTCGCGCTGACGCGCGTCGCCATCGACTTCGCGCTCGACGAAGCGCTGCCCGGCGTGCATTGCACAGCCCAAGTCGAAACGCTTGGGCGCACCGGCGTCGAGATGGAAGCGCTTACCGCCGTGCAAGTCGGCCTGCTGACCGTCTATGACATGTGCAAGGCGGTGGACCGCGGGATGACGATCACCGATGTCGGCGTACAGGAGAAGCGTGGAGGGAAGTCGGGGGATTGGCAGGCGCCGTAAGCGTAGAAGTTAAGCGCCGCACTGGTCGTCGACGGGCTAAGCGGCGAGCCGACCAATCTACCAAGCGGCTAAGCGGCGAGCTAAGCCGCGGTCGCCGGCGCCGGCTCGATCCCGGCCGGCGTCCACCCGTGCGAAGTCGCTCGATCAGTCGTCGCTGTCGTCGTCGTCCGCCGCTTTCGGCGCAGGTCCGTAGCGCTTGACGAGTTCTGCCTTGAAGGGCGCGAGCTTGGGCTCGTCGTCGCATAGCCCGTATAGCGCCGACAACTGCGACGGCCAATCGTGCAACACGACGGCAAAGATTTTCAGCCGCTCGACCGTATCGAACGCTTGATTCTCCTTGCCGTCGAGCGCCAACAGGGCCGCGTATCGCCGCAGCACCGTCTCGCCCGGCAATAGCGCGAGCGCTTTCTCGTGCATGGCCAACTTCGTCTGCAGGTCGTTGCTGTCGATCGACAGCAACGTCGCCATGCCATATTCGCCCCATGCGCCAAACAGCACGGACGGCGCGGCCCGATATTCCTCGGCCGGATGCGCCCCGTAATACAGCACTTCGGCGCGGGCGTAATCGCGATAGATCGGACCGAGCGCGGCAAATCCCCCCGCTACGACCAGCAATTGCAAGCCCAGCGCGAACCGCCCCGGCACGAAATCGAGTGGCTTCGTCTCCAAGATGCCGAAGACGAACATCGCCGGCAGCAGGAAGAACATGTACTGCTGCGGATACTCCACGAGCGCGTGCATGAGCAGCGCGCCGATCAGCGCGAGACCGAACACGCGCTCGGGCGTGTGCGGGGCGCGCAGCACGCGCCACAGCCATGCCAGGAGGCCCAGCAGGACGATAGCGAGACCCACCGCGCCGGTCTTAGCCAGCAAGTCGATGATGATGTCGTGCGAATTGTTGGCGATTTCGACGTCGCCGAGCCGTTTCACGAGTTCGTATTCGAAACGCGGAAACTCGCCCCAACCGACGCCGAGCAGCGGATGCCCGGTAAACATCGTCCAACCGTACTTCCACATCGCCAGACGCAGAACGAACTGCCCTTTGTCCTCGAAGCGGTGCGCGGCCGAGACGTCCAGATCCAAGTGGAAACGAAGATTCGCCCAGCGCACGGCTAGGTTCACCGCAACGAACAAGATAACGAGCAGGACAGGAATGACCCATTCCCGCATGCCGCGCCGCGCTGCGCCGATGCCGCGCGGCACGACGAACGCCATCCAGAACCCGGCAACGACGATGACGGCCGTCTGCAACCACGGCCCGCGCGAGACGGTCAACGCCTGCCCGAGCACGCAGATCGCCGACACGGCAACCCACACGATGATGTTCAAGCGGCGCGTCTGCACGAGGTACATGGCCGCCGCGAGCGCGAATGCGATGACGGTCGCCAGGTGATTGGCCTGCGCCATGTTGCCGAACGGCCGCCGCTCGGTCGCAACGTTGTAGGCCACGACGAACGGAGCGAACCGCGCCTCCGCATGAAACAACTGCACCACTTGGCAAAACACGGCGAACAACCCACCCACGATCAGCGCGGCTGCCGCCCAGCGCAATGCAGTATCGGCCACGCCTGCGCGAGCGAATCCATACCCCGCCTGCGTGGCCATGAAGCCCGCCAAAAGAAAGCCCGCTCCGAGCCAATTCATCGACGGCTGAGCAAGCGGCAGCACGAACGTTTGCAGCACCAGCAAAGACCCGAACGCGATCGGCACGAGCGCGACGGACGGCATCGCATACTGCGGGCGCGGCCTGGCCGACACCACCATCAACAGAACGGCCGCGCCGACGAGCAGATAGAGCGAGAGCGCCGTGAACTCGGCATAGAAGGTCGGAATCGGATACGTATGGTTCGTAACCGCGTAGGGAAGCAGTACCGCGAACGCCAGGGACGCGAACGACAGATAGCGAGTGAATGGTGATGTCATGAGGATAGGGGCCGTCGGCAACCGGCGCACTATACAAAAAATTCCTTTCACTGTGCGTAGCCGCATGTCCGTCTTGCATTCAAGTTCGGCATTCGGACGGGGCCAGCTTCGCCGGCAATGTGGCGCCCGCGAGCGGCATCGGCCCCGAGCCCGGTGCAGGCAGTGAAGACGCTTGCTTGCCCGACGCGAAGCATTCCCACGTCAACGCCCCGCCCAGCACAACGCCTGATTCGAGCGCGACGCGCGAAGTGGGCGGATCGGATGCGTCGGGCAACGAAGGGACGAGCACCAGCGCTTCGCTGCCGGCTCGTGCGACACGCGACGTGTAACGGATCGTAATTTCCCCGGTTGCGTCGTCGACGGAGATGGACTCGACGTTGCGCGTGGCGGGCGGTGCAACGTAGCCGCTGTCGAACGGGTTGCCACCGGCCGCGTTTTCCGCGACGGCCAGCCGCGCCCCCGAAGCAAGCGATAGCCCCTCGCCGACACGGCTGCGGGCAAGGTAATCCTGATAGGCGGGCACGGCATAGGCAGCGACGATGCCGACGATCGCGAGCACGATCATGAGTTCGATCAACGTGAAACCATGTTTGAGATCGCGCGAAGCGCGACATGAGATGACGGCGCACAACAGGCGGCGGGCAAAAACAGCAACGGCGGCGGACATCGGCGAACACGCTCCTCGAACGACGGCCCGCCGGCGAATGGGCGGGCAACGTATTCGAAGCGTATCGGCACCGGCTCTCGCCCGGCAGTCGGCCGAACGGCCAGGTCGGCGGGTAGCGCGGGCGGCAACGGCGCGTCAGGGCGTACGGCGCGGCCCGGAGGCTCTGCCGGCCGCGCGCCGCAGCATACGGCGCTTGAGCCAATACCCGACGAGCACGACGAGCAGCGCGCCGGCGATATGCGCGCCGTATTCGGCGGCCGGCGTATCGAGCAGCGGCCAGCGATCGCCGGCCGGATCGTTGATGATGAGGCCGCCGGCGATCCAGCCGAGCAATGCCGCGCCGAACGTGACGATGACGGGAAAGCGATCGAGCATACGCAACACGAGCGTGCTGCCCCAGACGATCAAGGGAATGCTCACCACGAGGCCGAATATGACGAGGGCGATACGGTGGTCGGGATCGGCGGACTCGGCCGCACCTGCGATCGCGATCACGTTGTCGAGGCTCATGATGGCGTCGGCCACGATGATCGTCTTGATGGCCGAAAGCAGCTTGTCCGCGGGTTTGACGTTTTCGTGCGAATCGTGGGACGGCGCCATCAGGCGTATCCCGATCCACAACAGCAATAGCCCGCCACCGAACTTCAAGAACGGAACGTCGAGCAGCGCGACGGCAAACACGATGAGCACGACGCGCAGGACGATCGCGCCCGCGGTGCCCCACAACACGCCCTGCATCCGCTGCGCCGCCGGCAGCTTGCGGCAGGCAAGCGCAATGACGACGGCGTTGTCGCCGCCGAGCAGAATGTCGATGACGATGATCTGAAAAACCACCGCCCAATGAAGGGTCGCAAAGAAGTCGAGCATGGTGTCGAACATGAGGGCAATCACCGTTCCAGAGCGCATCGTGCAGCGATAAAAAAGCGAGGGAGCATGGCTTGCTCCCTCGCTTCTTCTCGTCTGTCGGAAGCCTTACGAAAGAATTTCGCAAGGATACCAAAACGACTGGCCGGCCGTGCCGCGGGCTACAGCGCGCGGCATGACCTCACACGGCGGCTTACAGGATCGACTTCAGCAGACGCCCCATCTCCGACGGATTCTTCGTCACTTTGATGCCGCAGGCTTCCATGATTTCGAGCTTCGCATCGGCCGTATCGGCACCGCCCGAGATCAGCGCGCCGGCGTGGCCCATGCGCTTGCCCGGGGGCGCCGTCACACCGGCGATGAAGCCGACGACCGGCTTCTTCATGTTGTCCTTGATCCAGTAAGCGGCGTTGGCCTCGTCCGGGCCGCCGATCTCACCGATCATGATGACGGCGTCCGTATCCGGATCGTCATTGAACATCTTCATGACATCGATGTGCTTGAGCCCGTTGATCGGGTCGCCGCCGATACCGACCGCCGACGATTGGCCGAGACCCAGCGCCGTCAGTTGCCCCACGGCTTCATACGTCAGCGTGCCCGAACGCGACACGACGCCGATGCGGCCCTTGCGGTGGATGTGGCCCGGCATGATGCCGATCTTCAGCTCGTCCGGCGTGATCGTGCCCGGGCAGTTCGGCCCGAGTAGCAGCGTCTTGCGGTTTTCGCGACGCATGCGGTCGCGCACTTCGATCATGTCGCGAACGGGAATACCTTCGGTGATGCAGATGGCCAGGTCGAGGTCGGCTTCGACCGCTTCCCAGATCGCTGCAGCCGCGCCGGCGGGCGGCACGTAGATGACCGAGACGGTCGCGCCCGTTTCGGCCTTCGCTTCCTTCACGCTCCCATAGATGGGAATGCCTTCGAAGTCTTCGCCGGCCTTCTTCGGATTCACGCCCGCGACGTATGCTTCGCGGCCGTTCGCATATTCGCGGCATGCGCGCGTATGAAACTGGCCGGTCTTGCCGGTGATGCCCTGCGTGATGACCTTCGTGTCTTTGTTGATCAGAATCGACATGTATTGACCTCTGTTCGTATCCGGTTGCGCCCGAGCCGCTTACGCGTTGCCCTGGACAGCCGCGACGACCTTCTGCGCAGCCTCTTCCATGCTGTCCGCCGAAATGATCGGCAGGCCCGATTCAGCAAGCATCTTCTTGCCGAGGTCTTCGTTCGTACCCTTCATGCGCACGACGAGCGGGACGTTCAGGTTCACCGCCTTCGAGCCGGCGATCACGCCTTCCGCGATCACGTCGCAGCGCATGATGCCGCCGAAGATGTTCACGAGGATCGCCTTCAGGTCCGGGTTCTTCAGCATCAGCTTGAACGCTTCGGTGACCTTTTCGGTCGTCGCGCCGCCGCCGACGTCGAGGAAGTTCGCCGGCTCGCCGCCGAACAGCTTGATCGTGTCCATCGTCGCCATGGCCAAGCCCGCGCCGTTCACGAGGCAGCCGATGTTGCCGTCGAGCGAGATGTAGGCGAGATCGAACTTCGACGCTTCGACTTCAGCCGGATCTTCTTCGTCGAGATCGCGGTACGCGACGATTTCGGGATGACGGAACAGCGCGTTCGAATCGAAGTTGAACTTCGCGTCGAGCGCGATCACCTTGCCGTCGCCCGTGAGGATCAGCGGGTTGATTTCGGCGAGCGATGCGTCCGTTTCCCAGGTGGCCTTGTAGAGGCCTTGCAGGATGGCGCGCGCTTGCGGAATCGAAGCATCGGGCACGCCGATCTTCTTCGCGAGATCGTCGGCTTCCGAATCGAGCAGCCCCTTCGACGGGTCGACGGCCACCTTGTAGATCGCTTCCGGCGTCTTTGCGGCGACTTCCTCGATGTCCATCCCGCCTTCGCTCGAAGCCATCACGACGACCTTTTGCGACACGCGGTCGATCACGAGGCCGACATAGAGCTCCTTCTTGATGTCCGCGCCTTCTTCGATCAGCAGGCGGTTCACCTTCTGGCCTTCCGGACCGGTTTGGTGCGTGACGAGCTGCATGCCGAGGATCTGGTTCGAGTACTCGCGCACTTGCTCGAGCGACTTGGCTACCTTCACGCCACCGCCCTTGCCGCGACCACCCGCGTGGATCTGCGCCTTGACGACCCAAACCGGGCCGCCCAGCTCCTCAGCGGCCTTGACCGCGTCATCCACCGAAAACACCGGCTTGCCGCGCGGTACCGCGACGCCGAATTTCCGCAGGATTTCCTTTCCCTGGTACTCGTGAATCTTCATGCGTGATTCCCTTCAGTCTGAGAGTTGGATTGAACTTCGTGATCGCTGAGTGCCTTCGAGCCGGGCGCGTCGGACTGCGCCGTGCGGCTTACGGAGATCGACGCCTTGCCCGCCGAGGCGCCGCTCGTTTGGAGGCTGCGCGGTACGTGCCCGTACCAGCGCGGATAAAAACGCCGCACTGCCTCGCCGTCGAACCGTAGCGCATGGCAGCGGTCGAGTTGAAACGGCGGTTCGCGATGAGCGTCGGAACCTTCCGGTGCATCCGTCGCGCTATCGCGCGGGTTCCAGACGTCGCCGGCGAATGCTTGGACCGCGGCCGTCGGGAGGATGGAGCAGAGTTCGGTGAGATGCGTACAGCCAGTCGTTCCGGCGAGCAAGCGCCGAGCTTGGCGGCGGAAATCGTTGAGGAGGTTGAGACCGATGAGGGCGCGATAGGCGGGATTGGAGGCTTCGCAATGACCGGGATACGGCACCCATTCCGACGACGCTTCGGCGTCGACGATGGTGAGCTTGCGGTCGATGGTGATGCGGAGCCAGAGTTCATGGATCGGTAGGCCTTTGGGCCGGACACCGGGAGCCAATGCGACATCGCGCGGCTTATGGTCGGTCAGACACGCCTCGATATCCCACAAGCCGTCGTCGCGCTCGAAGGCTTCCGCTCGGATTGCGCGGTGATGGCGCAACTGGCGGGAAACGGGCGGCGAAAGCGGCATGCGAGGGGAACGGCTGGAGAGGAGAACCGAGGGATTTTACCATACCGGATATTTGAGACGCCGGCCGCCCACTTTGTGGTACGTCCGCACCGCATGCCGCAGTCGCACGCGCGGCACCCCTGGCGCAAATCGCGCCACGCGGCGACACGCGGCTACTCGTCACGCCAGTCGTCGTCACCCTTGAGAATTTGGGAGATCGTCGCGCCCGAAAAACCTCGCATCGCCAGAAAGCGCGCCTGCTTCGCGCGCTCGGCCGGCGACTGCGGCAACTGACCGAACTTCTTGCGCCACACCGCTTGGGCACGGGCTCGCTCGGTGTCGCGCAGTTGCGAGCCGACCGATTCGATCAGCGCGCCGTCGAGCCCGTGTTGACGAAGCTCGCCGACGATACGGCTTGCCCCCATCCGCGCCGAGCGCCGGTTCATCACGCTCTCTGCAAAGCGCGCGTCGGATAGCAAACCTTCGCGCTCGAGCGCATCGAGCAGCGGATCGAGCGCATCGCCCTCCTCGACGAACGGCGCCAATTTGCGGGTGAGCTCGGCGCGGCTGTATTCGCGCCGCGAGAGATAGTCGATCGCTCGCGCCTTGAGCGACCGGGTAGGCCGACGCGAGCGACCGCCGCCTTCGGACGCGGAAGACGACGAATCGGACGCCTCGTGATTCGACGAAGGGTCGAGCGGATCGGCATGGGAGGCACCTACGTCGGCACCCAATGCTTCGCCGCGAAGCCCTTCGCGCGCACCGAAGCGGCGCCCTTCACGGGGACCGCCCGGCGCCACCCGCCCTTTGCGTATCACGCGCGGCTTACTCTTCTTCGTCGGCTACTTCGACGTCGCCGCCGCTACCGACCGGCATCGCGTTGACGCCGAGCGACTCGCGGATCCGATTTTCGATCTCGCGCGCCATGTCGGGATTCTCGCGCAGGAATTCGCGCGCATTGTCCTTGCCTTGGCCGATCCGCTCGCCGCTGTAGCTGTACCAGGCACCGGCCTTGTCGACGATCTTCGCTTGCACGCCAAGATCGATGATTTCGCCTTGGCGCGAAATGCCCTCGCCGTAGAGGATGTCGAAGATCGCCTCGCGAAACGGCGGCGACACTTTGTTCTTGACGACCTTCACGCGCGTTTCGTTGCCGATGACTTCGTCGTTCTTCTTGATCGAGCCGATACGGCGGATGTCGAGCCGCACCGATGCATAGAACTTCAGTGCGTTGCCGCCCGTCGTCGTTTCCGGATTGCCGAACATGACGCCGATCTTCATCCGAATCTGGTTGATGAAAATAACGAGGCAGTTCGTACGCTTGATCGTGCCCGTCAGCTTGCGCAGCGCCTGCGACATAAGCCGCGCCTGCAAGCCCGGCAGCGAGTCGCCCATTTCGCCCTCGATTTCGGCCTTCGGCACGAGCGCCGCGACCGAGTCGATGACGATCATGTCGATCGAGCCCGAGCGCACGAGCGCATCGGTGATTTCGAGCGCTTGCTCGCCCGTATCGGGCTGCGATACGAGCAGATCGTTGACGTTCACGCCGAGCTTCGCTGCATATTGGATGTCGAGCGCGTGCTCGGCGTCGATGAACGCCGCCGTGCCGCCGAGCTTTTGCATTTCGGCGATGACTTGCAGCGTCAACGTGGTCTTACCCGACGATTCCGGCCCGTAGATTTCCACCACGCGGCCCCGCGGCAAACCGCCGACGCCGAGTGCGATATCGAGGCCCAGCGACCCCGTCGACACCACTTGGATATCCTCGGCCACCTCGCCATCGCCGAGCCGCATGACCGACCCCTTGCCGAACTGCTTTTCGATCTGCGCGAGCGCGGCGGCGAGCGCCTTGCTCTTTTCAGCCGTCAGTCCAGCCGAGCCTTTCTTGCTTTCTTCCATGAATCGTCCTTTGCTATGATGAGCGGGCGTCTGAGGCGGGCGGGCCGGGCGATGGGGCGCTGTGAGACGTCTGTGAGACGTCTGTGAGACGTCTGTGAGACGTCTGTGAGAAGCCTGTGAGACGCGATTGCGATCACGCAGTCGATCACACAGTCGATCACGCAGGCGCCCCACGTTTGCGACACTATTTCCGGCTAGCGCACGAAACGCAGACACTGTATAAAAAAACAGGGTTCTTTGCAAGCCCGATGCACGCGGATTTGCGTTGCGGCAACGGAGCGTCCACCCGGCGCCACGTGCGAGCCGCCCCCGACATCGAATCCAGACAAGACCATCGGAGACACCCGCTCAGGGCCGGCACGAAAGCGCCGGCCGGCCGCGCGGCGCATCATGCGAATACTCATTGCCGAAGACGACAGCATACTCGCGGACGGCCTCGTCCGATCACTCCGCCAATCGGGCTATGCCGTCGATCACGTCAAGAGCGGAAGCGAAGCCGATGCCGCGCTGTCGATGCAGACGTTCGACCTCTTGATCCTCGATCTCGGCCTGCCGCGCCTGTCCGGGCTCGAAGTCCTGCGCCGCCTGCGCGCCCGCAATTCGGCATTGCCCGTGCTGATCCTGACGGCCGCCGACGGCGTCGACGAGCGCGTGAAGGGGCTCGA
Organism: Trinickia acidisoli; assembly: GCF_017315725.1. Taxonomy (NCBI): domain Bacteria; kingdom Pseudomonadati; phylum Pseudomonadota; class Betaproteobacteria; order Burkholderiales; family Burkholderiaceae; genus Trinickia; species Trinickia acidisoli. Next base: position 3,384,321 of record NZ_JAFLRG010000001.1, read on the forward strand.
CCTCGGCGCCGACGACTACATGAGCAAACCGTTTCATCTGAACGAACTCGAAGCGCGCGTGCGGGCGCTGACGCGGCGCGGCAGCGGCGGAGGGCCGACGCTCGTGCGGCACGGCTCGCTGACCTACGATCAGGTGGGGCGCGTCGCCGCGGTCAACGAGCAAGTGCTCGACCTCTCCGCCCGCGAGCTCGGCGTGCTCGAAGTGCTACTTGCGCGGATCGGCCGGCTCGTGTCGAAGGAGCAGCTCGTCGATCATCTTTGCGAATGGGGCGAGGAAGTCAGCAACAACGCGATCGAAGTGTATGTGCATCGCCTGCGCAAGAAGATCGAGCCGAGCGGCGTGCGCATCATTACCGTGCGCGGGCTCGGCTACTGCTTGGAGAAACCTGCTTCGAGCTGCACGGGCACGCCCACGCCGCTGCCCCGCGCGATCGTGACTCCGGCGCCAGACGTCCCGAACGCGCCCGCCCCTTCTCCGACGCAAACCGACGTTGCCGCAAGCGCCCGACCGAAGTAGGCCCGCCGTGGCCTCGCCCATTTCCGAGCAGGACGGCGTCCAACCTTCGCCCGGCTCACCCGGCTCGCTCCCGCCCATGCCGCGCGACGCGCAACTGCCTGCGGCCGAGCGCGCCGTCCTCCGCGCCAACCCGTTCGCGCCGCCCGACGAAACCGAGCCGAGCGCGACGAGCCGGCCCCGCTCGCTGTTCGGCGAGATTCTCGACTGGATGCTCGCGCCGCTCTTGCTACTGTGGCCGATGAGCATCGCGGTCACTTATCTCGTGGCCAAGACGATCGCGAACGGACCGTTCGACCGCGGGCTCGAGACCGACACCTACGTGCTCGCGCGACAAATTCACCCGGTCAACGGCGTGGCCACGCTGACCCTGCCCGAGGCCGCACGCGATTTCCTCACGGGCGACAACATCGACAAAGTCTTCTATCAGGTGATCGGCACGCGCGGCGAACTCGTCACGGGCGTATCCGACCTGCCGCTGCCGAGCGAGGACGATCGTCCGCAGCCCGGTCTCGTCGAATTTCGCGACGCGACGCTGCACGGCAACGACATCCGTATCGCATACACGACGGTGGCGCTTCCCGCCGGCGCGGGCGCAGACGCGGGACAAGCAGTGCTCGTCCAAGTGGCCGAGACGTTCGACAAACGCAGCGCACTCGCCAACGAGATCATCAAAGGCGTGATCCTGCCTCAGTTCGTGATCCTGCCGTTGGCGATCGTGCTCGTCTGGTTCGGGCTCTCGCGCGGGCTCGCCCCGCTGACGACGCTGCAATCGAACCTGCGCACGCGCCGGCCCGACGACCTCTCGCCGCTCGAAGCATCGAGCGCGCCGCCCGAGATCGAGCCGCTCATCACGTCGTTCAATGACCTGCTCACGCGGCTCGCGCAAAACATCGACTTGCAAAAGCGCTTCATCGCCGACGCGGCGCATCAGATGAAAACGCCGCTGGCCGGCCTACAGATGCAGGCCGAACTCGCGCTGCGCCACGAGGTGCCGCCCGAGGTGCGACGCTCGCTCGAGCAGATCGGGACGGGCGCCGACCAAGCCGCGCGCCTCGTGACGCAGTTGCTCGCGCTGGCGCGCGCGGAGAACCGCATGTCGGGGCACGTCTTCTCGCATGTCGAAGTGACGCACCTCGCGCGCCTCGCGGTGCGCGACTGGGTGCGCGCGGCGCTCGCCAAACAGATGGACCTCGGCTATGAGCCCCCGGACGAGCCTGTCTTCGTCGAAGGCAACCCGATCATGCTCCGAGAAATGCTGTCGAACGTGATCGACAACGCCATCCGCTACACGCCGGCCGGTGGCCGCATCACCGTGCGCGTGCGGCCACAGCGCGAGGCGGATCGCGTGCACATCGAAGTCGAAGATACGGGCCCCGGCATCGCGCCGGCCGAGCGGCCCAAGGTGGTCGAGCGGTTCTATCGCATCCTCGGACGAGAAGGCGACGGCAGCGGCCTAGGCCTTGCGATCGTCAGGGAAATCGCGACGATGCACGGCGGCACGCTCACGCTCGACGATCACGTCTACCAAGCGTCGCCGCGCCTCGCGGGCACGCTGGTTAGCATTAGTCTGCCGATTTCGGAAACCACTCCGTGCTTACCCTGAGAGCGCGGTACCGCGGCGGCGTCCACTTCCGCGCACGAATCGACCGCCATCGTTAAATCAACGATGTTTCAAAGTTTTAGCGCCACAAAGATAGAAAAAAACCACCAAATCCGTTTCTGACGGATAGGCAACGAAGATGTCTTCGGCGTCAGTGAGCCGTAAGTTTCCGTTCCAATAATCGACGACGGGGTGTGCGCCAAGTGCGGCCGCCTGCGAACTCAATATCAAAAATTATTTGGAGACGACTCATGGCAACCGTTGGCGGGCAAATTGCGCGCGCGCAGATGACGAGCGACGAGAAGCGAGTAATCTTCGCGTCATCGCTCGGTACCGTATTCGAGTGGTACGACTTCTATCTAGCGGGCTCGCTCGCGGCTTACATCAGCAAGAGCTTCTTCTCCGGCATCAACCCGACGGCCGCCTTCATCTTCACGTTGCTCGGCTTCGCGGCGGGCTTCGCGGTGCGCCCGTTCGGCGCGCTCGTGTTCGGGCGGCTCGGCGATATGGTCGGACGCAAGTACACGTTCTTGATCACGATCATGATCATGGGCTTGTCGACCTTCGTCGTCGGCTTCTTGCCCGGCTACGCGTCGATCGGCTTTGCCTCTCCGGTCATCTTCATCGCCATGCGGTTGCTGCAGGGCCTCGCGCTCGGCGGCGAGTACGGCGGCGCGGCCACCTATGTCGCCGAGCATGCACCGGCCAACCGTCGTGGCTACTACACCTCGTGGATTCAGACGACGGCGACGCTGGGCCTGTTCCTGTCGCTGCTCGTGATCCTGGGCGTGCGCACGGCGATGGGCGAGGAATCGTTCGGCGCCTGGGGCTGGCGCATCCCGTTCATCGCGTCGCTGATTTTGCTGGGAATCTCCGTCTGGATTCGTTTGCAATTGGCCGAATCGCCGGCATTCGAGCGCATCAAGGCCGAGGGCAAGACGTCGAAGGCGCCGCTGACCGAATCGTTCGGCCAATGGAAGAACTTGAAGGTCGTGATTCTCGCGCTGATCGGCCTGACGGCCGGCCAAGCGGTGGTCTGGTATACGGGCCAGTTCTACGCCCTCTTCTTCCTGACGCAAACGCTGAAGGTGGACGGCACGAGCGCCAATATCCTGATCGCGCTGGGGTTGCTGATCGGCACGCCGTTCTTCGTGTTCTTCGGCTCGCTGTCGGACCGGATCGGCCGCAAGCCCGTCATCATGACCGGCTGCCTGATCGCCGCGCTGACTTACTTCCCGCTGTTCAAGGCGCTGACGCACTATGCGAACCCGACGCTCGAGGCTGCTGAACAGAGGGCACCGATCGTCGTCATCGCCAATCCGGACGACTGTTCGTTCCAGTTCAACCCGGTCGGCACGGCCAAGTTCACGAGTTCGTGCGACATCGCGAAGAGCGCGCTGGCGAAGTCGGGGCTGAACTACGAGAACGTGGCGGCGCCGGCGGGCACGATGGCTCAGATCAAGGTCGGCGATACGGTGATCGACACATACGACGGCAAGGCGGCCGACGCGAAAGACAAGGCGAAAACATTCAGCACGACGCTGGCGGGAACGCTCAAGAGCGCCGGCTATCCGCCCAAGGCCGACCCGTCGCAACTGAACTGGCCGATGACCGTGGCGATCCTTGCGTTGCTCGTGATCTACGTGACGATGGTGTACGGGCCGATCGCGGCGATGCTCGTCGAGATGTTCCCCACGCGCATTCGCTACACATCGATGTCGCTGCCGTATCACATCGGCAATGGCTGGTTCGGCGGCTTTCTGCCTGCGACGGCGTTCGCGATCGTGGCGGCACAGGGCAACATCTACTCGGGACTCTGGTATCCGGTCGTGGTGGCGCTGGGCACCTTCGTGATCGGGATGCTGTTCGTGAAGGAAACCAAGGACTCGAACATTTACGCGGAAGATTGAAAGAGCACGGCGGGGCGGGCGGTGGCGCTGTTGGGGGACGACTTTACTCGCCGCCCCTTCGCGTTCAACAATGGGGTTGACAGCCTGGCCCGTTGTGACCATAATCCTTTTTCTTCGGCGAATTAGCTCAGCCGGTTAGAGCGACGGAATCATAATCCGCAGGTCCGGGGTTCGAATCCCTGATTCGCCACCAAATCTTCGCAGAGGCCCGTGTTCTCAGGAACACGGGCCTTTTGTCTTGTGCGCGCGGTGAGCCACCTTGTGAGCCATCCGCGAATGCACAAGCTGCCGCATCTCTACCAAAACCGTTTCGGCGTCTACTATCTCAGGCTGATCCGCGCCGGACGGGAGACGAAGAAATCCCTGCGCACGAAGGACTATCGCCAAGCTAAGATTTGGGCTCTCGCGTTCAATCTGGAACTGGCGATGAACAAGCCGAAAGCCTCTGATTTTGACCTATCGGGCACGAATGCTCGGGAGTTCGACGTCGTGTTGCCCGACGGGACCCAAATCAAGAACATCGAAACAGCCGAGGACGTTCGGCTCGCCAAAGAGATGTTCGGCGATCGCCTGGCCGCCCCGCTCGATCTGCCGGTTTTCACGCCCGCCGTGGCCGCAGCCATTGCCGCCCAACAAGCGAATTCCGCGCCGAAAAAACGCGGCAAGCCATTCGCAGACGTCGTGAAGCTCTACGCGCGGGAAAAATCCCTCGACAACGCGCCCAGGACGATCACAGCCAAGCAAGGCGCGTTCGATGACTTCTCGGCGAGCGCTGGCGCGCGGACTATGGACGCTTACACGCTCGATGACGCCGTTTCATACAAGAACAAACTCATTGACGCAGGCGGGAGCGCCAGCCGCATAAACTCGAAGCTCTCTTACTTGCGAGACCTTTTCGCCTATGCATTGGCGAACGGCCAGCACCCCGGCCCAAACCCATTCGAAAACGCCAAGGTGTCTTCGAAGTCGAAGCTGGAACAGCAAAAGCGCTCCTACAAACCTTTCAGCGCCGACGACCTAAAAGCCATTTTTGCCCCTGACACCTACACCGCCCGAATGGACAAACCGGGCTATCGATGGCTCCCGTTCCTTGCGTTGTATTCGGGCGCGCGACTTGAAGAGCTGGCGAGCCTCGCCTTGTCGCAAATTCAACGGGACGGGGATGTTTGGTTCTTCGAACTCGTCAAAGCAAAGAACTCGAACTCCCTGCGCCGCATCCCCCTGCACCGGACGGTAGTCGAATCTGGTTTTCTGGCCTACGTCGAAAAAGCGAGGGCCAGTGGCGCTACGCAACTGTTCCCCGAACTGAAACCGGGCAAAAACGGCTATGGAAAGAATGTCACCAGGCGCTTCGGCGACTATTTGGACGAGATCGGCATAACGGACGACCGCAAGGTTTTCCACAGCTTCCGGCACACGTTCATCGCGCGCATGAGCGCGCGCAACGTCCATCCCGCCATGCTCATGGCCTTGGTTGGCCACTACGATCAGGCCAAAGTTGATTTCAGCAGTCCGCACTTCACGAATTACCAACACGACAAGCCGCTCGCTGAGCTCAAAGAGACAATTGATCTTTTCGACGTGGCGTTGCCGCAGAAATTTTGAACTTCGTCCCTTTTTTGGTGTCCAAAGCTGAAAGCGCTTTTCGCGCCTCCTCAGTGGCGTCACGGCGGCTACGCCGCCGTGACGCCACTGAGGCCTCGCCCCCAAATCGTTGTTGACGTTTTGTGCAGCAAAAGATAGTATCTGCCGCGTGGACCCTTCTCCTTACTAAGTTGCACATATCCCCGGAGCGGGGTCCCATACTACAAAAGGCCCTCTCGGGCCTTTTTTACGTTGTGGCCGCCAATAACTATGCAAAAAACCGCCGTCTTTGTGGACGCAGGCTATCTTTTCGCCCAAGGCTCCGCCGCGCTCTCAGCCGACCAAGCACCGGTCAAACGGGAGCTTTGCTCGCTCAACACAACTGCCGTGCTGACCCAGCTTCGAGCGCTGGCGAGCGCGACACCAACACAAGAGCTGTTGCGCATCTACTGGTATGACGGCGCAGCGGGAGCCCCCAGCGCGGAGCAATTGGCGCTCGCGAAATCCGACAACGTCAAACTTCGACTCGGCATTATCAACAACTTTGGCCAACAAAAAGGCGTTGATGCCCTAATCATCACCGACCTGATTGAATTGGCCCGCAATCACGCCATCGACGACGCAATATTGCTGTCCGGCGACGAAGACGTGCGCGCTGGCGTGTCCATCGCCCAAGCCTTTGGCGTCCGCGTCCACCTTCTCGGCATCGATTGCGCCGGAAGAACAAACCAGTCATCGGGTTTGAGCCAGGAGGCAGACACCTCCAAATGTTGGTCAGCCGCAGACGTGGGGGCGTTTCTGACCCTCACCAACGCGCAACCCGGCGTCTTCGCCAATCATCTTGAAATCCAGCAACCGGCTGCGGCTCTCAACGCAGAGCAAGCAACGGCAGCCCTCAAAGCGTATGTTGCCGTGTTCGTCGCAGCGCTGACCCCTCACTGCGCGACAGCCTGCAAGGCGTCGCCCAAAAGTGTCATTCGGGAAGTTGACGGACTGCTGCTGGGCTTGGGCGGCAGGACGGTTGGCCGAAACTTGGAGGCGCACGAAAAGAGGCTTGTGCGCCAAGAATTTCTGGCCATCGTCACGCGCGTCTGAATGCGCAACTGTGCGCGGGCGAAGTTAGGGTCAAGGGCGGGCGCAGCCCGGCGAAGCGAATCCTTGACGCGCCTCCCGAGCGGACAATGGCAAGAGGCCGGGGCGGCGCTTCTTCGCCCCGGCCCTGAAAGCCGCCTCGGCGTCCGCCCGCCTCACAGGCCCAGCTTCTTGCGCGGCCTTGGGGGCTTCGACGGCACGGCTTCGGACAGGTAGCGGCGTTCCAGCTCCGCCATCCGGACGCCCAACGCCTCGTTTTGCCGCCGTAATTCTTCTCGCTCCCTCGCCACCGCCGCGAACTCCGAGACCACCCGCAGCGCGGCCCGCCTCGCGTCCTCCGGCAGGTCCGCCAGCGCGGCGGCCACGTCTGCCGAATCCTCCAACGACCGGCCCCGATATTCGCCGAACAGGGCGCTCAGAGGGCACCCGAACAGCTCCGCGAACTGCGAGAGGCGAAAGAGCGTCGGGGCAATCGCCCCCGTCTCGATCCTCGAAACCGTCTCTTTCTCCAAGCCCAGCGCGTCGCCGACTCGCGCCTGGGTGTATCCGGCGGCCTTGCGCTGGCGGGCAATTTCCGCGCCAATTCTGCGCGCCAGCTCCTCGCCCATGCTCTCGCCTCGCATTTTGTTGCCTCCGCGCGTCAATTTGCGTCCAAAAAACGACGCCCCGTGTCATTTTCTCGTCCAGCACGATCCGAAAAATGACGTCTGGAGTTACGATGTTGACGCTTTGCGTCATCTGACGCGACGCGCTGGCCCGCGACGAAGCTGAGCCAGCCTTATCGACCATTCAAAGCGAGAAGAACAATGCGAAAGACAGCTATGGCGGCGACGCTCGCCGCTGGCGCGCTGGCCGCCTGCGGCGGCGGTGGAAGCGGCAACGGGAGCGGCGGCAGCGCCTCGACGGGCACGGGCTCAGGCGGCTCGACGACAAGCTCGCAAGCGATCTCGCTGTTCGCGGCTCCGGGCGCGGCGGCGGGCACGTTCACGGCGACGGGCGACGTGAACAACGACTCCTTCGGCTTTCTGAACAACATGCGCGCCCAAGCGGGCCTCGCCGCGCTGTCGTCCCAGTCGGGCGTCGCGCAAGCGGCGGCCAACCACAGCGTGTGGGAGCAGGACAACAACGTCGTGGGCCATTACGAGACGGCGGGCCAAACGGGCTTCACGGGCGTGAGCCCTTCGGACCGCGTGAACCTGTATTACTCGACGACGTCGGTCGGCGAAGCAACGGCGGGCGTCTCGGGCGCGTTCTCGACCTCGACGGAGCCGGTCGAGCTGCTGTTCAACGCTCCATTCCACCGCGCGATCATGCTGTTCGATTCGGTCAACGTCGGCGTCGGCTCCGCCCAAACGACGAACACGTCGCTGCTCTCCACGCTGACGATCGACTTCGCGGACTACAAGCAGGTCGTGCCGGACAACCAACTTGTCGCATGGCCTTACAACGGCCAGACGGGCGTCGACACGACCTGGATCGCGAACGAAAGCCCGAACCCGATGGCCGCAGGCCCGTCGTATGAAGGCCAAAGCGTGGGCTACCCGGTGACGCTCACAGGCAGCGACAACGCCGCGTTCTCGAACGTTGCGTTCGCGATCACAGACTCGACGGGCGCCAACGTTCCATGCCAGGAAGTCGACAGCTCGAACAACTCGGAGGCCGTCCGCGAAGCGATGTGCGTGCCGTTCCAGCCGCTGGCGACGAACATGACCTACACGGTCAAAGTCACGGGCACGCTGACGAACACGAGCCTGACGGCGACGCCGTTCTCGCTGAGCTGGTCGTTCACGACCGCAGCCGCGGCGACAGTCCACGAGCAAACGACAACGCCCCCGGCAACCCGCCGGGTCATCATTAACGGGCACGCGCAGCCATTCGCCAAGCGCGTCCGGCTGACGCAAACGACCCAAGGAGCGCAATGATGAGCGCCAACGCCGCGTCTTTCATATCCACCGCCCGCGCGCTCGCCGCCGTGGCGCTTCTCTCGGCCACGGCCTCGACAGCAATCGCCGCCGACGCGGCGAGCCTCCCCGCCCCCGTCGCGCAGCCCGCGCCGCCATTGGCCGAGGCGCAAGCGCCCGCGTTCGCCGTCGGCGAGGCGTGGACGTTCTCATACGAGAATGCCTTGGAGCCCGCCAAGAACGCGACCTACGCGCAGTCCGTGTCCAGCGTCGCCGCCGACGGCTCGCCGACCCTCAACGGCGGCGCGGCCGCGCTCGACGCGAGCGGCAACCTCGTCAAGAACGCCAGCGGCTCTTACCAGCCGAGCGACGGCAAGCTCCAATTCCCCTTGTTCGTCGGCAAGTCGTGGTCCGCCTCGTATGTCTACCGCGCGGGCTCCTGGGCGGCGCGCGGCGAGCGCGAGGCGAAAGTCGTCGCCGTCGAGCGCGTCGAAACGTCTGCGGGCGCGTTCGACGCGTTCAAGGTCGAGCAAGTCGTCAGTTGGTCGGGCACCGAGGGCAACCGGGGCCAAGGCGTCACGCGCGAGACCGACTGGTATGCGCCCAGCGTCGGCCGCATCGTCCGAATGGAGTATGTCGACCAAGCGGCGCACGCCGCCAGCACCACCACGCGGGTGGAGTTGGCCAAGTTTTCGGCCCCCCAATAACGCCATCGCCTTTCGCTGGCGCTTCCCCCGCCTCATGGGGGCGTCGGCCTCATTCAACGGAGCGCATATGCAAAAACCCAAAATCGCAAGCCAGCAAGACCAGGAGAAGCGCGGCGCGGCTTTCGAGAAGCTCTTCGGCGTGCTCGGCTTCGCGATGTTCATGCTGATCCCGCTGATCAACGCCGTCATCGGCATGTTTATGTTCATTTTTATCGCGATGAAAATCATGTCCGCCAGCGCTCAGCGCGCGGTCGATTTCCTTTGGCTGTGCGTTGGGTCGGCGGCGTGCATGTTCGGCTTTTTTCTGCCCGCGATTTGCGACGGTCCAACCGCCTCCGGCATGAAGATTGGGTTTTTCCTTGAATTCGCGCTGAACATTCTTGTCGCGATCTTCATCCTTGGCGGCCGCCTCGGGCACTTGTGGCGCAAGCCCGAGGGCGCGGCCTGACCCCGGCGTTGATCGACTCGGCCACGGGCGGCGACCCGGCGGCTCCCCTTGTTTGCCTCGGGCGGGCGACTTGCCCGCTTTGGCCGCGAAAGCGGCCTTTTTTTCGGACTCGTCGCGCGGCTCTCAACGCGGCGGCGTCGCGCGACGCGCTTGCGACAGCCCGGGCTCCGCCCCCTCGTTTGTCGCGGCCGGAGCGCGGGGCGCGGCCCGCTTGGGCGGGGCCGCCATTCTCCGGCCGTTTGGCCGCTCCGGCTCTCGCCAACGCGCGGGCGAGTTGGCGAAGCGCTCGCGCAGCTTTCTCTTATGTCCTTTGCCAACCGTTTATCGGCTAATTTTGATTATTTTTGCTGCAACGTCAGTCCGCAGCAGCGACTTTTAATTGCCATTTTTTAGGATATTCGGAGCCAGCCCTTTCAATAACAATTCAAAAACCATTAAAAGTCAGCAATTTTAAGTATCAAATACGTAAAACATTACAGTCGGCGGGCAACCGCCGACCTCGCGCCGGAGTTTTCCAATCTCGCAAGCTATTGCGCGTAAAGCCTTTTTTCGAGAGTAAACGGCCCGCGCCAAATGCTGCTGCATTTTTTTATCCGATCCGCTTTGCAGCATTGCATAGGGCGTCCTGAATCCCTCTCGCTCGAGAGGATATAGAAGGGGCGTTTTCGCCTAAAAATGGGAGACCCAATGGCATGCTGAGCATTTCCAAGAGAATCAAGAAAAACGGCCAAACTCAATGGCAAGCGACTGTTCGCGTTGAAGGCCAAAAGAGTGTGAGCCGGACTTTCCAAACATGGGATCAAGCCCGAGAGTTCGGCGCTGGCCTCGAACGGGAGTTGTTGGCGCTTGGCGCCAAGGCGCCCGAGGCTGAGTTGCCGCCCGATTTGCTGAACGAAGACATCGGCGAAATCGTCGCCGCTTTTGCCAACAGCCCTCGCGCAAGGCCGCGTCATCGCGGCTTCGCTCCCACCGTCGTCAAACATGTGTCCGGCCGGAAGGTCAGCGATGTTCGGCCACGTTGGGTCCGTGAATACATCGAAAGGCTGCGAGAGCTGCCGTCCAAGCGCAGGACCATTTACTCTTGGAGCAGCATCTCCTCCCACTTGATCCTGATTTCTCTGGCAATCCGCTGGCGGGCCGAGGAGCTGGATGTCGCCGCGCCGCCGTTTCCCCGCTTTATGCAGCATTTTCCGGACGACCACGACCCGGCTCGCGAGCGCCGTCTGGCTCCGGAGGAAGAGCGCGCCCTCCTTGGCAGCCTCTGCCGAATGCGCAACGCCGAGGGCCGCCTCTTCTGCCTATTGATCTTGCTTGCAATCGAAACGGCCGCGCGCCTGCAAGAGCTGGTTCTGGCCGATTGGAGTGAGTTCCACTTCAGAACCGTCCGGGGAAAGGAGCGCGGTTGGTGGCTCATTCCCAAGGAACACGCCAAAACAAAAAAGGCCCGCCTCGTTCCGTTGACCGCAAGGGCTCGGAAGATTTTGCGCGCGATGCGGTGTTTGCAGCCCAATCTCGACAAGCCTGTTTTCGTCGGGCTCGGAACGCCGGGGCGCGTTTCCGACCGATTCCGCGAGCACGCCAAACGCGCCGGTCTTGTGGACTTTCGCTTTCACGACCTTCGGCATGAAGGCATCACCCGCATGGTGCTTCGCACGCCTCATGCCCCCTACAAGGTGATGCGAGCTGCCGGGCATTCATCGATGGACATGCTCAACCGATACGCCAATCTTTTGCCCGACGATCTTTTCGATCTCGTCGATTGACGCTCCTGAAAACCACGGAAGGCGGCGGCTGCGGGCCGCCGCCTTTTTCAGGTCGCTTGACGGCGCGGTCAATCAGATGAATCAACGAGGAGCGCGATGAAAGTGGACGAAATGAAGTTCGAGGGGCCGGGCTGGGGCCGGGAGCATGTGAGCATTCGGCTGACGCCGAATCGGAAAACGCGGCTGCTGTCGCTGGCCCGCGAGCTGCCCCCGGATGCAACGCCGACCGACGCCATCGATCGATCGCTTGACCTGGCCATCGCTTCGATCATGGCTCGCGGACGAGAAAAAGACTTCTCCGCCGACATTGACGAGCTGCGCAGCGCGCTTGTCAACATGGAGGCGCGCCTGGGCTTGGCATGCGCCCACGCGAGCCAATCAATCGCTGACTTGTCCGGCCAACTCGCCAGCGCGATGCCTCTGATCGAAGAAACAGCGGACGACGCGAGGCGAGTTCGCGAGGTTGTCGACGCCGCAACGGACGACGACGAAGGATCGGACGACGCGCAAGCCGGAGCCGCGCCATTGAGCATTCGCGATTGGATTGCGCGCGAAACGTTGCGTGTCGGAGCCTCAGCCGCCCAAACGGTGGCGCTTCGAGCCGAGTGGATGGCGACGCGCAAGACGTCGCAAAGCCTGTTGGCGATGGATTTTTCCTGCGAGTTGCTGGTCGTCGACGACAGGCGGGCCAACTCAACCGGGCCGTCGAGCCGATCGACTGCGCGCGTGAACTTGATCGCATCGGATTGCGCTCTGGCGAAGGGAGGCGCGTCCGACGTTGCCTGCCTCGTTTGCGAAAGACGCGATGCCGGGGCGTGGCTCCTCCGCTTCCACGCGCTCAACGCCCAAAGAAAAATCGGGGCGATGATCGCTTCCCTTCTCGCATGAGGCGGCCCGATCGACGACGTGATTTTCCTCGCCTAAAAAGCGTGCCACAGATGTGCCACCGAAGGGTGCGTCAGGTGTATAAACAAAAATCGACATCGAAACGCCCAGCAAGTCAAGAGAAGCTGTCGGCGCCGCCCGAAACCGAGGAGGCAGCAGCGTCAGCGCCTTTCGAATCGCGTCGCGCGGGCGACGAATGTCCACGAGACGTATTCAACCAACAACGCTCCTCGACGGAAGGGATGATCTATGACGAGTTCAGTGCCTGAAATAGACATTGCACAGCTTTTCTACGATGGAATTTGGGGCTCTGAGCATCAGAGACGACTCAATGAAATTGGGGCTGAATTAAACAAGGTCAGGCTTTACGCGAACGAGATGGTGGTCGACGATCTGTTCTCGCAAACCGTTGTCTATTTGACTGGGAGCTCCTACTTCGCCGGCCTCGTGCCGATCGTTCAGATAGAGAGCGCGTTATTCGTCGAGAAAGAATTCAGGAACGAGTATGCGTATGCGCTTTCAGTTAGAGCCTACGCGGAGGTGGCGGGCAGGCTCCACAAAGGACTTCGGCTTTGGCGTCAATACAAGGCTGGGACAACGACCCTCGAAGAGTTGCGAGCGGGAGTCGAGCGCTTAATGGCAAAGTATCGACCAAATGAAAAAGCCGCTCGCGGAATGTTCAAGGGAGACGGCTTCAATGTCATGACTCTAGTGAAATCCTTGGAGGACAAAATTCCAGCGATTGCTAAAATTTACGACAACCTGTCGAGTTACGTCCATGGCGGATTCGAGGAGCAGATGCTTACGAGAAAGCTATCGTGGTTTTCAGATATCAAACGTGCCCCCAATCCGATCGTCGAGTCGTATGAGGCTTTCGCCCAAGAACTTCGGGGTATAGCTTTCGATGATTTTGCCGAGTTGCTGCGAATCACCAAACCTCTCCGAGAGCGCTACGACGAAAGGCACAAAAACACCAGCTAGGGCCGCTTCCATCCAGGGCCGTTGACTGCGGAGGCATCGAGCGAGCGAAGATGTGGCGAAATTCGCGAACGCTCAGGAAAGCGTTTATTGCTCTCTGGCATTTGAGATGCTATACACCCACCACGGATGCGCCAAAAGAACACGGCGGACGATAAAGCTTTCTGTTTCGACGCCGACAACCAGATAGACCAAGCGGGGAGAACGCAGTGACAATAGCTGCTTGCTATCTTTCGCCTGAGGGCATAGTCTTGGGCGCCGACAGCACCGCCTCGACGGTTGGCCAAGGCGGGATGCATTATTTCAACTTCAACCAAAAGGTGTTTGAAGTTGGGCAGGACAGCACTTTGGGCGTCGTTACGTGGGGACTGGGCAGCCTCGGCTCGCTGAGCCATCGCACGATTCTGGCCCGAGTGGCCGATGGCTTCGTGGCCAATGCGCCAGGTTCGGTCCAGGCCGCCGCCGATGCTTTCATTGACGCATTTTGGGTGGAGTATCAGGCGTTCGCTCCGGTCCAACGATTCAGAGCCCTCAACGCCAAACAGCCATTCGTCCCTGGCGGAAACGCCGGCAACTCGCGCACCGAGCCAGAGGAGAAGGAGTTTGGCAGTCTAAAAGCAGGCCTCGGCGTGGGCTTCTGCGTTGCTGGATATGTTCTATCGAACCGAACCCCTGCTGCGGTGAGCGTATTTTTTGATCCACTCGGGGCCACAAAGCCGGCGGGGCAGGCAATGACCCAAGAGGGATCGGCTTGGTGGGGCGTTCCCAACATCGTCGACCGACTCATTAGCGGGGCGGATGTAAACTTGAAAGGGGCAATCTTGTCCTCGGGGAAGTGGACCGGGACACAGCAGGAACTCGAGCAAGTGGTGGCGACACAATCGCTAAGAGCGGCGTCACTGCCTATCCGGGACGCGATCGATTACGTCTACTCTTGCATTCACTGCACGATCAAAGCCCTAAAATTTTCCAGCCTGCCGCAGGTTTGCGGCGGTCCCATCGAACTTGCGGTCATCACAACCGATAGAAAGTTTAGATGGGTAAGGCACAAACCATTTGATGCAGCTATCAATGACGGAGATTGCGATGACTGATACCACTCAAAACGGCGCCCAACCTGCCACGTCGGCGACCGTCCAACAAGCGGCTGAGCACATGCGGATTGATTTCGCGACCACAGGCGCGTTTCGCCCACAAGACGTGCAGCTTGTGCTCGGCGACATTCGGAGTTCGGTCGTTGTCGCTGCGGTCGACCCGCTAGCAAGCTTCCAGCACAAAGATTGAGTCCTATCAAAGAAGCGACCCCGACCGCTGCTAGGCTGAGATAGGTTGGCTCCTGTGATTTTGGGGGATCTTTGACGCCCCTCCGCGCTTGGCCCATAATCGCGCGAACCTGTGAGCAACCGATGGCGAAACGTCCGCCGCTAGGCCCAAAAGCGCCGGAGTCCTGCATTTTCGAATGAGGAGAGCCGCTCATGGAAACAAGCAACGCCCCTCCCAAGTCAACGCCCGGTGTAAATGAGATGAAGTTGGAAAACCCGCTCGGCCTGGTCTTCGAGACCCCAAAATCCGAAAAGAATCTGCCGAGCGCGACCCTGTTCAGCGCAGACAGACGAGACAATGTCCCAGCCCAACGACGAGCAGAAGAAGACAACGCCGCAGTTTCCTCGTGGAGCCACGGTCCCTTCGCAATCACCCAAATATTGGGTTAAAGAGAAGGATCGGTATCTCCGCCAGCTTTTGATCGGGGACATCGAGGCGCAAACGCAGCGCCCGCTCGTGGTGTATTTTGCCCAGCTTGACCAGCAGATCAATCACACCGACCCGGACGACCTCTCGGAAATTCTGTCTGGCGTGGCCGGCGACAGCGCGGACCTGTTCATCCAGACGCCAGGCGGGGACGTTGACGCCACCGAAAAGCTGATTGGCATTCTTCGGCAACGACTTAAGAGCTGGCGAGTGATTGTTCCCAGTTGGGCTAAATCCGCGGGGACCGTTGTTGCGCTATCGGCTGAGACCATTCTGCTCGGCGTCAACTCGGAACTCGGCCCGATCGACCCGCAGTTTCGCGGTGCCAATGGGATGAATGTCCCATGCGAGATCCTGAGCGCAGACGAGAGCCAGCCGCACCATATCCGACAAATCGCCGGCCTTGCTGTCGCGCGCATGAGGCAGCTCGCACTCTCGATCCTCAAAAAGGGCATGATGAGCGGCAAGGATGAGACAGAAATCCAAGAGATCCTGGCTAAGATTTCCAGCACGAACGGCTACAAGTCCCATGGTGCCGTAATTGACTTCGACGAAGCGAAGAGCCTCGGTTTGGCAGTTCAGTTTCTCTCACCTGACAACGAGCTCTGGAAACGTATTTGGCTGCTTTACTGCATGTATGACTACGACACCAAGGCGCACGCCATCGGGAGGCTCGTGGAAGGCGGGAAGTTCAGCATCGCGCGAGCGAGATAGGATCTAGGATCAGCATGTGCTCTCCGGTAAGGCGCGTGCTCGATGCACGCTCAACTCACCCACTGCCGGCCAAAACCGGCCTCGCTACGGCCGCCTATTGACATACGACCTCCCCAGTGAGATAAAACGCCCGAAAATTAATCAACACTGACGGGGATTCAGACAATGAACGCCAATGGACAAAAATTCAATCTCAGAAAATTGGGCATTGCTCGGCAAGGAGTTCTTTCCAGGAATGGTAAAGATTCTACTGCCATGGTTTTTGTAGGCATTGCAGCCATAATTGGCTTCACCATTCTATTCTATTTTATTAAATAACACTAAAATACGAATTTAGCCACCATATCCAAGACAAAAGCAATAACAACGAACATCGAGCCTTTCTCGCAACACGCAGAAGCGTCAACAAACAACCGAGCCACAAGTCGTGAAAATCTCACGCCACCCTTTATTGCATGAAATTTTAGATTGATTTTGTCCTTATTTAGCAAAATCACGCCTTGCGCGACAAGCATGACCCCCAAGAAATTCAAAATAGAAGAAGCCACCTCTGTATACTCTTGCAACCCATGCAAATCTTCGCGATTATAAAAAATCCGCAATATAATGCAAGTAATACCAGCAAGGACTAGAATAGCAACCGTAAATGTCAGGGTTGAAAATTCAAAATGCGCAATTCTTTTTATACAACCCCACAATCTGAGCGCAACACCTTCAAGCCATTTTTCAATATCAACAAACCGCGCGAGCAATCTTTTCCTAAGAAAAAATAATCTGGCAACAGCGAGTGCGGCGACACCAATCGCCCCTCCGACAATCCAGCTCTTACAACAAATCATCGATAGCTCCCGTTTACGCGTTTGTCGAAAAATCAGCCACCCCATCAAAATCGACAATATGCTCTGGACGGCATCTTATTCGCCAATTGCCGAGCACGCTGCCCCCAACGGCGATAGGTCGTGATACTATCAGTGAGCCGTAGTTCTTCATACGAAAACTTGGCTTGCCAACGCCTAAGCGATTGATCTGGCTGGAGAATTATGCGGAGTGGGTTGTCCTCCCTGATTCGCCACCAGCATTATCAAAGGGTTACAAGCGAAAGCCTGTAACCCTTTTCCGCTTCTGGCTTCTGTGTAGGCACCGTGTAGGCATTTTGGGTCCGCATCGATCAATGTCGATCCATGTCGATGAGCAATGGACGCCGAATCTCCGAGTGTGTGCTTGTGGACATCCACTCGGTGCCCCCACCTCGCCGCCTCGGGCTGCGCTTGTCTCTTTACAGCTTTCACTACGCCGTGCTTCCGTTTCTAGACCTATTGGTCCTCCACCTGTTCGAGATACCCTGGCTACACCTTTGCCCGTTGCGCGGTCAATTCGGTCAGATCGCAGGTCAATGAACCTCGCACTTCTTCCTCCCGAAGCTAACCGTTACCTTCTTGGCCACGATGCCACTGCAATAGTTGGCTGGGTCCATCTTCGACATATCGAGGAGATATCCACGCGGTTGCCCCACCTGTTGATGGATATACTCCGGTGAGTGTCCGTCTCATCTTCCAAGAGTCTTGCAAATGTTGCTACGTCAGGGAGAAGCCCGCAGTCACGACATTGACCGCCAGCTCGCGTGCATCCTCGCGGCGATTGCTGGTGCGCTCAACACTGCGGCCTTCCACGCCGTAGGTTTTTTCTCGGCAAACATGACCGGCAACGTGTCATCGCTCTCGGATCACGCGGCGCTCGGACAGTGGTGGGTGAGCATGTTCTACCTCGCCATTGTCGCCGTATTCATTATCGGCGGCACCGCGTCGACCCTGCTGATCAACGCCGGACGTCGGCGTGCCATCCGCAGCATCTACGCAATCGGTATCCTTGCAGAGGCCATTCTCATGACCGTGCTCGGCCTTGCCGAATGGTCGATCCCCTCCATCGCGCGCGGCCCCGTGCTGATCCTTGGCTTGAGCTTCTTGATGGGAATCCAGAATGCTGTCGTCACGCGCATCTCCGATGCGAGAGTTCGCACCACACACGTTTCAGGCATGTCAACCGACATCGGGATCGAGTTCGGCATGCTCCTCGATATCGTCCGGGGGCGCGAACCCGATGCCGAAGCCGCACCTTATTGGGCAAAGCTAAGGCTGCACGTGCAAACCGTCCTGTCGTTCCTGGCTGGTGGCGTTGCAGGGGTGGTGATCTATCAGGCAATCGGCACACAACTTCTGTTCGCCGCCGCAGTCCTGCTTTTTGCCATGGCCATCGCGGCGATCATCCGTGCTCGGACGCAAAGCGGCCAGGTTTTTACGCCCTGATTTTCCTACCTCGTCCTTGTTTGTCGCGTCCCTGGCCGTCCAATCTCAGTAGTACTTCATTACCGGCGTCTGCCCTGGCGGCAGGCGTCGCCCTGGCTTGCGCTCATCGCCCCGTTTGACGAGGCACAAGAACTGCGAAATCGTATCGCGCACCATCGTTCGATTTTTCGGTGGAGATACAGGGATGACAAGACCGGCAACGCAGTCGTGTGTAGCAACGCGGCTCAAGCCATGCGAGGCCTAATACAGCAAACGAAGCGACTGGAACAAGCGCTTGCGTGGATCAAGCCGGCGGCAAAAGTGCATTGGACAGATAGTTTTGCGCAGCAATGGTTTTCCCAGGTCTGCAGCACGAACGCTTACGTATCGATCGGGCCTTTGCTTTTTCAACATGCCTGAATCGAGTTCGAGCGAGGCGCATCGTCACCGCTCGCGCCTCGCTGGCGCAGGGCGTTGAGCCCCTTAAGACCCAACCTCGAAGTTGATGGTCTGCCCTTCCACGCAAGCGAAATAGCGCGGAATGCCATCGCGGACGACGGTCGCGCCAAAATGCTTCTGGTAGCCGGGGCACGGGTCGCCCCTCAACGTTTGGTTGTTGATCGCAACCTTGCCGTACGGGTTGCTTTCCTCGATCGCGCGTTGAAGCGCATCGGCCACGTCACTGGCAGCCGTTCCATCCGGCGATCCCTGCGCGAGGGCTCCATACACAGCGAATTGCACCTTGAGATTTCCAGCCATTTTGGTCTCCTTGTTACAAGCGTGATGGATGATGTCGAATTCGATATGAAGATACCGAAATCCGGATTGAAAAGTACGCGCGACGTCGGCCTTAAATACTTGTTTTAAACCGAACAGCTAATCACGCGAGAAGAGTATTTCGCTCATCAAGGGTATCGAATAGCTGTTAACTTTGGTAGCAACTGAGATATCAGAAGCGCCGAAGAGTAGATGGTCGCCAGCCGCGCGGGGCCAGGCAGTAGAGGCACGAGCCGCGGACGGTTCCCACAAGTCCTATGCACGCAGAGGTATTTTCTGCCGCCGCGTAGATCACAGACGGCTCGCGTGGATCAAGTCAGAGACAAAAGCGCGTTGGACCCATGGTTTTGCGCGCCCCTACGTCGTCGTATGCCACGGCCGATCCGAAAACTTCGGCTCGCCGTCCGGTGTCGGCTCCCCCTTACGGCATGTCGTTATACACAACGTCGCGGTCACGCCGAGCGGGCGAGAAAGCCTGTTTACTTTCAATGACATAGCGCGGCGCTTGTAAACTGTCGGCGGATGTCGTTTACTTTGCGCTTTTGAGCGCACGCCTTGGTCACCGAATCGACGCCCTGGACACAAACGGAATTCGAGCAACTGGACCTGGGCGACGCGCGCCTGAATAAGCGAGCGAGGCTTTTGATGGAAAGAATGTCGGCCGAGCCGACGGCCAGTGTGCCGCAGGCATGCCATGGTTGGGGCGAAACGATAGCGGCGTACCGCTTCTTCGATAACGAGAAGGTCCAATGGCATGCGATTCTGGAGCCGCATTGGCAGCAGACGCAAAAGCGGATGCGGGCGCATCAGGTCGTGCTCTGTCTTCAAGACACCACCGAGCTTGATTTCAACGGTCAGGAGGCGGTCGGACTGGGTCCGCTGACGTATGAGGCGCAGCGCGGGATGTTCGTTCATCCGACCTATGCGGTGACGCCACAGCGCGAGCCGTTGGGCATCCTGGACGCGTGGATGTGGGCTCGCCAGAAGAAGGACGAGTCGGGAAAGCGCGGTGGCCCGAAGGAAAGTTTGCGTTGGATCGAAGGCTACGAGCGCATCGCCGAGATGGCGCCGGATATGCCCTCGACTCGCCTGGTATATGTGGCGGACCGCGAAGCGGATCTGATGGCGTTGATGGAGCGCGCTGATGCATTGGGCAACCCGGCCGACTGGCTGGTGCGTGCCTCGCATAACCGCAGCTTGCCTGAAGGCGATAAGTTGTGGGAGCGCACGACGTGCGGCGAAGCGGTGGGCGAAATCGCCTTTACGATGGCCGCGCGCCAAGGCCTGAAAGCGCGCACGGTACGCCAGCGCCTGTGGCTTGAGCGTGTGCAGTTGCCCGCCAGCAAAGGGAAAAGCATTGCTGCAACGTGCCTGGTTGCGCGCGAGTTCGACGCGCCTGCCGGCGTCAAACCGATCGAATGGCGCTTGCTGACTAATCGTGGGGCGAGCACGCTCGATGAAGCGATCGAACTGATCGAGTGGTATAGGGCGAGATGGGAAATCGAGATCCTGTTCAACGTTCTGAAGAACGGCTGTGAGGTCGAAGAACTGCAGTTGGGTACGATTGAACGGCTCGAACGCGCGTTGGCGCTGTTTCTGGTGGTGGCCTGGCGTGTGGCTCATTTGATGCGGCTGGGCCGAACCTGCCCCGATCTGGACGCCCATCTGTTCTTCGATCCCGATGAAATTCGCGCTGCCTACCTTCTCACGAAGACCCGTCGCACAGCGCAACCCAAACTCAACGAGGTGCTGCGCTTGATTGCTCGCCGAGGCGGATTCCTAGCACGCAAAAGCGACGGCGAACCCGGTGCGGAAACAATCTGGAAGGGACTCACTCACGTGCGCATCGCCGCAGAAACAATGCGCTTGCTACGCGACGAAGGCGGTGACGAGTCTTATGTATAACGAGGTGCCCTTACGGCTCGCTCCTGCCACGCCAGCACTGATCGCGGCGACGCGACGAGTCAGGCGTGGATGAGTGCGGTAAATCTCGGTGAGAAAGCCAAAAATCGGCGGCACCATGGCTTCCTGTGCCATAAAGGCGTCGCAATTCATCTGGGGGTTGAGACGGCGACAGCCGCATCCCAACATCTGTAGCGCACTGCGCGAAGCGTGCGCATCCTTCGCTAGATAAGCGCCGATACTGTCGCAGGTGTACTCGCGCGAACGCGAATACGCTCGTGCAAGAAACGGAACGACGTGCGCGGGCAGCTTGAGCGCATTGAGCCAGGGATTGAGGTGGCCCGCCGCGTGATGTCCAATCTCGTGACCGATCACGAAACGCACCTGCGCATCGTTGTTCGCCTCGACAAGCGCCGAAGTGAGAAACACGTAGCGTCCACCCAAAAGACGCCGCGCGAAAGCGTTGAAGATGCCGTTCGAGTTGTAGACGAACGCCCGTGGCGGCTCGTGCAAACCCATCTCTCGTGCCCCCTCGACGACCATCGCGTGCAACTCAGGAAATTGACTCGGCCCGACGAGAACCATGTTCCCGAATGCAGAAGCACGGTACGCGGCACTCATTATCCAAATGAAAATCAAGATGCCGACACCATACGCGACACAGGTATGCACGACATGTCCCGTTTTCGGGGCGTTCCAATATTTCGATACCCAGAAGGCAATAGCCGCCCAAAGAATCCAGCCGAACAAGATCATGAGGAACGCGTATCGCTTCTCGTTCTTGTGACGCAGCATGCCAATCAACTGAGACATCGGATTCTCCTCGATCTATCGTATTTTTATAACCCGAACGCAAAAAGAGCCCAAGGGTTCGGCGCGGCGCTGCATGATTTGCGTCAACGTACTTCCAAAGGCTCAATGCCGAGCAACAATAGCAAGCGATATTGCCTTGTGCAAGGCTCGCAAACAGAAGATATCGAGCAATACCCTAGCATCGGTCATTTCGATATCCCAATACCCCATCGCAGAAGAACATGACCCCAAAAGGCTACTGGCGCGGCACAGCCGCCGCCTGTCACTGCAATCGACACGAATACTCGCTGCCCCATGTCCCGTCGTTGCATCTGCGACAGGTATATCGGGGACACCCTGTCACGCCTTGCCCCGGCACCGCGCAGTGATAAACGACGGTGCCATTCGCAACCACACCGTCCGATGCGCGGCAAGCCGCACCGGCAGGCTTAGTGGCTACCGTCTGCGCCGCTTGCGAGCCCTGCGGCCCCGTCTGCACGCATGCGGCCACAAGGAAGACAATCCCAACGGCCCACAACAGCCTCAGGCATCGATTCGAAAACATGGCGGCACCTCCCCGATATTCGAATAACGATCTCCCGCACGACAACCGCCCGAGCATGCAGCGATCGACGCCACATCGATCCGAGCAAGAACCGTCGGCCAACGCGCACTGGCCACGCTCGATGCGTTAGCCTAAGCATAGGCCGTACGACATCACTGTGATCTCAAGACATCTTTTTAAAACGAAGCAGCCGTTACGCGGAAACATCTCGTCGACTTATCGCTTCGGCGGCCTCCAGTGTCAGCGAACGAGCTGTGTCACGTATTCGGGTTGTAGCATTACTTTCCCTGCGATGCCCCTGCACGCCCGGAGGCCCCGATGGACGACAAGCCCTACTCGATGCCCGCGACGAAGCGCTTTCGGCGATTTCGATTCGCATCCGCCGCCGCAGCGATCACTGTGTTCTGCGCGGCGGAATACGCCTCGTCGGCCGCGGCGGCGGCCGGCAACGGCGCGTCGCCCACCGATGTGCTGACCTATCACAACGACCTCGCCCGCACCGGTCAATACTTGGCGGAGACGACGCTCACGCCCGCCAACGTCGACGCCGCCCACTTCGGCAAAGTAGCGTTCCTTGCCGTCGACGGCAAAGTCGATGCGCAACCGCTTTATGTCAGCGGCGTCCCGATAGGTGGCACGATAGGCGGCACGATGAATGGTGCAACGAACGACGCGACGCCTGACATGCACAACATCGTCTACGTCGCGACCGAACACGGCAGCCTCTACGCGTTCGACGCCGATACCCACACGAAACTTTGGCAGCGCTCGCTGCTCGGCCCCGGCGAAAGGACGAGCGACAATCGCCGCTGCACCCAAATCACACCGGAAATCGGCATCACGTCGACCCCCGTCATCGATCGTTCGCGCGGCGAGCACGGCGTGATCTACGCGGTGGCGATGAGCAAGGACAAACACGGTGCGTATCACCAGCGTTTGCATGCCCTCGATCTGTCGACGGGTGACGAAACGCTCGGCGGCCCGAAGGAGATCGCCGCCACCTATCCCGGCCGCGGCGCCAACAGCAAGCACGGCGTCACCGTATTCGATCCGAAGCAATATGCCGAGCGGCAAGCGTTGACGCTCGTCGGCGGCAACCTCTATCTCGCTTGGACGTCTCACTGCGACCACGACCCATACGGCGGCTGGGTCATGGCCTACAGCGCCGACACGCTCGCGCAAACGAGCGTACTCAACCTCACGCCGAACGGCAGCGAAGGCACCGTTTGGATGAGCGGCGCGGGCATGGCATCGGACGGCAGTGCGCTGTATTTTCTCGATGCCAATGGGACCTTCGACACGACGCTGAACACGCAAGGTTTTCCGTCGCGCGGCGACTTCGGCAATGCGTTTCTCAAACTCGCGATTTCGCCCAAACTCGCGGTCGCAGACTATTTCGCGCAATTCAATACCGTTTCCGATTCGGACGAGGACATCGATCTCGGCTCCGGTGGCGCATTGCTTTTGCCCGACCTCGAGGACGCGAACGGCAACGTGCGGCATCTCGTCGTCGGAGCCGGCAAGAATTCGAAAATCTTCGTGCTCGATCGCGACGCGATGGGCAAGTTCAATCGCACGCGCAATGCGGTTTGGCAGGAGGTCGACGGGCAATTGGTCGGCGGTGTGTACAGCATGCCGGCTTATTACGGCAACGTCGTCTACTACGGCGCCGTGGGCGACAGCCTCAGGGCGTTTCCGATTTCATCGGCCCGGCTCGCCGAAACGCCAAGCTCGAAGAGCGACTTCAAATTCCCCTATCCAGGCGCAACGCCTAGCGTCTCGGCGAACGGGAGCCGCGACGCGATCGTCTGGGCCGCCGAGAATGGTCGCGTGGGTGCGCTGCATGCCTTCGACGCGAGCGACCTCGGGCACGAGCTGTACAACAGCAACCAATCGGGATCGAGAGATCGGTTCGGCCCGGGGAATAAATTCATCACGCCGATGATTGCGCATGGGCATGTCTATGTCGGCGCGACGAACGGCGTGGCCGTGTTCGGACTATTGCAGTGAAGCAGCGTGTCTCGACCGATTCGCGCCAAACGGAAAGGAAACTGTAAAATTGCCGTTTCGTCCGGCACGGCCGCGATGCGCGATCGACTATCGACGCCCGCGCAATAACAGGAACAACGCCCCATGCACCAACGCAAGCCCTTGGAAAAACTGCTCGAGCTCTCCCTCTTCAAATCCCGCTGGCTGCTCGCGCCGTTTTACGTCGGCCTCGTCTTCTCGCTCGTGATGTTGCTGATCGCGTTCGTCAGCGAACTCGTTCACGCCTTGACGGGCGCCTTCCACGCCCGGCCCGAGCAGGTCATTCTCGCGACGCTGTCGCTAATCGACCTTTCGCTCGCGGCCAATCTCGTCGTCATCGTAATTTTTTCAGGTTACGAAAACTTCATTTCGAAGATCGATACCGGCGACAGCGAAGACCGCCCGAGTTGGATGGGCACGCTCGATTTCTCGGGATTGAAGATGAAGCTGATCGGCTCGATCGTCGCGATTTCGGCCATCTCGTTGCTGCGCGCGTTCATGAGCCTCACGGAGCAAGATCAACCGCTCGACGAAACACGCATTCGCTGGCTCGTCCTCTTGCATTTGACGTTCATCGTATCGGGCGTGCTGTTCGCGGCGATGGATTGGATCGCGGCGCGCTCGGAGAGTCATTGAGATAGAGATAGCGGGCGGCCGCGGGCCTCCTTCGCCGCGGCATCCGATCAGGCTTGGTGCGCGGGCACGATACACACTTGATTGCGGCCGGCGTGCTTGGCGTCATAAAGCGCCTGGTCCGCATCGGCCACGAGCGCGGCGACGCCCGTCAGTCCGTCGGCGGCCGCGCAGCCGCCCACGCTCACCGTCACCCTCAAAGGGCCCGAAGCCACTTCGAGCGGATCGTTCTCGATCGCGTAGCGAATTTTTTCGGCCACGACGGCGGCGCCTGCTCCGTCGCAATGCGGCAGGATCACCATGAACTCTTCACCGCCGTAGCGGCCGAGGATGTCGCTGTTGCGCAGTTGCGGCGATACCGTCGCGGCGATGTTGCGCAGCACCGCGTCTCCGGTCGGATGGCCGTAGGTATCGTTGATGCGCTTGAAGTGGTCGATGTCGAACAGCAGCACCGCGAACGAATCGCGATGGCGCGTCCAACTGTTGTATTCGGCCTGCAGACGGCGATCGACGTGGCGGCGGTTGTAAAGCCCGGTCAACGCGTCTCGCTCCGACGAATCGCGCAATGCATCGAGCGCGGTCTCGCGCTCCTTCCATGCGACGGCAAGCTCGGTCACGTCAGCGATCGTCACGCAGACGGCGACGACTTCGCCGTTTTCGATCAACGGCATGAACGAGCAATCCTGCTGCATGAGATCGAGCGAGCCCGTGATGGGGCAATCGTGCTCGAACGGCAGCAGCCACGGACGATGCTGCCATGACGAAAACGAGCCGCTGTGCAGCAGAAAGACGGTATCGAACTTGCGCTTGAGCCAGGCGCGCGGCAAGTCGGGAAAGCAATCGAAGAAGCTGCGCCCGATGGCTTGCGCGGCCGGCAGGCCGCTATGCTCGTCCATGAAGCGGTTCCACAGAACGATGCGGTACTCGCGATCCACGGCGAAGATACCGAGCCCGACGCGCTCCAACGCGAGTTCGCTCAGGCGAGCGGTGCCAGGGATGTCCATCTGCGGCTTCGATAAACCCAAAAATCAGCAATCAGAGATTGGCCAGAAAGCCGTCGAGCGCCGCCACGAGCGACTGCACGGCCTTGGCCGTCATCAGCGTCAGCAGGTGCGAGCCGAACACGCCGTCTTCGGTCTGCAAGTTGACTTCGAGCAGTAGCGCTCGATCCCACGGCAGCTTGGCCGGATGCAAGACGTCTTCGAGATCGAGTTGCACGCCCATCAAGCGGGGCGGCGTAAAGGTCGGCAGTTGCCCGAGTTGCTCGAAAAGCCCCGTCAAGCAGGCCCCCGCGATCAGGTTCGCGACGTCGGACAGCACTTCGGCATCCGACATCTCTTCGTCGCTCTCTTCGGCGTGCATCTCTTCCGAGCGGAACACGAACTTCATATGCGCGGCGCTGCGGCTGTCGAACAGCGAAATCGCCTCGCCGGCGATCTCGCACCGAAAGCTTTGGCGCAGCGCCGTCACGGGCTCGGTGAAATCGAGCATGTCGCGCACGGCCGAGGGCAGCGTATCGGTGTCGACCATCCGTATGCGCGGCACCGACAGATGCACGAAGCGTCCCAGCAGCGCGGCAAGTCGCGCGCCCGCTTGGCCCATGCCAATGTTCGCGATCTCTTGCAGCGCGTCCCGATGATCTTCGGTGAGAATGGGCTCACTCATACAATCCGTACTCTTTCAGGACAGGCAAGAGTTTCGCACCCGAAATCGGCTTGTCGATGAAAGCGACGGCACCGAGCGCCTTCACGCGCGCTTTCGCTTCGGGTTGAATATCGGCTGACACGACGATGATGAAGCTGTCGAGTCCTTCCGCCCGTACGGCCTCGAGCACGTCGAAACCCGTCATGCCGGGCATCGTCAGGTCGAGGAACATCACCGAGGCCCGACCCTCGCGGTAGGCTGTCAGTGCGTCGGCACCGTTGGTCGCCTGCGTAATTTCGACGTCCCACGCCTCGGGCAAAGCATTGATCAGCAGTCGGCGGGCGAGCGTCGAATCGTCCACGACTAGTACAGGCAATCCCATATTCGGTTTCCTTCGTAACCACGCCTGATATAACGGCCGAGCGCGGTCGATCTGAAGTACTTATAAACCCGAACGGAGAAAACGTTTACAAATGCGCAAACGTTAGCGGAAACGTTTGTTTTCGGAAATGGGCCGTTTGCGCACTGGTTTTAGAGGCGATTCATTTTTAGGGCCACACCTCTAGTTACACGCGAGGGATCGCACTCGAACGTCGGGAGCAGGCCTTTGAGTTACGCGTCGGCTTTCCCGGACGTATCCAGCGGCGCGTCGGGGGACAAGATGACACCCTTGGCAAAAATGAAGCAGCCGTAGCCGCGCGTTTCGCCCGTCACGATCACGCAATAGGCTTTGCGCGCTCGCGCATAGAAAGCGTGGCGTTCGATCGGCGCGAACAACACTTTGCGCGTTTCGGCCCGATCGACTTCGGCTTGCGCTTCGCGCTGCACGACCGGCAGCGTGTATGGATCGCCGACAACCTCCATGCGCATCGCGGGCGACTCGACATACGTGTCGAGCGGCAGCACGGACAGCACGGCGCGTACGGCTCTCGCCGAATCCACCCCGTCGATGCGCAGCGGCTTGCCCACGATGGTTGCGCGCGCAACCGAATCGGCCGGGAAGTTGGCGTCGCAAATCACGAGTTCGTCGCCATGGCCCATTGCGCGCAGCGCATGCAGTACGTCTGCGTTCAGAAGCGGGTCGAGATGTTTCAGCACAATGTCTCCTCGGTTTCGTTGCTTCGTTTCGTTGCGGCTGCGCCTACGCCTCGATGCGCTTGCGCGTGACGCCGAGCAGCTCTGCCATGGCCGTGCGTGCCGCTTCGGACCGCCGCGTGCGGATCGCATCATAAACGGCCGTATGCTGGTTCAACGCGGCGTTGAAGACGTCGGCGCGCTTGGCGTTGAGCAGCAACTGCGCTTCGAGCGTGCGCTCGATCAACGGCCCGAGCGGCATCAACAGTTCGTTGCTGCACGCAGCCAGTATGCCCAGGTGGAAGTGCAGATCGGCGCGCACCCACTCGTCGACGTTGCGTGCCGCCACCATGGCCGCATGGGCACGCTCGAGCCCATCGATCGTTTCCGGCGTATGCGCGCGCGCGGCCAGTTCCGCCGCGTACGGCTCGACCATCTCGCGCACCTCTTGCAGCTTCAACGCAAACGCGAGCGGCGGCGCGACTTGCGAATACCACTCGAGCAAGTCGGCATCGAGCAGATTCCATGCGCTGCGGCGCCTGACCCGCGTGCCCACCTTCGGCCGCGATTCCACGAGCCCTTTCGACGTCAAGGTCCGAAGCGCCTCGCGCAAGACCGTGCGGCTCACGCCGAACGCCTGCATCAACTCCGCCTCGCGCGGCAACAAAGCGCCGGGCGCGTAATCGCCGCGCAAGATGGCCGTCGCCAGCATGTAGGCGACGCGTCCGTGCAGATCGCGTTGAATCATCGTTCTCCCTGATTGTATTGACCGGCGGCCACCCGCGGCGAGCGTTCGGCCCACGCGGCACGGCGGCGCGACGGCATGCGGGTGAAACGGCCAGCGCCGCGCCGCCTCCCCTGTGCCGATTATCGCGGCCGCCGAGCAAAGCGCAAGCGCTCGTGCCCCATCCCCTGAATAACAAAGTGTTTCACCCTCATTAAATACTATTAATAGTACTACATTGAATTTTGATGTACGATTCGATTTGGGCGCTCTCGCTGCGTCCCTGGCCGCCGTCGTCGCGCGGCTGTTATCGTTGACAAGAAGGAGATTGCGCCCATGAAGATCACGAAGCTCGAGACGTTCGTCGTCCCGCCCCGATGGCTGTTCGTGAAGATCGAGACGGACGAAGGCATCGTCGGCTGGGGCGAACCCGTCATCGAAGGTCGCGCGCAGACGGTCGAGGCCGCCGTGCACGAATTGGCCGACTATCTCGTCGGCAAAGACCCGCGCCACATCGAAGACCACTGGCAGGTCATGTATCGCGCAGGCTTTTATCGGGGCGGCCCGATTCTCATGAGCGCGATCGCCGGCATCGATCAAGCGCTGTGGGACATTCTCGGCAAACATCACGGCGTGCCCGTGCATGCGCTGCTCGGCGGGGCCGTGCGCGATCGCATCAAGGTCTACTCGTGGATCGGCGGCGATCGCCCGCACGACGTCGCCGACAACGCGCGTGCCGTCGTCGAACGCGGCTTCAAGGCGCTCAAGATGAACGGCTCCGAGGAAGTCCAGATCGTCGATACCTACGACAAGGTCGAGCAGGTGATCGCGAACGTCGCCGCGGTGCGTGAAGCGGTGGGCCCGCACGTGGGCATCGGCGTCGATTTTCACGGGCGCATCCACAAGCCGATGGCGAAAGTACTCGCCAAAGAACTCGATCCGTACAAGCTGCTCTTCATCGAAGAGCCCGTGCTGTCGGAAAACGTCGAAGCGCTGCGCGACATCGTGAATCAAACGAATACGCCGATCGCGCTCGGCGAGCGGCTCTACTCGCGCTGGGACTTCAAATCGATCCTCGCGGGCGGCTACGTCGACATCATCCAGCCCGACGCCTCGCACGCGGGCGGCATTACCGAATGCCGCAAGATCGCGTCGATGGCCGAAGCCTACGACGTCGGCCTCGCGCTGCACTGCCCGCTCGGGCCGATCGCGCTCGCGGCATGCCTGCAGCTCGACGCGGTCAGCTACAACGCGTTCATCCAGGAGCAAAGCCTCGGGATTCACTACAACCAAGGCAACGACCTGCTCGACTACCTGCACAACCCCGAAGTCTTCAAGTACGACGGTGGCTTCGTCGCGATCCCGCAGGGCCCCGGACTCGGCATCGACGTCGACGAAGCGAAGGTGCGCGAGATGGCGAAGGTCGGCCATCGCTGGCGCAATCCGGTCTGGCGACACGCCGACGGCAGCGTCGCCGAGTGGTAGCAGCAGCAGGCAAGCGCGGCCTCACAGTCGCGCTTGCGCTTGCACGCGAGGGGCATGCGGCCGCGTCGGCGCTCGCCCCTCGCTCATCCCGACACTGCGGCCGCCATCGTCGCGCTTTAGCGCCGCACGCCACAACACGCCATCGTTCACGGACGCAACACTTTTTGCGGACGGCACGCCCCACCCCGCATTTCATTCGCTTGGCCGCACCCGACAGGGATGCCGAAAGGCTTGTCGCATAAGCGCGCCACCGTGCCGGCGCGACGCATGCCCCTGCATTGGCCCACTCCTTGCATTCCTGCTCCCACAAAACGACAACGTCAGGGAGAGCGGGCCATGGGGGAATTCCTACCGGACTATTTGATCCGCGAGCAAGCAGCCGTGGGCGCGCTCGTCGTGTTCAGCGTATTGCGCGTGCTGGCGGCCGCCACCGCGCTCAGCCGCGGTTGGCCGATCGCCGTCGTCGAGAAATGCGCGATCGGCGTTGCCGCGCTCTACTGCGCGCCGCAGCTCGTGGACGTGCTCTCGCACACTTACGTCGTCCATGCGCCGTCGGCCGAGCTGGAAGGCAAGATCATCGGCGCGGCCCTCGCGCTGTTTCTCTCACCCATCCTCAGTCACAGGCTCGGCTATGAATAACCGCACCCGATCCGGCGCCTGCTTACTCGCGCCGCACCCCGCGCCGCCGAGCGCCCGCGCCCAGGCCCGCGACGGGCGTCGTTCGCAGCGCACGGCGCAGTCGCGCCGCGCCTCGCGGCTCGCCGGCGCGTTCGCCGCTAGGCGCGGCAACGTGCGCACGGGCTCGCGGCCGTCCTCGTCTCGTTAGTGAGACATCGCGGACGAAAACGTCAGGCGTCGGCCGCCGCGCGCAAGATCGCGATCGCACGCGCAGTGCGCGCGGCCGGCTCAATGGGACGGCATCGAGCCGGGCGCCATGTGCGCAAGCACGGCCGCAACGATGAAGATGCCGATCATCACGAGCGCCTCCAAATGCAGCACGTTGTTGAACGTGTGAGCATCCGTGGTCGATGCCGTCCGGCGCAGCCGCGGCAGGGCCAACGTTCGGTTCAACGCGCCGAGCAGCACGGCGAGCAGCACGAGCGCGCCCTTGAGCGTGAGCACGTGCCCCCACCCGCTGCCCGAGAGCGGCGCCAGCGAACCGCCGAGCCCACGCTGCGCGTTGAACAGCCCCGTCGCGACGACGACCACCAACGCCAGCGCCGCCACGTAAGACACGCGCCCGGCGATGCGGATCAGCACGCCGCGTGTCGTCGACGTGTCGAGTGTCGGCAGCACCGAGAGCCCACCGGCGAGAACGACGCCGCCCCAGAGGCCCGTCGATAGAACGTGCAGCGCCTGCACCGCAACGGCAATCGACCACGGGCCCGCGTCGGCCGCGTGCCCGATCGACGCTTTCCCGAGCGCGACGACGAGCGCGGCCAGCCAAAACACGGCCTGACCGGCGCGGCCGCCGCGACTCGCCAGCGCCGTCGCCAACATGAGAATTGCGCCGCCGAACGCGACGCACCACGCATGGCCGACCTGGGTCTGGCCGAGCACGATCGGTATCTCCGGGATCGCGCGCACGAGCGAAAGGCCGCTCATCGACGCGGACTGATACAGAAGCCAGAGCACGTCCGACAGCACGAGCGCGAAGGATGCCGCGACGAGCGACGCGCGTGCGCGCTGCCAGGCGAGCCGTGCGAACTGGCCCTCGAACGCGAGCCAGCGTTCGAGCAGCGTCGAGCCGATCGCGAAGGCATACGTGATGTTCATGAGCGCCGCGAGCGCGACCTGTCCCACCGAGAGTCCCGTCATGTTCATTGGCCTCTCGACCCGTGCGATGGGAAACGAGGAAGCCGCATGCCGCGCGCGCGGCGGTGAAGCGCAAAAAGAAACGTCATTGGAAGAAAATCGAAAGGACGTTGAAATGCACGACGGCCGTGCCGGTGCAACCATGGGCGGCGGGGCTTTGCGCGCGAGCGCCGCAGGCGAGAGTGTACGTGCGAAGAACGCCGCGCGCGAAGGTGTCGAACGCCCATCGGCCACCGTCGATGTGCAAAAAGGAGACACCGATGCGCGAGAGCGCCGCGACCGCGAAACGCGCGCCGCGACGCCGTTACACGCGGCAAATTGTCGCGTCGTCGTGTCTCGACCGGTTCACGGCGCTTCCGGCAAATAGCCGATGCCCCCCATCGATGATAGAATGCTGCGTCGCAGCGCCCGGCCTGCTCGAGCGCCTGGCCGACGGCTTGCCTGCCGCGACGACCGCTGCAACATCGCGCATCGAACCACCCATATCAAGCCGCAGAGCCATACCGAGCCGATCGTAGCCCGGTAGGTCCCCGAATAACGATGGAGTTACGCGTGTCTTCCAGACGCATTTTCCGCCCGCTACTCGCCCTTCTCTTGATTGGCGGTGCCGGTGCTTACAGCGCAGCACAAGCTCAGAGTCAGCCCAAAGCCCCCGACACGATGGAGCAGCGCGTGCAAGGCTGCACGGCCTGCCACGGTTCACACGGCCAAGGCACTGATAACGACTACTTCCCGCGCCTCGCGGGCAAGCCGGCCCAATATCTGTACAACCAGCTCGAGAACTTCCGCGCGGGCCGGCGCAAGTACCCGCCGATGAACTACCTCGTCACGTACCTCTCCGACGACTACCTGCGCCAGATCGCGACGTACTTCTCGCAGCAGCGTCCGCCGTACCCGACGCCGTCCAAGCCCACGGTATCGAACGACGTGCTCGCGCGCGGCAAGGAAATCGTCCTGCACGGCGTCGCGGCGCAGAACGTGCCCGCTTGCGCGGCCTGCCACGGCAAGGCGCTGACGGGCATGGAACCTGCCATCCCGGGCCTCGTCGGCTTGCATAGCGATTACATCAGCGCGCAGCTCGGCGCATGGCGTTCGGGCACGCGCCACGCGATCGCCCCCGATTGCATGCACGAAATCGCGTCGCGCCTGACGGACGAAGACGTGACGGCAGTCGCCGCGTGGCTGTCGACGCAACCCGCCCCGTCCAACCCCGTTCCGGCTCCGGCCCGCTCGATGAAGACTCCGCTTGCCTGCGGTAGCGAACCACAGTAAGCGCGAGGAGAGACACACCTATGAAACGCAAGTCCCTGTTCGCTCTATCGGCGCTCGTCGTTGCCGCCGCCGCGCTCGTGCCCGTCCTCTGGTCGGGCAGTGACAACCTGCACAACGGTTCGGCCGAAGCGGCCACTCCGGCCGATCAAGCCGCGCTGATCAAGCGCGGCGAGTATCTCGCGCGCGCCGGCGACTGTATCGCCTGCCACACAGTGCGCGGCGGTCAACAGTTCGCCGGCGGCCTGCCGATGGCCACGCCGTTCGGCACGCTCTATACGCCGAACATCACGCCCGACGATCAATACGGTATCGGCAAGTGGTCGGCCGACGACTTCTACCGCGCGCTCCACACGGGCCGGTCGAAGGACGGCAGCCTGCTTTATCCGGCGTTCCCGTTCGCGAGCTACACGAAGGTCACGCGCGCCGATTCGGACGCGATCTACGCCTACCTGCGCTCGGTGCCGCCGGTGGCCGTGCCGAGCCGTCCGCACGAGTTGCGCTTCCCGTTCAACAACCGCAATCTGTTGATCGGCTGGCGTACGCTGTTCTTCCGTGAAGGCACGTACAAGGACGATCCGACGAAATCGGTCGAATGGAACCGCGGCGCGTATTTGATCGAAGGCCTCGGCCACTGCACGATGTGCCATACGTCGATCAATCTGATGGGCGGCCCCGTGAATTCGTCGGCATTCGCCGGCGGCTTGATCCCGTTGCAGAACTGGTATGCGCCGTCGCTGACGTCGAATAAGGAAGCCGGTCTCGGCGAATGGGACATCAAGGACATCGGCGATCTGCTCAAGAACGGCGTCTCCGAGCGCGGCGCCGTGTTCGGTCCGATGGCCGAGGTCGTCCACAACAGCCTGCAGTACATGTCGGACGAAGACATCCGCTCGATGGCGACGTACCTGAAGACGATCCCGCAAAAGCACGAAGCGCCCGAGACGATGCAGTACGAAACGTCGGAGAAGTTTGGCGACGAGTTGCTGCAAACGGGTAAGAAGATCTTCGGCGACAACTGCGCGAAGTGCCACGCCGACAACGGCCTCGGCAAACCGCCGGCCTACCCGCCGCTCGCGAACAACCAGTCGATTCAGATGCCCTCGGCGGTCAACCCGATCCGCATGGTGCTGAACGGTGGCTATCCGCCGAGCACGGAAGGCAATCCGCATCCGTACGGCATGCCGCCGTTCGCGCAATCGCTGTCGAACGAGGAAGTTGCGGCTGTCGTCACGTACATCCGGATGTCGTGGGGCAACCACGGTACGCCGGTGTCGCCGCAGCAAGTAAGCGATCTGCGCTCGGCGCCGCTCGATTAATTGCATGACGCTACTCGGGCGCGGTCACGCGGGCAACCGCGGCCGCGCCCTTCTCATTTCAGGCGCAGGCACATCCGTTGCGCCCTGGATTCACGCGGCCAACCGGCGCCACGAACGCCGAGTCCGAGCAAGCCGTCCTCGCGCTTGCATCGAGACCACCGCCGGCCGCCTCACCGCATTGCAAAGAACCCTTTATGTCATTCGATTCCCTAGGCTTGTCCGAACCGCTGGTGCGAGCCGTCAATGAGCTCGGCTATACGTCGCCGACGCCGATTCAACAACAGGCCATCCCCGCCGTGCTCGGTGGCGGCGACCTCCTCGCCGGCGCCCAAACCGGAACCGGCAAGACGGCCGGGTTCACGCTGCCGATCCTGCAGCGTCTAAGCGTCACGCCCGCACCGGGCGGCGCAGCCGGCAAACGCGTGGTACGCGCGCTGATCCTGACGCCGACGCGCGAGCTCGCAGCCCAAGTCGAAGAAAGCGTGCGTGCCTACGGCAAGTACCTGAAGCTCAAATCGACGGTGTTGTTCGGCGGCGTGGGCATCAACCCGCAAATCGACGCCCTCAAGCGCGGCGTCGATATCGTCGTCGCGACGCCGGGGCGATTGCTCGACCACATGCAGCAAAAGACGATCGACGTCTCCAAGCTCGAGATCCTCGTGCTCGACGAGGCCGATCGCATGCTGGACATGGGCTTCATCCACGACATCAAGCGTGTGCTCGCGCGTTTGCCCGCAAAACGGCAGAATCTGCTGTTCTCGGCGACGTTCTCCGACGAGATCAAAGCCCTCGCGGATAGCCTGCTCGACGCGCCGGCGCTGATCGAGGTGGCTCGCCGCAATACGACGGCCGAGCTCGTCGCACAAAAGATTCACCCGGTCGATCGCGACCGCAAGCGCGAGTTGCTCACGCATCTGATTCGCCAGCACGCGTGGTTCCAAGTGCTCGTCTTCACGCGCACGAAGCACGGGGCGAACCGGCTCGCCGAGCAACTGACGAAAGACGGGGTCAGCGCGCTCGCGATCCACGGCAACAAGAGCCAATCGGCGCGTACGCGCGCGCTGGCCGAATTCAAGGACGGCACGCTGCAAGTGCTCGTTGCGACCGACATCGCCGCGCGCGGCATCGACATCGATCAGTTGCCGCACGTCGTCAACTACGATCTGCCGAACGTACCGGAAGACTACGTGCATCGCATCGGCCGCACGGGCCGCGCGGGAGCGAGCGGTGAGGCGGTGTCGCTCGTCTGCGTCGACGAACGGCAGTTGCTCAAGGACATCGAGAAGTTGATCAAGCGCACGATCGAGCAGGAAGTCATCGCCGGCTTCGAGCCCGATCCGAATGCGAAGCCCGAGCCGATTCAGCAGCGGGGAGGCCGAGGAAATACGGGCCGTCAGCCCCGCACGAGCGAGCAGCCCAAGCACAACGCACGCCCGCAGGGCGGCCAGCAAGCATCGCGACCCACTGCGCCTCGACGCGACGGGCAAGGCGGCCAAGAAAACGAGCAGGGAAACCGCCCGGCTAAGCCGCAAGGGCAGAAGGCGAAAACGGCGCAGCCGCAAGGCCGGCCGCAGGGGCAAGGTAAGCCGCAGGGGCAGGGCAAGTCGCAAGGGCCAGGCCGTTCGCAGTCCCAAGCCAAGCCGCAAGGGCGCGCCGCACAGCCGCAAGGTCAGCAGCCGGCGCGCGGCGCTGGGCACGAAAAAACCGAAGGACAGCGTCGTAATGCGGGGAGTGATGCGGCGGCCGGCCAAGATGATCGTCGGCGCCAGCAAAACGATCCGGGCGCGTTGCTTGGCGGCAAAACGCGCAAAGCTGCGCCGACGCGCAACGTTCAGCGCGGCTGATCAGCCGCGCCGCTTTTGGCGGCAAGCAGGCGCTTGGCTGCTTGCCGACGTCCTGCTGGCAGCCAGCCCGTGCGGCAATCGGCACTTGCCGACCGTTTGCGGCCTGCCAGCCGTCAAGCCCTTCGCCGCTCCCACCCGCCCCTCGCCAGCCGTCAGTCCCTCGCCGGCGGGGCGGCTGCTTGCCGTCGGTTGGCTACTTGCCGCAATTCGTCGACCTGCCGCTGCCAACGATCGAGCACGGCTTGCTGCTCGCCGGCCTGCCCCGAGAGGTCGAAGGCGATGCCGCTCGTGAGGCGCGCATAGCCTACCTCCTGAGCTTCGCCGGCGTCGATCGACGCAACGAACAGCGCAAGGCCACTGCGCGCCGCTTCCCCGCCTTCGCTCATGGGTTCGACCGCCAACTGCACTTGATAGAACGCGCCGTCGTGCACGAACGTGAGCGCGGCGCGTATGCGTCGATGCTCGTTGTCGAGCGCCGGCGCGTGGACCGCCTGCTCTTGGCCCCCCTTGAGCGTGCGCGCGGCACGCGAAGTGGGCCAGAGCGCAAACGCGAGCGATCGAGCATCGGGCGCGTACAACTCGCCGATGCCAAGCAGGGAGGTGCGCAGATGCCCACCGGCATCGCGCGTGATCAAGGACGCCGTGAAGCCGATCTTCGCTACGAGCGTCGTGCCGTCGAACAGCGCTCGCAGTGCGGGCGGCCATTCATCGAATGCGCGCTGATCGAGCGCACGGGCCGCGTGCGGTTCACCGGAAGAAGACATGCTGCGCGACTTTGGCGAGCGGGTAATGCACACCGGATTGGAGGCGCGCGGGAATATCGAGCGGCTTGAGCAGCATCTTCACGCACATGTCGGCGGACAAATTGCGCCGCACGAGCGAACTGATGCGCGCGGCCTTTTCGCGGTTATAGGCCGAATCGTGCACGCGCTCGGGATAGCGAATCGCGAACACGTGACGCAGCGCAATCTCCGAATCCTCGCTCTTGATTTCCATCACGCGCCGCATCAGCGCGCCCAGCACGGCAAGCCGGCCGTTGCCTTCGATCACGTTGTACTTCTTGAAGTATTTGAAAAAGTGCTTGTAGTGGCGCACTTCGTCGGTGCGGATGTGATCGGTGAGTTCCTTGAGGACGGGCTCGTCGGAGCATTCATTGATCGCACGATACAGCGTGGCAGTGCCCGTCTCGACGACGCAGCGCGCGACCATCTCGAGCGCGCGGGTCTTTTCGAACTCTTCCATCGAGCAGGTTTTCGAATACTCGTCGAAGAAGTGGCGAAACGCCGTGTCCCAATCGAATTCAGGCCACACATACGCGATGTAGGCTTTCAGTGCACGGCCGTGCTGCAGTTCCTCGGGCTCCCATTCATGGTTCAGCCATGCGGAGACTTCGGGGTCGCCGTCGAAGTAGGCCGTGAGGTTGCTCGTATAGAGATCGGTGCCGCTCTCGATGAACGACGCCGCGCACAGCAACAGCAACAAATCTTCGTTGGCTGCGGCACGCTGACGATCGATGCGCGTCAGATCGATGTCTTCGATGCGCCAAGGCATCACGTGGTCGGAGTCGATAGTCATGACGTTGCGCTCCCAAAACCGCATGCATCGCTCCCAAGTTGCGCGGCGGGTACCCACGCGCAGAAACCGGTTGCAGATATCGAAATGCGGTACGGTGAATGTCGTTAAACGTTATACCCCCGGATCTTAGCCGGAGTTCCGCGAATGTGCTTTCACACTGTGCACAGACCACCGATGCATGAGCGCAGTTCCGAAAGCGGTGCAGCCGGGAACAACGACCGTATTACGATGTGTTAGACGATTGATTCCAATGACGGAAAATGACGACAGTGCGGGGAGTACCGGGACGCAAAGCCACGATCACGAGCGCGGGCTTAAAAAAGGGTTCAAACACCTGACGCTGCCGTCGAACTCGCCTGATGAACTCGCCTGGCAGGCCGGCGTTGGAGCCGGTGGCCATCGTCGCTGAGATACAAGAAAGAGCGCAAGACACGGACCAAGCAGCACGAACGAACGCCCTATGACTTCCTTTTCTTCAGCGTATAGGCGAACAACGCGTACTGCGTGTTCGTATCGGGATCGAAGTAGCCGCCTCTTCCAAGCTCCGATGCACGAAGGTCCAATCGTCTTCCCATTGCACGCGATTCGAATACTGCGGCATCGCTTCGCGCAAATCGAACCGATAAGCACCCTGCGCCTGCGGATGCTGATCGAAGACGTCGGCGACGATTTGCTCGCCCGTTTGTTCCTGCCAATCGCGCATATCGCGTCGCAGCGGCGTATCGAGTCGAATCAAACGGCCACGCTGCGAACCCCTAGCGTATGCCGCCTCGAAACGCGCATTGAAATCCATGCCGATCTTTTCCTCGGTTCAAAGCCAACCCGCTTTTTATGAGGCATGGATTCGAATGAACGTGACGCGCCAAACGACGACACAGCAACCAAACTCGGATTTATCCGAAGAGAATGGGCCGCTTGCTATCGTATCGGCCAATAACCCAAAATTCGATTCACCTAAATTGTGAGACGACGATGTGACGCGCCCCACCCCGCCCAGCAAGCGCCGCAAGCTTGGCAGTTGTTTCAAAACCCCGCCGCCAGCCCGTCGCGCCGCGTATCGCTGGCCGCGACATACCCGCGCTCCGGCTCGTCATGCGACAGCTTCCAAATGTATTGCCCCGAGCCGAAGTCCATATAGGGATCGTCGATCGCCTTGATCCGATGCCCGCGCGCCTCGAGCGCATGCGCGACACCACCGTCGAACGTCGACTCGATGTCGAGCGTGAAATCGCGATTGACCTTCCAACGCGGCGCATCGCAAGCCGCTTGCGGCTGCTGACCGTAGTCGAGCATCCGCACGACCGATTGCAGATGCCCCTGCGGCTGCATGTCGCCGCCCATGACGCCAAAACTCATCACCGGCAATTGCCGACCGTCGATGCGCTCGGTCACGAATGCCGGAATGATGGTGTGAAACGGCCGCTTTCCGCCCGCGACGACATTGGGCGAACGCGGGTCCATCGAAAACCCGCAGCCGCGATTTTGCAGCGCGATGCCGGTGTCCGGCACCACGACGCCCGAGCCGAAGCCCATGTAATTCGACTGGATGAAGCTCACCATCATCCCGTGCTCGTCAGCGGCGGTCAGATAGATCGTGCCGCCGGCTCGCGGCATGCCGAACGCGAATTGCGTCGCGCGCTTCGGGTCGATCAACGCGGCGCGTGAGTCCAGATAGGCATCGTCGAGCATCTGCTCGGGCGTCACGTCCATCGCGCGCGGGTCGGCCACGTAGCGATATACATCGGCGAACGCGAGCTTCATCGCCTCGATTTGCAGATGCTGCGAGTCGATGCCGTCGCGCGAGAGCGAACCCAAGTCGAACCGCTCCAGAATGCCCAGCGCAATCAACGCCGCGATGCCTTGGCCGTTCGGTGGAATTTCATGGACGGTACGGCCGCGGTAATCTTTCCCAATCGGCTCGACCCACATCGGCCGGTAATCGGCCAGATCGGCGGCGGTCATCGCGCCGCCGCCCTCGCGCGCGAATGTCGCGATGCGCTGAGCCGGCTCGCCTTCATAGAATGCACGCGGCCCTTGCGTCGCCAGCAGCCGCAGCGTGCGCGCGTGGCCAGGCAGGCGCACGAGTTCGCTCACGAGCGGCGCGCGCCCGTGCGGCATGAAGGTATCGGCGAAGCCGGGTTGGTCCTTCAACTCGGGCACCGCCGCGGCCCACTTTCGCGCGACGATGCTGGCAACGGCGTAGCCGCGCTCGGCGATCTCGATCGCGCTCGCCATCAGGTCGCCGAACGGCAGCAAGCCGAACTTGGCATGCAGCGCCTCCCAACCCGCGATCACGCCGGGCACCGTGGCCGTATCCCAGCCGCGCTTGGG
Source organism: Trinickia acidisoli (assembly GCF_017315725.1). Classification (NCBI taxonomy): domain Bacteria; kingdom Pseudomonadati; phylum Pseudomonadota; class Betaproteobacteria; order Burkholderiales; family Burkholderiaceae; genus Trinickia; species Trinickia acidisoli. The sequence goes on from NZ_JAFLRG010000001.1 coordinate 3,424,228, forward strand.
TTGCACCGCTACGCCGCCGGCTTCGCCGTAGCGCTGCGTGAAGTAGTCGACGCTCCAGGCCGCCGGGGCGACACCCGAGGCGTTGAGCCCGTGCAGTGTCGCGCCGTCCCAGACGAGCGCGAATGCGTCGCCGCCCAGGCCGCACGAAACCGGCTCCACCACGGTCAGAACGGCCGCCGCCGCGATCGTCGCATCGACGGCATTGCCGCCCTGCCAAAGCGCGCGCAAGCCGGCCTGGGCGGCCAGCGGATGGGAAGTCGATACCACGTTGCGGGCGAACACCGGCAGGCGCGGCGTGGGATAGGGGTTGTGCCAGTCGAAACGGTTCATTTGTCGCAATCTCGCTCTGAAAACGATTCTTTTGCAAAAAGGAGAATACGTGAAGGTCTTACAATGTCCTCACTTTCACTGTCCTGCCGCATGCCATGAGCCGAGACCCACGCCTGAGCCTGAACGCACGCCAACAGGCGTTGCTCGACTGGGTGCAGCGCGACGGCTTCGTGACGGTCGATGACCTGGCTTCGCACTTCAATGTCACGCCGCAAACGATTCGCCGCGACGTCAACTGGCTCGCCGACATGAATCTGCTGCGCCGCTACCACGGCGGCGCGACACTGCCGACGAGTTCCGAGAACGTCTCGTACACGGCGCGCCAGCGCATGTTCCATGATGAAAAGCGCCGCATCGGCGCGCTCGTCGCCACCCACATCCCCGATCAGGCCTCGCTGTTCATCAACCTCGGCACGACGACCGAGGAAGTCGCGCGCGCCTTGAACCGGCACCGCGGCCTGCGCGTCATCACGAACAACCTGAACGTCGCCAACATGATGAGCGGCTATCCCGAATGCGAGGTGCTCATCACGGGCGGCATCGTGCGCCCGTGGGACAAGGGCATCGTAGGCGAGCTGGCCATCGATTTCATCCGGCAATTCAAAGTCGACTTCGCGATCATCGGCACGTCGGGCATCGAGTTCGACGGCACGCTGCGCGACTTCGACACGCGCGAAGTGCGCGTGTCGGAGGCCATCATCGAGCATGCCCGCACCGCCTTCCTGGCCGCCGATCACTCGAAGTTCGGCCGCCCCGCCCTCGTGCGCCAAGGCCACCTGAGCCAGATCGACGCGCTGTTCACCGATCAACCGGCGCCGCCGGAGATCGCCGAGACGCTCGCGGCGGCCGGCACCCAAGTGTATGTCGCTAAGACCGATTGAGCAGGGCGGGCGCCTTATTCCATGCTGCATCGCACGCGAAAGCTCAAGTAAATTCGCGAAGTTGCCGCGATAGGCGAACCGCTTCCCTACGGCAGCGTTGTCAAACGGAAAATTTTCAGGGGACGATTTGGATATAAACGGGCGCTTGACTACACTCCAGTTCCCCGACGCATGCGTGCCGAGATGCCGAACGCGTGCCGAGACGATCGCTTGCCTACTCCCGATAGGTTGAGCGCACGGCAGCCGAACAGCCGCTGCCGAGGCAATCCGATTGCCCATGGAGAGAACAATGCTGAGTCCGCATGAATTCGCCACGTTGCTACTCGTCAAGGACGCCCCCAACCAAGTCGATATGGACCGCGAAGAACTCGACGCCCTGCTCGAGCAGCAACTCGTGCAACTCGAAAGTCTCGGCTCGGGCCATCAGCAATGGCGCTTGACCGAGTCCGGCGACTCGGCGATTCGCGCGATCAAACGCTTCTCCTAGCTTCCGCTTGGCTTTTTGCCGCTGCCGCGGTTGCGCGCATGGGCTCTAGCGCCCTCGCGCGGGCCATGCGCAGCCGCCATCTCATCCGAACCGTAGCTGAAAACGAGTCGAGGCGTTGACTCGTTGCCGCCGTGCGCGTCCGCCTCGCGGCCAAGGTCGCGCATCGCGCCGTTCGCCGCGCGACTACCCGCCGCGCAACGTCGGGTCGACCTGCGCCCGCCAACCGATCGCTTTCGCCCGCTGAGCGTTGAAGTACTCCGCCCATACGCGCTTCGCATCGGGGCCACCGGCCTCGCGCGCGCGGTAGTGGCTCGCGATGTCGCTTTCGAATCCGCAGTAATCGCCCTGCGAAAGGCGCCCGTGGCGGTGTGCCACGTATGCATCGAACAACGCCGAATACACAGGCTGCGCATCCGCGCCATAGTCCGGCTGCGCGCCGCCGCATGTCGCCTGAAGCGCCGAGAAACTGGGCGTCCCCGCGAACACGCCAACGCACCCGGACACGAGCATCGTGCCTACACACGCCACCGCCGTCATCCATCCACGCATCGCACACCTCTGAAGTCGCTTTTTCGAAATGGTAGCCCCTTCGCGCGCCCGTTTCACCCATGCCTGCATGCTCGGTTCGAATTCGAACCCTAAACGCCGCCTTTACTTTTTCGAATATGTTCGTTAAATTTCGCAAACGAACATTGATAGGTTCGTTTTATTTCAGCGATAGCCGTAGGGCATCAGAGGGGACAGAGCAAGTGACGCATGGCAGTCGATACGATCTGCTCGTCGTGGGCGGCGGGATCAATGGTGCGGGCATCGCGCGCGACGCAGCCGGACGCGGCTTGTCCGTGCTGCTCGTCGAGCAGCACGATCTGGCCTCGCATACGTCGTCCTCGAGCACGAAACTCATACACGGCGGGTTGCGCTACCTCGAGTACAAGGAGTTCGGCCTCGTGCGCAAGGCGCTGCAGGAGCGCGAAACGCTGTTGCGCACGGCCCCGCACATCATGTGGCCGCTGCGCTTCGTGATGCCGCACATGCCGAATCTGCGCCCGGCCTGGCTCATCCGCGCGGGCCTGTTCCTTTACGACCATCTCGCGCGTCGCGAACTGCTTCCCGGGTCCCGCGGCATCGATATGCGCCGCCATGCGGCCGGCGCACCGCTCGTCGATTCGATCTCGCGCGGCTTCGTTTATTCGGACGGCTGGGTCGACGATGCGCGCCTCGTCGTGCTCAACGCGCTCGACGCCGCGGAGCGCGGCGCGGCCGTGCTCACGCGCACGAAGCTCGTCGGGGCGGTGCGCGCGGGCGGCGAGTGGCATGCGCAATTGTCGCGCGCCGACGGTTCGCGTCTCGACGTCCGGGCCGGCGCCATCGCGAACGCGGCGGGCCCGTGGGTGGGCCAACTACTGCACGATGCGCTCGGCCGTGGCGCGCACCACAGCGTACGGCTCGTCAAGGGCAGCCACATCGTGACGCGGCGTCTGTTCGACCACGATCACGCCTATATCTTCCAGAACCCCGACAAGCGGATCATTTTTGCGATTCCCTACGAACGCGAATTCACGCTGATCGGCACCACCGACATCGAATATCACGGCGATCCGTCGAAAGTCGCCATCACCGAAGACGAAACGCGCTACCTGTGCGAATCGATCAACCGCTACTTCAAGCGCAAGATCACGCCGGCCGATGTCTGCTGGACCTACTCGGGCGTGCGGCCGCTGCTCGAGGAGGAAGGGGCCGACAACCCCTCGGCCGTCACGCGCGATTACCGGCTCGAACTCGACGCAGGCACCGGCGAGGCGCCGCTGCTGTCGGTCTTCGGCGGCAAGATCACCACGTTTCGCAAGCTCGCGGAAGAAGCGGTCGACCGTCTGGCGTCGGTCATGCCGATCGCCAAAGGCGCTTGGACGGCTGCGCGCGCGCCGCTGCCCGGCGGCGACATTCCCCACGCGAAATTCGAGCCGTTCGCCGCAAAGTTCGCAAACGAACATCCGTGGCTACCGGCTGACCTCGCCCGCCGCTACGCACGGGCCTACGGCACGCGCGCAACCAAGCTGCTCGGCACGGCCAAGACGCTCGCGGAGCTCGGCCAGGAATTCGCGCCGGGCTTGTTCGAACAAGAGTTGCGCTATCTGCGCGACGTCGAATGGGCACGCAGCGCCGAGGACATTCTCTGGCGCCGCTCGAAGATCGGCCTGCATCTGCGGCCGGACACGATCGAGCACGTGGCGAGCGAGATCGACGCCTGGTTCGCTCGTTCACCGATATCGAGTGCGCAGCGCACTCCGTCCGCATTGGCCGGCTGAGCGCGCAAAGCCGGTTCCCGAATGGCAGTACCCGCATGACCTGATGCACCCCGTAGCCTTGCGCGGCTGACGCCCACGGCATATCACGACAACACATGGAGAAGAGACAATGCAGGATCAATACATCCTCGCGCTGGACCAAGGCACCACGAGCTCGCGTGCCATGCTGTTCGACCACAAGGGCAACATCGTCTCGGTCGCTCAGAAGGAATTCCGCCAGATCTACCCGCAGCCGGGCTGGGTCGAGCACGACCCGCAGGAGATCTGGTCGACGCAAGCCGGCGTCGCGGCCGAGGCCGTCACGCGCGCGGGTGTCAACGGCACGGCCATCGCCGCCATCGGCATCACGAACCAGCGCGAAACCACGATCGTCTGGGATCGCGAGACGGGCCAGCCGATCTACAACGCAATCGTCTGGCAAGACCGCCGCACCGCCGGGCTCTGCGATCAATTGAAAGCGCAAGGACTCGAAGAGAAGGTGCGGGCGAAGACGGGGCTACCGATCGATGCCTACTTCTCCGCCACCAAAATCCGCTGGATTCTCGATAACGTCGACGGCGCGCGAGAGAAGGCCAAGCAAGGCAAGCTCGCGTTCGGCACGGTCGACAGTTGGCTCGTCTGGAACTTCACGAAGCATGCGCTGCACATCACCGACGTCACCAACGCGTCGCGCACGATGCTGTTCAACATTCACACGATGCAATGGGATAGCGACTTGCTCGAGGCACTCGACATTCCGCGCAGCATGCTGCCCGAGGTGCGCGCGTCGTCCGAGGTGTATGGCTCGACGGTAACGACCGTCTTCGCCTCGAAGATTCCGCTCGCGGGCATCGCAGGCGATCAACAGGCCGCGCTGTTCGGGCAAATGTGCACGAAGACGGGCATGGTCAAGAACACCTACGGCACCGGCTGCTTCCTGATGATGAACACGGGCGAGAAACCCATCGAATCGAAGAACAACCTCGTCACGACGCTCGCGTGGCAGATCGGCAACGAAGTCAACTACGCGCTCGAAGGCAGCATTTTCATCGCGGGTGCCGTCGTGCAATGGCTGCGCGACGGCCTGGGCATCATCAAGAGTGCATCGGAAATCGAAGCGCTGGCAAGCAGCGTCGAACACAGCGACGGCGTCTATCTCGTGCCCGCGTTCGCCGGCCTCGGCGCGCCGCATTGGAATCCGCGCGCACGCGGCACGCTGTTCGGCGTGACGCGCGGCACGACGAGTGCCCACATCGCCCGCGCCGCGCTCGATTCGATCGCCTATCAATCGCTCGACGTGCTCAAAGCGATGGAAGCCGATTCGGGCATCAAGATCGGCGAGTTACGCGTCGACGGCGGCGCCTGCGCGAACAATCTGCTCATGCAGTTCCAATCCGACTTGCTCGGCGTGGCGGCCGTGCGTCCACGCATCAGCGAAACGACGGCGCTCGGCGCCGCCTACCTCGCGGGCCTCGCCGTCGGCTATTGGGGCAACGTGGGCGAGCTCCAAAGCCAATGGCAGCTCGATCGCCGCTTCTCGCCGGCCATGCAGCAGGCCGACGTGCAGCTATGCACCGCGGGCTGGCAGCGGGCCGTCAACGCCGCCAAGGCGTGGGCCGACGCAAGCTGAGCGCGCGTAACTCGACCAACAATCAACCACCATAGTCATTCCGGAGACACATAACCATGTCACCCCTGATCGCGGAATTTCTGGGCACCGCACTGCTCGTGCTACTCGGCAACGGCTCCGTCGCCAACGTGCTGCTCGCGCGCACGAAGGGCAAGGGCGCCGATCTGATCGTCATCGTCTGGGGCTGGGCGATGGCCGTGTTCGTTGCCGTCTACGTGACGGCCTCGTTCAGCGGCGCGCATCTGAATCCCGTCGTGACGATCAGCCTCGCGCTCGCCGGCAAGTTCGCCTGGAGCAAGGTGGCGGGCTATATCACCGCGCAGATGCTCGGCGGCATGGCCGGCGCGTTTCTCGTCTGGCTCGCCTATCGCCAGCACTTTTCGTCGACGGAAGATGCCGACATCAAGCTCGCCTGCTTCTGCACGGCGCCCGCGATTCGCAGCGTCCCGCACAATGTGATGACCGAAATGATCTGCACCTTCGTGCTGATCCTCGGCGTGCTTTATCTCGCCTCGCCGCAAGTGGGGCTCGGCGCGCTCGACGCCCTGCCCGTCGGCTTGCTCGTGCTCGGTATCGGCATTTCCCTCGGCGGCCCGACGGGCTACGCGATGAGCCCCGCCCGCGACCTCGCCCCGCGTCTCATGCACGCGCTGCTGCCGATTCCAGGCAAGCGCGGCAGCGACTGGCGCTACGCCTGGGTGCCGGTGTTCGGCCCGCTCATGGGCGGCGCGATGGCATCTTGGGTGTACGTGCACGCGCACTGAGCCACCCGGGGCGCGCCGTCTTGCGAATAGGCGAAGGCGAGCGCCCCGATCGTCGCACCAAGCTGGGCACTAGGCTGAAAACTAGGATGAGAAGCGGGGCGCAAAAACGCCAATACCGTATCATGGGGGTCTTATTACACAACAAAGCGCGCTACGGGGTTAGGCCGGCCACCAGCGTGCGCCCTTTTTCTTCATGTTCGACCATCTCATCTGCGACTGCGACGGCGTGCTCGTCGACAGTGAAGTGATTGCCGACCGCGTGCTGCTGCACGCTCTGTCGGCCGAATTCCCCTCCATCGATTTCAATCCCGTCGCCCATTCGGCGTTCGGTCAGCGAACGTCGACCTTTCTTGCCGATCTCGAATCGCGATTCGAGATCGCGATTCCCGACGGCTTTCTTGCCGGCGTCGAGCGCGGCATCGAAGCCGAGCTCAAGCGCTCGCTCGCCCCGATCGCAGGCGCACGCGACGCCCTCGAACGCGTGCCGCTGCCGGCGGCCGTCGTCTCGAACAGCCGGCTCGCACGCATCGCGGCATCGCTTGCGCGCGCCGGGCTCGCCGACGTCTTCGGGCCGCGCGTATTCAGCGCCGAGCAAGTCGCGCGGCCGAAGCCGCATCCCGATGTCTACTTGCATGCCGCGCGTGAACTCGGCGTCGCGCCCGAACGCTGTCTCGTCATTGAAGATAGCGTGACGGGCCTGTCCGCGGCCCGCGCCGCCGGCATGAAGACGATCGCGTTCGTCGGCGCGAGCCACGTCCCCAAGGGCTACGCGCAGGTGCTGCGCAATCTGGGCGTCACACGCATTGTCGAGCGCATGGAACAGTTGCCCACGCTCATCGCCGCCGGATTGCGCGGCGAGTTCGGGCAACTCCAGTCGTAGACGGATTCGCCGCGCCCGAGTGCGTCATCGTGTCGTCGTCACGCCTCGCTCGCGCAGCATTCGCGCTCGCGCGCGGTGGCCAGCGCGCGGCGAAACGCGACGAGTTCCTCGATCGTCAGCATCGGCAAGCCATGCCTGGCGGCGAAACGCTCGACGTCGGCGCCGCGGGTCATCGTGCCGTCCTCGTTCATCAGCTCGCAAAGTACGCCCGCCGGCGACAAGCCCGCGAGCACCGCGAGATCGACCGTGCCTTCGGTGTGGCCTCGGCGCACGAGCACGCCGCCTGGTTGTGCACGCAACGGGAACACATGGCCGGGGCGCACGATGTCCTCGGGCTTCGCGTCTGGAGCGATGGCGGAGCGGATCGTCGTCACGCGATCGGCGGCCGATACGCCCGTGCTGACACCATGGCGCGCCTCGATCGATACCGTGAACGCCGTGCCGTGCCGGCTCTCGTTGTGTGCGACCATCGGCGGCAACTCGAGCGCGCGGATCGTTTCGTCGGGCAAGCACAGGCAGACGATTCCGCTGCACTCGCGAATCAAGAGCGCCATCGTCTCGACGGTCAGGCGCTCGGCGGCCACGATGAGATCGGCCTCGTTTTCGCGGTCGTGATCGTCCTGCAAGACGACGGCGCAGCCCTCGCGTAGCGCATCGAGTGCACGGGCGATGCGCGGGGGCATCAACGCGGAATCGAGAAAGGGAAGTTCGGCGAACGCCGTGGAAACGGGTAAAGACATGTGAAACGCTCCTCGCGAGAGAAAAATGGCGAAAAACGTTTCAGGGCATCGCAAACCGGCACGAATGCCACCGCCCTCGGCGCAGCAAAGCATGCCGAGCCGAGCGAGGCGGCGAACGCGACTGTCTGCGCATCTTCTTCCATCCGGACTGTGACCGTCGGCCCTGGCATCGCACCAGATCTGCTGACCCCGCGCGAGCCGGCCTGGAAGGCCGATCGCCGCAGGCGCTCGCGGGCTCGCCGGCACATGGCCGACATACCGCCGGTGGGGAATTTCGCCCCGCCCTGAAGACGCACTGAGTATGTTGAGCCGGCACCGAGCCGGCCCAAAAGAGCATACACGAGGCTCACCCGCACCTCGGACAAAGCCCTCAGGGCGGCGCGGGCTCTGTTGCACCGCGGCAACTACGGATCGGCTCGATGGCGGACAAGGAGTCGAACTCGAGGCGCGCCCCTAGCAGCCGCTCTGTCGCGGCTGCGCACCTCAGGAAACGCACTGCGTCACGGTCCGCAGCGCACGCGCACGACGCGTGTCGAGGTAAGCGGCGAGCAGCGTCACCGCAAGCGCCGCGACGGTCACCGCAACGGCGACCCATGGCAGCACGTCGAGCTTCGCGCCGTGCGTGAGCGCGAGGCCGCCGAGCCAAGCGCCCATTGCGTTGCCGACGTTGAAGGCGCCGATATTCAGTGTCGAAGCCAGGTGCGGCGCATGGCTCGCCTTTTCGACGACGCGCATTTGCAGCGGCGGCACGGTTGCAAACGCGGCGATGCCCCACACGAATATCGTGACGGCCGCGGGCACGGCGAGGTGACTCGTCTTCGCGAATACGGCCATCACGAGCGCCAGCAGGGCGAGAATGCCCATGAGCGAGGGCATCAGCGCACGGTCGGCCAGCTTGCCGCCGACGACATTGCCGACGGTCAGGCCCGCGCCGAACAGCACGAGAATCAGCGTGACGGCGTGCGGCGAAAAGCCCGTGACCTGCTCGAGAATCGGCGCGATATACGTGAAGACGACGAACACGCCGCCGAAGCCGAGCACGGTCATCGCAAGCGCGAGCCACACCTGCGGCTCCTTGAGCACGCGCACTTCGCGGGCAAGGCCGACGGGGCCGGTATCGCGCTGGTTCGGAACCAGCGCGGTCACGCCCGCGAGCGAGAGCACACCGAGACCGGCCACGATCCAGAACGACAGGCGCCAGCCCCACGATTGCCCGACGAACGTGCCGAACGGCACGCCGAGCACGTTGGCGAGCGTGAGCCCCGTAAACATCAGCGCGATCGCGCTTGCCTGCTTTTCGCGCGCCACGAGCGACGCGGCGACGACAGCGCCGATGCCGAAGAACGAGCCGTGCGCGAACGATGTCACGACACGCGCCATCATCAGCATCCGATAGTCGCCCGCGACGGCGCACAAGACGTTGCCGACGACGAACACGACCATCAACCACTGCAGCGCCGCCTTGCGCGGCAGCTTGCTCGTCAGCACGGCAAGGATGGGCGCGCCGACGGCGACGCCCAGTGCGTAGCCGGACACGAGCAAGCCGGCCGACGGAATCGAGACGGCCAGATCGCGCGCGACGTCGGGCAACAGGCCCATGATGATGAACTCAGTCGTGCCGATGGCAAAAGCGCTCAATGCGAGCGCCAGCAAAGGGATGGGCATGGCGGCTCCCGCGAAAGTGACGTAAACCGGTATTGTCGGAACAACAGCATGGTTTGATAATGAGGCCCATGCTTGAATCATCTTCAAACAAAATCGAATAATCGATGGATCGACTCGGCGACATTCGCCTTTTCGTCGCAGCGGCCCGGCTCGGCGGCATTTCCGCGGCGGGGCGCAAGCTCGGCCTGACGCCGGCCGCGGCCAGCGCTCGCCTGGCCAAGCTCGAGGCCGCGCTCTCGACCCGGCTGTTCGAGCGCACGACGCGGCGGTTGCGGTTGACCGACGAGGGGCGCCTGTATTTGCGGCACTGCATGCGCGCGCTGCAAGCGCTCGACGACGCCGACGCCGAATTGCAGGCCGGCAGCACCGTCGTGCGCGGCAAAATCCGCATTTCGACGACGTCGGATTTCGGCCGCAATTTGCTGATGGCGTGGCTCGACGAGTTCAACGCGCGCTATCCCGACGTCACGTTCGCGCTGACGCTCGCCGATTCTGTCTCGAATCTGCTGCAGGACGATATCGACCTCGCGATCCGCTTCGGTAGCCCGCGCGAGGATACGTCGCTGATCGCGCGGCCGCTCGCGACGAACCGGCGCGTGCTCGTCGCATCGCCCGGCTATTTGGAGCGGCATGGCGAGCCGGTTTCTCCGGCCGATCTGGCGCGATTTCAATGCATCGTGCTGACGATCGCGTCGGGACCGCTCAACGAGTGGCGCTTCGTTCGCGATGGCGTAACCGAGGATTACATCGCGCCGCTCGAGACCTCGCGCGAGACGAACGACGGTGCCGTCACGCGCATCTGGGCTGTCGACGGCTACGGCATCGTCCTGAAATCGCTCTGGGACATCGGCGCCGATCTGCGCGCGGGCCGGTTGCGGATCGTGCTGCCAGAGTGGCGCTACGCGTGGGATACGCCGCTGCACGCGCTGTTTCACCGCAACCGCTACCGGCCGCCGCGCGTGCGGGCGCTGCTCGACTTCCTGGTCGAGCGGTTCGCGCAGGCCGAGCGCGACTGGTCGCAACTGCCGGGAGCCGAACGGTAGGCGCCTCGAACGGTCGCTGCCCCATGGGGGCCCGGGAGCGCGACGCCCGACCGGCTATAATGTCGGGTTATGCGGCGGCTTTATCGGCTTCCGTCACTTACCTACGCCCCCAGGTCAACCACTGCGAACGGCGAGCTTCATGACCAAGAAAGTTTATGTAAAGACCTTCGGCTGCCAAATGAACGAGTACGACTCCGACAAAATGGTCGACGTACTCGGCGCCGCCGAAGGACTCGTCAAGACGGATTCCCCCGAAGACGCGGACGTCATCCTCTTCAACACCTGTTCCGTGCGCGAGAAGGCGCAGGAAAAGGTCTTCTCCGATCTCGGCCGCGTGCGCGAGCTCAAAGAGGCGAAACCCGACTTGCTGATCGGCGTCGGCGGCTGCGTCGCGAGCCAGGAGGGCGCGGCGATCGTCTCCCGCGCGCCTTACGTCGACCTCGTGTTCGGTCCGCAAACGCTGCATCGGCTACCGCAGATGATCGATGCGCGCCGCGCGAGCGGCCGCGCGCAAGTCGACATCTCGTTTCCCGAAATCGAGAAGTTCGATCATCTGCCGCCCGCGCGCGTCGACGGTCCGAGCGCGTTCGTCTCGATCATGGAAGGCTGCAGCAAGTACTGCAGCTACTGCGTCGTGCCCTACACGCGCGGCGACGAAGTCTCGCGTCCGCTCGACGACGTGCTGACCGAAATCGCCGGCCTCGCCGACCAAGGCGTGCGCGAAGTCACGCTGCTCGGCCAAAACGTGAACGCCTATCGCGGCGCGCTCACGGCCGGCGCGACGGAGATCGCCGACTTCGCGACGTTGATCGAGTACGTCGCCGATATTCCCGGCATCGAACGCATCCGCTACACCACATCGCATCCGAAAGAGTTCACGCAGCGCCTCATCGACGTCTATGCGAAGGTGGACAAGCTCGTCTCGCATCTGCACTTGCCGGTGCAGCACGGCTCCGACCGCATCTTGATGGCGATGAAGCGCGGCTACACGGTGCTCGAGTACAAATCGGTGATCCGCCGCTTGCGCGCGATTCGGCCCGACCTCTCGCTGTCCACCGACATCATCGTCGGCTTTCCCGGCGAAACGCAAAGCGACTTCGACAAGACGATGGCGCTCGTGGGCGAGATGAGCTACGACACGAGCTTCTCGTTCATCTACAGCCCGCGCCCCGGCACGCCGGCCGCGAACCTGCACGACGACACGCCTCGCGAAGTCAAGCTCGAACGCCTGCAACATTTGCAGGCGACGATCGATGCCAACGTCGTGCGCATCAGCGAATCGATGGTCGGCAACGTCGAGCGGATCCTCGTCGAGCGTCCCGCGCGCAAGGATCCGACCGAACTCGCGGGCCGCACGGCCAACAACCGCGTCGTCAACTTCCCGGCACCGGTGGCCTCGCATGCACGGCTGATCGGCCAGATGATCGACGTGCGCATCACGCGCGCCTATCCCCATTCGCTGCGCGGCGAGCTCGTGCTCGCGAAGCATGCGCAGCCCGTCGCTTAAATTAAGGAACGCACTCTCGCCTTGAAGACCGCCCCGTCCCTGGAATTCACCGCACCGCACGACGACAACGCGCGCCTTGCCAACCTTTGCGGGCCGCTCGACGAAAACCTGCGGCAGATCGAGCAAGCGCTCGACGTCACGCTGCAGCGGCGCGGCCATCGGATCTCGATTCGCGGACGCGGCGCGAAAGTTGCGCTCGGCGCACTCGAAACGTTCTACAACCGCGCGCGCGAGCCGCTGTCGGTCGACGACATTCAGCTCGCGCTCGTCGAAGCGCGTCATCCGGGCAACCGCGGCACGGATGCGCGACAAGACGAAGGGGGCCCGGGCCGCTACGATCCCGACCACCCATTCGACGAACCGGCGGGCCTCGATGACGAAAGCATCGAAGAGCTTGGCCCGAAGCTCTACACGCGCCGCGCCGATTTGCGCGGCCGCACACCGGCGCAGCGCGAGTACCTGAAGCAAATCGTCTCGCACGACGTCACGTTCGGCGTCGGGCCCGCGGGCACCGGCAAGACGTACCTCGCCGTCGCTTGCGCCGTCGACTCGCTCGAACGCGACCAGGTCAAGCGCATCGTGCTGACGCGTCCCGCGGTCGAAGCGGGCGAGCGGCTCGGCTTTTTGCCGGGCGACCTCGCGCAGAAGGTCGATCCGTACCTGCGCCCGCTCTACGACGCGCTCTACGATCTGCTCGGCTTCGACAAGACGGCCAAGATGTTCGAGCGGCAAATGATCGAAATCGCGCCGCTTGCCTACATGCGCGGGCGTACGCTCAACCATGCCTTCATCATCCTCGACGAAGCGCAAAACACGACGCCCGAGCAGATGAAGATGTTCCTCACGCGCATCGGCTTCGGCTCGAAGGCCGTCGTCACCGGCGATACGACGCAGATCGACTTGCCGCGCGGCGCAAAGAGCGGCCTCATCGAGGCGCAGCAGGTGCTCTCGAACGTGCGCGGGATTGCGCTGACGCGCTTCACGAGCGCAGACGTCGTGCGCCATCCGCTCGTCGCTCGTATCGTCGAAGCGTACGACCAGCACACGAGAAAAGACGACGCAACGCCGATCGACGGGCGCTGACGGCCGCCACAACGCGATTGACCGAATGACCGACAAGACACGTACGCCGCAACTGAAACTGACGTTGCAGTTTCCCGCCGCCAAGGCATTTCCCGAGCACAAGGCCGCGGTTTCTCGTGCGGACGTCGCGCGCTGGATCAAGGCGGCGTTATTCGCCGACGGCGAACTGACGGTCCGGCTAGTCGATGCCGACGAAGGCCGCCTGCTGAACCGCACCTATCGCGGCAAGGATTATGCGACGAACGTGCTGACGTTCGCCTACGCGGAGAGCGAAAGCGATCCCGTCTCCGGCGATCTCGTGCTCTGCTGCTCCGTGATCGAGCGCGAGGCGTCTGAACAAGGCAAGCCGCTCGTCGCGCACTACGCGCACATGATCGTGCACGGTACGCTGCATGCGCAGGGCTACGATCACGAAAACGACGACGAGGCGGAGGAAATGGAGGCGCTCGAAACCGACATCCTCGGCCGGCTCGGCTTCGCCGATCCATATGGAGACCGTTCCCGCTGACGATTTGCGCGCGATGTCCGACACGAGCCAGCCCCCCGCCCCCCTCTCGCCTCCCTGCACGGGCTATCCGCCCATGCTCGGCGAAGCCCGGCTGCTCAGCGACGCCGAACTCGCCCGTTCGCTCGCAGAGACGATGAAGCACTGGAACGGCAAAAGCGATATGTGGCTGTTCGGCTATGGGTCGCTGATCTGGAACCCGGGTATGCCGGCCGCCGAAACCGTGCGCGCGCGGGTGCGCGGCTATCACCGAGGGCTGTACCTGTGGTCGCGCGTGAACCGCGGCACGCCGGAGCAACCCGGTCTCGTGCTGGCGCTCGACCGCGGCGGCTCTTGCACCGGCATGGCATTCCGGCTGGCGGGAGACGGCGCCGCGCCGCACTTGGAGGCGCTTTGGCGGCGCGAGATGCCGATGGGATCGTATCGGCCGGCATGGCTGCCGTGCTGGCTCGCAGACGGACGCCGCGTCAAAGCGCTCGCGTTCGTCATGCGGCGCGACGTGCCGACTTACACGGGGAAATTGTCCGATGAAATCGTCAAGGCGGTGCTGAACTGCGCTCAAGGCCGTTACGGCACGACGCTCGACTACGTCCGCCGCACCGTCGGAGCGCTGCGCGAATGCGGCATGCCCGACCGGGCGCTCGAGGCGCTGCTCGAACGCTGTCTTTGAAACGCGCCGCCGCACGGGCGACGCCCATCAATACCCGAGGAATGCAGCCGCGCCGACGAGCGCGCCGAGCCCGGCCGCGCCGAGCGCTGCGCCGAGCAGCCAGCGGCGGCGCGTGAGCAGCGTGATGGCGGCGAGCGAGATCGCGATTTGCGTGAGCGTCGTCGCTTGTGCCCACCGATGGTGCAAATGCAGTTGCCGCTCGCTGTCCGCATCGGCCTGCGCCACGGTTTTTTCGAGCGCTTCGGCATGCGCCCGAATGTCCGTCTTCTGCTGCGCGTATTTGGCGACGTCGGCCGCAAACTTGGCGCTCGCCTTCGGATCCGCCGCCGTCAGCGCGGCGCCCAGCTCAGCGAGATTCTGCTTCTCGCCCTTGGCCTGGTAGTAGCTCCACTGGTTCGCGGCCTCGGTCTTGCGGATCGCGGCCTCGTTCTTGTAGAAGAGCGCGAGCCCCTCGGTCGAGCCGCCCTGATACGAAAACACGGCACCGACCGTCGCCAGCACGGCCGTCATGACGGCGATGCGGCCCGCGAACGGATCGGACGGCGCACCGCCATGCGCTTGCCCGTGACCGTGGCCGTGCCCCGCATGTTCGAGAGCCTCTTCGTGGGGCCCGCGCACTTCAAACTCTTCCGACATATTTCTTTCGCGCAAACAAGGTAGAAACGGTGGCGATAGCGATGATGCCGTCGGCCCGCGCGCGCCGGACGGCGCGTGTCGCGCACTTTAGCAGGACCGTCTGCCGGCATGGTGCTACTTTTGCGTGGTGTATCCTTAACTCTCCGTTGACCACGCGTCCAGCCGTTCCGGACGCATCGCCATGAACGACGCCTATCCCAGTCGACGCCATACCGACAAGCCCCCCGAGAAACGCTCGCTGCTCGAGCGTCTGACCGATCTCATTTCGCCCGAGCCCGAATCGCGGGCCGAGCTGCTCGAAATCCTGCAAGACGCGCACGAGCGCAATTTGATCGACGCCGATTCGCTCTCGATGATCGAAGGCGTCTTCCAGGTATCCGATCTTTGCGCGCGCGACATCATGGTGCCGCGGGCACAGATGGACGCGATCGACATCGAGCACCGCCCCGACGAGTTCATCCCGTTCGTCCTCGAAAAGGAGCACTCGCGGTACCCCGTCTACGAGGGCAACCGCGACAACATCATCGGCGTGCTGCTCGCAAAAGATTTACTGCGCTATTACGCCGAGGAATCGTTCGACGTGCGCGGCATGCTGCGCCCGGCCGTGTTCATTCCCGAAGCGAAGCGGTTGAACGTGCTGCTGCACGACTTCCGCATGAACCGCAATCATCTTGCGATCGTCGTCGACGAATACGGCGGCGTCGCCGGGCTGATCACGATCGAAGACGTGCTCGAGCAAATCGTCGGCGACATCGAGGACGAATACGACTTCGACGAAGAAAGCGGCAACATCATCGCCTCGCCCGACGGCCGCTATCGCGTGCGTGCGTTGACCGAGATCGAGCAATTCAACGAAGCGTTCGGCACGGATTTCTCGGATGAGGAAGTCGATACGATCGGCGGCCTCGTGACCCATCATTTCGGGCGCGTGCCGCATCGCGGCGAGCGCGTGCGCATCGACGATCTCATTTTCGAGATCCTGCGCGGCGATGCGCGCCAGGTTCATGTGCTGCTCGTGCGGCGCGACCCGCTCGCGGGCCAGCGCGAACGTGACGCGCAGCATGTTCAGACCTGACGACGGCGCGGGACGCTAAAAACTTTCAACGCATTTCCGAAGCCACGTCTACATGGCCGAATCGATTACCTCCCGCCTGCGCGGCAACACCACCGCATCCGGCACCGCCGCGAGCCCGCTCTCGCGCTGGCATTACCTCGTCGCGCTTGCACTCGGCGCGCTCAATACGCTCTCGTTCGCACCCACGCCGCACGGCGGCTGGCTCGAAATCGCCATTTTCGCCGTGCTCTACGCCTGGCTCACGCGCACGACCGGCTGGAAGAGCGCGGCGCTCACGGGCGGCGCATTCGGCTTCGGCAATCTCGTGACGGGCGTCTGGTGGCTCTATGTCAGCATGCACCACTACGGCGGGATGCCCGCGCCACTCGCGGGCGCGGCGCTCGTGCTGTTCTCGCTCTACCTCGCGCTGTATCCCGCGATTTCGGCGGGGCTCTGGTCGTTTTGCGCGGGCCATGCGGCGAACGGCGCGCGCAACGCGCGTCCCTTACGTGCGTCACGTCCGTTCGCACCGACTTGGCACGGTGCCTTCGCCTTTGCCAGCGCTTGGGCAATCGGCGAATGGCTGCGCGGCACGGTCTTCACGGGCTTTCCGTGGCTCGCAAGCGGCTATGCGCAGGTCGATGGGCCGCTCTCGGGCTTCGCGGCAATCGCCGGGGTTTATGGCGTCGGCTGGGTCCTCGCGCTCACCGCGGCGCTCATCGTGCAGAGCGCGTCGGCGTGGTTCGCACGCCCACGCCGGCACGCGGCCGTGCTGCTGCCGGCCATGGCGGCGATCGCCGTCATGGGCGCAGGCACCGCGCTCAAGCGCGTGGCCTGGACGCTGCCCGGCAACGCCCCGCTGACCGTCCGCCTCCTACAAGGCAACGTCAAGCAAGAAATGAAGTTCGACGAAGCCGGCGTGCTCGCCGCGCTCGACCTTTACGAGCGGATGATCACGGCGCACGCGGCGGATCTCATCGTCACGCCCGAGACGGCGATTCCATTGCTGCCGCAGCAGTTTCCCGAATCCTTCGCGCAAGCACTGCGCACGTTCGCAGACAACACGGACTCGTCGCTGCTGATCGGCGCGTTCGGCGCGACGATCACGCCCGACGGCCGATACACCGACGAAACGAATAGCTTCTTCGGGGTCACGCCGGGCTCGCGTGAACTGTACCGCTACGACAAGCACCATCTGGTGCCGTTCGGCGAATTCGTGCCGTGGGGCTTTCATTGGTTCGTGCGGCTGATGAACATCCCGCTCGGCGATCTCGCGCGCGGCAAACCGGTGCAAAAAGCGTTCATGGTCCACAACCAGCCGATCGACGTCGACGTCTGCTACGAGGACATCTTCGGCGAGGAAATCGCACGCACGTTGCGCGAAGCGGCCGTGCCGGCCGGCGTGCTCGTCAATGCATCTAACTTGGCTTGGTTCGGCAACACGATCGCGCTCGATCAGCACTTGCAGATGGCGCGCATGCGCACGCTCGAAACGGGCCGGCCGCTCATCGCCGCGACCAACACCGGCACGACGGCCGTCATCGATCCGCACGGCCGAGTGACAGCGCGACTGGCCGCGTTCACGACGGGCCAAATCGAAGCGACGGTGCAAGGTATGACGGGGCGCACCCCGTATATCACCGTCGGCAACAACCTCGTGCTGGCCGTCTCGCTCGTGCTGATCGCTTTCGGCTTCGCGTTCGGGCCCGGGCGCCGCGGGCCGAGACGAAATTAAGCCGCGCTACGCACAGGCTCGGCGACGCCCCGGCCGCTACCGCTGGACTCGCGCCGGCGGTCCGCACTCGAGGCGCACAGCCGGCGACGGCCGCAAGGCAGCCCCAATCCGGTAAAATCTAGTGTTTTCACCGTGCAGACGGTGGCTATCGCCGCAGCCCGCACATCGGCCGCCCGGACGGGAGCCCCGATTCCGCCGGTTTTCCGGCATCGCAGCGGCCAGACGCCGCCTGCCTCGAAAGGCACGACATGCTCACGTTTCAGCAAATCATCCTGACGCTGCAATCCTATTGGGACAAACAAGGTTGCGCGCTGCTCCAGCCGATCGACATGGAAGTCGGTGCCGGCACCTCGCACGTCCATACGTTCTTGCGCGCGATCGGCCCCGAGCCGTGGCGGGCGGCGTACGTGCAGCCCTCGCGCCGCCCGAAGGACGGCCGCTACGGCGACAATCCGAACCGCCTGCAGCACTACTACCAATACCAGGTCGTGCTCAAGCCGGCGCCGGAAAACATCCTCGACCTCTACCTCGGCTCGCTCGAAGCGCTCGGCTTCGACCTGAAACAGAACGACGTGCGCTTCGTCGAGGACGACTGGGAAAACCCCACGCTCGGCGCCTGGGGCCTCGGCTGGGAAGTTTGGCTCAACGGCATGGAAGTCACGCAGTTCACCTACTTCCAGCAAGTAGGCGGGCTCGACTGCAAGCCCGTGCTCGGCGAAATCACGTACGGGCTCGAGCGGCTCGCAATGTATTTGCAGAAGGTCGAGAACATCTACGACCTCGTCTGGACCGAGTGGGAGGAAGCCGGCCCGAACGGCCCCGAGCTACGCCGCCTGACCTACCGCGACGTCTACCACCAGAACGAAGTCGAGCAATCGACCTACAACTTCGAACACGCGAACGTCGATCTGCTGTTCACGCTGTTCAACAGCTACGAATCGGAAGCGAAGCGCATGATCGAGACACAGCTTGCGCTGCCCGGCTACGAGCTCGTGCTCAAGGCCGCGCATACGTTCAATCTGCTCGATGCCCGCGGCGCGATCTCGGTCACGGAGCGCGCAGCCTACATCGGCCGCATTCGCGCGCTCTCGCGGCTCGTCGCGCAGGCCTATTACGAATCGCGTGAAAAGCTCGGCTTCCCGATGCTCGGCAATCCCGTGCACGGCGTGCCCGGCTTGACGACGGACGAGCAGGATGCCGCGATGCCGGCATGGGTGCCGCCGCTGAAGGTCGAGCGCGCGATCGACAAGGAATGACGAGACCCAACGAATATGAATCAAGCCCACCAAGCCACACTGCTCGTCGAACTGCTCACTGAGGAATTGCCGCCGAAAGCGCTCGCTCGGCTGTCCGACGCGTTCGCGCATAGCCTCGTCGAACGCCTGGCCGCGCGCGACCTCATCGCGGGCGAGCCGTCGTTCGAACGCTTCGCCACGCCGCGCCGTCTCGCGGTGCTCGTCAAGAACGTGCGCGCCGTCGCCCCCGAAAAGCAGGTGCGCGAAAAGGTGCTGCCCGTTTCGGTCGCCCTCGACGCGAACGGCCAGCCCACGGCGCCGCTCGCGAAAAAGCTCGCGGCGCTCGGCTTTCCCGACGCCCCGCTCGCCGATCTCGAGCGGGCTTCGGACGGCAAGGCCGAGGCGTTCTTCCTGCGCTACGCGGCACCCGGCGCGACGCTCGCCGACGGCCTGCAAGCCTCGCTCGACGAAGCGCTTGCCCTCGGCAAGCTGCCGATCCCGAAAGTCATGACCTACCAGCGCCCCGACGGCACGAGCGTGCAATTCGTGCGTCCGGTGCAGCGCTTGACCGTCCTGCACGGCGAGAACGTGGTACCCGTCACGGCGTTCGGTGTCGACGCCGGCGATACGACACTCGGCCATCGCTTTCTGTCGGACGGCCTCGTCGCACTCTTGCATGCCGACGACTATGCTCAAACGCTGCGCACGAAGGGACGCGTGATCGCGAGTTTCGACGAGCGGCGCACAAGCATTGCCGAGCAATTGAAGGCGCAGGCGCACGGCGATCGCGTCGTGATGCCCGAGGCGTTGCTCGACGAAGTGACGGCGCTCGTCGAGTGGCCCGTCGTCTACGAATGCCGCTTCGACGATCAATTCCTGGCCGTGCCGCAGGAATGCCTGATTCTGACGATGCAGACGAACCAGAAGTACTTCGCGCTGACCGATGACAGCGGCAAGCTGCGCTCGCGTTTTCTGATCGTCTCGAACATCGCGACCGAAACGCCGGGCGAGATCGTCGAAGGCAACGAGCGCGTCGTGCGCCCGCGTTTGGCCGATGCGAAATTCTTCTTCGAGCAAGACAAGAAGAAGCCGCTCGCCGACCGCGTGCCGCTGCTCGCGAACGTGGTTTATCACAACAAGCTCGGCTCGCAGCTCGCACGCGTCGAGCGTCTCGAAGCGCTTGCGCACGTCGTCGCTCCGCTCGTCGGCGCCGACCCCCAACAGGCCGCGCGCGCCGCGCGGCTCGCGAAGGCCGATCTTTTGACCGACATGGTCGGCGAATTCCCCGAGCTGCAGGGCACGATGGGCACGTACTACGCCCGCCACGACGGCGAGGCCGAGGAAGTCGCACTCGCCTGCACCGAGCACTATCAGCCGCGCTTCTCCGGCGATGCGTTGCCCGGCACGAGCGTGGGTACGACTGTCGCGCTCGCCGACAAGCTCGAGACGCTCGCGGGAATCTGGGGCATCGGTCTCGTCCCCACCGGCGAAAAAGATCCGTTCGCGTTGCGCCGGCATGCGCTCGGCGTGCTGCGCATTTTGATCGAGAAGCAGTTGCCGATCGATCTCGTCGCCCTGTTGCACGAAGTTGCCGCCTGCTTCCGTGCCACGCCGCAAGCTGCCGATTGCACCGATGCGCTCTACGCGTTCTTCATGGATCGCCTGCGCGGCCTACTGCGCGAACGCGGCTATGCGGCAAGCGAGATCGAGGCCGTCCTGAGCCTGCAACCACGCAGGCTCGACGACATCATCGCTCGCCTCGACGCCGTGCGCGAGTTCTCGGCGCTTCCCGAAGCCGGCGCGCTGGCCGCCGCCAACAAACGGATCACGAACATCCTGAAGAAGTCGGAAGCCGAAGTGAGCCTGGCAACGGTCGGCGCTGCGAACCCGAACGTTGCGGCCGCGCACGCGGTGCAATCATCGTTGCTCGTCGAACCGGCGGAACGCTCGCTGAGCGAGCAATTGCAGAAGGTTGCGCCGACGGTCCAAGCGCAGCTCGGGCAACGCGACTACACGCGCGCGCTGTCGGCGCTCGCGGCGCTGCGCGATCCCGTCGACACGTTCTTCAACGACGTGATGGTCAATGCCGAGGACGCAGCGCTGCGCAAAAACCGGCTGGCCCTATTGGCCGAGTTGCACGCGCAGATGAACTGCGTGGCCGACATCTCGAAGCTCGCGGCATAACAGAGCAGAAGAGACGCGTATGACTTCCGGCAAAAAACTCGTCATCCTCGATCGCGACGGCGTCATCAACGTCGATTCGGATGCGTTCATCAAATCGCCCGACGAGTGGATCGCGATTCCGGGCAGCCTCGAGGCAATCGCGAGGCTCAATCACGCCGGCTATCGCGTGGCCGTCGCCTCGAATCAATCGGGCATCGGTCGCGGCCTGTTCGACATGGCCACGCTGAACGCGATGCATCTGAAAATGCATCGCGCGGCGGCGGCGGTCGGCGCTCGTATCGATGCCGTTTTTTTCTGCCCGCACACGGCAGAAGACCAATGCGAATGCCGCAAGCCGAAACCTGGCCTGCTGCAAATGATCATCGACCGCTTCGAGATCGACCCGTCCGCCACGCCCGTCGTCGGTGATGCGCTGCGCGATCTGCAGGCCGGCGCGGCGCTCGGCTTCCGGCCCCACCTCGTGCTGACGGGCAAGGGCAAGAAGACGCTCGCGGCAGGCGGCCTGCCCGAAGGCACCAAGGTGCACGACGACTTGAAAGCGTTCGTGCTGTCCTTCCTCGCGGATCAGAACGAGTGAGTGCGCGCGAGCACGCTCGAGCCCAACCGATCGAAGATACCGATGCGATTCATCCGATTCATCCGCTCACTGCTGCTATTTGTCTATTTCATCGTCTACACCGCCCCGTACGCGACGGCCTGCTTCATCGCGTTCCCGTTCATGAATGCCGAGCGGCGCTACTGGATGGCCGTCGGCTGGTGCCGTTCCACGGTTGCCGTCGTGCGGTATTTGAACGGCATTCGCTACCGTATCGAAGGCGCCGAGAATTTGCCCGAAGGGCCCGCCGTGCTGCTCTCGAAGCATCAGTCGGCATGGGAGACCGTCGCGTTCCCGGCAATCATGCCGCGTCCGCTTTGCTACGTCTTCAAGCGCGAGTTGCTCTACGTGCCCTTCTTCGGCTGGGCGCTCGGCATGCTGAAGATGGTTCATATCGACCGCAAGGAAGGCAAATACGCGTTCGCCTCCGTCGTGAAGCAAGGGCGGCTGCGCATGAGCGAGGGCGCGTGGGTGATCATGTTCCCTGAAGGCACGCGCACACCGGTCGGCAAGCAAGGTAAGTACAAAACGGGCGGAGCACGCTTTGCGATCGATTCCGGCGCCCCCGTGGTGCCGATCGCGCATAACGCCGGCCATGTTTGGCCGCGCAACTCCTTCATCAAGTACGCGGGGACGGTAACGGTATCGATCGGCAAGCCGATCGAGTCCGCCGGCCTCACCCCTGACCAGCTCAACACGCGCGTCGAAGCCTGGATCGAAGCCGAGATGCGCCGAATCGACCCGGACGCTTATCAAGACGCAGACGGTGCCGACGGCGCCAATCTGCGCACCCGCGGCCGCAAGCGTACACGCGGTGCGGCCGATCGAGCGGACGCGGCGCGGGGCTGACGTGGCGCCCAAGTCCGCCACGCCTCGTCCGGTGACAGCGCTCGACAACCGACAGCTCGACCTACCGCTCTTCGCGGGCCCGGCCGATGATGGCGCGCTCGCCCCGCTTGCCCCGCTCGTCGAGTCGGTCCCGCCTCGGCAAGATCCGACACCAAGCGGCGTGAAGCTGCGGCGCCTGACGTTGAGCGGACGCACAGTGGAATACGCGCTGAAACGATCGTCGCGGCGCACGATCGGGTTTTCGATCGACGGCAACGGCCTGACGATCACGGCACCGCGTTGGGTCACGCTCGCCGACATCGAGACGGCGATCGCCGGTAAGGAGCGCTGGATTTTCGCGAAGCTGTCCGAATGGCAAACGCGAACCGAGCAGCGCGCCTTACCGCGCATCGAATGGCGCGATGGGGCGCAGATTCCTTATCTCGGCAAGCCGGTGCGCATCGTGCTCGCGCCGACGAACGCGGCGCTCGTGTTCGATGCACAGGCCGCGGCGCTGTCGCTGACGCTGCCCGCGCACGCCGACGCGCAGCAAATCAAAGATCGTGTGCAGGGCTGGCTGCAGACGGAGGCCAAACGCGTGTTCGGCGAACGGCTTGCCTACTACGCGGATAAGCTCGGCGTCGCGTACAAGGGCTACGCGCTGTCGGCGGCGGCCACGCGTTGGGGCAGTTGTTCGAGCGACGGACGCATTCGCCTGAATTGGCGGCTGATCCATTTTCCGCTGTCGATCATCGATTATGTCGTCGCGCACGAGTTGGCTCATTTGCGCGAGATGAACCACAGCCCGCGATTTTGGGAAACAGTCGAGTCGATCTTCCCCGAGTTTCGCGAGGCGCGGCACACGCTCAAGCATCATCCGCCGGAACTGCTGCCAACGCTTTGAGCATATCGTTATACACATCTCTTGCCCCCTATAAGAATCAATGGGTTACGACGATGGGCTGGCGCTGCCTGTGCACTGCTCCGAGCGGGCGTCAAACCCTCGAAGTCCTTGTATCAAGGGCTTCCGGGCAGTATGCTCAAAAACTAGGCAAAAGATGTGTATAACGCAATGCGCTTTGAGGGATTGCGTGCGCGATACGGCCTCTCCCCCGGTGGTGTCCCCACGTTCGCCGTCGACAGCACCATCGCCAAGGTGGACTGGTCCGGCAGCGCACACTCAAACGTCTTGTAGTTTTGTCTGCACGGCATGAATCCCGAACACCGCGACACGACGTCGACAACGACGGTATCAGGACCAGAACCGCCCAAGTCGACCCAGGAAAACCTCGTTGTACGGGGCTTTCCAGTTAGAATGGCGGTACAGGATTTTCGCCGTCCAATACCTGGCCTATGAGCGCCTCTACTACTTCCCGCGTTTGCGATATGCCGATCGGCAATAACAAAAGTTCGAAACGCCATACTTCCGACAACTTATTTAGACTCCTTCTTGCCGTCGTAGCAATTTTGATTTCTTTGATCGGATTATGGGCATGGCATTTGATGCCAATCTATCCGGACGAAGTTGCCCTGAGAATCGCGTCAGCTCGATACATTCCGGATCACGGCATAATTTATGGTCTCTATCCATTATGCACATCTAATTTCAAGCATGTTCCCGCCACCTTTTTGATTCCCGCTTGGTCACTTTCGTACATTGAGCAGCATTTCTCGATATCGCAGCAAAGAATACTGCCGTTCGCAGTAAACATGATCGCGATTTATCTTGCGGCACGACATTCTGCGCAACGCGTTAACCCTGTCGCTGCGTTATCTATTTGCAGTGCCCTGATAGGTGTATCTGGTTCGAGTTTGGTGCTCGAGCGCTTCGAGTCTTTTCAAACGATGAATCTTGTATGTTGTCTCGCCGCTTATATGTATCTTGAGTCTGGTGCGAGGCGAGTTACGATTCGATGGCTCCTTACCGTATTGCTCATAGCTAGTGTGTTGTTTTCGATGTACGTGCACGTCCAGGGCCTCCTGTTTTTGCCGCTTACCTTATATTTTGCTTATCGCCTCGCGAGCGGATCGTCTGAAAGTTGGCCAATGGGCGGGCTAGCTATCGCGCTGCTGATTTTCGGCACTTCCACGCAATTATATTTTCAACACCTGACATGCTTGGAATTCAATTCAATACAGAAATTCTGGGCCAATATGACTTTTCAAGGAGCTAACTCGAGCGGATTGAATTGGGTTGATTTACTGGGAATGAAGATCACAAAATATACGAAGGCATTTCAGTATCTTCCACAATATGCAATAAATTATTTGCCGCCCGTTGAAAAATTGAGTGAAATCTGGCCAATCTACCTGAACCGCGACATCGCGACAGTCGCCGTATCAACGATGGGGCTCGCAATAATGATTGCACTGCATTCAACGCTAAAGCCGGTTATACAAATAATACGCTGCCGAAGCCTGAGTGAAATTTCATCGACTGTGCGGAATCATCACGCAAAATTCATGCCGACATTGCTTTTCGTGTGGCCAGTGATCTTTCTATTTTTCTACGATACCGTACAGAATTTTTATCGCTCAATTTTTATTA
The DNA here is from genome assembly GCF_017315725.1 of Trinickia acidisoli. Classification (NCBI taxonomy): domain Bacteria; kingdom Pseudomonadati; phylum Pseudomonadota; class Betaproteobacteria; order Burkholderiales; family Burkholderiaceae; genus Trinickia; species Trinickia acidisoli. The sequence continues at coordinate 3,449,513 of NZ_JAFLRG010000001.1, forward strand.
ATTTTATTTTAACGATCTTCGTCGCAGTGTGCCTGTCGAAAGCAGCACGATGGTCATATGCCGCGGTGAATTTATATTCGATCACGTGCGCCGTACTTGTCGTAGGATCGATTTTCGCCAATTTCTCTATTTTCTATCCAAAATTAGCCGCTGGATACGAAGGGCCGTCAGTATCATTGATGCGAGATCCGCGCATCGTTGAGCGTAATGTCGAAGCACTCGTGCAGAAAGCGGGATTGAATCTAAACAAAGGCGGCATCGTCATCGACGACATGACCTATGAAAGTTTGAAGTATTACCCAAAGCTTTATCCGGTAACTTATCTTGGCCTATCGTCCATCATTACCGGCTTACGCCTGGACGATGCTATCGCCCGAGTCAAGCCGAATTATGCAATCGCAAGATGTTTGCGCCTAAACGGTATAACCACCGGAGAACACTATCGAAGCGGCGATCTTTGCGCGATCAACTTCGAAATCGGATTACAAAAAGATTAACAACCCTTGCACAAACCGAGACGGTCCACGGGGAAACAATGTCAACTGCGATTAACTGCATTCGCGGATGAATTTAAACTATTTTCCCTTCAGACAATAATGGCCATCCTAGCAAGCTGTTAGAGGTTGAGACATGAAGAAATGTGTCGCATGTGGATTTAATTTCCCCTCCCAGAGTTCGAATTGTCCGGGATGTGGCTGGGCTCCGGAAAGACTGGGGACATTCCAGGCATACGCACCCGCCTTGGCATTGGCTGGAGGTGGCTTCAATACAGCCGATTTTGCCGACTTGGCTGACCTCGAGGCGCAGCACTTTTGGTTTCGTGCGCGCAATCGTCTTATTATATGGGCGCTTGGGAAATATTGCCCGGAATTTCGTTCCTTTTTGGAAATAGGCTGTGGTACCGGATTCGTCTTGTCTGGCATCGCGTCCGCATATCCTCGAGCACAACTTCATGGCAGTGAAATATTCACTGCAGGATTGAATTTCGCTTTCGCTAGGCAGCCCGCCATCGATTTCATGCAAATGGACGCAAGGGAAATCCCGTTCATTAACGAATTTGATGCGATCGGGGCGTTCGATGTTTTGGAGCATATCGAGGAGGATGCTCAGGTTTTAAGTCAAATCCACGATGCGTTGAAGTTGCACGGCATCATGCTGCTAACCGTTCCGCAGCACGCGTGGCTATGGAGTTCAGTCGACGAACGGGCTTGCCATGTTCGCCGCTACACTGCCAAAGAGTTACATAGCAAAGTCAAGGCCGCCGGCTTTGACATCCTGCGAACAACCTCGTTTGTCACCGGCCTTCTGCCTGCGATGCTCGTATCTCGGTTGCGCAAAAAGCGATGCGATGCGAGAGAAGCCAATGGGCATGCAGAACTCAGGATAGCTGATTGGCTCAATACTTTATTCGAGGCGGTTTTGAGTATCGATGCGGCATTGATACGCCACAACTTCAACCTACCGATCGGAGGATCGCGGCTGATCGTGGCAAGAAAATTATGACAAGCCCCCTGACTGATTGACGTGAGCGATCACGGGATCCATTTGTTTCCGCAAGGCGTGATAACGCTCTTATGTCTGACGTAACGCTTCGGCGCTTGCGTCGATGCTTCGCCTCCGATGCGAACTGTATCGCCGCTGTGAGGGAGCGCGTCGGCGATGCCGCATGCATTGCATCGACCTTCCCGCCGCTGTCCGCCGAGCCCTGCCCCAGTCGGATACAATCGACGCGAAGCTACTGCCGGGTTGCGACACAATCGCCAGCCAAGCAGCGGCACTTGAGGTTCAACTCGTCGGGATCCTTGATAGCTCCAAAGCAATTCGATGACAGAAGAACACATTCCGTTCAATTGGCCTCACATGACCGGCAAAGAGCTACATTACATTGCCGAATCACACCACAATGGACGCTTGGCAGGCGATGGCCCCTATACCGAGCGCTGCCACGCCTGGCTCGAGCAGCGTAGCGGCAGCACCAAGGCGCTACTGACGCATTCCTGTACGGCGGCCCTGGAAATGACCGCGCTGTTGCTGAACATCGCCCCTGGCGACGAAATCATCATGCCGTCGTACACCTTCGTCTCGACAGCGAATGCGTTCGTCCTGCGTGGTGCTGTGCCCGTGTTCATCGATGTGCGAGAGGACACGTTAAATCTCGACGAGCACCTGGTCGAGGCCGCTATCACGCCACGTACGCGGGCTATTGTCCCAGTACACTACGCGGGCGTGGCTTGCGAGATGGATGCCATCATGAGCATCGCCAAGCGTCATGGTTTGTATGTGGTCGAGGACGCCGCGCAAGGGGCCATGTCGACTTACAAGGGGCGTGCGCTGGGCAGCATCGGCGATCTTGGCGCATACAGCTTTCATGAAACCAAGAATGTCATCTCTGGGGAGGGGGGCTGCCTGCTGGTGAATGCCCCCCAATTGGCCCAGAGAGCCGAGATTATTCGTGAAAAAGGTACGGATCGCAGTCGATTTTTCCGCGGCGAGGTCGATAAGTATACGTGGCAAGAAGCTGGATCGTCGTTTCTGCCGGGCGAACTGATTGCCGCTTTCCTCTGGGCGCAACTTCAAGAAGCGGATCGAATCACGCAAGAGCGCCTGACTATGTGGGGACGATACCATCAGATCATCGAAGGATTGGCCTCTCAAGGGTTCTTGCGCCGCCCTATCGTTCCCGATGAGTGTCAGCACAATGCTCATATGTATTACGTTCTACTTTCCCAGGGTATTGATCGTCAAGCGGTTCTGGGAGAGTTAAAACGGAACAATATATCCTCTGTGTTTCATTATGTCCCGCTGCATTCGTCGCCAGGCGGGCAAAGATACGGCAGGGCACATGGCAACCTCTCTGTAACCAATTCAATCTCCGAGCGATTGATCCGCCTGCCTTTATGGATAGGATTGACTCCTATGCAACAAGAAAGGATAGTTGAGGTTCTAGGGCATGCAATAAATCCGATTAAAGTTATTTGACGGGATGAGCCTGGATTCGGCGTAATAGTGTCGGCACCTTCTAATGAGATACACAATGAACGCGGATCGCGTAAGCAGCTCCCCTCATATCTCCGTAGTTATTCCGGTCTATAAGGCCGAAAATTGCCTTAATGAGTTATATTTCAGATTAAAAAAATCACTGGAAGAAATTTCGAATAATTTCGAAATCATTCTGATCGAGGATTGTGGCGGTGATAACTCATGGGCAATCATCGAACGTTTAGCAGCGACTGACGCGCGGGTAAGAGGCATTCAATTCAGCCGCAACTTCGGGCAGCATTACGGCATCACCGCTGGTTTGGACCTTTGTAACGGCGATTGGGCCGTCGTGATGGATTGCGACTTACAAGATCAACCAGAGGATATTCCACGCCTATATAGGAAGGCACGGGAGGGCTTTGATATTGTACTGGCGCGGCGTCGCACTCTGCGTCAGGTGCCGCTCAAGCGGCTGACCTCCTGGTTGTTCTATAAAATATTCAACTACCTTGCCGATATCGAGTACCACGAGAACGGCGGAAATTTCCGCATCATTTCACGCAAAGTGGTTGTCAACTTTCGTCGCATGAGAGAGCAATTGCGGTTCTTCAGTGGATTAGTGCAGTGGATGGGTTTTCCCACTGCCTCGATCGAGGTGGAGCAAGCGGAACGCTTTGCGGGTGAATCCACGTACACATTTGCCAAACTATGGAAGCTATCGTCCAATGCAATCGTTGCTTATTCAGATAAACCGTTGCGACTGGCAATACGGTTAGGTTTTTTGATGGCGGCTACCTCATTTTGCTACGGGGCATATTTTCTAGGGCACGCTTTAATCTATGGCTCCCCGGTCCCAGGTTGGAACAGTTTAATCGTATCGCTATACTTCATTGGCGGAATCATTATTTCAATACTGGGCATCATCGGCATTTACTTAGGAAAGACATTTGACGAAAGCAAAAAGCGGCCATTGTATATTGTTGGCAATCAAATCGGCTTTGATCTTGATCAAAATTAGAATGCAATGAAGCGCAAGATGCTTTTGATTACTGGAGCCGCGGGTTTTTTGGCGCGCGCGGTGGTTCGGCAAGTGCCGAGCGGCTGGCGAATGGCTGCGCTAACGCGTGCTGGCACGCGAGCTTCGGCAAGTTTCGACGTCAGTCATGAGTCTGTGGACGAATTGATTGCCGACTTGAGCAGTATCGACGCCATTTTGCACTTAGCGGCAAGAATCCCCGCAGCGCGAGATGCGGCACCAGCCGACCTGGTGCCCACGAACGTCGATCTTGTCGCAAAACTAGTCCAGGCCTATCCCAATGCAACCCATGTGCTTGCCTCGTCAGTTTCCGTGTTCGGTACTCCAGAATATTTGCCACTATCGATGGACTCCTCACCTTGCCGACCAAACGCATATGGATTGTCCAAGTTGGCAGCCGAGTGTTGGGTGCGTAAATCACAAAAATACGCGATTATTCGATTTTCGTCATTGATCGGTGTCGGGATGAGGCCTGACAGCTTCATACCAGTGGCTGTTTCTGCAGCTCGCAACGGCTGTATCCGCCTCATCGGCAGTGGCGAGCGACTCCAGAATTACCTCGACGTAAATGACGCCGCATTGATGTGTCTGAACGCAATAAGCAGCGAAAAATCGATAGCCGCGCTGGGGATAGGTGAGCATTCCTATAGTAATCGCGACGTTGCCAATCTTTTGGTCGAATTGACCGGTGCATCCATCGTGCACGTGGGTGAAGACTCGAGTCCGTCCTATGTTTATGATCTCAACGATGCAGTAGCTCTGGGACGGCCGTATATCGATTTGAGAAGTACCCTGGAAAACATGGTGCGACACGCATGAGATCTATTTTGGTAACAGGGATTGGTGGTGTTGTCGGGCAAGGCATCTTGCGGAACCTTCGTGCAATGAATCTCGATACGACGATCATTGGAACAAATACACTGCAAATTAGCGCCGGCAATCATCTTTGCGATCACGTATATCAAGTTCCCTACGCGTATGATGAAGGCTATATTGCGACGATCCGTGAATTGTCGTGCCGACACGCTGTCGAGCTCATCATCCCGAGCACCGATTACGAGGCTCATTACCTGTCAATCAATCGGGCGAGCTTATCCGGCAGGGTTGCGGCGGCATCGCCTGAAGTTACCGGACTATGCCTAGATAAATATTTGAATTTCGAGAAATTCGCGGCGCTCGGGTTACCATTTGCGCGCTCGACACTGCCGTCCAGCTATCAGCGCGAATTTAACAGGATCGTTGTCAAACCTCGCGAAGGACGGGGGTCGCGCAATATTCATATCGACCCGGTGTCGCCCAAGGATTTTTCCGATGACTATGTCATCCAAGAATATTTGGATGGCCCGGAGCTGACCAGTGCATTCTATGTTTTACAAACAGGAGAATTGCATGGACTCATCACCTTGAAGCGCGAACTTGATCACGGCAATACATCGAGCTGCGAGGTTGTATTCGATCATGATCCAGTCATACGTGAAATTATCGAACACATGATTGCGCATTTTCCGTTCAGGGGCTCGTGCAATATCCAAAGCCGCGTCACCGAAAATGGCATCATTCCGTTTGAAATCAATTGTAGAATTTCGGGAACCAATTCGATCAGATCGCAGTTCGGTTTCAATGATGTCGCCTATACCGTGCAAGAACTGCTCCTGAAACAGGCGCCGAATTCACCGCAAATTACGAAAGGAAGCGCGATCCGCATCATGCACGACGTGATCTATCGAGATAAATCGCTATCCGAAATATCAAATCGAAGTGATCTATTTTTCATTTTTTAAGAAATGAAGATAAAATCTATTTTCTTCGATGTGGCCAACACCCTCTTATACAAGCCCGGACTATATCCAGCGATTCATCAGACTCTGTCGCAGCATGGCATTTCAATATCTTTCGAAAAACTGTTATTAGTTCATCGATTGCTCTCCGATGTAATTACATTTCCAGATCGAACTTCAAGCGATTTTTATCGCGATTTTAATAGCCACTTACTACGCTCCTTTGGCGTCGTCCCATGCGACGAGCTATTAAATGCGATCTTCTCGTCATGTAGCTATTTGCCATGGAGGCCTTTCCCTGATACTGCATCCCTTGCCGCCATCAAATTGCCCATGGGCATCGTTTCCAACTGGGACACATCATTGCGCGAGAAATTGGCGCTACTTCCTAGTGCGAATTTCACTTGGATTCTCGGTTCGGAGGAACAAGGCGTGCGCAAACCTGCACCCGACTTCTTCACAAGAATTTTTGATATCTCCGGGTTACGTGCCGATGAAATTATCTACGTCGGCGACTCGATAAGATTGGACATCGAACCCGCATTGAACTTAGGGATAAAGACGATATTGCTTGATCGTGATGATCTCTATGGCAGTTCAACTGCTCCAAGAATCAGGCACCTTGGCGAGCTTGTCCGCTGGCTCGATGCAAATTAAAGCGCCAATTAATTCGAGAAAAAAATGCGATCGACCGTATTTCACCAATCGATGCATATGCGGGAGGAAGATTTATTTCCGCAAAGCACTTCGTGCCCGTTTTGCAATTCGACCAAAAGAGTCACAGGCCCTGTATTACAGAACGATCCGATCGTGCGGCTTTTGCGTTGCTTAACCTGCCATGCAGTGTCCGCATCAAGAATGCCTACCCCCGAGGTTCTTACAAGATATTATTCCCGTTACTATAGCGACGCGAAGGAAAAAATCACGGTAGATGCACCAAGACGGATCGCGAGTCATATCCTCCGGCACACCCAACTCCCAATGAGCGCGCTAGCTGGCCGAGAGCTGTCTATTCTCGACTACGGTGGTGGGGATGGCGCTATTTCAATTCGGATCGCCAAGAATTTACTTGAGCGCGGCGCGAAGCGCATCCATATAGCGCTGCTGGACTATGATCAAAGCGATATCGATATAAACGATCGACACATTAACCTTTTCCGACCCGATAAGTTGACGGAGATAGTCGATCGGTCGATGGATCTGATTATTGCCAGCGCAGTTATCGAGCATATTCCCGAGCCAAGGGATGTTTTGCTCAAGTTACTTTCTTCAATGCGATCCAGTGACAGCGTGTTTTACGCCAGGACGCCCTATGTGACCCCTTTACTTAATTTCGCCAAAATAATTGGCACACCTTTTGATTTTACCTATCCGGCACATGTGCATGATTTAGGCGCAAAATTTTGGAATAATCTTCTGTCCGTCTTGCCGACGGCGGGGAGATTTCAAGTGCTTCGTTCCACCCCTTCCATTGTAGAAACCTCTATCAAGCGACATTTTACGAGAACGCTAGCCGCCCATATATTGAAAATACCAGGATATATATTGAAGGAAAGCTATGGCTTTGTCGGCGGATGGGAGATCATTATCCGTCGTCATTCCTGACGTATGCATCGCAACTCACACGAACTCGCGCATGCTGCATAGCTTGCGCAATTCTGTTTTGGCGTTATTGTGCGGCAAATAATCAATCAAGCCTGCTCAACGCTCATCGGCACAACGACCGACTCTCGCCCGAAATCATACCTTTACAGGCGTGCGAGCGCTATTACGGCACACTGGCGGGCGTAGCCAGCAAGCACACGCGCATCCCTTGGGCTGCCCTTGCCGAGGACGAGAAATTCGATGCGACACAAGTCGCTGTTCCCGCCCACTCAGTGCCCCCATGACGCGGCTGAATCCGGTCTCACCTCCAATCTGTTTCTCATTCCATTCACCACAGAAAGACGCAACACGCCAGGAAGGAGACAGATTAGATCGGTAGCAGGAGAACTCGAACACCTCTCGCTATCGCATCCCCAATCCACGGAACCACCCCGATGAATCAAATCACTCTTGCTGCAACGAGGAAATCCTTTTAGGCAGATGCTCCCGGACGAAATCTGCCTGCGGACCAAGCCTCCAATCGCCCGCCCGAGTCCTTCAGAGCGCCGCTACCGCGCCTTCCTCTGAATAAACTCGATCTTGTACCCGTCCGGATCGGTGACGAACGCGATGACGGTCGTGCCGTGCTTCATCGGGCCCGCTTCTCGCACGACGGTCCCGCCTTGCGCTTTGATCTTCTCGCAAGCGACATAGGCATCGTCGACTTCGATCGCGATATGGCCATAGCCCGCGCCGAGATCGTAGGCTGTCGTATCCCAGTTGTGCGTCAACTCGAGGACAGCGCCCTCGCTTTCGTCGGTATAGCCGACGAAAGCAAGCGTGAAGCGGCCTGCGGGGTAGTCATCGCGGCGCAGCAGCTTCATGCCGAGCAATTCCGTATAGAACTTGAGCGAGCGGTCGAGATCGCCGACTCGCAGCATCGTATGCAGCAAGCGCATCGTGAACTCCGATTTCTTCAGAAAGATGCGAATCTATCAAGAAAGCGCGCGAGCTGCTGGCCCTGCCGTCGATAGGGTGATTCACCGCAGCCAAAGCGGGCGCGGCGCCGTTTTGGTATGGTACGCAGGCTGGTGCAGCGCAGGGCGACAACTGTGCCGACACATCGGTCATGCACGCCGCACCTTCATCCCCCATCTGACAAACGACACCTCGAATGAACACCGCAGCAGCAATCGCCACGCCGGCTTCGGTGCGCCGTGCTCCCGACTCGTTCGCCATCGCGCTGATGGTACTGCTGTGCGCCATTTGGGGCCTGCAACAAGTTGCGATCAAATCGACGAACGGCGCGCTCGGGCCGATGTTCCAGGCGGGCTTGCGCTCGACGATCGCGGCCGTGCTCGTCTATGGCTGGGCCCGCTTGCGCGGCACGCCGCTCTTTCTGCGCGATGGAACCTTCGGAGCCGGCTTGCTTGCCGGCGTGCTGTTCGCGGGCGAATTCATCTGCATTTTCGCGGGGCTCACGTTGACGAGCGCCTCGCGCATGGCCGTCTTCCTGTATACGGCGCCATGCTTCACCGCCCTCGGCTTGCATGCGTTCGTCGCCGGCGAGCGGATGCGCCGCATGCAGTGGTACGGCGTCGCGGTAGCGTTCGCGGGGATCGCGCTTGCGTTCGCCGATGGCTTCGCACGCGCCCCCGCACCGGGCGCCTCGGCCCTCGCGGGCGTCCTCGGCGATGCGCTCGGCGTGCTCGGCGGCGTCATGTGGGCGGCGACGACCGTCGTCGTGCGCGCCACCTCGCTCTCGCAGGCGAGCGCCAGCAAGACGCTGTTCTATCAACTCGTGGTCTCGGCCGTGATCCTGCTCGTGCTGGCGTTCGCGCTCGGCGAGCCGCAGCGCGCGCACCTCACGCCGTTGGCCATGGTAAGCCTCGGCTACCAAGCCATCGCCGTCGCGTTCGTGAGCTACTTGACGTGGTTCTGGCTGCTCACGCGCTACATGGCCTCGCGCCTGTCGGTGTTCTCGTTCTTGACGCCGCTGTTCGGCGTAGGCTTCGGCGTCGCGCTGCTCGGCGAATCGTTCAGCTCGCGCTTCGTGCTGGCGTCGACGCTCGTGCTCGCGGGCATCGTGCTCGTGAACGCGCCGGCGCGCCGCGCGGACGCGAAGTAAGCGTGCGTTACTGCGGCCGCTCCACGAGTGTTTGCGCCACGCGCACGTATTCGTCGACGGACACGTCCTCGGCACGCCGCGCGAGATCGAAACCAAGCCCGTCGAAATCCACCCGGTCGCGGTAGGCCGCCAGCGTATTGCGCAGCATTTTGCGCCGCTGCGAAAACGCCGCCGTGACGAGTTCGCCGAACACCTTCATGTCGACGCTCGCGAGCTCATGCGGAGCATAGGGAATCATCCGCACGATCGCCGAATCGACTTTCGGCGGCGGCTGGAACGATTCGGGAGGCACGTCGAGCTGCTTGTCGATCACATAGCGATACTGCAGCATCACCGACAGCCGCCCGAACGCCTTGGTGCCAGGCTCGGCCACCATCCGCTCCACCACTTCGTTTTGCAGCATGAAGTGCTGATCGATCACGATCGGTGCGAACGACATCAGATGAAACAGCAGCGGGCTTGAAATGTTGTAGGGCAGATTGCCGACGATGCGCAGCGTCGGCTGCTCGCGCGTGTCGACAAGCGAGCCGAAATCGAAGGCCAGCGCGTCGCCCGCGTGCAGCGCGAGACGCTCGCCGAACTTGTCCTGCAGACGCGCAATGAGATCGCGATCGAGTTCGACGGCGTGCAGCGGTGCCCCGGGCGTGGCAAGGCGCTCGACCAGCGGCTCGGTGAGTGCGCCGAGGCCCGGCCCGATTTCGACCATCCGTTGCCCGCTCTCGGGCGCGATGAGTGAGACGATCGCATCGATGATGCCAAGGTCGACGAGAAAATTTTGACCGAATCGCTTGCGCGCGAAATGGCCTTGATGCTGTCTGCTGGTAGACATCGAGGTCGTGAGAGAGCCGAAACGAATCGAAAAACGCCGGCGGTGAGACGCGGCGAGCGTCAGCCGCCGCGACGGTTGCGCGCCATCGCGACGGCCGTGTCGATGGCGGCGATCATACTGCCCGCATCGGCGCGTCCGGTGCCCGCGAGATCGAGCGCCGTGCCGTGATCGACGGACGTGCGAATGATGGGCAGCCCGAGCGTGATGTTGACGCCTTCGCCGAAGGTGGCGTACTTGAGCACGGGCAACCCTTGATCGTGGAACATGGCGAGCACGCAGTCGGCTTCGTTGAGATAGCGCGGCTGAAACAGCGTGTCGGCCGGATACGGGCCACGTGCGTCGATGCCGCGCCGGGCAGCCTCGGCGAGCGCCGGGGCGATGACGTCGATCTCTTCGCGTCCGAGGTAGCCGTTCTCGCCCGCGTGCGGGTTCAAGCCCGTGACGAGGATCCGAGGTACGGGCAAGCCGAAATCGCGCCGCAAGTCGCGATCGATGATGGCGAGCGTTTCGACCAGACTGTCGACACCAAGCGCGGCCGGGACGTCCTTGAGCGGCAAATGCGTCGTGGCGAGCGCAACGCGCAACGGGCGCTCGCCCGTGCCCGAGAGCATCATGACGACCCGAGCGGTACGCGTCCGCTCGGCCAGATACTCGGTGTGACCCGTGAACGGCACGCCGGCATCGTTGATCGTGCTCTTTTGCAGCGGCGCGGTCACGATCGCGTCGAACGTACCGCTGGACGTACCGCCGACCGTGGAGCCAAGCGCACCGTCGATTGCATCGTCGAGCAACCCGAGCACGTAGCGGCCGTTCGCGGCATCGAGCCGGCCTGCGTGCGACGGCACGGCCAACGGGCGATTCGCCATACTCACCTGCCCGCCGCGCAGGAGCGGCGGCCAATCCACGCCGACGGCGCGGGCCCGGTCTTCGATCAGCGCGGCATCGCCCAACACCGTGAATTTCACGCCCGGCCAATGCGCCGCAGCGCCCGCTAGTGCGGCGGCCGTCAGCTCCGGCCCTACGCCGGCCGGTTCGCCCGTCGTGATCGCGATATTCAGCGGGACAGTGCTGGCAGCGCGCTTCATCGGCTATCGGCTCACTGCTGTGCGAGCGGTGCGGCGACCTTGTACTGTACGTACGCCGAATCGCGCAGTTCGCGCAGCCAATCGGAGTACGCCTGCTCCGCCTTGCGTTGTCCGATGGCCTGACGCGCCAAATCCATTTCCTGCTGGACCGAGCCTTCCGCATCGCGCCGGCCGAGAACCTGGATCAGGTGGTAGCCGTACTCGCTGCGAACGGGTTCGCTGATTTCGCCGTCCTTCAGGTTGTTCATCGCACGCTCGAACTCAGGCACCGTTTCGCCGGGGCTGACCCACCCGAGATCGCCGCCCTGCGAGGCCGAGCCGTCTTGCGAATAAGTGCGTGCGAACTGCGTGAAATCGCCGCCGGCTTCGATCTGCTGCCGAATATCGAGCAGCCGTTGTCGTGCGTCGGCCTCGGACTGCCCGTCGCCGACGCGGATCAGGATATGGCGCACGTGGGTTTGCACGATCTTGGGCGCATCGGCCGCCGAGCCGCCGACGCCGATGCGCCGATCGACGAGCCGAATCACCTCGAAACCATCGTCGGTCCGGATCAGATCGGGATTGACCTCGCCCGGACGCAACTGCGCCGCAGCCTTGACGAACGGATCGGGCAAACTACCCGGCGTCTTGAAGCCGAGATCGCCACCTTGTTTCGCATCGGCCGCCTGCGAGTTGTCTTTCGCGAGCGATTCGAACTTGGTGCCGCTCTTGGCCTGCTGCAGGATCGCTTCGGCCTTCTTCTGCGCGGCGTCGACGACGCCCTGCGCCGCACCGGCCGGCACCTTCACGAGAATGTGCTCGATGCGCAGATCTTGCTGCGCTCGCGCGCCCGGCCCGCGCTGGCTCGCGATGTAGTTCGCGACTTCGGCGTCGGACACGGTCACCTTGCTGTCGACCTCTTTCTCGCGCAACTTCGAGAGCATCAGCTCGTTGCGCGCGTCGCCCGTGAATACCGACCAGGGCACGCCTTCCGCCTCGATCCGCGCGCGATAGACGTCGAGCGACAGGTTATTGGCCGTGGCCAGGCGCTGCAGCGTCTTTTGCACGTCCTCGTCGCTGACGACGATGCCGTCTTCCTTCGCCTTTTCGAGCTGAATCCGCTCGAGCACCATTTGATTGAGCACCTGCGAGCGCAACTGATCTTGCGGGGGCACCGGCGCGTGCTGCTGCACGAGCCGCCGCGAGATGAGCCCGACGCGCTCGTCCAACTCGCGCACGGTGATGACGTCGTCGTTGACGACCGCAGCGACCGAGTCGACCGTCTGACCCGCGCCGGCCGTCTGACCCGAGCCGCTCGTTTGACCGGCTTGTCCCCCCAACGCCTGCGCCGCGGCCGGCGCGGCCGGCAGAAAAAGGGCGGCGGCCATCGAGGCCGCGAGCGTTGCCAAGCGAAGCTTATTCACGATTGCCACACATGCTCCAAATAACTTGGGCCGCCTCAAACGCGCCCCATTTTTTTGCGCCACGAGCCGGAAGGCCATGCGCGTTGCTCGTCCCGTCACTCGTAATTGCTGAACCGCGACAACGGCGGCGGCGCCGGCGGCGGCGGCTGGTAGCCCGCCACGCCCGCACGGAATGCCGAGACAAGCCCGTTGTCGACGTTCGACAGCCCCTTGAGCGTGAGCTGAGCTAGCACGCGCGTGCCGGACTGATACTGCCCCGAGGTGTCCTCGCCGTTTGCGTAACGCTGCACGCCAACGCCGAGAATCCAGCAATCGGCATCGTACTGGAAGCCGAGGAGCCCGTCGACGAGACGATGGTTGGCCACGTCGTAGTTGACCCGACCGACGGCGTAGAGCCGCCGCGTAACGGGCCATTCGGACGAGATCAGGACCTGATTGATCGGCTCGTTGTCGAGCGTCGTGTTCGCGCGCGTATAGCGATAGGACACATTGAGGACCTTGCGCTCGTCCGGGCTGAATCCGAAGCCGATGCTCGAGCGCACGAGCTGATTGTTATCGGCATTATATTGGATCGCCGTTTCCGACGAAAAACCGGCCCCGAGCTTGAGCGAGGCCCCGGCGATCAGGTTCGAGTGGCTCGTCGCCGGCGTCGGCGTGTCGGGCGTCAGCGTGACGCGCTGATCGGTGAAGTAATACTGCTGCGCGATGACGAAGCGCGCGCGTTCCTCGCCCGTGGCGGGGTTGATGAAGCGCGTCGTCAACGCGGCCGTGAGCCGGTTTGCATCGGCAATGCGGTCGTTCCCCACGAACGTGTTCGACGTGAAGATCTCGGCAAGCCCGAAATCGGATTCGGCGGTATCGAACAGCGGCGCAAAATCCTGATTGCGATATGGCGTATAGACGTAGTAAAGACGCGGTTCCAGCGTCTGGATGTAGTCGTCGCCGAACAATCGGACCGAACGGTCGAAAATGAGCCCGCTGTCGAAACTGAAGGTCGGGATCGATTCGGTGAACGTCTTCGGCTGCCCGGCCGGCGCCGTGCTCGAGATGTTGCTGAGGTCGTACGACGCGAAATGCCATTGCACCTTGGGCACGACGAAATAGCCGGGCCCGTAGATCCCGTACGACACGTACGGGTTGAACATCAGCCGATCGCCCTCGGTCATATCGGCCGACGTGATGCGAAAACGCGAGTAATCGGCCTCGGCGCCGAAGTCGAAACCGCCGATGTCGTACTTCGCGTACTTGACGTTCAGTTGCGGCTCGCGGCCGTACGGCGGCGCGGAGCCCTGCAGCGTTTGCCAGTGCTGCTCGCGGGCCAGCACCGACCAGGGCCCGTTGTTGTACGTGAGACCGGCTTCCTGCTGATACAGCGTTTGCGTGCCGATGACGAACTGATTGCCGGCCGATGCGAGATCTTGCGCGTAGGTGCTGTCCGATACCCTGTTGTACGAGACGTAAGCACCGAAGCCGTGGCCGAGATCCTGATTGTGCTGCCAGTAGATCGCATACCGGTTCGCGTGCTTGATCGCGTCGTCCGGCAAGAACTCGCCGGTCAGCGTACCCGAGTAGGTCGGCGACAAATAGCGATAGATCGCCTGCGTCTGCATACCGCGCTTGGAAATGAGCCGCGGCGTCAAGGTCAGATCGTGGTCCGGCGCGATGTTGAAATAGTACGGCAGCGAGAGTTCGACGCCGTTCGTCGAACTCATCGAGAACAGCGGCGGCAAGAAGCCGCTGCGGCGCGCGTCGCTGAGCGGGAACGACAGCCACGGGCTCGCGAAGATCGGCACGCCTTGGAAAAACAGCACGCCGTTGTGCGCGACGCCCTCGTCGGCGCCCGTGTCGAAATCGAAGCGGCTGCCGCGGATGTACCACGACGGGTCGGTGCACTGGCACGCCGTGTACGTGGCGCTCGTGAACTCGGAGCGCTCGCTGTCGAGCATATCGACACGCTCGGCGCTGCCCGAACCGCCGTTCGTGCTGAAGTGGTACTTCGGCAGCGGCATGTAGCCTTCGCTCGCCTCCACCTTCAGATGGGCTTCGGGCCCCGCGAACAGCACGCCGTTTTCGATCACGCGCACGTGGCCGTACGCATCGGCCATGTCCGTGTCCTGATCGTAGTGGAGGGCATCGCCCTTGACGACGGCCACGCCGCGCCGCAGCTCGCCCGAGCCCTTCACGGCAACGTCCTGATCGGCCGTGCCGTTCGTTTGGTCGCCAAGCACGAAGGTGGCGGGCGAACTGCCCGAACCCAGCGGATGCTCCTCGAGCTGCGGCGCGAGCCGCAAGCCCCATGGCGCATCGATCGGCTGCGGCTGCGCGGCCGCGCCCGACAATTGCGCGTGCGACACGGACGGCAAGAAGCCCGGTACGGCAATCAGCGCCGCGGCGAGCCGCCTCAAGCGCGGCAGCGTGTCGCCGGGAAAATTCGTTGAAATTGGCTGTCTGGGCGGCATCTATCGTTTGGCGAATCGGCTCGGCGGCGGGCTCGCTGCCCGTCGCACGTTACCCGTACCGCCGCGCAAAAAGCGGCATGTCGCGTCGCAGGCCAGCCAGACACGCACGCACGCATGCAAGCGCCGGAGGTCGAACGGGGCCGTGCGAAAGCCGACACGGGAACAGGGGCGCAACACAAAAAGTCGTCGGGTATTATATGGCAAGACGTTTTGCTCCCCGCCGACACGATGACTGACTCCCCCGCCGACACCTCCGTCGACGCCCGGCGCGATGCCCTCGCCGCCTGGCTGCGCACGTTCTCCCGCCGCTACGGGCTCGACCTGTCCAGCCTGGCGCCGGCCTCGGCCGACGCGAGCTTTCGCCGCTACTTCCGGCTCTCGAGCACCGGCGAGCACGGTGGGTCGCTGATCGCGGTCGATGCGCCACCTCCCGAAAAATGCCGCGAGTTCGCCCAGGTCGCGCGGATGCTGGCCGATGCCGGCGTGCACGTGCCGCGCGTGCTCGAATGCGATCTCGAGGCCGGCTTCATGCTCGTGACCGACCTCGGTACGCGCACCTACATCGCCGAGCTCGATCCGAACGACACCGCGCGCGCGAAACCGCTATTGCGAGATGCGATCGATGCCTTGATCCGCTGGCAGTCGAGCTCGCGCGAAGACGTGCTGCCGCACTTCGACGAAGCGTTCCTGCGCCGCGAAATGGAGCTGATGCCCGAGTGGTACGTGACGCGCCATCTCGGCCGCGAGGTCGACGACAACATGCGCGGCGTGCTCGATCGCACTTATGCGCTCTTGATCGCCAGCGCGCGCGCCCAGCCGCAGGTATTCATGCTGCGCGATTTCATGCCGCGCAATCTGATGATCTGCGCGCCCAATCCCGGTGTGCTCGATTTCCAGGACGCGGTCTACGGCCCGATCGCCTATGACGTCGCCTCGCTGCTGCGCGACGCATTCATGAGTTGGGATGAGGAGTTCGAGCTCGACTGCTTCGTCTATTACTGGGAGCGCGCCAAAAAAGCAGGGTTGCCCGTCGATCCCGATTTCGGCGAGTTCTATCGGCAGATCGAATGGATCGGGCTGCAGCGGCACATCAAGATCCTGGGCTTGTTCGCCCGCCTGCACTACCGCGACGGCAAGGCGCGCTACCTGACCGACCTGCCGCGATTCCTCGGCTACGCCCGCAAGGTGGCCGAGCGCTACCGTCCGCTCATGCCGTTCGCGCGCCTGCTCGACGATTTCGAGCAACGCGCGCAGCAAGTGGGCTACACGTTTTGAGCGGGCGGCACGCTTGATGACGCACGCGCTCACGACAGCCATGATCTTTGCCGCGGGCCGCGGCGAGCGGATGCGCCCGCTCACCGACACGCTGCCCAAGCCGCTGCTCGAAGCGGCCGGCAAACCGCTCATCGTTTGGCAGATCGAACGGCTCGCGCAAGCGGGCTTCACGAAGATCGTCATCAACCACGCCTGGCTCGGGGAGCAAATCGAGCAAAGGCTCGGCGACGGCGCGCGCTATGGCGTGCAGCTTGCCTATTCGGCCGAAAACGAGGCGCTCGAAACGGCGGGCGGCATCGCACAGGCGCTGCCGCTACTCGAAGAGGGCGGTGCGCCGTGCGTGTTCGCGGCCGTCAGCGGCGACGTCTTCTGCGAGTTCGACTACACGCGCCTGCGCGCGCCGGCCACGCGCCTGGCCACGTCGGCGCTACCGCGCATGCACCTCGTCATGGTGTCGAATCCGCCGTTTCATCCGCGCGGCGACTTCGCGCTCGATACGGCCGGGCGACTTTCGCTCGACGGCTCGGCGCGCTACACGTTCGGCAACATCGGGGTCTATGACACGCGCATGTTCCACGAACTTGCGCCCGGCGAGCGGCGTGCGCTGACGCCGTACTACCGCGAGACGATCGCGGCCGGACTCGCGAGCGGCGAGCTTTACGAGGGGCGCTGGGAAAACGTCGGCACGCCCGAGCAGTTGCGCGCGCTCGACGCCGCGCTGCGCGCCGCGGGCTAGCCGACCGGCGCGCGGCGAACACGGCGCGACGGATCGCGTACGCGCCGCTCAGGCGTCTTCGCCGTGCGCGGCTGGCTCGACATGCTCGCGCGCCGAGGCGCGCTCGCGGGACGCCGCACGCTGTTGCAGGGCCCACATTTGCGCGAACGCGCCGCCCGCCTCGAGCAGTTGCGCGTGCGTACCGCGCTCGACGATGCGCCCGTGATCCATGACGATGATCTGCTCGGCATGCACGACGGTCGAAAGCCGGTGCGCGATGACGAGCGTCGTGCGCCCGCGCGCGATCTGATCGAGCTCGTGCTGAATCGCGCGTTCCGAGTGCGAATCGAGCGCGGACGTCGCCTCGTCGAAAATCAGGATCGGCGGATCCTTGAGCAGCGTGCGCGCGATCGCAACTCGCTGCTTCTCCCCGCCCGACAGCTTGAGCCCGCGCTCGCCCACGGGCGTGTCGTACCCCGTCGGCAGACCTTCGATGAAATCGTGGATGTGCGCGGCGCGCGCGGCCGCCATCACTTCCTCGCGGGTCGCCGAGGGACGTCCGTAAGCGATGTTGTAATAGATCGTATCGTTGAACAAGACCGTGTCTTGCGGCACGATTCCGATCGACGCGCGCAGCGAATCCTGCGTCACGTCGCGAACGTCCCGGCCGTCGATCGTGATGGCGCCGCCGACGGCGCGATCGAGGTCGTAAAAGCGGAACAGCAGCCGCGCGAGCGTCGATTTGCCCGAACCGCTCGGCCCCACCACGGCCGTTGTCGTGCCTGCCGCGATCGAAAACGTGATGTCGTCGAGGATGGTGCGCGTGCTCTCGTAGCCGAAGCGCACGTGCTCGAAGCGCACCTCGCCGCCGTGCACGGCAAGCGCCCGCGCGCCCGGCGCATCGGGCACCTCGCGCGAGGCGCCGAGCAGCGTGAACATCCGGTCCATGTCGGTCAGGCTTTGCTTGAGCTCGCGATAGACCACGCCGAGAAAATTGAGCGGGATGTAGAGCTGCAGCATGAACGTGTTGATGAGCACGAGATCGCCGAGCGTGAGCCGCCCTGCCATGACGCCCTGCGTGGCGCGCCACAAGATGAAGACGAGCGCCGTGCCGATGATCGTTTGCTGGCCGAAATTGAGCAGCGACAGCGAGTTCTGCGAGCGGATCGCCGCAGCCCGATAGCGTTGCAGGTTCTCGTCGTAGCGCCGCGCCTCCCACTCCTCGTTGCCGAAGTACTTGACCGTCTCGTAGTTCAGCAGCGAATCGATCGCGCGCGAATTGGCCCGCGAGTCGAGCTCGTTCATCGTGCGGCGAAAATGCGTGCGCCATTCGGTTACTTTGACGGTGAATACGATGTACGTGACGAGTGCGACGAACGCGACGATCGCGTAATAGGCCTCGTATTTGACGACGAAAAAACCGAGCACGAGGCCGACTTCGACGAGGGTCGGCAAGATGCTGTAGAGCGAATACGAAATGAGCTGCGAAATGCCGCGTGTGCCGCGCTCGATATCGCGCGACATGCCGCCCGTCTGCCGATCGAGATGAAAACGCAGCGAGAGCGAATGCAAATGGCGGAACACCTGCAAGGCGATCTGGCGAACGGCGCTTTGCGTCACCTTCGAAAACAGGATTTCGCGCAGCTCGGTGAACAGCGACGTCGACAGCCGCACGAGCGCATAAGCGACGACGAGCAAGCCGATCCCGCCCGCGAGCACGATCGCCGGATCGTGCTCGGCGCGTCCGAGCGCCGTCAGTTGGCGCATAGAGACGAGGCCGTCGACGATGCGCTTCATCACGATCGGCACGCCGAGATTGGCGAGCTTCGCGCTGACGAGGCAGGTCAGCGCAAGCGCGACGCGCCCCTTGTAGGCGGCCATATAGGGCAGCAGCGAGCGAATCGTCTGCCAGTCTCGGCGCGAGGCGCCCGGGACGGGTGCCGGCGCGAGTTCTGATGAGGGGCTATGGCGGCGCATGGGTCGGACAAGAGTGGGAGGCGGATCGAGCAGCGGCCTGCTGGCGCGGTGCGGCACGTGCGGCGCGCCGGCGTTTGCCCGTACAATTTCGATGCTCGACCTAATCAGCCTAATTGGCCTCATTGTCGCAGGCTCGGCTCATTGTTGCAGAACAGGTACCCTCGATGACTATTTCCACCCCGCTGCTTCCGCAAAAAAGCTGCGCCCTGCGCGTCGTGCCGCAGCCCTCGGATGCCAACGTGCACGGCGACGTGTTCGGCGGCTGGATCATGGCGCAAGTCGACATCGCGGGCTCGATTCCCGCGAGCCGGCGCGCCAACGGCCGCGTCGCGACCATCGCCGTCAATTCGTTCGTTTTCAAGCAGCCCGTGTTCGTCGGCGATCTGCTCAGCTTCTACGCCGACATCGTCAAGACCGGCTCGACTTCGATCACCGTGTCGGTCGAAGTGTTCGCCCAGCGCATGAGCCTGGCGGAAGAACTCGTCAAAGTCACGGAAGCCACGCTCACCTACGTGGCGACCGATAAGGATCGCCGTCCGCGTAAGCTGCCCGAACTGAAGTAACGCTTTGCCGCGGCGCGCGGCCCACCCTCGGGCGGCCGCGCGCCGCGGACATCAGGCCGGCACGCCGCCGGCCTCGCGCATGCTGGCCGCTCGCGCGTGCTGCAGCAGCGCGGGAATGGCGTCGTGCGGCATCGGCCGCGCGAAAAAATAGCCCTGCATTTCGTTGCAAGCGCGCTCTTTCAGGAAATCGAGTTGGGCCGCCGTCTCGACGCCCTCCGCGATCACCTGCAACTGCAACGAGTGCGCAAGCGCGATAATGGCCGACGTGATCGTCTCGTCGTCGCTCGAGGCACCGATGTCCGATACGAACGAGCGGTCGATCTTCAGACGATCGACGGGGAAGCGCTTCAAATAGCTCAAGCTCGAATAGCCGGTGCCGAAGTCGTCGATCGCGAGACCGATGCCGAGCGCGTGCAGCTCGTTGAGCATCGTCACAGCTTCCTCAGCATTGCGCATGATCGTGCTTTCGGTCAATTCGAGCTCCAGATACTGCGGCTCGAGCCCCGTTTCCTCGAGAATCGCCATCACGAGCTTGGCGATGTCGCGCTGCTGAAACTGGCGCGCCGACAAGTTCACCGACACGCGCGCGGGCGGCAGGCCCTCGTCCTGCCATGCTTTGTTTTGGCGGCATGCCTCGCGCAGCACCCATTCCGAGAGCGGACCGATGAGCCCGCTCTCTTCGGCGACAGGAATGAACGCCGAGGGCGGCACGAGCCCGACCTCGGGATCGTGCCAACGCACGAGCGCCTCCATGCCGACGATCTGCCCCGTTTCGATGTCCACCTGCGGCTGGTAGTGCAGCAAAAACTCGCCGTCGCGCAATGCGCGCCGCAAGCGGCGCTCTAGATTGAGCCGCGCGCCGACGCTCGTGTTCATCTCGGGCTGATAGAACTGGAACGTGTTGCGCCCCATGTCCTTGGCGCGGTACATCGCGAGGTCGGCCTTCTTCAGCAGCGTCTCGACGTCTTCTCCGTCCTGCGGGAACAAGCTCGCCCCCATGCTGCAGCCGACGTAGAGTTCAGTGCCGTCGAGCCAGACCGGCTCGGAGATCGTGGCGCGCACCCGTTCCATCCAACCGATCAGCGTCTTCTCGTCGACGGCGTCGGTCAGCACGATCACGAACTCGTCGCCGCCGTGGCGCGCCACCGTATCGCTCGGTCGCGCGCTGCGGGCGAGGCGCTCCGCCACGACCCCGAGGAGCCGGTCGCCAACGCTGTGGCCGAGGCTGTCGTTGACGTTCTTGAAGCCGTCGAGGTCGATGAAGACGACGGCGAGCGGTTTGCCGCCCGCGATCGCCTGATTCAGCCGGTCGCGCAGCAGATTGCGGTTCGGCAGCCTCGTCAAGCCGTCGTAGTTCGCTTGATACTCGAGCTGCTCCTGATAGCGAATCAGATCGGTGACGTCGTTGATGACGCCGATGTGATGGGTCGTGTTGCCGTCCGGGTCGGGCACGGGCGCGATGAAGAGTTGATTCCAGAAGAGCGCGCCGTCTTTGCGATAGTTGCGCAA
The DNA here is from genome assembly GCF_017315725.1 of Trinickia acidisoli. Classification (NCBI taxonomy): domain Bacteria; kingdom Pseudomonadati; phylum Pseudomonadota; class Betaproteobacteria; order Burkholderiales; family Burkholderiaceae; genus Trinickia; species Trinickia acidisoli. The sequence goes on from NZ_JAFLRG010000001.1 coordinate 3,470,833, forward strand.
GACCGCGCTCACCTCGCGGTTGGCGGCCAGCCCCTCGCGGATCGCGACGAGGCCTTCCTGATCGCGATCGTCGCGCTGCAAGAAGCGGCAGTCCTGGCCGACGATTTCCGCGGGATCGTAGCCCGTGATGCGCTTGAACGCCGGATTCGCGTATTCGATCACGTGCCCGCTGCCGGACGCGGCAGTAATCAGAATCGCGTTGACGCTCGCATCGAGCGCGCGGCTTTGCAGACGCAGCGCAAGATCCGATCGCTTACGATCGGTCACGTCCGTGTACGAGCCCAGCACGCCGATGACGGTGCCGGCGCCGTTCGTCAGCGCGATCTTGCTCGTGATGCCCGCGCGGTGCACGCCGTCGATCAGCACGGCGAACTCGTGGTTCATCTTCGGCACGCCGGTTTCGATCACTTCCTGATCGGCGCGGCGCAACACGTCGGCCAATGCGGCCCACGGCATGTCCTCGTCGGTCTTGCCGATCACCTGCTCGGTATAGGCCAGGCCCGCATCGCGCGCAAACGCCATGTTGCAGCCGAGATAGCGCGATTCGCGGTCCTTCCAGAAGATGCGCTGCGGGATGTTGTCGATGACGGTCTCGAGCATCTGATTCGAGCGATGCGCCTCGGCTTCGGCCTTGATTTGCTCGGTCACGTCGTCGGCCAGCACGAACATCGCGGGGCGGCCCATGAACGTGAGCGCGTGATTGGTGATGTCGGCGCTCAACGGCGTGCCGTCGCGGCGCCGCTGCCGCCACACGCCCGCGGACACCCGGCCGCGTCGCGGCGCCGCGTACCCGCGCACGAGATACGACTCGAGACGGGCGATCTCGTCGGGCGAGGACAAATCGCGAATCGTCATGCCGAGAAACTCGCTTTCGCCGTACCCGTATTGCTCGACGGCCGCGGCGTTCACGGCGAGAAAGTTCAAGGTCTCGCGGTCGTAGATCCACATCGGCACCGGGTGCGCGTCGAACAGCTCGCGAAAGCGTTCGTCGCTGCGCCGCATCGCGCGGGCCACGCGAATCTTCGCGCGCGCAGCGCTTTCCCGCACGCCGAACGTATAGATGAGCATGCCGCAGCCCGCCACCATCGTCACGATCAGCAGTAACGTGGCAAGGCGAGTGGAGTGCGCGGAGGCCGCCAGCGACGACTCCACCGCCTCGTCCTCGCGCTCGCGCAGCTTCGCGAGCGCCGTATCGACGCCGTCGAGCGCCGAGCCCCCACGCATGTAGATGGGTCCCACCCAAGCGCGCGCCGCGGCTGCGTCCGCGGTGCTTGGGCTTGTGCCCGCGCTCTGCTGCGCCGCACGAACGAGCGCGGTGCGCGTCTCGCGCTCCACGCCGTCGGCAAGCGCGAACAGCGCCTCGAGATCGCCGCGCATCGAGGCATCGTCGGCGAGCGCCGTGCGCAAGCGCGCTTTACCTTGCGCGAGCGTTGCCTCGCGCTCGCGTTCGAAGGCGTCGCCAACCGGCGCGCCCGATTGCTCGAAACGGCCGAGCGCCGCGAGCCCCGTGCCAAGCGTCGCACGATAGGCGTCGAGATCGCGCTTGACGCTCATCGAGCGCATCGTGCGCGAATCGGTCGCCCGCTCGCTGCGAATCTGCCCGTAGGCGACGAACGCGTTTGCGCCGATCGCCGCCGCGACGACTGCGATGTTGATCAGCAGCCGTTTCGATAGAAAGGAACTCATTGGATGTCGAACGCCGGTCGTGTCAGAGGCCCTGGATTGGGAGTTCCTAGGTTGCAGGGCACTCAGGGTGGGGCGGCGCGGCTTGCTATCTCTACGAACCCGCTCGATCCTTCTTCACGAGATCGATGCGCGCCTTTACGCGCCAACCCATGGATAACGGCAGCGTTTGCCGCAAGTTGAGGGTTGCGACTCAAAAATCCCGTCGCATCGGCATGGAAGCGCCCGAACGCAGCCTAGGCGGCCGGTGGCCGCTGGCGGCATTCGATGCTCGGGCGCGAATACTTACAAACTGCTTTAACCGACCAAACCGAACTCGCGCATGGCCGGCAGGAAGTCGTGACTCGCCTCCGGCTTGCGCGACAGTTTCGTCAGGACATAACGCTTGAACGGATCGAGGCGCGCCCAAACCTCTGCGTTCGGGGCCGCCAGGCCGGCCGTGTGGCAGTGCCGCAGCAGGCCGTCGGGCACGGCCGCCGCGTTGCGCCAGGCCGGCTCGGCATCGGGCGTAAACCAGTCGGGCTCGAGGTTCGCGTGCGTGCGCATCATTTCGAACAAGGCGTGATCGAAGTTCGGCTCGATTTGCGCGTCTTCATCGACGGGAAACCGCGCAAGCAGCGCGCGATCCGCATGCGGCAGCAATTGCCACTGCGCAAGCGAGATGCGAAGACCGAAGCGATCGAGATTGAAGCGGACCGACATCGGCATGAAGGTGAGGTCCTCCGACGAGACGAGCTCGAAATCGAACAGCAGCGGCGTTTCATGCAATCCCATGGCGGTGTCCTTGTGCGTGCGCGCGTGCGCCGGGTCGTGCGGGCAAACGGCGCCCGCTTCGGGTATTTTAGAACCTTATGCATGAAACGCCGGCCCGCGCCCGAAAGGTGCGGCGATGGGCCGGCAGTGCGTCACCTGGATGAGGAGCGATCTTGAACGACCCGTTGGACGGCGCCGACGAGCGCGGCGTCATCGAGCAAGAAGTACGCCGGCACCGCAACGGCATCGTCGACGCGACCGTCGATTGCATCGGTCAGGAATGGCCCGTGGCGCTCGTTTTCAACGGCATCTCGCACGCCGTCATGATGTGCACGCCGCGCGAGCTCGAGGCGTTCGCCGTCGGGTTCGCGATCTCGGAAGGCATCGTCGAGCGCGGCAGCGACATCCGCGACATCGAGGTCGCGTTCCATCGCGATGGCGCGGCCTTGCCCTATGCGCACGTGGAACTGACGATCGTGCAGCAGGCATTCGCTGCGCTGAAAGCGCGCCGGCGCGCGCTCGCGGGGCGCACCGGCTGCGGCGTATGCGGCATCGAAAGCATCGATTTGCTCGACTTGTCGCCGGAGCGCGTGCCTGCGACGGGGTTTTTCGAGCGGCTCGCGCCCGATGCGATTGCGCGCGCGGCGCACGAGCTGCCGGCGCATCAAGCGCTCACGGGTATGACAGGCGGGCTGCACGCCGCCGCTTGGTGCGACGCAGGCGGCGCGATTGCACTCGCGTTCGAGGACGTCGGTCGCCACAATGCGCTCGACAAACTCATCGGCAGGCTGGTGCTCGATCGCATCGATACGACCAACGGCTTCGTGTTTCTGTCGAGCCGTGCCAGCTACGAGCTCGTGCGCAAGGCCGCGCGCGTGGGCATTCCCATGGTGGCGACGATCTCGGCACCCTCCTCGCTGGCTATTGCGATCGCGCAGCAAGCCGGGATTCGGCTCGTGAGCTTCTGCAGGGAGACGAGCTTTGTCGAATACGGCGCGGCTTGATATTCCAGCAATTTTGACTTCGCAAGAGGTACGTCCCCTTGGTTGGGCTCGACGAGATGGCAAACGGGTTACGATTCGTCATGAAACGACCTGAGTTCGCCTACGGTAGGGGCTTCCGATCAACGCCAAGCGAAGGTTAGGAGAACTGCCGAAAATCAGGCTTGCGCTTCTGAAAGAACGCCATCATGGCTTCCCGCGCTTCAGGTGCGAGCAGCATCTTGCTGAAGTGCACGATTTCCTCCTTCATGCGATCGGCGATTTCCTGCCCCTGCGCGCGCTTCATCAGCGCCTTGGTTACGCGCAGCGACGCAGCCGGCAGCGTGGTGAGCTTGACCGCTTGCGCGTGGGCGAACGCGTCGACTTCATCGGCAGGCAGCAGACGATTGACGATGCCCATCCGATGCGCTTCGTGTGCGTCGAACGCTTCGCCGAGCAGCAGCTTTTCGGCGGCCAGCGGATAGCCCGCGATGCGTGGCAGCAGCAAGCTAGACGCAGCCTCGGGGCACAGCCCCAGTTGAGTGAACGGCATCGAGAACACGGCCGATTGCGCCGCATAGACGAGATCGCAATGCAGCAGCAGCGTCGTGCCGATCCCGACGGCCACGCCCGCGACTGCCGCGACGATCGGCTTCTCCGCACCGCTGATACGCCGCAGGAACTGCAGCACCGGCGCGTCCTCGCTGCTGGGCGGCGATTTCATGAAGTCTTCGAGATCGTTGCCGGCGCTGAACGCGTGCTCGCCGCCGCGAATCAAGATCGCACGCACGGCCGCGTCCTCCTGCGCGTCGGCCAGCGCATCGGCCATCGTCTGATACATCGCCGACGTGATCGCATTTTTCTTTTCGGGCCGACTCAAGGCGATCGTCATCACCCCCTCGGCACTGCGCTCAATCACAACGTCCATCGTCTCTCTCCAATAGGAAAACGGTTCGCGGCCCCCGAGAATTGCTCCGAGGCACGCGAACCGTCATTGCCGGATCACGGTTCGATTACAGCCGCTCGATGATGCCCGCCGCGCCCATGCCGGTGCCGACACACATCGTCACCATACCGTACCTCAAGTTACGGCGACGCAGACCATGCACGACGGTCGCCGCACGAATCGCGCCCGTCGCGCCGAGCGGGTGGCCCAGCGCAATCGCGCCGCCCATCGGGTTGACCTTGGCCGGATCGAGGCCGAGCTCGCGCATCACTGCCAGCGATTGCGCGGCGAACGCTTCGTTGAGTTCGATCCAATCGAGGTCGTCTTGGCTGAGCCCCGCGGCCTTGAGCGCGGCCGGAATCGCTTCCTTCGGGCCGATGCCCATCACTTCGGGCGGCACGCCGCGCACGGCGAAGCTCACGAAGCGCGCGAGCGGCGTCAGGTTGAATTGCTTGAGGATCTTCTCGGAGACGACGATCAGCGCACCGGCGCCGTCCGAGGTCTGCGAGCTGTTGCCGGCCGTGACCGAGCCCTTGTTCGCGAATACCGCGCGCAACTTCGCGAGCCCTTCGAGCGTCGTTTCGGGGCGCGGACCTTCGTCGAGCGCGATCTCGCGCGTCTTTGTCTTCACCTCGCCCGTGGCCAGATCGGGCGTACGCGCGATGACGGCGTACGGGGCGATCTCGTCCTTGAACTCGCCCGCTTGCTGCGCGGCGATCGCCTTTTGGTGCGATTCGAGCGAGAAGCGGTCTTGATCCTCGCGGCTCACCTTCCAGCGCTCGGCCACGCGCTCGGCCGTCAAGCCCATGCCGTAGGCGATGCCGAAGTTCTCGTCGGTATCGAAGATGTGCGGCGACATCGACGGCGTATTGCCCATCATCGGCACCATGCTCATCGATTCGCAGCCGCCGGCGATCATCGCATCGGCCTCGCCGACGCGGATGCGGTCGGCCGCCATCGCAAGCGCCGTCACGCCCGACGCACAGAAGCGATTGACGGTGACGCCGCCCACCGACTGCGGCAAGCCCGCGAGCAGCGCGCCGATCCGCGCGACGTTCAGGCCCTGCTCGGCCTCGGGAATCGCGCAGCCGACGATCGCGTCTTCGATGACCTTCGTGTCGAGCCCGGGCACCTGCGCCACGGCCGACTTGATCGCGTGAACGAGCAGCTCGTCCGGACGCGTGTTCTTGAATACGCCGCGCGGCGCCTTGCCGATCGGCGTGCGGCTCGCGGCGACGATGTATGCGTCTTGCAATTGTTTGCTCATTTGCAACTCCTGAATGCGTTCTGCGTTCGCCGCGTTAGTTGCGCACCGGCTTGCCGGTCTGCAGCATGCCCATGATTCGCTCTTGCGTCTTTTGCGTGCCGAGCAGATCGACGAAGGCGCGCCGCTCGAGCGTGAGCAGCCATTCTTCGTCGACGAGGCTGCCCGCTTCGACGTCGCCGCCGCAGACGGCTTCCGCGATGCGCGAGGCGATCAAGAAATCGTGCGCGCTGATGAAGTTGCCGTCGCGCATGTTGACGAGTTGCGCTTTGATCGTCGAGATCGCCGAGCGGCCCGCGACCGGGATCTGCTTGGCCGGCAGCGGCGGACGGAAGCCCGCTGCCGCGAGCGCACGCACTTCCTTCTTCGCGGTGTCGAGCAACTCGAAGACGTTGAAGACGATCGTGTCCGACGGCTTGAGGTAGCCCATCGCGCGCGCTTCGAGCGCGGAGCCCGACACCTTCGCCATCGCCGCGTTCTCGAACGACTTCGAGAGGAACTTGAGCAACTCGCCGTTCGATGCGCCGACGAGAGCGGCCGCATCGGCCGCGCGCAGTGCGGCTTCCTTCAAACCGCCGCCCGCGGGCACGAGGCCGACGCCAACTTCGACGAGACCGATGTAGCTCTCGATATGCGCGACGCGCTTGGCGCTATGGAGCATGATTTCGCATCCGCCGCCGAGCGCGATGCCCGCGACGGCCGTGACGACCGGCACGTTCGCATATTTCACGCGCAGCATGCCTTGCTGGAATTTCTTGACGAACGGCTCGACCGCCTTCGCACCGCCCATCATGAACGCGGGCATCGCTTCCTCGAGGTTGGCGCCGGCCGAGAACGGGCCGCCCGGCGTACCGAGCTTGAGCGACGTGGGCTGCCAAACGACGACGCCCTTGTACGATTTCTCGGCCAACTCGATCGCTTGCGCGAGACCGTCGAGCACGCCCGGGCCGATCGTGTTCATCTTCGTCTTGAACGAGACGATGACGACGTCGTCCTCGCCCGCGCGATCATCGACCCATGCGCGAACCGAATCGGTCTCGAACAGCGTCTTGCCGTAAGCCTTCGGATCGACCCCTGTCTCGCCGACGAGCGGCGCGCGGAACACTTGCTTGCCGTAGACGGGCAGCGTCGAGCGCGGCTCGAACTGGTTCGCGGCCGGCGAGAACGAGCCTGCGCTCGTATGCACGCCGCCCTGCTCGGCAACGGCGCCCTCGAATACCCACGACGGCAGCGGCGCGTTCGCGAGCGCCTTGCCCGCGGCGATGTCCTCTCGCACCCACTCGGCCACTTGCTTCCAGCCGGCGGCCTGCCAGCCCTCGAACGGGCCTTCGTTCCAGCCGAAGCCCCAGCGGATCGCGAGGTCGACGTCGCGCGCGTTGTCGGCAATCGACGCCAAATGCACGGCGATGTAGTGGAAGACGTCGCGGAAGATCGACCACAAGAACTGCGCCTGCGGGTGCTCCGATTCGCGCAAGAGCTTCAGACGCTCCGCCGGCGGCCGCTTCAGAATGCGGCCGATCAGTTCGTCGGCCTTCGCACCGCCCTCGACGTACTCGCCGCTCTTCGCGTCGAGCACCTTGATCGCTTTACCTTCCTTCTTGTAGAAGCCGCCGCCCGTCTTCTGACCGAGCGCGCCCTTGGCGACGAGGGCGGCCAGCACGGCCGGCGTCTCGTAGACGGGGAAGAACGGATCGTCGGCGAGATTGTCCTGCATCGTCTTGATGACGTGCGCCATCGTATCGAGACCGACGACGTCCGCGGTACGGAAAGTCGCGGACTTCGCACGGCCCAGACGCGAGCCCGTGAGATCGTCGACTTCGTCGAAGCGCAGCCCGAACTTGGCCGCTTCGGTGATGACGGCGAGAATCGAGAAGATGCCGACGCGGTTCGCGATGAAGTTCGGCGTGTCCTTCGCGCGCACGACACCCTTGCCGACGACGCTCGTCAGGAACGATTCGAGATCGTCGACGATTTGCGGCCGCGTATGCGTCGTCGGAATCAATTCGACGAGGTGCATGTAACGCGGCGGGTTGAAGAAGTGGACGCCGCAAAAGCGCGCCTTCAGCTCGTCGGAAAATCCTTCGGACAACTGAGTAATCGACAAGCCCGACGTGTTGGTGGCGAAAATCGCATGCGGCGCGAGGTGCGGCGCGACCTTCTTGTACAAATCGTGCTTCCAGTCCATCCGCTCGGCGATCGCCTCGATCACGAGATCGCATTGCGCGAGCTTGGCGATGTCGTCCTCGTAATTCGCGGGCTCGATGTAGCGGGCATCGTCCTTCGCACCGAACGGTGCGGGCGACAATTTCTTGAGGTTGTCGATCGCCTTCAAAGCGATCGCGTTCTTCGGGCCTTCCTTGGCCGGAAGGTCGAACAGCAGCACCGGCACCTTGGCGTTGATCAGGTGCGCGGCGATCTGCGCGCCCATCACGCCGGCGCCGAGCACGGCCACCTTGCGAATGATCAGATTGCTCACGTCTTTCCTCCGTCGGACTCATGCGTTTTCGCTGGCTCGATGCGCGCGTCGCACGCTGCGCTGCGAGCCATCGAGTTGCGGTAAACCTGGTTGAGCGCGGCGCGTCGTCTCGTTCGCGCCGCGCCGCTTTGGCAATCGCCTAGAATAGCGCCACGTCGACTTCCATCAACGTCTTCGAACCCGCGCGCGCCTCGCGGATCGTCTTGGCCGTCTCGGGTAAGAGTTTCGCGAAATAGAAGCGCGCCGTCGCGAGCTTGGATTGGTAGAACGGGTCGCCTGACGCTTCTTTGTCGAGTGCGATGCGCGCCATGCGTGCCCAGAAGTACGAGAAGACCAAGTGCCCGACCGTACGCAGATACGGCACGGCGGCCGCGCCCACTTCGTCCTGGTTCTGCATCGCCTTCATGCCGATTTCCATCGTCAGCTTCTGCACCTTGTCGCCGATGTCGGCGAGCGGGTTGACGAATTCCTGCATCTCGGGTTTCACGCCTTCGGCTTCGACGAAATCGGTCACGAGCTTGCCGAACTTGCGCAGCTTCGCGCCCATGTCGCCCAGCACCTTACGGCCGAGCAAATCGAGCGACTGCACGGCATTCGTGCCTTCGTAGATCATGTTGATGCGGGCATCGCGCACGTACTGCTCCATGCCCCATTCCTTGATGAAGCCGTGGCCGCCGAAGACCTGCATCGCGTGATTCGTGGATTCGAACGCGTTGTCCGACAGGAACGCCTTCAGAATCGGCGTCAGCAGCGCGACGAGATCGGCCGCTTCCTTGCGCTCGGCTTCGTCTTCGTGCGACAGCTCCTTGTCGATCTGCAGGGCCGACCAGTACGAGAACGCGCGTGCGCCTTCGGCATAGGCCTTTTGCGTGAGCAGGATGCGGCGCACGTCGGGGTGAACGATGATCGGATCGGCGGGCTTGTCCGGTGCTTTCGGGCCCGTGAGCGAGCGCATCTGCAGACGCTCTTTCGCGTAGACGAGCGAGTTTTGATAAGCGACTTCGGTCAGGCCGAGGCTTTGCATGCCCACGCCGAGACGCGCCGCGTTCATCATCACGAACATCGCTTGCAGGCCGCGATTGGGCTCGCCGACGAGCCAACCCTTGGCGTTGTCGAGATTCATCACGCAGGTGGCATTCGCGTGAATCCCCATCTTGTGTTCGATCGAACCGCACTTGATGCCGTTGCGCTCGCCCGGCTCGCCGGCCTCGTTCGGAACGAACTTCGGCACGATGAACAGCGAAATGCCCTTCGTACCCGGAGGCGCATCGGGCAGACGTGCGAGCACGAGGTGGATGATGTTCTCGGCAAGATCGTGTTCGCCGCTCGAAATGAAGATCTTCGTGCCCGTGATCGAGTACGAGCCGTTGCCGTTCGATTCGGCCTTCGTGCGCAGGATGCCCAGATCGGTGCCGCAATGCGGTTCGGTCAGACACATCGTGCCCGTCCACTTGCCTTCCACGAGCTTGGGCAGATAAACCTTCTGCTGCTCGGGCGTGCCATGCGCGCGTAGGCATTCGTACGCGCCATGCGAGAGGCCGGGATACATCGTCCACGCCTGATTGGACGAGTTCAGCATTTCGTAGAGCGCGTTGTTCACGAACGCCGGCAGTCCCTGGCCGCCATACTCGGGGTCGCAGCCGAGCGAGGGCCAGCCCGCTTCGACGTATTGGCGATACGCCTCCTTGAAACCCTTAGGAGTCCTTACGATGCCGTCGCCTTCGTAAGTGCAGCCTTCCTCGTCGCCGCTCTGGTTGAGCGGGAACAGCACTTCGGCGCAGAATTTACCGGCTTCTTCGAGCACTTGGTTGATCGTGTCGGCATCGAGGTCGGCGTGCTTGGGCATGCCTTTGACTTCGTTTTCGACGTTGAGCAGTTCGTGCAGCACGAATTGCATGTCGCGCATCGGCGCGGCGTACTGACCCATGACTTCCTCCAAAGGTTTGCAGCAGTGAGATCGAGCCGCCAGCGACGATGTCGACGCGCCAGTCGACACTCCACTAACGGCTTTCGCTCTGAGATAAATCGCCACCACGCTCGCTTCGTTCGCTGCCCTCGTCGGGGACCTCAGCGTGCTCGATGCCGCCCGGCACGCTCCGATACGAAACGATCGTCTTTTCCAGCGCGGCCCACGTGAGACGAGCGGCATCGGGCAGATGCAGGAAGCGCGCGTCGTGATGCAGACCGAGCGTGAAGCTATACAGTTCGAACAGCATCAGGTTCGGATCGGTATCCGAGCGCAGATGCCCTTCTTCAACGGCTTGCGAAATGGCCCGCAGCAACGCCGCCCGCCAGGTCGAAACGCTCAGCACGAGCTGCTCGCGCACGGGGTTGTCGCCGCGGTCGTCGTATTCGACGGCGCCGCTGATGTAGATGCATCCCGTCATCACTTCCTGGATGCGCCGCTCCATCCAGCGGCCCAGCATCGCGCGCAATCTCGGCAAGCCGCGCGGCTCGCGCAGGCTCGGGAAAAACACCTCCTCTTCAAAACGGCGGTGGTATTCACGAACCACTTCGACCTGCAAGTCCTCGCGCGATCCGAAATGCGCAAAAACGCCGCTCTTGCTCATCTGCATGCGTTCGGCCAGCAAGCCGATCGTCAAGCCCTCGAGCCCATCGCGGCTCGCAAGATCGAGCGCTGCCTCTAGAATCGCCGCGCGCGTTTGTTCACCTTTTCGCATAGCCTCTCTATACCGTTCCTATCGCTGTGCAGTCAAAAATCGAACGGCCGTACTATTATTGAGCGCGGCCGTCCGCGAAACAAGGACTTTATTAGAAACCGGAATCTAACCGGGCGGGCAGTTTCGCAAGGCTTAGTCGTACCCGCCGACCGTGAGCAGTTTCATCGACGCGCGGTACATCGCATACGCGCACCAGGTCGTCAAGCGCTCGAGCCAGTGCCGCGCCGCGTAGCGTGCCGGGTCGATGGGGTGTGCCTCGTCGAACGCCGCCAGCATCGCCTCGCGCAATTGACCGATCTCAGGATGCTCGAGCAGCACCACGTTCGCCTCGTTGTTCAGCACGAGGCTCAGCGCGTCGAGATTGGACGATCCGATCGTGGCCCAATTCGAATCGACGACCGCCACCTTGCCGTGCAGCAACGTCTTCTCGTACTCGGCGATCTGCGCGCCCGCCGTCAAGAACGTTCGATAAAGATAAGGCACTGCGCGATCGAGCGCGGGGAATTCGTTGCGGCCTATCAGCAAGCGCACGTTCACGCCGCGTCGTGCCGCGCGCGCCAACGCGCGCAGCAGCCTGCGCCCGGGCATGAAGTACGGGTTGGCCACCAGAATTTCGTGTCGCGCGCGCCCGATGGCGACGAGATACGCCTTCTCGATCGCGCGCCGATTCACGAGGTTGTCGCGGGCGATGAACGCCACGCTGGGGCCCTTCGGGGTGCGCCCGGATGCGCGCGCCAACCGCCGCGACGGCGACGACGCGCCGCCCGCCGCGCTGTCGGCGCGCAGTTCGAGCGCGCTCGACACCGATTGCGTGTAGGGCCGGTGGCCGAGCGCGAGGCGCCGCCACTGCGTATCCAAGGCGGCGCCGACGCGCGCAACGACGGGCCCCGTCAACTCGACGGCGAAATCCCAGCGCGGGCGCGGGAGGCGAGCGCCAGTCGCGGCGAAGTCGTCGACGATATTGATGCCACCGCAAAAGGCAACCCGCTCGTCGACGAGCGCGAGCTTGCGGTGCGTGCGCGACAAGCCGAATCGACCGAACACGCCGAACCAGCCGGGGTTGTAGACGCGATGCTCGATGCCGGCCGCCCCCCAGGCGTCGAACAGCGCGAGGCGGCCGGTGCCCAGCCCGTCCGTGATCACGCGCACGCGTACGCCGCGATGCGCCGCGCGCACGAGCGCATCGGAAACGGCCCGACCCGCTTCGTCGTCGCAAAAAATATAGGTTTCGAGGGCAACACTCGCGCGCGCCGAATCGACATGGGCAATCAATGCGTCGAAGTAATCGGCCCCGCTGCTGAAGAGCCGCACGCCATTGCCTGCCGTGAAGGCGAGCCGCGACGCGCGGCGTCGCGATACGAGCGCCGCCCCGATGCGCGCGAGTCGACGCGCGCCGTGTCCGCTCATGCGCCCTCGGGCGGCTTGGGGGAGTCAGCCGGCGCGCCCGACGCCGCCGGGCTCGCACGCAAGCGGCGCGGCAGTTGCAAGATCGCGTCGCGATTCGATGAGGAAAAGCAGCGCGCGGCCGCTTGTTCGTAAGGCAGCCACAGATACGCCGTATGCTCGCGGGGCGCGAGCGTGATCTCGAGCCGATGGGGCACCACGAGCCCAAACCAATGCTCGACGTTACGCGTAACGCCTTCGGCATAGCGATGCCGCCAGACCGGATAGATTTCATACTCGATCAGCTCGCCCCAATCGACGAGCGCGTCGAGCGGCACGAGCGGCCCGCCGGCGACGATGCCTGTCTCTTCGGCGACTTCGCGCACGGCGGTTTCGAAGAGCGGTTCGTCCACGCGATCTTTCGACCCCGTCACCGACTGCCAAAAGCCGGGGCGATCCGCCCGTTCGATGATGAGCACATCCAGCGCCGGCGTGTAGATGACGACGAGCACCGACTCGGGAATTTTCGGCGGTTTGAGCATTGTGTTCGATCGATTCGCGACTGTGCGACTTAGCGTTACGCGTTTGTCCGTCAGCATAGCGCGCCGGCCGCAGATATGGCACCCGGCCGCTACGTCGGCCCGACCCAATCGGACCGTCGCCCGTGCGGGCGCATAAGAAAAAAGGCGCTCGCGCGCCTTCTCCCTTTGCTGCCAGACTCCGCCAAGCGTTACGCCTTCGGCTGCTCCGGCTGCCTCAAGCGAATGTGCAGCTCTCGCAATTGGCGCTCGTCGACAGGGCTCGGCGCCTGCGTCAGCAGACACTGCGCGCGCTGCGTCTTCGGGAACGCAATCACGTCGCGGATCGAATCGGCACCGGCCATCATGGTCACGATCCGGTCGAGGCCGAACGCGATCCCACCGTGCGGCGGCGCGCCGTATTGCAGCGCGTCGAGCAGGAAGCCGAACTTCGCACGGGCTTCCTCGTCGTTGATCTTCAGCGCGCGGAACACCTTGGTCTGCACGTCTTCGCGATAGATCCGCACCGAACCGCCGCCGATTTCCCAGCCGTTCAGCACCATGTCGTACGCCTTCGCGAGGCAACGACCCGGATCGGTCTCGAGGAACTCGAGGTGCTCGTCCTTCGGGCTCGTGAACGGGTGGTGCGCGGCGACGTGGCGCGCCTCTTCCTCGTCGTACTCGAACATCGGGAAGTCGATCACCCACAGCGGCTTCCAGCCCGCTTCGACAAGGCCGCTCGCCTTGCCGAAATCGGAGTGACCGATCTTCAAGCGCAAAGCGCCGAGGCTGTCGTTGACGACCTTCGCGCGGTCGGCCGCGAAGAAGATGATGTCGCCGTCTTGGGCGCCGGTGCGCTCGAGGATCGCCGCGATCGCCGCATCGTGCAGGTTCTTCACGATCGGGCTTTGCAGGCCGTCACGCCCCTTGGCGGCTTCGTTGACCTTGATCCATGCCAGCCCCTTCGCGCCATAGATACGCACGAATTCGGTATAGCCGTCGATGTCGCCACGCGAAAGCTCGCCGCCCTTGGGCACGCGCAGCGCAGCCACGCGGCCGTCCTTCGAGTTGGCCGGCGTGCTGAACACCTTGAATTCGACGTCCTTCATCGCGTCGGTGAGCTCGGTGAATTCGAGCTTCACGCGCAGGTCCGGCTTGTCCGAGCCGAAGCGCGCCATCGCATCCGAGTACTGCATGACGGGGAACGGCGCGTCGAGCGCGACGCCGATCGTCTCCTTGAAGACGTGGCGAATCATCTGCTCGAACAGGTCGCGAATTTCCTGCTCGGTGAGGAACGACGTCTCGCAGTCGATCTGCGTGAATTCGGGCTGACGATCGGCGCGCAAGTCTTCGTCGCGGAAGCACTTGACGATCTGGTAGTAGCGATCGAAGTTCGCCACCATCAGGAGCTGCTTGAACAGTTGCGGCGATTGCGGCAGCGCGAAGAACTGCCCCGCGTTCACGCGCGACGGCACGAGGTAGTCGCGCGCGCCTTCGGGCGTGCTCTTCGTGAGCATCGGCGTTTCGATGTCGATGAACCCTTGCGCGTCGAGGTACTTGCGCACTTCCATCGCGACGCGATAGCGCAAGCGCAGGTTGTTCTGCATCTGCGGGCGGCGCAGATCGAGCACGCGATGCGTGAGACGCGTGGTTTCGGAAAGGTTGTCGTCGTCGAGCTGGAACGGCGGAGTGACCGACGCATTGAGTACCGTCAACTCATGGCACAGCACCTCGATCTTGCCGCTCTTCAAGCCGGCGTTGACGGTGCCCTCGGGGCGATTGCGCACGCTGCCCACGACGCGCACGCAAAACTCGTTGCGCACGCCCTCGGCGATCTTGAACATCTCGGCGCGATCAGGGTCGCAAACGACTTGGACGAGCCCTTCGCGATCGCGCAAGTCGATGAAAATGACGCCGCCATGGTCGCGCCGACGATGCACCCAGCCGCACAGCGACACGGTTTGGCCCAGCAGGTGTTCGGTCACCAGACCGCAGTATTCAGTTCTCATCGACATGGTATTCGTCATTCGTTTGGCATAAGGGAGCCACGCGCGCGGGTCGAAACCGGCCGCGCTGCGGCATTAAAGGGGCGGCTCGACCGGACGGCGCGCCGGTGCGCTCGCCGGTATTTGCGGGGCGACGACGCCCATCGAGACGATGTACTTGAGCGCGGCATCGACCGTCATGTCGAGCTCGACGACTTCCGCCTTGCGGACCATCAGGAAAAAGCCCGAGGTCGGGTTCGGTGTCGTCGGCACGTAGACGCTCACGTGCTCGTCTTGCAAGTGATTGACCACGTCGCCGCCCGGGATGCCCGTGAGGAACGCGATCGTGTACGAGCCGCGGCGCGGGTATTCGATCAGCAACGCCTTGCGAAATGCGTTCCCGCTGCTCGACAGCAGCGTGTCGGACACCTGCTTCACGCTCGTATAGAGCGGGCCGACGATCGGGATGTGCCGCAAGATCGCATCCCACCAGGTGACGAGCTTTTGCCCGACGAAGTTCTGCGTGAACAGCCCGACGACGAAAATGAACGCGAGCGTCAGCAGCGCGCCGACACCAGGCAGATGGAACCCGAACAGTTTTTCGGGTTGCCACGATTCGGGCAGCAGCAGCAGTGTTTGGTCCATCGTGCCGATGATGAGCCCGAGCACCCAGAGCGTGATCGCCAAGGGTACGAGGACCAGCAAACCGGTCAAGAACACGGATTTCAACGTCGTCTTTTTCATGTGTACCGCCAGAGAACCGCTTGGGAATGAATCGGCGCGTTTTCTCGCGCCGCCGCACGCCGCGACTCGATGCGTGCGACGACGTCCCGGCACGTGTCGCAGCCGGCGTGAGGCTGCGGGCGACGCACTCCGGCGACGCTCGCCTACGCGTCGGACGCGCTCGGCGCTGTCGTGCTGGCCGGCTGCGAAGCGGTGCTCTCCGACTTCGTCTCGGACTTCGCTTCCGGCTTCGCTTCCGATTTTTCCGCCGCTGCGCCGCTCGACGCGGCCGCATTCGAGTCGGCCTTCGGCCCGGCACTCGACCCGTTCGAGCCGCCGCGGAAATCGGTAACGTACCAACCCGAGCCCTTCAACTGGAAGCCGGCAGCCGTCACCTGCTTACGAAATGTGTCCTTTTCGCATTGCGGGCACTGCGACAGCGGCGCATCGCTCATCTTTTGGAGCACGTCTTTCGCGAAGCCGCATGATTCGCAACGGTAGGCGTAGATCGGCATGATTCTGTTCCCGACTATTTCCGACAAAAAAACGGTTAAGCGCTTGCAAAGCGGTGAATTATAGCCGCAATTGGCCACGCCCCGGCTGAGGGGCGCGCGCGGCGTCGCGGTTTCCGAAATGAGGGCGGCGATACCGGAAATCAACCCCGCCGTGCAAGCCGGTATCGGGCCGACCGCCCGTGGCGAGTGCCGCTCACCGCCTGCGCCAGGTCATCCAGCGCTCGCGGCCCGCGAACACGGGTATCGAATCGGCAACGGGTTCGTCCTCGACGAGTTCGAACGACGGGCCCAGCAACGCGTCGAGCTCGCCCCGCGAGATGCCGAACGGCGGCCCCTTGGGCATGTCATCGAAGAAGAAAAAGCCCGCGAGCAATCCGCCAGGGGCGAGCAACGAGGCCATCTGCGACGCGTAGTCGGCGCGGCGCACCGGCGGCAGCGCGCAGAGAAACGCTCGCTCGTAGATCCAACCCGGTGCGAGCGGCGGCCGATAGGTGAAGAAATCGGCTTGCTCGACAAGCGCCGCGTGTGGCCCGAGTTGCTTGCGGGCCGCGGCGACGGCGTCGGCGGAAAAATCGATGGCGTGGACTCTCCAGCCGGCCCGCGCGAGCCAGAGGGCTTCGTGGGCGCTGCCGCAGCCCGGAATGAGGACCGGCTGCGGCGGCGCCGAGCGCGCGGCGAACGCCGCAAACGCCGCGGGCACCCCTGCCTGGTCCCACGGCGTGAAGCCTTGACGAAAGCGCTCGTCCCAGAACGCGGCCGTGTTCGGATCGCGCGTGGTAAAAGCGGGCACCGCGCCACCGGCGGGCGGCACCGGAGACGAAGGAGCGGACGACGGCTTGTTCATCGGATTACCCTCCATACGCGTAGGCCAGCCATGCGCGCGCAACCACGGCGCCGACGCCGACCGCCACGCCGAATACCAACAGCGCTTGCAGCAGCCTGTTCGTGCGCTTTTGCTCGAGCAGCAGCAGCCTGATCGCCGCGTCGTGCGTCCCGCGCGTGCCGTCGTGCCGCTCGGCGAGCAGGTGATGAACGAGACGCGGCAGCTGCGGCAGCGTCTTGCTCCACTGCGGCATCTCGACCTTGAGCCGCTCGTACCAGCCGCGCCAGCCGATTTGCTCGTTCATCCACCGCTCGAGGTAAGGCTTGGCGGTCTTCCAGAGATCGAGCTCCGGATCGAGCGAGCGGCCGAGCCCCTCGACGTTGAGCATCGTCTTCTGCAGCAAAACGAGTTGCGGCTGAATTTCGACGTTGAAACGACGCGACGTGGAGAAGAGCCGCAGCAGCACCTGCCCGAGCGAGATGTCTTTGAGCGCGCGATCGAAGTACGGCTCGCAGACGGCCCGAATGGCGCTTTCGAGCTCTTCGACGCGCGTGGTAGGCGGCACCCAGCCCGATTCCAAATGCAGCGTGGCGACGCGGTGATAGTCGCGCTTGAAGAAGGCCAGGAAATTTTGCGCCAGATAGTTTTTGTCGAAATCGGACAGCGCGCCGATGATCCCGAAATCGAGCGCGATATAGCGGCCGAAATGGGCCGAATTGAGGCTGACTTGAATGTTGCCCGGGTGCATGTCCGCGTGGAAAAAACCGTCGCGGAATACCTGGGTAAAGAAGATTTCGACACCTTCGCGCGCGAGCTTCGGAATGTCGACGCCCGCCGCCCGCAACGTCTCGACCTGGCTGATCGGCACGCCGACCATGCGCTCCATGACGAGCACGTTCGGCGTACAGAACTCCCAGTACATTTCGGGCACGAGCAGCAGATCGAGCCCCGCGAAATTGCGCCGAAGCTGGCTGCCGTTCGCCGCTTCGCGCATGAGATCGAGCTCGTCGTGCAGGTATTTGTCGAACTCCCCGACGACTTCGCGCGGCTTCAGCCGCTTGCCGTCGGCCCAGAGCCGCTCGGCCCAGATGGCCAAGTCGCGCAGCAGCGCCAGATCGGAATCGATCACGGGCAACATGTTCGGCCGCAAAACTTTGATCGCGACGTTCTTGCCCGCGTGCTGGCCCGCCCTCACCTTCGCGAAATGGACCTGCGCGATCGACGCACTGGCTATCGGCACCCGCTCGAAGTCGTCGAATAGGATGTCGACCTTCGCACCGAGCGCCTTTTCGATGATGTCGATCGCGACGGCCGAATCGAACGGCGGCACCTGATCCTGCAGCTTGGCGAGTTCGGTGGCGACGTCGAGCGAGAGCAGATCGCGGCGCGTCGACAACACTTGGCCGAACTTGACGAAGATCGGCCCGAGGCTTTCGAGCGCGAGCCGCAGCCGCACGGCCGGCGGCGACGTGTAACGGCGGCCGATCGTGCCGATGCGCACGAGCAACCGGACCCGCCGGTCACTGATGCGGCTCAGCATCATTTCGTCGAGGCCGAAGCGCCAGACGGTGTAGACGATCTTGATGAAACGCAATAGACGCATGACAGGCCCGCTCGCTATTGCACGCGGCGCAAAGCGCCTGCATGACGCGCGAGCGCTTGTTGGTCGAGCCGCTCGATCCGTTTTTCGACGCGGGCGAGCGCATCGCGCGTGCGCGCAAGCTCGGCGTTGAACACATCGAGCCCATCGCGACGCACGAGCTGCGGGTTTTCGTCGAGCAAGTATTCGGCGATCGAATCGCGCAGGCTACGGCCCGCGCGCAACGCCTGCTCGCCCGCCGTGCGAACGAGTTCGGCCGCCCGATGGGCCGCGGCGTCGCCGATCAGCTTCGCCAAGTCTTCCTCGGGCTCCCAGCGAAGATGTTCGGCCAGCTTCGCGAGTTGCGTGGCGAATTCGGCGTCGCCCTCGATCTTCACATGCTTCATGACCGCCGCCTGGCCGCCCTGGATGAAGGCCGGCAGCGCGTCGGCCCCGATCGCGAGCGAGACGTCTACCGCGCGCGCGTCGATTTCGTCGACGGCGCTCAGATAGCCGTCGGACTCCACGGCGAGGGTCAAGACGATCGACGCGAACGTGACACGGGCCGTCTTGCCGGCGTATGGCGCGAGGCGTTCGCGGGCCCACGCTTCGCGAGCGAGCAAGTGATTGACGGCGGCGGCAAAGGGCTTGGCGGCAAAAGTCATTGGAGCGCAATAAAAAGCCCGCGCGGGCGGCAGCCGACGCGGGCCTCTATTGTAGCGCCCGATCGCCAAGGCACCGGCGATCGGCAAACGGCCTATGGCGAACGGGTAGATGCGCTTAGTGCGCCGCTTGTTCGATGCCCGCGAGCAGCCAGCCGTCGGCGCCGCGCTTGGGCTTGATCAATTGCCACGCTTCCGCGAACGGTTGCGCGGCGGAATCGGCCGCTTCGCGAATCAAGCCGTTGTAGCGCACGCTCGCGCGGTACTCGAAGGCATCTTCGGCGACATCGATCAACTCGGCGAAAAGCTGCACGACGTCGGTGTCGCTACGGCCGCCGCTGCGCGCATCGAACTCGCGCTTCAGTTCGGCGAACATCTCCGGTGTCGAAAAGGTGCGAATGTCGCTCAGGTCACCGGCATCCCATGCGGCCTGCAGCCGGACGAAGTTGAGTTTGGCATGGTGAAGAAACGCGCGCTCGTCGAAATCGGCCGGACGAGCGAAGGCGGCATGCTCCGCGGCCACTGACGCACCGGCAGCACCGACCACGCCGACGGCCTCCGCCGGCTCACCGCCGGCGAAAGCGGTACGGCCCATCGGCAAAGCACCGCCCGCCGCGGCCAGTGCGGGCTCGGTCTGCCGACGACGCATCGAGAGCAGCTTGCGCACGAGCCAAATCCCGACCATGGCCATCAGCGCAACGACGATCACGTTCGCCATTGCGCTCGCGAACGCCGCCCCTAAGCCGAAGTGCGACAACAGCGCGGCAATGCCGAGCCCGGCCGCGAGACCGGCGATCGGCCCGAGCCAGCGTGAGCGGGCCGGCGCGGCAACCGGGGTGGATGGGGTACTGGGCGCGTTCTGGGCGCGCTGCGCCTGCGTGCCCGCCTGCGCCGAACGCCCCGGCTGCTGCGCGGGTGGTGCGCTATCACGCTGAACGGTTTGAGACTGGCGCCCGATGCTGCGGCCGCCGCCCAACCGCTTGGCCTCGGCATCGAGGGTTGCCAGGGCGCCGACGGCGATCATCGCTGCCACTGCAACGAGCCGGATTCGCTTCGTCAAATGCCATGAAAGGTTTTTGGAAGAATGAAGAAGCGAATCGGTCATGCTGGCATCCCCTATGAAAACAATAAGTTAGGGGCGCTAGTACTTCACCCCTGAGTGCAAGGCTACCACGCCACCTGACAAATTGTAATATTTGACGACATCCAAGCCGGCCTGCTCCATCATCGTCTTCAATGTGTCTTGGTCCGGGTGCATCCGGATCGACTCTGCAAGATAGCGATAACTGTCGGCATCTTTCGCGAACCGCTCGCCAAGCCACGGCAACACCTTGAACGAGTAGACGTCGTAGGCTTTCTTCAACGGCTCCCACACCTTCGAGAACTCGAGCACGAGCAAACGGCCGCCGGGCTTCAGCACGCGCCGCATCTCGGAAAGCGCCACTTCCTTGCGCGTCATGTTGCGCAGCCCGAACGCCACCGTGACTACGTTGAAGTAGTTATCGGGAAAGGGGATTTTCTCTGCGTCGCAGAGCAGCGACGGCGTCACGATGCCGCGATCGATCAGGCGGTCGCGCCCCACGCGCAGCATCGATTCGTTGATGTCGGTCAGCCAAACCTCGCCGCTCGGCCCCGCCTGCTTCGCGAACGTCTTGGACAGATCGCCCGTGCCGCCGGCGATGTCGAGCACCTTGTAGCCGGGCCGCACGTTCGCCTGTGCGATCGTGAACTGCTTCCAGACGCGGTGCAGCCCACCCGACATCAGGTCGTTCATCAGGTCGTAGTTCGTCGCGACCGAGTGGAACACGCCTGCCACTTTCTTCGCCTTATCCTGCTCGTTGACGGTTTCGAAGCCGAAGTGGGTTTTGCTCATCGCGTTTATCCTCCGCGCTTTCTCAAATTAATGGCTCAGTGGCAATGGCCGCGCGCAGCGCCGGGCGCCGCCATCGGCGCGTCGCGGTCGAGCCCGGCTGCCGCGAGCTTGTCGAAGTAGGCGCGCCAAAGCTCGTCTTGACGCGTCGCCAGATCGTAGAGCAAATCCCACGAATAGATGCCGGTAGCATGGCCGTCCGAGAACGTCGGCTGCAGCGCGTAGTTGCCGACGCCGTCGATCGACACGACCGTCACGTCGCGCTTGCCGGTTTGCGGCGTCTCTTGTCCGGGCCCGTGTCCGCGCACCTCGGCCGAGGGCGAATAGACCCGCATCAATTCGAAAGGAATCCGATAGCTCAGTCCGTTTGCGTACTGCAGTTCCAGCGCGCGCGATTTTGCATGAACGACGATGCTCGTGGGCACCGGCGTATTCGAAGTCAGTCCGCTCATCTCTTGCCTCTCATTCCAAACCCGCCGCACGGCCGCGGCCTACCCTGCCTGCGACATGACGCGCGCCGTCACTCGAATGCCTGCGCCATCTCGTGCCGCAAGGCCTCGGCGATGAGCGTCGCGTGCGCGTGTCGCTGCGAAAGCAGCGCCTCCGAGACGGCGCGCTGCCGGGGCGCCCAGATCGGCAGCGGGAAATGCGCGTCGTTCGTGAAACGCGGGATCACGTGCCAATGCACGTGCGGCACCTGATTGCCGAGGCTCGCGAGATTCACCTTCGCAGGCGCCAGCACGCGCCGCACCGCGCGCTCGGTCGCGTACACGGCGAGCATGACGCGCTGGCGCTCGTCCGGCTGCAAATCGGAAAACTCGGCCACGTGCGCGTTCCAGATCACGCGGCAGAAGCCCGGATAGTCGTGCTCGTCGGCCAACACGACGCGCAATGCATCGTCTTGCCAGAGCACGACCCCGCCTTCCTCACGGCAAAATACGCAATCCATCTTGGCCCCTTCGCGTCGACAAACGTTCGTGCGCGCTATTACACCAGTACGCGCTCGATCCCGCCATCGTTCGCGCGTGCGACGTACTCCTCCATCCAGTTCTCGCCCAGGATGTGGCGCGCCATCTCGACGACGATGTAGTCGGCTTCGACGTTCGCGTCCTCGTTGTAGCGCGAGAGCCCCTGCAAGCACGACGGGCAGCTCGTCAACACCTTGACGTCCGTTGCGCCGTCGCCGGCGGCGGCCGCTTCGGCGCCGTCCGCACCGTTCGAAGTCACCGCGATCTCGCGCAGCTTGGCCGCGCCCTTGCGGATTTCTTCCTCCTTGCGAAAGCGCACCTGCGTCGAGATGTCGGGCCGGGCCACCGCGAACGTGCCGGACTCGCCGCAGCAGCGCTCGTTCTTCGCGATCTTGTAGCCGTCGTTGCTCGAGCCCATCAACTCATTGACGAGCTTGACCGGGTCCATCGTCTTGATCGGCGTATGGCACGGGTCGTGGTACATGTAGCGCGTGCCCTTCACGCCGTCGAGCTTGATCCCCTTCTCGAGCAAGAACTCGTGGATGTCGATGATGCGGCAACCCGGGAAGATCTTCTCGAATTCGTAGCCGGCCAGTTGGTCGTAGCAGGTTCCGCACGAGACGACGACAGTCTTGATGTCGAGGTAGTTCAGCGTGTTGGCCACCCGGTGGAACAGCACGCGGTTGTCCGTCACGATCTTCTCGGCCTTGTCGTACTGCCCCGCGCCGCGCTGCGGGTAGCCGCAGCACAGATACCCCGGCGGCAGCACCGTCTGCACGCCCGCCTCCCACAGCATCGCCTGCGTTGCCAGCCCCACCTGCGAGAACAGCCGCTCGGACCCGCAGCCCGGGAAGTAGAACACCGCCTCCGAATCGACGGTCGTCGCCTTCGGATTGCGGATGATCGGCACGATCTTGTTGTCTTCGATGTCGAGCAGCGCGCGCGCCGTCTTCTTCGGCAAGTTGCCCGGCATCTTCTTGTTGACGAAGTGGATCACCTGCTCGACCACGGGCCGCTTGCCCGTCGTCGCGGGCGGATGCGCGGTCTGCTTCTTCGTGAAATTCTTCAGCAGATCGTTGCCGAGCCGCTGGGCCTTGTAGCCGATCCCCATCATCGCGGTACGCGCGACGTTGATCGTCTGCGGATTCGTCGCGTTCAGGAAGAACATGCCCGCGGCCGCGCCGGGATTGAACTTCTTCTTGCCCATCTTGCGCAGCAGATTGCGCATGTTCATCGACACGTCGCCGAAGTCGATCTTGACCGGGCACGGCGTGACGCACTTGTGGCAGACCGTGCAGTGGTCGGCCACGTCGTTGAACTCGTCCCAGTGCTTGATCGACACGCCGCGCCGCGTCTGTTCCTCGTACAAGAACGCTTCGATCAGCAGCGAGGTGGCGAGGATCTTGTTGCGCGGGCTGTAGAGCAGATTCGCGCGCGGCACGTGCGTCGCGCACACGGGCTTGCACTTGCCGCAGCGCAGGCAGTCCTTCACGGAATCGGAGATCGCGCCGATGTCGGACTGCTGCATGATCAACGATTCGTAGCCCATGAGGCCGAAACTCGGCGTATAGGCGTTGCGAAGATCCGCGCCCGGCAGCAGCTTGCCCTTGTTGAAGCGGCCGTGCGGGTCGATCCGTTCCTTGTAGGCGCGGAAATCGGCGATTTCGGCGTCGGTCAAAAATTCGAGCTTCGTGATGCCGATGCCATGCTCGCCCGAGATCACGCCATCGAGCGAACGCGCGAGTTTCATGATGCGCTCGACGGCCTTGTGCGCGTCTTGCAGCATTTCGTAATTGTCGGAATTGACGGGGATGTTCGTATGAACGTTGCCGTCGCCCGCGTGCATGTGCAGCGCGACGAACACGCGCCCGCGCAGCACCTTCTTGTGGATCGCCTGCGCTTCCTCGAGGATCGGCTTGAACTCGCCGCCGTTGAAGATTTGGCGCAGCTCCGCGCGGATCTCTTGCTTCCACGATGCGCGGATCGTGCGGTCTTGCATGACGTGAAAGACGGCGACGCCCGGTTGATCGTCGACGCGATCGGCGAGTTTCTCGGCAAGCCCCTCGTAGCCGAGCTGAACGAGATAGTGCTGGGCCTCGCGCAGCGACAGGTCGAGCTTGTCGCGCACGAACGTCCAGCGCGTGCGCACCCTCGCAAGCAGCGCCAGCGCTTGCTGCACGCGGTCTTCCAAGAGCTCCGCGCTCGGGATCTCGTTGGCGTCGTCGGTCTTGCCGAGCGGCAGATTGCCGCCCTTGAAGAACACTTCGAGCGCGTCGACGAGTTGCAGCTTGTTCTTCAGCGACAGCTCGATGTTGATGCGTTCGATGCCGTCCGTGTACTCGCCCATGCGGTTGAGCGGAATCACGACGTCTTCGTTGATCTTGAACGCGTTCGTGTGCTTGGCGATCGCGGCCGTGCGGCTGCGGTCGAGCCAAAAGCGCTTGCGCGCCTCAGCGCTGACGGCGACGAACCCCTCGCCGCTCTTGCCGTTCGCCATGCGCACGACCTCCGAGGTGGCCGCGGCCACGGCATCGGCATCGTCGCCGACGATGTCGCCGATCAGCACCATCTTCGGAAACGCGTTGCGCTTCGATTTCGTCGCGTAGCCGACGGCGCGCAGATAGCGTTCGTCCAGGTGCTCGAGGCCCGCGAGGATCGCGCCGCCCTGCTTGGACGTCTCGAACAGGTAATCCTTGATCTCGACGATGCTCGGAATCGCGTCGTGCGCTTGGCCGAAGAACTCGAGGCAGACGGTGCGCGTATTCGCCGGCATCTTGTGCAGCACCCAGCGCGCCGACGTGATGAGGCCGTCGCAGCCCTCCTTCTGCACGCCCGGTAGGCCCGAGAGGAATTTGTCGGTCACGTCCTTGCCGAGCCCTTCCTTACGGAAGCGGCGGCCTTCGATCGAGAGCGTTTCGGTGCTCAGCAAACGCTCGCCGGGCGGGCAATCGCCGTCGAACCACTTCAATTCGAAGCGCGCCACGTCGACGTCGTGGATCTTGCCGCGGTTGTGCTCGAGCCGGGTGATCTCCAGCCAGTTGCCTTGCGGATCGACCATGCGCCACCAGGCGAGATTGTCGAGCGCGGTGCCCCAAAGGACGGCCTTCTTGCCGCCTGCGTTCATCGCGACGTTGCCGCCGATGCACGACGCGTCGAGCGAAGTCGGGTCCACGGCGAACACGTAGCCGGCCGCCTCGGCCGCCTCGGTCACGCGGCGCGTGACGACGCCCGCGCCTGAGAAGATCGTCGGCACCTTCGCCGCCACGCCGGGCAACTCCGTCAACTCGACGGCTCCGAGCTGCTCGAGCTTTTCCGTGTTGATGACGGCCGAGAACGGCGTGAGCGGCACCGCGCCGCCTGTATAGCCCGTGCCGCCTCCGCGCGGAATCACCGTCAGCCCGAGTTCGAAGCAGGCTTTCACGAGACGCGCGATCTCGGCTTCGGTGTCGGGCGTCAGGACCACGAACGGGTACTCGACGCGCCAATCGGTCGCATCGGTGACGTGCGAGACGCGCGAGAGGCCGTCGAAGCGGATGTTGTCCTTCTGCGTGCAGCGGCCGAGCACCTTCGTGGCGCGGCGGCGCAGATCGGCCATCGTGCCGAATTCAGCCGCGAACGCCTGAACGGCGCCGCGCGCGGCAACGACGAGCATTTCGACGCGCGACGCGCGCTCGAGCCCCGCCCCGTCGCCATGCTCGGTCAGATCGGCGCGGCGGCGCTTCTCGATCTCGTTCAGGCGGTGGTTCAGCGCTTCGATCAGCAACGCGCGGCGCTTCGGGTTGTCGAGCAGATCGTCCTGCAGATAGGGATTGCGGCGCACGACCCAGATGTCGCCGAGCACCTCGTAGAGCATCCGCGCCGAGCGGCCCGTGCGGCGCTCGGCCCGCAACTCGTCGAGCACTTTCCAGGCTTCGTCGCCGAGCAGGCGGATGACGATCTCGCGATCGGAAAACGACGTGTAGTTGTACGGAATCTCGCGCAGGCGCGGTTCGGTGTCGGCGGCGAGGGCGGCCGCGGCGCCGTGCGGATCGATGATTTGAGGTGCGTTCATGGTCGGACGGATCGATGGGCCGGGCAAAACGTCCATCGACGTTTGCGGCCGGCAATGCGCGTCACGCGCAATGATTTCTGGAAACTGGGCGTCGGGAGCGAAAGCTCGCCGCGCGGGTAGGCGCGAGCGCAGCTTGCTCGCATCAGAAGGGCGCTAGCCGCACGATCGTGCGTGACGGGCATGCCGCTGCGCCGCGGGACGCGCTTCCCGCGGGGCTAGGGTCAGAGGGGCGGTCCGTGGCTGCCAGCGCATTATCCGGTCCTGGTTTTAAAACGGAATTCTACCGCATCATCTCGATACGCGTTGATGCGCGATTGGCGTCGTCACCTTCCCGAAACGGTGCATACGAGTGTGCGCCCGATTCGACGTCGAACCGACGTCGAACGCTTCGCCGACCGTCCGTCCGGTCAATATGCGATGGCGCGTCGCTCACGCTCGCTTGCCTGCGCAAGGTGAGAAAACCGCCGTCCGTTGGCGCTATCATTGACGTTTTCGCATCCTGCACGTCACGCGAATCGTCGCGCGCCACACACTCATGTCCTCGTCTTCCCACGATTACCTCAAGAAAATCCTGACCGCTCGCGTCTACGACGTGGCCCGCGAAACGGAGCTCGAACCGGCGCGCAATCTGTCGGCCCGCTTGGCCAATCACGTCTATCTGAAGCGCGAGGACAATCAGCCCGTCTTCTCGTTCAAGCTGCGCGGCGCCTACAACAAGATGGTCCACATCGACCGCGATGCCCTCGCACGCGGCGTGATCACGGCCTCGGCGGGCAATCATGCGCAAGGCGTCGCTTACTCGGCGGCGCGGCTCAACGTCAAAGCCGTCATCGTCGTGCCGGTCACGACGCCGCAGGTGAAGGTCGATGCCGTGCGCGCGCACGGCGGGCCGACGGTCGAAGTCGTGCAGGCCGGCGAATCGTACAGCGACGCCTACGCGCACGCGCTCGAGCTGCAAAAAGCGCGCGGCCTCACGTTCGTGCATCCGTTCGACGATCCGTACGTGATCGCGGGCCAAGGCACGGTCGCCATGGAAATTCTGAGCCAGCACCAGGCGCCCATTCATGCGATCTTCGTGCCGATCGGCGGCGGCGGGCTCGCCGCGGGCATCGGCGCCTACGTCAAGGCAGTGCGGCCCGACATCAAGGTGATCGGCGTGCAAACCGAGGACTCTTGCGCGATGGCTCGCTCGGTCGCGGCCGGCGAGCGCGTGACGCTGCCCGAGGTGGGGCTGTTCTCCGACGGCACGGCCGTCAAGCTCGTCGGCGAAGAAACGTTCCGCCTGTGCCGCCAGTATCTGGACGACGTCCTCACCGTCGACACCGACGCGCTGTGCGCCGCGATCAAGGACGTCTTCCAAGACACGCGCAGCCTGCTCGAGCCGGCCGGTGCGTTATCAGTCGCCGGCGCGAAGCAGTATGCCGAGCGCACCGGCGTGACCGGACAGACGCTCGTTGCGATCACCTCGGGCGCGAACATGAATTTCGACCGCATGCGCTTCGTCGCCGAGCGGGCCGAAGTCGGCGAAGCGCGCGAAGCCGTGTTCGCCGTGACGATCCCCGAGGAGCGCGGCAGCTTCAAGCGTTTCTGCGAACTCGTCGGCGAGCGCAACGTCACCGAGTTCAATTACCGGATCGCCGATGCGAGCGCGGCCCACATCTTCGTCGGCGTGCAAATCAAGAGCCGCGACGAGTCGGCTTCGATCGCGAGTGCATTCGAGCAGCATGGTTTCGCCGCCCTCGACCTCACGGGCGACGAGCTGTCGAAGCAGCATATTCGCTACATGGTGGGCGGTCGCTCGCCGCTTGCGCGCGACGAACGTCTGTTCCGCTTCGAGTTTCCCGAGCGGCCCGGCGCGCTGATGAAGTTCCTGTCGTCGATGGCGCCCGATTGGAACATCAGCCTCTTTCACTATCGCAATCAGGGCGCGGACTACAGCTCGATTCTCGTCGGCATTCAAGTGCCGCAGGCCGACAACGCAGCATTCGCGCAATTTTTGTCGACGCTCGGCTATCCGCATTGGGACGAAAGCGGCAACCCCGTTTATCGGCTCTTTCTTGCGTGACGTTGCCGCGCCCTTAGCTCGCCCTTAGCTCGCACGTAATCGATCGAACCTCATGACTCCCGAACATTCACCGCTTGGCAAGAGCACGAGCTACACCGAGCAATACGATCCGGCGCTGCTCTTTCCGATCGCGCGCAACCGCGCACGCGAGGCGATCGGCATCGGCACGGCGCTGCCGTTTTTCGGCACCGACATTTGGAACGCCTACGAGTTGTCTTGGCTCAACGCACGCGGCAAGCCGCAGATCGCGATCGCGACGTTCTTCGTGCCGGCCGAGTCGCCCAACATCGTCGAATCGAAGTCGTTCAAGCTCTATCTCGGCTCGTTCGCACAAACACGCATCGACTCGATCGACGCGCTGAAAGACACGCTCAAGCGCGACGTGTCGGCGGCCTGCGGCGCAACCGTCGCGGTGCGCCTCACGACGCCGGTGGAATTCGCCACGCTCGAGTTCGAGGAGTTCGACGGGCTTTCGCTCGACCGGCTCGACCTCGACGCCGACGTCTACGAACCCGATCCGACGCTGCTCACCGCCGCGTTCGACGAAGCGCCCGTCGAAGAGACGCTGTACTCGAATCTGCTGAAATCGAACTGCCCGGTGACGGGGCAACCCGATTGGGGCAGCGTGCAGATCCACTACGTCGGCCCGCAAATCGATCAGGCGGGGCTGCTGCGTTACATCATTTCGTATCGCTCGCATACGGGCTTTCACGAGCAATGCGTCGAGCGCATCTTCATCGACATCTTGCGTGAGTGCCGCCCCATCAAGCTCGCCGTCTACGCGCGCTATACGCGTCGAGGCGGGCTCGACATCAATCCGTTTCGCGCCAACTACAACCTGCCGATGCCCGATAACGCGCGCACGGCACGGCAATAACGTGAAGGCGGGTAGCGTTCGCAGCGGGCCTACGGCCATGGGACGCCCGCCGGCCTCCCTTTTCCGTTAGGCCGTCAGAACGGCGCCTCCGCGCCCTCTCTCGCATCGCCCGAAGCCCTCGCGCCGCGCGGCACGAAGTGGCCCGCGCGCTCGTCCGTGGGCGCGCGATCGCGATACGAGAGCACGCCGTTGACCCACACGACGTCGATGCCTTC
Source organism: Trinickia acidisoli (assembly GCF_017315725.1). Lineage (NCBI taxonomy): Bacteria > Pseudomonadati > Pseudomonadota > Betaproteobacteria > Burkholderiales > Burkholderiaceae > Trinickia > Trinickia acidisoli. Next base: position 3,499,850 of record NZ_JAFLRG010000001.1, read on the forward strand.
GGCCACTTGGCGCGGATTGTCGAACGTCGCGGCGTCGCGCACGCGCCCGGGATCGAACAGCACGAGATCGGCGTGGTAGCCGACGTGAATCTCGCCGCGCCGCTCGAGTCCGAAGCGCCGCGCCGATAAACCGGTCATCTTGCGCACGGCCTCCTCGAGCGGCATCAGCCCCACGTCGCGCGCATAATGGCCGAGCACGCGCGGGAACGTGCCCCATAACCGCGGATGCGGCAACGAATCGTTGGGCAGGCCGTCCGAGCCCACCATCGTGGCCGGGTGCGCCAGGATGCGGCGCACGTCGTCCTCCGACATGTTGTGATAGACCGCGCCCGCCGGCTGCAAACGCTGCGCCGCCTCCTGCTGCGTCACGCCCCATTCGCTCGCGATCGCCGACAGCCGTTTGCCCGATGCCTCGGGATGCGGCGTCGACCACGTCACCGTGATTTCGATATCGCCCGTCACTTGCTTGAGGTCGAGCGTGGTCGAGCTACGGTCGTACGGATAGCAATCGCACCCAACACGCTGTGCCGTACGGGCGCGCTCGAGCGCAGCGAGCACCTCGATGCTGCGCCCCCAGTTGCGCGGGCCCGCGCACTTCAAGTGCGAAACGACAACGGGCACGCGCGCATGCAGGCCGATGCGGCAGGCTTCGTCGAACGCGTCGAGAATCGCGTCGAACTCGCTGCGCATATGCGTCGCGTAGAGCGCCCCCGCTTGCGCGAGCGGCTCGGCGAGCGCCATCACCTCTTCGGTCGGCGCGCTGAACGCCGAAGCGTAGGCGAGCCCCGAGCTCAACCCGAGCGCGCCGTGGGCGAGCGCCTCGGCGAGCTGGACGCGCATCGCGTCGATCTCGTCCCGCGTCGCCGCACGGTCGAGCCGGTCCATGTGGTTGCTGCGCAAGGCGGTGTGGCCGACCAGCGCCGCCACGTTGACAGCCGGGCGCGCGGCATTCACGGCCTCGACGTAGGCGCCGAACGTCGGAAAGCGAAACGCCTCGCGCGCGCCGAGCAGGTTCATCGGATCGGGAGGATCCCCTCGCAGCGCGACGGGCGACGCGCTGATGCCGCAATTGCCGACGATGACCGTGGTCACGCCCTGCGAGAGCTTGGGCAACATCTGCGGCTCGCTGATCACATGGGTGTCGTCGTGCGTGTGGACGTCGATGAAACCGGGCGCCAGCGCGCGGCCGTCCGCCTCGACGATCTCCTCGGCGATCCAGTTCGACAAGTTGCCGACGGCCGCGATCTTGTCGCCGCGAATCGCGACGTCGCGCACGACGGGCGGCTTGCCCGTGCCGTCGTAGAGCGTGGCGCCGTAAATCAGCGTATCGGCGGCTTCGGGGTGAGAGTGCATGGTGCGTCTCCGAGTACGGGCACGGGGCTGGCGACGACCGCAGCGAGAGGCGGCGCCGTCGACTTGCGAGAGAATCCTACTCGTACTTTCTGTACTATGGGAGCCCAAACCCGGCCTTCCTGCCGGCGCGCGTTTGAACCAGGGACGACTCCGATGACATTGACGATGACGAGCTACTCGGCCGCCTCCATCGATCCGCTCAGCAAGGGCCTCGGCACGGTACCGAGCACGAGCGTGCCGCTCGATCAAGCGGTGAACCTCGAATGGAATCTGCTCGCCGAGGACGTGAGCCTGCCGGCCGCCGTGCTCTATGCCGACCGGATCGAGCACAACTTGAAATGGATGCAGGATTTCGTCGCCGAATACGGCGTCAAGCTTGCACCGCATGGCAAAACGACGATGGCGCCGCAACTGTTTCGCCGTCAAATCGAAACGGGCGCGTGGGGCATTACGCTCGCGACGGCGCATCAAACGCGGGCGGCCTATCACGGCGGCGTCGAGCGCGTGCTGATGGCGAACCAGCTTGTCGGCAAACGCAACATGGCGATGATCGCCGAGCTTTTGTCCGACCCGGACTTCGAGTTCTTCTGCCTTGTCGATTCGACGGACGGCGTCGAACAACTCGGTGCGTTTTTCAAGGCGGCCGGCCGCCGGCTGCAGGTGCTGGTCGAGCTGGGCGTCCAGGGCGGCCGCACGGGCGTGCGCGACGACGCGCAGCTCGAGATCGTGCTGTCGGCCATCGCGCGCCATGAAGGCACGCTGGTGCTCGCAGGCATCGAACTCTACGAAGGCATTCTCGGCGACGAGCAAACCGTGCGCGCATTCTTGCGCCGCGCCGTGCAGACGACGCGCACGCTCGCGCAAGCGGGCCGGTTCGGACGCGCGCCCGCGATTCTCTCCGGTGCGGGCTCGGCCTGGTACGACGTCGTGGCAGAAGAGTTCGCCGCCGAATCGCGTGCGGGTACGATCGACGTGGTGCTGCGCCCGGGCTGCTACTTGACGCACGACGTCGGTGTCTACAAAAAAGCGCAGAGCGACATTCTCGCGCGCAACCCCATCGCCCGGAAGATGGGCGAGGCGTTATTGCCGGCGCTGCAAGTGTGGGCTTACGTGCAGTCGCGGCCGGAACCGGATCTGGCGATCGTCGGTTTGGGCAAGCGCGACGTGGCCTTCGACGCCGGTATGCCCGTCCCGGCGCGCCACCATCGACCCGGCACGGCCGCGCCCCGCGAAATCGCGGAGAGCGAAGGCTGGGAAGTGACGAAGATGATGGATCAGCACGCCTATCTGCGGGTCACGCCCGGCGTGGATCTGAAGGTGGGCGACATGCTGTCGTTCGACGTCTCGCATCCGTGCCTGACGTTCGACAAGTGGCGGCAGTTGCTCGTCGTCGACAAGCGCTACCGCATCACCGAAGTGGTAGAAACGTTCTTCTGAGCGAAACGCGCGGGGCCGCCGTTCCGGGCGGCCCCGCGCGTTTCGCTTCATCGCGGCCGCACCGGCGAGACAGGCGATGCGGGCGACGCCGGCAACGTGGCAAGGCCGCTCTCCGCAGGGTCGGTGCCGTCGTCCGATGCCAACGCCGCGCCCGCCACGTCGCCGATACACCGCTCGAGCTTGGTCAGCGCATCGGACAGCGCCGACAACGCCTCGTCGGGCAGCGCACCCATCGTTTCGAGCAGGAACGCATTGCGCTGAGGCAGGCTTGCATCGACGACGTGGCGCCCCTCGTCCGTCAACTTTACGTTCGTGATGCGGTTGTCGCGCGCATCGGTGCTGCGCTCGACCCAGCCGAGCGCTTCGAGCGCTTTCAATTGGCGCGTGAGCGCGCCCGGATCGATGCGCAACCGCTCGACGAGCCGCTTTTGCGACCACTCGCCGTCGTCTTCGGTCAGCGTGCGCAAAATGCGCCAACGCGGCATGGCATGCCCGACCCGGGCTTCGAACCCGGACATGAAGGCGCGATAGGTGCGGCCGAACTGCTGAACGATGGCGACGTAATCTTCCATGGGGCAACCTTTGTTTGCGCCTATTCCGCCGCGGGCGTCGGCTCGCCCCTGCGCGTGATGCTCACGTGCGGCACACTGCGGCACCGCCAGAGCGCGACGACGGCAATGACGGCCGCCACGGCGATGCCCGCGTGAATCGAGGTGACGAGCGCGACACGCGCCTGCTCGAGCAGCGCGGCGCCGTCGTGCCCCGCGTGCGCGAGCGAATCGAGCAGCGTGCGCTGCGCGTCGCGATTGATCAGAATTTGCGGATCGCGCATCGTCCGCCACCACTGCGTCGCATTGGCCGCAGTGAGCGCGCCGCGCACGCCGCGCGCATACAAGTGCGTGATCAACGTACCCGTCACGGCCGCGCCGAACATGCCGCCGATCATTCGCAGCGATTGCAGCAGGGCCGTGGCGATGCCCAGATGTTCGCGCCCCGCCGTTTCCTGAGCGAAGACGGTCAGGTTCGGCAGCAAGAACCCGAGCCCAATGCCGGCGAGCATCATGAGCCCCATCAACAGCAGATGCGGCATCGAACGCGTGGCCATCGCCGTGCCGACGCAAGCGAGCGCGAGCAGTGCGCAGCCGAGATAGAGCATGGTGTTCGGGCGTCGGATGCGCGTCACGATCCGGCCGTTGACGATGCTGCCGATCGTGATGAAGACGACGAGCGGGGTGATGAGCAGGCCCGCATCGTTCGGCGACAGCCCGAAGCCGCCCTGCAGCAGCAGCGGCGCGTAGAAGATCAGCGAGAACATCGAGTACCCGGCGAGCACCGACAGCGCAAACAGCGCCGCGAGGCTGCGATTGGCGAACATGTCGAGCGGCAGGATCGGCTGCGCGGCCCGCTGCTCCCACTTCCATAGCGCAACGGCCGAAGCGGCCGCGGCGACGCCCAGCGCCGCGACGTCGCGCGAGAAGCCGTGTTGCGACAGCGATTCGACGAGCATCTGCATCGACCCGAGCGCAACGGCGATGAGCAGCGCGCCGGGCCAGTCGAGGCGCATCTTGCCGCGTGCCTTGATATGCCGCACGTGCGGCAGGTAGCGCCAAACGAAGACGAGCGAGAGCAGGCCGACGGGTAGATTCACGTAGAACGCCGAACGCCAGCCGTAGTATTGCGTCAGAAAACCACCGAGCGACGGCCCGATCGCATTGGCGATGCCGAATGCCGAACTCATCAGCACCTGCCAGCGCAGACGCACGACGGAATCGGGGAACAGATCGGGGATACAGGCGAATGCCGTGCCGACGAGAATCCCGCCGCCGATGCCCTGCAATGCGCGCGCGAGCACGAGAAAGAACATGCTGTTGGCGGCGCCGCAAAGCACGGACGCCCCCGTGAACACGACGATCGAGGCAATCACGAACGGCTTGCGGCCGAAGTAGTCGCCAAGCCGCCCAAAAATCGGGACGGTGATGACCGACGTCAGCAGGTAAGAGGTGGCAACCCAGGCATAGAGCTCGAAACCGCGCAATTCGGCGACGATCGTCGGGAGGGCGGTGCCCACGACGGTCTGGTCGAATGCGACGAGCATGGTCACGAACGAGATGCCAAGCATCGCGAGCAGCGATTCCCGGAACGGCAGGAGCTGCCCACGTGAGTGGTGAGCGGCGGTGTGAACGGCCATTTTTTGTAGAAGCAATCGTTGATACGTCAATGAATACGAAATGATAGCATGGCCGAACCGAATCCGCTGGCTGCCGCCGTAGCGCGTCGCGACGCGCTTCTGGCACAAATTCCCTCTTCGTCCGGCTATTTGTCAAATGGAACCGATCCCGATCGCTGAGCCAACCCTGCCCCCCGACGACCTGGCGACGCTCGCGGCCGCCAAGCGGACGCTCGAAACGCAGCCGCTCGCGATGAAGCTGGCCGGCGCCGTCGGCACGCCAATCGAACGGCTATTCGCGCGGCTGCCGGCCGGCGCGCACGACACAATCGCCGACGCGACCCGCCGTGCGCTCGACAAGAGCCTGCAAGCAGCAGTCGCGACGCTCGGCGCGCCCACTTTGACTGCCCACGAAAACAGCGCCTCCCCAAGCCACTTGCCGAACGTGAAGCCGATCAAGCCGGTTAAGCCCCGCGATTGGCTGCACAAAGCGGCCGTCGCGACGACCGGCGCCGCAGGCGGCGCCTTCGGGTTGCTCGCGCTGCCTGCCGAGCTACCCGTCACCACGACACTGATGTTCCGTTCGATCTGCGACATCGCGCGCAGCGAAGGCGAGGACCTGCGCGATGCCGAGGCGCGACTGCAATGTCTCGCCGTCTTCGGCATGGGTAGCCACGCGCAGGACGAAGACGCCGACTTCGGCTACTTCATCGCGCGCGGCGCGCTCGCACAGGCCATCTCCAAAGCGTCGTCGGAACTGGCGAGCAAGGGTGTCGCGGCACATGGCGCGCCGGCGCTCGTGCGGCTCATGAACGTGATCGCCGCCCGCTTTTCGGCGCAAGTGAGCGAACAGGTCGCGGCCAAATCGATCCCAGCGATCGGCGCCGTGCTCGGCGCCATCGTCAATACCGTCTTTATCGATCACTTCCAGCAGACGGCGCATGGCCATTTCACCGTGCGCCGTCTCGAGCGACGCTATGGCAGCGCCGCCGTGCAAGCCGCCTATCGCGCCATCGATTCGGCCTCGATCGGGCGGGAGGCGCGCTCGCGCGCGTGACGGCGCACGAATTGCGCCGCCCCCTCGAGCGCCTGCTTCGCTTCCGGGACGAACGGCGTCCATAAATGCCAGCCGTGCGGCATCTTCGGCCAAACTTCGAACTGCACCGCCACGCCGGCCGCATGCGCTCGCTCGGCCACGCGCCGCGCATCGTCGAGCAGCACTTCGGTGCTGCTCGCCTGGATCAGCAGCGGCGGCAAGCCGGAGAAATCGGCGTAGAGCGGGGAAAGATAGGGATGAGTCGGATCGGCATCGCCGACGTAAAGCTTGGCCGCGCGCCCGATTGCAGCGCCGCAGAACATCGGATCGATGCCGTCGTTCGACTGGAGCGTGCCGCCCGTCGCCGCCAGATCCGTCCAAGGCGAGAACAGCACCCCCGCGGCCGGCAGCGGGTCGCGTGCATCGCGTAGCGCGACCAGCGTGGCCAGCGCCAGACCGCCGCCGGCCGAATCGCCGGCGATGACGATCGAATCGGCCGGCGTGCCCTCCGCGAGCAGACGCCGATAGGCCGCGAGCGCATCGTCGAGCGCGGCCGGAAACGGATGCTCGGGTGCAAGCCGGTAGTCGAGCGAAAATGTGCGCGCACCCGAGCGCGTGGCGAGCCCGAAGACGAGCGGCCGGTGCGAGGCCGGCGAACAGAAGTAATAGCCGCCGCCGTGACAATAGAGAATCGTGCGCACCGGCGCGCCGCGCGCGAGATCGGCCGTGCGCTCGAGCCACTCGCCGCGCAGCGGTGCGTCCGCGGCGCGTTCGCACGTGAGCAGCCGCCAACCGGCGGGCACCTTCTGGCGGCGGATGCGCGAGGCGGCATGCGCGCGGGCGCGCTCGACGCTCACGTGGGGCTTGAGTGTCTCGGGCCGGAATTGTCTTTTGAGCAACCAACAGGCGACGGCGCTTTGCCAGCTCATCGCAATGCACTCCCTACATGACTGACATGTTTTCGTCATGGTACGTGGGTGCGCGAGGGCGTGGGGCGTGCGCGGGGATGCTGTGCGCGAGAACGCACGCGAAGCCCGCGGCGTCACTGGGAGAAAAGAAGAAGAAGAGCCCGCTAGGCGCGGGCTCGCTATGCACGGCGGCAAGCGCGAACGCGCGCCGCCTTGTACCGGGAAACGATCCGTCGATCAGTTCGCCGGAACGACCTGCCCTCGAATTTCGCCGCTCGGATTGGCCGCCGTATGAACGTTGAAGTACCACTGGCCGTTCGTCAAATCGTCAGCCTGCTTACTGGTAAGCTTCGCCTCGCCTTCGATCGGGCTCGCCAGTTTGTCCTTCGGAATACCGATTTGAACGCCGGCGTTCTGCCCCACGGGCGCGGGACCATGGAAGTGCGCCATCATAGCCGGGCCGGATAAGCCTTCGTACGTGATCTTCCATTTGAGTTCCTTCGTCGACGTGTCGAACGTCGCCTTCAGATCGCCGTGGCCGCTGGACGTTTTCGGCGGTACTTCGGACGACGGCTCGAGATCCGCCTTCAACACCACCGACTCGGCAAAGGCGGCGCTCGTTGCCACCGCCCACAACAGAACGGCGACATTCAGCTTTCGCATAACGTGCATCGTGCTCTCCTGTTTCCAGTTTGTTGAGGCCGCCTGTGCAACGAGGTTCGCACCCTGCTTGCGGCGGTTCCACATACTAGAACAAGTTGCGCACGCGCGTGTGTCAACAGACCTTGCGGAACATCGCGTCGACGACGGTGCCGGGACTCACCGCCGCCCAGGTCGCATCGGCGGAACGCAGCACGCCGGCCGGCGTGCCGTCCGCGGCCAGGTAATGCGTGTCGAGCGTGCGCCACTGCTTGCCCGCGCAATCGATTTGATAGCGGCTGATCGATACGGCGACCGGCCTACTCGCCCCGGGCATCATCGACGGCGCCTTCCAAGTGGTTTTCGCGGTGTACTCGATATAGCCGTCGGAATCGGTTGCAATGCTGTCGGAGTCGACCGCGTAGTCGAGATCGCTAGCGCTTTTCAAGGGGGTCCATTGGGTGGCGTCGGCGTACGCCATCGAGCCGAGCGCAATGGTGAAGACGATCAAAGGGCGGAGCCAATTCATATTTTGTGTCCCGACGTTCGACATTGGCCCGGCTTCTCGAATTCGCTAATTATTTTGGTGTTCGGTAGATTTTGCCGCATCCTGCATATTTTTCCGCATGACGATCGGATTCTAGCAGAGCATGCGAACCCCGCGTGCCTGAAAATCTCGTGAATGGGTTCGCGCTGGCGCAAAGTGCAGGGGTGCACTACGCCCTTTGGCGATGTCCGCCGGCGTTTGCTAGGCCGTGCGTTGACGCGTCATCGCTCGATCATCGCGCCGTCATTGCGGCGATTGCACGACGGCGGCCACGTCGACGCCGCTCGCTGCGTCGACCGCTTCGAAATCCTTGGCCCGCGTACTGACTTTGCGCGCGTACGCGGTAGAGCCGCCGTAGCTCTTGAGCGCGACGCTCACGTCGCCGCGTGCCGATTCGATATAGCCGTGCAAGATGGCCGAACCCGCTTCGATGTTGGCGGCCGGTTCGGTCAAATCGAGGTGTTTCACGAGTTGTCTGTGCGCCGCCGGCACGACTTGCATGAGCCCCGTCGCGCCATGCTTGCCGCGCGCATGATCTTGGAAGCGCGACTCGATCGAGATGATCGCGAGCACGAGCGCGGGCGGCAGCGAATACTTCGACGCGGACGACATCACCGCCGACGAGATTTGCTCGGCTTTCGCGCGCGCAAGCCCAAACTTTTGCGTGAGCATGTCGCGGATGCGATGCATTTGGCCGAGCCCGGCGCTGCTCGCCGCGAGCGGCGCGGATGCGGTTGCCCCCGATGCCGGCGAGATCGCCTCCGACTCGGATGCCGTGACCGACACCGCGGCCAAAATCGCCGGCGCCGAAGCCGCCGCTCGAGCGCCGGCCGCCCTGGCTTGCGACGCCGCCGCAGGCGCGCGCGATGCGTCGTCGGACGCCTGCGCAATCGCGGACGCAGCGAAACCGAGCGAAACAAGCAAGGCGCGGAGAAGTCGACTCATGAGGCAACGGGGATGGGACGGTGCGCCGCATTATAGCGGCTCGTCGTCGGCCGTTCAGGGGCCGGATTGAATTCATCAGTCGATTAAAAGGGAGCGGCCCTGTCCCATCGAGCCGCTCGCTCGGGCACGGCTGGCTTCGGCCTTCGGCAAAGGTTCTGCGGGCGCGTAGGCGCGTAGGCGCGTAGGCCATACAGGATAGCGATTCCCGTTTCGACGAAACGAAAGCCGTTAATCATAAACGACACGCGACCACCACCTTGCTCGTCGCGCAATGTTTGCCGCTGCGACTTTCTTCTAACTTATTGCGTATTTAATTCCACATTCACTATTACGAGCGTATATGAGTAACAATACTAAACAAATATCCTAATTCTGTAAGTAAAGATTGCTACACAACATAACCTCGAATAATCACGTCATAAAACGCCAAACCTTCCTGACTTCCGGCTCGGTTTATTGCTCCCCCTCGGGTGGGATGGTTCTATCACGGGGTGCAGCACCGTGAACAAGAGACGCGCATCCATGGCGCAGGGAAGGACCAATGCCGAACGTAGTCGAACCCGATCCGCACCAGCCGAAACCGATCGCGCCGCCCGGCTGCGGCAGCGCCGCGCTCGCGCTGCCGCGAGCCGGCTTGCCGGTGCGCGGGGAGCGCGCCGATTCGCCGGCCACGCTGGGTGCCGGCAAACAACGCGAGGCGGCGCGCGCAAGCCGCGCGTGGCTCGGCACGCGCGTGCGAAACGCATTGCGCGCCCTCAAACACATCCTGCCCGACACGCTGTTTCTGTGGCTTTCGCATCGGCGCCACGTGGGGCGTTTTCCCAATCTGATCGCGCCGAAGACGTTCAACGAATTCATCCTCCACCGCTGCCTGCACCCGGAGCCGCAATGGAGCATGCTGGCCGATAAGCTGGCCGTGCGCGAGTTCGTCAGGCAGCGCATCGGTGAGGAGTATTTAGTTCCGCTCATCGCCGTACCCGACGTTTTTACCGAGGACGTATTCGATTCGCTGCCGGACTCGTTCGTCATGAAGACGAATCACGGCTGCGGCTATGTCGAGATTGTCGAAGACAAGCGACGGACCTCGTTCGAGCACTTGAACCGGCTCGCGCAAAAGTGGTTGGCCGAGGATTTCTATCGCGCCTCTCGCGAGCGGCATTACCGGCCGATCAAACCGAGGCTGTACTTCGAGCAACTGCTGCTGGACCGGACCGGCAACGTCCCTGCCGATCTGAAGATGAACATGTTCGGCCGCGATGCCGCCGGCCCGATCATCTACGCCGGCATCGTCTCGGATCGCTTCGGCACACCGCATGGCGACGTGTTCGATGTGCGCTGGAATCAGCTCGATCTCGCCGTCGGCCACTATCCGCGCAGCAAAGTCCCTCCGCCGCCACCGCCGCACTGGGACGAAATCGTCCGCCTTGCCACACGCCTGGCCGACGGGCTCGGCTATGTGCGCGTCGATCTCTACGTGCCCGACGGCAAGGTGTATTTCGGCGAGTTGACGTTTACGCCCGGCGCCGGCGTTTTCCCATTCCATCCCGACCGATACGACTACGAGTGGGGACAGCTCTTCAAAAACATGATCGAAGGCGGTCGACGTACGGATCGCAGCAGTTTCAAACAAGGCTCGCCGGTATGAACAAACAGACGACCATGACGCCCACGATCGCCACTGCCGACTCGGTATCGCAAGCGCTGCTCGACATCGAACGCTCACTGCGCACGTCGAGCGACATCGAGGCGGTATCCGACCCGCTGCTGCGCGACACGTACGCCGCCGGCCTCGCGTGGATGCAGCGCTTCATCATGCAGCCGCATCGGGACCTCGGACGCAAAGGCGCCGTGTGCCCTTTCGCAAAACCGGCGCATGAAGAGCGGGCCTTGCTGCTCAGCGCCTTCGACGCGGCGAGCATGCCGTTCGACACGTACATCACCGCACTGATGCGCCTGCCCTATCTGTTCGAGCACGTGGCCAAGGCACGCCGCGAGCCGTCCGAGCTTCTGTCGCTCGCCGTTTTTCCGATGGGCTTGCAGGCCGATGCCTACTACAAGTTCATCGATTGCGCGCACGCGATCTTGAAGCCGTTCTATATGGAATGCGGCTTGATGCTCGGCGAGTTTCATCCCGCCAGCACCGTGCGCGGCGCGCATTCCGACGCGTTCCGCCCGATGCGTGCCGACGTGCCGCTGTTCGTGATTCGTGCCATGGCGCTGCACGACGTGCTGTTCATCGACGGCAAGTCGACGCCGATCGGCATGCGCGTGCACGAGCTCGAATGCTATTTGCGCTGGAATGCGCAGCGCTTGCCCGCGAGCGACGCTGAACGCATCCATGCGCGCCTTGCCGAGCGGCGGGCGCAACTGGTCGACGACGAAATCGCAATCTCGGTTTAATCGATCGAGGATAAGGGAAGGAGTGGATGTAATGGACGAATTGTCGTGGGAAGAGTGGCAGTCGCTGTGTGAAATGATGAACGGATATATCAAGACGCAGGTGCTATCGACGGCATGCGATCTCGGCGTATTCGATGCAATCGAGCGAGGCGCCACAGTCGCTTCGTTGTCCAAGCAGCTCGAAATCGCCGAGCACGGCTGCCGCGTGCTGCTTCTCGGCCTCAAGCAATTGAAGCTCGTGAGCGAGCGCGAAGACGGTGCCCTCGTGAATGCGCCGCTCACGCGTCGCTGTTTGCTGCGCGGATCGGCGCAATCGATGGTTCCGTTCGTCCACCTGAACGATAAGATCCAGCATCGCGCCTGCCTGCATTTCACGCGCGCATTGCGCGAAGGGCGCAATGCCGGTCTCGACGAATTTCCCGGCGATACGCCAACGCTTTACGGACGCATGGCCGTCGACCCCGCGCTCGAGCGCCTGTTTCACGAGGGGATGGGCGCCTATACGCGGCTCTCTCCGCGCATGATGGCAGTCAAGGAGTTCGGCGACGTATCGACGCTGCTCGATCTCGGAGGCGGCGACGGCACCAATGCGGTTCGCCTCTGCGAGCGCTATCCGTCATTGAAGGTGAAACTCGTCGACCTGCCTTCCGTGATCGAGAAGGCGCGGGCCAACATCGCGGCGCACGGCCTCGCCGATCGCGTCACCTGTGAGGCCGTCGACATGTTTGCGGACCCTTGGCCGAACGGATGTGACGGCGTGATCTTCTCGCACGTCCTCGAGATTTTCTCGCCGGACAGAATCCGGTTCCTCTACCAAAAGGCGCGCACCTACCTCGAACCGGGCGGGCATCTGTTCGTTTGGTCGCTGATGTGCGATGACGACGAAGCGGGCGGCTTGCAGTCGGTCAAATCGTCGCTGTATTTCGTCACCGTCGCGAGCGGCGAAGGGATGGCCTATCCGGTGCGCAATCACGTCCAGTGGCTGAACGAGGCCGGCTTCGATACGATCGAGCAGTACGACGCGCGCGCCATCGATCATTGCGCGCTCGTGGCGCGCTAATGCGGGCATGACGAAATTGGCGCACCCGCAGGCGCGCCATCTTCAAGCCAACGCAATCGTTAGAGACGTCAAAGACCTTGAAGGCACGAGCGACGCTCAGGCCTCCAGTTGCTCGAGCACCTTGCCCTTCGTCTCGATACCGAGGAAGTGAACCGTCACGGCGGCAAGGAACGGCACGGCCGCGAGGATGTAGAACGCGACGTCGAGATTGCCGCCGATCATCGTCTTCGACACGATCGTCGGCGCGAAGATAGCGGCCACCTTCAGCCACGCGCCGCCAACGCCGCAGCCGAGCGCGCGGATGCTTGTGGGATAGAGTTCCGGCGTGTAGACATAGGCGGTGATGAATCCGCTCGCCAGGAACCCCAGCGCCAGCGCGCAGAACGTCGCGACGACGTACACCGACATCGAATAGCACGCGCCCGCCAGCGCCAACGAAAGCGCACACAGCACGAACGAGACGTTGATGATCGGCTTGCGGCCCACCTTGTCGACGAGCAGCGCGCAGGTCAGCGAGCCCAGCACGCCCAGCACCGAAGCGGCCACGGCCAAGTTCAGCGCGAGTTGCAGCGGTGCGTGGTAGATCGTGCGATAGATCGTCGGCAGCCAGGTCGACAGCCCATACTGAATAAATCCGCAGGTCATCCACAGCATCGCGACGGCAAGCGTACGTTTCAGATAGGCCGGCCCGAGCAGATCCTTCACGCTGCGCTTCGGGTGACGATTGGCCAATGCATCGAAATGCGCGGCGTTCGTCACCGGCTCGAGCACGCCTTTCGCCGCACGCTCGAACGCCGTCACCGCAACGTCGGCTTCCTCGAGCCGCGCACGCTCGGCCAGCCAACGCGGCGATTCCGGCACGAGACGACGCAACGCGACGAACAGAATCAGCGGCATGCCGCCGATGAAGTACATCGTCTGCCAGCCGAAACGCGGTACGACCCACGCGCCGAGCGCATTCGACGCCAATAGACCGATCGGGAACACGATCTCGTAGAGCAACACGAAACGTCCGCGGCCATGCGCGCGGCTGATCTCGTTGATGTAGGTGGCCGCGACCGGCAGCTCGCCGCCGAGGCCGATACCCTGCACCACGCGCAGCGCAGCGAACACCGCGAAACCGGGTGCGAAGCCGCACGCAATGCTCGTCACGCCGATGATGCCCGAACTCCACGCGATGGCGCGCACGCGGCCGTGCCGCTCGGCGAGCCACGGAAACAGGAACGCGCCGAGCAACTGGCCGACGGACCCGGAGGCGATCAGAAAGCCGATCGTCCAAGGCGATAGATGCCACTTCTGGATCAGCATCGGCAGCGTCGCGGCAATCGCGATCACGTCGAAGCCGTCGAAGAACGTGGCCAGGCCGATGAGCAAGCGCGCACGCACCTGCATGGCGTTGCGCGGCAGCCGCTCGAGCCGCGCGATGATCGACCCGCGCGTGTGCGGCTCGCTCAAGTCGACGCCGCTGCCCTGCCCGATGAAGTTATCGATGATACCCATGCGTCTCGTCCTCCTGTCCCCTACGTGTGATTTATGCAAGTGTCTTGCCGATGTCGGTCAGGGCCGCGAGATCGACCGGGCGGCCCTGGCTCATCCATTTGCGTGCGAGCTTCAACTCGCGCGGCGTATTGATTGCGATCACGCCACGCAAGTTGCCGTGCTCGACAAAGAACAACGTCGCGCGTTTCTCGTCGAGACTGCCGCGCACGACCGGCGAGCAATCGGTGGGGATGTCGCCGAGAATCTGCAGATTCACGTCGTACTGATCGGACCAGAACCACGGAATCTCGGCATACGGGGTCTTCACGCCAAGCACTGCCCTGGCCGCGGCGATCGCCTGGTTCTGCGCGTTGGCCCATGATTCGAGCCGCACACGGCGTTTGAGCCAGGCATTCGGATGATTCGCGACGTCGCCGCAGGCGAACACGTGAGGGTCCTCGGTCGCGCCGAATTCATCGACGACGATGCCATCGGCAATCGCCAGCCCGGCTGCCTCGGCAAGCATCGTATTCGGCGCGAGACCGATACCCGCTACGGCGAAATCGGCATCGAGCGTCGAACCGTCGGCAAACGTCGCGCGCACGCGGCTCGCGCCGTCGGGATGGTCATCGAGCGAAACGAGCGATACGCACAGGCGTACGTCCACGCCGTTCGCGCGATGCAAAGCGAGCAGGAAATCGGAAACGGCCGGTGGCACGGACCGTGCGCATAGACGCGCGGCCCCTTCGACGACGCATGCCTCGACACCAAGCTTGCGCGCCGTGGCCGCGACTTCCAACCCGATCCAGCCGCCGCCGACGACCAGCACGCGCCGGCTGCCGCGCAGACGTTCGCCGAGCGCTACGGCTTCGTCGAGCGTGCGCAAATAGGTAAGGTGCGACGTCTTCGCTATTTGCCGCGGCAGCCGACGCGCCGCACCGCCCGTTGCGATCACGAGGCGGTCGTACCGCACTTTGCGCCCCGAGGCCGTCTTCACGATGCGCGCCGCGCGATCGAGCAACGTGGCGCAATCGGGCTGCCACGCCTCGACGTTCAGCGTCTCGAACTCGTCCGGCTTCACGATGCGCACGGTGTCGATATCGGCGTCGCCCGCGAGCACCGCCTTCGACAACGGCGGGCGCTCGTAGGGCAGATGCATCTCGTCCGCGATCATCACGAGCCGCCCATCGAAGCCTTCCTTGCGCAGCGTCTTCACCACCCAGCCCGCCGCCTGGCCACCGCCGATCACGACGATGGTGCGCGGCGCTTCATCCGTAGCTGCATCGGCGCTCATTGCTTACGCTCCGTCATGAACTTGCCTTGCGGCACTTGCACGTTCGCCGATGCGCTCTTCTGGCGGCGCGTGTTGCCGTCGAGCCCGCCGTCGACCGCCCATTCCGCGAACACCGTAGGCCCAGGCTCGAACTCGCGCGGCTGCCATGCGGGCGTGAGGATGTCTTCGTCGGCGTAGTACTCGATCAAACCGCCGGCCGGGTTCTTGAAATACCAGAAGTAAGCCGATGAAACCGGATGCCTGCCCGGCCCGAGTTGCGTGGTCCAGCCGCAGCGGCTGATGTGCAAGCCGCCGCCGAACACTTCGTGAATGTCGCGTACGGTGAACGCGACGTGGTTCAGGCCGCATCTACCGTCGGGCAGCGCGAGCAGGAACAAGTCGTGATGACCGCCGTGCGGTGCGCAGCGCATGAATGCGCCGCGATTCGGATAGCGGTCGGATGTCTCGAAGCCGAGCAGTTCGTGATAGAACTGCTCCTGCTCGGCCAGGCGGTTCGTGAAGAACACCACGTGTCCCACTTCGATCGGCTCGGCGTGCTCGTAGACGGGCGAAGGCTGATCCACGCGCAGCACCTGGCCCCACACATTCGATGGCGACCCTTTCACGTCGAGTTCGCGCTTGCGCGTCACCTCCACGCGAATCGCCATGCCGGCCGGGTCGTAGCAGCCGACTGCGTCTTGCGTTGAATAAAATCCGCGCTGTCCGGCGAGCCGCGTGCGCAGCGCATCGAGCTCCGCGCACGTGGCCACGCCCCACGTCACTTCGCGCAGCGTCGGGCCCGCTTCGAACGCGATGGGCAACGACGGGTCGCTCGCATCGACCACGAGAACCGTACAGCCGTTCATCGTTTCGAAGCGCGTGCGCGTCTCGTCGCGCGCGACCTCCTTCAAACCCCAGTCCGCGAAAAAGCGTCGACAGGTGTCGAGATCCGTCACGCCGTAGGTGATCTGTTCGATGCCGAGAATCGTCATGATGTGCGTCTCCGTGCGTGCTCAGGCGCCCGCCCAAGGCAGCGCGCTGTCGTTCAAACCCCAGTAGAGGCTCTTTTGCTGCATGTACTCGCGAATGCCGAGCCGCCCCTTCTCGCGGCCCATGCCGCTCTCTTTCCAACCCGAGAACGGCGTGGAGATCGAAAACAGCTTGTACGTATTGATCCAGACGGTGCCCGCCTCGAGCGCGCGCGCGACCCGCCAGGCACGCTTGTAGTCGCGCGTCCAGATGCCGGCGGCAAGACCGAACACGCTGTCGTTCGCCTGCTCGAGGAGCGCTTGCTCGTCGTCGAACGGCATCGCCACGAGCACCGGCCCGAAGATCTCTTCCTGGCAAATGCGCGCACGATTGGGCAAGCCTTCGAGAATCGTCGGTTGATAGAAGAAGCCGTTCTCCCGGCCATCGCCCACGGGCCGCTCGCCGCCGCACAGCAGACGCCCTCCCTCTTCGAGCCCAAGCGCCACGTAGCGCTCGACCGATTCGCGATGCTTGCCCGAGATGAGCGGACCCATCTGCGTGTCGGCCCGTGCGGGATCGCCGACACGCAGCTTGCGTGCGCCTTCCACGAGCCGCTTCATGAACGCGTCGTAGATCGAGCGCTGCACGAAGAGCCGCGAGCCCGCGATGCACGCCTCGCCCGACGAACTGAAGATGCCGTACAGCACACCGTTCACGGCGTGATCGAGATCGGCATCGTCGAACACGATCGTCGGAGACTTGCCGCCCAATTCGAGCGAAACCGGCATCAGCTTTTCCGCCGCGAGACGCGCGATGCCGCGGCCTACCTCCGTGCCGCCCGTAAACGACACCTTCTTCACGCGCGGATGCCGCACGAGCACGTCGCCGATCACCGAGCCCTTGCCCGGCAGCACGCTGAGCACGCCCTTGGGCACGCCCGCTTCCTCGCAGATGCGTGCGAGCGCGAGCGACGTAAGCGGCGTGACTTCAGCAGGCTTGAGGACCACGGCATTGCCACCCGCGAGCGCGGGGGCGAGCTTCTGCGCGTCGGAGGCGATCGGCGAATTCCACGGCGTGATCGCGGCGATGACCCCGATCGGCTCGTGCACGCTCATCGTCAAGTAATCGCCGCGCGAAGGCGTCAGTTCCTCGTCGAGCGTTTCGAGGCATGCCGCGTAGTAGCGAAACGTGTTCGCGGCGCTCGCGACGAGCGCACGCGTCTCGCCGATCGGCTTGCCGTTGTCGCGGCGCTGCAACTGCGCGAGCGCCTCATGCCGCTGCGTGATGAGCTCGGCGATGCGGTACAGCACGAGCGAGCGCTGATGCGGCTTCAAGCCGGCCCAGTTGGCGCAGCGCCACGCGGCGTCCGCGGCCTCGACCGCTTCTTGCGCATCCTCCGCGCTGGCCGTCGAGACTTCCATGTTCGGTGACTGATCGGCCGGATAGATGCTGACGAAAGGCGCGGCGCGTCCGCGTCGCCATTGCCCGCCGATCAAGATGTCGCCGTTCGGAACGAGGCTCGTATCGAATGGAGTCATGTCAAAGATCCCACTTGGTCCAACTGGTCATTCGTCTCGGCACTGCCCGCTTTTCGACGATCTCGACGATCGGCTCGAAGCGGGCGGCACCCTCGGTCGCGTCCGCTCGGGCGCGTTAGATCACGCAGCGCGCGGCGCGATTGCGCAACGCGCGTATCGCGCTGTAGGCGGTCAGCGCCGACGTCTTCGGGTTGTCCGGCAGCGGACGCCCACACATCTCCAGTGACATCTCGCCGAACGCCCCGCGGGCGACGATGCGATGCACGTTGCGCGTCACGGCCGGGTCGGCGATCAGGCGCACCTTCGTTTGATCGAGCCCGAGGCCCGCGAGCGCGACGGTTGCCGCCACGTTCGCGTTCCTCGGGAACAGACGCGCCGCTTCGCGCGCGCTGCCTTCGAAGATCACGCGCTCGCTCGTGAGCGCGCGCAAGTCGCACGCCTCTTCGGCCGGCGTGTCGAGCCAACCGAGCGGCGGCTTGCGCCCCGTGTAGAGCACCTCGTCGAGCCCACCGAGCTTCGCGGCCGACAGCGCGTCGATGCCGCCGATCGCCCCCGACAGCAGCGTGAGCGTCGCGTGACCCTCATCGGCGGCCAGCGAGAGTTGCTCGAGCAGATCGACATCCGACAGCGCGCCGATCGACGCGACGGCACAGTCGGTACCCGCCTTCAAGAGCGGCATGACATGATCGACGAGCGCGCCGTGCCCCGCGCATTCGAGCGCGAACTGCGGGCGGCTCGACAGCGCTTCGACCGACGACACCACCTCGACCATTGCATCGACTTGGCCGCGCACGAGGTTCGCGTGGTGCTCGGGAACGATCACATGCGACACGTGCACGAGCGGGTCCGCCTCGACCGCGCGGTAGACCGTCTGACCGATGGCGCCGAAGCCGATCATCGCGATGTCGACGGGCGCCGGGCGTGCGAGCGGATCACGCATGTTGCGGCTCCTCCTTGCGCACGGGCGGGCCGGCGAACGCCGTCTCGAAGCTGCCCACCGCTTGCATATCCACTTCGACGAGCACCGGGCCCGCGTGCGCGATCCCTTCGCCAATCACGGCCTCGGCCTCGTCGAGCGAGGACAGGCGATAGTGCTTGAGACCGAGGCTTGCACAGAACTGCGCGAAATCGGGCTGATGCAGATCGACGTAGTAGCGGCGGCCGCCGTACTGCGCATCCTGGATGTTGCGGATCACGCCGTAGCACTGGTCGTTCATCAATACGATCATCACGTTGGCCTTTTCCTGCACGGCCGTCGCAAGTTCGCCGACGTTCACCATGAGGCCGCCGTCGCCGACGAGGCATACCGTCTTCGCTGCCGAACCCGCGAGTGCCGCGCCGATCGCCATCTGCATGCCCTGGCCGATGCCGCCGCCGAGTGCATGCACGCCGGCGCGCGGGCTGAAGATCTTCAGCATCCGGTTACCCCACGTGCTGTTCGAGATCGTGACGTCGCGCACCCAGTTGTAGTCGCGGCCCACCGCGCGCTGCAGCGCCTCGACGAGACGTCGATACGGGCCGAGCCCCTTCGCGGTGTCGGCGACCGCCGTTTCGCGCGCGGCGGCGAGGTCGGCGGCGAACGAAGGATCGACCTCGAGCTTGCCTTCGAGGCACGTCGCGAGTGCGTCGAGGACCGCGGCCGCGTCGCCGTGCACGAACAGGTCGTTGCGATAGCCGCGGTTGTCGGCTAGAGCATCGGCATCGATGCGGTAGAGCGGCTGCGGTAGTGCGAGCTTGTACTTGAGCGTTTCGTTGCCGCGCAGGCGCGAGCCGACCACGAGCATCGCATCGCAGGTCGTGTAGAAGCGCTCCACGGCCGGATGCACGTTGAACGCGCCGAGCGTGGCCGGATGGTCTTCGGGCAGCACCCCACGCCCCTGCACGCTCGTGACCACGCCGAACCCGAGCGCAACGAGACGTTCCACCGCCTCACGGGCATGACGCGTGCCGCCGCCGAGCCACAACATGGGGCGCTTCGCTCGAGCGAGCGCCTGCGCCAGTGCTTCGACACGCGCCTCGTCGTGCGTCAACGCGCTCAAATGCGGCGCGGCGAGATCCTGCGGCCAGGCAGTCAACGCAGCTTGAATATCGATCGGAATCTCGACGCTCACAGGGCCGCTCGGCGCGGTCCGAGCGACCCGCACGGCTTCGCGCAGGGTCGCGAGCGCCGTGTCCGCCGAACGCACGCGAAACGCAGCCTTCGAGATCGACGAAAGCATCGTGAGCTGATCGGGCGCTTCGTGAATGTAGGCGAGGTCTTGATCGAGATATTCCGTTTCGATCTGGCCGGTGATGTGCAAAAGCGCGGTGCCCGCGGTCAAGGCTTCGACCATCGCGCCGGCGGCATTGCCCGCCGCCGTGCCCGTGCTCGTGAACGCCACGCCCAGGCCGCCCGAGACGCGTGCGAGTCCATCGGCCATATTGACCGCGCCCGCTTCGCCGCGCGCGCCGACATAGCGAATATTGCCGCGCCGACCGATGGCGTCGAGGATCGGCATGTTGTGAATCGAGATCACGCCGAATGCGGTCGTCACGCCGCATTGTTCGAGAAACGCGGCGATCAGTTCGCCGACGGTAGTGGTGTTAGACATGTCGTGCAACGCCTCCGGATACATCGATGTGACTGCCTGTCGTGTACGACGACAAGGCGGTCGCCAAATAAAAAAGCGCTTGGGCGGCTTCTTCGGGAAGACCGAAGCGGCCAAGCGGAATGTTTTTCTTGCGCGCGAGCGCGCGCGTCCAGTCGTCCCAACTCCGGCCGCGCGGCTCCTGCGCTTCGTAGCGGCGGCGCCACTGCCCCGACTCGACGATGCCGATCAGGATCGAGTTCACACGGATATGCTCGGGCGCGAGTTCGCCCGCGAGCGATTTGATCAAGCTGAGCACCCCCGCACGCGCCGAAGACGTCGCGACCATGTGCGGTTCCGGCTGCAACGCGAGCAGCGAATTCACGCAGACTATCGACGCGTTGCCGCATGCATTGCCGCTCGCCGCTGCCGCCGCCGCGCGCAGCATCGGCAGAAATGCGCGGGTCGGGCGGATGATGCTGAAGTACTTGAGTTCCAACTCTTCGCGCCAGGCGTCGTCCGTGGTGTCGGCGAACGTGGACACCCGCCCCTGGCCCGCGTTGTTCACGAGCATGTGCGTCGCGCCGAAACGCGTGTGTACGGCATCGGCAAACGCGCTCACGTCGGTTGCGTCGAGCACGTTGCAGCGCGTCGCGAGCAGTTGCGCCTGCGGAAAGCGCTCGCGCAAGCGCTGTTCGGCACGCGAAAGTCGCTCGGCATCACGCCCGCAGATCGCAACCGATGCGCCCGCCTGCAGAAACAGTTCGGCGGTCGCGAAGCCGATCCCCGACGAACCGCCGGTCACGACGGCAACCTGCCCCGTCAAATCGATTTGAATCATGAGAGCCCCAATGCCTTCATGTACTGGCTGCGCGCAGGCGGCCGATAGTTGAGCCGCTTCGAGAGTTCGCCGGCCGCATGCCGGACCTTGTCGATCAAACCCGTGTCGAGCAAGGCGCTGTCGATGCCGGGGCGCGGAATCGTCGTCGTGATGACGGCGACGATGCGTCCCGTGTCGTTGCGCACCGGCGCCGATACGACCGAGATGCCGCGCTCGAATGACGACTCGCTCACCGCATAGCCGCGCGCGGCATCCTCGCGAATGCGCTCGTAAAGCGCCTCCACCGTCTCCGGCGTCTGCTGCGTGAAGCGCTCGAGCTTCGATTCCGGATAGAGCGCGCGCAGCTCGCCGAGCGTGAAATCGCCCATCAGCACCTGCCCGTGCGTCGTGGCATGAGCGGGCAAACGCGTGCCCACGTTGACCTTCACCGAACTGAAAATCGGCGCGTGGCTTTGCGCCTTTGCAACGAACACGATGTCGCGTCCGTCGCGAATCACGATGTGGGACGTCAAACCCGTTTCGTCGCGCAGCATCTCGATCAGCGGCAGTCCGAGATCGGTGAGCTCGAGCGAGCTCAGATACTCGAAGCCGAGCCGCAGCACGGCCACGCCCAGGCGGTAGTTGCGGTCACGATCGGCGCGCTCGAGGAAGCCGAGCGATTCGAGCGTCTGCAACAGACGAAACACCGTCGTGCGCGGAATGCCAAGGCGGCGCGACAGCTCAGGCGCGTCGAGCACCGGCTCGCGTGGAGAAAATTCGGTGAGAATGCGCAGCCCCCGTTCGAGGCCGGGCACACGGTAGACCGTGTCGCCGCGGTCTTCGTCGGCGCTGGGGGCCGCACTGGCGGAATTGGGCGTCATTCAGATACTCCGTTGTGCTTGCGCGCTGCGACAAAACGCATCGATCAGCGCGTTGTAGACGTCAGGCGCTTCCACATAACCCGCGTGGCCCGCCCCCGGCACGATCGCGAACGGCGCGTTCGCCGCGCGAGCGATCGCTTCGCAGGCGGCCGGGGGCGTAATAGCGTCGTCCTCGCCGACCGCGACTTCGACCGGCCCCGTATAGATGGTCCGCGCCGCGGCGAGATCGGCGACGAGATCGGCGTTGGCAAGCAGATGCGTGGCTTGCGCATATCCGTGCGGCACCACGCGCGCCATATTCCAGCGGACCCACGCGCGCGACGCGTCGTCGGCGTGCGACGACAGCATGTTGTCGCTGCGCTGCCGCGCGAGCCCGGCGGAGCCGAGTTCGGCGAGCATCGCAAGACGAGCGTCGCGCTTTTGCGCACGCACCGCTTGCGGCGCCGCGCCGTAGCCCCCAGCCGGCGAGAGCAGCAGCAAGCCATCAAGACGCTCGCTCGCCGCCGCCGCAAACGCACCCGCGACGATCGCCCCGAGCGAATGGCCGACCAACACGCAGCGCGCGATGCCGAGCGCATCGAGCCAGCCCCGCAGCCGCAGCGCGTAATCCGCTGCGATCGGCGAGCGCGCGGCGACTGGCGTGGATGCACCGTAGCCCGGCGCATCCCACGCAAGCACGCGGCGCGCCGCACCGAGTACTTCGAACTGCTGCACCCACGAAGCCGCGCCCGAACCGATGCCATGCAGCAACACGAGCGGCGCCGCGCCGTCGGGGCCGGACGCTTCTCGATAGCTCACGCACGCGCCGCCGAGATCCGCTACGCGGACAGGAAAGCGGGCAAGACGCGCTTCGAGCGTCGCGGTCGCATCAACCGCCGGGGACATGGCATCGCTCATGATGTCGAGGACGGTTTCGGGGGCAGGGGCTGCGGGACGCTCATCGCTTGATCTTCGCGAGTGGCGAATCGGGCGGATAAGTCGGCGTGATCGGCTGGGGCGACCCGAGCATCACGCACATCAGCGCGTCTTCATCTCCGATATTGATTTCAGTGCGATAAACGCCCGGCGGCACCGAGATCAAGTCGCGCTCGCCGAGCACGGCTTCCCAGGTTTCGCCGTCGCGCTCGCAAATCACCTTCATTTTTCCGCGCAGGACGAAGAAGATTTCCTCGACGTCGATATGAATGTGGCTCGGGCCGATGTTGCCGGCCGGAATCACCATCGTCGAAAACGTGAACCCGCCTGCCGGCACGGTGTTCGAATCCTTCGCTACGCCGGTGCCGCCCGTCCCCACGTAGCGCATTTGTGCGCGGCGGTACTTCGGGTCGTAGTCGGCTTGAAACTTCAGCGCATCCCAGTCGTAGCGGCGCGTTTGATAGCGCGCCACGCGGCTTTCCATCCATTGTTCGAAGCTGGCGTCGGCGGGACGGTCCCACGACTTGCGCTCGATATCGGCATCGGCCATCGATTTCTCCTTTCGATTGGACTTGTTCAGTTCATGACAAAGCCGCCGTTCACCGGCAGCAACTGGCCGGTCACGAAGCGCGCGGCATCGGACAGCAGGAACAGCACGGGGCCCGTCACGTCCTCGGGCACCTGCGCGCGCTGCAGTGCGCGGCCTTCGAGGTAGTACGCGTGACGCGCGGCCGGCACATAGGCCGTCGCCTCCACTTCGGTAAGGCCCGGCGCGATCGCGTTGACGGTAATGGCGTCGGCGCCGAACTCGCGCGCGAGCGCATGCGTCATGGCGATGACCGCGCCCTTGCTCGCCACGTACGCGAGCAGCTTCGGCGCGCCCCACAGGGCCGTGTCCGAGGCGATGTTGACGATCGCGCCGCGACCCGACTCACGCAGCCACCG
Source organism: Trinickia acidisoli (assembly GCF_017315725.1). Taxonomy (NCBI): domain Bacteria; kingdom Pseudomonadati; phylum Pseudomonadota; class Betaproteobacteria; order Burkholderiales; family Burkholderiaceae; genus Trinickia; species Trinickia acidisoli. The sequence goes on from NZ_JAFLRG010000001.1 coordinate 3,523,729, forward strand.
CTGCGCCGCGATGCTGACGAGCCAGGTGCCGCGCACGTTGACACTCATCACCGCATCCCACGTATCGACGGTCAACTCGCTCGCAAGCTTGCCGCCCGAGTGGGTGACGGCCGCGTTGTTGACGAGCCCGTCCACGCCGCCCATCCGTTGCGCGGCCGCTTCGACGAAGGCATGCACGCTATCGGGGCGCGCAAGGTCGAGCGGCAGATAGCCGACGTCGTGTCCGCGTTGCGAGAGCGTGTCGGCAAGCGCGGCGCCCGCGTCGTGCAACACGTCGCCGAACGTCACGCGTGCGCCGGCTTCGGCGAGCGCGCCGACGAAAGCGGCGCCGAGCCCTCGCGCACCGCCCGTCACGATTACGCGACGCCCCGTCAGCGCGGCGTGTGCGGCGTCACGCATGGCTGTGCCCCGCATCGAACGACGGCGCCCCACCATGCTGAGCGGCGTGCCATGCGTCGAGATCGGCGAAATGTTGCTGCGCACGCTGACGCAACATGCGTCGCACACGCGTCATACCGACGTCGTGCTGATAAAGGAATTCGTGATCGCGCGCGCGCGGCGCCATGCTCTCGAGCACGTAACGGTCTTGCTCGAGCACCGCCCAGTGCAGCCCTTCGAGTCGGTTGCGATACATGAAGCGCCACGCGTCGCGCTGCCAGCCCGACACCTTGCGCGTACGCCAGAAGTAGACCTGGCAGTTGTCCTCGTCGACGGGCACGGCGAAGCCGATGATTCCGAAGTTGCCGCCGGGGCCGAATTTCTTTTTGTACGGGATCGCGAGACGCATCCACAGGCACCCCGTCTCGCCCAGTTCGACCCAGTCGAAGTTGACGTCGCGCTGGCCGATCTTTTCGAACACGAGGCCCGTCTCGGTCTTGCGCACACGCATATCGGCCTGCTTGTCGCCTTCGGCCATCGAATGCGAGGTCGCGTGCAGATAGGCGCCGTGCATCGGGTCCATCACGTTGTCGATCGCGTACTGGTAGTTGCACTTCCAATTGGACATGCAGAGGAAGTGCGAATACGCGTCGTTCACCAATTCTTCCGGCAAAACGAGCGGCGCCGGTTCCTTGTGCGCGTCGTCGCCGAACCAAAGGAAGATCGCACCTGCGTGCTCTTCGACCGGATAGGACTTCACGCACTTCTGCCCTTCGAGGGGACATGCCGAAACGGCCGGCACGCTCTTCACGGTGCCGCCGCCGTCCACTTCGATGCCGTGATACCAGCAAGCCACGCGGTCGCCGAGATTCCAGCCGAGCGACAAACGTGCACCGCGGTGCGGACAACGATCTTCCAGCGCATGGACGCTGCCGTTTTTATCGCGCCAAAGCACGATTTGATCGCCTAGGCGTGTGAGGCCGATCGGCGCATTGCCGACCTGCCAGCTAGGCGCCACGGGATACCAATAGTTGCGCAAGCCGCTGTCGAGATAGGCGCGAATCGGATCGACGCTGACAGCGGATTCGAGTGTGGGAGACGTCATCAAAGAACTCCGGATACGTGATCGGTGTAACGAGGCGCGGCCGGTGCTGCGCCGGCCTCGACGCGTGCGCTCATTCGGCGAGGCGGCGCAGTTCCGAGGCGAGACGCGCTTCGTCCCACGCCGCGCCCTCGGGCGTGCGAAAGCCGATGCGGTTCAAGCCCGCGACGACTTCGTCGAGCTCCGCGGCGCCGGCCTCGAACGTCTTCTCGAGCGCATCGCCGAAGTCGTTTTCGTACTGCGTAGGCTCGGCCTTGCGCGTTTGCCAAACGACGTTTTCCGTCTCGCCCGGCTTTTCGATCACGCCTTTGCCCGCAACGTTGTTCGGCTGCGGAGCGAGCCAGGGCTTGAGCCACGGATTGAAGTTCACGGGGATTTCTCGCATGTCATTGCACCTTGATCTGGATTTCTTCCCCGGCCAGACGCACCGTGTACTGCTTCAAGTCGCGTCCGCCAGGCTCTTTCAGGCACTTGCCCGTCGGGATATGGAACACCGCCTCGTGCAGCGGACATTCGACCGTGTCGCCGTCGACGAAACCCTGCGTCAGCAATGCATACGCATGCGGGCAGACGTTTTCGAGCGCATAGATCTCGTCGCCCACCTTGTAGATACCGATTTCCGTCCCGTCGAGCTTGTACTCGAGCGGGGCGTCTTCAGTCAGATTGCCGGCATGCCCGGCGCAGCGCCATTCTTCAGCCATGTCTCACCTATCTCGATCTGCTTCGTTCCATATACGGAACATCAGTTTATGTATGGTTCATTATAGGCACGGCTTCGCGTCGAAAAAACAGAAATCTGGTCGCCCTCGGGAAAACACTAAGTACCCGCAAATAGGGCCTGGAACGATGCCCTTTCTCCTGCTTATTGCTGCGATCCGAGCCCCTCACGGCTAGGGCTCGCGCTCCGTGCACGCCTATCGGGTTCACCGCCCGACCAAGGGTTTTCACCGTCCCGAAATTTATTTCGACGTCCGGCAACTGCCCCTATACTTTTCCATAGGTGTTACGTTGATTCATATATGGAACACACAATCCAAGCGAAAGCCGACTGAAGAAGTGGCCGCAGCCTTGGAGGTCAGGAGCCTGGTCCGGTCGCATCGATACCGTGCCGTTCGTCAAAACATTGAGGAGTCCTAACTTGAAGCAAATCATCGCCGCGGGGCTGACCGGAATCTGCGCCGTCTCGAGCGCATGGGCGCAAAGCAGCGTCACGCTCTACGGCAGCATGGATGCGGGTGTCGCCTACATCAGCAACGTGGGAGGCAGTTCGAAGTGGATGGAGGAGCAGGGCAACACGCAACCCGACCGTTGGGGTCTGCGTGGCATGGAGGATCTGGGCGGCGGTCTGAAGGCCATCTTCCAATTGGAAAACGGCTTTTACACCAATACGGGTGCGTTCGCGAAATCGGGCGTGCTGTTCAACCGGCAAGCTTTCGTGGGGTTGAGCTCAGATCAATTCGGCACGCTCACGCTCGGACATCAGACGCCGTTTTCGTTCGACGTGCTCGGGCCGCTCAGCACCGCGTACCTCGCAAGTAGCTGGTATGCGTTCCACCCGGGTAACATCGACGAGCTCGCCGATACCGGCGTCGTGCCGTTCGACAATTCGGCCAAGTACCGCTCGCCCACATGGTACGGCTTGACGGCTGAAGCGATGATCGGCCTGGGCAACACGACGAACTTCTCGACCGGCCGCACGATGAGCTACGCGCTCAGCTACGTGAACGGCCCCTTCAAGGCGGGCGCGGCGTGGTCGAACGAACATGACCGCACCGTATCGATCTCGACGACCGACCTCACGACCTTCCAAGGACAAGCGGCTGCGAACTACATCGCCGACAAGGTCGAGAACATGGGGATCGGCGCGTCGTACTCGTTCGGCAAGCTGCTCGTCCACGGTCTGTACACGCGCACGAAGCTGCAATCGAACGGCTATTCCAATACGTTCCAGAGCTACGATGCGGGCGCGAACTACCAGTTCACCGTGGCCAATGCCGTGGTAGGCGGCGCGGCCACTTCGACGCTTGCCGGCCAGCGCTGGACTCAATTCGTGATTGGCGACGTGTACTCGCTGTCGAAGGCCACGCAGGTCTATGCGAACGTGCTGTATGAACGCGCGAGCGCGAACGCCCAAGCCGGATTCTTTACCGCCGGCGCGGCGAGCGGCCGCAACCAGAGCGTCGTGCTCGCGGGCATCCACCATTCGTTCTGATAGGCCATGCGCGGCAGTTGCCCGATCGCGTGCCGCCGCTGGCGGCTCACCCCGCCGCCAGCGTGCGCAGACGCGCCGCTTGCGCGGCCGTGGGATCGTTGGCGCGCTGCCGATAGTTCAGACGTAGAGACAGATCGATGGCTGCGCCGCACACGGCCGCGATCAACGGTGCGCGCTCGGCTTCGTCGCCGATGTTCGAGCGCGGCACCGTCACCGTGACGGCCGCGGCGATTCGGCCCGAGTGATCGCGCACCGGCGCGCTCACGACCGAAATCCCCGTTTCGAAGGCCCCCTCGCTGAGCGCATAGCCCTGCTCCGCACTCTCGCGCACGCGTGCATAAAGATCCGCGACCGTGCCGGGCGTGCGGGTGGTATAGCGCTCGAGTTGCTTCTCCGGATAAAGCGCGCGTAGCTCGCTGAGCGTGAGATCGCCCATCAAGACTTGGCCGTGCACGGTCGCATGGGCGGGCAACCGCGTGCCCACATGCACCTTGACCGAGCTGAACATCGAGTCGCGCGCTTGCGCCTTCGCGACGAATACGACGTCGCGGCCGTCGCGAATCAGCAGATGCGCGCTGAGCCCCGTCGCATCGCGCAAATGATCGAGCACCGGCGCGCCGAGATCGGTCAATTCGAGCGAGCTCAGGTATTCGAAGCCGAGCCGCAGAACGGCTACGCCGAGACGGAACTGCCGATCGCCATTCGCGCGCTCGAGAAAGCCCAACGCTTCGAGCGTCTGCAGCAAACGAAATGTGGTGGTGCGCGGAATGCCGATGCGCCGCGACAGCTCCGGCGCGCCGAGCACGGGCTCGCGCGCGGAGAATTCGGCAAGCATGCGCAGACCGCGTTCGAGGCCGGGCACGAGATAGGTGGACGCACTCGAAGGCTCGTCGTCGGCGCTTGCGCGTGCGCCTGCCGATTCGAGCGCGGCATCGTCCGTTTCGGCGGCCGACGCCGCTTCGTTGCGCGGCCGGGTACCGCGGCGCGCGCTGCCTGTCGTATTTTGCTTGGCCATTGGCGGCTGGTGTCGCTTGAAGATTCGGTGATGCTCGGGATGATAGCGCGAAGCGCGATAGCGCTTTTAAGCTTCCCCCGCGCTCCTTTGAGCGAGCACACCACCGATCATGCCGCGCAAGCTTCAGCGCAACCGACAAGATACGGACAAGCGGCCGTTCAGAACTTGGTCGTCATGCCGAATATCAACGCGACCTGATTCGGCGTGCCCGAACTCTCGTTCAGATCGCCGATCGTTCCGCCAGCCGGCACGATACTCGTCCCATCTTGGCTGAAGGTCGTACCGTTCGCGTGCGAATAGGCACTGATCGCATAGAGCGTGGTGCGCTTGGACAGGAAGTACTGGAGCTCCGCGGCAACGTTGTTGTAGGTCGCCGAAGAAGCGCCGCTCGATTTCGTCAAGGTGTAGCCGACGTCGACCTGCGTCGATGGCGTCATCTGGTAACCCAGTGTGGCGGCGGCGGTATTGAACGTCTCGGTCCGATTGAAGGCCGAATAATTTCCGTACGGCTTCCATTGCGCATTGCTGTACCGGATATTGGCGGTGATTCCGGCATGTTGATACTGAGCCGCGACATGGACGATCATGCGCGACCCGACGAACGGTACGCTTCCGTACAGCGGGGTCACCGAGTTGTTTTGCGTCTGGTCTGCCGTTCCGGCGCCATCGGGGCCGTCCGTCCGAGCGTACACGTATCCGGCCGCGGCGCTGAATCCGCCGTGGGTATACGCTAGCGCGGCCGAGGTGGAGTTCTGCGATGCCAGGCTGCCGGCAACGCCGCCTAGCCCGTACATCAACTCCAATTGAAAGCCTGCGTAGATCGGGCTCGCGTATTTGACCGAGTTTTGCAATCGGAAGCTATTGTCGTTGTTGTCGGCATCGCCTGGGGTCGTAAACGCGGGGCCGTACACGTCGCCGGTCAGCGGTTGGACCAGATCGACCGTGGTATCCAGTTGCCGCCCGAGCGTGAGTGTCCCGAGGTTTTTGCTGGTAAGGCCCACCCAAGCCTTCTTCCCGAAGAGGCGCCCACCCTGGCTCAACTTACCGTTGTCGATATTGAAGCCGTTTTCCAGATCGAAGATCGCCTTATTGCCGCCGCCGAGATCTTCCTTGCCGAGTAACCCCCACTTGTTGGCCGTCAAGTCCGCGCCTTGCAGTTCCACCTGCGAATGTTGTCCGACATTGTTGTAATACGCGACCGCATCGTCGAGTTCGCCATATAACGTGACGGTGCTTTGCGCGTGCGCGAGCGATGCCAATGGCAACGTGACGAGCGCGGCCACGATGGATCGGAAATAGACGGGTTCACCCATGACGACTCCTCCTATTAATTAGGATTCCTAAATTTTCGATTCGATTTATCGATTCTTTTTCGACCCGAGGCAGGCGTTTTCGCGGCGTCGCGCACACACGGACGCAAGCACACGCGCACCCGACGCACCTTCGACCGCTACACACCATGCGCAGAGGAAGGAACGTCGCGCGAAGCCCCCCGCCGGTTCGGGCCGAACCGGTGCGAGCTCGAGTCAGACCGGCTCGAACACGTCTACCTTGTTGCTCTCGTTCAAATACACGAAGATCCGGTGCGTCCGCGGATCGACGGCCAATGTGTGGACGTTCTTTTCCGTATGCAGGTGATCGACAACCTGGCGGGTGTCGAGATCGATGACATCCACGTCGCCGGACTTGTCGCCAAGGAAAATGCGCCGGGCGGCGACATCGATGGCCGTCTGGTCGATATTGCCTCCCTCGAACGGAACGGTCGCGACGAGCTTGCCGTCGGCATCGACGATCAGCACTTTCTCGTCACGGCTACCGATGATCAGGTGCTTGCCTTGGCTGTCGTACACCATCGGCTTGGCATCTTTCTTCAGGTGAAAATTCCATACGTCGACGACCTTTTGCGTGTCCGGATCGATCACGTCGATGACGTTATCGACAGGCTGATAGATCCGTCCCAGCGCCTGCTCATAAAGGTTGACATCGGGACCGTGTTTGGCCGGTTGCGGTGTCAGTGCGATTTGCGCCACCTTTGTGAACGGCGGTTGATCCATGAATACCGTCTCGGTGTCGCTGTCGTCGTTGGCAACGTACACGCGGCCGTTGCGCGTATCGAGTGCCACGCCGTCCGGTCCTTTACCGGCGGTATCGACGGCCGCGACTTGCTTGTCGGTTCGCTTGTCGATGACGACCAGCTTGTTGTTCGCCGCATCGGCGACAAAGGCAAACTTGTCGTTCAGCGCAATGCCGTTTCCGTCTTCGATGCCGGCGATCGTCGCCTTCACGCCGAGCGTATCGGCATCGAGCACCACGACGTCGTGATCGGGCGATTGCGCCAGCCAGATTTCACGCGTGGCCGGATCGAACACGACCCAGTCGCCGTGGCCGCCCTTACCGGGCAAATCGATCGTCTTGACGAGCTTGTAGTGCGTCGCCGTACTTGCGTTGGCGCTTGTAGGGCCGGCGATGGCGCACGCCATCGCGATGGCGAGACAAGCCGTTTTGAAGAGAGGTCGCATTGTGTCTCCTGTTGTTTTGATATTTCAGCATTCTTGACTTCAGCCGCGCCTCGAATTAATTAGTACTACGAACTAATTAAATGAGACCGACTCGAAATCCATCCGCGCCCCCTCGCAACGCAGTTCGCCCGGCCGTACTGCCCGCTTGTCGAACTATCGCAGCGCGAGCCCGCTGCCTGCGTCGCATCGAAAGCGGGTTCGATGACGACCGCACGCTCGGCACACTGTCCGGCACGCAAACCTATGCGGTAGTGCGTACGGACAGATCACGGCCGATGTCTCGGGGGGAACGTGGACTATTTCTCGTTGTATCGGCCGGGCTTCACGACTTCCGCAATCGTGCCGTCAGGCGCACGGAACTTGAGCGCGCCCTCGCCTTTCGCGGAGAGAATTTCGCCGCCGTAGGTCTTGATCCTCTCGGCCACCGCTTCCTGATCGTCGACCGTGACGCCCCAGTGGTGCAGACGCGGCCCGGGCCCCGCCAGTTGGGCTTCATGCGCCTCTTCGCTGTCGTACTTCATGAGCGTGAAGTCGATATGCCCATCGGTCATGTGCCGGGAGATGTGTTGCCGATTACGCCCGGTCTTGACCTCCGTGAAGCCGAACACTTCGGTATAAAAGCGGGTGGCGGCCTCGAGATCATCGACTTTGACTGCGAGGTGAACGATGCGTGACATTGAATTCTCCATTTGAAACGGTGACAAAAGCTTACTTTTTGGCGAGACCCAGTTCGCCCAGCAGGGGCGTCAAGCGCGTGCGCTCGTTTTGCAGAAAGACACGTGTAGCCGCGCTGTTTCGATAGTCCGCGGTCCACAAGTTGCGCTTGACCGCAGCGGCCCATTGCGGGGACGACGTCGCTTTTTGCAGCGCGTTGTCCCACCAAGCAACCTCGGCAGGCGTCATGCCCTTCGGACCCACCAACACGCGCCATGTCGTGAAATCGACATCGACGCCCTGCTCCTTCCACGTCGGGACGTCCGCGAGCGCGCCCTGTTCCCGATGGCCGCCTGCGATCGCAATCAATCGCACACGCTTGGCCTCGCTCGGGCCCAAGACGACACCGGCAGGCGTCGCCGCTACCGTGACATGCCCGCCCATCAGCGACGTGACCGCTTCGCCGCCCGAATCGAAGAAGACCATCTTCAGCTTCGTCGGGTCCACGCCGGCCGCCTTGACGACGAGCGCGGCGGCATCGTGACTCTGTCCACCGGGCGAGCTCGACACCGCAAAGCTCACCGCCGACGGATTTTTCTTGATCATCTGCAGCAGATCCTGGCCGCTTTTCACCGGGGAATCCTCCGGCGCCGAAAACACCACTTGTTCGGTGACCAACACGGCGAGCGGCGTCACGTCATCGAGGCCCAGCGTGCTTTGCCCGGTGATTCGATTGGTAATCAACGGCAGCGCCTGCACACTCACGTAATCACCGTCCCCTTGATGGGAGTTGATGTAGGCCAGCCCAACCGTTCCCCCACCGCCAGGGCGATTGACCACGGTGATCGGTTTGCTGGATAGCTTCTGCTGCTCGAGGACGCTCTGCAACGTCCGGCCCACCAGATCCAAGCCGCCGCCGGCTGCGCTCGGCACGACGATCTCGACGGGCCGGCGCGGCTGCCAACTATCAGCCGCGCGTGCGGTGGTCACTTGCGCGCCGAGCAATGCGAGGCATGTCGCGACGATCGCTCGATACGTCCATCTGTTCCCTGCCATTCGTTGTCTCCTGAAACATCTTGGGTTGATTGCGCCCGGCTTCGCGGCTCAGCAGCCAAGCCGGGGTTCAAGCGCTTACTGCTGGCCGCATGAACGGGGTGAGCATCAGGCCAGCGTCGATGATGAAGTTGTAGACTGTCATATGCTAAATGTCAACATTTTCCAAAAACGTAGCAACAGGACCTTCCTCTCGTGCGGGCGCTTCCACGCCCCCGGCGCTGCGACCCGAGGCATATCCCGCGTACCGCCAAAGCGCCGCATCGTTTTCCAAACGAGCGCGACGTAATCCCGTCCTACAGATACCTACAGATACCCTATGACCACATCGAGTAGCCCCGCTCCAAACAGTACGACGAGCGTATGGCACCGAGGTCTGCCCAAAAAGACCAGCATCGCGACGGCGGCAATCCCGGCGGAGGTCCACGTCGAAGGCGCAGCGCGCAGCACCGATAACGCGCTCGCGAGCATGAGCCCCGTTGCGACGGGCGCAAGCCCGCGCTCGGCCACGCTATGCCACCGATGGCGATCGTGCCGCGCCCATGCCACCGTTACCGCGTACGCCAGGACAGACGAGGGAACGAAGAGCGCCACCGAAGCGACCAGTGCGCCCAGCCATCCCGCGGCTTTCCATCCGATCAGCGTCGTCAGAAGCGCACCCGGTCCCGGCGCGGCGCGCGACAGGGCAAACAGCTCCACGAAATCGGTCTGTGTCACCCATCGATGCACGGTGACGGCCTGCACGCCGATATCCGCCACGATGCTTTGACCGCCGCCGATGGAAAGCAACGACAGCGGCGCAAATACGGCAACGAGTTGCAAGTAGACGTTATCGCGCACGCCGGCCACCTTTGCAGGCCAACGCCAAGCCGGCAACGCCGACAATGAGCGCCACGGGTACCAGAGGCCAACGCATCACCCCTACCGCAATGAACACCGCGACGATCGGCACGAGCATCGCGACTTGCCTGGCGAGGATCGCTTTAGCGCTCCGCATGGCGACCGATGCGGTCATGCCGATCGCCGCCGCCGCGACACCCTCCAGAAACCGGTGCAGCCACTCGATCTGCGCGAACTCGCGAAATCCGGTCGCGCACAATACGATGACGATCATCGGCGGCAACAGCAGCGAAGCGGTAGCCAATACGCTGCCGATCGCGCCTCGCAGTCGGTAGCCGATGTAGATCGACAAGTTGACCACATTCGAGCCAGGCACGATCTGGCCAAGCGTCAGCGCACCGAGAAACTCGTCGTCGCTCATCCAGCTCCGCCGCGTGACGACCTCTCGGTAGATCCACGCGGAGAGCCCACCGCCGAAACTCGTCAAACCCACGCGCGCAAACAGCAAGACGATCTCTCGCAACGATACGTTTGCCGTGCCTCTTTCCAATGCGATGCTCATATCGACTCGCCTTGACGCAGCCGCCGCGCTCAGCGAGGCTCGTCCACCAGTTGAGGATCCACGAGCCGGCCACGCAGCACCTTCGAGAGCGTGACCATCTCTTTGCGACGGCTCCAGACCGAGGCCGCGATGCTCACCAACGCGCAACCGAGCAAGACCGCCGATATCGGGCTGCGCACGAACGTCATCGGATCGCCATTCGAAATCGTCAGTGCCTGGCGAAACGATTGCTCGAGCGTATGGCCGAGAATCAGGCCGAACAGAAGCGGCGCCTTCGGAATATCGAACTTGCGGAACACATAGCCCACCGCACCGAAGAACAGTGCGAGGAACAAATCGAACGTATCGTTATTGAACGAATACACCCCTGTCGACGCGATCACGAGGATCACGCATAAAAGCACACGCGGCGGGACATAGAGGATGCGTGACAGGATCCCGACCAGCGGAAGGTTCAGAACGAGCAGCATGATGTTGCCCACGTACATGCTCGCGATGAGGCCCCAGACGAGATTCGGCTGCGAATGAAAGAGCATCGGCCCCGGCTGCATGCCGTACATGATGAATGCACCCATAATGACCGCGGTCGCGCCCGAGCCCGGCACGCCGAGCGCCAGCAGGTGCACGAATGCCCCGCAGCTATCGGCATTGGTGGCCGCCTCCGGGGCCGCGACGCCTTCGATCGCGCCATGCCCGAACTCCTCCGGGTGCTTCGACAGCTTCTTCTCCAGCACGTAGGACAGCATGGCCGAAAGCGTACCGCCCAGCCCAGGCGCTGCCCCGCAAAGAAATCCGACGAACGAGCCGCGAAAGATCGCGGGGCGGGCACGGCGCCATTCGGCGCGAGTGAACCAGAGCTTGCCCTCGACGCGCACCGTGTGTAGCGTGCCGCCGAGCGCGCCTTCCACCATTCGGCTCACCTCGGAGATGGCAAATAGGCCTACGACGACTACGAGAAAATTCACGCGATCCTGCAACTGGACGAAGCCGAGCGTGAAACGTGCAACCCCGCTTTGCAAATCGATGCCCACCGTTGCCAATCCGAGCCCCAGAAACACCGCCAACATCCCTTTCGCGAGCGACTTGCCGGTCAGCGCGCTCACGGTGGACAGCGCGAAGCAAATCAGCGCGAAATATTCGGTCGGCCCGAAATGCAGCGCGAAGGCGGCGAGGGGCGCGGCCACGAACGTGAGCGCCGTCACGCCCAGCATGCCGGCGATGAACGAGCTCACCGCGGCAATCGCGAGCGTTGCCGCCGCTCGGCCTTTCCTCGCGAGTGGATAGCCGTCGAGCACCGTCATCACCGCGGCCGCATCGCCGGGCGTATTCAGCAAGATCGCCGTCACCGCGCCCCCGTACATGCATCCGTAATAGATGCCGGTGAGCATCATCAACGCCGAGGTCGGGTCCATGCCGAACGTGACGGGGATCAGCAATGCGATGCCCGCCGAAGGCCCGATGCCAGGCAAGTGGCTGATCATCGTGCCGATGAACACGCCGATCAGCGTATAAAGCAAATGCGTCGGCGTCGCCGCGATGCTGAGCCCGTGGATGATTCCGTGCAAACTGTCCATGTCCCGGCTGCCTCAAAATGGAAGAAGGCCCGTCGGCATCGGAACACCGAGAAGCTGAGCAAACAGCAGATCGAGAACGATCGTCACGCCTAGCGCGATCAAAAGATTCGACTTGAGCCGTTTGCGATTGAAATAGGCGAGCAGACCGAACAGGAATGCCGAGGTGGAAATCAGGTAGCCGAGCCGCTCGAAGCACGCGTAGTACACGCCCGTCCACACGAGCATGCCTATGAGGACGAAATAGTGGCCCTTCGACTGCTGGGCCTGCTCGTGTCCCTGCTCTTGTCCCTGCGTGTCCGACACCTCGTTTGTTTCGACGGCCTTCGGCTCATGGGCATGCGAAGCGCGCCGGCCTTTCGTCTCCAGCAGCAGCAACAGCGCCGATGCGATCAGACCGGCACCGACCAGCGCGGGAAAAACCTTCGGCCCGAGCGGATCGCTCAAGCGAACGTCGGGCAAACGCATGTCCATGATCAGGTATGCGCCGGCGAGTGCGATGACACCGAGCGCAAGCCATACATCTTTGTTGATGCTCTTCATGTCTCCTCCAGCATTCGTCTCAGGCAACGCCGCCGCGAGGCGGGATAGCCCGATTAGAAATTGAATGCGTCCGACGTGCTCTGAGCGAACAGCTCATTCATCGGCACCACGCGCTCGATCAGCCCGTCGTTTTGCGCGTAGCGCTGCAACGTGTCGAGTTCGCCGCGGCTCTCGTTCACGCCGTAGCGCCAATAGTCGTCGCCCATCAGCGCCCTCACCTGATTGAACTCGTCGGTGATCCACGGATGCATGATGCGCAGCGTATCCGTCACCTGAAGTTCCGTCAGAGCAATATCGCGCGCTTTCTTGAACGCGGCGAATACGTTGACCGGAAGCCAAGGGTGCCGTTCAACGAGCGAGCGCCGAATGCCGAGCGTGTGCATGGGCGGGAACATCCCCGTTTTGCGAAACCAGGCTTGCTCGGCTTCGCGAAACGCGGGGAAAAGACGTCGCACGTGTTCGTTGCGTCCAAAGCACGAAGGCGGCTTGGGCGCGATCACCGCATCGATCTCGCCCACATCGAGCAGACGCGCAAGCGTCTCGCCCGGTGCGATCGGCTCGATTTCGATGTCGGGCCGCACCGCATAGGGAACCCGCGCCGCGCGCCCCGCCTGTTCGAGACCGCCGACTACCCAGCGCACGTCGCAACTATCGATACCGTATTCGTCTGCGAGCATGCCCCGCACCCAAATACCTGCCGTTTGCTGAAAGTCGGGCACGCCGATACGGCGCCCCTTCAGTGCCTCGGGCGAATCGATCCCGCGGTCGCTACGAACGTAGATGGCCGAGTGACGAAACGATCGCGAGAGAAACACCGGCACACCGATGTAATGCGTTGCCGCACGCGCCGTGGTCATGAGGTGTGTGCCCAGCGATAGCTCCGAAATATCGAACTCCGCGTGCCGAAACGCGCGTTGAAACAGCTCTTCGGCAGGGCCGGTCACGAAATGGATCTTCACCCCTTCGATTGAGACCCTGTTGTCGAGCAACGCTCGGGTTCGGTCTGTGTTCTGGCAAGCCAGCGATAGTTCGAGCATAGAGATCAAGTACCGTATCGGTAGGAATCCGGACAGCACGCTCGTCGAGCAAACGTGCGGGATCAAAAACAAATTGCTAAGTAGTACTAACTAAATTTCCGGCAATGCAATGCCGGATCGAGTGCTTGGGAGAGCGAGCGCTACGGAGCAGCCTATGGAGCGCCGCTGCGCGAGCCTTCGGTCAGGCGATCTTATCGCCGGCTTCTCGCGCACCCGCTTTTGTCATGCCATCCAACGAAAGGAGCATGCGCTCTTTGCCCTTCGACACATGGGTGAAGCTCGTCTCGTAGCTGCGGCGCGAGTCGTGCGATTTCAACGTGTTGACGATCTCGCGATGCTCCTCGTTCGACTCGAGCAGCGCCCCGCGCTGCACCATGCCGTGGACCCGGAACAGATGAAACTCTTTGACGAACGCTCGATACTGCTTGAGCAGCCGCGAGTTGCCCGTCGAACGGACGATGTAATCGTGGAACTCGAGATTGAGCGGATCGAAGCGCGAGAAATCGCCCTTCTCAGCGGCGTCCTGCATTTCATCCACGTAGCTGTCGAGTTGCCGAGCCATCTCGGCGGTGAGTACCGGCGCAAGCAGCGAAGCCGCAAGCGCGGTCAAGCCCGCCCGCAGGTCATACACTTCGATCGCGTCGTCACGCGTCACTTCTTGAATGAAGACACCGCGTTGCGGAATCTGATATACGAGGCCCAGTTCGGCCAGCGCCCGGCACGCCTCCCGGACAGGCCCTCGGCTGACGGCGAGCTTATCGGCCACGGCCTTTTCATTCAGGCGCTCACCCGGCTTCAATTCGCCGCTCAAAATCATGCGCTCGATCTCACGCTGAACGACACCAGTCAACGTGTTCGCTCGGAAGTCGGCTAGAGAGACGGGAGTGGAGGTGCGATCGGTTTCCATGAGAAACGAGTCTAGTGAGGGGAATGAAAAATGTCAACACTTTACTTTTTCCAACGCGGAGCGGGTTCGACAGCATTTTGTAATGCTAGATCCCCCTCCGGCTCGTTACCCAAGATACGCATCGGTCATCGAGTGAGCGAGGATCTCGACTTCGCGCACACAGGCGGTGGGCACCTACCGCGCAGTCGGCTCCCCAGTCGGCTCCCGCAGTCGGCTCCCATTGCTCGCTCGATCGCTACGCGATCGAGGCATCAAACCAGAGTCGAATCAAAGCCCACTGGCGGAGGAAGAGTTCATTGATGCTGGGCTCGAACTCGTCAACTATCAACAAGATTTTCTCGCCAACGAGACAGTCAGGGTTTCATTCGTCGCCCTCGACTCGCCGGCGCAACGCTCCATTGCAGGAAACCCCACGCCGCCCCTGCGAGTAGCAACGCTGGATGAAATCTTCGCACTCGAGTGCCTTGTTTGCGCCGAACGCGCGAATGCGATTGCTGCCTTGCCGGCCGGATGCAGGCGACGAAGGCTACGCGCCATTGCTGACCAACGCGCCGAGCCTGGACACGATGCGCGTTTTTTTCAGTCGCAGTTGGACGAACTAGAAGTTCGGCTCGCGAAGCAAGCGTTCAGCGAACTCGGCTGTTCTTCACGCGATCAATGAACGCCACGGCTTCGGCGTCTGCCTGCGAGCGAGCGCAGCTTCGAGGGGATCGTTCAGGCAATCCGTGAACCGCGCCTCGACCGATCCGTCGCCCCTATGGCAGAAACACGTGCGCCACTCGGCGGAAAGCGGCATTTACTGCACGAACTTGGCATCCATCGCCGGCAGAGTCGGCATGACCTCGAAGTACAGCTCCGCGGGAGAACGGATCAGCAGCGCAAACGAATCCTCGTGATAATGACCAAACGTCATATAGACGAAACCAAAACGGTAGTCAACGACAAGCCGGGCGATCTGGTGCATACCGTCTTGGCACGTATATTCCATGAACTGCCCGCTGGTATCCACGTTGGCCGATGCCTGATTATGCGGCAAAGCGCCAACCGTCATCGCCGCGTTGCGAATGGCCGGAGCATGAACCTCGAGCCGGGATGAAGTCGATCCGCTCTGATAGGGTAAATAGCCGTGCTCGTTCTGATGGATGGAGCGCGCACTCACGTTGAAACTGTGAAGCATACTGTTGCTCTTCATCGCTTTGCGAATTTGGCGCAATAAACTGTATGTCACCGGGGTATCCTCGAGACATTCGTCGTTGAAGATCGGCACCACCCTCGTCTTATGGTAATGGTCGGAGAATTTGATACCCCCATTGTAATTCTGGGTGCCACATTTATTGAAAAATATTCTCATTACAGATGGAAAATTTCCACCATTGCTATCTTCTACTGTAGAAACGGCGCTAAACGGCATATCACCCTCATTCATCGTCGAAATTAACGTTACAACGCCATTCCAATGAATCAGAACGACGTCGTTATGCCCAAGATGGGTATAACGATATGCGTTACGGCTGTATCGCTCCGTCGCTGCGCAACGTCCCCATCTTGCTGTCTTTTTTATCGGTCAATACGAGACCGCCCGATCCCGGTTTTCCGAATAGAGGAAACAGGCCGGCGTGATTCCTGTAGGAAATGATGACTTCGTTGTTTTCGCCCTCTTGCGAAGCTACCGCCACCTTGGTTCGATACGCATGTGCGTTGTTTCTTCTTCTCTCCAAGAGCCCTGGCGACAACGGCCCTCCCATGATGTTCGCCATACCGTATCTCACATGCAGCCTTCCGTCATCCTCACCCGGCGAGCCCGTCTTTTCTTTTTTTATTATCAAAAATCCCGAGTGCATGTCGTCCGAAGAGCCGTATTTTATGCGAGTTAAATTCGCTCGCATTCCTTGATACTCCGTGTAGAGCTCACTGCCTCGATTCGCTTTTGCAACCGCGGACAGCAACGCAAATGCCACCAGGTCTTCCTCGAGAGGAATCGGCATAAAAACGATGATTGTTTTTGCGGTTATCTTGAAAAACTGGTTCGCAAGTGGGATATCAGGGCGCAGAAGCACGGCACTGAGATCATGCAACCCCAGATCGTTCTTCAGTTTCTTCAGAAAATTATCTGCATTTAGGCGAGCAATCGTGCCAGCGACAGAAGGATCGAGATTGATCGTAGTTTCGACATGCTTCCTCACCCCAATCTGCTTCAGGGCCGCATCGTCGCCGGTCGCCCGAGCAGTCATGCGCCGTTCTTTAAAAGCCGTTGCGAAATCGTCCGTACTCTCCCAGCTTTTTATGTCGGCGAACCATATTCTGGCGAACTCTCTTATGACATCCAACTCCGCCCCGTCTTCTATTGCCGCCATGAGGCGGCCCCGGCTTTCTTCGAGCGACATGCGTGGTCTCCGTTCGCAATGATCTGACAGTATGGCACCGAGCCCTACCGGTCACAACGCATGCAAATGGGGCATCTCACTAGGCATGAAGTCAACCGATCGATGACGCGGCATCGCACGATGCATCGCGAGCCGGCGCACCGGCAATCCATGCGGACCTATGCATGGACTTCATGGCGACTCGGGAATGGGACGAGACAGGGCTAGTCGGTATCGTGCTTTCACATCGCGAGGCACGAGACGTTATCGGTGTCGCCGCGACGATTCCGAACGATTTCCACAGGAGACGCCCATGATCCATGCCCAAGCCGCCGTGCTGACCCAATCACGGTCGAACAACTTACCCCGCAATTGCACCTTCGACGCCCGCGACTGGGAGATTCTGAGCCGCTACTGGCATCCTGTCGCATTCGCGAGCGACGTGCGCGACCAGCCGCTAAGCGTGACGCTGCTCGACGAGCCGCTCGTGCTGTTTCGTGCGCAAGGCAGCGTGGTTGCCGCGCGCGACGTGTGTCCCCATCGAGGCGCGCCCCTCAGCCGGGGCTGGGTCGCCAATGATCATCTGGTCTGCCCATATCACGGCCTCGAATACGAGGCGAGCGGCACATGCAGCCGCATCCCGTCGCAACCGGAGGGTCCCATTCCGGAGCGCCTTTGCCTGGCGACGTATCCGGCGCAAGAGGCATACGGCCTCGTATGGGTTTCGCTTGGCGGCGGCGCGATCCCGCTACCCGAGTTCCCGGCTTGGAATACAGAGGGATATCAGCAGATCCTTCCCCCGTCGATCGACATTCGCGCATCGGCCGGACGACAAACCGAAGGCTTCATCGACGTCGCGCACTTTGCGTGGATTCACCACGACAGCTTCGCGGACCGGCACAACCCCGTCGTGCCGCGATATTCGGTCGAGCGGCGGGAAAACGGCATGCGTGCGGAATACGTGAGCCCGGTCAGCAACTTTCCCAAGTCCATGCGGCATCGCGCACCCGAGGGCTTCCTATGGCGAAGAATCTTCGAAGTCGATGTTCCGTTCTTCGCGCGTCTCACTGTGCATTTCCCCGAAAACGGCAAGCTCGCGATTCTCAATGCAGCAAGCCCCATATCCGCGCGATTGACCCGTTTGTTCGTGCCCATCGTCCGAAATTTCGACCAGGACCTTCCGCTCGAAGAAGTCTATGCGTTCAACCGACAAGTGTTCGAGGAAGACCGCGCCATCGTCGAGTTGCAGTGCCCGGAAGATTTGCCGATCGAACGCTCCGCGGAAGCACCGATTCTCGCGGATCGGTCATCGGGCGCTTATCGGCGCGCACTTGCCGAAATCGGCCTGGGACAATCGTACGTGCGTTGAACGCGAGGTGGGAGAGCGAAGATGACAATCTGGGAATGTGTGATTTGCGGGTTTCGCTATGACGAAGCCGAGGGTTTGCCGCATGAGGGTATTGCGCCCGGTACGCGCTGGGAAGACGTTCCGAACGATTGGGTGTGCCCCGATTGCGCAACGGGCAAGCACGATTTCGACATGCAGGCGGTATCGCAATGAGTACGCAGGAACGCTCGGAAAATACCGCGGCCCCCATCGTCATCGTCGGCACGGGCTTGGCGGGTTATACGGTTGCGCGGGAATTGCGCAAACTCGACGGCGACGTACCGATCGTCATGATCAGCCGCGATGACGGCCGGTTCTATTCGAAGCCCATGCTATCGAACGCGCTTGCTCTGAAGAAGGAGCCTGGTCAACTCGCCACCTCCGACGCGACGGCAATGGCGTCGCAATTGCGCGCGCGTATCTGGACGCAGTGTGCCGTGAAGCAGCTTCTACCCGATGCACACGCGCTCGTTCTCGATAACGGACAGACGCTCCGATATCGCGCGCTCGTTCTCGCCATGGGTGCCGATGCCAAGCGCGCACCGATCGACGGCGACGGCGCGGCAGACGTGCTGTCGATCAACGACCTGCACGACTACGCACGATTTCGCGAAACGCTGCGCACGTGTCGCTCCGTTGCGATTCTAGGGGCGGGCCTGATCGGCTGCGAGTTCGCAAACGATCTGATCGCCACGGGGCACAGGGTCGACATCATCGATCCGGCCGAGCTGCCGCTGTCGCGATTGTTGCCGCAGGAAGCCGGCAACGTCTTCCGAAGCGCGCTCGAAGCCGCGGGCGTCAGGCTGAGGCTGGGGACCAGCGTTCGCTCGATCGCGCGGCGCGAGCGCGGCTATCGGTTGCTGCTTTCGAACGCGGTTCGATTCGACGTCGATGTCGTGCTGTCAGCGATCGGGCTCGCACCGCGCGTCCTGCTCGCGCGCGAAGCGGGGCTCGCGGTCTCGGACGGAATTGCCACGGACGCCTGGTGCCGCACCAGCGCGCCCGACATCTACGCGCTCGGCGATTGCGCGTCGATCGATGGCCGAGTCAGGCCTTACGTGCTGCCGATCATGCATGCCGCACGCGCGGTTGCGCAGTGTTTGTGCGGAACGCTCACGCGCGCTGAATTTCCGATCATGCCAATCGTGATCAAAACCCCGGCAATACCTGCGGTAGTCGTGACGCCTGCCGCCGACGGTCTTTGGACCACGGAGATCGACAGCGGCGATGCTCGCCACGTCGCCCGCGCACGATGCGAAGATCCGACCACCGGCCGCATGACGGGCTTCGCGCTGCTCGATGCGGCAACCAAGGACAAGGCCGCCTGGCTGCAGGCGATGGCAAGCGAAGCACAGCCTTAGCCGCTAGAGCCCCCCCTATAAGCGGTGCGTGCCCTGCGCATATCGCTCTTCGACAGGCAGCTGCTTCGCTGACCGACTCCTGTTGCGGCTCTACGTCCACGCGAGGATTCCTGTCTCCCTTGCTCGACGTGACCGTTCTTTGCCGCGAGCGCTCGCTCGCGGCCATTTTTTTACGTCGGGGTATCCGCACTTGCAGACGCGAGGCTCTTCGCGACGCGAGCAACCAGGCGCCGCAACCAGATTGCCGACGCGCTGCGATGCGTGCGATCGTGCCAGAGCTGGTAATAAGTGAGCGCTTGCGGCACGCACGGAATAGGTTCGATACGCAGCGGGAGCAGCGTACAGAAATGCGCCGCCAGCCCCCGCGTCGTCGTAAAGAGCAGATTCGTGCGCATCAGCACGTATGGCGCCAGCCCGAAGTAGGGCATCGTCGTCGTGACGTTTCTCGACAACCCGCTGCGCGCGAGTTCGAGGTCGATCGTACCGAGCCCTCTCGCGTGGTGCGTGGTGACACCAAGATGCTCGACCTCCTGATAGATCGCGCTAGTGAGATTGCCGGGCTGAATCGGGTGATCTTCGCGCATCAGGCAAACCATGTCGTCCTTGCATAGCGGTTGGATATGCAAGTTTTCCGGCGGCGTACTCCAATTACCCACGACCACATCGAGCGTGCCGCTCTCGAGCCCATGCTCGTAACCGCCGTCCACCGTCATGAGATGCTGGAACTCGAGACGCGCCCCTGGCGCTTCATGCTTGAACGCGTCGACGACGGCAGGCAGAAAGAATACGTCCAGATAGTCGGGCGAACCGATGCGGAAGGTGCGACGCGTCGTGGCCGGGTCGAACGTGGCGGTCGGATTCAACACTGCCGTGATCCCCGAGAGCGCTTGAACGAGCGGCTCGACGAGCGTTATAGCGTGACTCGTCGGCACCATCCGACTTCCACTGCGTACGAGCAACGGATCGCCCGTCAGGGTGCGCAGCTTGCGCAGAGCGACACTGATGGTCGGCTGCGATACACCGAGCAGCGCCGCGGTGCGCGAAACGCTCGACTCTGTGATGAGGGTGTGGAGAATCTTGAGAAGGTGAGAATCGATGACCTGCTTGTACATACGTGCCGCCGTCTGATGGTTGCCGCTT
Source organism: Trinickia acidisoli (assembly GCF_017315725.1). Taxonomy (NCBI): domain Bacteria; kingdom Pseudomonadati; phylum Pseudomonadota; class Betaproteobacteria; order Burkholderiales; family Burkholderiaceae; genus Trinickia; species Trinickia acidisoli. Next base: position 3,544,373 of record NZ_JAFLRG010000001.1, read on the forward strand.
GACGTTGCCTAACGTTGCGTGTCGTTGCGCTTATCGCTGTATACGTAGCGATATTTCGCACGTCAATCGATGCGGCGACGACGCCATCCGCGGGAGGCGCGTGGTTTGGGCTCTATATCGGATCGAACATTCTGTCTATGCGGCTTGGTTCATCGGGCCGCGACGCCGCAAGCCTCTCGCGGCATGCTCGGCGTCGCCCTTCGCGGTTGATGACGTATGGGCCGGCTTACCCGCCGGCAACCGGCTATTCCAAGTTGATTGCAACGTTTTTGAAGAACCGATTGAGCGCATCGCCGACGTGTTCCGGCGCGGCCGCGCGGATGCGCGGTTGACTTTGCGCGAGCATCTCGTAGTAAAAGCGCGGATTGGCTTCGCATAGCTGTATGACCCTTACCGCACGATCGATGAGCTGATTATCCGTTTCCGCACCGCGCTTGGAAAACAGCAGATGCCCTTCTCGCACGACGTTGACCATCGCGGATGCATTGAGGCGATAGCCTAGTTCATCGAACGAGATGGCATATCGGCAACCGGCATAATGATCGAGCCCGTCGATACGGCCAGCGTAATGAACTCTGGGGTTCGTGGCGGGGAGCGCCTTCATGCTGGCCACTAGTGTGTCGTCGGATTCCTTGCCGGCGATGACGATCTTCAGCGATGCATGAAGCCCGGCTTCATTCATCTTCGTTGCCAATCGCTCGACCACCGCTTTGCTCAACCCGTGTCTGGGCATGATCATGCCGAATACGACGATTCCCTTGATACCTACGCTGGCTACGGCAGGTGCATTGCTCAGTCTGAGCAACTGCTGCGAGCGTGCCCAAAAGAGGTTACTCGCCGCACTGTACTGGTCGATCGGTTTGAGGTACTGCCCGACTAGCTTGAGCAGCAGATCGATCTTCGTCGTGTGGATCGAGCTCATCAAGCCCGGGACCCGCGAGACATATCGGCGAACACGGGGGAATTGCAGGTCCATCGCATGCCCGACATCCGGATTCAATGAAACGACCCCGGACGGCATGAGTAGGTGGCTCGTCAGATCGCTGGCCTCATGAATCGTGTAAACAATCGCAAGCCTTTTGCCGGCCATCCGGCACATCTCGGTCAATCTCGTCACCAGTGCGCCGTTTATACCTCTACCGGTCCATCCGTTCGGCGTGCCATTGGTAAAGCGGATGTGCCAATTCAGGATGATGACGGGTGCTTGCTGAAAAGCAACGGAATCAAGTATTCCGGCGAATTGGGGCACAAATATGCGATTGAATTGACTAGAGAGCAGCGAATCCTTAACGTTGCCAACGGGACCATCGTATCGAAGCGGGCTGACCGCTAGACATCCACTGCCGGCCGCGGCGCTGGCACCTTGGAAGTGACGCTGCATCCAATCCGAATATGCGCCGTCCCCTCCCAGCGGGTCGAATCTGGTTCTACCGAGCGTGTGAACCAGCGCATAGCGTGATTTTGTCGTCGATCCGTAAGGTTTGACTGTGGCCCTGCCACAAGTTGGGCAAATCGCCTTGAGCGTATACACGTTCGGCACGCACATCCGGCAAACTCGTAGCATCGTGGGTCCCCTATTTTTGGTTGTTTCGTAGATGTGGTGCGTTCATGCGCCCACGGCAGTCCTCACCGCTTAGCGGCTAGTAGTCATAGACGTGCTCGACCGTGAGCCCCAAGGCGCTCGCTTGTGCGAGAAACGCCGATAGGCCACCGACCGGCATCAAGAGCGCGATACGCCGCGTCGCAGCGGGCAACGTGAGGGGCTGCGCGAAGAGCACCTGAAAATCGCCCGCCGGGAGCGTATCTCGATCGCGGGCCCATACGGTGACGAGAATCGGCTTCGATGCGCCGTTGCCGGCGATGTCGTCGATCGTCACGCCCTGCTGCGCGAGTTTCGTCGCGGCAATTCGGAAATCGAAATAGCGCGGCAGCACGAGCAATGCGCGGCCGTCAGGCAGACGCTGCAAAACGCTCACATGCTCGGGCGGCGTAAAGCCGTCGGGCAAACGGTCGACGACGACATCGGTCGTCATCTTCGCCGGCGTGTACGTTGCACGCGTCGCTTTTTCGATCAGCTTGCCGTAGACCGCCTTGACCGCGTATTCCGTCGTGAGCGCATAGCGGCGCTCCCATTTGCGCACGAGATGCGGCCCCCACATCGGAACGTCGGTCCACAAATGCTTGAGCCTCGAGGCGAAGTCGAACAGATACCACGGCTCCTGACGAATGAAATCGACGTACTCTTGCGCAGCCTTCGCGCCGTAGCGATCCTCGTCGGTCAGATGGTCGCCGTCGAGCAGCCAGCTTGCACGTCCGAAGGTATTTTCGTAAATCGAACGCAGTGCATATTCGGCCGTCGTACTCGTCGCGATCACCATGATCATCACGTGATAGCCGATGTTGAGCGGATAGTGGCCGCGAAGCTGCGCCTCGGTCACCGTCGCATAGCTCGACCAGAGCTGCCCGGTCTGTTCGATGAAGGGAAACGCGTGCGCGGGCTCGACCCGAACGATCCGCGCGTACTCCGCGGGGCTATGCACGAGATACCACTCGGGGAACGTCAAGAGCGTCTGCTCCGTGTCTCGCCGCGCATCGGGCGGCACGGCGCTATTCGACTCGGAGCCCGCTGCGAACGCCACGACCGAGGTGAGCGCAATTGCGCATGCCGCAAGAACCGCGCGCCATCGATTCCACCTCATGCTGCCTCTCCGGTTGCGTCGAGGTTGGCGTCGATACCAGCGTCGACATCTACGCTTGCAGCGGAGCGGCTGTGGTCATTCGCTTGCGTGTCCACTTCCGTGTAGATCGCGTTGCGTACGAATGCGAGCAGCAAATTGTCCGACGGGTCCCCTTCCTGCGCGAGCCGCAGCCCCGTATGGCGAAAACCCACCGCCTCGATCCGAGCAATCCACGTGTCGACGCTCGCGAAATGCCGCGGCTCCTTGCGGTTCGTCTCCCACGATTCGCCGAGCCCGGCGTTGAAGACCGTATGCGCGAGCGAGACGAACGCATCCATCGTGGGCGTGGTCACGTCGTGATCGCGAACGATGAAATAGCCGCCGGGCCGCGTGATCCGCGCAATCGATGCGAGAAACGGCGCGAGCTTTTCCGGCGCCATATGATGCAGACCGACGAAACAACTGACGAGATCCGCGCTCCGCTCAGGCAGCGCGATCGGCGCGTAGTCGTTCAGCGGCACGAAGCCGCCGAGCTTGCCGAACTGTCCGCGCTCGACGATGTCGACCGGACTCATGCCGGGTGCCACGTCATGCACGAGCATCACGTCGCCGGTCAATCGCAGGTGCTTTTTCATCGCGCGCACATAGCGGCCGGTCGTACCGATCTCCACATAATCGCGCAACGCGGTGTCGCCGATCAGCGTGGCGGCCTGACGCCCCATTTCGGCCTTCTGCACCGCAAGCGACGGCAACGCGTGCGTCAGCATGGCGAGTGCCGGCGTGATCGACTTGAGGCCCACCTGAATGCCACGATAAATCGCCTCGTCGCTGCCGTGCTTCGCAGTCTCGGCCTGAATCAGCGTGTGCAATCGATCTTCAGGCAGCACGTGGAAGATGTTTTGCAAGAACGCATAGAAGCGATCCGCCTCGCGCTCATCGCCGTAGATCTGCGCGAACAACGACGGGCGCTGCGCCGGCTGTTGCGGCGCAACCGCGTCATGCGCGAGCGCCGATGCGCGCACGAGCAGCGGCGCATAGTAGCGGTCCCACAAGGCCCCGCGCAAACGGTAGTGCGGATCGAGTTCCGATTTCAGCGCGAACATGTCCCGCGCACGCGGATAGGCACGATGGAACTGCTCGTCGGTTGCGTGCAGTTGGTAGGGCAAATAGTACGTGCCGCCGGCCGTGAGCACTGCGTCGATCAGCGCGCGCGTCCATACGGCCACGCGTGCCTTCGCGCTCGCGCGCGTGCGCTGCTTGTAGTACAGCACGAAGGCGAACGTCTCGCCGCGCGACCATGCCATCACGGTCTCGTTGTCCGCGAGCGCATGCCGTATGGAGATGTTGACGACGTTGACCTCGTGCTTCGCGAGAATGGCGCCCATCGCTCGCGCAAAATCGCCGACAGCGTCGGCTGGAACGAAGTACTCCTGCAGCACGTACGTTCGGCGCGAGCGCCCGACCGGTTCGAGTTCGGCGACGTCATAACCGGCCTCGTAGTTGCGCCAGTGCACCTTCTTGCCCAAATGCAGCAACGGATCGTAAAAATATTCGCGGCGGAATTTGCCGAGCGGCGTTTCGGTGATCGCCCACAGCAGATATTTGGCCAGCCAGAAGCCGCGAGACAGCGGTTGCAAACGCGGTGCGGTGGCGGGCGCATCGGTCACCGTCCAACTCACGGCACGACCATGCGTATAGCGCGGCGGGTACAGATCGAAGTTGTGAAACACGACGTCCTCGTGGCCGCGCACATGGGCGTCGAACCACGTTTTGTATTGCGTCGTGTCCATCTTGCGGTCGCTGCGCGCCACGCGCGCGTTGAGCGCGAGTTCGAGCTCCGCTTCGACGATGATGCCGATGCCGCCGTAGCCGCCGATCGCCGCCTTGAACAGCGGCGTGTTGACCGCGCGCGACGCTTGAACGACTTCACCGTTCGCCAGCACCAACGTCATTGCGCGCACAGACAATACGACCGGCCCGAGTCCCATATAGCGGCCGTGCGCGTTCACGGACAGCGCGCCGCCGACGGTGAAGTTCGCATACGTCTGCATGATCTTCACCGCGAAGCCGTGCGGATCGATAAATCGTTGCACGTCGCACCAGCGAATACCCGCTTGCACGCGAATCACGCCGGCTTGCGGATCGAAACGCAGGACGCGATTCATCTGTCGCATGTCGAGGTGCAGCGTATTCGGGCTGGCGGTGTGGCCGCCCATGCTGAAATGGCCGCCGCCGATCGAGACCGGCAAATCGGTATGCGTCATCACGTCGACGACATCCTGCGTCGACGCGGGCGTAACGACCGACATGACCGCGATGCGGTTGAGCTGAGTGACGTCGTTGACCGTGGGCATGGCGTGCATCACTCCGCGATGTTGACCTTGAGATAGTCGGCACGGCTGGCTGGATCGGCACCAAAGCGATTCGAATGTTCGGCACCGCGCTTGAGCAGTTGCACGACCACCCAGATCGGGCCGATCACCGGCACGATCGCGAAGACGAGCGCACTGCCGCGCCGGCCGATGTCATGCAAACGCTGGGTGGCGAGTGCGATCGCGCTCCAGATGAATAAGAGCGCAAAGGGCCCGGAGCCTACGTCTGCGAACGCGTTGCCGGCTAAATCACCGAACGCGGCGCAAACGAGCGCCGCGATCGCGACGCGTGTGAGCCATTCGCTGCGTGTAATGCGGCCGCGCGTTAGTAAGAATGCGAAGAAGAGAGGAATTACCGGCATGGTGGCGCCTTCCTTTTCGGTGGGCTTTCGGCGAGATCCCTATATGCAACGGATTAATATGCACCTCGCGTCTTCGAGTCCTAGCGACGCCGGTCAGCGCATTCGATAAGAAGCTAGCGAGAGATGCTACCGCTACCGATTGGCGGCAAGCTTCACGGACTCGTCGGGCGCGAGATAGTCGTACACCACTTCACCGATATCGAGCGTCAGATTCGCGACGAAGTGACGCGCGCCGACGATCTTACGCACGGGCAGGTCCGCGACCGGTGCGAGTGCGTGCGGATGCAACTCGAGCGCCGCGGGTCCCTCCCACGCGCCGAGCACGTCGACATCGCGCAGGAAGAAACGGACCAGTTCGCACACGCGCGCCGATCCATCCACGTGCGGGATGACCTTGAGCAGATAGTTGGGCGTCTCGGCGAGCTTGCGACCCTCGGCCGCCTTATCGATTTCGCGATATTTATAACCCATCGTGCCCGTGGCGATCCGCTGTGTTCCGTAGTCGAGCGTGCCGAGCAGCGTATCTTTGCCATCGATGGAGAGCCGCGGCGAAGCAAGCTTCTTCGGAAAACCCCAGATCTCCCTGCCGCCCGCGATGGGGCCTTCATCGTCGAGATACATGGCATGCGTATAGCTTCCACGGTTGCCATCCTCGTCGACGACCGAAATCACCTGACCGCTCTCCGTGTAGTCGCCGAAGCCCGACGAGTCGGGCATGCGGATGAACTCGTAATGGACGATCGGCTGGTCGACCTCGAGCGGCTCCGGAACGACGGCCTTGAGCGCGGCCATGTCCGTCTCGTACGAAATGATGAAGTACTCGCGATCGACAAAGCGAAAAGGCGGACGCGGATACGCCGGATTGAGGATGGGCATCGCAAACGCGCTGTTGCGGATTTCGTCTTCTGTCACGGGTCGTCCCTCGGTTGGTGAGTGCTGCGTATCGCAGATCGCGACAGCGTTGGCTGTCGCAGCCGATGACATACGTCGGCGTCAAGCAATGACGAGCGCTATGCGCCTTCGCACGATTGCGGCGGTGTCGTATTGCCCGGCTCGCTCCAGACGGTTTGCGTGGCTGCCGTCAGTGCGAATCGTACGCTCATCAGCCAGCGAGCGGCGGTAGCCTCGGGAAGGGCCCAATATGTTGCATCGACGACAACAATCGACGTTGCCGTCCTGATCCATGCCGACATCGCGCGTTGCTTTTCGACACCGCTGCAACGATTGAATCGATGTAACAAGAAAATATGACCGTATGCTGACTGTTCAGCCCCCCCATTGCTCAATCGAGGTACACGACGCTCTTGCAACGCCTTGACGACGCATGCTGTCTACTCTGTAAATGCCTTCGCGGTCGTGGCCGTAGGTCCTGCAGGCTAGTCGGCCTCTCCGAGAATCTCTCCGAACCCGTTCTGGCACAGCTTGAGCATGTCGTCAGGATCGATCCTGCGGTCCGTAGGGATCGTCACCGCTTCACGGATGATGTCGTTCACGTCAGTGAATAGCGCTTTGACGCCCGCGCGAACGGATTTGCGTTGTGCATCCGTGAGGGTGCCATCGAGGCTCTTCCAGATCGGGACGAGGTCATCTTCGATAGCACCGTTGAAGATGTACATCGCATCGTAGATGTAGAGCACATCCTGGGCGCGCTTTTCCCGGATCCGATCATCACGGATCAGCAGCTTCTGGACCATGAAACTCACGGGGTTCGGGATGCGCAGGTCGGCCACGGCCTCGCCGAGGCCGGAATCCGCAGCGGGGATCGTCACGAGCCAAGGCTCATGCAACAGCACTTCAAGGTGACGCAGCTTCTGGGCGACGACGCCGGCGTTGGCAACGGTCGCGTCCGGCTCGCGCTCCGTCCTCGACTTGTTGCGCCGCCAGCCGCTGCCCGTCAGCGGCGTAAGGAATTCAGCGTAGAACCCGTTGGCTTGCTCGCCGAGCGTGTAACGCATCGCGGGGGGCCGGAAACCACCCGCGAAATTCGGCTCCTCCTTGAACCCCGCGCCCTCGAGCGCTTTCTTGATATCGCCTTCGAGTGGCTCCCGTTCGGCGTAGGCTACATCGGCGTCCTGCGTGAAGACCGCCGCGTAGTCGGGCTTGTAGGCGCGTGCCTCATATTGGTAGAGCCGGTAAGCCCAGCCGCCAACGAACACGATCCTGGGGCGCCAGGGTTCCAGAGTCGTCGCGAGTTTGCTGAATTCGACGAGGTCGCTCACGCACTGTCTCCAATCACGTTTGCGAGAATGCCGTGTTCAAGCTCGGCGGCCTGCTCGGCGCCGCGCGCCGGGTGAGCCGAGACATCGAGCCAAGTCTGGAGGATGTCCGTGACCGCTATGCCGTCGCGGAAGACCACGCCCCGCTGTAGCGTTTGCGGGAAGCTGGGCTGCTGCAGGATCAGATCGGGGCGCTCACCTTCCCGGGCGCGACGCAGCGGACGCCAGTCCTCGGCTGCCATCAGGTTGGGAACCCAGACGGTAGCCGGCACGCCCTGAACATGCCCATAGCCGAGCGCTTTGGCGGCGGCGAAAAGACCAAGAAAGCCAGTCTCCTTTGTTAGGAGCTTTCGAAGCTGCTCGTCGGGTGCCGCCGGCGACAGGAACTTCATCGGAAGCGCGAGCGCCGGCTTCCGGTACTCAGCCTTCCAACGCTCCGCGAGCTGGCGACGTCGCACGATGGTGAGGAAGGTTGTGGACTCGAGAAAACCCTCCGCTTTCAGAGCATTGAGCAGCCGGGTAGCCGTCATTGTAGAGACGCCGGCGACGCGCGCCAGGTCGGTCGCCGTGCGGTAGCGCACGGGATCGGCGGCGATCAGATCCTGGCGCTTGATGTCGACCGTCAGCAGAAGCTTGAGCATCCACTGGAAGCGATCCGTGAACACTAGGCGCGGCGGGGTGCTGTGACTAGCCCGGTGCGAACTGGTCGACGCGTCGGGGCGCTCAAAAAGATGCAGCCCCGGAAATTGGACATACTGGGTTCCGTCCATGGAAAGAACAGCGAACGGCTCTCCGTCGCCGTACTCCTGATGGAAATCTACCAGGCGTTCGACGAGAGACCGCGAGGCACTCCGAACCCAGATCAGTACGGCGGGCCGGACGTGGTACTTCCTCGCGCGCGCGCGCGCCTCGAGCAGCGCCTGCGCAAAGAGTGCTGTGACGCGATCAGTTCGCCCTTCATTGAACGACTTTAGGACCGTGTGGTAGGTTTGACCGTGCTCGCTAGACAGGCGGATGTCCTCGGGATGATCCGACCCCGCAGCTACTTCCATCCTCCATCCGGTGTCCTCGAACAAATCGCGGAAGGCGTACAAGCCGCGCCCCTCGGGCAATGTGTGTAGGAGTGGGTCCATATCGCGCTCACGTGGCCACGTGAAATCACATGGCCGATTGAAATCACATGGCCATGTTATGCCTCTGCTGAACGGCCCGCAATAGCCGGTAGATCTAGGGTTTTTTTCACATCCATTTGAGCAGTTAAATACACCCAAATGGTCGATACACTAAAATGAGCATTTGTTGACACTCAAATGGGAGAATCGCCATGCCTTCGATCGACCACGTCGGTACCCACGGACTTGGTGCTCAGGAGTATGACGTCGAGCTTTTCGACATGCTCGATCCGAGCGAGCAAAGACGCCTGATTAAGGAAGGCATGGCGCCTGAGATCCTTGAGCGCCTCGCCAGGGATGTACTGTGCATGTCCGTGCTCGGGCTCGTAAAAAGCCTGGATCTTGCACCCTCAACTCTGCAACGCCGCATCAAGGCCGACAAACACGACCCCAACCGCCGTTTGTCACCCGCAGAGTCCGACCGCGTCGCGCGCGTGCTGATCATCCTCAAGTCTGCGCGAGAGTTCTTCGGCAACCGGGAACTGGCGGTGGAATGGATGAAGCGGCCGCTTGTACAACTGAACCTCGATCGCCCGCTCGACGTCCTCGACACGCAGCCGGGATACGATCGCGTGAAGGACATCCTGCTGCGCGCGAGTGAGGGAGTCTCGGCGTGAACCTTCACATGCTAGTGTCAGACCGGGACGGCCGGAGTCGCGGCTACCTTGACGGGATGGGAGCGGCACTCGCCGGAGGGCGCTGGAGCCCGCGCGGCAAGCGTGCCATCTACACGTCCTGCCGCGCATCGACCACCCTGCTCGAGTTGCTGGTGCACACGGGCGGCATGCTGCCAGCTACCGGGCGCCTGTACCTTGTCACGCTGGAGATCCCCGACGACTGCTACGAGAGCGCGTACGCGCCCGCGCCGCCCCCCGGATGGGGAGAACTAGCGCGCGACCCACGCGCGACGGTCGCCATTGGCGAGCAATGGCTGGCAACGCAGGAGCAGCTCGCGATGCGCGTGCCGTCCGCGCTCAGCCCGCTCGACTTCAACGTCCTGCTGAACCCGCTCCACGAAGACATAGCGACCGTTGAGGTCGTGTCGAAAGTGCCATTCCTGATCGACCCGAACGCTTTTGGCGGACGGCGCCGAACCAGTATAGCCGCGCCGATCCTTTAACCGCACATCGTTATCTGATTGCAAATCTGCCCGTCGGAGCGGGGCAACCTCACGCTTTCATTTCCGGGGCGCATCTTTGGCCGGTAGCCCCCGGATTCGACCGGTCGTAAGGATTTCCTGAATTTGCCGTAAGGATGCAGGGAAGCGTCAGAAAAAAATAAAGTATTACCATTTCAGACCGTAATACGGTTCGTCGTCGCGAGACTCACCACCGCGAAGGATCGAATGAACGCAACCCGTGTTTCGGAGATTGAATGAAAGTCGCAAACCTTTCCATTGCCCGGAAGCTTTATACGGCCTTCGGCATCGTTATCGCCGTGCTCGTGATCCTGGGCGTTACGTTCTATTCGTTCTTCTCGTCGGTGACGAGCGCGAACGACTTGAATATCCACACGTATCAGGTCATCGGTGAAACGCGCTTGTTGACGGAAAGCATGCTCAATATGGAAACGGGCCTGCGCGGCTATGCGATCGTCGGTGACGACGCGATGCTGGGGCCGTACCGCGCCGGAACGGACTCGTTCAAGCAGCATCTGGCGACGATCAGGAATCTCACGAGCGACGAGCCGCAGCAACAGGAGCGGCTGCGCAAGCTCGAAACCCAAGAGTCGCAATGGGTATCGAGCTTCGCCGACAATCTGCTCGCGAAGCGCAAGTCGGTATTGTCGGTCAGCATGACGATGGATCAGTTCGTCGACGCGTTCAAGGGCGACACGGGCGAAGCGCAGATGGCTGCGATGCGTGCGACGCTGGCGGAGATCGTGGGCAGCGAATTGTCGTTGCTTTCGGTGCGCGCGGTCGAGGTCGATTCGCTGCAGATGAAGACCAAGGTCGTACTGATCGGCGGCACGCTGCTGGCGATTGCGCTCTCGCTCGTTTTCGCTACGTGGATTTCCCGGCTCATCGCGTCGCCGCTGCGTGATGCCGTGACGCATGCCGAAGCGATTGCGGCGGGCGACCTGACGCGCACGATCACCTCCCGGACGACGGATGAAGTGGGTGCCTTGATGCGCGCGTTCTCCGGCATGCAGGGAAAGCTCGCCTCGGTCATTTCCGCCATCAAGACGTCGACCGACTCGATCACCGTGGCCGCGGGCGAAGTACGGGCCGGCAACGCCGATTTGTCCTCCCGCACGGAGCAGCAGGCCGCATCGCTCGAAGAGACGGCATCGAGCATGGAAGAGCTGACGGCGACGGTGAAGCAGAACGCCGACAACGCCCGCCAGGCGAGCGCTCTTGCTTCGAACGCCTCCGAAGTCGCGGACAAGGGCAACGACGCAGTGGGGCGCGTGGTCACGACGATGAGCGGCATCAACGATAGCTCGAGCAAGATCGGAGAGATCACCGGCATCATCGAAGGCATTGCGTTCCAGACGAATATCCTCGCGCTGAACGCTGCCGTCGAAGCCGCGCGCGCGGGCGAGCAAGGCAGAGGCTTCGCCGTCGTCGCCAGCGAAGTGCGCAGTCTCGCGCAGCGCTCGTCGGCAGCGGCCAAGGAAATCAAGGAGCTCATCGGCGCATCGATCGACAAAATTCGCGGCGGCATGACGGAAGTCGAAGAGGCCGGACGGACGATGTCGGAAGTGACGGTCGCCATCGGCCGTGTGACCGGCATCATGGGCGAGATCGCCGCGGCCTCGGACGAACAGAGCCGAGGCATCGAGCAGGTCAATCAAGCCATCACGCAGATGGACCAAGTGACCCAGCAAAACGCCTCGCTCGTCGAACAAGCCGCTGCCGCTGCGCAGTCGCTCGAAGATCAGGGCCAGGAACTCGGGCGGGCAGTTTCGACTTTCCGCATCGCGACGAGCGGGACTGTTTTCGCATCCGCGAGACCCTAGGCACATAAAAAAACCCCGCACAAAGGCGGGGTTGATGTTTTCGTTCTTGGCTCTTGCGAGACGTCAAAACGGAATATCGTCATCCATATCATCGAGCCCGCCACCGCCCGCAGGCTGGCTCGGCCGGCTAGCACCGCCGCCGCCGCTACGCGCCCCGCCGCCCGCTGCACGCCCACCGCCACGCGACTCCGAAGGCTCACGGCTATAACCGCCATCGTCACCGCCGCCCATACCGCCGCCGCCCGCGCCACCGCGGCCGCCAAGCATCTGCATTTGATCGGCGACGATTTCCGTCGAATAACGATCCTGCCCGTCCTGCCCTTGCCACTTGCGCGTACGCAAGCGTCCTTCGATGTAAACCGACGAACCCTTTTTCAGATATTCGCCGGCGATCTCCGCCAGGCGTCCAAAGAACGCGATGCGATGCCACTCCGTCGCTTCCTTGAATTCACCCGATGCCTTGTCCTTGTAGCGATCCGTCGTAGCGAGCCGGATGTTGGCGATCGCATCGCCGCTCGGCAGGTAACGAATTTCGGGATCGGCGCCGAGATTGCCGACGAGGATGACCTTGTTTACGGATGCCATGAGTATCTCCAGTTAATCCATTGCGCAGCCGCGCCCGGTGCCCGAGCAAGCGGCGCGCGACGCCTCGATGCGCGTCAAACCTTACGCGGCGCCTTCATATTGGCGGCGATTATAAGCCAGGCCAACACGAGCCCCGAACACGTAAAAAACACCGCGTTTTGGCCCACCGACTTCATCAGCCAACCGCCCCCGACGCCGCCAAGCGCCAGGCCGATCGACTGCGTCGTGTTATAGACGCCCGCAGCCGCGCCCTTGCGCGTGCCGGGCGCCAGCTTCGACACGAGCGAAGGCTGCGACGCCTCGAGGATGTTGAAGCCGAGAAAGTAGACGAACAAAATCGCGGCCACGGACAAGATCCTATGCGGTGCCATGCCGAGGAACAACTGGCCGATCAGGATAAGCGCGATGGCCCCGCACAGCACGGGCTTCATCTTGCCCCGCTTTTCCGCCGCGATGATGGCTGGCACCATCATGACGAACGACAAGCCCATGACGGGCAAATACACTTCCCAATGCGACGCGACAGGCAAACCGCCCGCAACCAGTATGCGCGGCACGACGAGAAACAGCGCCGTTTGCGTCGCATGCAGCACGAGCACGCCGAAATTGAGCCGCAGCAGCTCGACGTTGTGCAGCACTTCGGCGAACGGCGCGCGTACGTGCACGGGCTTGGGCGCATCGGGCACGATCCAAAATACGACGCCGACGGCGACGAGCGACAGCACGCCGACGAGCGCGAACAAGCCGTTCATCCCGACCCACTCGTATACGATCGGTGCGCCGATGATCGCAACGGCGAACGAGATGCCGATGCTGCCGCCCACCATCGCCATCGCCTTGGTGCGATGCTCGTCGGCCGTCAAATCGGCAATGAACGCGATGATGGCCGAGGACACGGCCCCCATCCCCTGAATGACGCGGCCGACGATGATCCAGGTCATGTCGTGCGCCATCGCCGCGACGAAGCTGCCGATCGCAAAAATGATCAGCCCCGTCGCGATGACGGGCTTGCGGCCCAGCTTGTCGGAGGCCCATCCGTAAAAGATGTAGAGCATCGACTGCGTCACGCCGTAGGCGCCGAGCGCAATGCCGACGAGCAACACGTTCTCGCCGCCCGGAATCGTCTTCGCGTAGACGGTGAAGACGGGCATGATCATGAACAGGCCGAGCATGCGCAGCGCGAAGATGCCGGCAAGCGACACTGTGGCGCGCAACTCGGGCGCACTCATACGCGAGGTAGGAACGGACGGATTGGACATCGAAGCGAGCTAGGGGGAACCGAAGCGGCGTCGTTCGAGCGCCTCCCATCCCGCGAGGGATTTTTCGGGGGCCGAGAACGTAACGAGCATAGGGCTCATTCTTTCCCGCGCGCTGTAAGGGTGCCGTAACGGCAGTTTGGAAAAGTCGTTATAGTAGCAGGTTTGGCCCCCCCTCTCCCCAGGTTCATGGAACAGATTCGCATCCGTGGGGCGCGCACCCACAACCTGAAGAACGTCAATCTCGACCTGCCTCGCCACCAGTTGATCGTGATCACCGGCTTGTCCGGATCGGGCAAGTCGTCGCTGGCGTTCGACACCCTTTATGCCGAGGGTCAGCGTCGATACGTGGAGAGTTTGTCGGCCTACGCGCGCCAGTTCCTGCAATTGATGGAGAAGCCCGACGTCGATCTGATCGAGGGGCTCTCGCCCGCCATCTCGATCGAACAAAAGGCCACGTCGCACAATCCGCGCTCGACGGTCGGCACCGTCACCGAAATCCATGACTACCTGCGGTTGCTCTACGCGCGCGTGGGCACGCCGTACTGCCCCGAGCACGAGATCGCGCTCGAAGCCCAAAGCGTCTCGCAGATGGTCGATGCCGCGCTCGCGCTGCCCGAGGAAACGAAGCTGATGATCCTCGCGCCCGTCGTGGCAAACCGCAAGGGCGAGCACGCCGAGCTGTTCGAGCAGATGCAGGCGCAAGGGTTCATCCGGTTCCGTATCCGCTCGGGAGGCGGCACGGCCAACGAAGGCACGGCGCAAATCTATGACGTCGAATCGCTGCCGAAGCTGAAAAAGAACGACAAACACTCGATCGACGTCGTCGTCGATCGCTTGAAAGTGCGCGCCGATATGAAGCAGCGCCTGGCCGAATCGTTCGAAACGGCGCTGCGCCTCGCCGACGGCCGCGCGATCGCGCTCGAAATGGATGCCGGCAGGGAGCACCTGTTCAGCTCGAAGTTCGCGTGTCCGATCTGCTCGTACTCGTTGCCCGAACTCGAGCCGCGCCTGTTCTCGTTCAACAATCCGATGGGCGCCTGCCCCGACTGCGACGGCTTGGGCCAGATCACGTTCTTCGACCCGAAGCGCGTCGTCGCACACCCGTCGCTCTCGCTCGCCGCCGGCGCCGTCAAGGGCTGGGACCGCCGCAATCAGTTCTACTTCCAGATGCTGCAAAGCCTCGCGGCCTATTACGAGTTCGAGATCGATACGCCGTTCGAGGAGTTGCCCGAGAAGGTCCGCAAGCTGATCCTGTTCGGTTCGGGCAAAGAACAGATCCCGTTCTCGTACATCAACGAGCGCGGCCGCGCGACGGTGCGCGAGCATGTCTTCGAAGGGATCATCCCGAATCTCGAGCGTCGCTACCGCGAGACCGATTCCGCGGCCGTGCGCGAAGAGCTCGCGAAATACCAGAACAATCAGGCGTGCCCGTCGTGCGACGGCACGCGGCTGCGCCGCGAAGCGCGTTTCGTGCGTCTCGGCATGGACGGCGACGCGCGCGCGATCTACGAAGTGAGCGGCTGGCCGCTGCGCGATGCGCTCGGCTATTTTCAAACGCTCAAGCTCGAAGGCGCCAAACGCGAAATCGGCGAGAAAGTCGTCAAGGAAATCGTCGCGCGCCTCATGTTCCTCAACAACGTCGGGCTCGACTACCTGTCGCTCGAGCGCAGCGCCGATACGCTCTCGGGCGGGGAAGCCCAGCGCATTCGTCTCGCCTCGCAGATCGGCTCCGGCCTGACGGGCGTCATGTACGTGCTCGACGAACCCTCGATCGGCCTGCATCAGCGCGACAACGACCGCCTCATCGCGACGCTCAAGCATCTGCGCGATCTCGGCAACTCGGTCATCGTCGTCGAGCACGACGAGGACATGATCCGCATGGCCGATTACGTCGTCGACATGGGGCCGGGCGCCGGCGTGCACGGCGGCATGATCATCGCCGAAGGCACGCCCGACCAGGTACAGACCGATCCGGCCTCGCTGACCGGCCAATACCTGGCCGGCGAGCGCCGCATCGAGTTTCCGGACGAGCGCAAGGAGCCAGACGAGCGGTGCCTGCGCATCGTCGAGGCGCACGGCAACAACCTGAAACGCGTTACGCTCGATCTACCCGTCGGGCTGCTCACTTGCGTGACGGGCGTATCGGGCTCGGGCAAATCCACGCTCATCAACGACACGCTCTATCACGCCGTCGCCCAGCACCTGTACGGCTCATCGGCCGAACCCGCGCCCTACGAGCAGATCGAAGGGCTCGAGCATTTCGACAAGGTCATCAACGTCGACCAATCGCCGATCGGCCGCACGCCGCGCTCGAATCCGGCCACTTACACGGGCCTATTCACGCCGATCCGCGAGCTGTTCGCGGGCGTGCCGTCCTCGAAGGAGCGCGGGTACGATCCGGGCCGCTTCTCATTCAACGTCAAGGGCGGGCGCTGCGAAGCCTGCCAAGGCGACGGCGTGCTGAAGGTCGAAATGCATTTTCTGCCGGACGTCTACGTGCCGTGCGACGTCTGCCACGGCAAGCGCTACAACCGCGAAACGCTCGAGGTGCAGTACAAAGGCAAGAACATCAGCGAGGTGCTCGACATGACGGTCGAACATGCGTATGAGTTCTTCAACGCCGTGCCCGTCATCGCGCGTAAGCTCAAGACGCTGCTCGACGTCGGTCTCGGCTACATTCGGCTCGGCCAGTCGGCCACCACGCTTTCGGGCGGCGAGGCCCAGCGCGTCAAGCTTTCGCTCGAGCTGTCCAAGCGCGATACGGGCCGCACGCTCTACATTCTCGACGAGCCCACGACGGGCCTGCACTTTCACGACATCGCGCTGCTGCTGGAAGTCATCCACCGGTTGCGCGATCATGGCAATACCGTGGTCATCATCGAGCATAATCTCGATGTGATCAAAACCGCCGACTGGGTGATCGATCTCGGTCCCGAAGGCGGCGCGGGCGGCGGACAGATCATCGCCCAAGGTAAGCCCGAGCAGATCGCGAAATCGAAGGCGAGCTTTACCGGGCGCTATCTCGCACCGCTGCTCGAGCGCCGCTGATCGCGGCGAACGATCGCGGCTCGGCACACGGTTCGATGCCGGGCCGCCCGACACCGGTTGGAGACCAAGAACACATGGCTAAGCGCAACGAGGCCCCCGAAGACGCCCGCATCAGAGAGGTCGGCGGACGTCCCGTGCGGCTCACGAGCGACATGAGCTTGCCGAAGCTATCTGCCGTCGAGATCGGCAGCTACCTGCTCGCCGTCTTCGGCATGTGGGCAGTCCTGAATTTCAAGCTGCTCGGGGCGCTGCTGGGCGGCATGCTCGTCTATCAACTCGTGCACACGATCGCGCCCGGCATCGCTCGCCACATGTCGGGGCAGCGCGCGCGCTGGGTGGCCGTCGTCGTCATTGCGGGCGTGGTCGTCGGGGGCTTGGCCGGTATCTCGATCGGCATCGTCGAGCACTTCGAGCACACGGTGCCGAACATCCAAAACCTGCTCGATCAGGTGATGCAGATCGTCGATCAAGCGCGCATGCGCTCGCCCGGATGGCTCTCGGCCATGTTGCCCGGCGACGTCTCGCAGATGAAGGAAAAGGCGGGCATGCTCATGCACGCGCACATGGGGCAATTGCAGCAAGGCGGCAAGAATGTCGCACGCGGCTTCGGGCACGTGCTGTTCGGCATGATCATCGGCGCGATGATCGCGATCACGAGCGAGCGCCACGTGCAGCGCCTACCGCTCTCGACAGCGCTCGCCGCGCGCGCCTCGCGTTTCGCCGACGCATTCAGGCGCATCGTCTTCGCCCAGGTGAAGATTTCGACGATCAACGCCGTGTTCACGGCCTTGTACCTGCTCGTCGCGCTACCGGTCTTTCATCAGCGGCTACCGCTGTCGAAAACGCTCGTGCTCATCACGTTCATCGCCGGCCTGTTGCCCGTCATCGGCAATCTGCTCTCGAATACGCTGATCGTCGCGGTCTCGCTGGCGGTGAGCCTGCCGACGGCGATCTCCTCGCTCGTCTTCCTCGTGCTGGTTCACAAGTTCGAATACTTCTTGAACGCGAGGATCGTCGGCGGACAAATCGAAGCGCGCGCCTGGGAACTGCTGCTCGCCATGCTCGTCATGGAAGCTGCGGCCGGCGTGCCGGGGCTCATCGCCGCCCCGATCTTCTACGCGTATATCAAGCGCGAACTCATCTACCTGCGCTTGATTTAGCCCGCAGCGCCGGGCCGTGCGCGGCCGTCAACGGAAGACGACCGTCTTCGTTCCGTTCAACACGATCCGGTGCTCGACGTGCCACTTCACCGCGCGCGCGAGCGTCACGCATTCGACGTCGCGGCCGATCGCGGTGAGCTGATCGGGCGTCATGCTGTGATCGACGCGCTCCACTTCCTGCTCGATGATCGGGCCTTCGTCGAGATCGGTCGTGACGTAGTGCGCCGTCGCGCCGATCAGCTTCACACCGCGATCGAATGCCTGGTAGTAAGGCTTCGCGCCCTTGAAGCTGGGCAGGAACGAATGATGGATGTTGATCGCGCGGCCCGCCAGATGCTCGCATAAATTCGGCGACAAGATCTGCATATAGCGGGCAAGCACGATAAGGTCGGCTTCGTGCTGATCGATCACTTCGAGCACGCGCGCTTCTTGCGCGGCCTTGGCGCGCGCCGTCGATTCCGTCAGCGGGAAATGATGGAACGGAATGTCATAGCTCGCGGCCAGTTGATAAAAATCCTTGTGGTTCGAGATGATGGCGGGAATCTCGATCGGCAATTGCCCCGTGCGATAGCGGAACAACAAATCGTTCAAGCAATGGCCGATCTTCGACACCATGATGACGACCTTCGGCTTGAGCGCCGCATCGTGGATTTCCCAGCGCATCGAAAACTCGCCGGCCAGCGTCGAAAACGCCTCACGCAGCGCTTCGAGCCCCGGATCGCCGCCCACTTGCTGGAAATGCACGCGCATGAAGAACTCGCCCGTATGGCTATCGCCGAACTGCGCGGAATCGAGAATGTTGGCGCCGCGATCGAAGAGGAATCCCGATACCGCGTGAACGATGCCGGGCCGATCGGGGCATGACAGTTTCAAGATGAAGCTATGGTGGGTCGACATAGGACCGATGAACTCCTGTGTTTGATTCGCGCCGCTCAGCGCATGACGAGCGGTGCAGCGAAAAGCGATTCGATGCCGGCGCATGCGTCGTCGTCGATCCAACGACGGCGCAGCATGCAGTCGAGCGTCGCCAGGCTCGCGTCGACCGTCATCTCGCCGTCTTCGATCCAGCGTGCGACCTCGTCGATGCGCGCGAGCCGATGCTCGCCGACTTCGCCGTCCTGGTTGCGCGGCGCAAAATCCTCGGGCAACGGCAAGTCGTAGACGAAAACCTGCTCGGCCTGCGTCCCCTCGGGCAACGACTGCAGCACGTGCACGGTGCGCCCCGGTTCGGCCTTGGCGGCAAGATCGGCCTCGATGCCCGCCTCTTCCCAACATTCCTTGGCGATCGTTTCCTCGATCGAAAAGCCCCAGCCGATGCCGCCGGCGACGACGTTGTCGAGCATGCCCGGATCGGTCGCCTTCGTTTCGCTGCGACGCGCGATCCAAAGCCGCGGCGCGCGATCGGCGTATTTTACGATGCCGTTCAGATGCACCGCGTAGGTCATCGTGCCGAAAAAGCGAGAGGCAGCACGTTCGATAAAGGCGAGCGGCGCGCCGTCGAAGGCGTTGCGAATCGCGTAGGTCTCGTCGCGCCAGCCCTCGATGCGTCCCTGTCCTGCCAGCGCGCCGATGACGGCGGCGAGCGCGGCGGACCGGCTATTGGCGTCGGCATCGAAGCGCGCCGCGAGTGCAACGCCCGCTGCATCGATCTCGAATACGTCGGGCCAATGCGCGAGCAACGGCACGTCGCTTTCGCGAATCCAGCCGACTTGCTCCGCAGCCATGAAAAACGGCCGATGCGCAAGCGCATCGAAGCGGCGCGCACGGGTGATGCAAGGCAAACTCATAGCGCTCCTCAGCGGCAGTCCGACTCGTCAGTCGCGCAGCGCCACGCGCAGCCCGAGCGCGATGAACGTCGCGCCCGCGAGCCGGTCGAGCCAAACGCCAACGCGCGGACGACGCTTGAGCCAAGCGCCGAGCGTCCCGGCAAATAAACCGAACAAGGAAAAGATCGCGAGCGTTTGCAGCATGAAGACGAGGCCGAGTTCGATCATCTGCACGGCGACGCGCTGCGTGCCGCTCGGATCGACGAACTGAGGCAGGAAGACGACGAAGAACAGCGTCACCTTCGGGTTCATCATGTTGCCGAGCACGCTCTGTCGAAAAACGGCCGACAGCGGTTGCGGCGGCCGGTCGTGGGCACTCGCCAAGCCGCGGCTCGTGAGCGCCTTGATGCCGATCCAGATCAAGTAAAGGCCACCGGCGATCTTGACGATCTCGAACGCGAGCGGCGACGAACGCAGCAGCGCCGCCACGCCGAACGCCGCGAGCGTCGTATGAAACGTCAAGCCCGCGGCAAAGCCGAGCGCGGCGACGAGGCCCGCGGCGCGGCCTTGCGAGATGCCGCGCGCGAGCACCTGCAAGTTGTCGGGACCGGGCGCGACCGTGATCGCCACGGAGGCGGCAAGGAAAAGCGGAAGGTTCGGCATGGTTCAGTGGCCTGCGAATTCGGTCACCGTGTAAAGCGGCAGGCCGCTCTCGCGCAGCAGCTTCGAGCCGCCGAGATCGGGCAGATCGACGATCGCCGCGCCTTCGACGACGACGGCGCCAAGCCGTTCGAGCAGATTCTTGCCGGCCATCATCGTGCCGCCCGTCGCAATCAGATCGTCGACGATGACGACGCGCTCGCCGGCTCCGCAGGCGTCTTCGTGAATTTCGACGGTGGCCGTGCCGTATTCGAGCGCATACGATTCCGACACGGTCTTATAGGGCAGCTTGCCGATCTTGCGAATGGGAATGAAGCCGATGTTCAGCTCGTAGGCGACGATCGGCGCGATGATGAAGCCGCGCGCGTCGAGCCCCGCTACGTAGTCGAGCTTCGCCTCGACATAGCGCTCGATGAAGAGATCGATCAGCACCCGCAGCGTCTTGGGCCGCTGCAGCAGCGGCGTGATGTCGCGAAACTGCACGCCGGGCAGCGGCCAATCGGGAATCGTGCGAATTTGGCTCTTGATGAACGCGGCGGCATCGTGAGGCGCGTCCGCGGGCGCATTGAACATGGAATTCTCCGCTGGCAGTGGTTCGCCCGCCGTGGCGAGCGAGTCGTGTTATGGATGATGGGTATGGGGCGGGCCGTATCAGGCAGCCTCAAACGGCCGGCACGCCGGCGCGGCGGTTGCGCAGCAAGCGCTCCTCGGCAAGCGCAAGCGCTTCGGGCAGCCCGCGCAGCACGAGGATGTCGGCTTCCCGCAGCTTCGTCTCGCGGCCCGGTTCGACGCCGCGAATGCCGTGGCGTCGAATCGCCGTGACTTCGACGCCCATGGAGGCGAGCCCGAGTTCTTCGAGCGTGCGTCCGACAGCGTCGGCGTTACCGTCGACCGCCACCGATTGTAGCCGCACCTGGTCGTGCCCGTCGTCGTCGCCCGGATCGTCGGCGCCGTGGAAGTAACCGCGCAGCAGGCTGTAGCGTGCGTCGCGCATTTCCTCCACGCGCCGCACGACACGCCTCATCGGCACGCCCATCAACACGAGCGTGTGCGAAGCGAGCATGAGGCTGCCCTCGACGATCTCGGGAATGACCTCGGTCGCGCCCGCCGCCAGCAGCTTTTCCAGATCGGCATCGTCGACGGTGCGAACGATGATGGGCAACGCCGGCTCGAGCTCGTGCACGTTGTGCAGCACACGCAATGCCGAAGGCGTGTTCGCGTACGTCACGGCCACGGCCGCGGCGCGATGGATGCCGGCCGACACGAGCGACTCGCGCCGCGCCGCGTCGCCGAACACGACCGATTCGCCCGCGGCGGCCGCGGCGCTCACGCGATCGGGGTCGAGATCGAGCGCGACGTAGGAAAGCCCTTCGTGCTCGAGCATCCGCGCGAGATTCTGTCCGGCACGGCCATAGCCGCAGATGATGACGTGGGCATTTTGCCGCAGGCTTTGCGTCGCGATGCGCGTCATCTGCAGCGACTGCTGCATCCATTCCGTCGACGAGAGCCGCAGGACGATGCGGTCGGCGTTTTGAATCAAGAACGGCGCGGCGAGCATCGACAGCAGCATGGCCGCGAGAATCGCCTGTAGCATCGTCGCGCCGACGAGGTGCTTATTCAGAATCAAGTTCAGCAGCACGAAGCCGAACTCGCCCGCCTGCGCAAGGCCGAGGCCCGTGCGCATCGCAACGCCCGGCGTCGCGCCGAACAGCCGCGCGAGCCCGGTGATCATGACGATCTTGAGCAGGACCGGCGCGATCAGGAATGCGAGCACGAGCAGCGGATGCGCGACGAGCACGCGCGGATCGAGCAACATGCCCGTCGTCACGAAGAACAGGCCGAGCAGCACGTCGCGAAACGGCTTGATGTCCTCTTCCACTTGATGTCGATACGGCGTCTCGGCGATCAGCATGCCCGCGATGAACGCGCCGAGCGCGAGCGAAAGCCCGAATTTATCGGTGATGAACGCGGCGCCGAGCGTGACGAGCAGCAGGTTCAGCACGAACAGTTCCTGCGAGCGCCGCCGCGCGACGACGTCGAACCAACGCGTCATGAAGCGCTGACCGACGAACAGCAGCAGCGAGAGCGCGACGACGATCTTGAGCGCCGCGATGCCGAGCGTCTTCACCAGATCGTGCGAATCGCCGCCGAGCGCGGCGATGATAATAAGCAGCGGCACGACGGCCAGATCCTGAAACAGCAGCACGCCGAAGATGTTGCGCCCGTGCTCGGTTTCTATCTCGAGCCGCTCGGCCAGCATCTTGCTGACGATGGCGGTGGAGGACATCGCGAGCGCGCCGCCGAGCGCGATGCTGCCTTGCCAGGTGACGTGCATCCAGCGCTCCAGGAGCAGCCCCACCAGCACGGCGACACCCACGGTGCCGATCACTTGCAGCAAGCCGAGCCCGAACACGAGCGAGCGCATCGCACGCAGCTTCGCGAGCGAGAACTCCAGGCCGATCGAGAACATGAGGAAGACGACGCCGAACTCCGCCAGGTTCTGCGCGCGCGCCGAATCGGGCGCAAGACCGAGCGCGTGCGGCCCGACGACGATGCCGACCGTCAAGTAGCCAAGCATCGGCGGCAGATTCAACGAACGGAACAATACGACGCCCACCACTGACGCGAGCAGCAGGAAAAGCGTCATCTCGAGCGGAGAAATCACGTGTTGCGCGTCCTCGTTCGTCAGCGGAACGCACGGACGCGCCAAGCGCGCCGCGCATTCGGTTTCAACAGCCTGGAGCGGCTAGGGCCCAAGGGCCGCCCGGCGCGGCGAACAACGCCTTTGCTATACTCCGGCGAATGATAGCGAAAATCAATGGCGACCGGGCACTGGCGCTCGCCCGGGAAGTCCTCGACATCGAAGCCGACGCCGTCCGCGGGCTTCGAGATCAAGTCGACGAGCGCTTCGTCGCCGCGGTCGACTTTCTTCTGAGCTGCCGCGGCCGCGTCGTCGTATCCGGCATCGGCAAATCCGGCCACATCGCTCGCAAGCTTGCCGCCACGCTCGCCAGCACGGGCACGCCCGCGTTTTTCGTGCACCCGGCGGAAGCGAGCCACGGCGATCTGGGCATGGTCACGCAGGACGACGTCTTCGTCGCGCTCTCCAATTCCGGCGAATCGGAAGAGCTCGTCGCGATCCTGCCGCTCGTCAAACGCCTCGGCGCGAAGCTGATCGCGATGACGGGCCGTCCCGAATCGACGCTCGCCCAACTTGCCGACGTCCACTTGAACGCCGGCGTACGAAAGGAAGCGTGTCCGCTCGAGCTCGCCCCGACGGCCAGCACGACGGCGGCGCTTGCGCTCGGCGACGCGCTGGCCATGGCCGTGCTCGACGCACGCGGCTTCGGCGCCGACGATTTCGCGCGCTCGCACCCGGGCGGGGCGCTCGGGCGCCGGCTGCTCACCTACGTGCGCGACGTCATGCGCACCGGCGATCAGTTGCCACAGGTGGACACGCGCGCGACGGTGCGCGATGCGCTGTTCCAATTGACGGCCAAGCGCATGGGCATGACGGCGATCGTCGATAACGACGGCCGCGTGCAAGGGATCTTCACCGACGGCGACCTGCGCCGCGTGCTCGAACGCGCGGGCGATTTCCGGGATTTACCGATCGTCGACGTCATGACGCGCTCGCCGCGCACGCTCGGCGCCGATCAGCTCGCCGTCGAAGCCGTCGAATCGATGGAACGCCACCGCATCAATCAAATGCTCGTCGTCGACGCCCACGGCAAGCTGATCGGTGCGCTCAACATGCACGACCTTTTTTCGAAAAAGGTGATCTGATGGCCGCCGCGCCCCTTACGGCAAGCGAACGCGCGAGCCGCGTCAAGCTGATGATTTTCGACATCGACGGCGTGCTGACCGACGGCGGTTTGATGTTCACGGCTCAAGGCGATTACATGAAGTCGTTCAACTCGTTGGACGGCCACGGCCTGAAGCTGCTCGGCGAAGCGGGCATTCAAACGGCGATCATCACGGGCCGCCGCTCCGACATCGTGCTCGTGCGGGCGCAGGAAATGCACATCACGCACCTGTATCAGGGCGTCTCCGACAAGATCGAGGCGTTCGCCCAACTGATGCGCGAAGCCAACGTCACGGCCGAGCAATGCGGCTACATGGGCGACGACTGGCCCGACCTCGGCGTGATGACGCGTTGCGGTTTCGCCGCGGCGCCGGCCAACGCGCACCCCGAGGTGATCGCCCGTGCGCATTGGGTGGCCGAGGCCCGCGGCGGGCAAGGCGCGGCACGCGAAGTCTGCGACGCGATTCTGCGCGCCCAGCACCGCTACGACGCGCTGCTCGCCCAGGCGTGCGGCGCCCGGCGCGCATGAACGCCTCGCGCGTCACGTCGCTGCTTTCGTTGATCGCCATGGCGGCGCTCGCGGGCGGCACCTATTGGCTGCTGCAAGCGACGCGGCCGCCGCCGGCGCGCGACGAGGGCGGCCCCAAGACTCACACGCCCGATTACTTCGCCGATCACTTTTCCGTCTCCGAACTCGATCAGTCCGGCACGACGCAATACCGCCTGACGGCAATCAAGATGGTGCACTACGAGGACGACGAGAACAGCGACCTCACGCAACCGGCGATCCGGGCCTTCCAGCCGGACAAGCCGATCGTGACGGCCACGGGCGAGCGCGGCACGATCAACGGCGACGCCTCGATCGTCGATTTGTACGACAATGCGCGCATCGTACGCGCCGCGGGCGCCGGCGACCCCGAAATGCAGGCCGACTCGTCGCACTTTCGCGTGTTCGTGAACGACGATGTGATCGAGTCGAAAAACCCGGTTAAACTTCGGCGCAGCCTGTCCGTCGCGACGGCGAACGCCATGACCTACAACAATGTTACCCGTGTGATGCAGCTTTTCGGCAATGTCCGAGGCAACATCGCAGCTTCGGACATGTCGGGGGCCGGCAGCTCTGGCGCCGGTTCGAAGTAACCGGGTCCCATCCTTTCGTAGCGTGACTGCATGAACGAATCGTTCTCTCTTAACGAACGCCGGCCGGCGCGCGCCGGCCTCGCCGCGATGCTCGCCGTGCTCGCTTGCCTCGCGCTCGGGCCGGTCGCCCACGCCGAGCAGGCGGACAAGGACAAGCCGATGAACATCGAGGCCGACAACATGACCTACGACGATCTGAAGCAGGTCACCGTGTTTACCGGCCACGTCGTCGCGACAAAGGGCACGATTCTGATCAAAGCCGACCGCGTGGACGTGCGCCAGGACCCGCAAGGCTACCAATACGCGACCGGCACGATGGACCCGAACAGCAAGGATCTGGCCTATTTCCGTCAAAAGCGCGAGGGCGTGGACGAATACATCCAGGGCACCGCCGAACGGATCGACTACGATGGCAAGAAAGATCTGACGACGCTCACCACGAATGCGACGGTGAACCGCCTGCAAGGGCTCACGACGGTGATGGACACGGTGCACGGCAGCGTCGTCACGTACGATGGCCAGAACGACTTCTACACGGCGCGCGCGGGCAAGGACGTGGCCGGGCCCGGCAACCCGAGCGGACGCGTGCGCGCGATGCTTTCGCCGCGCAACGGCGGCCCCGCACCTTTGACCGGCGGGCCGGCCAAGCTTGCGCCCGCGTCGGCGATCCAAGGAAACGCAACGCAGTGAATACGCTATCCACCTCCGCCGCGCAGACGAGCGCGGCGCCGCTCACGGACGAGCGAACCGGCGCGGTGAGCTCGCTCGTCGTGCGCAACTTGAAGAAGCGCTACGGCTCGCGCACCGTCGTCAAAGATGTCTCGCTAGATGTCAAGAGCGGCGAGGTGGTGGGTCTGCTGGGGCCGAACGGCGCGGGCAAGACCACGTCGTTCTACATGATCGTCGGCTTGGTGCCGCTCGAGGCCGGCGAAATCCTCCTCGACGGCAAGTCGATCAGCCTGCTGCCGATCCACAAGCGCGCGGCGCTCGGCCTGTCGTACCTGCCGCAGGAAGCTTCGGTATTTCGCAAACTGACGGTCGAGGAAAACATCCGCGCCGTGCTCGAATTGCAGCACGACGAAGACGGCAAACGGCTGGGGAAATCCGTGATCGAGGCACGCACCGAAGCGTTGCTCGACGAGTTGCAGGTTTCGCATCTGCGGGAAAACCCGGCTTTGTCTCTGTCGGGTGGCGAGCGCCGCCGTGTCGAGATCGCACGCGCACTGGCGACGAATCCGAGTTTCATTCTGCTCGACGAACCGTTTGCCGGCGTCGACCCGATCGCGGTGCTCGAGATCCAAAAGATCGTCAAATTCCTCAAGCAGCGCAATATCGGCGTCTTGATTACCGATCACAACGTGCGCGAGACGCTCGGCATCTGCGATCACGCCTACATCATCAGCGACGGCTCCGTGCTCGCCGCGGGGGCGCCGCACGAAATCGTCGAGAACGAGAGCGTCCGCCGCGTCTATCTCGGCGAACACTTCCGCATGTAAGGTCCGGATCGCCGGACCAGCATTTTTTACGCAATCGGCGTAAGGGCCGCGGCGCGCCGCCGCACGGCCGCATACCGTGGGGCCGGCCGAGGTTTCCGGCGCGTGGCAAAGTCTCTACAATGAAAGACACATTGCCATGAAAGCCAGTCTCCAACTCCGCCTGTCGCAGCATCTTGCGCTGACCCCACAACTGCAACAGTCGATCCGATTGCTGCAGTTGTCGACGCTCGAACTGCAGCAGGAAGTCGCGATGGCCGTCGCGCAAAATCCGCTGCTCGAATCCGAAGACGAATGGATCGCGAGTCCGCTGCGTGTCGCGTCGGACGGCACCGTGATCGCGCAGGCGCCGACGTCATCCGCCCAAGAGCCGATGAGCGGTGGCGCAGGCACGTCCGAGAGTGCCGAGCGCAGCGAACGCAGTGACGGTGGCGGCACGGACGAATACGGCACGCCCAGCGCAAGCGACGGCGCCGATTCGTCGCAGTGGAATCTCGACGACTACGGCCGCTCGTCGGGCGCATCCGACGACGACGACCTGCCGCCGCTGCAAATTCACGAATCGACGACAACCCTGCGCGATCATCTGATGGCGCAGCTTCGCGTCACGCAAGCGGGCCTGCGCGATCGCGCGCTCGTCACGTTCCTGATCGAATCGTTGGACGACGACGGCTACCTGACGTCCTCGCTGGACGAAGTATTGACCGATTTGCCCGAAGAGCTCGAAGTCGACGTCGACGAACTCGCCGCCGCGCTCGCGCTGCTGCAAAGTTTCGATCCGTCCGGCGTCGGCGCGCGCTCGGCATCCGAATGCCTGAAGCTGCAATTGCTGAGGCTGCCCGGTTCGCCCACGCGCAAGCTCTCGCTCGAGATCGCCGCCAACCATCTCGAACTACTGGCCGCCCGCGACTTCACGCGCTTGCGCAAGCAACTGAAGGCGAGCGACGACGAACTGCGCGACGCGCACGCGATGATCCGCTCGCTCGAGCCGTTTCCGGGCGCAGCGTACGGCAAGGCCGAAGCCGATTACGTGGTACCGGACATCATGGTGAGAAAGACGTCCGGCGGCTGGCAAGCCGAACTCAATCCCGAGGTGGTTCCGCGCTTGCGCATCAACCACCTGTACGCCAACATCCTGCGCAACAACCGCGGCGATCCCGGCAGCGGTTCGCTGCGTCAGCAGTTGCAAGAAGCGCGCTGGCTCATCAAGAACATCCAGCAACGTTTCGAGACGATCCTGCGCGTCGCGCAAGCGATCGTCGAGCGGCAGAAGAACTTCTTCGCGCACGGCGAAATCGCGATGCGCCCCTTGGTTTTGCGGGAAATAGCTGATACGCTGGGCTTGCACGAATCGACGGTATCGCGTGTGACGACCGGCAAGTACATGCTCACCCCATTCGGGACGCTCGAGTTCAAGTACTTCTTCGGGTCGCACGTGTCGACCGATACGGGAGGCGCGGCCTCGTCTACGGCCATTCGCGCGCTCATCAAGCAACTGATAGGAGCAGAAGACTCGAAGACGCCTCTTTCGGACAGCCGCATAGCCGAACTGCTGGCGGAACAAGGATTCGTGGTCGCACGCCGGACGGTTGCCAAATACCGCGAAGCACTGAAGATCCCCGCAGTCAACTTGCGCAAGTCTCTTTAGGCTTTCCGCGTTTTGCGGAGAGCGTTTACCGGCCCTGACGCCATCGGCGGAACCGGCCGGCCGATACGACCCGCCGCTCGTCAGTCACGCGGGGTGATGACTCGAGCGGGCCGCTCCCGACCGGCGCAGCCGCACCGATGGTGCCCAGGCAGCCATTCGTTTGGAGAGCACTATGAATCTGAAGATCAGTGGACACCATCTCGAAGTAACGCCGGCGTTGCGAGAATACGTGATCACCAAGCTCGACAAGGTGCTAAGACATTTCGATCAGGTGATCGATGGCAATGTGGTCCTCTCGGTCGACAACCATAAGGAAAAGGATAAGCGGCAGAAGGTTGAAATCAGCCTTCACTTAAAGGGCAAGGACATCTTCATCGAAAGCGCGAACGGCGATCTGTACGCGGCGATCGACCTCATGGTGGATCGATTGGACCGGCAGGTGGTTCGCCATAAGGGGCGCATCCAAGAACATCAGCACGAGGCGATCAAACATCAGGATGTGCCGCCGGTCGGCGAGCAAGCGCAGCCGTAGAACGGCGGCCGACGCAGAGGCGTCTCACCCCGCGAGAACAGCCGCCCTTGACGGGCGGCTTTTTCATGGCATGTCCGAATATGTCCTCGTTGGCGCGGCGCACCATATGCTTGCGCCCTGTTCTATAATGTGCCGGTTATTGAAGGGGCAGCCGGCCGCGGTAAAGCCCGACCGGAGCCTGGCGGCGTCGGTCCGCCGAGCCGACGCACACGGCCGAAAATCGACAACCAGCCGTTGCCGCGAGGAGCGCCCAGGCGACGCGTTAGCCTGCCAACATGAATCGTTTAGCCAAATTTCTTCCGCTCGAAAACGTCGTCATCGGCCTTTCGGTTACCAGCAAGAAGCGAGTATTCGAGCAAGCGGGCCTGATTTTCGAAAACCAGAACGGAATCGGCCGCAGCGCAGTCACCGACAATCTCTTCGCACGCGAACGGCTCGGCTCCACGGCGCTGGGCGAAGGCGTCGCGATCCCTCACGGGCGCATCAAAGGTCTCAAGCAGCCGCTCGCCGCGTTCGTGCGAGTCGATCAGCCGATCCCGTTCGAAGCGCCGGACGGGCAGCCCGTCTCCCTGCTGATTTTCCTGCTCGTGCCCGAACAGGCCACGCAGCAACACTTGGAAATCCTCTCGGAAATCGCGCAATTGCTGTCCGACCGCGAAGCGCGCGAACGCCTGCACACCGAACAGAATCGCGAAGAGTTGCATCGCCTGCTCACCCAATGGCACCCTTGAGCTTGCCGTAGCGCCCAAGCCTCGTAGCCGGCGCGGCGGCGCGGCGTGTGGCGCGCGCCGTTCATGGGCCTTGGCGGGCAGGCTGGCGCACGTCGTCGCCGCGCGTCGCGGTCAAATAGGAGCAAGGGATTCATGGATACGTCCAGCATCAACGCCCAAAGCATTTTCGACGACAACGCCTCCATGCTCAAACTGAGCTGGCTGACGGGGCACGAAGGCTGGGAGCGCGGCTTTTCCGCCGAAACCGTCGCGAACGCGACGTCGAGCGCCGACCTCGTCGGCCACTTGAACTTGATCCACCCTAACCGGATCCAGGTGCTGGGCGAGGCCGAAGTCAATTACTACCAGCGGCAATCGGACGAAGACCGGTCGCGGCACATGGCCGAGCTCATCGCGCTCGAGCCGCCGTTTCTCGTCGTCGCGGGCGGCGTGGCCGCGCCGCCCGAACTCGTGTTGCGCTGTACGCGCTCGTCGACGCCGCTGTTTACGACCTCGATGTCCCCGGCCGCCGTCATCGATAGCTTGCGCCTTTACATGTCGCGCATTCTCGCGCCGCGCGCGACGCTGCACGGCGTTTTTCTCGACATTCTCGGCATGGGCGTGCTGCTGACCGGCGATTCGGGCCTCGGCAAGAGCGAGCTCGGTCTCGAACTCATTAGCCGCGGGCACGGGCTCGTGGCCGACGATGCCGTCGATTTCGTGCGGCTCGGCCCCGATTTCGTGGAGGGCCGCTGCCCCCCGTTACTCCAGAATCTGCTCGAAGTGCGCGGATTGGGCTTGCTCGACATCAAGACGATCTTCGGTGAAACGGCGGTACGCCGCAAAATGAAGCTCAAGCTCATCGTGCAACTCGTGCGCCGGCCCGACGGCGAGTTCCAGCGCCTACCGCTCGAAAGCCAGACCGTGGACGTGCTTGGGCTGCCGATCAGCAAAGTAACGATCCAAGTGGCCGCGGGCCGCAACCTTGCCGTGCTCGTCGAAGCCGCCGTGCGCAACACCATCCTCCAGTTGCGCGGAATCGACACGCTGCGCGATTTCATGGATCGGCAACGGATCGCGATGCAAGATCCCGATAGCCAATTGCCCGGCAAGCTCATGTAAAGCGTCCCGTCGTCGGGCAGGTTTGCCGCCCCGGCCCGCAATCGCCCGCGATCTTTCCGCAATCGGCCTTTCACCAGCCCCGCGGCGCCCGAATGCAAGTGCTATGATGAAACGAACTGGTTCTCCCCCATGCGCATCGTTCTGATCACCGGCATTTCCGGCTCCGGCAAGTCCGTCGCGTTGAACGCGCTCGCCGACGCGGGTTATTACTGCGTCGACAATCTGCCGCCCCGCTTCCTGCCCGCGCTCACTCAGTATCTCGCGAGCGACGACGAAGGGCACGAGCGGCTGGCGGTCGCGATCGACGCACGCTCGAGCGCCTCGCTCGACGACATGCCCGGCATCATCCGCGATTTGGCGAGCGAACACGACGTGCGCGTGCTGTTTCTCAATGCGAGCACGCAGTCGCTGATTCAGCGTTTTTCCGAAACGCGCCGGCGCCATCCGCTTTCAGGCTCCCCCGCGCATGACGCCGATGTCGGCCTGCTTGCCTCGCTCGAGGAAGCGATCGAGCGCGAGCGCGAACTCGTCGCGCCGCTCGCGGAGTTCGGGCATCAGATCGATACGAGCAACCTGCGCGCGAATGTGCTGCGTGCGTGGGTCACGCGCTTCATCGAGGAGCAGCGCGAAGGTCTGATGCTGATGTTCGAATCGTTCGGGTTCAAGCGCGGCCTGCCGCTCGACGCCGATTTCGTCTTCGACGTGCGCGCCCTGCCCAACCCGTACTACGACCATCGTCTGCGCCCCCTGACGGGACGCGACCAGCCCGTTATCGATTACCTCGACGCGTTGCCGATCGTTCACGAAATGATCGACGACATCCAAGCATTCGTCATGAAGTGGCTGCCGCGTTTTCGCGAAGACAACCGCAGCTACCTGACCGTCGCGATCGGCTGCACGGGTGGACAGCACCGCTCCGTGTTCATCGCCGAGACACTCGCCGCGCGTCTTTCGCGCGAGGCGACCGTGATCGTGCGGCATCGCGATGCGCCGGTCGCCATCGACGAATCGTCACGGTTAGTGGCTTAACCCGCCGCGGCCTACGCGGCAATTCGAAGCGTGCGCCATGCCCCCCACTCCCGCCGTCTACGCTGACCTGCCGCTCTTTCCCCTGCACACCGTGCTGTTCCCGGATGGGCTGTTGCCTCTGAAGATCTTCGAAGCGCGCTATCTCGACATGGCGCGCGGCTGCCTGCGCGACGATTCGCCGTTCGGCGTTTGCCTGCTGAAAAGCGGCGGCGAAGTCGCACAGGAAAACGTGCCGTGCGTACCCGAGATGGTCGGCACGCTCGCGCGAATCGAGCAGTGCGACGTCGACGATTACGGCATGCTGCTCGTGCGCGCGCGCGGCACTCGGCGTTTTCGCCTGCTCTCGCACCGCAAGGAGCCGAGCGGATTGCTCGTCGGTATGGCCGAGCCCTTGGCGGACGACGTTCCGCTCGAAGGCGTGGACGTACTCGCGAAATTCGGCGCCTGTGCCGAGGTGCTCGAGCGGATCATCGAAGCCATCCGCGAACGCGACATCGAAAGCCTGCCGTTCGCCGAGCCGTTCCGCTTCGACGATCCGAGCTGGGTTTCCAACCGCCTTTCGGAAATTCTGCAAATCCCGCTGCGCGCACGCCAAAAACTGATGGAACTCACCGATGCGAACGAGCGCATCGATGCGGTCCATCACTACATGCAGCAGCATCAGTTGCTCTAACGCTCTAACGCGGCTCGCCCGAGGCCGTCAGACGAGCGAGCCTTTGAGCGCATCGAGCAACTTGCGCACGGGTGCCGGTACGCCATAGTCGTCGAGCTGCGCGAGCGGCACCCAAGCGGTTTCGTCGTCACGCACATGCGCGCAAGCCGCTTGCTGCGCGCGGTCGAGATCGGCGCAGCGCGGCTCGATGTCGAGCTTGAAATGCGTGAACGTATGCGTCATCGGTGCCAGACGCTCCAAGCCCTGCGCGGCCCCGAATGCATGCGCGCGCTGCGCGAGCGACGCTTCATCGGACGCCTCGGGCAAGCTCCACAAACCACCCCAAATACCCGACGGCGGGCGCCGTTCGAGCAACACGCAAGCGCCATCGCGCAGCACGAGCATCCACGTGCGGCGCGTGGGCACGGTCTTTTTCGGCCGTGCCGCCGGCAGTTCACGCTGCCGTCCCGTCGCTTGCGCGACGCAATCGACCGCGAACGGGCAGCGCACGCAGTCGGGCTTGCCGCGGACGCACAGCGTCGCCCCAAGATCCATCAACCCTTGTGTGTAGGCGCTCACGTCATCGTCGGACGCCTGCGCCCCTGGCATCACACGCTCGGCAAGCGCCCACATCGCGTTTTCGACCCGCTTTTCGCCTGGGAAGCCCTCGATGCCGAATACACGCGCAAGCACGCGTTTGACGTTCCCATCCAGAATCGTCGCCCGCGCGCCGAAGGCGAATGAAGCAATCGCCGCGGCCGTCGAGCGGCCGATGCCGGGCAATTCGGCCAGTTGCTCGGGCGAAGCCGGGAACGCGCCGCCGTGTCGCTCCACGACGGCCTGCGCGCACCGATGCAAGTTGCGCGCGCGCGAGTAATAGCCGAGGCCGGCCCACAGCGCCATGACCTCGTCGATCGGCGCCCCGGCCAGCGCGGCGACGTCGGGGAACCGAGCGAGAAATTTCGCGTAGTAAGGAATAACGGTCGACACCTGCGTTTGTTGCAGCATGATTTCCGACAACCAGATGCGGTAGGGGTCGCGCGTGTTCTGCCACGGCAGATCGTGGCGCCCGTGGCGGCGCTGCCATGCGATCAGTTGCGTGGCGAAGGCCGCATGCAGCGGCGCGGCGGGTTGCTCGGTCAAGATCGGAGAAGCGGACATGGACGGTGAAAAGTCAGCGCTGGCAGTGCGCGCAGTAATAGGTGGAGCGTTGCCCTTGGACGATCTGGCGAATCGGCGTTGCGCAGACGCGGCACGGCGCGCCGGCACGATCATAGACGAAGCAATCGAGCTGGAAATAGCCGCTTGCGCCGTCGCTGCCCACGAAGTCTCGCAGGGTGCTGCCGCCGCGTTCGATGGCGGCGGCCAGCGTCACGCGCACGGCGTCGGCCAGACGCTCGCAGCGCGCGAGCGAGACGCGGCCCGCGGGCGTGGTCGGTCGAATACCGGCGCGAAACAGGCTCTCCGACGCGTAGATGTTGCCGACGCCCACGACGATCTCGCCGGCCAGCAGCACTTGCTTGATCGAGACCGTCCGTCCGCGCGTGCCCCGGAAAATGAGCTCGCCGCTAAACTCGTCGGAAAACGGCTCGACACCGAGACTAGCAAGCAGCGGGTGCGAATTGACGTCGCCGTCGGCGCGCGCGTGCCAAAGCACGGCGCCGAAACGGCGCGGATCGCGGTAGCGAAGCACGAATTCGTCGAAAATCCAGTCGATGTGGTCGTGCTTGGCCGGCTCGCCCGCCCGGTCGTGCCGGAGCACGCGCAGCGTGCCGGTCATGCCGAGATGGACGATGAACCAGCCTGCATCGGTTTCGAACAGCAGATATTTGCCGCGCCGCTCGACCTTGCGCACGGCTTGCTGCGCGAGCGTGCGGGGCAGATCGGCCGGCACCGGCCAGCGCAGCGCGCTCGTGCGCACGTCGACACGCTCGACGCGGCGGCCCGTGACGTACGGCTCGATGCCGCGCCGGGTAACTTCAACTTCTGGCAGCTCGGGCATGTCTAAAGAGGTTTAAAAACGCGGTAATGGGTGTGTAACTTGCATGGTCCAATTCTGCGTGTATTGTAGCGAGCGCGTTACAATCGACCGAAACCTCGAACGGATCTCCATGATTTTGTCCCTCAAGCAGCTTTTCACGCGCCCGGTCGGCGCTCGCCCCGCACGGCGCGCCGCGCCGGCGGGCCGCATCGTCGGCGCGGTGCTGTGCGCCTGGACGCTGGCCGCGATCCCCGCGCACGCCCAGGACCCGGCCCCGCCGGACGACAGCACCGCTAGCGCAACGGATCTGTTCGGGCCCTCGGTGCCGGAAGAAAACAAAGATCTGCCCGACGTTCCGCTGACGAGCCAAATCGTATTTCAGGTTCTGGCGGCGGAAATCGCGTTGCAGCGCGAGCAGCCCGCGCCTGCGTATCAAACCTATCTCGCGCTTGCGCGCGACACGCACGATCCACGCATGGCGGAGCGGGCGGCCGAGATCGCGCTCGGGGCGCAAAGCCCGTCCGACGCGCTGGCCGCCGCGCAACTATGGCGCGAGTATGCACCCAATTCCGAGCGGGCCGAGCAGCTCGACGCTTCGCTGCTCGTGTTGTCGGGCAAGCCCAGCGAGGCCGAGCCGATGCTCGCGAGCGAACTCGCGAAAGTGCCGGCCGATAACCGCGGCAACGCCCTGCTCGCGCTTCAGACGCTGCTCTCGCGCGGCCCGAACCGCGTGGGCGGCCTGCAAGTACTGCAGGATTTGCTGAAGAGCGATATGGACCGCCCCGAGGCGCAGCTCGCGATCGGCCGGCAGCAATTGCTCGCCGACGACCGTCCCGGCGCGCGTGCGTCGTTCGAGCACGCCTTGAAGATCAAGCCCGACTTTCTGCCGGCGGCGCTTTCGCTCGGCCAGATGGGCCCCGACGAGCGCAAGGAAGGAATCGCGTCGTTCGAGTCGTACGTCAAGCAGAATCCGAAGGCGCGCGACGCTCGCCTCGCGCTGGCCCAGCTATATCTCGCGAGCGACCGGCTCGATGATGCGCAGAAGCAGTTCGAATCGCTGCGCTCGATGGACCCGCAAGATCCGATGCCGTTGCTCGCGCTCGGCCTCATCAAGGTTCAGCAAAAGCAATACGACGACGCGCAGAAGTATCTGAAGCAATACGCCGACTTGACGGAAAAGACGCCGGGCGCCGATCCCGGCCAGGCGTATCTCTATCTGGCGCAACTCGCGCTGGAACAGAAGCACGAGGACGATGCAGCAAAATGGCTCGACAAAGTCGCCCCGTCGAGCCAGCAATACGTCACCGCGCGCGTCACGCGGGCGCAGTTGCTCGCCAAGAACGGCAAGGTCGACGACGCCCGCAAGATCCTCGCCGGCATCCAAACGGACGACCCGCATGAGCAGGCGCTCGTCGCCCGCACGGACGCGGCCATCCTGTTCGACGCGAAGCGCTATCGCGAAGCCGAATCGCGCTTGCAAGAGGCCAACGACGCCTTCCCGAACGATCCCGACATTCAGTACGACTATGCGATGGCGGCCGAGAAGAACGGCGAGTACGACCTCATGGAAAACGTGCTGCGCAAGGTCATCGACGAGCAGCCCGACAATCCGCAGGCGTACAACGCGCTCGGCTACTCGCTCGCCGATCGCAACCAGCGCCTGGGAGAAGCCGACAAGCTGATCGAGAAGGCATCGGCGCTTGCGCCCAACGATGCGTTCATCATGGATAGCCTGGGTTGGGTCAAGTACCGCCAGGGCGACACGACCGACGCCGCGAAGCTGCTCAAGCACGCCTACGACATCCAGCCGAACGCCGAAATCGGGGCACATCTGGGCGAAGTGCTGTGGAAGAGCGGCGATCAGAAGCAGGCGCTCGAAGCCTGGCGCCGTGCGCACCAGCTCGAGCCCGACAACCAGACGCTCGTCAAAACGCTCGAACGCTTTCAAGTCAACATCAACGATCTCTGATGCAGGTTTCGTCCTCTTTCGCTATTCGGCCCGCACGCCGCGCCGCGCTGAGCGTCATGGCCGCTCTCGCCGTCGCGCTCGCGGGTTGCGCGTCGCCCCCGACGCACGGCCCCTCGACTTCCAACGCCACACCCGAACTGTCGACGCAGACGACCCACGCGTACCACGGCCGCTTCGCGATCCGCTACGTCGACCAGTACGGGCAGCAGCGCAATGCCTATGGCAATTTCGACTGGCAGCAGCAAGGCGAGACCGTCACGCTGCAGCTATTGAATCCGTTCGGGCAAACGCTCGCGATCGTCACGTCCTCGCCGGCGTCGGCCTCGCTCGAAATGCCGAACCGGCAGCCCGTGACGGCCGACAACGTGAGCGAGCTGATGCAGCACACGCTCGGCTTCGCGTTGCCGATCGAGGGGTTGCGGTATTGGCTCGAATCGTCGCCCGCGCCCACTTCGCGCGCGAAGACGATCGTCGATCCGGCGCAAACCTCGCGCCTGAAGGAGATCGACCAGGAAGGCTGGACGATCGAATATCTCGCGTATGCCGACGCGCCCGCGACGGGCGTCAAGCGCCTCGATCTGACGCGCCAGGACCCGCCGCTCGACATCAAGCTCGTACTCGACCGCTGAGCGCGCCGCTCGACCGCGTCTCGTCTCACACCGCCTCGCATCGCATCCCACATGATCGAAATGCCCGACTCGCTGCGCGACTGCGCGGCTCCCGCCAAGCTCAACCTGTTCCTGCACATCACGGGCCGCCGGCCCGACGGCTATCACGCGCTGCAAACGGTATTCCAGTTGATCGATTGGGGCGACGTCCTGCACTTCACGCTGCGTGAGGATGGACTCGTGCACCGCAAGACCGACGTGCCCGGCGTGCCGGAAGCGAGCGATCTCGTCGTGCGCGCGGCGATGCTGCTCAAAGCGCATACGGGCACGAGGCTCGGCGTCGACATCGAGATCGACAAGCGCTTGCCGATGGGGGCCGGGCTCGGCGGCGGCAGCTCGGATGCCGCCACCACGCTGCTGGCGCTCAATCGGCTGTGGAAACTCGGCCTGTCCCGCGGTGTGCTCGAAACGCTGGCACTCCGACTGGGCGCCGACGTACCGTTCTTCGTCTTCGGCAAGAATGCGTTCGCCGAGGGTGTCGGGGAGGCACTCGCGGCGGTACAATTGCCGCCGCGCTACTTCCTGGTGGTCACGCCGAACGTGCATGTTCCGACGGCAGCGATTTTTTCCGACAAGTCGTTGACAAGGGACTCTGAAGCCGTCACAATTACGGACTTTCTTGCACAGCAAAGCTGCGGCGCAAGATGGCCTGAAAGCTACGGCCGGAATGACATGCAGCCTGTTGTCGTGGGAAAATACGCGGAAGTCGCGCAGGTGCTTGAGTGGTTTAAACCCATCGCACCGGCAAGGATGACCGGATCGGGTTCGAGTGTGTTTGCTGCGTTTCGGAGCATCGCCGAAGCGAAAGCGGCGCAGGGCATGCTACCCACAGGTTGGGTCAGCGCCGTGGCTTCGAGTCTGGATACGCATCCGCTCTTCGCTTTCGCGTCATAGGTTTCGCGTCGTTGGGGCTTCGTCGGGGCTGTCTCGCAGGCCCGACGAAGCTCAGAGTCAGTGTAGGGGAGTCGCCAAGTTGGTCAAGGCACCGGATTTTGATTCCGGCATGCGAGGGTTCGAGTCCTTCCTCCCCTGCCATACGTTCCCGCAGTTCCCGCCTCCAGCAGCAGGTGCATGATGAGCAGCCATGACGGCCTGATGGTTTTTACTGGCAACGCGAATCCGGCGCTTGCGCAGGAAGTCGTCAAAATCCTCGGCATTCCCCTCGGCAAAGCAATGGTCAGCCGTTTCTCCGACGGTGAGATCCAGGTCGAGATCCAGGAAAACGTGCGCGGCAAGGACGTCTTCGTCCTTCAATCGACGTGCGCGCCGACGAACGACAACCTGATGGAGTTGATGATCATGGTCGATGCGCTCAAGCGCGCGTCGGCCGGTCGGATCACCGCCGCCATCCCCTACTTCGGCTACGCCCGCCAAGATCGTCGCCCGCGTTCGGCGCGCGTCGCGATCTCGGCGAAGGTCATCGCCAACATGCTGGAAATCGCCGGCGTCGAGCGGATGATCACGATGGATCTGCACGCCGACCAGATTCAAGGCTTCTTCGACATCCCGGTCGACAACATCTACGCGACGCCCGTGCTGCTCGGCGATCTGCGCAAGCAGAACTACGAGAACCTGCTCGTCGTGTCGCCGGACGTCGGCGGTGTCGTGCGCGCCCGCGCGCTCGCGAAGCAATTGAACTGCGATCTCGCGATCATCGACAAGCGTCGCCCCAAGGCGAACATCGCCGAGGTGATGAACATCATCGGTGAAGTCGAAGGACGCACCTGCGTGATCATGGACGACATGGTCGATACCGCGGGCACGCTGTGCAAGGCCGCGCAAGTACTCAAGGAGCGCGGCGCGAAGCAAGTCGTCGCCTATGCGACGCACCCGGTGCTTTCGGGCGGTGCGGCTGAGCGCATCACGAACTCGTCGCTCGACGAACTCGTCGTCACCGATACGATTCCGCTGAGCGAAGAAACGCGCGTGTGCGCGAAGATCCGTTCGCTCTCGTGCGCGGGCCTGCTCGCCGAGACGTTCTCGCGTATCCGCCGTGGCGATTCGGTGATGTCGCTGTTCGCCGAAAGCTGAAGCAAAGCATCCCGTATTCGCCGAAGGCACCCCCTCATAGGGCGGCTTCGGCAAAAGGCGCGTTTCGGTCATCGAAACGCGCCGTTTTCATCCGGAGCCCAATCTGCCGCGTCATTCTGTCGCGGCCTTACGAAGGGCTCCGTTTCACTGCCTGGTCGCGGGCAGCTATTGGAGATTGAACATGAAAGTCGTCGCTTTCGAGCGTAACCTGCAAGGTACGGGTGCGAGCCGCCGCCTGCGCAACTCCGGCAAGACGCCGGGGATCGTGTATGGCGCAGCCGCGGAACCCCAACTGATCGAACTCGATCACAACGCGCTGTGGCATGCGCTGAAGAAGGAAGCCTTCCACTCGTCGATCCTCGACCTCGAAGTGGCCGGCCAAGCGCAACGCGTGCTGCTGCGTGACGTGCAATATCACCCGTTCCGTCAGCTCGTGCTGCACGTCGACTTCCAACGCGTCGACCCGAACAAGAAGCTGCACACGAAGGTGCCCGTGCACTTCATGAACCAGGAAACGAATCCGGCCGTGAAGCTCGGCGGCGCGATCATCTCGCACGTCATCACGGAAATCGACATCGAGTGCCTGCCGGCCGATCTGCCTGAATTCGTCGAGCTCGACCTCGCGAAGATCGAAACCGGTCAATCGCTGCACGCGAAGGACATCACGCTGCCGAAGGGTGTGTCGCTCGTGGCGCATACGGAAAGCGAAAACCCGGTGGTTGCCTCGGCGTCTGTGCCGGCCGGCGCCGCATCGGCTGAAGCTGCCGCGGAAGGCGAAGCGCCTGCCGCATAAGGCACGCTGCTCGCATCTACCCTCTCGATCCGTTTCATTGAAACGGACGACGTGACCCGCCGCGGCTTGCTCGGCGGGTTTTTTTTCGCATACATCAATCTCTCGTTCTTGGGCCGGTTCGCCGGCATCAAAGCATGATCAAGCTCATCGTCGGGCTCGGCAATCCGGGCGCGGAATACACGGCCACACGGCACAACGCCGGCTTTTGGCTCGTCGATCAGCTCGCGCGTGAAGCGGGCGCCGCGCTGCGCGACGAACGGCGCTTTCACGGCTTCTATGCAAAGGCGCGTCTTTACGGCGAAGAAGTTCATTTGCTGGAGCCACAGACGTACATGAACCGCTCCGGGCAGTCCGTTGTCGCCGTCGCTCACTTCTTCAAAATTTTGCCTGATGAGATGCTCGTTGCCCACGACGAGCTCGACTTGCCGCCCGGCGCCGTCAAACTCAAGCTCGGCGGCGGCAGCGGCGGCCACAACGGGCTCAAGGACATCTCGGCGCACCTATCCTCGCAGCAGTACTGGCGATTGCGAATCGGCATCGGCCATCCGCGCGATCTGATTCCGGAAAGCGCTCGCGCGGGCGCGAGGCCCGACGTCGCGAACTTCGTGCTGAAGCCGCCGCGCAGGGAAGAACAGGATGTGATCGACGCGGCGATAGAGCGCTCGCTCGCCGTCATGCCGCACGTCGTGAAGGGTGCGCCGGAGCGCGCGATGATGCAGTTGCATAGCGGCGGCTGAAGCGCCGAGGAGACAGCACCGCTCGGGCGCCCTCTTCGATCCCGTCGTCAATCCTTTGAGGACGACGCCTTCGCCGCTTGAAGCGCGTGATATTTCGCGAGCAGCCCATCGGGTGTCTCGACGCACTGCGGGTCATTGGGAATGCATTCGACGGGACAGACCTGCCGACACTGCGGTTCGTCGAAATGGCCGACGCACTCCGTGCACTTCGCGGGATCGATCACGTAGATCTCAGATCCCATCGAAATCGCGTCGTTCGGACACTCGGGCTCGCAGACGTCGCAATTGATGCACTCGTCGGTAATCATCAAAGCCATACTGCCACCAACCCAGCTCAGAAAATCAAAGCATTATAGCGCTTGGGCCATCGACACTGCTTATAGCCTAGAGAGGAGCGCCGCGCCGCCGCGGCCCGAACTTCAGCGCTGGCTAACTGAGCGGCCCAAATTCTTGAATTCGAACCGAAGAATCTTTCCCGTCACGGCCCACGAAAAAGGGTGACGCGAGAAGAGCTCCCACGATAATTTCCTAGCCCGCGAAAGGTGGTTCGCTCGGTATAAGTGCCCCAGCAAGCTAAGGCTATGGTGCCTACGCACGTGTGGGTATCGATCAAGCAACCTTGCGTTCTTTTTGAGAAGAAGGCCGATGCTTTCAATGAATTTCGTGTGAATCGAACTCCTGCTCAGGCTCGTGCCGGCATGAGCATAAATACTGACAAGCACGTGCGGTATCGGCTTACACTTTGCCCCGCTCGCTTCGAGGCGAAGGAACAGATCGATGTCCTCGGACACCGTCATCTTTGTGTCGAATCCGCCAAGACTGCGTAACAACTCCGCGCGAACGACAACGCCAAAAGAGACGGCGAGCTGGTAAAGATATGCCCTGTCACTCGCTGCGGTTGCCCAAATCGTGCGGCTGCATGCTCCTTTGGCGCTGTCTGCTCCGCACTCGATTTTCTCGATCCCACTCCACGTCCAGCTCAAGGAGTTGTCCGATTCGAACGCCTGCAAATGCCTCTGCAAAAAATCCGGCTTCAGTTCGTCGTCGTCATCCAAAAACGCAATCAGCGCTCCCCGCGCCTCGGAGATGCCGCGATTTCTCGAAGCCGACGCACCTAGCGCCTCAGGGTGCCGGAACACTCTGATTCGAGCATCACACAACTGATCCACGTATGCATTCGTTTCGCTGTCGTCCCCGTCGTTCACGACGATCGCTTCGAACGAGTCGCAGCGCTGAGCAAGCAAGCTTTCCAGTGCTCGTTTGAGCAACGTCGGCCGACGATGGGTTGGAACGACTACCGAAAATTTAGGCGACATAAGTAAAACGAACGCTCAGGGTCGCGGCTGCGACGCTTGCGTCATCTCGGCCACTTTGTCCTTCAGCCACTTCTCGACCGAAGGGAACACGAACTTGCTGACGTCGCCGCCCAGTTGCGCGATCTCGCGCACGATCGTACCCGAGATGAACTGGTATTGATCCGAAGGCGTCATGAACATCGTCTCGACGTCGGGCAACAAATAGCGATTCATGCCAGCCATCTGAAATTCGTACTCGAAGTCCGACACGGCTCGCAAGCCACGCACGATCACGCGCGCATTGTTCGCCCGCACGAAATCCTTGAGCAGGCCTTTGAAACTGATGACCTGCACGTTCGGATAGTGCCCGAGTACTTCCTGCGCGATGTCGAGCCGCTCCTGTAGCGTGAAGAACGGCTTCTTGTTACGGCTGTCGGCCACACCGACGACGAGCGTATCGAAAATGCTCGACGCGCGCCGAACGAGATCTTCATGACCGCGCGTGAGCGGATCGAACGTACCCGGGTACACGGCGACTACCATCGAGCATCTCCTGTCATCATCCTGTTGGACGCGGGCATGCGCTCTCTAAGCCGCCGCCGGCCATGACGCGGCTTGACGTGGCCGACGTCTATTGCTGTTGGAAAGGCGCATTATTCATCATTTTCGCGCCGCAGCAAATGGTAGTGTACGGCGCCCGCCTTGCCCTGTCGCACGATCTGCCAGCCGGCCAGCACGTCGACGTCGCCCAACGCCAGCGGGGAGCCCGATTCGACATACAAATAGCCGCCCTGCGCGACGAGCGGCGCGGCCGATTCGAGCGCGCGCGCCAGGACTAAAACCTCGCCGAACGGTGGGTCGAGAAAGACGACGTCGAACGAGCCCGGCGGCAGACCGCCCGCGAG
This sequence comes from Trinickia acidisoli, assembly GCF_017315725.1. Lineage (NCBI taxonomy): Bacteria > Pseudomonadati > Pseudomonadota > Betaproteobacteria > Burkholderiales > Burkholderiaceae > Trinickia > Trinickia acidisoli. The sequence goes on from NZ_JAFLRG010000001.1 coordinate 3,587,122, forward strand.
CCGCAAGCCGTCGGCCTCGACGACTTCCACGGCCTGCGCCGACAGACGGGCGCGAGTCTCGCGCAATTGGTGCGCCGCTTTCGCGTTGCGCTCAACCATCAGCACGCGCGCCGCGCCGCGGGAAGCAGCCTCGAATCCAAGCGCGCCGGTACCCGCGAACACGTCGAGGCAGCGCCAGCCGTCGAGCCGCTGGCCAAGCCAATTGAACAGCGTTTCGCGGACGCGGTCGGGCGTCGGCCGCAACCCCTCGAGGTCGAGCACTTGCAGCGGCGTGCGCTTCCAGTCTCCACCGATGATGCGAACGGTATGCGGCTTGCCGCGGGCTGGCGTCGCGCCGGGCGCGCGGGTGACGGACGAGGAACGGGACATGCGTGCGATAGCGAATGGAAAGCGATAAAACCCGGCGAAAACCCGCTCGGGCGCGACGGCCAACGTTACCACAGCCACCGCCGCGCCTGCGAGGCGCGCGCAGCGCCCTCTTGCGGCGCGCCTGGTAAAATAGCGCCCTTCGAGCGCATTGCCGCACAGCCGGTCCGCCGCGGCGCATGCGCGGCCATGCGCCATCCATTGCCGCCGTAGGCAGTTTGCGGCGGTATCCATCACGGCACACCATGTTCAGCTTCTTCAAACGATTCAAGGGCGGCAAAACGCCCGACACCGCGCAGGACACGCAAGCGGTAGAGTCGCCGGAGACGGCAACTCGCGAAACGGCCCCTGCGCCCGCCGAGCCCGCGCAAGCGCCGGTGGCAACGCCTAGCGCACCCAGTGCGTCGACCGCCCCCGTCGCGTCGAGCACTCCGATCGCTCCGGCCGTCTCGCAACCGGCCGCTCCCGCTGCTTCGGCTCAGGCAGACCCAACCCCGGCAGCCTCGCCACCGCGCGCGGCCGAATCGGTCGTCGCCACGCCGCCCGCAGGCGGCGACGAGCGCGAAATCGAGGAAATCGTCCCGCCGCCTCAGCCCGAGCCTGCGCAAAAACAATCATGGCTCGCGCGACTGCGCTCAGGCCTGTCGAAAACGAGCGCCGGCCTCACGGGCATCTTCGTGCGCACGAAGATCGACGACGATCTCTACGAGGAACTCGAAACGGCGCTGCTGATGTCCGACGCGGGCGTCGAGGCGACGGACTTTCTGCTCAATGCGCTGCATGAGAAAGTACGCACGCAACGGCTCACCGATCCGCAGCAGGTGAAAACCGCTCTGCGCGAGCTACTGGTCGATCTGCTTGCACCGCTCCAGAAATCGCTGATGCTCGGCCGAGCGCAGCCGCTCGTGATGATGATTGCCGGCGTGAACGGCGCGGGCAAGACGACGAGCATCGGCAAGCTCGCCAAACATCTACAGCGATTCGATCAGTCGGTCCTGCTGGCAGCCGGCGACACGTTTCGCGCCGCGGCGCGCGAGCAGCTCGCGATCTGGGGCGAGCGTAACAACGTGACGGTCGTCTCGCAGGAAAGCGGCGATCCGGCCGCGGTCATCTTCGACGCCGTCAGCGCCGCGCGCGCGCGCAACGTCGACGTCGTCATGGCCGACACCGCCGGCCGCCTGCCGACACAGTTGCACTTGATGGAGGAATTGCGCAAGGTCAAGCGCGTGATCGGCAAGGCGCAGGAGAGCGCGCCGCACGAGGTGCTGCTCGTCATCGATGCGAACACGGGCCAAAATGCGCTCGCGCAAGTGAAGGCGTTCGACGATGCGCTCTCGTTGACGGGCCTCATCGTCACCAAGCTCGACGGCACGGCCAAGGGCGGCATCTTGGCGGCGATTGCGCGCCAGCGCCCCGTGCCCGTGTACTTCATCGGCGTCGGCGAAAAGGTCGAGGATTTGCAGCCGTTCAACGCGGAAGAATTCGCCGACGCACTGCTAGGCTAAGCCGCACCGCTCGAAGCAAAGCGCGCGCACCGCACATAGCGGCACGCGCGCTTTGCTTCCGGTGCCACGGCTACCGCGGCTACTCGGCGTCGGGCTGCTGTCCCGGCGCCGCGCGCACGAATGCATCGTGGCGGGCCGCTTCGTCGTAGATCCGTTGGATCGTCGGATACGCCTGCATGTCGATGTCGAACCGCAGCGCGTTGAACACTTGCGGCACGAGCGCCAGGTCGGCCATCGTCGGCGTATCGCCAAACACGAATTTGCCTGTGCGCGAATCGGCAGCAAGCCTCGATTCGAGCACGCCGAAGCCGTTGTCGATCCAATGCTTGTACCAGGCGTCTTTTGCTTCGTTGGTCACGCCCAGTTCGTGCTTCAGATACTTGAGCACGCGCAGATTGTTGATCGGATGGATTTCGCAGGCGATTTGCAGCGCGATCCCACGGACATAGGCGCGATCGCCAGGCGTGGCCGGCAAGAGCGGCGGATGGGGATACATCTCTTCGAGGTACTCGATGATCGCGAGCGACTGCTGCAACACCTGATCGCCGTCGATGAGCGTCGGCACGATGCCGTCGGGGCACACACGCCGATACTCGGGCATGAGTTGCTCGCCGCCGTCGCGCAGCAAATGCACGGCCGCGTATTCGTATGGCAAGCCCTTCAGATTGAGGGCGATGCGCACGCGATAAGCGGCCGAACTGCGGAAATAGCTGTAAAGCTTCATCGATCGTCTCCCGTCGTCTCCTGGTGCGCCCCGTTAGATCACGCGCACGCTCAGTTCGCCCAAGCCGTCGACGCCGCCCGTCATGAGCTCGCCGCGGGCAACCGCTCCGACACCCTCGGGCGTGCCCGTGAACACGAGGTCGCCCGGCTCGAGGGTAAACAACGTCGACAAATAAGCGATCGTTTCGGCCGTCGACCAAATGAGCTGCGAGACGTCCGAACGCTGCCGCTCGGCGCCGTTGACCTCGAGCCAAATCGCGCCGCGTTCGATGTGACCGACACGCGATACCGGGTGAATGGGCCCGAGCGGGGCCGAGTGGTCGAAGCCCTTGGCAACGTCCCACGGACGACCCATTTTCTTGGCTTCGGCCTGCAGGTCGCGCCGCGTCATATCGAGACCGAGCGCGTAACCATAGACGTGTTCGAGCGCATGCTCGACAGCGATGTCGCGCCCTGCGCGGCCGATCGCAGCGACGAGTTCCATTTCGTGGTGAACGTCGTTCGTGCGCGACGGGTAGGGAAATTCTCCTGTCGTGCCCGGCGCCACGTACAGCACGGCATCGGCCGGTTTCGAGAAGAAGAACGGCGGCTCGCGGTCGGGATCGTGGCCCATCTCGCGCGCGTGCGCGGCGTAATTGCGGCCGACGCAATAGACGCGGCGCACCGGAAAGCGCTCGCGCGCGCTCGCGGTATCGGCGCTTTCGGCGATCGGCACGGCGACAGCCGGCGCAGGGGCAAAGACAAATTCCATCGCGTTCTCCTTCTGTTCGCAAGAGCGCCGCAGACCGATCCGCACGGCATGGGCGAAAGCACCGAGTTTAACGCGACCGCGCCCACCCCGCCTGACCATAGCGCCGACGCCGGCCGGGCGGAATCGCATGCGTGCCGTCTTGCCAGATCGCAACGAATGCGGTACTCGTTCTCTTTTCGCCACCTTTGAGAAAGGGCAATCGACGTTTGCCCTCACCTGCTATGACCGAACCCGCCGCCGGCCCCTTCCCCTGCGCCCGCTTCATCAAGGAAATCGGGCGTGGCCCGCACGGCGCCCGCGCGCTGTCGCCGCAGGACACCTTTGCGCTCTACGGCGCGATGCTCGATGGACGCGTCTCCGACGTGGAACTCGGCGCCGTCTTGCTCGCCTATCGCCTGAAGGGAGAGACGGCCGACGAACTCGCCGCCATGCTCGCGGCCGCGCAAGCGGCGGTCGCGCCGATCCGCGTGAGCGGTGCCGTGTCGATCCCGAGCTACAACGGGGCGCGCAAGCAACCGAACCTCGTGCCGCTGCTCGCCCTGCTGCTCGCACGCGAGGGTGTGCCCACGCTCGTGCATGGCGTGACCGAGGACCCCGGCCGCGTCACGAGCGCGGAGATTTTCGCGTGCTTGGGAATCGAGGCATCCGCGTCGCACGCGCACATCGAAACGGCGCTCGCCGAGCGCCGCGTCGCGTTCGCGCCCGTGGAAGCGCTCGCGCCCAAGCTCGCGCGCTTGCTCGCTCTGCGGCGCGTGATGGGTGTGCGCAACTCCACGCATACGCTCATCAAGATCCTGCAGCCGTTCGCGCCGGCCGGCCTGCGGCTCGTCAATTACACGCACCCGTCGTACCGCGACAGCCTGGCTGAACTCTTTCTCGGCCACCCCGAGGCCGCCGCCGGCGGCGCGCTGCTCGCGCGCGGCACCGAGGGCGAGGCCGTGGCCGACACGCGCCGGCAGGTGCAGATCGACTGGCTTCACGACGGCATCGCCGAGACGCTCGTGACGCCCGAGCGCGCCGCCTCCGACGAAGCGGGGCCCGAACTGCCCGCCGCGCGCGACGCGAAGACGACGGCGCACTGGATCGAATCGGTTCTGCGCGGCAAGGCGAGCGTGCCGCCCACGCTCGGGCGACAAGTCGAAGAAATCGTGCGGATCGTGCGCGCCGATCAGGGCGCACCGCATGCTCGCAGTTGACAGCGAGCCGCACGCTGTCATAGAGTGCGCTTCATGCGTTCGATCCAGAACCCCCTCCGAATTAGCTTCGGCCGCCTAGCGCGGCCTCTATCGCTACGACTAGCGTAAGCCAGGCGTAGCGCCGCGCACCGTCCGCGCGGTCCTCCCGCAGTAACCCGAGCAGTTTCCGTTTCACCCCAAACCGCAGTTCCTTCTACAACCCGTAGTCGTCAGCATTCGGCCGAGTACCGCTCGGGTGAATCGCGAAACCGCCGACGTGGCTGCATCGCGTCTCGGCACGATCGGCTAGCCGCTCGATCAGCCGCGTTTTCGCAGACGACCCGACGAACGAGGTCCGTCATGCTTCGCAACCCTGCCGTCAAATACCGCCCCTTTCCGCCCGTGCAATTGGCCGGACGCAAATGGCCCAACCGCACGATCGAGCGCGCCCCCACTTGGATGAGCACCGATCTGCGCGACGGCAATCAGGCGCTGATCGAGCCAATGAGCATCGCGCAAAAGCTCGAGTTCTTCGAGATGCTCGTCGCGATCGGCTTCAAGGAGATCGAGGTCGGTTTTCCGTCGGGCTCGCAGACCGATTTCGACTTCGTGCGCAAGCTCATCGACGAGCAGCGCATCCCCGCGGACGTGACGATCGAAGTGCTCGTGCAATCGCGTGCCGACCTCATCGCTCGCACCTTCGAGGCGCTCGAAGGCGCGCCACGCGCGATTGTCCATCAGTACAACGCGATCGCGCCGTCGTTCCGCCGCATCGTCTTCAACGCATCGAAGAACGACGTCAAAGCACTGGCCGTCGAGAGCGCTCGCCTGATCAAGGCGGAGACCGAGCGGCGGCCCGGCACGCACTGGACCTACGAGTATTCGCCCGAAACATTCAGCATGACCGAGCTCGCCTTCGCGCGCGAAGTCTGCGACGCCGTCAGCGCGGTCTGGCACCCGACGCCCGAGCGCAAGATCATCGTCAATCTGCCCGCGACGGTCGAAGCCGCGACGCCGAACGTCTTCGCCGACCAGATCGAGTGGATGGACCGCAATCTCGCCTACCGCGACGGCATCGTCCTGTCGGTGCATCCGCACAACGACCGCGGCACCGCCGTCGCCGCGGCCGAGCTCGCGCTCTTGGCCGGCGCCGACCGCATCGAAGGCTGTCTGTTCGGCAACGGCGAGCGCACCGGCAACGTCGATCTCGTCACGCTCGCGTTGAATCTCTACACGCAAGGGATCGACCCGCAGCTCGACTTTTCCGACATCGATGCGGTGCGCCGCGTCGTCGAGCGCTGCAACGCGATCGCTGTCCATCCCCGCCATCCGTATGCAGGCGAGCTTGTGTTCACGGCCTTCTCGGGCTCCCATCAGGACGCGATCCGCAAGGGGCTCGCGCAGCAGGGCGACGGCATCTGGGAGGTGCCGTATCTGCCGATCGATCCGGCCGACGTCGGCCGCGGATACGAAGCGGTCATCCGCGTCAACAGCCAATCGGGCAAAGGCGGCGCCACCTACCTGCTCGAGCGCGGGCTCGGCTTTGCACCGCCGCGGCGCGTGCAGATCGAGTTCAGCCATGTCGTGCAGCGCATTGCCGACGATTCAGGCGCCGAAGTCACGAGCGACGCGGTTTGCGCACTGTTCTCGCGCGAATATCTCGACGTGAGCGGGCCGGCCGAACGCGTCGATGCCGCTGTCCGATGGCGCCGGCGAGAGGTCGCGCGTATCGACGCGGCTTCAATCTGCGACGGCGGAGAAGCGTGGGTGCGGGCCGTCACCGAGACGATTTCGACAGCCGCGCGCGAGCGCGTGCAAGTCTGCGATTACGAAACGGTCCACACGAGCGACGGGCGCACGGCAGCTTTCGTCGCGTGTCGCGTGGACGGCCACGACGGGCGAGGCGCCCAGGGTATGCGCTATGGCGTCGGCGTGGATCTGAACCCGGCGACAGCGGCGGCCGATGCGCTCGTGTCCGCCGTCAATCGATTCGAATGGGATAGAGAGCGCGAAGACGAAGCCGCCGCGGCTTGAACGAACTTGGCGCAACCGAGCGCTCGCCCGCCATGAGCGGGCGACGCCCACGACGCGCTGCGCGACTCTACTCGAGCGCGCAGCGCGTCGCGTGCCAAGCGACGAGGCGCCAGTGGCCGCCCTCTTGCGCCTGGATGGCCGTATAGGCAATCGGGAACAGCAACGCGCCATTGTTCGCTTCCATCTCGAGCAGCGCGCGGCCCGTGACGACGCAAGTGCCGCTGCCAACGGGCACCACGTCTTGAGATTGCACCTCGATCTGCCGATAGCGTCGATGGCCGGCGGAAATGGCATCGATGAACTGCTGCTTGGTCTCGCGCTTACCGTTGGTATGGACGAAGCTCACGCTCTCCGAGAGCAATTGGTTGAGCAGCGGGACGTCGCCGTCCACCATCGCGCGAAACCGATCGCGCTCGAGCGCCCGAATCGCCTCGATCACCTTTGCCGCCATCGCTCCGCTCCCATGCGCCCGGCGCGGATGCGCCAGCGTCAGAAGTTGTATTGCACGTATAGCTGGCTGAAATTTATACCAGGATTCGGCTCTTTGATACCGCCATTCGAGATGTGCTGAAAGCGAAACCCCGCCTGGTACTGCTGACGCGCGCCAAACTGTGCGCCGACGCCGATCACTTCCGTGAACTGAAACGCCGTCGACAGCGTGTAGTTATCGGTGATCGTCGGATGCGAGAGCAGGCGAAAGCCGGCGCCCGCCTCGAGGTACGGACGGATCGCGCCCGCATCCTTGATGAAGCGCACCATCGGGGTAACGCCGAATGCATAGACGTCGTTGTGAAACGTCCCTTCGTCCGTGTGCCAGTAGCTAAGATGCGCCTCGCCCGTCAGCGAGAAATGCCAGCCGCCGATCTCCCCCCCGTTCAGACCGGGATCCCAAACAAAGCCGAGATCGGCTTTCTTGACCTTGTGCTCCGCCACGCCGAGCGCAACCTGGACGCCAAAAGTGTGGTCGGACGACGGCGCCGCCGACGCTTGCGCGTGAGCGGTCGCCGCGCCGCCGAGCAACGCCGCCGCCGCGACGCATCGCAGTGCTGCTGTTTTGAGCGGGATCAAATCGTTTTTCTTATTCATCTCGATACTCCAACGAACGAGTCACGTACCGATCGCTCCCGGTTGTACTTCCGGGGTCGAATGATCTTACTTCGTATCAATCGGCCGCATCGGTGCTGCTTCCCGCAAAACGTCGTTTCAATCCGCATCAACGCCCTGGCTGCATAGGAAGAGAGGGGGTCATGACCGAGCGCGGCAGGCGCCCGGACAACGAAAGGCGTAAGATAATCTATCGAAACCCAATTTCGATAGATGAAGGGAACTTCGTTTGGACGGTGGACTCGAATGCTTAGCACTCGGCAAAAGGGAGTGCTAATATCCCCGTGGAGTCGTTTTCGTGACTGTGCAGTCATTTGTATTACAGGAGTTTCCTAGGTGAGCAACGCTATGACCCTTCCGAATACTTTGCGCCCGGCGGCCGCTAAGGCCGCTTCGGCAGGTGCTCTGACGCTCGCGCCATCGCTACTGCCCGGGCAGCTCGGCAACATCGACGCTTACATCCAGGCGGTCAACCGGATTCCGATGCTGAGCGCCGAGGAAGAACGCGAGCTCGCCACCGAATACCGCCAGCGCGGCAGCCTCGAGGCTGCACGCGGGCTCGTGTTGTCGCACCTGCGCCTCGTCGTATCGATCGCGCGCAACTACCTCGGTTACGGCCTGCCGCACGCCGATCTGATCCAAGAAGGCAACATCGGTCTGATGAAGGCCGTAAAGCGCTTCGATCCCGAGCAAAACGTGCGCCTGGTGTCGTACGCCATCCATTGGATCAAGGCGGAGATCCACGAATACATCCTGCGTAACTGGCGCACGGTGAAGGTTGCCACCACGAAAGCGCAGCGCAAGCTGTTCTTCAATCTGCGCAGCCACAAGCAGGGGCTGCATGCGTTTACGCCCGACGAAATCGACGGCCTCGCGAAAGAACTCAACGTCAAACGCGAGGAAGTCTCGGAGATGGAAACGCGTCTGTCGGGCGGCGACATCGCGCTCGAAGGGCAGGTCGAAGACGGCGAGGAATCGTTCGCGCCGATCGCCTATCTGGCCGATTCGCACAACGAACCGACGGCCGTGCTCTCTGCGCGCCAGAAAGACAGGATGCAAACGGACGGCATCGCGCAAGCCCTCGATTCGCTCGATGCGCGCAGCCGCCGCATCATCGAAGCACGCTGGCTCAACGTCGAGGACGACGGCTCGGGTGGCTCCACGCTGCATGAGCTCGCCGACGAATTCGGCGTATCGGCCGAGCGGATTCGTCAGATCGAAGCGAGTGCGATGAAAAAGATGCGCTCGGCGCTGGCCGAATACGCCTGAGTCGATTCAGGGGCGGCCCGTCCGGCGTCGGCACGCTGCCCTGCCCGCACACGATCCCGTCGCAGTTCATGCGGCGGTTTTTTTTGTTCGCCGTGTTCTTCCGTCCTTTCCGCTTTCCCGTCTTCGCCTCTCGCTTCGAGTCTCGCATGGCGTCCCGCCAACGAAAAACGGCGCACAAGCGCCGTTTCCCGTTCGTGCCTGCGCCGCTCGAACGCGACGTTAGGCTTCTCTGCGCCTCAAACCGGCTGAGGTGAGGGTCCGCCCGATGCGGGCAGACGCGTCGCAAGCTGCTGCGCGTAGCGCGCCGCGGCCGGCCCGCAGACGATGTGGAACGTATCGGCCGATACCCAAGCCACATCGAGCGCGGCGAGCCGCTGACGGTCGACGGCCGACGGATCGCGCACGACGACACGCAGCCGCGTCGCCGCCACAGGATCGAGCGCAGCGACGTTCGTCGCGCCGCCGAAGACGGCGAGCCAGCGCATCGGGTCCGGATCGAGGGGTCCGGCTTGCCCGTCGGACACCTTCGCTGCGGCGGCCGCAGCAGCCGGTGCAACTCGCGCAGCGCCCGCGGCCGCACCGCCGGCCACCACGGCGCGCATTTCATCGGCGATCAAGTCGGCTTCGGGCCCGATCACCACCTGCACGTTGTGCGGATCGCGCTTGAGCACCCCGCGAGCACCGGCCGCCTTCAGCGCAGGCTCCGAAATCTTCTCGGCATCGGCGACGGACAAACGCAGGCGCGTCGTGCAGGCATCGATGAGCGTCAGGTTCTGCGCGCCGCCGAGCGCGGCGATGTAGCGATCCGCACGCGAGAGCGCGGCGCCGGCGGCCGGTGCCACGTAGCCGCCCGCGGCATACGATTCGACCTGCGCATCGGCCGTCGCGGGTTCGCGGCCCGGCGTGGCCATGTTGAACTTGCGAATGAAGAAGCGGAACAAGCCGTAGTAGACGACGGCATACGCGATACCGACCGGAATCGCGAGCCACCCCTTCGTCGACAGACCGTAGTTGAGTACGTAGTCGATCGCGCCGGCCGAGAACGTGAAGCCCAGATGGATGCCTAGCGCTTGGCAAATCGCAAGCGAGAGCCCCGTCAGCAGCGCGTGAATCACGTAGAGCACGGGCGCGAGGAACATGAACGTGTACTCGACCGGCTCGGTCACGCCCGTGAGGAACGACGTGAGGGCCATCGAGAGCAGCAGCCCGCCAACCAACGCGCGGCGCTCCTTCGGTGCTTCATGGAACATCGCGAGACACGCAGCCGGCAGACCGAACATCATGATCGGGAAGAAGCCCGTCATGAAGCCGCCCGCGGTGGGGTCGCCCGCGAAGAAACGGTGCAGATCGCCCGTCACGGCGGCGCCGCCGCCCGGAGGCGTGAACGTGCCGAACACGAACCAGGCCAGCGAGTTGATGATGTGGTGCAAACCCGTGACGAGCAAGAGCCGGTTCAGCGTGCCGTAGACGAACACACCAAGCGCGCCGGCCGTCGTCAGCCAGTGGCCGGTTGCGTCGATGGCCAGTTGCACGGGCTGCCAGACGTACCCGAACACGATCCCGAGCACCACGCACACTAGCCCCGTTATGATCGGCACGAACCGCTTGCCGCCGAAGAAGGCGAGGTACTCGGGCAGCTTGATGTCCTTGTACCGGTTGTAGAGCAGCCCCGCGACGACGCCCGCGATGATGCCCGAGAGCACCCCCATGTTGAGCTTGTCGTTGATGTCCTTCATCACGGCGATCTCGATCAGATAGCCGATCGCCCCGGCAAGCGCCGCCACGCCGTTGTTTTCCTTTGCGAAACCCACCGCAACGCCGATGGCGAAGAGCAGCGGCAAGTTGTCGAAGATCGTGCCGCCCGCGTCGGCGATCATCTTGATGTTGAGGACGTCGGCCTGGCCGAGCCTCAGCAAGATGCCCGCGACGGGCAATACCGCAATCGGCAGCATCAGCGCCCGTCCTAGGCGCTGTATCTTTAGGAATGGGTTCGCATCCATTGAATCCTCCAGTTGGTCTGTCTCGTCGTTGATACTTTGTCGTCTATCGTCTAAGTGCGATTTCGGTCGTTCGATTAGTTAGGACTGCTAATCCAACGGCCAAATCTCGCGGCTTGCTGCTCTTACCGCCTGTGCCGAATCGAGCGCGAGCAAATCGCTCGCGCGCTGCCGGCACAGTTGATAATCGAGGTTGCGCACGCGCGCCTTGATGCCGGGCACGGCGACGGGGTCCACCGACAGCTCGGTGATGCCAAGGCCCACGAGCACCGGCACGGCCACGGGGTCGCCCGCGAGCGCGCCGCATACGCCCACCCACTTGCCGTGCTTGGCGGCACCGTGCGTCGTCTGGTCGATCAAACGCAGCACCGCGGGATGCAGGCCGTCGGCTTGCGCGGCCAGGTCGGCTTGGCATCGATCCATCGCGAGCGTGTATTGCGTCAAATCGTTCGTGCCGATCGACAGAAAATCGGCATGGCGTGCGAGCTGATCGGCAAGCAATGCCGCCGACGGCACCTCGATCATCACGCCCACTTCGATCGGGTCCGTACGGCCCAAGCCGCGCGCGAGATCGTCGATGCGCTGGCGCACACGCACGAGTTCACCCGCATCGGTCACCATCGGCAGCAGAATACGAACGCAGCCGTGCGGCTGCACCGCGATGAGGCCGCGCAACTGATCGTCGAGCAGATCGGGGCGCACCTGCGCGAGCCGGATACCGCGCAGGCCGAGCGCGGGATTCGTCTCCGGCGGCAGCGTCAGATACGGCACCTCCTTGTCGGCCCCGACGTCGAGCGTGCGGATGATCGCCGTGCGGCCCCGGAGCTCGTCCACGATCGCCTGATAGCTTTGTCGATGCTCGTCGGCATTCGGCGCCGATTCGCGGTGAATGAACAGCAGCTCCGTGCGCAGAAGACCCACGCAGTCGGCGCCGTTCTCGATCGCGGTGCGTGCGTCGTCGACCGTCGCGATGTTCGCGGCGACTTCGATCGCACGGCCGTCGCGCGTCGCCGCCGCTTGCTGCGACGTGCGACGGTTCGCTTCGCGCACGCCGGCCAGACGCTGGCGCTCGAAGCGCGCGCGTTCCACGTCGAGCTGCGTCGGTGCATATTCGAGGCGGCCGGCGCTGGCGTCGACAACCACCTGCGTGCCGTCGGGAATCGCATGCAATGCGTCGCCAACGGCCACGAGCGCGGGAATTCCAAGCTGGCGCGCGATGATCGCCGCGTGCGAGGTCGCGCCGCCCGCTGCCATCACGATCGCACTCACGCGTTCGCGATCGAGCGACGACAAATCCGACGGCGTGAATTCGGTTGCGGCGAGCACGGCTTCGTCGGGCAATGCGCGCGCGGCCGGATTCACGTAGCCAAGTGCGCGCAGTACGCGCTTTTCGATGTCGCGCAGATCGGCCGCGCGCTCGGCGAGCAGCATGTCTTCGATATGGGTCAGCACGGCGATTTGCGCGCGGATCGCTTCGCGCCAGGCGAATCCCGCGCTCTTGCCGAGACTGATGAGGTCGCGCGCCGCGTCGACGAGCGTCGGGTCTTCGAGCAGAACGCGATGCACGGCGAAGATGCCCGCTTCGCCCACGGCGCCGCGTTGCGACGCGTCGCGCACGGTCGTGTTCAATTCCGCATCCACGGTGGCGAGCGCGCGATCGAGCAGGCGGCTCTCGGCCGCCGACGTGCCGCTCGCGCGCTCGGGCGGAGCGAACTCGGCATCGTCCCAACGCACGAGCTTGCCGACGGCAATGCCTGGCGCCGCACACACGCCCGCGAGCGTGTTCGGATCGAGCGGCACGCCCACAGGGCGCACAACCTGCCCCGGCGCGGGCGACTTGACACGCGCCGGCGTTTCCTCGAGTTCGCCGTGCACCTCGCGCAGCAGTTCGCGCGCCACGGCATCGACGGCTTGTGCCGCATCGCGGCCCGTTCCCACCACCTCGACCGTCGCGC